>WOUQ01000007.1 GCA_009772925.1 bacterium
CCACATCACCACGGTGACCGCCACGCTGAATGGCAAGCCGGTGCTGGACGCCCAGTGGGGCGGCGGCCTGAGCAAGAACCCCTACCTGCACTTCCGGGTAGCGGGCGCCAAGGCTGGCGACACGGTATCGGTGACCTGGGTGGACAACACCGGTGACAAGCGCACCGACGAGGCGAAGGTCGGCTGATCGATGTGCTCGGGAGCCGATCGCCCGGCTCCCCTTTTTCGAGACAGGACGCATCATGAATACACGACTGGCAATTCTTGGTTTGGCAACCGCCGGCACGATGCTGGCCGCGGGTAGTGCCATCGCCCAGCAGGCGGCGGCGCCCACAAATCCTTATCTGGTGCAAATCCCCGGGCTTTCGGTACCCGCCGTATCCCTACCCAATATTCCCAATGTGCTCGGCCTGGTCGGATCGATGGCTTCCTTCAAGCCTTCCGTCGCAGCCAAGCCTTATTCCATGGCCCCCAGCCTGCCGCACGAGCAGAAGATGCTGATGATGCAGGCGATGATGGCGCTGATGCCGCAAATGGGCATTCGTGACGCCATGAGCTTCATGACCACCAAGTACAAGGCCAAGGATGGCCTGACCTTCGACGACGTCAAGCAGTCCATGGAACTGCGCGCCAACCAGGTCAATTTCAAGAAAGTGGGCGAGAGCCCGATGTGGAAGGACATCCAGGCCGTGCTCGGCGACATGAATGCGCCGCGCATGGAGGTCTATCACTACTGCGAAATCGCGGCCGGCCGCGCGGTGCTGATGGCGGCGCCGGAGTCCATCGTCTACATGCCCTGCCGCATCGCCATCATGGAAGACGCCAACAAGCAGATCTGGGTCCTCACCCTGGACTGGGACCTGGCCTGGCTCGACTCCGTGCAGGGCAAGATGGGCGTCGATGCCGAGGTCGCGAAACACGCCAAGGACATCCGCGCCAAGATGGACGAGATCATGCGCGCGGCCGCCAACGGCGAACTGTAGGCACCGGCAAGCCGATCCGGCTGCTCACGAAGCCACCGATCCCTGGATGCCAATCGATGGGTAAAACGCTTGCACATGGCCATGGCCGGAGCCGCCGGCCTTGGCCGAGCCGAAAGGAGATGGCGATCCGGGTTCGAAGAAATGAACACCATCCCGCCCAAGGGCCATCGCATCGCCAAGTACGCCTTCAAGCTGCCCTCCGATGCCAAGAGGATCAAGGTTGAGGCCAGGCTCAACTACATGAGCCATGACCAGGCGGTGGCCGACAAACTGCTGGGCAAGGGTGCGGTGAAGGTACCCATGGTGGAAACGAAAGCTTTGGCGCGCGCCTACGGCGCCGACCTCAAGGCAATCGAAGCGCCCCAGAAGCTTTCCAGGCGCTGAATTACCGAGCGGTCCCCAGAGACCGCCGGCTGTAGTCCTCCTGTCTCGATCCCCGGCCCTTGTGGCCGGGTTTTTTTTTCAGAAATTACCCACGGAAACAGTGGGGAATCGACAGAAACCATGATCTGGATCAAAAACTTGGAAAAACACCGGTGCTATGTTGCGCGGACGATCTCGCGGTGGCGCGGACGCCACGGGATTCGCGCATGCAGCAGCACCGCGCATCCGTGAGGATGCACCCGGTCCAACGTACATACAGGAGACAACACATGACACTTTCGCGACGCGACTTCATGAAAACCAGCATCGCCGCCGGCACCGCCGCCACGGTGGGCATGCCTCTGTCCAAGGAGGCCCTGGCAGCGGTCAAGGCCGGCGAGAAGGACTGGCAGTGGGACAAATCGGTCTGCCGCTTCTGCGGCACCGGCTGCGGCATCATGGTGGCCACCAAGGACGGCCGCGTGGTGGCCACCAAGGGCGACCCCAAGGCGCCGGTGAACCGCGGCCTGAACTGCGTCAAGGGCTATTTCAACGGCAAGATCATGTACGGCAAGGACCGCCTGACGCAGCCGCTCATGCGCATGACCGACGGCAAGTTCGACAAGAAGGGCAAGTTCGTGCCGGTGTCCTGGGAACAGGCGTTCGACGAGATGGAGCGGCAGTTCCGCAAGACCTACGCGGAGAAGGGGCCGACCGGCGTCGCCATGCTCGCCTCGGCGCAGAAGACCATCCAGGAAGGCTATGCCTTCAACAAGCTGTTCAAGGCCGGCTGGCGCAGCAACAACATCGACCCCAACGCGCGTAACTGCATGGCCAGCGCGGTGGCGGCGTTCTACAGCGTGTTCGGCACCGACGAGCCGGCCGGCAACTACGACGACATCGAGTACACCGACACGGCCATCCTGTGGGGTGCGAACATGGCGGAGATGCACCCCATCCTGTGGTCGCGCATCACCGACCGCCGCCTGGGCCACAAGAACGCGCGCATCATCAATCTGACCACCTATCGCAACATGTCCTCGGACATCGCCGATCTGGAAATCATCTTCAAGCCGCAGACCGACCTGGCCATCCAGAACTACATCGCCCGCGAGATCATTGCCCGCAACGCGGTGAACTGGGACTTCGTCAACAAGCACTGCGTGTTTACCACCGGTCCCTACGACATCGGCTATGGCATGCGGCCCACCGACAAGTTCGCCTTCCCGGCGGAGAAGGATATCCAGGCCAAGGAACTGCGCGTCAAGCTGGATCGCGACGAGGCCATCGCCCAGCGCCGCACCGAAGGCGAGGTGGTGGAGCAGAAGAGCACCGGCAACCCCGCCGCGCACTGGCTGATCAGCTTCGAGGATTTCAAGAAGGCCGTGGAGCCTTACACCCTCGACTTTGTCGCCGCCATGTCGAAGGGCGATCCCGACGAGCCGCTCGACCAGTACAAGGCCAAGCTCAAGCAGCTTGCCGACTACTACATCGATCCCGCCCGCAAGGTGGTGTCGTTCTGGACCATGGGCTTCAACCAGAGCGTGCGCGGCACCTGGGTCAACGAGCAGTGCTACATGAACCACTTGCTGCTGGGCAAGCAGAGCCAACCCGGCAACGGCGCCTTCTCGCTGACCGGCCAGCCCTCGGCCTGCGGCACTGCGCGCGAGGTGGGCATGTTCTGCCACCGCCTGCCCTCCGACCGGCTGATCCCCAACCCGGCGCACCGCGAGTACACCGAGAAGCAGTGGAACCTGCCGGCCAAGACGATCAATCCGCACATCGGCTCGACCTACGGCAAGATCCTGCGCGACCTCGAGGACGGTGGCGTGAAGTGGCTGTGGGTGGCGGTGAACAACCCGTTCCAGAGCCATCCGAACATCAACCACTGGTTGAAGGCGGCGCGCGAGATGGACAACTTCGTCGTCGTCTCCGAGGCCTATCCCGGCATTTCCGCCAAGGTCGCCGACCTGATCCTGCCTTCCGCCATGATCTTCGAAAAGTGGGGCAGCTATGGCAATGCCGAGCGCCGCACCCAGCACTGGCGACAGTCTGTGCAGCCGCCCGGACAGGCGCGTGGCGACATGTGGCAAGCCATCGAGTTCTCCAAGCGCTTCAAGGTCAAGGAGTTCTGGGGCGAGCAGAAGGTACCCGGCCTGAAAGTGGCCGGCTACGAGGACGGCAAGCTGCCCAGTGTGCTCGACGAGGCGGTGAAGCTGGGCTATTCGCCGGAGGACAGCCTGTACAAGGTGCTGTTCGCCACGCCCAACAACCTCAAGGTCAAGTGGCCCGACGCCGTGGCCAAGGGGCGCGACAACCACATCGCCAGGCTGTTGGGTGACGGCTGGTTCCCGGAGAAGGCGATCTGGCAGGAATACACCGTGTTCGGCCGCGGCGTGGGCAAGGATCTGGCGGACTTCGATGTCTATCACGACGACGACGTGCGCGGCATGAAGTGGCCGGTGGTGAACGGCAAGGAAACCCACTGGCGCTTCAACGAGCAGCATGACCCCTACGTCAAGAAGGGCGCCGGCTTCCAGTTCTACGGCAAGCTGTTCAAGGCCATCCCCAGCGGCGACCTCGACAAGGTGACCGATCCCAAGCCGGTCAGCGTCGCCGACAAGGCGAAGATCTTCTTCCGGCCCTATGCCGCGCCGGTGGAGATGCCGGACGCCAACTACGACCTGATGTTCTGCACCGGCCGCGTGCTGGAGCACTGGCATACCGGCACGATGACCCGGCGCGTTCCGGAGTTGCACCGCGCCGTGCCGGCCGCCGTGATGTGGATGCATCCGGACGATGCCGCCAAGCGGGGACTCAAGCGCAACGATCTTGCCTGGGTGGAATCGCGCCGGGGCAAGGTGCAGATCCGCATCGAGACCGGTGGCCGCAACACCATGCCCAGGGGCACCTGCTATGCCGCCTTCTTCGACGAGGGCGTGCTCATCAACAAGATCTGCATCGACGCGACTTGCCCGATCTCGAGAGAGAGCGATTACAAGAAGAGCGCGGTCAAGGTCTACAAGGTCTGATGCGAGGAGAACTCAGATGAAACAGAAACTGCTCATGCTTGCCGCGCTGTCGACCTTCGCGCTCGGTAGTTACGCCGTCGGCGATATGGCCGTACTGGACGACAGTCTCGGCCTGTCGCCGGTCAGCGTGTTCGCCGATCCCGCGCCCGCCGCCTTCGAGTACCGCGACCTCGACCCCAAGGTTGCCGGCATCCTGCCGCGCTCCTGGGAGGATGCGCCGCCGCAGATCCCGCACCGCGCGGAGAAGTACATGCCGGTCAACGCCAAGATGAACAAGTGCCTGGAATGCCATGAGGAGCCGGGCAAGATCGGCAAGAAGGAGAAGGGCAAGCCCACGCCCATGTCAGAGGCGCACTACGTCAAGTCCGACAAGGGCGAACTCAGTATTTCCAACAAGCACTACGTCTGCACGCTGTGCCATGCGCCGCAGGTGGATGTGGCGCCCATCATGGCGAATACCTTCTGATCCAGGGAGCCGGCCGCTCTGGCCGGCGGATGCGCGAAATCACGGCCGCCCGTAACAGGGCGGCCGTTTTTTTCAGGCCTCGCGCAGCGGGGAGCCCACGCGTTGCCAGGCAAGATGCTCTGGGGAGGGAACGGTGGTCGATGCAATACCCGCACTCGGCGTCGGAACCGGGGTGGCCGCCAGGGCTGGGGCGATGCCGCAGGCCAGCAGCAATCCGAGGAGGAGTTTGAACGTGGTGGTCATGGTCGTCTCCCACCCGCTCAGTTGACCGAGGCGGCATCGGCGGCCAGCGCGTAGGCGGCGCGCGCCGCCTGGTAGGCGGGATCGCTCATCACCCGGCGCCGCACCGAGGCATCGCCGAGTGCCGCGGCCAGTTCCCCCAGCAGCGCGTATTGCGTGGCGGTGTCCAGCGGCGCGCGGCAGGCCACCTCGAGCGCGTTCCAGAGATAGGCTGGCTGGTGGTCGCGCTGATACAGGCGCTGGCAGGCGGAGGCCAGGTTGCGGCCCATCTCGCGCCGCTCCGGACTCTCGGGCAGGGCAAGCAGATCCTCGAACTGGCTGCCGAGGATTTCGTTCTCGATGGCGGCGGACAGCGGCGACAGATGCCGGCCCAGGGCCGCCAGGGCGGCGCGCTGGTACTCCCGCGCCTTGGCCGAGGCGGGATCGGCGATGCTGTGGGCGAGGCCGGCCCAGTGCAGCAGGCGGGCACGCTCGGGATCGTGGGCGTCCATCTGCGCCACCAGGTAGTCGGCCAGGCCCTGCGCGCTGGCGTCGCGGTTGCCGGCCAGCAGGTCGTGCAGGGCGCGGATGAAGGGCGGGCAGGGTTCGAGCAGGGTGACGTGCGACTTGATCCACAGCTCGCGCTCGATGTCGCGCAGGCGGTCCTGGTTGTGCGGGGCGATGTTCTTGTGGCTGCCCGGGTTTTCCCAGTTCTGCACCGTGGTGACGGAGACGCTGGCCATCACCGCCAGGGATTCCTGCGAAAGGCCGTAGCGACGGCGCAGGCGGCCGACCCAGTCGGCCTCGAACTCGCGCTGGCTGCTATAGCGCCGCGCCGGGCTCGGCTGGCGGCTGTGGGATTGCCATTGTTCCTGCAGGAAAGACATGGACCTTCTCCTTCGCTTCTGGGTGCCGGCGGCCGCGCCGCGACGACTCGTGTTGGGGACGGATGCCTCCTTATCGGCAGAATCTCCGCCGCGCATGAGGGTGACCTGGTCGTGAGCATAGACGGCGGCCACTCGGTCCGACACCAACCGGGTTGGCCCGCCGGGTGGGCCGTCCGGGTCGCAACCGGCTTGCTAACGGGCGGGGATGGCGACGCCTAGCCTGCGGAGTGTCCGGCATACGCCGGGAAACCGAAGGAGGCAAGCATGTACTCGGAACATCTCGCGATTCTGCTGCTGGTGGCCGCCAATGGCCTCAGCCATCCCGGCTATATCCATCCCCAGGGCACGCAGGCCGAGCGGCAGGCAGGCACAGCACTGGGCGCCGGCATCGCCGCGGGCGCTAGTAGCCAGGCCACGCGGCTGCCGCGCAGCCTGCGGGTACCCAGCCGGAAGGCGCCTGCCGGCACCCTGCTGGCCCACGGCGACAACAACCCGGTCAGCCCTTGATATCGATAAAGGCACCCGCTGCTGCGAGATATCCGGCACGCCATGCCTGCGCCTCAAGCGACAACGTCCATGCTGACTGGTATGCGCCGGGCGCCGAAGGCACCGACGTAATGCTCGAAGCGTCCGGCGATGGCGGTGCCGCAATGCGGGCAATGGCCCGTGTCGGTCAGGTGGTAGGCGGGGATTTCGTACCAGTCGCGCACCACCAGGGCCGCATGGCATGTCGGGCAGAAGGTGGTGCCGCCTTCGCTGTCGTGCACGTTGCCGGTGTAGACGTAATGCAGGCCGGCTTCCAGGGCGATGGCCCGCGCCCGGCTCAGTGTGGCGGGCGGAGTGGCAGGGATGTCCCGCATCTTCCAGTCGGGGTGGAAGGCGGTGAAATGCAGGGGCACGTCCGCTCCCAGTTCCTTGCCCACCCAGTCGACCAGGCCGCGGATTTCCGCTTCAGAGTCGTTGAGGGTGGGGATCAGCAGGGTGGTGAGCTCGAACCAGGTGCGGGTATGGCGCTTGAGATGGATCAGGCTGTCCAGGATGGGCTGCAACTGGCCGGCACAATATTTGACATAAAAATCGTTCGTAAAACCTTTCAGGTCGACGTTGGCCGCGTCCATCCCGCCGTAGAACTCGAGCATGGGTTCGTGGTGGATGAAGCCGGCGGTGACGGCGACGGTCTGGATGCCGAGGGCATGGCAGGCGTCGGCGGTGTCGAGGGCGTATTCGGCGAAGATGACCGGGTCGTTGTAGGTGAAGGCGACGCTCTTGCAATCGAGTTGTTTGGCGACCCTTGCGATCTTCTCGGGGCTGGCGGATTCCATCAGCCGGTCCATGTCCTTGGATTTGGAAATGTCCCAGTTCTGGCAGAACTTGCAGGCCAGGTTGCAGCCGGCGGTGCCGAAGGAGAGCACGGAACTGCCGGGGTAGAAGTGGTTGAGGGGCTTCTTCTCGATCGGATCGACGCAGAATCCGGAACTACGGCCATAGGTGGTGAGCACCATGCGGCCGTGTTCCATCCTGCGCACGAAGCAGGCGCCGCGCTGGCCTTCGTGCAGCTTGCAGTCGCGCGGGCAGAGGTCGCACTGGATGCGACCATCGTCCAGGGCATGCCACCAGCGCGCGGGGTGGCTGGATTCGGGCAGGTTCATACTTCGCCCTCCTTGAATTTCTCCACCGTGTAGCGGGAAAGCTTCATGCCCTTCGCCCAGAAGTCGGGCGCGAGGCCGGCCTTGCGCTTGAGGTGGGCCAGGAAATCGCGTGGTTCCGGCAACTGATCCCAGACCTGGGGCAGGAAGGTGGCGCGATACCAGCCGTACTCCAGGATCACGCCGTCGATGCCCGGACGCAACTGGGCGAGGGCTTCGGCCTCGTCGGCGCAGGGCAGGGGTTCGGCCGCCGACAACAGCGAGACCTCGACGCGGACGTCCGGCCACTCGTCGCGCCCCAGCGGGGGAAAGCGCGGATCGTCAAAGGCGGCGGCGTGCGCGTTGGCCTCCAGGTCGCGGCCCAGGGGGCGGCGCGCGCTCAGGGAGCCGATGCAGCCACGCAGTTCGCCATGCCGCGTGAGGGTGACGAACACCGCGCCGGGTTCGTCCAGCCAGGGCGGATGCGGCATCTCGCCCACCGCCTCGCCGAGCTGGCGGGCGATGGCTACCCGGGCCAGGGCGATCAGCAAGGCGCCGCGCGGGTCGCGGGGGGCGGACTCAGTGTGCATGGCGAATTTCCGTTTCCGGTTGCGTCAGGGCGAAGGCGCCGTAGCCGACGACGCGTGAGCGGTCGCCGCTGGTGTCGCCGGAATTGCGCAGATCCAGCAGGTGGATGGCTAGACCGTGGCGCCGCGCCGCCAGCAACAGGCCGTTGAGGGGATGGGCGCCGCAGGCCTGCTCGCCGACGAGGTGGGGATCCAGCCGCAACACCGCCTGCACCGTGGCCTGGTCGACGCGTGCCGCCTCGGCGTAGGGCAGGAAGTGGGAGAGGTCGGAACTCACCACGATCAGGGTTTCTTCGCCGCCCCACAGGCGCTCCAGCACCTCGGCCACCGCTTCGGCGCTGGCGCCGCCGACGGCCAGGGGCACCAGGCGGAAATCGCCGAGCACGCTCTGCAGGAAGGGCAGGTGCACTTCCAGGGAATGTTCCATCGCGTGCGCGGCGGGCGAGACCTCCACCTGCGACAGGTCGGCGATCGTGGCGATGGCCTCTGCGTCCAGGGGCACCTCGCCCAGCGGCGTGGCGAAGGACTCGACGCCGGGCAGGGCCAGCCCGTCCACCCAGACGCGATGCACCGGCCCCAGCAGCACCACCCGCCGCACGACATCGCGCAAGGGGGCAAGCAGGGCGTAGGCGGAGGCGGCGACCGGCCCGGAATAGATGTAGCCGGCATGCGGCGCAATCAGCGCCTTGGGACGCCAGGCCTCGCCCGCCCTGGCTTGCACGAACGCCTCGCGCAGGGCGTGACGCAGGGCCTCGGGCTGGGCCGGGTAGAACAAACCCGCGACGGCTGGTGAACGTACTCGCATCGTGTACCTCGCCTCATCATGTCGGTGGCTCTCAATTAGAATCTAGGGCAGTTCCCGCCCCTTACAAGTGATGATGAAACGATTCGCCTTGCTGCCCGCCGCCGGCGTCGGTGCCCGCATGGGCGCGGGACATCCCAAGCAGTACCTGGACATCCTCGGCCGTCCCATGATCTGGCATGCCCTCGACGCCTTCCAGCGGCATGCCGGCATCGCCGGCATGCATGTGGTGCTCTCCGCCGAGGATGGCTGGTGGAACGCTTATGACTGGTCGGGCTTCGACAAGCTCAAGGTCTGGCGCGTCGGCGGCGCCAGCCGCGCGCAAAGCGTGCTCAACGGCCTGGCGGCCATGGCGGATGAGCTGTCAGCGGACGATTGGGTGCTGGTGCATGACGCGGCCCGCCCCTGCCTCAGCCAGGACCTGCTCGACAAGCTGATTGGCGAAGTGGATGACGACGCGGTGGGCGGCATCCTCGCCATGCCGGTGGCGGATACCCTGAAGCGCGCGGCAGACGCCGCGCGCATCGCCGAAACCGTGCCGCGCGCCGGGTTGTGGGCCGCGCAGACGCCACAGATGTTCCGCCACGGCCTACTGCGCGCGGCCCTGGAAAGGGCGGGTCCGGAAGTCACCGACGAAGCTTCCGCGCTGGAGCTGGCGGGCTACGCGCCGCGCCTGGTGGAAAGCGATACCGCCAACCTGAAGGTCACCTATCCGCGCGATCTGGAACTGGCGCGGCTGCTGCTGGCGGCGTCCGCGTAAAGACGCGCGCCGCGCTACTTGCGCGGTTTCGGCAGGGCGCGCACCTCGAAGCGATAGGTGTCGTGGCAGCCGGAGCAATAGGTGATGATTTCTCCGGTCTGCTCCAGCGCGGCATTGACCTGGAGATCCGGCCCGTTCATGCGCGCCAGGGCCAGGAAGGCTTCCTGCAAGGCGATGGCCAGTTGCGTGAAATCCTCCGGAAAACGATCGCGCAGGCTGGCGGGCAGGCGTTCCAGGCGCGGCGCCATGTCCTTGGCGACGAGGTCCAGGGTTTTCGTGTCCTTGTTGGCGAGGGCGTACTGGATGGCGTGCAGCCCGTGCAGGTATTCGCGCATTTCCGTAAGCAGCAGACTGCGCTCCGCCTTGCTCACCGGGATGACGATGCGATGGTCCTGCACCAGGCCAACGGCGCCATGCACGGGGGCGACGAAGGAGATGGGTAGCAGGGCAAGCAGGAACAGGTAACGCCGCATGACTCCTCCGGTCTGTCTCTCTGTGGGGAAGAGCCCGTTTCAGCGGGCTCAGAGCGAAGCATACCCCCAGCGGGGGCCCGGAATACAGAGGCAGAGGCTATTTTCTGCGCGCCTCGTGCATGCCGCGGACGTGGCCCGCCCGAGTCAGGAAACGGGTGAGCTGGGTCAGGTCGCGTACTTCCAGGGTGAATTCCATGCGCGCCGATTCCTGCTGCGAGAGCGTGTTGAGGCGGATCACGTTGATCTTTTCCTGGGACAGGATTTCCGAGACGTCCTTCAACAGGCCCGGCCGGTCCTGAGCCAGCAGTTCCACATCCACCGCGAACACCTGATCGTCGCGTCCGCCCCATTCCGCGCGCAGCAGCCGCGCCCGCTTGTCCTCCGGCAGGTGGGCCACCATCGGGCAGTCGGCGCGGTGGATGGTGAGGCCGTGGCCCTGCGTGGTGTAGCCGACGATGGCGTCGGGCGGCGCCGGCTTGCAGCAGCCGGCCATGTGCGTGAGCAGGCCCGGCTCGCCCTCCACCAGCACACCGCCGGCGTCGTCGCGGCGCCGCGAGGCGGCCACCAGCGGTTTTTCCGGGGGCGGCGCGAATTCGTCCTGCAGCGCGCGATCGAGCTGGCCGATACCGAGGTCGCCGCGTCCCAGCGCGGCGCAGAGTTCGTCCGGGCCGGGAAACTTGAGGCGCGCGGCGATCTTTTCGAGATTGGCGTTGAGCAGGTTCAGGCGGTGCAGCTCGCGGTCCAGCAGTTCGCGGCCTTCCTGCACATGGGTATCGTGGTCCTGCTGCTTGAACCATTGCCGCACCTTGGCGCGCGCGCGGTGAGTCTTCAGCACGCCCAGATGCGGATTGAGCCAGTCGCGGCTGGGACCGCCCTGCTTGACCGTGAGGATTTCCACGCGCTGGCCGGTGGCCAGTGCGGTATCCAGGGGCACCAGGACGCCGTCCACCTTGGCGCCGCGGCAGCGATGCCCCAGCTCCGTGTGCACGGCATAGGCGAAATCCAGCGGCGTGGCGCCGGTCGCCAAGGCGATCACCTTGCCCTGCGGGGTCAGCACGAACACCTCGTCCTGGAACAGTTCGTTGCGGAAATGCTGGGCCAGCTCGTGGCTGTCGGCGATTTCCTGTTTCCAGGCCAGCAACTGGCGCAGCCAGGCGATCTTGTCCTGCGTCCCGTCGCCGCCGCCCTTGCCGCCGCCTTCCTTGTAGCGCCAGTGCGCGGCGACACCCAGCTCGGCCTCCTGGTGCATGTCGAAGGTGCGGATCTGCACCTCCAGGGCCTTGTTCTCGGGACCCACCACAGCGGTGTGCAAGCTCTTGTAGCCGTTGCCCTTGGGGCGCGAGATGTAGTCGTCGAACTGGCCGGGAATGGGCTGCCAGAGGCTGTGCACCAGGCCCAGTACGTGGAAGCAGTCCTTGACGTCGCGCACCAGCACGCGCAGGGCACGCACGTCGTAGACCTCGTCGAAGGACAGGCGCTTCTTGCGCATCTTCGCCAGGATGCTGGCGATGTGCTTGGGGCGGCCGCTGACGGAGTGGCCGCTGAGGCCTTCACCGTCGAGGACCGCGCCCAGCTGCCGCACGACCTGGTCGATGTACCACTCCCGGTCCAGGCGGCGTTCGTCCAGTAACCTGGCGATCTGCCGGTAGGTTTCCGGTTCGAGGTAGCGGCAGGAAAGGTCCTCCAGTTCCCACTTCAGCTGCCAGACGCCCAGACGGTTGGCCAGGGGGGCATAGAGTTCGCGAACGTCGGTGGAGACCTTGCGACGCAGGCTTTCGTCGCCGTCGGCCAGCTCGCGCAGGGCCTGGGCGCGTTCCGCAAGCTTGATGAACACCACGCGGATGTCGTCGGTCATGGCCAGCAGCATCTGGCGCAGGGCCTCGCTCTGGCCGCCCTCGACGTTGAGCTGCGTGATCAGGTGGTCCAGCCGCGAGAGTTTGGCCGCGCCCTCCACCAGGCTGGTGAGATGCGGGCCGAAATGGGCGAGCAGGGTGTCGCGCCGTATGTTCTTTTCCGGCAGGCCGCAGAGCAGAGCGGCCGCCACGGTTTCCGCGTCGAAACGCATGCCGGCGAGCAGCGCGGCGGTACCCAGGCTGTGTTCGAGCAGCGAGCAGCCCGTATCCACGGCCTCCTCCCCACCGTGCGTGGCCAGCCAGTCGGCGGCCTGCTTCAGCAGCTTGCGCTGTTCCTCGGGATAGCGGTCGGCAAGACTGGCGAGCCAGGATTCCGCGTCACCGTGGGCGAGGGCGAGGGCGTGGGCAACCATTCAGCAGGTCAGGCGCAAGATGCAAGACTCAAGCTTCAAGTAAACGCGTGGGACATGCGGTCAAAGGGGGCTCTGCCCCTTGTATCTGGAATCTTGGCGCTGATTTTCTACCAGAACTTCCACCAGGATTTTTCGCGAGACTTCAGCTCGCCACCCAGGAAAGGACTGCTGGGGAAATTCAGCTTGAGTACACGCAGGGTGTCGTCGCGCAGGTCGTTCAGGCCGAGCTGCTCATAGCTCTTGGCCATCACCGCCAGGGCTTCCTCCACCGCCGGCGATTGCCGGTAATGCTCGAGCACGTACTTGCCGCGGTTGACGGCGGCGACGTAGGCGCCACGCTTGAAGTAATAGTTGGCCACGTGCACCTCGCTGTAGGCGAGGGCGTTGACCAGGTAGGCCATGCGCGCCACCGCATCGGGGGTGTACTTGCTCTCCGGAAAGCGCGTCGCCAGTTGCTGGAAGGCGTCGAAGGCCTCGCGCGCGGACTTGGGGTCGCGGTCGCTCATGTCCTGGTCGCCGAGGCGCGAGAGCAGGCTGCGGTCCTCGACGAAATTGGCGAGGCCGCGCAGGTAGTAGGCGTAATCCACGTGCGGGTGGTTGGGATGCAGCTTGATGAAGCGTTCGGCGGCGGCGACGGCCGAGGCGGGCTCGTTGTCCTTGTAGTAGGCGTAGGCCACTTCCAGCTTGGCCTGTTGGGCGAAGGCGCCGTAGGGATAGCGGGCCTCCAGGGTCTCGAACAGCTTGATGGACTTTTCGTAGTCACCGTCCGAGAGCGCCTCCTTGCCTGCAAAGTAGAGCTTGGATGCGGACCAGTTCTTGGTTTCGTCGATCTGTTCGGGCAACAGCCCGCACCCCGCGGACAGGCCTAGGGCCAGTGCGAGCAGGAGAGGAAGACGGAGTTTCGACCAGGTCAAGGCTAGAATTCGCGGCATTGCAGTCCCCAAGAACAGCGGCGAATTATACCCAGCCCGCCACGCCCACTCGTCATGAATTCCCCCAGACAGCTCACCATCCCCCCCGAGCATGCCGGCAGACGCCTGGACCAGAGTCTGGCGGAACTGTTGCCGGAGTATTCGCGCAGCCGCCTGCAGGACTGGATCGACGCCGGCCTGGTGACCCTGGAGGGCGCGCCGGTGGCACGCCGGCAGAAAGTCTGGGGGGGCGAGAGCGTTCGGCTGACCCCACAGGCGTCGCCCGAGGAAACCGCTTTTCGGGCGGAGGCCATCGGTCTCGACATCGTCTACGAGGACGCGGCCATCCTGGTCATCGACAAGCCGGCCGGACTGGTCACCCATCCCGGCGCCGGCAACTGGCAGGGCACCCTGCTCAACGCCCTGCTGCATCACGTGCCCGGCGCCGCCTCCCTGCCGCGGGCGGGCATCGTGCATCGCCTGGACAAGGACACCAGCGGCCTCATGGTGGTGGCCAAGACCCTGGAGGCGCAGATCCGCCTGGTGCGCGACCTGCAGGCGCGCGAGGTGAAGCGGATTTACTGGGCCGTGGCCCTGGGCGTGTTCGCCCGCGCCGAGGGCGAGGTGGAAGCCGCCATCGGCCGCCATCCCACCCAGCGCACGAAAATGGCCGTGCTGGATGAGGGCGCCGCGGGCGCCAAGCCTGCCCTGACCTACTGGAAGGTGTTGCGCCAGTATGCCCGCGCCGCCTGGGTGGAGTGCCGCCTGGCGACCGGCCGCACCCACCAGATCCGGGTGCATCTCGCGCATCTCGGCCATCCCCTGCTGGGCGATCCGGTGTATCGCGGCCGCCGCCCGCAGGCGACCGCCGGTTTCCAGCGCCAGGCCCTGCATGCCGTGCGGCTCGGGCTGCGGCATCCGGTTACCGGTGAAAGCATGGAGTGGGAAGCCCCCCCACCCGAGGACTTCCGCCGTCTCCTGAACGAACTGGAGCAAGCCGATGCACCCTGACTGGATCGTCCCCGACTGGCCGGCCCCCACCCGCGTGCGCGCCCTGGTGACCACCCGCGCCGGCGGCGTCAGCGTCTCGCCTTACGACAGCATGAACCCCGCCGCCCACGTCGGCGACGCGCCCGCCGCCGTGGCGGAGAACCGGCGCATCCTGCGCCAGGCCCTGCCTTCCGAACCCCTGTGGCTGAACCAGGTGCACGGTACGCGGGTGGTCGAGGTCTCGCTTCCTCCCTCGCAAAGTCCCCGTTCGGAGATGAAGGGGGCGGTGGGGGATGGATCTGAATCCCCCCTGGCCCCCCTTTTCCAAGGGGGGGAAGTGACTCCGGAGGCGGATGCGAGCGTGACGCGACAGCCCGGCCTGGTCTGCGCGGTGCTGACCGCCGATTGCCTGCCGGTGTTGTTCTGCGACGATAGCGGCGCGGTGGTGGCCGCCGCCCACGCCGGCTGGCGCGGCCTGGCCGCCGGCGTCCTGGAAGAAACAGTGCGGGCCATGGGCGTGGCGCCGGAACGCATGCTGGCCTGGCTGGGGCCGGCCATCGGTCCCAGCAGTTTCGAGGTGGGCGAGGAAGTGCGGGAAGCCTTCGTCGCCGGCAACCCGATGGCTGGCATCGCCTTCCGCCCGGCCTTGCCCGGTACCCTGGACGAATCGCCGCGCAAGTGGCTGGCCGACCTGTCCATGCTGGCCCGCATCCGCCTCGCCGGCATCGGCGTCGAACGGGTGTACGCGGATGCTTCCTGCACCTTCAAGGATGCGCGGCGCTTCTTCTCCTACCGGCGCGATGGCCAAACCGGCCGCATGGCCAGCCTGATCTGGTTCGAGTGAGCGCGCCGAAGCGGATAGAATCCCTCCTTTTTCCGGCCATCTGCCATGTCCCTGCTCGCCGCCATTCTCCTCGCCAGCGCCGCCGGCGGCCTGCTCTCCGTGTTGCTGGCGGCGGTGGCGCTGAAACTGAAGGCGGAGTGGGTGCCGGTGATGGTCAGCTACGCCATCGGCGCCCTGCTGGGCGCGGCCTTCCTGGAAATCCTGCCGCATGCCCTCGAACACGCGGGCAGTTTCCAGGCTGTGAGCGGCACCGTCCTGGCCGGCATCTTCGGCTTCTTCATCCTGGAAAAGCTGGTCCTCTGGCGACATTGCCATACCGAGCATTGCGAGGCCCACGGCGCCGATGCTCCCGCGCACGACCATGGCCGCTCCGGCCTGATGATTACCGTGGGCGACACCGTGCACAACTTTGTCGATGGCATGATGATCGCCGCCGCCTTCCTGGTGGACGTGAAACTGGGCGTGGTGACCACCATTGCCATCGCCGCCCACGAGGTGCCCCAGGAACTGGGCGATTTCCTCATCCTGCTGCATTCCGGCTACAGCAAGGGCAAGGCCCTGCTGCTCAACCTGCTGTCCAGCGCCGCCATGATGCTGGGCGCGCTGCTGGGCTACTTCCTGCTCGCCCCCATGCAGGAATTCCTGCCCTACATGCTGGCCCTGGCCGCCGCCGGCATGATCTACGTGGCGGTGGCTGACCTCATTCCCGGCCTGCACCGGCGGGCGGAACTCGGTCACACCGCGCAGCAGGCCCTGTTGATCGTGCTCGGCGTGCTGACCGTCTGGCTGGCCGCGGGCCTTGCCCATGAGTGGATGGGTGGGCACGGGCACGGCCACGTCCACTGAGGCCGGTGGCCGAGTTCTCCGGACCATGAGCACCGCGGCGCGCTACATCCACTCCTTCTCTTCGGCCGAGCAGGCCCGCCTGGTCCGCCAGGGCGAGTTCCTGGCGCCGTGGGTGCAGCCCGGCGTCGATTTCTCGGCCTGCGCACGGGTGGTGGAGCTGGGTTGCGGCGTGGGCGCGCAGTTGCGGGTATTGCTGGAACGCTTTCCCCGCAGTCATTTCACCGGCATCGACCTGTCGCCCGGCCAGCTGGCCCAGGCGCGGCGTCTCCTGGCCGAGCCCCTGGCGGCCGGCCAAGTGGAACTGTTGGAGGCTTCCGCCTTCCGGCTGCCTTTTGCCGACGCCAGCTTCGACGGCGCCTGCACCTTCTTTGTGCTGGAGCACCTCGGCGATCACCCGGCGCTGTTGCGGGAAGCCCTGCGGGTGCTGAAGCCGGGCGGCGTGCTGTACTGCACCGAGGTGTTCAACAGCGGTCTCTACACCGCGCCGGCCATGCCCGGCCTGCAACGCTGGTGGCGCGCCTTCAACGACTTGCAGCGGGAGCTCGGCGGCGATCCCGACGTGGGGGTGCGTCTGGCCGCCCTGATGGAGCAGGCCGGCTTCACCGACGTCGTTTTGCGTGAAACCTCGCCGCAACTGGACGGACGCACCCGCGCGCCGGCCGCCCGCCGCGAATTCCTGGACTTCTGGCAGACCCTGCTATTGAGCGGCGCCGAGCAACTGCGCGCGCACGGCCGGGCGGACGAGGCGGACATCGCCGCGTTGCGGGCCGATTTCGCCAGGCTGGCGGAGGACCCGGACGCCATCTTCCGCTACGCCGCCTTCCAGGCCGGCGGCCGCAAACCCGCCTGAGCAGGAGCCCCCCCGCCCATGACCAGCCTCCCGAAAATCGGTTTCGTCTCCCTCGGCTGCCCGAAGAACACCTTCGACTCCGAACGCATCCTCACCCAGTTGCGGGCCGAGGGTTATCTCATCGTGCCCAGTTACCAGGACGCCGATCTGGTGGTGGTCAACACCTGCGGTTTCATCGACGCGGCGGTGGAGGAGAGCCTGGACGCCGTCGGCGAGGCCCTGCGCGAGAACGGCAAGGTCATCGTCACCGGCTGCCTGGGCGCACGCGAATCGGTGATCACCGAAGCCCACCCGCAGGTGCTGGCGGTGACCGGACCGCACGCCACCGAGGCGGTGATGACGGCGGTGCACGCCCACCTGCCCAAGCCGCACGATCCCTTCGCCGACCTCATCCCTCCCGGCGGCCTCAAACTGACCCCGCGCCACTATGCCTACCTGAAGATTTCCGAGGGCTGCAACCACCGCTGCACCTTCTGCATCATCCCCAGCCTGCGCGGCGACCTGGTGTCGCGGCCGATTGGCGACGTGCTGGCCGAGGCCGAGGCCCTGGTCAAGGCCGGCGTCAAGGAACTGCTGGTTATTTCTCAGGATACAAGCGCTTATGGCGTGGACTTGAAGTATCGCATGGGGTTTTACGGCGGCCGCCCCGTGAAGACCCGCACGCTCGAACTGGTCCAGGAGTTGGCCCGGCTGGGGGTCTGGGTGCGGCTGCACTACGTCTATCCCTATCCCAGCGTCGACGAGATCATCCCGCTCATGGCCGAAGGGAAGGTGCTGCCCTACCTGGACGTGCCCTTCCAGCATGCCAGCCACCGCATCCTCAAGGCCATGAAGCGCCCCGCCCACGCCGAGAACGTCCTGCGCCGCATCGAGAAGTGGCGGCAGGTCTGCCCGGATCTCGCCATCCGCAGCACCTTCATCGTTGGCTTTCCCGGCGAGACCGAGGCGGATTTCGACGAACTCCTGGATTTCCTCGAAGCCGCCCAACTCGACCGGGTCGGCGCCTTCGCCTATTCGCCGGTGGACGGCGCCGCCGCCAACGCCCTGCCGGATCCGGTGGACGAGGACATCCAGCAGGATCGCTTGGCCCGCTTCATGGACGTGCAGGCCGACATCAGCGCTGCCCGGCTGAAGGCGAAGATCGGCCGCGAGATGACCGTGCTGGTGGACGAGGCCGGCGGCGGCCGCGCCGTCGCCCGCAGCCATGCCGACGCCCCGGAAATCGACGGCGTGGTGCACATCGCCCAGGGCCGGGGGCTGCAGCCGGGAGATTTCGTGAAGGTCAGGATCACCCGCGCCGACGACTACGACCTCTGGGGCAAGCCCATTTAACCCGTTAGGATCATCATGGATTACAAAATTCTCTTGACCGTGTTCGCCACCGTCTTCATCGCGGAGTTGGGCGACAAGACCCAGTTGGCCACCATGCTGTTCGCCGCCGACAAGGAAGTCAGCAAGTGGGTCGTGTTCATGGGCGCCTCCCTGGCCCTGGTGGCCACCTCGGCCCTGGGCGTGCTGGCCGGCGGCGTGCTCAGCGAATACATCAGCGAAAAGCAGTTGCACTACATCGCCGGCGCCGGCTTCATCGTCATCGGCATCTGGACCCTGATGAAGGCCTGAAATGAAACAACCCCCTTACTCGCTGCGCTCGTTTCTCCCCGAGGGGGAGGTCAGTTCCTTCGGAACGGCCGTGCGGAACTGACATGAGCGAGAACTGGAAACCGCACGTGGTGGTGGCCGCCATCGTCGAGCAGAACGGCAAGTTCCTGCTGGTGGAGGAAAGGACCGACGACGGCATCCTCTTCAACCAGCCCGCCGGCCACCTGGACGAGGGCGAATCGCTGCTGGACGCGGTGCGGCGCGAATGCTTCGAGGAAACCGCCCACCACTTCGAGCCGCAAGCCCTGGTGGGCGTCTACCGCTGGCGCCACCCCAAGCGGCGCAACCGCACCTACCTGCGCTTCGCCTTTTCCGGCGTGATTGCCGGTTTCGATCCCACCGCGCCGCTGGACCAGGGCATCCTGCGCGCCGTGTGGATGCGCCCCGAGGAAATCCGCGCCACCAGTCACCGCCACCGCAGCCCGCTGCTGATCCGCTGCATGGAGGATCATCTCGCCGGGCGCGCCTATCCGCTGGATTTACTGACGGATTTCGCGGACGAGGCATGATCCCCCCTTCCTCGTCATTCCGGCGCAGGCCGGAATTCAGCCCGTGCGCCAGCATTGCGGACCCCGGCCCGCACAGGGGTGACGGACGGTGAGCCGCATCGTCGTCGGCCTCTCCGGCGGCGTCGATTCCGCCGTCACCGCGTACCTGCTCAAACAGCAGGGCCACGAGGTGGTGGGCGTGTTCATGAAGAACTGGGAGGCGGACGACCTGGAGGAGGATTGCCCGATCCGCCAGGATTTCCAGGACGTGCTGGCCATCGCCGACGTCCTGGGCATCGAGGTGGAGCTGGTCAATTTCAGCCAGGCATACCAGGACCGGGTGTTCGCCTATTTCCTGGCCGAATACCAGGCCGGCCGCACCCCCAACCCGGACGTGCTGTGCAACGCTGAGATCAAGTTCAAGGCTTTCCTGGACCATGCCCTTAGCCTGGGCGCCGACCACATCGCCACCGGCCACTACGCCCGCCTGGAAGGGGAATACCCCGCCCGCCGCCTGCTCAAGGGTCTGGACCCCAACAAGGACCAGAGCTACTTCCTCTACCGCCTCAATCAGCGCCAGATCGAAAAAGCCCTGTTCCCCATTGGCCACCTGCCCAAGCCGCGGGTGCGCGAACTGGCCCGGCAGGCGGGCCTGCCGGTGGCGGAAAAGAAGGACAGCACCGGTATCTGCTTCATCGGCGAGCGGCCGTTCCGGGAATTCCTGCAACGCTACCTGCCCACCCAACCCGGCGATGTGCTCACCCCCGAAGGCCGCGTGGTGGGGCGCCACCAGGGCCTCATGTACTACACCCTGGGCCAGCGCCAGGGCCTGGGCATCGGCGGCGTGAAAGGGGCGGAGGAGGGCGCGCCCTGGTTCGTCGCGGGCAAGGACCTGGCCAACAACAGGCTCCTTGTCGTCCAGGGCCACGATCATCCCTTGCTGCTGTCCCCCACCCTGGAAGCGGCTGATTTGAGTTGGGTGGGGGAACCTCCCCAGCCCGGCGGCCGCTACGCCGCCAAGACCCGCTACCGGCAGCAGGACGCGGCCTGCACGGTGGCAGTCATCGCCGACAACCGCCTGGCGCTGCGCTTCGACGAGGACCAGTGGGCGGTGACGCCGGGCCAGTCGGTGGTGATGTACGACGGGGAGAACTGCCTGGGGGGCGGGGTGATCCAGGGCACGGAGTGACAGCCGGGACGCCGCTACTCGAACTCCATCGCCCGGAACACCCGGCCGGCGTTGAGGCGGGCGAGTTCGTCGGCGGTATGCAGGTGCTGGTAGTCGGTCTGGTCGACACGGATGGCTTCTTCAAGGCCGCCGCCGCGCTGTAGCACTTCGGCGATGCGGGCGCGCAGGTCGACCAGGTAGCCCCGTGTCCAGCGCCGCACGGTGGCCATGTCGGTGGGGCCGCCGTGGCCGGGAATGACGACCTCGGCGCCAAGGGCCTCGAACTTGTCCCAGATGTCGAGCCAGCGCGCGGTATTGGTGTCCTCGAACACCGGCAGCATGCGCACATGGAAGGCGGTGTCGCCGGCGATGACCAGCTTTTTTTCCGGCAGCCAGACCATGGTGTCGCCGTAGTGGTGGGCGTTGCCCAGGTGCAGCACCTCGATCTTCACCCCGCCCATGGACAGGTCCAGGCGTTCCTCGTAGACGATGTCCGGCTTCGCCAGCTCGGTGCGGAAGGCCTTGTCGCGGGCGCGGCGGCGCATGCTCTCCAGGATCTCGTGGCCGTTTTTCTCGATGTGGGCGGCGGTATCGCGGTGAGCGACGATCTTCGCACCCTGCGCCTGCCAGTAGTTCATGCCCAGCATGGCGTGGCCCTGGCCGTTTTCCAGGACGACGTACTTCACCGGCTTGTCGGTGACCTTGCGGATCTCGTCGTGCAGGCTGGCGGCCAGCAGCCAGTTGTCGCCGGCGTTGACCACCAGCACGCCTGCGTCGGTGACGATGAACGAAAGGTTGTTGTTGTGACCGCCGTTTTCATAGGTGCCGGGGGCGGTGGCGCCGATGGCCGACCAGACGCCGGGCACCACCTCCTGCGGCAGTGCGAAGAGCGGCGACTGCGGCGCCCGGTCCGGGTAGCGCACGGCGTGGCCGCGCTCGCGCCAGGTGAAATAGCCATCGGCGAGGTTGTATACCTCCCGGTATCCCATGCGCATGAGGGTGTCCGCCGCCAGCGGGCTGCGCTGGTTGACGCCGCAGTAGACGACGATGGGCGTGGCCTTGTCCGGCACCAGGGTTTCGATCTGGAATTCCAGCCAGCCGCGCGTGAGGTTGATAAAGCGCGCCGCCTCGATGTGGCCGCCGAGCTGGTTGAGCTCCGCCGGGGTGCGCACGTCGATCACCACCGTCTCCGGTCGTTTGGCCAGAATGGCCTGGAGTTGCGCGGAATCCAGGTTGACGATGCGGCGGTTGACCTCGTCCAGCAGGCCCTGGGCGTGGGCGCTCAGGGGTGGCGCCGCGGGCACCATGAAGGCCCCGCCCTGGGGCGCCTGCCAGACGGTCTGGGCCGCCGCCGGCAGGCAGGTGCCGAGGGCCAGGCCCAGGGCGAGGCTGGCAAGGCGGCGATGAAGGGGCTGCTGGGGCATGGCGGGTACTCCGGTCTCGAACCGGAGCGCAGTGTAGCCACGCGGTGGACGGTCTCCCATAGTCCAAAAACACCCGCGGGGCAGGGTATATGTGCGGGCGGCTCTCCGGTGCCTGTTAGTCCGGCGACAAGAGGAGTCAGTTGGTCACGTGCATAGCCCTTTGGAAGCCAAGTTCATCATCACAGCCCACTACGCAACCTCGGGATGAAAAACCCGAATCCTGGGCTCGATCGTTTCCTTCAATTCACGCATCGCCATGCGCATGTCGTATTCACTTTGCAGGTTGAGCCAGAAACGCGGTTCCATGTTGAAGAACAGGCCCAGGCGCAGCGCCGTATCGGCGGTAATGGGGCGGCGGCCGTTGACCAACTCGCTGATGCGGCTGGGTGAGACATCGATATCGCTCGCCAGCCTGCGGGCGGTGATATGCAGGGGTTTCAGGAAGTCCTCCAGGAGAATTTCGCCTGGATGAATCTCTTCTAGTTGTTCAGCCATGTCGGGCTCCTAGTGATAGTCAACGATCTCTACATCATGGGCGCCGTCCGCCCGCCAGTGGAAGCAGATGCGCCATTGGTCGTTCACACGAATGCTGTGTTGCCCCTGTCGATCCCCCTTCAGGGCTTCCAGCCGGTTTCCTGGCGGCACTCGCAAGCTGGCCAGTTCTGTGGCGGCATGCAGTTGCAACAGCTTTCGTCGAGCGATCCGCTCGATGTTCCGGAACCTTGGCACGGCCACGCTGTGGAATAGGCGTTCGGTGTCGGGACAGGTGAACGAGCGGATCATGGTCCAATATGTTCCGTAGTGCGGAATCCGTCAATAGGAACATGGTGTGCCTGATCGCTTGGTCTCATTTCCCCGCATGCCTGCACGATGCGGCCCAGTGGCAAACGATTCGACGTGGCGTGTTCATACGCAGAGGTCAAAATATCAAACATGTCCTCTCCCATTCATGGCCGCGGCGCCGTCTCCAACCCCGCCCACCGCTTCGAGTCCCTGGAGCGCCAGGCGGAGGACGACGGCTGGGCCAGGGATGAGGAGGAAGCGGCCGCGCCGGCCACCGAAGTCATCGAGCAGTTGGCCCGCACCGCTCTGACCCGTAACGATTCCCCGGACATCCCCTTCGATCGCTCGGTGAACCCCTACCAGGGCTGCGAGCACGGCTGCGTGTATTGCTACGCGCGGCCCAGCCATGCCTACCATGGCCTGTCTCCGGGGCTGGATTTCGAGACCAAGATCATCGCCCGGCCCAACATTGCCGAGCGGCTACGGGAGGAACTGGCGCGGTCGGGCTATCGACCGGCGCCCGTGGCGCTGGGCGCCAATACCGATCCCTGGCAGCCGGTGGAACGGGGGCTGGGCATCACCCGCCAGGTGCTGGAGGTGCTGGCCGAGACCCGCCACCCGCTAACCCTGGTGACCAAGTCCAGCCTGGTGGAGCGCGATCTGGATCTGCTGGCGGAGATGGCCCGGGACGGTCTGGTGCATGCCGCCGTCTCCGTCTGCACGCTGGATGCCGATCTGGCCCGGCACCTGGAACCTCGCGCCGCCAGCCCCGCCCGCCGCCTGAAGACCCTGGAGCGCCTGGCCGGGGCCGGCATTCCCTGCGCGGTGCTCACCGCGCCGGTCATCCCGGGGCTGACCGACCGTGACCTGGAACGGGTGCTGGAAGCGGCGCGGGACGCGGGAGCGGGGAGCGCCGGCTATGTGTTGCTGCGCCTGCCCCACGAATTGAAGCAGGTGTTCCGGGACTGGCTGGAGGTCCACCATCCGCTGGCCGCCGGCCACGTGATGAGCCTGTTGCGGCAGATGCGGGAAGGGCGCGAGAACAATGCGGAATTCGGCCTGCGCCAACGCGGCACGGGCGTGTTTGCCGACCTGCTGGCTCGGCGATTCGCGGTGGCCCGCCACCGCTTTGGCCTGGACGGAAGCTTGCCGCTCCTCGATTGCGGCGGCTTCCGGCCGCCGGGCCTGGGCGGCCAGCTTGACCTGTTCTGACTATGGCAGGCAATCCGTCCCCGGCCAGGCCGGCCACAGCACGCCGCATTTCGACACGGGCAGGGCCAGTCCCACCGCCGCCAGGGCCAGGGCGATGAGGCTGAAGGCGGTCAGCAGAGCGCAGGCAAGGGGTAGCCGGTGGCTGCGGGTCCAGGCCAGCACGACCAACAGCAGAGTAACCGCCAGAGCAATGCCGAAGGGGATGTGGTGCCGGGCGGCGTCCAGCACCCACTGGGCGGGCGCGGGCAGGACACCGCCCATGTCGGCATAGAGGGACGCCCACAGCCGGGCCAGGGTGACCAGGGCGAAGGCGCCGATCCAATGGGCGGCCGTGGTCAGCAGGGCCAGGCCCCAAGGTTGCCACGGCAAGGGCTTCATGGCTTGGCCGCGGTGCGCACGACGACGAACATCTTGACGCCGTCCCGCAGGATGCGCAGGCGCAGCAGGGTGTCGGGGGTGAACTGGCGGACTCGGTCGGCCAACTGGTGAGGAGGCATGCTACGGCCGTCCACGTCGAGGATGACGTCGCCGTTCTGCAGCCCCGCCCGTTCCGCCGGGCTGCCCGGGACCACGTCGGCCACCAGGATGCCGGCCATATCGGCGGGTAGGCCCAGGCTCCGGGCCAGGTCCGGCGTCAGTCCCTGCATCTGCAGGCCCACCCAGCTTTGGGCGATGACGGGGGCCGGAACGGGACCGGGGGCCGGTGGAATGGGGGGCACCGCGCTTGGCGCCGGCTGGGTCTGGCGCAGATACTCTTCGAAGCTCATGGGAGGCGGGTTGGGGAACAGGCCTCCGGCCTCGGCTGGAGCGGGCGCGGCCATCGTCGTGGCGTAGGCCTGGGGCAGGACCACCTGGCCCACGCGGGCCTGGCCGGCGGCCCCCTCGGCCTCCAGTTGGGCCCGCTGGCCGGTGATCCGCTTCACCCGCCAGGTGCCGGCGATGTTGACCCGGCCCACCCGGGGCGCCTCGTAGGCCAGGGTATAGCGGTCTCCCGCCTGCACGGCGATGCCGGCTGGGAATTCCACTTCCGCGGCATTGCCACTCACGTGCACCACCCGGCCCTCGCCCGGTGCTTGGATCGCTGGGGCGGAGGAAGGAGAAGGCGAAGGGACAGACGAGGAGGCCGGCGGCGGAGCGAACTGGATGGGAATGGCCCGGTTTACCCGCACTCGCATGCCCTGGCTGGGCAGGTTGCTGGTGGAGATGGTGGACAGGACGAGCCGGTTGCCCTGACGGTCCCGTATCGCGTAGCTGCCCATCAGCATGTCCATGAAGCCGGCCTGGTAGGTGAGCTCCACGGTGTCGCCCACGGCGAAGGCGGGCTCGGCGTCGAACTCCAGCACCACCCGGTCGCCTGACATGTCCGTCACCTTCGCATCGATGGCGGCCAAGGCCGGCAGGGCCAGCAGGCCGACCAGGCCAAGCAGGAACAGGCGCCACGGCTTCGTCATCGCATCACTCCTCATTTCGGGCAGTGCACCACGAACTGCCACTGGGTGGATTCGCCCATGCAGGCGGGCTGCACCTTTACGGTCACCTGGGTGCCGCCGCCGTAGTTCAGGGTCACCGAGCCCTTGCCCCGGCCCGCGCCCTGTTTGTTGCCCACGCAGCCGGTATCGTAAGTGCCGCCTGGATAGTGGACGATCATGCGATCCGGCACCGAGTACATGTCGAAGTCGAAGCGGAAGGAACCGAAGGGACGGCCCAGGTCGACGACGAGGGTCTCGGGGGTGTTGCCGCCCTGCTTGGCGGTGTCGTTGCAGGCCACCTGGCGGGGCGGCGCGGAGGGCTGGGGGGTACCACCGGGAACCGGCTGGGGCGTGAAGGGCCCGAAGATGTTGGGGAAGGGCGGCAGCACGGGTTGTTGCCGCATGGCGTCCTGCTGCTGGCGCATGTCCTCGGCATCCTGCATGGACTGGAGGGTGCGCGGATCGATGTTGCAGCCCATCTGCCGGGCCTGGCCCAGCAGTCCTCGGGCGGCGTTCAGGTCGCCGGCCACCAGGGCGCCCAGGATGTCGTTCTCGATGCGCATGCAGTCCAGGTCCTGCTGCTGGGCGTTCTGCAGGGCGGCGGCGGCGCGGCCTGTCCACGGGCAGCCGGCGGCCTCGGCCAGGATGGCCTGGGCCAGCTGCACCTGCCGGCTGTTGAAGGCGGCGGCGAAGCGGTTTTCCAGTTCGGCGCAATCCAGGCATGCCGCCTGCTGGTTGCTGGGGATGGTGCCGGAGGGGCAGCCGCAGCCGGGCTGGTTGGTCTGGGTGTCCCACATGGGCACGCCGCCAACCAGCCAGGAACAATCGGTGGCGGCCAGCAGGGTGTTGCGGTCCGGCGGCCCCCACACCCGCAGGCTGACCACGCTGCCCTTGGCCACTTCCTGGCTCGGCCCGGGAGCCTGGGACTGCACCGTGCCTTCCCGGCCCACCGCCGGGGCCGGGTCACCTGCCGGGCCGCCGCCGGCCCGCAGGCCGGCCTGGGCGATGCGGGCCTGGGCGTCGGCCAGGGGCAGGCCCGCCACGTCCGGCACCCGGGTCACTAGGGGCTGGCGCGCCAGGTCCTCGGCGATGGCCTGGCAGGTGGCGGCGTCCTGGCACATCACCCGGGCCGATTCGGCCAGCAGGGCGGCGGTGTCGGCGGAGGCCCGGGCCGACTTGCAGGAGGCTTCAGCGGCCTTCAGGTCCCGGCTCTCCGTCACGGCCCGTTCCATCCTGCCGGCCTGGTCCTCGGCCTTTTGCGCCCGTTCGGCGGCGGCCCGGGCGGCGGCCTCGGCCCGGGTCAGGGCATCGGTGACTGCATCGGGGCAGCCCTCGACGCCACGGCGCACCTGGTCCATGCGGCGCAGGATGTCGTCCATCTGGGCCAGCAGCTTGCGGCTGTCCTTGCTTTCCTTCACGGGCTCAAGACGCTTGCGGCCTTCGTCGGCCAATCGTCCCGCCTTGTCCCGGGACTGGCCGGCCCGGACGATCCCGTCCCTGGCCTGGTTCTGGGCGTTGTGCACGCCGCCGAGGCGGATGTTCAGCTTGTCTTGGGCCGCGTCCACTTTCTTGCGCGGCGTGTCGTCGCCGGCGGCGGGCAGGGGCGGGGGCGGTAGGCTCTGGTGGGCCTGGTCGCAATCCGCAGCTGCCTGCTTGGCGGCCTGCTCGGCCTTGCGCACGGCATCCAGTTCGCCATTGCAGCGCTGCACGGCGGCCACGATGCCTTGCAGGGCCTGGCGGCGCTCCTCTTCGGTGGTCGCCGCCTGCACCTGGGGGACGCCGTCGCAGGCGGCTGCGGCGGCGAAG
Source organism: bacterium (assembly GCA_009772925.1). GTDB lineage: Bacteria > Pseudomonadota > Gammaproteobacteria > Burkholderiales > Thiobacillaceae > PFJX01. The sequence continues at coordinate 26,914 of WOUQ01000007.1, forward strand.
TCGGCCTGCTTGCGTGCCTGGCCCACGGCCTCGCTCGCCGCATAGGCCTGGCGGGACAGGCGCTCCGCCGTCCCGGCGGCGGCCTTGGTCTGGTCTAGCCAGGCCTGGAGTTTGCTCGTGCCCTGGCCCAACTCGTTGATGGTGTTGGTGAGGGCCTGGAGATCGGCGTCCGTCTGCTTGACCTGCCGGCCGGCGTCTTCACAGCGCTGCCGGGCCTCCCGGGCCGCGGCGGTGGCATCCGTTTCGGACTGGCGCATGCCGTCCAGGATGTCCGTGAGGTCTGGGGTGGTCGCCGGTGTGGTGGTCTGTTGCGGCTGCTCGGCCTTGACGGGCTTGACGCGCACGTCGAAGAAGACCAGCTCGCCCTTGTCCTCGGCCAGGACCCGGCCGGCGCCGCCCTGGTCCTTCAGCCGCGCCACCACTCTGGCGCGCAGGGTGTAGACCGCGTTGCCCTTCACCTGCAGGAGCTTGGCCAGCGCGGGGGTGACCACCAGGCCGGGTGGTGTCTCTTCTTTCACGTCCGGCAGCAGGGTGACGCTGTAGTCGATCTTCCAATCGTTGGCCGGGGCGGCATCGTCGCCGGGGGCGTATTCGCCCCGTACGCCGGCGCTCAGCATGTATTCCTCGCCCAGGCGCACCGGGGTGGCGGGCAGGCGCAGCTTGAGGGTGGGGCGGATCTCCGGCGGCGGCTTGGTGTAGAGGTCGGCGGCGGCCCGGGCCGTGGCCTGGACGAAGTCCTTGCCCAGGTCGTTCTCGCCCGCGCCAATGGCCCGCAGCAGGCGTTCGGCGGCGGCCACCCGGGCGGCCAGGCCGGCAAACTGCCGGGCCAGTTCCCGGTTCTGCTCCTCGCGCCTCTCGTGGTTGTAATGGCTCAGCACGTATTCCCGGGTCATGGCGTCGGTGAGCCGGTCCATCAGCTTGCTGCGGGTTGGCGTGGCGTCGGCGAGGCCCAGGAAGCTGCCCAGGCGGCGCAGGTCATTCATGATGCGGTTGCCTTCCGTGGTCCGTTCCACGGTGGTGGAAAACTCGTCCTGGTAGCCCGTGGGCTGGCGTCCCAGCCAGTCATGCACCTGCTTGGTCATGAAGGGTCGCAGCACGGCGCTGGCCGCCTCCACCCCCTTGGGCAGGCATAGGGCGATGGGGGAGGGTTTCTCCGCCTCTTCCCGCTGCCAGTCTTCCAGGGCCGCCTTGCCCCGGGCCTCGGCGGCCTTGCGGGCGTCGTCCCGGGCCTTGTTCTCCCGCCCCACGCAGCTGTCCATGACCGGGAAGCTCATGTCGTCCATGTCCTTGCCCCGACGGCCGGCGTCATCGATGTAGCGTTGCAGATCGCCCTTCAGGTGGGGGTAGAGCCGGGCCATGCGCTGGTGGTAGGGCAGCTCGCAGGCGAACCGGCGCAGTTCCGCTTCCCGGGCCGTATCCCAGGCGGCGTTGCCGGGCTTCAGGCCCCGGGCCAGGAGGGCCTGGTCGGCGGCGGGGCCGAACTGGGCCCGGGCCACCCCCATGCGCGTGGCGGCGTCCCACTTGTCCGCGTCGGTGGCAATGCCGCCGGGGCCCGCGAAGAGCGGAAACTCGGGCGTGTCCGCCCGGAAGGTGCTGGCGTCGCCACACCGCTGGGCGCGCTTGCCGCTTTCCGGCAGTGACTTGAGGGCCTGCTCCACCAGGTCGTTGTCGAGGGTTTCCACCACATAGCTGTAGGTGACTTCGTACACTCCGGAGGCCAGGCCGTAGACCGTGTAGATGGGCAGCACGCCGGCGCCCACGCCCAACCTGGGCGCCAGGGCCACGGTGAAGGAAAGGAAGCCGCCGGCATCGCCCTGGCTGACGGCCATGACGCCGCCCACCATGCCGGCATAGTTCTCGATGAGGGGCAGGTTCCACAGCAGGTTGCTGGCGGTGTCGATGGCCAGGCGCTGGCCGCAGGCCGCGGGGGCGAGACGGCCGTCCAGGCAGTTGCGCTCGTAGCTGCGCAGCAGGTTCACGGCATTGTCGGCGACGAAGAAAAAGTCCAGGCCGTCCACGAAATCGTCCCAGTATTCGCCGGCGTACTGGGTGGCCCCGGCCTTGGACGCCTTCAGGGCGTCCACGAACTGGGCGCGGCGGCTCGCCGGGGCGGGACCGTCGGCGGCGGCGGCCATGGCCCGGGTGCGGGTGAGGGAGATTTCCCTCGGCTGCCTGGCGGCGGCAGCATCCAGGGGACCGACGATGCGTTCCACCTTGTCGCCGACCCGCTTGTAGAAGGTCGTCGGATCGACAATGCGGCCCTTGCGGGAGGATTCGGCCAGCCAGTCGTCCACTGCCTCGCGCCCGGCCTGGGCGAGTTCGGAGAACTGTATGAACATCCGGCGCAGCCCGGGTACGTTGCCCGAGGCGTCCACCAGCCTGCCGCGCAGGTCGCGGCGCAGGCTATCGTCGTCAATGCGTTCCACCACCTCGAACAGCAGGGCGATTTCCACCTGGCGCTCGGCCTGGCGCTTCACCACTTCCTCGTATTCCGCCGCGCTGCCCACGAAGCGGCGGCGGTTGACGAGGCCACTGTCCTGGTCGAAATCCATCATGACCGCATGGCTGAGGACCTGGCTGGCACCCTCGGCATAGGCCTGGAGCTGTTTCTGGATAAAGATGCGCTCCGCTTCCTCCACGCTGCGCTTGCGCAACTCCTCACCGGAGAGATCGGGCTTGCGCGCCCGCAGGCTGGCTTCGGCCTCGGGCAGGAAATCCTTGTAATAGCGGGCGGCGTCGTAAGGGGCGCTGCCGTCGACCTTGTCGGCCTCGATCCGGGCGGAAAGATCGAACAGCCTGACCAGTTCATCGACTCGCGCCGGCGAGGTCTGGTCGCCGTACATCTGCAGGATGAAGTGGCGCTTCCCGGCCGGGGCCAGTTCCCGGTATTTCTTGAGCAGTTCCGCGCCCTGGTCGGGGCCGTCCGGCTTGATCCCGTAGGTCACCCCCAGCAGCGGCGCGAAGGCCGCGTCGAGGATGCGGTTGGCGTATTTCTGCCGGCTGATGGGGTCGGTGAGGTGCGTGAGGAAGTTGTTCAGGTTCTGCGCCAGGTTGCCCAGGGCCATGCGCCAGGGCGCGTCGGGATGCACGCCCCGGTAGCGGGCGGCGATGACGCTGGTGGGCAGATAGGTAATGTGGGTCTTGCCGGCGATGAAGGCGTCGATGTCGAAGGGCTTGCCGTTCAGCACCGGCATGTCGAGCAAGTGGTCCCAGGCGATGTGCAGGGTCTTGCCTTCGGCCAGTGCGCGGCGGTGCACCTGCTCCTTGTTGGCGCCGGGTACGTAGTAGGCTTCCTTGTCGGCGCGCAACTCCAGCACGATGCCGGCCATGCGGGTGACGAACTCGTCGCTGCCCAGGCGGGCGTTCTTGGGGTCCGGCAGGAACTGGTCGCCGTTGAACAGGCTCATGTCCGGCTGCGCGGGCTTCACCCCCTTGCCCTCGTGGTAGGCCTCCCACTGGCGCTGGACCTCGGCGAAGTTCTTCGGCTTGTTGGCGGCGGGGCCGGCGATGATCCAGCCTGTCTGGTCGTGGTCGCTGCGATGGCCGTTGGCCTTTCCCTGGTTGGTCAGCTCGATCATCCAGCCCCGGGTTTTGGCCTGGTCGAACCAGAAGCGCAGGTCGTAGGCCTGACGCAGACGGGCCATGCGTTGGTTCTTGTCGGCCAGATCGGGGGCGCCCAGGATCAGCTTGAGGTACTTCTGGGGTTCGGGGGCGGCCTTGTATATGCTATCGATGATCCAGGCCTCGTTCATGGCCTCGATGGGCGTCTCGCGGATGGCCTTTTCCAGGGCCACATAGGTGGCGTCCGGCGTGCTTAGGGGCTGGCTATCGGGCCAGGCGGGGGCGGCCAGCAGGCCGGCGAAGGCCAGCGACAGCCCACGCGCCGCGATCTTCTTGAGCTTGCCGCCCAGATCCATCGTTTCCCCCTTTGCGGGATACTCCACCCCTCTCCGGATGGAGATATCCGGAGTATAGGCAATGATCCTTGGAGCTCTCGGTCCGCGTACTCACCCGAGACGGTCGGCATGCGTTCCAGTGCTCGACGCCGTGCCGATCGTCACAGACAAGGAAAATCGTGCCGTGATGTGATGTAGGCATTGGTTTTCGGCCTGCCGCGTTGAGATTTTCCGGACGCTGTGGGCATCATGGGCGGCAAAAGAATTTCCGATTGCATATCGGGTCGGCCAAGTGTTTGGCCGTGCCCCCCATGCGGGCGGATGGAGCCGCCCGAGAATTCTTTTTAATGCACTTTAAAAAACATAGGTAACATTATGAACAGACGTGATTTTATCTGGACATTGCCCGGCCTCGGCGCCTCCATCTGGCTGACCGGCTGCGCCACCGATCCGGTCACCGGCAAGAAGACCATGGTGATGATGGGCAAGGAGCAGGAGATCGCCCTCGACAAGCAACATTCGCCGCACCAGTTCTCCGAGGACTACGGCGTCAGCCAGGACGCCGCGCTCAACCAGTACGTGGCGGGGGTGGGCAACCGCATGTCCGGCCGCTCCCATCGACCGGACATGCCGTACCGCTTCCAGGCCGTCAACGCCAACTACGTCAACGCCTACGCCTTCCCCGGCGGCACCATCGCCGCAACCCGCGGCATCCTGCTGGAAGTGGAAAGCGAGGATGAGCTGGCCGCCCTCATGGGCCACGAGATCGGCCACGTCAACGCGCGCCATTTCGCCGAGCGCCAGGCCCAGGGCACGCTGCTGGAGATCGTCGCCGCCACCGCGACCGTCGCCGCGGCGTCAAAAAAGCCCCAGTACGGCGAACTGGCCCAGCTCATCGGCAGCGTCGGCGGCGGCGCCCTGCTGGCCCACTACAGCCGGGAGAACGAGCGCGAAGCCGACGCCCTGGGGCTGGAGTACATGAACAAGGCCGGCTACAACCCGGAAGGCATGGTCGACCTGATGGACATGCTGAACAGCCAGTCCAAGTCCAAGCCCAACGCCCTGGAACTCATGTTCGCCACACATCCCATGAGTTCGGAGCGGTTGGCCAATACAAAACAGGTTTTGCAAACCGCCTACCGGGACAGCACTGGCAAGCCGCGCCAGAAGGAGCGCTACATGGACCACACCGCGCGCGTGCGGGCTTTGCGGCCGGCCATCGCCGAACAGCAAAAGGGCGAGGCCATGCTCAACCAGAAAAAGCTCGAGGCCGCCGAAGGGCATTTTCGCCAGGCCCTGACCCTGGCCCCGGACGACTACCCCGGCCTGGTGCTGATGGCGAAGACGCAGATGGCCATGAAGAAACCCCAGGAAGCCCAGCCCTACCTGGCCCGCGCCAAGGCGATCTATCCCACCGAGGCCCAGGCCAGCCAGCTCACCGGTGTCAGCTACCTGCAACTCAGGCAGCCCGACAAGGCCCTGTCCGCCTTCCAGGAATACGACCGCCTGCTGCCGGGCAACCCCAACACCACCTTCCTCAAGGGCTTCTCCCTGGAGCAGATGCAGAACCGCCGCGGCGCCGCGGACGAGTATTACCGCTACCTGCAGATGACCCGCCAGGGCAACCAGGCCAAGCATGCCCACAGCCGGCTGCAGGCATGGGGAATGGTGAAGTAGTCTCGCTCGGAGGTCCTTGCCACGGCGATGTAAAGCGAAGCTACGCCGCGGCCCAATGGACCAGATTGAGTTGCAGGGAACGGTTGCCGTTCCACTCGTTCACCTCCAGCCGATACACCGCCTGAATCCGCTCCGGCAGGGGGGTGTCCTGGAAGAAGCACATCGCCTCGGCGCTGAAACCGGGGCCGGCCAGACGCAGTTTCAGGTGCTTATCGCCCACCAGCCGCTGACTTTGCACCGAGAACTCGCCGTTGAAGGAGGGGGTGGGAAAGCCCTGGCCCCAGACCGCGTTGCGCAGGGCCTCGGCGTTTTCCAGGGTGAACTCCTCGGCGGCGAGTTCGCCGTCGGTTTCGATGGTCCGGGTCAGGTCGGCCTCGCTCAGGCTTTCCCGGGCGACGGCCTCGAAGGTGTTGGTGAAGGCGTCCAGGTGTTGCCGCCGCAAGGTGAGGCCGGCGGCCGCAGCGTGGCCGCCGTACTTGAGGATGACACCGGGCAGGTGGCGATCCACCAGGTCGAGGGCATCACGCAGGTGTAGCCCCGGAATCGCCCGGCCGGAGCCGCGCAGCAGGCCGTCGCCGGCGTCGGCGAAGATGAGGGTGGGGCGGTGGTGGCGTTCCTTCAGGCGGGAGGCGAGCAGGCCCACCACGCCCTGGTGCCAGGCCGGGTCGTAGAGCACCAGGCTGGCGCCGTCGGCGACTTCGATACCATCCAGCAGGGCGACGGCCTGATCCTGCATCTCGGCTTCGATGCCGCGCCGTTCGCGGTTGAGCTGGTCCAGCTCTCCGGCCAGGGCGAAGGCATGGGCGCGGTCGGCAGCGACCAGGCATTCGATACCCCGGCCCATGTCGGAAAGCCGGCCGGCGGCGTTGAGGCGCGGTCCGATGTTGTAGCCCAGGTCCTCGGCGCTGGCGCGCTGGACGGGTTTGCCCGCCACCGCGAACAGGGCCTGGATACCAGGCCGGGCCTTGCCCTGGCGGATACGGGTCAGGCCCTGCGAAACCAGCAGGCGGTTGTTGGCATCCAGCCGCACCACGTCGGCGACGGTGCCCAGGGCCACCAGATCGAGCAACTCGGCCAGGTTGGGTTCGGGCCGGGCGGCGAAGGCGCCGCGCCGGCGCAGCTCGGCGCGCAGGGCCATGAGCACGTAGAACATGACGCCGACGCCGGCCAGATGCTTGCTGGGAAAGGAACAGCCGGGCTGGTTGGGATTGACGATGAGGGCGTCCGGCAGGCTTTCGCCCGGCAGGTGGTGGTCGGTGACCAGGACTTCCATGCCCAGCCGCCGCGCCTCCTCCACGCCCGCATTCGCGGCGATGCCGTTGTCGACGGTGATGAGCAGGTCGGGGGTGCCCTCGGCGGCCAGACGGGCGATTTCCGGCGACAAGCCGTAGCCGTACTCGAAGCGGTTGGGTACCAGGTAGTCCACCCTGGCCCCCAGGGCGGAGAGACCGGCCAGGGCGACGGCACAGGCGGTGGCGCCATCAGCGTCGTAGTCGGCCACCACCCGCAGCTTTTCGCCGCCGGCGATGGCGTCCGCCAGACGGCAGGCCGCGGCCTCGGCATTCTTCAGCGCGGAGTAGGGCAGGAGTTCGCCAAGCCGGTATTTCAGCGCATCCGCCGCGTCGATGCCGCGCGCCGCATAGAGCCGCGCCAGCAAAGGCGACAAGCCGGCCAGGCGGAGGGTCTCGCAGGCGGCTTGCGGGTAGGGACGGACGGCCAGATTCAGCATCTTCAAATATTCGCGGTCGCTGTTTTGTGCGAGATATGTCGCTGGCTATTATGCCGGCCATGGCCCATTACCTCCCCGTTTCCCGTGTCGCCCGCCTGGTCGGGCAGTCCCGCTCGGCGATCCAGCGCATGATCCACGACGGCGAACTGTCCACCTTCGACGGCATGGTCGACATGAATGAACTGCTGCGCGTCTTTCCCGGCGTGCAATGGGAGGATGACGGCGAATACAAGCGGGTGGAGGAGATCAAGGCCAAGGCCTTCGGCAAGCGGGTGTTCGAACGCACCCTGCCGGACAAGGCGGTGCTGGCGGAACGGCTGTACGAGCTGGGCAAGGAATTCGCCGCCGCGAAAAGCCTGCTGCTGCATTACGACGAGGTGTTCCGCTTCCTCGGCGACAAGCTCGACGACGTGACGGAAACAGGGGGCGCGGCGACCGTGGATGCCGTGGCCGGACTCAAACATTGGCTCAAGCGCGAGCTCGAAGCGGCCCCCAGCGAGGCCGAACGGGCCGAGGCGCTGCTCGCCCAGGAAAGCGTGATGCGCATCATGTCCGTGCAAGTGACCGTGCAGCCCTCCGGCCACGAATTCTTCGTCGAGGGCAACGACACCCTGCTGGAAGCCGCCCTGCGCGCCGGCATTCCCCTCGATTACGGCTGCAGCAACGGCAATTGCGGGGAGTGCAAGGCCAGGCTGCTATCCGGCCAGGTCAAGAAAGTGCATCCCCACGACTTCGTCCTCAAGGATGTCGAAAAGGAGAACGGTGCCATTCTGCTGTGCTCCTACACGCCCATCACCGACGTCGTGCTGGAGGCCCATGTGGCCGGTGCCGATGACATCCCGGAACAGGAAATCCCCACCAAGGTGAAGGTGGTGGAGTTGCTCAACGACCAGCTCGCCGCCCTGCATCTCACGGCGCCGCGCAGCAAGCGCCTGCGCTTCCTGGCTGGGCAGCACGTCACCCTGTCGGCGGACGGCGCCGAGGGGGAGTACTACGTCGCCAGTTGTCCCTGCGAGGACCGCCACATCGAAGTACACGTGCGTCGCGACAACCGAGGTTTCTCCCGCAAGGTGTTCGACGGCCTGCGCAAGGAAGACGGCGTCAGCCTGCTGGGGCCGCGCGGCCAGTTCGTCATGAAGCTTGATTCACGCCGGTCGCTGATCTTCGTCGCCTGGGAAGAGAGCTTCGCCCCCATCAAGAGCCTCGTGCAGCACGCCATGTCTCTGGAAACCGCTGATTCCATGCATCTCTACTGGGTGGCTGGCGAAGCCGGGCATTACCAGGACAACCTGTGCCGGGCCTGGGCCGACGCACTCGACAACTTCACCTATCAGGCCCTCTCCATCGAGCCAGGCGCGGCGACGGTGGCGGAAGGCATCCTCGCCCATCATCCGGATCTCTCCCACATCGACATCTATGCCGCCGGTCCGGCCGCCTTCCTCAAGGCACTGGAGGCCGGCGCCCTGGCCAGGGGGCTGTCGCCCCTGGGCTGGCACGGGGAAATCGTCTTGTAGATCGATGCGCGATTCCTCGGATAAGGATGAGGAACTTTGTGCATCTTCCTGTTCTATCTGCTCTTAACCCTGGTTTTCAGTAGTTTGAGCGCGGTCATGGACAGGCCTCATTTTTTCTATACCCCGATAAACAGGGGTTATTTTGCGGTTGATTGTGCGTCGCAATAGGCGTTAAATGTTGCGCCATTGTGAAGCCCCGGAGCGATCCGGTGCGTCGCACGCGAGGATCAGACATGAACCGGCAGATGAACCGCAAACGACCGTTTTTCCTCAATCTGCTCGCCATCCGCTTGCCCATCGGCGGCGTGGTGTCGATCCTGCACCGCGTCAGCGGCGCCGCCCTTTCCCTGCTGATTCCCATCCTGCTTTACCTGCTCTGGCGCTCCCTGCGCTCGCCGGCCGACTACACCGCGGTGGCGGGCTTTTTCTCCGGCGGCCTCGGCTGGCTCATCGGCCTCGGTCTGCTGTGGGCGCTGCTGCACCATTTCCTTGCCGGTCTACGCCATCTGGGCCTGGACTTCGGTCTGGGGGAGGGGAGGGATCGCGCCCGTCAGACCGCCTGGTTCAGCCTGGCCTTGGCCATCGCCCTGACCGGCCTGATCGGCCTGTCGACACTGTCCGGAGGTGGCGCATGAGACACGTCGGCGGTGCCCATCGCGGCCTCGACATGTGGCTGCTGCAGCGCGCCAGCGCGCTGTACATGGCGGGTTTTCTGGTTGCCTTCCTCGTGCTGCTGCTCGCCGCTGGCCCCATGGGCTACGAGACCTGGCGCGGACTGTTCGCGCCCATGTACATGAAGGTGGGCGGGCTACTTTTCGTCACCGCCCTGCTGGTGCATGCCTGGATCGGCCTGCGCGAGATTTTCATCGACTATGTGCATTGCCTGGTGTTGCGCCTGGGCCTGTACCTGGCTTTCGGCATCCTGTACCTGGGTTGCCTGGCCTGGAGCGTGGACATCCTGTGGAGCGTGAAGTGACTCAAACCCGGATTCCGAAACGTACGTTTGATGCCGTGATTGTCGGCGGCGGGGGAGCCGGCCTGCGCGCCGCCCTGCAACTGTCCCAGGCCAACCTGAAGGTGGCCCTGCTGTCCAAGGTCTTTCCCACCCGCTCGCATACCGTGTCCGCCCAGGGCGGCATTACCGCGGCCCTGGCCAACGTCTCCGAAGACAACTGGCACTGGCACATGTACGACACGGTGAAGGGTTCCGACTACCTGGGCGACCAGGATGCCATCGAGTTCATGTGCCGCAACGCCCTGCCGGCGGTGTACGAACTGGAGCACATGGGCCTGCCGTTCTCCCGCCTGGACAACGGCAAGATCTACCAGCGCCCCTTCGGCGGTCAGTCCAAGAACTACGGCGGCGAACAGGCCATCCGCACCTGCGCCGCCGCCGACCGCACCGGCCACGCCCTGCTGCACACCCTGTACCAGCGCAACATCGCCGCCCGCACCCAGTTCTTCGAGGAGTTCTTCGCCCTTGACCTGATCCGCGACGACGAAGGCTATGTGCTCGGCGTGGTGGCCATGGAGATTGAAACCGGTGAAGCCAGCTTCTTCGAAGCCCGTGCGACACTGCTGGCCACGGGGGGTGCCTGCCGCATTTTCCGCCATTCCACCAACGCCCACATCAACACCGGCGACGGCCTCGGCATGGTGCTGCGCGCCGGCCTGCCCCTGGAGGACATGGAGTTCTGGCAGTTCCATCCCACCGGCATTCCCGAGGTGGGCAGCCTGATTACCGAAGGCGTGCGTGGCGAAGGCGGCATCCTCTACAACAAGGACGGCGAGGCGTTCATGCCCCACTATGCGCCCAACGCCAAGGACCTGGCCTCGCGCGACGTGGTGGCGCGAGCCATCGCCCAGGAAATTCGCGCCGGGCGCGGCTGCGGCGAGCATGGCGACTACGTGCACCTGGACATCCGCAAGCTCGGCGCGGAAAAGATCAAGGCCCGGCTGCCGGGCATCCGCGAACTGTCCATGCAGTTCGCCGGCGTCGATCCCATCGATGCGCCCATTCCGGTCACGCCCACGGCGCACTACATGATGGGCGGCATTCCCACCAACCTGCACGGTCAGGTGGTTTCGCCGGTGCGCACCGGTCCCGAGGAGGCGGTACCCGGCCTCTACGCCGTGGGCGAGTGCGCCTGTGTCTCGGTGCATGGCGCCAACCGCCTGGGCGGCAATTCCCTGCTCGACCTGGTGGTGTTCGGCCGCGCCGCCGGCCAGCATGTCATCGAGTACCTGCGCGAGAATCCTTTCCCGCGCAGCGTGTCAGAGGAAAGGCTGAACCTCGCCCTGCACCGCCTGGCCCGCTGGGAGAAGCCCAAGGGCACGGAAACCGTGGCCGGCCTGCGCGGGGAAATGCAGAAGATCATGCAGGACCACTGCGGCGTCTACCGTACCGAGGCGCTGCTCAAGGAAGGCCTGGAACTCCTCGACAAGGTACAGGCCCGCCTGCCGGACGCGGCGCTGGCGGACCGTAGCCGGATGTTCAACACCGCTCGTCTGGAAGCTCTGGAACTGGAAAACCTCCTGCTCATTGCCCGCGCCACCCTTGTGTCCGCCCTGGCGCGCACGGAAAGCCGCGGCGCCCACACGCGGGAAGACCATCCCCAGCGGGACGACGACCACTGGCTGCGCCACACGCTCTATTTCAGGCAGAACGACCAGCTCGACTACAAGCCGGTGCGGCTCAAGCCCCTGACCGTCGAGACCTTCCAGCCGAAGGAAAGGACGTATTGATGGCCATGGCAATAGAGGAAGCCTGATGAAATTCCGCATCTACCGCTACGACCCCGAACTCGGCTCGGCGCCGCGCATGCAGGATTACGAGCTCGACTTCGATGCCAAGGGCAAGAAGGTGCTGGACGCCCTCATCGCCATCAAGGACACCCTGGACGAGAGCCTGTCCTTCCGACGTTCCTGCCGGGAGGGCGTGTGCGGCTCCGACGGCGTCAACGTCAACGGCAGCAACGTGCTGGCCTGCATCACCGACCTCGAAGGACTCAAGGAGCCCATCACCATCCGGCCGCTGCCGCGGCTCGGCGTGATTCGCGACCTGATCGTCGACATGGCCCAGTTCTACCAGCATTACAAGGCGGTGAAGCCCTATCTCATCAACCTCGACCCGGAGCCGGAGAACGAGCGCCTGCAAAGCCCGGAGGACCGGGCCGAACTGGACGGCCTGTGGGAATGCATCCTGTGCGGCTGCTGCACCACTTCCTGCCCGTCGTTCTGGTGGAACCCGGACAAGTTCCTCGGCCCGGCCGCGCTGTTGCAGGGCTACCGCTTCATCGCCGACAGCCGCGACCAGGCCACCGACGAGCGCCTCGACTTCCTGGAAGATCCTTATCGCCTGTTCCGCTGCCACGGCATCATGAACTGCGTGGAAGTCTGCCCCAAGGGCTTGAACCCCACCGAGGCCATCGGCAAAATCAAGTCGCTCCTCGTGAAACGGGCGCTGTAGCCCCGCCGGCTCCGTGCCGCATCCAGAGCTTCCCAGTCCTGGCCGCCTGCGCTGGCTTTGCCGGCGCGGCATGCTCGAACTGGATGCGTGGCTGACCCTGTTCCTCGACACCCGCCATGGCGAACTTTCCGTGCAGCAGCAGGCGGCCTTCGCGCGACTCCTCGAACAGGACGACATGGTCCTGTTCGACTGGTTCACCGGGGAGCAGGCGCCGCCCGACGAGTTTCTCGACGTGGTGGCATTGATCCGATCAACCCGATATCCGAGACCATGAACAAGCCCAATGCCACCCTGAAAATCGGCGAGCACACCATCGACCTGCCCAGCATGGGCGGCACCCTCGGGCCGGATGTGATCGATACCCGCGCCCTGGGCAACCAGGGTTACTTCACCTACGACCCCGGGTTCCTCTCCACGGCGAGCTGTTCCTCCAGCATCACCTTCATCGACGGCGAGCAGGGCCTGCTCTATTACCGGGGCTATCCCATCGAACAACTGGCCGAGCGCTCGGATTTCCTGGAGACCGCCTACCTGCTCTGGCACGGCGAACTGCCCAACGCCGAGCAGAAGAAGGAATTCGATTTCCTGGTCAGCCGCCACACCATGCTGCACGATCAGATGTTGTCCCTCTACAAGGGCTTCCGCCGCGATGCCCATCCCATGGCGGTGATGGTCTCCATCATCGGCGCCATGGCGGCTTTCTACCCGGAAAGCAGCGACGTGGCCGACGCCAAGCAGCGGGAGATTTCCATGTTCCGCCTGCTCGCCAAGGTGCCCACGGTGGCGGCCTGGTCCTACAAGTACAACAAGGGTGAGCCTTTCGTATACCCGCAGAATGACCTGGGCTACACCGAGAACTTCCTGTACATGCTGCATGCCACGCCCTGTGAGCGCTATGAACCCAGCCCCGTGCTCTCGCGGGCCCTGGATCGCATCTTCATTCTGCACGCGGACCACGAGCAGAACGCCTCCACCTCCACCGTGCGCATCGCCGGCTCCAGCTATGCGAACCCCTTCGCCTGCATCGCCGCGGGCACCGCCTGCCTGTGGGGCCCCCTGCACGGCGGCGCCAACGAGGCGGTGCTGAAGATGCTGGCGGACATCGGCGACGTCTCCCACATCGGCGAATACATCAACAAGGCCAAGGACAAGGCCTCCGGCTTCAAGCTCATGGGCTTCGGCCACCGCGTCTACAAGCACATGGACCCGCGCGCCGCGATCATGCGCCAGACCTGCCACGAGGTGCTGGACGAACTCGGCCTGCACGACGACCCGATGTTCAGGATCGCCCTCAAGCTGGAGCAAATCGCCCTGGAGGACGAGTACTTCGTCCAGAAGAAGTTGTACCCCAACGTCGACTTCTATTCGGGCATCGTGCTGCGCGCCCTGGGCATTCCCACCTCGATGTTCACCGCCATCTTCGCCCTGGCCCGCACCGCCGGCTGGATCGCCCAGTGGAACGAGATGGTGGCCTCGCCCGGCCACAAGATCGCCCGGCCCAGGCAGCTTTACACCGGACCACAGCGGCGGGAGTTCGTGCCCATCGCGCTCAGGGGGGCATGACCGGCGTCAATTTCCGAGTGAATCACTCGTAAGTTGATCTTGCAGCGCAGCAATACACGCGCTAGCTTGAACTAGCGTGATTTACGAGGGGCAGACATGAAGCGCGATTCACTACCCGCCACCGCCTTGTTTTCCGGCAGCGCCGACTACCTCGCGGCCCTGGAGGCGGAAAAACCCGAGTTGCTGCCGGCTCCGGCACCGGTGCGCTTCGAGAAGAAGGAAGCGGTCACGGTCTCCGACCTGCCCTTGCTGAAATGCGAGGCCACGCAAGTCGGCGTGCTGCAACTCATCAACGCCTACCGCTTCCACGGTTTCCGCGCCGCAAACCTGGATCCCCTGAACCGGCTGCCGCCGCCCCATATTCCGGAGCTCGATCCCGGCAACCACGGCCTGACCCCCGCCGACCTGGACGCCGAGTATGAAACCGGTTCCCTGGCCGGTCCGGCCCGTGACACCCTGCGCAACATCATCGCCCGGGTGACCAAAGCCTACTGCGGCACGCTGTCCGCCGAGTACATGCATCTGACGGACACCCAGCAGAAGCGCTGGCTGCAAAAACGCCTGGAGAGCGAGGATCTCGCGCCCAGGTTCGACGACGAACTGCGCCGCTGGCTGCTGACCCAGCTCACCGCTGCCGAGACCCTGGAGAAGACCCTGCACACCCGCTTCGTCGGGCAGAAGCGGTTCTCTCTGGAAGGCGGCGAATCCCTGATTCCCCTGCTCAACGACCTCATCGACCAGGCGGCCCGCGCCGGCATCCAGGAAATCGGCCTGGGCATGGCCCACCGGGGCCGCCTCAACGTGCTGCACAACGTGCTGGGTCGTTCGGTCATCGAGTTGTTCGAGCATGCCCACCACGACGAGGTAGAGGCGCACAAGACCGGCGACGTGAAGTACCACCAGGGTTTCGCCGCCGACCTGACCCCGCCCGGTGGTCCCATCCGCGTCGCCCTGGCCTTCAACCCTTCCCATCTGGAGATCGTCAACCCGGTGGTGGAAGGTTGGGTGCGCGCCCAGCAGCAGCGCCGCGGCGACCGAGACGGCAGCCAGGTCATGCCCATCCTCATCCACGGCGACGCGGCCTTCGCCGGCCAGGGCGTGGTCATGGAAACCCTGAACATGGCGGCGACGCGCGGTTTCAAAACCGGCGGCACCATCCACGTCGTCATCAACAACCAGATCGGCTTCACCACCTCCGATCCGCGCGATTCGCGCTCCAGCCTCTACTGCACCGATGTCATGAAGATGGTGGAAGGCCCGGTCCTGCATGTGAACGGGGACGATCCCGAGGCGGTGATCCGCGCCACCCGCATCGCCATCGAGTACCGCATGTTCTGGAAGCGGGACATCGCCATCGACCTCATCTGCTACCGCCGCCTGGGCCACAACGAGCAGGACGAACCCATGGCCACCCAGCCTCTGATGTACCGGCGCATCCATGCCCTGCCCGGCACCCGCTCGCTGTACGCGGAAAAGCTGGTGGGGCAGGGCGTGGTGGAGGAGGGCGGCCCCGATGCCCTGATCCGGGACTACAAAAAATGCCTGGATACGCCGGCGTGCCGTCAGGCTGGGGGCGGCAAGAGCGAATTCGCCGCGGACTGGAACCTCTACAAGTACACCCATTGGCGCGTCGCCACACGCACTGCCATCCCCATGAACCGGCTGCAGGCCCTGGCCAAGCGACTGGTGGACGTACCGGCGAGCTTCACCCTGCATCCCCGGGTGAAGAAGATCATCGACGACCGCAGGCAGATGGGGGAGGGCGCCCTGCCCCTGGACTGGGGCATGGCAGAAAGCCTGGCCTATGCCAGCCTGCTTACCGACGGCACACCGGTGCGGCTGTCCGGCCAGGACTCCGGCCGCGGCACCTTCTTCCACCGCCATGCCGTGCTGCACGACCAGAACCGGGAGAAGTGGGATTCCGGCGCCTACATTCCGCTGCAACATCTGATTCCCGGCCAGGCCAACTTCCTGGTGATCGACTCCCTGCTGTCGGAGGAGGCGGTACTGGCGTTCGAATATGGCTACGCCGGCTCGGCGCCCGACCAACTGGTGATCTGGGAAGCCCAGTTCGGCGATTTCGTCAACGGCGCCCAGGTGGTCATCGACCAGTTCATCGCCTCCGGCGAGACCAAGTGGGACCGCCTGAACGGCCTGACCCTATTCCTGCCGCATGGCTACGAAGGGCAGGGGCCCGAGCACTCTTCCGGGCGCATCGAGCGCTTCCTGCAGCTCACCGCCCACGACAATATCCAGATCGCCCAGCCCAGCACGCCGGCACAGATCTTCCATCTGCTGCGGCGTCAGGTGGTGCGGCCTTACCGGCGGCCTTTGATCGTGTTCACGCCGAAGAGCCTGCTGCGGCATGCCGATGCGACTTCGGCCTTGCAGGAACTCGCCCAGGGCGCTTTCCAGCCGATCCTGGATGATCCGGACGCACCGGATCCAGCCCACGTTAGCCGCCTCGTATTCTGCAGTGGCCGGGTTTATTACGATTTGGCGAAGGCGCGCAGGGAAAAGCAGTTGTCGCATATCGCACTGATTCGGGTGGAACAGCTTTACCCGGTGGCAGACCTGGAATTGCAGGCATTACTTGCGCGTTATGCAAAAGCCGGAGAGATCGTCTGGGCTCAGGATGAACCCAGAAATCAGGGCCCCTGGCGTTTCATGGCGCATCATCTGGCGCGCTTTTGCAAGACTCCCCTGATTTATGCCGGTCGACCGGAATCTTCAGCGCCCGCAACGGGTATCGCCAGCCTGCACAAGAAACAGTTGGAAGAGATCCTGGCAATCGCATTGGACTGATCCGGCATCGAATAAAAAAAGCCCCGTCACGCGGGGCTTTTGTATTGCACGAGCGGAATTCAGATTCTGCAGGAATCCAGGCTGCCGCCCTGTTTCTCCAAATCCACGACCCAACCCGGGCGACGGCCGCGGCCGGACCAGGTCTTGCCACTGGCGGGATCACGATACTTGGCATTGCCGCCACGGGCACGGCCCTTGCCGCTCTTACCACCCAGGTCCTCCAGGGTAATGCCGTATTCCACCATCATGCGCTTGATTTCGGTGATGGTGGCGGCCATTTCCTGCTTGCGGGCTTCCTTCGCTTTCAGTTTCAAGTCTTCGATTTGCGAAAGGATTTCCTGATATGAAGCCATACGTGTTCTCCAAAGAATGTCAGTGCCCAAACGGACGGCGAATCATAATGACGAGCAGTGACATTATGCAAGACCGCATTGCAGAGCAACCCTGTTAAGCGTTCCTCGTCAGCAGATCAGGCTGATGCACCATTCCCGCCGCATTGGCCATTTCATCACGCTCAATGCGGCGACCATGGCAATGGATTGGCCACGCGAAAACCAATGCCTTCAAGATCGGGATTTCAATAACACCATCACCGCGCCACCGCCTCCATCCATGGGCCGGGCCTGGACGAAGGCCAGAACTTCCTCGCGCAGGGTCAGCCAGTGCCGCACGTGATGTTTCAATACCGGTTCCCGGTTTTTCGAGCGCAATCCCTTGCCATGAATGATGCGCACGCAGCGGACGCCACGCCGCTTGCATTCGTGCAGGAACTCGGCCAATTCCAGCTTGGCCTCGGCCTTCGTCAGGCCATGCAGGTCCAGTTCGGCCTGCGAGATCCAGTCTCCGCGTCGCAGGCGCCGCAAGGTTTGCCGGGTAATCCCCGGCCGGACATAAGCCAGTTCTTCGCCGGTTTCCTTGTCCTCATGCCATTGCACGGGATCGTGCAGGGATTCGTGGATGACTTCCCGTTCATCCCGCAAACGGCTCAGCGGGATGGGCGGCAGGCGGGTAGGGGGATGCAGGAAGCGGCCGTGAGGCGTGATGGGTGCAACGTCCGGCAGGGCGGATCTGAACAACTCCAGATCCGCATCCGGCATTTCGGGCGGATCGCCATTCCCGCCTTGAATCATGTGGATAGTCGTTATTGTTACTTCAGATTATCAAGATAGCGCTCGGCATCCAGGGCGGCCTGGCAGCCGGCTGCGGCACTGGTAATGGCCTGTTTGTAGATCATGTCCTGCACGTCTCCAGCGGCGAACACGCCTTCGATGCTGGTCATCTGCGCATTGCCATGCCGGCCGCCGCGCGTGACGATATAGCCACGGTCGAGTTCAAGCTGGTCCTTGAACAGGTCTGTATTCGGCTTGTGGCCGATGGCGATGAAAATGCCGGAAAGTTGAATGTCCTTGGTCTCGCCGGTTTGCATCTGTTTCAGACGCATGCCGGTGACGCCGCTTTTGTCGCCCAGGACTTCATCCAGAACGCTATTTAATTCAAGGATGATTTTCCCTTCATTCACCTTTTGCATGAGATGGTCGACCATGATCTTCTCGGCCTTGAAGGTGTCGCGGCGGTGCACGAGAGTGACCTTGGAGGCGATATTCGCCAGATAAATGGCTTCCTCGACAGCGGTATTGCCGCCACCGATGACCGCCACTTCCTGGTTCTTGTAGAAAAAGCCATCGCAGGTCGCGCAACCGGAAACCCCGCGCCCCATGAATTCTTGTTCGGAAGGCAGGCCGAGATACATCGCCGATGCGCCGGTAGCGATGATCAGCGCATCGCAGGTATAGGTGCCGGTGTCGCCGACGAGGGCAAAGGGTTTTTCCGTCAGTTTGGCGGTATGGATCGTGTCGAACAAGATTTCCGTGCCGAAACGCTCGGCGTGTTGCTGAAAGCGGGTCATCAGCTCAGGGCCCATGACACCGTTGGCATCGGCGGGCCAGTTGTCCACCTCGGTCGTGGTCATCAATTGACCGCCTTGCTGCAGGCCGGTGATCAGCACCGGCTTGAGGTTGGCGCGCGCCGCATAAACGGCGGCGGTATAACCAGCGGGACCGGAACCCAGGATGAGAAGGCGGCAATGCTTGACTGACATAAAGACTCCAGAACGAGAGGGCGAAAAGCACATTTTAGCGCCGGGTCGGTCGATTCACCCAGATCACATATTTTACATAATATACATTCAGAATCTTTTAGATCTGGCGGGATGACGCCGGAACGGCTCACGAATATGACCAGGCCTCCGCGCATGGAGGGATTTCCGGGCATCCTTTATAGTGCGCGGCATGTTGAGCAAGTCCTCCTCCCGCCGCTGCGCGGTCAGCAAACCGACGCGGCGCAAGCCGCTGGCGCCGCGGGTCGTCGCTCTGCTGCGGGAAGCGTGGTGGTTGTCGGCAGTCGCCCTGGCGCTGTATCTGGGCATGATCCTGCTGACCTACGACCCCGGCGATCCAGGCTGGTCACGAACCGGACAGGGTCAGTCCCTGCACAATGCCGGGGGTGCCTTCGGGGCCTGGCTGGCGGATCTGCTGCTCTATCTCTTCGGCGTCTCGGCCTGGATCTGGGTCGTCCTCTCCCTCTTCCTGGTCTGGTGGGGATACCGGCGCATCGGCGAGGACGATAAGGAACACCGGCACGGACTGTCGGTGACCCTGGTCGGATTCCTCATCGTCCTGTTGACCAGCAGCACCCTCGAGTCGCTGCGTTTCCATTCGCTGGTCACCTCGCTGCCGCTTACCGCCGGCGGCGCTTTCGGCGATTCCCTGGCGCGGCTGGTGCAGAGCGTGTTCGGTTTCGATGGGGGCACGGTGATCCTGCTGCTTGCCTGGGGCGCCGGCATCAGCCTGTTCACCGGTCTGTCCTGGATCGCTCTGGCGGAAAAGACCGGCGCCAGCCTGGAGGCGCTCATCGCCCTGTCCTGGCAACGATGGCAGGCCCACCGCGACCGCAAGGTCGGCGAGGAGGCGGTCAGCGAACGCGAGGCCGTGGTCCGTCAGGAACGCAAGCGCATGCGCGCGGAAGCTCCGGTGCACATCGAACTGGCGGCTGCCCCGCTGGAGAAATCCGAGCGTGTGGACGTGGAACGCCAGGAATTGCTGTTCCGCGACAGCCCGGATGTGCAGCGCCCACCGCTGCGCCTGCTGGACGAGCCGCCGGAAGCTACCAGCCAGGTGGACCAGGCCGCGCTGGAAGCCACCTCGCGGCTGATCGAACGCAAATTGCGCGAGTTCGGCGTCGAGGTGAAGGTGCTGGGGGCCTATCCCGGCCCGGTCATCACCCGCTACGAAGTGGAGCCCGCCTCCGGCGTCAAGGGCAGCCAGATCACCAACCTTTCCAAGGACCTGGCGCGCGCCCTGTCCCTGGTCAGCATCCGCGTGGTGGAAACCATACCGGGCAAGAGTTGCATGGCCCTGGAACTCCCCAACAATCTGCGCCAGGTGGTGCGCCTCTCCGAGATCCTCTCCACCAAACTCTACAACGACGTCCCCTCCCCCCTCGCCCTGGCCATGGGCAAGGACATCAGCGGCAACCCGGTGGTCGTCGATCTGGCCAGGATGCCGCATCTGCTGGTGGCCGGCGCCACCGGCTCCGGCAAGTCCGTGGCCATCAACGCCATGATTCTTTCGCTGCTCTACAAGTCCACCCCGGACGAGGTGCGGCTGATCATGGTGGACCCGAAGATGCTGGAACTGTCGGCCTACGAGGGCATCCCGCACCTGCTGGCGCCGGTGGTCACCGACATGAGGCTGGCCGCCTCGGCGCTCAACTGGTGTGTCGGCGAGATGGACAAACGCTACCGCCTGATGTCCGCCCTGGGCGTGCGTAACATCGCCAGCTTCAACGAAAAACTGCGCGAAGCCGAAAAGGCCGGGCAGCCTTTGAGCAATCCTTTCTCCATTACCCCGGAAAGTCCGGAAAGGCTGGCCACCCTGCCCTTCATCGTCGTGCTCATCGACGAACTGGCCGATCTCATGATGGTGGCCGGCAAGAAGGTGGAGGAACTCATCGCCCGCCTGGCGCAGAAAGCCCGTGCCGCCGGCATCCATCTGGTCCTGGCCACGCAGCGCCCCTCGGTCGACGTGATCACCGGGCTGATCAAGGCGAACATTCCGACGCGGGTCGCCTTTCAGGTTGCCAGCCGCATCGATTCCCGCACCATCCTCGACCAGCAGGGCGCGGAATCCCTGCTCGGCCAAGGCGACATGCTCTACCTGCCCCCCGGCCATGGCGTGCCCACCCGCGTGCATGGCGCCTTCGTCTCCGATCAGGAAGTGCATCGGGTCTGCGCCTGGCTCAAGGAACTCGGGCCGCCGCAATATGACGAAAGCGTATTGGAAAACCTGGATGACGAGGATGGCAATGGCGATGCCGCCGACGACGCGGAAGCCGACGCGCTCTATGACGACGCGGTGGCCTACGTGCTGAAGACCCGCCGCGCCTCGATTTCCTCGGTGCAGCGACAATTGCGCATCGGCTACAACCGAGCCGCCCGACTCATCGAGGCCATGGAAAAGGCCGGCCTCGTCTCTCCCATGCAAAGCAACGGCAACCGTGAAGTGATCGCCCCCCGCCATGATGCGTAACCTGCTCCTCTCCCTCCTTCTTTTCGCCCTGCCCGCGCCGCAGGCCATGGCCGACGCCCAGGCCCGCCTGGAGTCCTTCATCCAGGGCACGAAAAGCCTCAAGGCGCGCTTCACCCAGACGGTGAGCGACAAGACCGGCCGCAAGACCCAGGAGGCGACCGGCAACCTGTTCTTCTCGCGGCCCGGCAAGTTCCGCTGGGTCTACCAGAAACCCTATGCCCAGCTCATCGTCGGCGATGGCAGCAAGCTGTGGATCTACGACGAGGATCTCGGCCAGGTCACGGTGCGCGCGCTGGACCAGGCCCTCGGCGACAGCCCCGCCGCCCTGTTGGCCGGCGACAATGACATCGCCAAACTGTTCAATCTGAAGGAAACCGGCGTCAAGGATGGGCTCGACTGGCTCGAGGCCACGCCCAAGAGCAAGGAAAGCGGTTTCGAATCGGTGCGCCTGGGATTCAAGGGCAAGGATATCCAGGCCATGGAACTGAAGGACAACTTCGGCCAGACCACGCTGCTGCGCTTCAGCAATCTGGAACGCAACCCGGCCCTGGGCGGCAGTCTGTTCCGCTTCACCCCGCCCAAGGGGGTGGACATCCTTGGCGAGCGCTGACACCGGCGATCTGTTCGGCGCTCCCCCCTCGCCGAAAGCGAAAGCCAACAGGCAACCGGACAACGTACCCCTGGCCGAGCGCCTGCGTCCGGCTCGTATCGACGAGGTCATCGGCCAGGATCATCTGCTCGGCCCCGGCAAGCCGCTGCGCCTGGCTTTCGAGGCCGGCAAGCCCCACTCCATGATCCTGTGGGGGCCGCCCGGGGTCGGCAAGACCACCCTGGCCCGGCTCATGGCCCACCACTTCGACGCAGATTTCATCCAGATCTCGGCGGTGCTGGCCGGCGTCAAGGAAATCCGCGAGGCCGTGGAGCGCGCCCGGGTCAATCTTGGCATGGGCCGGCAGACCATCCTCTTCGTCGACGAGGTGCATCGCTTCAACAAAAGCCAGCAGGACGCGTTCCTGCCGCATGTGGAGTCGGGCCTCATCACCTTCATCGGCGCCACCACCGAGAACCCTTCCTTCGAGGTGGTGGGCGCCCTCCTCTCCCGCGCCCAGGTCTATGTGCTGAAGTCCCTCGACGAGGCCGGCCTGGCAGCCTTGCTGGAGCGGGCGCTCAGCCTGGGCGGGCTGGGCATCGCCCTGGAGGAAGAGGGCGGCAAGTTGCTGCTGGCGCAGGCCGACGGCGATGGCCGCCGCCTGCTCAACCTGCTGGAACAGCTCGCCACCGCCATGCGGGCGGCGGGACGTGAAAGCGCCGACGCCGCCTTCGTCGGCGAGGCCCTGGCCCCTTCCCGGCGCCGCTTCGACAAGGGCGGCGACGCCTTCTACGACCAGATCTCCGCCCTGCACAAATCGGTGCGCGGCTCCAATCCCGACGCGTCCCTGTACTGGTTCTGCCGCATGCTGGACGGCGGCGCCGATCCCCTTTACCTGGGCCGCCGTATCCTGCGCATGGCCGTGGAGGACGTCGGCCTGGCCGATCCGCGCGCCCTCAACACCGCCCTCGAAGCCGTGGCCACCTACGAGCGCCTGGGCAGCCCGGAAGGCGAGCTGGCCCTCGCCCAGGCGGTCATCTATCTCGCCTGCGCCCCCAAGAGCAACGCCGTCTACGCCGCATTCGGCGCAGCCAAACGTTTCGTCGCCGAGGACGGCTCCCGTCCGGTACCGGTGCACCTGCGCAACGCCCCCACCAAGCTCATGAAGGAACTGGGCTTCGGCCGGGAATACCGGTATGCCCACGACGAGCCGGAGGCCTATGCCGCCGGCGAACGCTACTTCCCCGACGAACTGCCTCGCGACCCGCGTTTCTACCAGCCCACGCCAAGGGGCGTGGAAGCACGCATCGGCGAGCGCCTGGCCCACTTCCGGCAACTCGACCGGGCCGCCGGAAAGCAGGATGCTCGAGAGGACGACTGATCCCTTGCGGCTTGCCTCGCTCCCCCGCCGCTGCTAGAATCCGCGCGCTTTGCGTCCGGCATTCCGCCGGACCGGCAAATCCACACATCCGCGCCCGTTAAGGTGCTCCGTCCGGACTGGCGGAGTTCTTCGTGGATGGAGGCTCAACCTTAACCAAGGAGTTGTTCATGTCCGTGACCATGCGTCAAATGCTGGAGGCCGGTGTCCATTTCGGCCATCAAACCCGCTACTGGAATCCGAAGATGGCCCCGTTCATCTTCGGCCACCGCAACAAGATCCACATCATCAACCTGGAAAAAACGCTGCCGCTGTTCAACGACGCGGCCGCCTTCGTGCGCCGTCTGGCGTCCAACAAGGGCAGCATCCTGTTCGTCGGCACCAAGCGCCAGGCCCGCGAGATCATGGGCGAGGAAGCCCTGCGCTGCGGCATGCCCTTCATTTCCCACCGCTGGCTGGGCGGCATGCTGACCAACTTCAAGACCGTGAAGCAGTCGGTCAAGCGCATGAAGGACATGGAGGCCCAACTGGCCGACACCGCCAGCCTGTCGAAGAAGGAAGCCCTGCACGTCCAGCGCGAGTACGACAAGCTGGTCAACAGCCTGGGCGGCATCAAGGACATGGAGCGCCTGCCCGACGCCCTCTTCGTGGTGGACGTGGGCTACCAGAAGATCGCCATCACCGAGGCCAACAAGCTGGGCATCCCGGTCATCGGCGTGGTGGACTCCAACAACACCCCCGCCGGCGTGGACTATGTCATCCCCGGCAACGACGACTCCAGCCGCGCCATCCGCCTCTACGCCCGCGGCATCGCCGACGCGATCCTGGAAGGCAAGTCCCAGGTCATCGAGGAAATGGTCTCGGAAAGCCAGGACGAGTACGTCGAAGTGGAAGATTCCGGCGAAGCCGGCGCGTCCTGAGTGTTACGCAGTATCACCGGCCGGAGCATTCCGGCCGGGCTTCTCACCGCTTCATGACGCCCCGCCCAACGGGGCGTTTTTCAATACGGAAAACAGGAGTTTGAAATGGCTGAAATCACCGCATCCATGGTCAAGGAACTGCGCGAGCGCACCGATGCGCCCATGATGGATTGCAAGAAGGCGCTGTCCGAGGCCGCCGGCGACATGCAGAAGGCCGAGGAAATCCTGCGCGTTCGCTTCGGCAACAAGGCCGCCAAGAGCGCCGGCCGCGTCGCCGCCGAGGGCGTGGTGGCCATCCAGATCGCGGCCGACGGCAAGTCCGCCGCCATGGTGGAAGTGAACTGCGAGACCGACTTCGTCGCCAAGAACGACGACTTCCTGGCCCTGACCCGCGCCCTGGCCGAGATGGTGCTGAAGCAGAATCCCGCCGACGTCGCCTCCCTCTCCGCCCTGCCCTACAAGGGCAAGACGGTCGAGGAAGTCCGCACCGAGCTGGTCGGCAAGATCGGCGAGAACATGTCCGTGCGCCGCTTCGTGCGTGTCGATGGCCAAGGCAAGTTCGCCAGCTACATCCACGGCAACAAGATCGGCGTGCTGGTCGACATCAGCGGCGACGAAGCCATCGCCAAGGACATCGCCATGCACATCGCCGCCTCCAAGCCCAAGTCGCTGGATGCCTCCGGCGTCTCCCAGGACCTGATCGACACCGAGCGCCGCGTCGCCATCGAGAAGGCCAAGGAAGCCGGCAAGCCGGAAGCCATGCTGGAGAAGATCGCCGAGGGCAGCGTGCAGAAGTTCCTCAAGGAAGTCACCCTGCTGTCCCAGCCCTTCGTCAAGGACGACAAGCAGACCGTGGAGCAGGTGCTGAAGGCCAAGAACTCGAAGTGCCACGGCTTCAGGATGTTCATCGTCGGCGAGGGCATCGAGAAGAAGGTCACCGACTTCGCCGCCGAAGTGGCCGCGGCCGCCAAGGTCTGAGATGCAGCCGCTAGCGAGTGGCCTGTAGCGCGTAGCTACAAGCCCCGCTACCCGCTCCGAGCCACCCGCTACCCGCTAGCCCTATGATCAACCGCATCCTGCTCAAGCTCTCCGGCGAGGCCCTGATGGGCACCGACGCCTTCGGCTACAACGCCGAGACCATGGCCGGCATCGTCGGTCAGATCAAGGAGGTGGTCGATCTGGGCACCGAGGTGGGCATCGTCGTCGGCGGCGGCAACCTGTTCCGGGGTGCCACCGGCGCCTTGTCCGGCATGGACCGCGCCACCGCGGATGCCATGGGCATGCTGGCCACGGTCATGAACGCCCTGGCGCTGAAGGACGCCCTCCAGGGCGCTGGCGTGGAGGCGCGCGTGCAGACCGCCGTCACCATCGCCCACGTCGGTGAGCCCTTCGAGCGGGACAGCGCGGTGCGGCATCTGGAAAAGGGCCGCGTGGTGATCTTCGGCGGCGGCACCGGCAATCCCTTCTTCACCACCGACACCGCCTCGGCGCTGCGCGGCGCGGAGATCGGCGCCGACCTCATGCTCAAGGCCACCAAGGTGGACGGGGTCTACACCGCCGACCCGAAGAAGGACCCGACGGCCACCCGCTACGACAGCCTGACTTTCGACGAGGCCATCGAGAAGAACCTGGGCGTGCTCGATACCGCCGCCTTCGCCCTCTGCCGGGAACAGAAGCTGCCCCTGACCGTATTCAGTATCTTCAAGCCCGGCGCGCTCAAGCGCGTGGTCCTGGGCGAGCCGGAAGGCACCCGCGTGGTGCTCTAATCGAGGAGAGAAAGATGATCGCCGACATCAAGAAATCCGCCGAAGACAAGATGAAGAAATCCGTCGAGGCCCTGCGCGTCGAGTTCACCAAGGTGCGCACCGGCCGGGCCCACGCCGGCATCCTCGACCACGTCAAGGTGGATTACTACGGCAGCCCCATGCCCATCAGCCAGGTGGCCAACATCAGCGTCATCGATCCCCACACCCTCGGCGTGCAGCCCTGGGAAAAGAAGATGGCCGCGGCCATCGAGAAAGCCATCCGCGATTCCGACCTGGGCCTCAACCCCGCCTCCATGGGCGAGCTGGTGCGCGTGCCCATCCCCGCCATGACCGAGGAGCGCCGCAAGGAGTTGGTCAAGGTGGTGCGCGGCGAAGCCGAGGGCGGCAAGGTGGCGGTGCGCAACATCCGCCGCGACGCCATCGCCCATCTCAAGGAACTGCTGAAGAACCACGAGGTGGGCGAGGATGACGAGCGCCGCGCCCAGGACGAGATGCAGAAAATGACCGACAAGTACATCGCCGAGATCGACAAGCATCTGGCCGACAAGGAAAAGGATCTGATGTCGGTGTGATACAGCGGGTAGCTCGTAGCGGGTAGCTTGTAGCTATCATTCAGCGCGCCGAAGGCGCGGGAGCATTCAGCTACCGGCTACCCACTACCGGCTAACAGCTCGCCAAATGATCAAGCGCTTCCTCAGCTCCACCGCCACCGTTCCGGAAACCACGCAGGTTCCGCGGCACATCGCCATCATCATGGATGGCAACGGACGCTGGGCGAAGAAACGTCTCATGCCGCGCGTCGCCGGGCATGCCCAGGGCGTGGAACGCGTCCGCGACGTGGTGGAAGCCTGCATCCGCCGGGGCGTCGGCTACCTCACCCTGTTCGCCTTCAGTTCCGAGAACTGGCGGCGTCCGCAGGACGAGGTCAGCCGCCTGATGGAGTTGTTCGTCATGGCCCTGGAGCGCGAGGTGGAGCGCATGGCGGACAACGGCGTGCGCCTGAAGGTGGTGGGCGATCTGTCCCGCTTCGAGCCGCGTCTGCGCGAGCTCATCACCCAGGGCGAAGCGCGTACCGCCGCCAACACCCGCCTCACCGTCACCGTTTGCGCGAACTATGGCGGTCGCTGGGACATCCTCAACGCCATGAATGCCTGGCGGCGGGAGCATCCGGACGCCACCGAGATCGGCGAGGCGGAGCTCGCTCCCTATCTTTCCATGGCCTACGCGCCGGAACCCGATCTGTTCATCCGCACCGGCGGCGAACAGCGCGTCAGCAACTTCCTGCTCTGGCAACTGGCCTACAGCGAGTTGTATTTCACCGATACCCTGTGGCCGGACTTCGACGCCAAGGCCCTGGATCAGGCCATCACCTCCTACCGCAAGCGCGAGCGCCGCTTCGGCCGCACCAGCGAGCAGCTCCTTGAGCGTTAGAACCCGCGTTTTCACCGCCGCGCCCCTGATCGGCGGCTTCCTCGCCGCGCTGTATCTGGCTTCTCCAGCCGCATGGATCGGCCTGACCGGCCTGGTGCTGCTGCTCGCGGCTTGGGAATGGGCGGCCATGGCGGGGCTGGGCCGGCTGCACCGCTTCCTCTATGCCACCCTACTGTGCGCCGCCAGCCTGAGCGTGGCGGTAGCCCGCCCGGACATGCTGGAGCCCTATTACCCGGCGCTGGCCTTTTGGCTGGTGGCGCCCTTCCTGATGGCCAAGGGTGTCGCCATCCGCCCGCGCGCGTTGCATCTCTTGCTCGGCGCCCTGGTCCTGATCCCCACCCACCTGGCCATGGTGGCGCTGCGCGCGGATAGCCCCGAGCTGTTGCTGTTCGTGGTCGGTATCGTGGTCATCGCCGACAGCGCCGCCTATTTCTCCGGCCGCCGCTTCGGCAAGCACAAGCTCGCCCCGCGCATCAGCCCCGGCAAAACCTGGGAGGGCGCCGTCGGCGCCGGCCTGGCGGTGACGGTATATGGCCTCGGCGTGCATTTTCTCGCCCCGGCGAATTGCGGCATCGCCTGCCTGCCCCAGATCCTGCCGGTGTTGTGGGCCCTGTTCGTGCTGTCCATCGTCGGCGACCTGTTCGAAAGCCTGCTCAAGCGCCAGGCCGGCATCAAGGACAGCGGCAATCTGTTACCCGGGCATGGCGGCGTGCTCGATCGCATCGACAGCCTGACCGCGGTGCTGCCCGCTGCCGTCCTGTTCTGGATGTGGCTGAAATGAGCGTACGCAACCTCACCATACTCGGCGCGACCGGCACCATAGGCGTCAACACCCTGGACGTGGTGGCCCGCCACCCGGACAGGTTCCGCGTCATGGCGCTCACCGGCCAGAACCAGATCGACAAGCTGGCCGAGCAATGCCGGCGTTTCCGCCCGCGTTACGCCGTGGTCCTCGATGCCGACAAGGCCCGTACGCTGGAACAGGCCCTGGCCGGCAACGGCACCGAGGTGCTGCACGGCGTCGAAGCGCTGGAGTTCGTCTCCGCCCTGCCGGAAGTGGACAGCGTCATGGCCGCCATCGTCGGCGCCGCCGGCCTGCGACCCGCCCTGGCCGCCGCCAAGGCGGGCAAGCGGGTGCTGCTGGCGAACAAGGAAACCCTGGTCATGGCCGGCCGTTTCTTCATGCAAGCGGTGCGCGAACACGGCGCCACCCTGCTGCCCATCGACAGCGAGCACAACGCCGTCTTCCAGTCCCTGCCGGCCGGCTATACGGGCGACCCGACCGCGCACGGCGTGCGCCGCATCCTGCTCACCGCCTCCGGCGGGCCGTTCCGCGGCCGCGCCATCGAGACCCTGAAGGACATCACACCGGAAGAGGCCGTGGCTCACCCCAACTGGGTGATGGGCAGAAAGATCTCGGTGGACTCCGCCACCATGATGAACAAGGGTCTGGAGGTCATCGAGGCGCGCTGGCTGTTCGATGCCCGCCCCGAGCAGATCGAGGTGGTCATCCACCCCCAGAGCATCATTCACAGCATGGTCGAATACCTGGACGGCTCGGTGCTGGCGCAGCTCTCCAACCCGGACATGCGCACGCCCATCGCCCACTCCCTGGCCTATCCGGAGCGGCTCGAAGCCGGGGTGAACTGGCTGGATCTGGCGAAAATCGGCAGCCTGAGTTTCGAAGCCCCCGATCTGCGCCGCTTCCCCTGCCTGGGCCTGGCCTATCAGGCCCTGGCCGCCGGGGGCGCGGCAACCGCCATCCTCAACGCCGCCAACGAGGAGGCCGTCGCCGCCTTCCTGGAGCGGCGCATCCCTTACCTGGCGATCGCCACCACCCTGGATCAAATCCTGCAAAAACTGGCGGGCGAAAAGGCGGATTCCCTGGAAGACCTGCTGGCCGCCGACGCGGCCGCCCGCCAGGCCGCGCGGGAACTCATCGCTACCGCGGCCGTCGGGACGGCATGACCACACTTCTCGCCTTCCTGGCCACCCTGGCCATCCTCATCGTCTTCCACGAGTTCGGCCACTACCTGGTGGCGCGCCTGGCCGGCGTCAAGGTCCTGCGTTTTTCCGTGGGCTTCGGCAAGGTCATCGCCAGCCGGACCGACCGGCACGAAACCGAGTGGGCCCTCTCCGCCATCCCCCTGGGTGGCTACGTCAAGATGCTGGACGAGCGTGAGGCGCCGGTGGCCGCCGAGGTGCTCGATCAGGCCTTCAACCGCAAGTCCCTGGGCGCCCGCGCGGCCATCGTCGCGGCCGGTCCCCTGGCCAATTTCCTGCTCGCCATCCTGCTGTTCTGGGGTTTGTTCATGGCCGGCACCCCGATCCTTAAACCGATCCTGGGCGAGCCGCCGGCCGGATCCGCCGCAGCCCAGGCCGGCATCCGCGCGGGCGACACGGTGCTTGCCGTGAATGGCGAGCCGGTGGAAAGCTTCCAGGACCTGCACTGGCTGGTCCTGCGCCATGCCGTCGGCGGCGCCCCGATGCGCCTGGACACGCGCGACGAGCACGGCCATCTCGCCTTCCGCACCCTGAGTCTGGCCGAGGCCGACGCCAACCTGGAACAGTCGCCTTTGCTGGTCCTCGGCCTGCAGCGTTTCCGCCCGCAACTGCCGGCCGTGCTCGGCGAACTCAGTGGCGACGGCGCGGCGGCGCGGGCTGGCCTGCAAGCGGGCGACCTGGTACTGGAAGTGGATGGCCAGGCCATCGAGCACTGGGAGGCCCTGGTCGATCGGGTGCGAGCCGCGCCAGGACGTCCCCTCGCCCTGCTGATCCAGCGGGACGGCGAAACCCAGACCTACACCGTGGTGCCGTCCGAGGTCGCCAGCGCCGGCGAGCGCATCGGCCGCATCGGCGTTGCCCCGCGCATGGATTCGGAACGGATGGCGCCCTACCTGGGCGAGGCGCGTTACGGCCCGTTCGATGCCCTGCAGCGCGCCGCCGCACGGACCTGGGAATTGTCCGTGTTCAGCCTGGAAATGCTGGGCCGCATGATCGTCGGCCAGGTCTCCCTGAAGAATCTATCCGGGCCCATCACCATCGCCGACTACGCCGGCCAGTCGGCGCAGACCGGCATGGCCTCGTTCGTCGCCTTCCTGGCCCTGGTCAGCGTCAGCCTCGGCGTGCTCAACCTGCTGCCGGTGCCGTTACTGGATGGAGGGCACTTGCTGTATTATCTCGCGGAGTTTTTGACGGGCAGGCCCGTACCCGAGCGGGTGCAGGAAATCGGCCAGAGGATCGGCATCGGTATTCTCGCACTGCTCATGTTCTTCGCGATTTTCAACGACCTCCAGCGACTCTTCCTCGGATAAGCCTTCCCATGGTTTCCTTTCGCCCCAGCCTGCTGGCCGTCGCCTTGCTTGCCGCAACCCAGGCGCAGGCCTTCCAGCCATTCCAGATCAAGGACATCCGTGTCGAAGGCATCCAGCGTACCGAAGCCGGCACGGTGTTCAGCTACCTGCCGGTCAAGGTGGGGGAAACGCTGACACCCGACAAGGCTTCCGAGGCCATCAAGGCCCTGTATGCCACCGGTTTCTTCAAGGATGTACGCCTGGAAACCGGCAACGACGTACTCATCGTGATGGTCGAGGAACGCCCCGGCATCGCCAGCGTCGACTTTACCGGCATGAAGGAATTCCCCAAGGACGACATCAAGAAGGGCCTCAAGGATCTCGGCCTGGGCGAAGGCCGCATCCTCGACAAGGCGCTGCTGGACAAGGCCGAACAGGAACTCAAGCGCCAGTATTTCAACCGCGGCATGTACGCCGTGCAGGTCAAGGCCACCACTACGCCGCTGGAACGCAACCGGGTGGCGGTGAACTTCGACGTCACCGAGGGCGGTGTGGCCAAGATCCGCTCCATCAACATCGTCGGCAACCAGGCGTTCAAGGAAAAGGACCTGCTCAAGCTGTTCAACCTCACCACCCCCACCTGGATGTCGTGGTGGAGCAAGAACGACCAGTATTCCAAGCAAAAGCTCGCGGGCGACCTGGAGACACTGCGCTCGCACTACCTCAACCAGGGTTACCTGGAGTTCGCCATCAAGTCCACGCAGGTCTCCATCACCCCGGACAAGCAGGACATCTACATCACCATCAACGTCAGCGAAGGCGAGAAGTTCACGGTGTCCGATTTCCGTCTGGCGGGGGAGATGCCCATCCCCGAGGAGGAACTGAAAGCGCTGGTCACCCTGAAACCGGGCGACGTGTTCTCGCGGGAAAAGCTCAACGAGTCGGCCAAGAAGATGAGCGAGCGCCTGGGCAACGACGGTTATGCCTTCGCCAACGTCAACGCGGTGCCGGAGATTGACAAGGAGAAACGCTCCGCCAGCTTCACCTTCCTCGTCGATCCGGGCCGCAAGGTCTACGTGCGCCGCATCAACGTCACCGGCAACACCAAGACCAAGGACGAGGTGGTGCGCCGCGAGATGCGCCAGATGGAAGGTGGCTGGTATGCCGCCGACAAGCTCACGCGTTCACGCGAACGCGTCGAGCGTCTGGGCTTCTTCAAGGAAACCACGATGGAGACGCCGCCGGTGCCGGGCACCACCGACCAGGTCGACGTCAACGTCAACGTCGAGGAAATGCCAACCGGCAATATCCTGCTGGGTGCGGGTTTTTCCAGTTCCGACGGCGTCGTCCTGTCCGGCTCCATTTCGCAGAACAACCTGTTCGGCACCGGCAACCGGTTGGCCCTGCAGATCAACAGCGGCAGCGTCAACACGGTGTACTCGCTGTCGTTCACCAACCCCTATTTCACCAAGGACGGTGTCAGCATGGGCTACGACGTCTTCCGCAGGAAGACCGACACCTCGGATCTGGACGACGTCGCCGACTACGATACCGACACCGGCGGCCTGGGTATCCGCTTCGGCATTCCCATCGCCGAAAAGGAGACCATCACCTTCGGCCCCACCTTCGAAAAGACCAAGCTCACCCTGCGCGAGGATGCTCCCGACGTCTATTACAAGGATGCCGGCAGATATTCCTCCGAATGCGCGGCGCAGGTCGGCGTAACGCCGAAGACGGGCTGCAAGTCGAAGACCGACAACATGCGTTTTGACGCGAGTTGGGCGCGTGACACCCGCGACAGCATCCTCTACCCCACCAAGGGCAGTTTGCAGAAACTGTCGTTCGAAGTCGGCACCCCGATCGGTGACCTCAACTACTACAAGATCAATTACCAATACACGTGGCTCACTCCCCTGTCGCGCACGGTCAGCCTTCTCCTCAACGGCGAACTCGGCATTGGCGGAGGCTATAGCGATAAGGAATTGCCCCTGTTCCGCAACTACTTCGCTGGCGGCATGAGCACGGTGCGCGGCTTCGAGTCCGGCGCCCTGGGACCGAAGGCCGTCGATTCGAACGGCGAGATCTTCTCCATCGGCGGTGACACGCGCGCGGTCGGCAACGCGGAACTGCTGTTCCCCATGCCCGGCATGGGCAACGACCGCTCCGTGCGACTGTCCGTCTTCGCCGACCTGGGCGCCGTGGTGGGCCCGGACGACTATCGCGGACGCTACAAGGATCTCTCCGACACCGACGCCTGGCGCTATTCCGCCGGTCTGGCGGTGACCTGGCTGTCCCCCATGGGGCCGCTGAAGCTGTCCCTGGCAAAACCCATCAACCCCGAAGACGACGAAACCGAAGAAGTCTTCCAGTTCCAGTTCGGCAGCGTGTTCTGACGAGGTGCCCACAATGAAACGCCTGATCCTCATTCCCCTGCTCCTTCTTTTTTCCAGCCTGGCCTTCGCCAATACCAGCCTGAAGATCGGCTTCGTCAACACGGAGAAGGTGTTCCGCGAATCGGCCCTCGCCGTGCGGGCGCAGAAGAAGCTGGAGACGGAATTCAAGAACCGCGAGCAGGAAATCCAGAAGCAGGTGAAACTGGCGCGCGACCTGCAGGCCAGCCTGGAAAGGGAAAGCCTGACCCTGTCGGAGTCGGACCGGCGCAAGAAGCAGAATGAGTTGACCAATCTGTCGCGCGAGCTGCAGCAGGCGCAGCGGGATTTCCGCGAGGATCTCAATACCCGCAAGAACGAGGAATTCGCCGCCGTGCAGGATCGGGCGCGCAAGATCATCGCGGAGATCGCCGAGAAGGAGAAGTACGACCTCATCGTCGAGAACGTCATCTTCGCCAGCCCGAAAGTGGACATCACCGATCGGGTGCTCAAGGCGCTTGATCGCTGATATCCCGCAAGCCAATTCAGTAGGGACAGGTTCCTCACATTCATGCCCGCCCTGACGCTGGACGAACTGCGCGCCCACCTGGGCGGCACGTTGCGCGGCGACGGCGGCATTACTCTGTGCGGCGGCGCCTCCCTCGAAAGCGCGGGCGGGGACCAGCTATCCTTCCTGGTCAGTGCAAAACACCTGGCCCAGGCGCGCGCTTCCCGCGCCGGCGCGCTGATCGTTCCCGACTCCCTGACCGAGGACCTGCCGCAGCCCTGTCTGGCGGTTGCCAATCCGCATGCCGCCTTCGCGCGCGCTCTCGGCATGTTGCATGTCGAGCCCGGCCTGCCGCCCGGCCGCCACCCGAGCGCCGTCATCGCCGAGGACGCGACGGTGCACCCGGAGGCGCGCATCGGCCCGCACGTGGTGATCGGCGCGGCGGCTTCGATCGGTGCACGCAGCGTGCTGCATGCCGGCTGCAGCGTCGGCGCGGGCGCGCGCATCGGCGACGATTGCCTGCTGCATCCGCGCGTCACTGTGCAGCATGGCTGCATCGTCGGCCATCGCGCGGTGCTGCACGCGGGTTGCGTCATCGGTTCCGACGGCTTCGGCCTCGCCTGGCAGGCGGATGATTCCGGCGGGCACTGGCTCAAGGTGCCGCAGATCGGTCGCGTGCTGCTCGGCGACGACGTCGAGGTCGGCGCCAATACCTGCATCGACCGCGGCGCCCTGGACGACACGGTGATCGAGGACGGCGTCAAGCTCGACAACCTCATCCACATCGCCCACAACTGCCGCGTCGGCCCCCACACCGCCATGGCCGCCTGCGTCGGCATTGCCGGCAGCACCAGTATCGGCGCCTACTGCCAGATCAGCGGCGCGGCCATGATCAGCGGCCATCTGCGCATCGGCGACCGGGTGATCGTGTCCGGTGGCACGCTGGTGGCGAAGAACGTGCGCCTACCTGGGGTCTACACCAGCGTCATGCCGCTCATGACGCACGAGGACTGGCTGCGCAATGCCGCCCACCTGCGCCACCTCGACAGCCTCGCGGGCCGCCTGAAGGCCCTGGAAACCCGTATCAACGCCTTGGACAAGGACGACGCATCATGATGGACATCACCCAGATCATGAAATTTCTGCCGCACCGCTACCCGTTCCTGCTGGTGGACCGGGTGCTGGAGCTGGTACCCAACGAGCGCGTGGTGGCGATCAAGAACGTGACCATGAACGAGCCCCACTTTCCCGGCCACTTCCCGCATCACCCGGTGATGCCCGGCGTGCTGATGATCGAGGCCCTGGCACAGACCGCCGGCTTGCTCGCTTTCAAGAGCTCCGGCAAGGAAATCACCGAGAATTCCGTGATCTATTTCGTCGGCATCGACGGCGCCCGCTTCAAGCGCCCGGTGGTGCCGGGCGACCAACTGCGCATGGAGGCGAGCATCCTGCGCCACACCCGCGGCATCTGGAAATTCGCCACCAAGGCCACGGTGGACGGGCAGCTGGCCTGCGAGGCCGAGCTGATGTGCACCCTGAAAGAGCTCGACTGAAGCCATGCCCGGCATTCATCCCACCGCCCTCGTCCATCCCGGCGCCAGGCTGGGAACGGGCGTGGAAATCGGCGCCTACAGCCTGGTCGGCGAGCACGTCGAGATCGGCGACGGCACCCGCATCGGCCCGCACGTGGTGCTGGCCGGGCATACCCGACTCGGCGCGGGCAACCGCATCTTCCAGTTCTGCTCCATCGGCGAGGAGCCGCAGGACAAGAAATACGCCGGCGAACCCACCCGCCTGGAGATCGGCGATGACAACGTCATTCGCGAGTTCTGCACGCTCAATACCGGCACCGCGCAGGATGCCGGCGTCACCCGCCTCGGCCACCACAACTGGATCATGGCCTACGTGCACATCGCGCATGACTGCGTGGTCGGCGACCACACCATCTTCGCCAACAACGCCACCCTGGCCGGCCACGTGCAGGTTGGCGATTACGCCATCCTCGGAGGCTTTACCGGCGTCCACCAGTTCTGCCGCGTGGGCGCCCACGTCATCACTGGCATCGCCTCGGTGGTGCGCCAGGATGTGCCTCCTTTCCTCACCGTCGCCGGCAATCCGCTGGCGCCGCACGGCGTCAACGCCGAGGGCCTGAAGCGGCGCGGTTTCTCCGCCGAAGCCCTGGCCGGCCTCAAACGCGCCTACAAGACCCTGTACAAGTCGGGCTTGTCCCTGGCCGAGGCGCAGGCCGCGATCGCCGAGGAAGCGCAACGCCTGCCGGAACTCGAACCCCTGGCGAATTTCCTGGCCACCTCCGGACGGGGCATCGTGCGGTGAGGCGCGAGGCGGAGCAGTCGCGGGCGGCTGCATGCCCCGTGTCGATCCCCTCATCCCTGACACCTCAACCCTCAAGCCTCAACCCGAAAGTCGCCATCGTCGCCGGCGAGGCATCCGGCGACCTGCTCGGCAGCCTGCTCATGCGCGCGGTGCGCGACGCGGGCCTGCCGGCCGACTTTTTCGGCATCGCCGGACCCCGCATGCAGTCCGCCGGCGCGCGCATCCTGTTTCCCATGGAGGCGCTCTCGGTGCGCGGCTATGTCGAGGCCCTGGGCAGCCTGCGCAAGATCCTCGGCATACGCCGCGCCCTGAAGAGTCGCCTGCGCGCCGATCCGCCCGCGCTGTTCATCGGCGTCGACGCGCCGGACTTCAACCTGTCCCTGGAAGCCGGGTTGAAGCGGGCCGGCATCCCCACCGTGCATTTCATCGGCCCGTCGATCTGGGCCTGGCGCCCGAAGCGCATACGCAAGGTGCGCGCCGCGGCTTCCCACGTCCTGCTCATCTTCCCCTTCGAGGAGGAGATCTACCGCGAGGCCGGCATTCCCGCCACCTACGTCGGCCACCCGGTCGCCCACGCCCTGCCCGAACCGGATCGCGCCAGGGCGCGCGAACGCCTGGCCCTGGCCGCCGACGGCGAGTATGTGGCCCTGCTGCCGGGCAGCAGGCCCGGCGAGCTCAAGGCCCTGGCGGCGCTGTTCATCGAGACCGTCAAACACCTGCACCAGGCGCGGCCGGACGCCCGCTTCCTGATACCCCTGGTCAACCGGGAAACCCGCCTGCTATTCGAACAGGCCCTGCATCGCGCGCAGGCCACGGAACTGCCCATCCGCATCCTCTTCGGGCATGCCCACGACGCCATGCAGGCGGCCGACGTCGCCCTCATCGCCTCGGGTACCGCCACACTGGAGGCCCTGCTGCTGGATTGCCCGCACGTCATCACCTACCGGGTGCCCTGGCTGACCGCGCAGATCATGAAACGCCAGGCCCTGCTGCCCTGGATCGGCCTGCCCAACATCCTGGCGAAGCGCGACCTGGTGCCGGAAATCCTGCAGGAGCGGGCTACCCCGGAAAACCTGGCGAACGCCCTGCGCGGCCTGCTCGAGGATGAAGGCGCGCGCCAGGCGCAGATCGAGGAATTCCGCATCCAGCGCGCGCGTCTGCGGCGCGATACGCCGCGTCTCATCGCGCATGCCCTGCGCCCTTTTCTCCAGGGGTGAGGCATGCGGCACACACCAAGCTGATAGACGTCCATGCGCATCTCGCAAACCCCGTCCGGCTCTATCCAGGCCCTGCTGATCTGCGGGGTGGACGAGGCGGGGCGCGGTCCCCTGGCCGGCCCGGTATGCGCCGCGGCGGTGATCCTCGACCCGGCCCGGCCCATTCCCGGCCTGAAGGATTCCAAGAAGCTGCCCGAACCCAACCGCGTGCGCCTGGCCGGCGAGATTCGCGCCCACGCCCTGGCCTGGTCGGTGGCCTGGGCGTCGGCGGCGGAGATTGACGCGCTCAACATCCTGCACGCCAGCCTGCTGGCCATGCGGCGCGCCGTGCTGGGCCTGCATCCGGCCGCCGCGGAAGCGCTCATCGACGGCAACCGCTGCCCGGAACTGCCGATTCCCGCGCGCGCCATCGTCAAGGGCGACGCCAGCGAGCCCTGCATCTCCGCCGCCTCCATCCTGGCGAAGACCGAACGGGATAAAGAAATGCGCCGGCTTGCCGATATCTACCCCGACTACGGCTTCGAGCGGCACGTCGGTTATCCCACCCCGGAACACCTGGCCGCCCTGGAAGCCCTCGGTCCGAGCCCCATCCATCGCAGGAGTTTCGGACCGGTGCGGCAGGTATTGCAGAAAGCGCTGATCTAAAAGGAGAAACCGAACATGTTCGTGATCATCGGCTGGGTGGTGGCCCTGGGCTGCATCTTCGGGGCTTACGTGGTCATCGGCGGCCATATCGCCGCCCTGGTGCAACCCACCAAGTTCATCATGATCTTCGGTGGCGCCCTCGGCGCCTTCATCGCCGCCAACAACGCGCACGCGCTGAAACATACCCTGAGCGGCCTGGCGAGCTGCTTCAAGGGCTCCAAGTACACCAAGGCCTTCTACATGGAACTCATCGGCCTGCTCTTCGAGTTGCTGGCGAAGGCGCGCAAGGAGGGCCTGATGTCGCTCGAGGGCGATGTCGAGGAACCGGACAAGAGCGCCATCTTCGCCAAGTATCCCAACATCGTCGCCAACCATCACCTCGTCGACTTCATCACCGACTACCTGCGCATGATGGTGGGAGGCAATCTGAACGCGATGGAAATCGAGAACCTGATGGACAACGAAATCGAGACCCATAACCAGGAGGAAATGCACGTCGCCCACGCGGTCGCCAAGATGTCTGACGCCCTGCCCGCCTTCGGCATCGTCGCCGCGGTGATGGGCGTGGTCATCACCATGGGTTCGCTGCACCTGCCGCCGCCGGAACTCGGCGGGCTGATCGCCAAGGCCCTGGTCGGCGCCTTCCTCGGCATCCTGTTGTCCTACGGCTTCATGGCGCCGCTCGCCAGCGTGCTGGAAACCAAGGCCAGCGAATCGACCAAGGCGCTGCAAACCATCAAGGTGGTCCTGCTCGCCTCGCTGAACGGATTCGCGCCGCAAACCTGCGCCGAATTCGGGCGCAAGGTGCTGTTCTCCAACGAGCGGCCCTCCTTCCGCGAACTGGAGGAGGACATCAAGGCGCGCAAGGCGGCCAAGGCGTAAGCGGCTGACAGGCGACGGAGACGGGCATGGCGGACGACACCCAACGACCCATAGTCATCAAGCGCATCAAGAAGGTGAGCGGCGGCGCCCATGGCGGTGCCTGGAAGATCGCCTACGCCGACTTCGTCACCGCCATGATGGCTTTCTTCCTGCTCATGTGGCTGCTGGGCTCTTCCAGCAAGGCCACCCTGCAGGGCATCTCTGAGCATTTCAAGACACCGCTGAAAGTCGCCATGATGGGCGGCGAGGGCGCCGGTGACGCGACCAGCCTGATCAAGGGCGGCGGCGAGGATCTGACGCGCCGCTCCGGCCAGGTCAAGCGCGGCGAAATCGATGCCAACGCCTCCCGCGCGGAACAGGAGAGACAGGAATCCGCCCGCCTGCAGGACTTGAAAGCCAAGCTGGAGAAAGCCATCGAAAGCAATCCGAAGATGGCCCAGTTCAAGAAGCAATTGAAGCTGGACATCACCAGCGAGGGTCTGCGCATCCAGATCATCGACGACCAGAACCGGCCCATGTTCGATTCCGGCGGCGCCGTCATGAAGGCCTACACCCGCGACATCCTGCGTGAAATCGGCCGCACCATGAACCAGGTGCCCAACAAGATCAGCCTGTCCGGGCACACCGACGCGGTCGCCTATTCCGGCGGCGAAACCGGCTACAGCAACTGGGAACTCTCCGCCGACCGCGCCAACGCCTCGCGTCGCGAACTGGTGGCGGGCGGCCTGGAGGACGGCAAGGTGTTGCGCGTGGTCGGCCTGGGCTCGGCCATCCCCTTCGACAAGGACAATCCCAACTCGCCGGTCAACCGCCGCATCTCCATCATCGTCATGAACAAGAAGGCCGAGGAAGCCATCACCCGCGAAGGCAGGCAGGTGGAGGCGACCACGGCACAGGAAGTGGCGGAGAAACTGGATGTCCCGCGCTGACGCCGCGTCGTTGCCGCCGCCGTCCCGCATCGCCCGCCTGCCGCCCGCGCTGGCCGCCCTACTCGCCCACCTGCCGGGCCTGCTGATCGCCGCGCTGCTGCTGGCCGGCGCCCCGGCCCTCCCCCCGCTCGTCCTGGCCCTGCTGGTGGGCGTGATCGCCGCCGGCCTGGCCGTCTATTGGCGGCTGCCGCCCTGGTGGCGCGCCATCAACCTGGCCTTCGTGCCCCTGTTGTGGCTCGGCCTCGCCGCCGACCTGGATCCGCGCTGGTACCTGGCCGGCTTCGCCCTGCTCGCGCTTACCTCCCTGGGCGCGGTGCGCACCCGCGTGCCGCTCTATCTTTCCAGCGCCCGCGCGGCGGAGGAACTGGCCCGGCGTCTGCCCGCCAACGGCCACCTGCTCGACCTCGGTTGCGGTCTGGGCGGGCCGCTGGCGCGGGTGGCCAGGCTGCGCCCGGATGCGCGCCTGGAGGGCGTCGAGGCCGCGCCCCTCAACTGGCTCTTCGCCCGCCTGCGTCTGCTGGGGCGCGCCGAGGTGCGCCTGGGCAGCCTGTGGAACACCGACCTGTCACGCTGCGACCTGCTCTACGCCTATCTCTCCCCAGCTCCCATGGCGCGGCTCTGGGAGAAGGCGCGCGCCGAGATGAAACCCGGCAGCCTGTTCGTCAGCAACAGCTTCACGGTGCCCGGTGTGAGTTTTGACGAGGTCGTCGAACTGGACGACCTGTCCGGCGCTCGCCTGTTCATCCGGAGGATGGGATGACTGACTGGCTTACCCGCCTGCTGCCCGGCGACACCCCTGTGTTTCGCCACACCCATCGCGCCCTGGCCGAGCTTGCCCCGCGGCGCGACCGCCTGGCGGCGCGCGAGGTCGCGCACGAGATCCTGTCCGATCCCTTCGCTACCCTGCTGGTCATCCACGCCATCAACAAGAGAATGGCGCAACGCTCCGGCAACGAAGTCACCACCGTCGAGCACGCGGTGATGATGCAGGGCATCGGCGCCTACCTGGAAGCGGCGCGCGCGCTGCCCGTCCTCGAGAACACCCCCGCCGGGCAGGATGCCTTCGCCCTGCGCGCCCTGCATGGCCTGGTCCGGCGCGCCCAGCACGCCGCCTGGCAGGCCAGGGATTTCGCGGTTCTGCACAGCGACATCCAGGCCGAGGAAGTCCAGGTGGCGGCCATCCTCCACCATGTGCCGGAGATGCTGCTCTGGCTGCGGGCGCCGGCCGAGGCCCGTCGTCTGCGCGCGCTTTGCCGCCAGATGCCGGCCGAGGAGGCCGCCGCCACGGTCCTCGGCCAGACCCTGCCGGCCTGGCGTCTGGCCATCCTGGAAGCCTGGAACGTGCCCGAATTCACGCGCGACCTGCTGGATCCCGCTCGCACTGGCCAGCCGCGTCAGACCATCCTGGCCGCCTGCATCGACATCGCCCGGCGCGCGGAAAAGGGCTGGTGGGACGAGGCCCTGTTGCAGGATTACCAGGCCCTGGCCGATCTGGATCACCTGCCGCTGGAGCAGGTCATCGCCATCGCCCACGCCAATGCCGCGCGCGCCGCGCGCGGCAGCACCTGGCTTGCGGCAACACCGGCCGGCGCCTGGATTCCCATGATTCCCGGCCCCTGGCCAGCCGAGGAGGACGAGGAGCCGCAGCCGAGCGCAGCGCCCAGGTCAGCCAGCGAGACGGTCGCGCCGCGTGACGCGACGATAGCGTCGGTCCAGGCAAGTCCCGCAGCGGTCGAACCCGCAACGGTTTCGGTGCCTGCCCCCGATATTCCGCAGGCGCCGGCTCCGCTCGCCGATGCTCCGCAAGCCGCACCCCGCGCAGCCGCTGGCGAGGCGCCGGCGCCAGACGAACACCTGGCCTGCCCGATGCCGGACAAGCAGGTGTTCCGCGATGCCCTGAAAGGTATCGAGAGCCACCTCGACGGCAGCTACAACCTCAACCAGATGAGCGCCGTCATTCTCAAGGGCCTGCATACCGGCCTCGGCCTCACGCGCATTCTTTTCGCCATGGTGACGCCGGACGGCGAGCGCGTGAAATCGCGCTTCACCCTGGGCATCGCTGCCGACGACCCGCTCCGCCATTTTGAATTTCGCCTGGACGGCAAGGATCTGTTCGCCCAACTCATGGGCAAGATGCAGGGAGTCTGGATCAACGAGGGCAACCGCGAGCGGCTGTGGCCGATGGTCGATCCCCGGCTGCAGAAACTTGTCGGTGCCGGTGATTTCTACGCCATGAGCCTGTTCAACGGCAGCAGGCCGCTGGGCCTGATCTACGCCGACCGGGGGCACGGCGAGTGCGGCCTGGACCCCCTCACCTACACCGATTTCAAGATGCTCTGCCTGCAGGCCGCGCGCGGCCTGGGCAAGGTCAGGGGCTGAGCACGCCGCACACTCAGCGGTTCACCTCGGCCACCTGCCAGCGGCCGCCACCCTCCCGTTTTGCCGCGTACTTGGCGCGGTCCGCCGCCGCCAGCAACTCGTCGCCGTCGGCGCCGTGCTGCGGATAGACCGCCACCCCGATGCTCGCGGTAACGCGGCAAGGCAGTTCCTGATCGGCGGCGATCTGCTCGATCGTCGCGATCAGCCGATCGCAGAACTGGCGGATGTGCTCCGCCGCATGCAGTTGCGGGCACAACAGGGCGAATTCGTCACCCCCCAGGCGCGCCACCACGTCGGTCTCGCGGGAGGCGCAGCGCAGCTGCTGCGCCAGCCGGACCAGCAGGCTGTCGCCCTGGGCATGGCCGAAACGGTCGTTGATGGGTTTGAACCCGTCCAGATCGAGCATCATGATGCAGAAACTGCGCTGTTCCGCCCGCGTGTTCGCCAGCGCCGAATGCAAGGCATCGCGGAAGGCGGCTCGATTGAACAGCCCGGTGAGGGCATCGCGCTGGGCAATCTCCCGCCAGTGGTGGCGGTCCCGTTCCAGTTGCTTGTGCCGCTTGACCAGGCCCAGCACGATGACCAGGAAATTGGCCAGGGCGAAGAGGAAGAAGGTCGTCTGGATGGCCCGCAATTCCTGGGTACGCCGGATCGAATCGCGCTCCAGGTCGGTGGTGAGCCGGTTCATCTGGGTGAGGATGTCGCGGTTGTTGCGCACCATGTAGGCCATTGCCTGTCGCGCCGCACCTTCATCCAGGTGGCCTTCCGATTTCAGGGTACTCAAGGTGTTGGCAAGCGGACCGACCAGGAGCAGGGTGGCTTTCACCGCCTGGCGTCCCTCCGCGGTGCCTACCGGCCGCAGGCTTACCGGCTTGCCATCGCCACCGCGCGTCTCCCCACCCTGGTCGAACGCGTTGAGGGTGCGCTCGAACAGGCTGAAAGCCGCAGCCAGTTCTTCTGCCGCCGCCTTGCGGCTGGCGGCATCCGGAGCATGCGTCACCAGCAGCAGCGTCTTCGTGGTCTGTTGCGACAGCATGCGCTGACGTCCGGCCAGATTGATGGCCACCGCATCCTGCGCCACCTGGGCGGCAATCCACAGGTTGATGAGCAGCACGCCGAGGTCCAGGACCACGAACAGCACAATGGCCACGAACAGGCGGCGCGGCGAACTGATGAGGTAGCTGAGCGGAAGAGGCATCTGCCAGAAGGCCCTGCTATCAATATGGTTAAGATTTTTCGGAAGAGTAGTCCAACACGGAAGATCACGGCAAGGCTTCACGCCGCCATGCGTATCGCGTCCTCCACATCCACCGCCACCGGTCGCGATACGCCGGGTTCCGGCATGGTCACGCCGACCAGGTTGAGCGCCATTTCCATGGTGATGCGGTTGTGCGTGATGAACAGGAACTGGGTGACTTCCGACATCTTCTTCACCAGGCCGCAATAACGCTCGGTATTGCTGTCGTCGAGGGGTGCGTCGACCTCGTCCAGCAGGCAGAACGGCGCCGGGTTGAGGCGGAAGAAGGCGAACACCAGCGACAGCGCGGTCAGCGCCTTCTCTCCGCCGGAGAGCAGGTGGATGGAACTGTTCTTCTTGCCCGGCGGTTGTGCCAGCACGGTCAGGCCCGCGTCCAGGATCTCCTCGCCGGTGAGGATCAGTTGCGCTTCGCCGCCACCGAACAACTCGGTGAAGAGATCCTTGAACTCACGACTGACCCTGTCGTAGGTGTCCTTCAGGCGGGCGCGGGTTTCCGCGTCGATGCGGCGGATGGCCTCCTCCAGGGTGTTGGCGGCGGTTTCCAGGTCTTCCGCCTGGGCATCCAGGTAGTCCTTGCGTTCCTGGGCCACTTTCAGCTCGTCCAGGGCGGCCATGTTGACCGGACCCAGGGCGGCGATGTCCGCCTCCAGCCGGGCCAGGTCGCTCTTCAGCCAGGTCTCGCCGCGGGTGGCAAGGCCGACGGCCTGGGCGCGGGTTTCCAACTCTTCCAGCTCGACACCTTCGAGTTCCTCGGTGTAGCGGGTCTCCAGCAAATGGGCTTCCTGGAGCTTGAGCTCCAGGGCCATGAGCTTTTCCTTGAGGGGCTCCAG
The DNA here is from genome assembly GCA_009772925.1 of bacterium. Taxonomy (GTDB): domain Bacteria; phylum Pseudomonadota; class Gammaproteobacteria; order Burkholderiales; family Thiobacillaceae; genus PFJX01. The sequence continues at coordinate 70,881 of WOUQ01000007.1, forward strand.
GGCATGCTCGGTGGCCAGGCGACCGGACTCCAGTTCGCGCAGGGCGGCGTTGGCGCCTTCCAGCGCCTCGCGGGCTGCGGTCAGGGCCGTCTCGGCCTGCTGCCGCTTTTCCAAAGCGGTATCCAGCAGGGCCAGGGTGGGAGTTTCCTGGGCCTGGGCCAGTTCCGCTTGCAGCCGCTCCAGGGTGCCGGCCAGTTCGTCCAGGGTGCGCAGGGCGCGGCCCTTGCGTTCCTCCAGATCCTTCAGGCGCGCACCCAGGGAACGCACCAGAAAGGCGGCTTCCTGGGCTTCCCGCTCGGCCCGGCGCTGGCTTTCCCGTACCATGTGCAGTTTCTGGTCGGCGGCCTGGCGGGCGGTACGCGCCGCGTCCAGGCGCTCCTTCGCGCTGTCGTATTCGAGCTGGGCTTCGCGGTGACGTTCGCCGGCATCGTTCCAGGCCGCCTCCTCCTCGCCCATGCGTTCGTAGAGTTCGTCCAGTTCCCGGCCGATCTGGGCGCGGCGCTCCTCCACCCGGCGCGCCGCCTCCTGGCCGCGCACCACTTCCACTTGGAGCAGATGGACCTGTTCCTGGGCCTGGGAGAGTTGCGCGTTCAGCGCCTCGCCCTGGCGCCGGGCGGTCTGCAGGGTTTGTTCCGCCCGGGCGACCTCTTCCGCAACCTCCTCGGCGCCGGCACGGGCCAGCTCCAGGTCGGCTTCCAGGGTCTCGATCTCCCGGGCCCGGGCCAGCAAGCCGTGGTGGCCCTTTTCCGGGGCGTTGAAGACCAGGGTGTCGCGGCTGACGCGGTGGCCGTCGCGGGTGGCGATGTAGGCGCCGATGGGTAGCCGCACGCGCTGCGCCAGGGCGTGGGCCAGGCAGTCGGTGGCATAGGCCAGGGCCAGGCGGTCGGCGAGGAAGCGGGCCACCAGGGGATCGTCGGTGTGGATGAGCTCGGCCAGGGGGTGCAGATCGCCCTCCCCCGCCGGGGGAGGGTTTAGGGAAGAGGGAGCCCGGTCAGAATCGGCAACGCTTGTTCCCTCTCCCCCAGCTCCTCCCCCGCTTGCGGGGGAGGGGAGCAGGAGTTCGAACCTGGCTTCGGGCGGATCGTCCGCCCAGGGAATTTCGGCTTCCACCGCCAGGGCCGCCATGGCTTCGCCCAGGGCCGCTTCCACCGCGGTTTCCCAGCCCTCCTCCACCCGGATCCGCTGCCACAGCCGCGCTACCGATTGCAGTCCGTGACGCTCCAGCCAGGCGGCGCCTTCGCTTTCTGTCTGCTGGGCGGCGGCCTGCATCTTGCTCAGGGCGGCGACTTCCGCCTCCTGGCGGTGTAGTTCCCGGTTGGCGGCGTCCAAGGCTTGGCGGGCCTGGTGCAGGCGGGCCTCGTGCTGGGGCCATTCGGCGCGGGCAGCCTCCAGGTATTCGCCGAGCCGCTCCACCCGCTCCTGCTCGGCTTCCAGGTCCATGCGCTGGCGTTCCAGGTGGGCGGCGTCGGATTCACCCAGCCGTTTCTGCTCTTCCATGAGGCGCAGTTCGCGGGCCTTGTGCTGGTCCAGGTTGCGTTCGGCGTGGGCCTGGTTGGCCTCTTCCAGCTGGATGGCCTGTTCGAAGCGGGCCATGTCCTGCTGCACGGCAGCGACGGCGGCCTGGGTCTCGCGCCAGGCGGCGTCGGCCTCGGGCAGGGCCTCGCCGGCCTGGGCGGCGCCTTCGGCCAGCATTTCCGCCTGTTCCTCGGCCAGGGCAAGTTCATCCCGGCGCTGGCTGGTCTCCAGCTCGGCGGCCTGGCGCTCGGCTTCGGTCTCCAGTCGGCGTTCACCCGCCTGACGGATGTCATGCGCGAGTCGCTCGCGGATGCCGTGCAGGTGGCGCAGTTCCTGTTCCACCCGGGCTACCTCGCCGCTCTCGGCGTAGAAATGGGCCTGAGCTTGGTTCAGGGCCTCGGTGGCGGCGAACTGCTCCAGGCGGCGGGCTTCCAGGTCGGCCTCCTGACGGCGCAGGTCGGCGGTCCTGGCTTCGATGTCGTTGCGCGCCGTTTCCTGCTGCCGTTGCAGATCGACCTGGCGGGCCTGGGCGTCGCGCTTGCGGATCAGGGCCAGCCAGTGGGTCTTGAGGCCCTTGTCGGCATCCAGTTCAAAGTAGCGCCGGGCCACTTCCGCCTGGCCGGCCAGTTTTTCCAGTTGCCGCCCCAGTTCCTCGCGGATGTCGGAGACCCGGTCCAGGTTCTCGCGGGTGTCGCGCAATCGGCTTTCGGTTTCCTTGCGCCGCTCCTTGTATTTGGAGACTCCCGCGGCTTCCTCCAGGAAACCGCGCAGTTCCTCGGGCTTGGCCTCGATGATGCGGGAGATCATGCCCTGCTCGATGATGGCGTAGGCGTCGCCGCCGAGGCCGGTGCCCAGGAACAGGTCGGCCATGTCCTTCTTGCGCACCTGGACGTTGTTGATCCAGTAGGAGGAATCCCCGGTCCGGGTCAGCACCCGCTTCACCGAGATTTCCGCGTATTGGGACCACTGGCCGGCAGCCTTGCCCAGGCTGTTGTCGAACAGCAGTTCCACCGAGGCGCGGCTGGCGGGTTTGCGTCCGCTCGAGCCGTTGAAGATCACGTCCTGCATGGAGGCGCCGCGCAGTTCCCGCGCCTTGGATTCGCCAAGCACCCAGCGCACCGCATCGATGACATTGGACTTGCCGCAACCGTTGGGACCGACGATGCCGGTCAACTGGGAGGTGGCGGGGATGGTCACCGGGTCCACGAAGGACTTGAATCCGGCGATGTGGATGTGCTTGAGGCGCAAGGGCGGGAAAGGCGGTGAGGTACGGCGTTTATAATGCGTGGCGCATTCTAACTTTGAAGCCCTGTTCCATGCCCAGCCAACCCAGCAAATCCCTGGAAACCTTCGACAACCCGCAGCCGGGCCGGGATTACCACATCCACATCGAGATTCCCGAGTTCACCTGCCTGTGTCCCAAGACCGGTCAGCCGGACTTCGCCACCCTGTTCCTGGACTACATCCCGGACCGGCGCTGTGTGGAACTGAAGAGCCTGAAGCTCTACATCTGGTCGTTCCGGGACGAGGGGCATTTCCACGAGGATGTCACCAACCGCATCCTCGACGACCTGGTCCGCGCCACGGAACCACGCTTCATGCGCCTGACCAGCAAGTTCTACGTGCGTGGCGGCATCTTCACCAACGTGGTGGCCGAGCAGCGCAAGGCGGGTTGGGAACCGGCGCCGCGGGTCGAACTGAGCGTCTTCCCTGCGAATGCCAACACGCGTGGCTGATGGCCAAGCGGGTGTCGGTGGCGTAAATCGTCAACGTGTGCAAAAACTCCATCAGTAGTATTCCGCAAATTTTGCGCTACCCTCTTTCCACCCCTGAGTACCCGGAGAACCCGATGAAGTATCCCCGACTGAACGGCTTGGCCTCCCTGCTGGCCGGGCTGTTGCTCGCGACGCAAAGCGCATGGGCTTCAGCCTCCGAGCCTTATGAATTCCCGGCCAGCGACAGCTATATCGCCACCGTGCTGGGTACGCCGAACAAACTGAAGGCCGAGTTGCCGGAGAAGATTCCGGTCAAGGTGAAAAGCCTGGACAACCTGCGGCCCATGCCGGATGTGTTCTGGTACAACGACAGCCTGAAGTATTCCGTCGCCCTGCAGAAGAAAGCCGCCCCGCTGGTATTCAGCATCGGCGGCACGGGTTCCGCGTACAACAACAAGAATATGGTCGCGCTGCAGAAAGCCCTCTATCAGGCAGGCTTCCACGTCATCAACCTGTCTTCCCCCACCCACCTGAATTTCCTGCTGTCCGCATCCAGCAGCAACATGCCTGGATACGCACCGGAAGACGCCAAGGACATCTACCGTGTCATGCAGCAGGCCTATGCGGCGGTGAAGGACGACATCCAGGTCACCGGCATGCATGTCATCGGCTACAGCCTGGGTGGTCTGCATGCCGCCTTCGTGGGCGATCTCGACCGCAAGGAAAAGCAGCTCAACCTGCAAAAGGTGTACATGATCAACCCGCCGGTGAATCTGTACAGCTCGGCGCAAATCCTGGACAAGTTGACCGCCGACAGCATGCCGCGCAGCCCCGAGGGCCATCCCCTCATGGGCGACTTCCTCGATGCCGTCATCGGCGCCGTGGCCGAGAACTACGATCCCGTGGCGGGCGTTCGCTTCAATCAAGACACCATCTACGCCACTTACCCCCACCGCGGCGACGCGGACAAGCGTAAGTTCAAGCACACGGCCGGTGGTCTGATCGGTTTCGTCTTCCGGTTGACTTCCGGCAGCATGGTGTTCGCCTCTGACGTCATGAACAAGGCGGGATACATCGTGCCCAAGGAAAAGGAATTCACCGCCCGTGAATCCCTTTCCTATTACGCCCGTGCCGCCCATGTCATCAGCTTCAAGGAGTATGTGGACGAACTGCTGATTCCCACGCTGCAAACCCGTCATCCGGGCAAGAGCGCGGAGCAGATCATCCAGGAATCCAGTCTGCGGCAAATCGAGGGCTTCCTCTCTTCCGACACAAACGTGCGCGTGGCCACCAACAGCGATGACCTGATCCTGGCGCCGGGTGAACTGGACTACCTGAAAAGCACCCTGGGCAACCGCGTCAAGGTCTACCCGGCCGGCGGCCACATGGGCAACATCCTCCACAAGACGAACGTGGCCGACATGGTGGCGTTCCTGAAAGGTGGGCAACAGTAATGAAGACTTCCTCCCTGTCCCCTCTTAACTCCGCCCTGCTCGTGGTGCTCATGGCCGGCCTCGCCAGCGGCTGCGCCAGCACCAGCGGCACCTCCGCCACCCCGGAAGTCAAGCTCAGCACGCCGAAACGGGTTTTCCCGGAACTGCAGGGTCCCATCACGAACAAGAAAGCCATCCTCGCGGTGAACGATCCCCTGGAGTCGTTCAACCGCACCATGTACAACTTCAATACCAACTTCGACCGCTATGTCTTTCTGCCGGTGTTGAGTGGCTATCAGTTGGTCATGCCGGACATCGCCGAGGAAGGCGTAAGCAACTTCTTCGACAACCTGGGCGAGTTGCGCAACTTCTACAACAACCTGCTGCAGGGTGAACTCACCGATACCGCGGTCACCGTCGGGCGCTTCGCCGTCAACACCACCGTCGGCATCCTGGGCCTGTGGGATCCCGCCAGCCACATCGGCATGAACGAGCGCCGCGAGGACTTCGGCCAGACCCTGGGCAAATGGGGTGTCGGCCGCGGCGCCTACCTCGTACTGCCCATCTTCGGACCTTCCTCGGTGCGCGATACCGCCGGTCTGGCCACCGACAATGTGATCAAGCAGGAAGTGGACATGCTGGGCATCTACGACAACTGCTGGGATACCGGTTGCACCGCCTACACCGCCCTGGAGGCAGTGGATGAGCGCCGCGGCGTCGGCTTCCGCTACTACGAAACCGGCACCCCGTTCGAATACGAACTGGTGCGCTACGCCAACACCCGCATGCGGGAAATCCTGGTCAGCAAGTAAGCTACGGGCCGCGACCCAGCCTGCAGGGCGCAAAGGGGTTGAGAGCGATCTCAGCCCCTTTTTCGTTGGGCGCTTCCATCCATCGGCACGCGGTTCGTGGCGCCCCGGTCGCCTTTCCGCCCCCGAAAACGCCGATGTGCTGGCCTTGCGGCAGCATGCCCAGCGAGCCCCCGTTGGCGAAGCGGTGCGCCGTGATCAGCGGGCAGCGACCGCGGTGTCGGGGAATTCGCTGAATACGCCATCCACCCCAAGCCGGAAGAACTGCCGATATTCGGCGCGGGGATCTCCCAGGTAGCTGTGGGCAAGGTATCGGCCCTCGTTCCGGAACGTGAATGCATGCACGAACAGCCCCATCTTGTGCGCGTCGTGGATCAGCGTGGTGGGCTGCTGGGTGCTGGCGTCTCTCACATCGATTTTCCCGTCTCCGTTGAGGTCTTTCAGGTTGCCCGCGTCATCCAGCTGGCCCTTCACCGGAACGATATAGGGCTTCCATGGACCGATTCCATCGGCATAGATCTTGATTTCGGCAAGGCCGGCTGGCGTCACCATGTCTCTGAAGAGGCGCGGGTCGCCGGATCTTTCCCAGTCGTAGGGACGGTGAAACGGGGGGGCGTAGGTGATGCCGCCTGTCCTGAGGTCGTAATCGTCGCCGTCGATGAGTTGCACCATGCGCACCTTCAGGCCCTTGGCGCGCATCTCTCTCAGGCTGCCAGGCTCAAAGCTTTGCACGAAGACGGGAGCGGCCTCGCTGTTCCAACCCACTGAATCAATGGCGCTGATGAGCTTGTCCTCCAGCGGCAGGGCCAAGTCGCGATGATAGGTGGGGTTCTTCGTCTCCGGGTAAATGGCAATTGAACGCCCAAGCCGCCCGCTTTCGGCTTTGACCAGGTCGATGATCTCCCGCAGGGTCGGAATCCTGAATTTTCCGTTGTACTGCTGTGGCCGCTCCGGGTCTGTCGCGACGACGCCGAGGGTTTTTATTTCAGCCAGCGTGAAGTCGTGCGCGAACCAGCCGCTCTGTATCTCACCGTCAATCGGCCAGTTCTCGCGCTTGCGGCTGGCGAATTCGGGATGGCTCGCCACATCGGTGTTCCTGGCCAGATTGGGGTAATGGCTGGCGATCAGCACACCGTCCTGGGTCGAGATCAGGTCGGGTTCGATCACGTCGGCGCCAAGTTCGATCGCCTTTCGATAGGCCTCGAGGGTATGTTCCGGCAAGTAGCCCGAAGCGCCCCGATGGGCGATCACCAGGGGTTTTTGGCCATCGAGGGTTTGCCACCCGGGTGGCGCCATGCTGCCGCAGCCAGCGATCATCATCAGGATCATCCAAGTGATTGCAGGGGCCAATGGACGACAAGCGAAGCTTGCCGGCGAAGCATCCCTCTGGAACGAAATGTCAGACCTCATCGGTTTGAAAGCACTCCCGGCACCTGCAAGGATGGGTTGGGCCACCCTTACTCGTAGTGAGACCACATCCGCAGCACACGAACCGCTCGTTCCTTGGGGAAGACTTCATAGACAAGGCGGTGCTGAATATTGATACGTCGTGAATATGCGCCGGCCAAGTCGCCCACGAGTTTCTCGTATGGAGGCGGGTTCTGAAACGGATCGGCGACGAGAATAGCCAGAAGTTCTTGTGCCTTGATCTTCAGCCCTGCGGCCGCCAGTTTCTTTGCGTCCTTCTGCGCATGCTTCGAATAGACGACTTGCCAACTCACCATTCAAGTTCCTTGGCACTCTCGCCAAGAGGCTCGGCCATGCCCTCCTTGATGGACTCGCGCATACCCGGAATCGAGAGCAGGTAGAGCGTTTCCTGGATCGCGTCCCAGTCTTCGGACGAGAGGAGCACCGCGCTGGTACGCTTTCCGGCAATGTGGATGGGCTGATGTGACTCGGCGGCTTGGTCAATAAGCCGATACAGGTTGGCGCGCGCTTCGCTCACGGTCAGGGTGGCCATGCTCGTTCTCCTGATGAGGAAGGCAGAATGGTACGTTTTTGCGTACGTACAGTCAACCTGTGAGTTGAATCGTCCAACACGCTACAGGTAGCCAGCCTTGCACGGATTTAACGTGCCAGCTCAGCGGCGCGGCATATCCGCGTCCGCTGGAGCGCTTGGTTGGGCGACATGTCTGTGGCGATTAGGGAGGATTATGCAGTTAGTGCATCAGCAAGAGCGCGAAGTAGTTTTGCTCCATCGCCACGCCATGCACTGCCGTGCATGCACGCGAGAGTTGTTGGATTCGTCTCGGCTAGCCTCTCAAGCATCACACGAGCGTTCTTCGTGTGTGAGAAGTAATCCATCGCGTGACGGAAAGCCTCGCTCGGCCCAAGAATATCCAACTCCGTGAGGTGCGGGAGATTGGCGCCTCCCTGAGTGAACAGGTCGCCACATAGCAACGTAGATGTTTGTTCCTCCGTCAGAAAGCCGCATTCCCACGCGTGCGGCAAATGTGGCGTGTCGAGCCAACGCACGGAGTGCATTCCCAGAAGCAGCCGCTCTCCGTCGGCAAGCGCGCGGGGCGCTCGATCAGCGAGGTCACTAATGGATACCATGGCAGCAACCGTGCCGCACAGTGGTACCGACTGTGGAGCAACGGCAAGCCATTCGTTGAGCGAACCACACTCGTCGGCTTCAACATGGGAGAACCCAATGTAACGAAGGCTCTCGATTGGTAAAACGCTTCCCACCGCTTCACGCACTAGCGGAAACATCTTTCGCGGGCCGGTGTGGAAGAGCAATGGCTCATCATCCATGATGAGATATTGGTTGAACGAAAACCCGCCTGCACCCTCGATCACGACGGGCGTGTTAATGCGATATATCCCGTCAGCCACTTCATGCACATTCGTCCCGGACTGGCTATTCGTAACGGTCATCAGAGTCCCCTTGCAACCTATTAAGTAATAGTGGCGAGCTGCCTGTCGCCCAACGTAGAACTAACCGGCGCTGTAGGGACAACAAGGGACAGACCACGTTTTTTTCGTTGTCACGATCACCCCCTTCTCTTGAATCGCATTACGTTTGTATTCTTGCAGGCACAATTCATTGTGCGGCCCAACGTCCTGGCTCAGGGTCGCGCTGCTTGCGGCGCGTTCCCCTGGAGCGCAGGGTTAGCCGAGGCAGCCGACATGAGGGGGAATTTTTCAGGATTCCGGATGGATGCTACGGATAAATCGATATCTAGCAGCGGCCAGTAAAGATGATCAGTGGTTGGCCACTCGATGGTGGTCAGCTGCTCTATGGTCGCTTGCCGAAACCATGGGAACTTGGAAAACGGCAACAGCAGTTCCTCCTCGCCGAGAAGCACCCAGAAGCCATGTGTTGAAACATGAGTGACTTCAGCCGCCAAAGTGTCTGTGCCAAGCATTGATGATCTCCTCAAGGTGGCGAGTGACGACGCGCTCGGCATCGGCCAATTCCTGTTTGGACAAGCCGATGTGGTTGGCAAGGGTCAGACTCGGTTGCAGCCAGAATTTGGCCTCACCATGCGGATGGGCCACATGGATGTGCATTCTCGGCTCTTCCCGCGAGAAGAAGAACAGCCGAAACGCACCGTCGCGGACAATCGTAGGGGCCATGTTGCCTCTTTCTGGCTAACGTGGATTGAATGGCTCAAACGCCATGTATCTCATGCGGAACTGCCGTGCATAGTGCATCTTGTTCGATGGCAGTGTAACCCATTGATTTTTATAATTCGGGGAGCGTTATGACGGCACAAGGCGACGATCAACAAGGCAATCCTCCCAAACCCCGGTTGATGGATGCGGTCCGGAATCGAATCCGGACCAAGCACTACAGCCGCAGGACGGAGGAATCCTACACCCATTGGATCAGGCGTTTCATCTTCTTCAATCAGAAGCGGCACCCGTCTGAAATGGGAGGCCCGGAGGTCGAGGCCTTTCTTTCCTCCCTCGCAGTGGAGCGAAACGTTGCCGCATCCACCCAGAAGCAGGCTTTGGCCGCCATCTTGTTCCTCTATTCCTGGGACTTGCCTGATTGACCCCTTGTAGTACCGTAACCATAATGACCGCCATGATCATTATGGAATACCTGCCATGATTACTGAAACCAGCGCGGTCACCTTCCGCCAGAACCTGGGCGAGATGCTGAACCAGGTGCAGTTCAGGCACGACAGCATCGTCATCAACAAGGACGGCAAGCCCGTCGCGGCCTTGGTGGATGCCCGGCTGTTCGGGCGCATTCGCCGCATGCAGGCGCGTTTCGACATGCTTTCTGCGCGCATCGAGGCGGGCTTCGCCGGCGTCCCCGAGACGGAAGGCATGGCGGAGATCGACGCGGCGGTGGCCGCGGAACGGAAATCCTCCAATACCGCCTGAGCACGCCGGTGGCCACCCTCCGCGTCGTGCTCGATACCAACGTGCTGCTATCCGGCATCGCCTTTCCGGCCAGCATTCCCGGAAAGATCATGGCGGCCTGGCGGCACGGCTCGGTGGAAGTCCTGCTTTCCGAATACATCCTGGATGAACTGCGCCGGGTGTTGCCGCGCCTTGTTCATCGGCATGGCCTGTCGCCGGCGGAAATGGAGGATGTGGTGGATATCCTGTCCATCCAGGCGGAAATCATCGAGCCAGTCGCCCACCCGGCACCCGAACTCCGCGATCCGGCGGATCACCCCGTGCTCGGCACCCTGGTCGCGGCGATGGAAACCGCCAAGGCGGATTACCTCATCACAGGCGACAAGGATCTGCTGGCCTTCTCCGGGCGCTATCCCGTCATGGCTCCGGCGGATTTCTGGTCCGCTCACGGGGGGCTTTGAAGCGTGGACAGCCTGACCGACCCCGGTTTTCCATGTTCCTAGGCATCGACTTCGGTACCTCCGGCGCCCGCGCCTGCGTCATCGCGCCCACCGGACAGATCGAGGACATGGCGCGGGTGGAGTTCGGCGCGCTGCCGGAACACGAGGCGGCGGCCACCTGGCGCGAGGCCCTGCTCGACCTGGTCGCCCAGGTGCCCGCTGGCATGCGCAAGCGGATGGCGGCCCTGGCGGTGGACGGCACCTCGGCCAGCGTGCTGGCCTGCGACGAGGCGCTGAACCCCACCTATCCGCCGCTGCTGTACAACGACGCCCGGGCGGTGGAGGAAGCCGCCGCCATCCGCCGCGCGGCGGGCGCGGAACATCCGGCCGCCGCCGCCACCTCCGGCCTGGCCAAGATGCTGTGGCTGAAGAAGCGCCTGGGCCTGGAGCGGGCGCGGCTCTACCTGAACCAGGCGGACTGGCTGTCCGCCCTGCTCTCGGGCCGGCCAATGAGCGACTACCACAACGCCCTGAAGATGGGCGCGGACCTGGAAACCGGCCAGTGGCCGGCCTGGGTGGAATACCTGGCCGACGTGGACTACCTGCCGGTGCTGGTGAAGCCCGGCGCCACCCTGGGTGTGGTGGAACGTCCGCGGGCGCGGGAACTCGGCCTCAACCCGGATTGCCTGGTGCGCGCCGGCACCACCGATAGCATCGCCGCCTTCCTGGCCGCCGGCGTCGACCGTCCGGGCGAGGCGGTGACCTCCCTGGGCACCACGCTGGTGCTGAAGCTGCTGTCGGAAACCCGCGTGGATGACGGGCGCTATGGCATCTATTCGCACTGGTTCGGCAATCTGTGGCTGGCGGGCGGGGCCTCCAACGCCGGCGGCGGCGTGCTGCGCCAGCATTTTTCCGACGACGAGTTGCCGGCGCTGTCCGCGCGCATCGATCCGGAACATTCCACTGGCCTGGACTATTACCCCCTGCCCCGCCCCGGCGAACGCTTCCCCATCCACGATCCGGCCCTGCCACCGCGCCTGGAACCCCGGCCGGTGGAACGGGCGGAATTCCTGCACGGCCTGCTGGAAGGGCTGGCGCGCATCGAGGCGCTGGGCTACCGTCGCCTGGCCGAGCTGGGCGCCACGCCCTTGAGCCGCGTGGTAAGCAGCGGCGGCGGCGCCGGCAATCCGACTTACGAGCGCATCCGCGCCCGCCTGCTGGGCGTGCCGATCAGCCGCGCGGCGGAGCACGAAGCCTGCTTCGGAGCGGCGCGGCTGGCCCGGTTCGGTACGGCCCTTTTTCCGGGAGAGCAGGATGAATGAAGGTCTGTTGTGCGAATGCCGCATGCCCCTGGTCTGGCGCGCGGCCGCGCCGGACGAGGATACGCGCCAGGCCATGATGCGCGAGGCGGCCCTGCTGCTGACGGCCATCAACCAGATGGAAGGCGGCCATGAAACCGAGCCCGGCGCCGACAACCGCCGCCTCGACCGGCTGGAAGCCAAGCTGGACCTGGCCCTGCATCTGCTCGCCCGTGCCCTGGAGGCGACCGCACCGGGCGAGGCGCGGAGGGTGAGGCTGGGGGCCGAGGTGGTGGAGTGGGAAGAGACCGATGCGCCCGCTGCAGGCGCGGCATTGGTCCTGGAATTGCGCCCCTCGGAAGCATTGCCCCTGACCCTGAAACTGCCCGCCGTGGCCCTGGCGCCCATGGCGGGCCTGGCTCGGGCAGGGCTGGCCGGCGTGTCGGAGGCACTCAACGACGCCCTCGTCCAGTTCGTCTTCCGGCGCCATCGTCAGGCCATCCGGGCGCGGGTGGGTTGACCTGTGGGTTGGCCTCATGCCCCCTTGATCAAAGGGGGGTAACAACTTCGCGCCCCGCGATTTGGGATAATGCCGGCCTTCTCCAAATCGCCCCGTCATGACCGCCCTGCCCGCTTTTCCACCGCCCGGCCAACGCCGGCGTTTGTCGCTTCCGTCCGGCTCGGCGGACAGTCTGGTTCTCTCGAAGTATGGCAAGGCCGGCCGCCTGCTGGTGCTCACCCAGACCGCCCAGGATGCGGCGCGGCTGGTCGAGGAGATCGCCTGGTTCGACCCCGCCCTGTCCGTGCGCCTGTTGCCGGACTGGGAGACCCTGCCCTACGACCCCATCTCGCCCCATCCGGACCTGGTGTCCGAGCGGCTGTCCGCCCTCTGGCTGGCTTCCCAGGGCAGGCTGGACGTGCTGGTGGCGCCCGCCGCGACGGCGGCCCAGCGGTTGTGCCCACCGGCCTACCTGAACGCGCACGCCTTCCTGCTCAAGGAGAAGGACAAGCTCGACGGCGAGAAGCTGCGTAACCGCCTGGCCCAGGCCGGCTATCACGCGGTGAACCAGGTGCTGAGCCCGGGCGAGTTCGCCGTGCGCGGCGGCATCATCGACCTGTTCCCCATGGGTACCGCCCTGCCCTACCGCCTCGACCTGTTCGACGACGAGATCGAATCCATCCGCACCTTCGATGCGGATACCCAGCGCACCCTCTACAAGGTGGCGGAAATCCGCCTGCTGCCGGCGCGCGAGGTGCCGCTGGACGAGGCCGGCGTCAGCCATTTCCGGCAGAGCTTCCGCGAACGCTTCGAGGGTGACCCGTCGAAGAGCCAGGTCTACAAGGACGTTTCCAACAAACTCGCCCCCGGCGGCGTGGAGTACTACCTGCCGCTGTTCTTCGAGGCCACCGCCACCCTGTTCGACTACCTGGCCGAGGACACCGCCCTGGTGCTGCACGGCGATATCCAGGCGGCGGTGGAGAATTTCTGGCGCGACACCCAGAGCCGGCACCGGTTGATGCAGGGCGACAGGAACCGGCCACTGCTCAAGCCGGAGGATCTGTTCCTCATGCCGGACGGGTTCTTCGGAGCGCTCCGCCCCTACGCGCGGCTGGAAATGTGGCTCCCCTCCCCCGCAGGCGGGGGCACCCTGAAGGGCATAAAAGGGGCCGGGGGAGAGGGAAGCTTTCCCGCGCTTGCCCTCCAGTACACAGCCCAGGCTCCCTCTCCCCAAACCCCTCCCCCGCCTGCGGGGGAGGGGCTTTCGTACCACCCCGCCCCCGCCGTGGAAGTGGAACGCAAGGCCGACAACCCCTACCACCGCCTGCAAACCCACCTGAACGCCTTCCCCGGCGCCACCCTGGTGGTGGCGGAAAGCCTGGGCCGGCGGGAGACCCTGGTGAATGCCCTGGCGGAATATGGGCTGAAGCCACGACTGGCCGAAGGATGGATAGCCCTCCCCTCCCCCGCAAGCGGGGGCACCCTGAAGGGCATAAAAGGGGCCGGGGGAGAGGGAAGCCTTTCCGCGCAAACCCCACACGACAAGATCAAAGTCCCCTCTCCCCTAACCCCTCCCCCGCTTGCGGGGGAGGGGAAGTTCACCCTCACCACCGGCCCTCTCGCCGCGGGTTTCATCGACCTCGACGCGCACCTCGCGGTCATCACCGAAACCGAGCTCTACGCCCGCAGTCCCGTCACCCGCCGGGCGCGGGAGGCCAGGCGGGCCACCACCGCCGAGGGCCTGCTCAAGGATCTGTCCGAACTCAAGGTGGGCGACCCGGTGGTCCATGCCCAGCACGGCATCGGCCGCTACCTCGGCCTCACCGGCATGGACATGGGCAACGGCGAGGAGGAATTCCTCACCCTGGAATTCGCCGGCGGCGACAAGCTCTACGTGCCGGTGGCCCATCTGCACGTCATCTCCCGCTACCTGGGCGGCGACCCGGATGCCGCCCCCCTGCACAGGCTGGGCAGCGGCCAGTGGGAGAAGGCGAAGCGCAAGGCCATGCAGAAGGCCCGCGACACCGCCGCCGAACTGCTCAACCTGTATGCGATGCGCGCCGCGCGCCAGGGCCACGCCTTCCCGTTGAGCGAACATGACCTGGACGCCTTCGCCGAGGGCTTCGGCTTCGAGGAGACGCCGGACCAGCTCGCCGCCATCGAGGCGGTGGTGCGGGACATGACCTCGGGCAAGCCGATGGACCGGCTGGTGTGCGGCGACGTCGGCTTCGGCAAGACCGAGGTGGCCCTGCGCGCCGCCTTCGTCGCGGTCTCGGGCGGCAAGCAGGTGGCGGTGCTGTGCCCCACCACCCTGCTGGCCGAGCAGCACTTCCAGACTTTCTCCGACCGCTTTGCCGACTTCCCGGTGAAGCTGGCCGAGCTGTCCCGCTTCCGTTCCCCCAAGGAGGTCGCCGCCGCCCTGGAGGGTTTGCAGGCCGGCCGCATCGACGTCGTCATCGGCACCCACAAGCTGCTGTCGAAGGACGTGTCCTTCAAGCACCTGGGGTTGGTCATCATCGACGAGGAACACCGCTTCGGCGTGCGCCAGAAGGAGCGCATGAAGGAACTGCGCGCCGAGGTGGACGTGCTGACCCTGACAGCGACACCCATCCCCCGCACCCTGGCCATGTCCCTGGAAGGCATCCGCGACTTTTCGGTGATCGCCACCGCGCCGCAGAAGCGCCTGGCCATCAAGACCTTCGTGCAGCCCATATCCGACGGCCTCATCCGCGAGGCCTGCCTGCGCGAGCTGAAGCGCGGCGGCCAGATCTATTTCCTGCACAACGAGGTGGAAACCATCCGCACCATGCACGAAAAGCTGGTGAAGCTGATTCCGGAAGGCCGCATCGAGATCGCCCACGGCCAGATGCCGGAGCGGGAGCTGGAACACGTCATGCGCGACTTCACCCACCAGCGCTTCAACGTGCTGTTGTGCACCACCATCATCGAGACGGGCATCGACGTGCCCAGCGCCAACACCATCCTCATGAACCGGGCCGACAAGTTCGGCCTGGCCCAGTTGCACCAGTTGCGCGGCCGCGTCGGCCGGTCGCATCACCAGGCCTATGCCTACCTGCTCACCCCACCCAACGGCGCCGGCGTGACGCCCGCCGCCAGCAAGCGGCTGGAAGCCATCCAGAGCATGGAAGACCTGGGTTCCGGCTTCTACCTGTCCATGCACGACCTGGAAATCCGCGGCGCCGGCGAGGTGCTGGGGGAGAACCAGAGCGGCGAAATGCAGGAGGTTGGTTTCAATCTATTCAATGACATGCTGAACAGTGCGGTGAAATCACTTCAAGCAGGACGCGAGCCGGACATGAACGCGCCGCTGGCCGTCACCGCCGAGATCAACCTCAACCTGCCCGCCCTGCTGCCGGACAGCTACTGCGGCGACATCCACGAACGCCTGGTGCTCTACAAGCGCCTGGCCAACTGCGATTCCAGCGAAGAACTGGACGATCTGAAGGAGGAACTCATCGACCGCTTCGGCCTGCTGCCGGAAGCCGGCGAAACCCTGCTGGCGGTGCATCGCCTGCGCCTGGATACCAAGCGCTACGGCATCGCCCGCCTGGACGTGGGGCCGGAGTCCGCCAGCATCCAGTTCGTGCCCAACCCGCCGGTGGACCCCATGAAGCTCATCCAGCTCATCCAGACCAAGCGTGAATACAAGCTCGCCGGCCAGGACCGGCTGAAGATCGAGAAGGCATCGCCCACCCTGGAGAAGCGCGTGGAGCTGGTGCGGGGCTTCCTGCGGGAGATCGCCTGAGCGGCGCGTGAGGGAAGTACCCCACGAGGAGACTTCCGCAGCCATCAGGCTTCCGCTTTTCACAAAATCGGGTACCTTGCGTAACAGGCATCATTCAACCGGACTGGAGCATGAATACCCGATCCATCCTTCTGCTGACCCTCGTTCTCGTGCTGGCCGCCGGCGCCGCCTACAAGTTCGCCGGCGGGCCCGGCGAGGACCCGGCCGCGAAGAAGCCCGGGCCAGCCGTGCCGGTCACCGTCGCCCGCGCCGTCGCCCGCGATGCCCCGGTCCTGCTGGAAGTGGTGGGGCGCGGTGAAGCCTACGAAAGCGTGACGCTGAAGGCGCGCGTCGACGGCCAGGTCATCGAGATGCCGTTCCGCGAGGGCCAGCGCGTGGCACGCGGCGACGTGCTGGTGCTCCTCGACCCGGCCGACTTCCAGGCCCGCGTCGCCCAGGCCGAGGCCAACCTGGCGCGGGACCAGGCTTTGCTCAGGAAAGCCCGCGCCGACGTCGAGCGCGCCCAGGCCCTGAAGGCCCAGGGCTTCGTCTCCGAGGAAAGGGTGACAGATCTACGCGCCGCCGCCGAGGCCGCCGACGCGACCGTGCGCGCGGACCAGGCCGTGCTCGAACTGGCCCGCCTGCAGCTGAGCTATGCCACCCTGCGCGCGCCCTTCGCCGGCGTGACCGGGGACAAGCGCGCGCATCCGGGCGCGGCGGTGAAGCTGAACGATACCGAGCTGGTCACGCTCAACCGCATCCAGCCCTTGTACGTGAGCTTCGCCGTGGCGGAGAGGCACATCGCCGCCGTGCGCGCCGCCTGGGATGCGGGGCGACTGCGCGTGCGCATAAGCGCACCGGGTGAAACCGGAGCGGACTACGCGGCAGAACTGCGTTTCGTCGACCCGGCGGTCGACACCACCAGCGGCACCCTGCGCATGAAGGCCGAACTGGCGAATGCCGACGCGGCTCTGGCGCCGGGCCAGTATCTCCAGGTCAGCCTGCTGCTGGACACCCTGCGCGCCGCTGTCAGCGTGCCCGCGGAAGCCGTGCAGCAGGGTCCGGAAGGGCCCTTCGTGTTCGTGGTGACGGGTGAGGAAACCGCCATGCGCCGGGTGGAAGTCGGCCCCGTGCGTGAAGGTTTCGCCGTCATCGCGCGGGGCCTGGAGATCGGCGAGACGGTGGTGACCGACGGCCATTCCCGCCTGGTTCCGGGAGGCAAGGTGAAGATCAAGGCGCCGGGCGAGAAGCCGAACAGCGTGCCCTCCGGCAAGTCCGCCAAACAGGGCTGACCCGCCCGCCATGCAGCTCCCCGAACTCTGCATCCGCCGGCCGGTGATGACCACCCTGCTGATGGCGGCCTTCGTCATCTTCGGGGTCATCGCCTATCGCGCGCTGCCGGTGTCCGAACTGCCCAGCGTCGACTTTCCCACCATCCTGGTGACCGCCAGCCTGCCCGGCGCCTCGCCGGAAACCATGGCGGCCACCGTCGCCACGCCGCTCGAGGCGCAGTTCTCCACCATCGCCGGCCTGGACAACATGAGTTCCACCAGTGCCCGCGGCGCCACCGCCATCACCCTGCAGTTCAGCCTGGAGCGCGACATCGATGCCGCCGCCCAGGACGTGCAGGCGGCCATCGCCGCGGCGCAGCGCCGGCTGCCGCCGGACATGCCGACGCCGCCCTCCTACCGCAAGGTGAATCCGGCCGACATGCCCATCTTCTACGTGGCCATGCACTCCCCCACCCTGCCCCTGCACGAGGTCAACGAGTACGCGGAAACCCAGCTCGCCCAGCGCATCTCCACCATTCCCGGCGTGGCCCAGGTGCTGATCTATGGCGCGCAGAAGTACGCGGTGCGCATCCATGCCGATCCGCATCGCCTGGCGGCGCGCGGCATCGGTCTCGACGAATTGCTGAAGGCGGTCAGCGCGGCCAACGTCAACCAGCCCATCGGCAGTCTGGACGGACCCCGCCAGAGCTTCGCCCTGCGCGACAACGGCCAGCTCGGCGACGCCGCCGCCTATCGGCCGCAGATCGTGGCCTGGCGCAACGGCGCGCCGGTGCGCCTGGAGGAGGTGGCGACGGTCATCGACAGCGTCGAGGACAACAAGCGCGCCAACTGGCTGGTGCGCGGCGAGCGGCAGGAGCGTTCCATCATCCTCGCCATCCAGCGTCAGCCCGGCGCCAACACCATCGCCACGGTGGAAGCCATCCGAGCCATCCTGCCGGCCTTCCAGGAGAAGCTGCCGGCGAGCCTGCGCCTGGAGGTGTTCTACGACCGCAGCGTGAGCATCCGCGAGTCGGTCGACGACGTGGAGTTCACCCTGGTGCTGGCGGGCTTCCTGGTGATCCTGGTGATCCTGCTGTTCCTGCGCAACCTGTCGGCGACGCTGATTCCCGCGCTGGCCCTGCCCATCTCGGTGATCGGCACCTTCGCCGTCATGCACCTGTTCGGCTTCAGCCTGAACAATCTTTCCCTGCTGGCGCTGACCCTTTCCGTCGGCTTCGTCGTCGACGACGCCATCGTCATGCTGGAAAACATCATGCGCCACGTGGAAAAGGGCGAGCCGCCCATGCAGGCCGCCATCCGCGGCGCGCGCGAGATCGGCTTCACCATCGTTTCCATCACGCTTTCCCTGGTGGCGGTGTTCATACCGGTGTTGTTCATGGGCGGCATCATCGGCCGGCTGCTGCATGAGCTGGCGGTGACCATCAGCGCCGCCATCCTGGTCTCCGGCTTCGTCTCCCTGACCCTCACCCCGATGCTGGCCAGCCGTTATCTGCGGCCGCAGCGCGAGGCCGGGCACGGTGCCTTGTACCGCCTGTTCGAGCGGGGCTTCGCCGCCATGCTCGCCGCCTACCGCGTCAGCCTGAGCTGGTCTCTGGCGCGGGCGCCGCTGGTGCTGGCGGTGTTCTTCGCCACCGTGCTGGCCAGCGTCTGGCTGTATCGGGAGATTCCCAAGGACTTCCTGCCGAGCGGGGATTCCGGGCAGATCATCGCCTACACCGAGGGCGCCCCGGACGCCTCCTTCGACAGCATGGTGCAGCGGCAGCGGCAGGTTGCCGCCATCGCCGCGCAGAACCCCAACATCGAAACCTTCATGTCGGTGGTCGGCTCCGGCGGCTCCCGCATCACCCCCAACACCGGCATCATGCTGTTCAAGCTGAAACCGAAGTACGGCGTGGACAATCCCCGCGCGCTGACGCCCGACGAACTCATCCAGGAATTGCGGCCGAAACTGTCCTCGGTGCCCGGCATCAAGGTCTCGCTGCAAAACCCGCCGCCCATCCGCCTGGGCGGCCAGATCTCCTCCGGCGCCTACCAGTACACCCTGCAGGACACCGACCTGGAGGAACTGTACGCATGGACCGACAAGCTGCTCACGCACATCCGCAAGCTGCCCGGCTTCGTCGACGTCAACAGCAACCTCAACAACAAGAGCCCGGTCATGGCCCTGGACGTGGACCGCGACAAGCTCGCCGCCCTGGGCCTGGATTTCGGCCAGGTGGAGGACGCCCTGCAAAGCGCCTTCGGCGCGCGCCAGATTTCCACCATCTACGGCTCGGCCAACCAGTACCAGGTGATCCTGGAGCTGGCGCCGGAATTCCAGGGTGATGCCGCCATCCTCGGCCGGCTGCACGTGCGCGCGAACCACGGCGGCCTGGTGCCCCTGGACAGCGTCGCCCACATCCGCCGCGACAACCAGGCCCTGACGGTCAACCACCTGGGCCAACTACCCTCGGTGACCATCAGCTTCAATCTGTTGCCGGGCCACTCCCTGGGCGAGGCGGTTGACCGCCTGAAGGCACTGGAAGAGGAATTGCGCCTGCCGGCCTCGCTCAACACCAGCCTGCAGGGCGCCGCCCAGGCTTTCGAGGATTCCCGCGCGGGGCTGGGCATCCTGCTGCTGCTCGCGGTGCTGGTGGTGTACCTGGTGCTGGGCATCCTCTACGAGAGTTTCGTCCATCCCCTCACCATCCTCTCCGGCCTGCCCTCGGCCGGCCTCGGCGCGCTGCTCACCCTCTACCTGTTCGGGGTGGTCCTCTCGCTGTACGCCTTCGTCGGCATCATCATGCTGGTGGGCATCGTCAAGAAGAACGCCATCATGATGATCGACTTCGCCCTGGAGCATCAGCGCCATCAGGGCATGGACGCCGCCGAGGCCATCTTCCAGGCCTGCCTGGTGCGCTTCCGGCCGATCATGATGACCACCTTCGCCGCCCTCGCCGGTACCCTGCCCATCGCCATCGGCTGGGGCGCCGGCGCCGAGATCCGCCAGCCGCTGGGCCTGGCGGTGGTGGGCGGCCTGGTGCTGTCGCAGTTCCTGACCCTCTACCTCACGCCGGTGATTTACCTGTACATGGAGAAGCTGCGCGGCACTCACGGTAAATCGCCAAGCCTGGGGAGGTGATCGTCGGGTCTTGCCCGCCTGCTGCCCGAGTAGAATCCGGCCAGACCCAGCAAATGTCCACGCCGTGGCTCACCCACTCGAAAAGACGTGAAGCCGCCTGGAAAAGTGTGGTGAACCACGGCCCGAGTGAGTGCCCTGCCGATTCGCTGGCCGGTTGAACAAGAATCAAGCTATGACTATCAATCGTTTTCATGACCAGGAGTGACCATGCAAAAAATGTTGTATTCCACCCTCGTTGCCTTGGCTGTGGTGTCGTCTACGGTATCCGCCAACCTGCCCGCCACCAAAGCAAAGCTCATGGAACTGAAGGGTGACTCGGGCGGTGCGGTCGCTTCTGAGGTGGAGGTCAAGGCCACGATTACCGCCATCGACCCGAAAAAACGCATCGCTTCCGCGAAATTCCCGGATGGAAGCACGCGCAAGCTGACCATCAGCGAGGGCGCAAGGAACCTGGAGCAGGTGAAGGTGGGAGATATCCTCACCATGCGGTTCATGGAGAGCCTGGTCGTGAATCTGGAAAAGGCAACGGACGCCAAGCCGAGCAAAACTGTGACCGAGGACCTGTCTCGCGCCAAGAAGGGCGACAAGCCGGCGGGCGTGATGCGCAGCAAGATCACGCTCGTGGGCAAGGTCTCGGCCATCGAGGAGAGCAGCCAGGTAGTGACCGTACGGGGTCCGGAAGGTGAGGAACTCGAGTTCCCGGTGAAGGATCCCGCCCGGCTCAAGCTCTTGAAGACGGGGGATCTGGTGCGGGTGATCTACACCGAAGCGTTTGCCCTCTCCGTGACCGCTCCGACAGCGGCGGAAACCAAGAAGAAATAAGTTCTCGGCCCGCGAACCAAGTCGTAACTTCGCGAACTTCAGGCAGGATCACGCCACCCCCGGCGTGATCCGCCACGATCACTGAACGAGACGCGAGTAAGTAGTACTTGCGCGACGCCCCGGGCAAGCTCCTGCCTTGCAAGCCCGTCTGCCACTCCCCTTTGCATTGCGCGATATCCCCCTGATCAACCGGGGCTTCCTAAAGATTATTGCCGGGATGCCGATAGATCGAGGCCGACCCTTATTTCCAGAGCCTGCCTGATCCCCCCAAGGAATATCGCCAGTCCTCCATGCAAATTGACGCTCTCGATATCCACAAGCGGCTGACCACGGCGCGACTCCCGTCGCTGCCCCAGGTTTTGCTGGAATTGATGGCGCTGTGCGACCGCGACGACGTCGGCATGGCGGAAATCGGCGCGGTGGTGGGCAAGGACGCCGGCATCGCCGCGCGCGTGGTGGGCATCGCCAACTCGCCGTATTACCGGCCCGGCCGCGGGCTGGAGACCATCGACCAGTGCCTGGCCGTGCTCGGCACCACCACCATACGCCGGCTGGCCCTCAACCAATCGGTGGCGGAGCTGTTCGGTCGCTTCCAGAAATCCCGCGCTTGCGATCTCGGGTATTTCTGGTTCCACGGCCTGAGCGTGGCGGTGACCGCGCGCAAGCTCGCCGAAAGACTGCGCTATGGCAATGTCGACGAAGCCTATCTGGCCGGTTTGCTGCACGACGTCGGCCAGCTGGCCCTGCTCACCACCGAGGGCGACCGCTACCTGGACATGTTCAGGAACTTCACCGGCGAGCAGGAACTGATGCGCCGGGAACAAGAGGCCTTTGGCCTGACCCATGCCGAGGTGGGAGCGTGGTTGGCGGAACGCTGGAGCCTGCACGCGATCTTCGTGGACAGCCTGCTCTACCACCACGAGACCGTGGAGCGGGTGAAGCAGGCCCACCCCCTGGTGCAGATCGTCATGCTCGCCAACCTGTTCAACGCTCAGGCCGACAACGGGCTCGCCGCGCAGGAGACGGATCTGGCTTTCTGGAATCTCGACACCCCCCAGGTGCTGGAGTTGCTGGAGGCCGCCCAGACCGAGGCGCGCGCCATCGCCGCCGAACTGGGCATCGAGCTGCCGCTGCGGCCCGCCCCCCTGGCGGCCACGTCCACCGAAGACGCGACGCCAACCCTGGCGGAGGCGGTGGCGCAGCGCATGGAGGGCATGCTGGGGCAACCCGAGATGACGACGACCCCCGAAATCGACGCGGCCCTGCTCGATATCCGCCGCGGCGCGTCGATGCTCTTCGGCGCCCGCGCCTGCGCCGTATTCACCCCCGAGAACGCCGGCCTACACTGGCAGGGCGGGCAGGACCACGACCCGCGCGGCGAGGAAATCGCCATCGATCCGGCCGACCCGCGTTCCCGCATCGCCCTGGCCTTCCAGGGACGCATCGGCCTCGCCGGCCACAAGGTTGCAGGCGAGCATCTCGCCGACATGCAGGTGCTGCGACTGCTCGGCGGGGAACGCCTGCTCTGCCTGCCGCTGGCGTTCGAGGGCGACGCCCTGGGCGCCCTGGCCATCGGCATCGATGTCGCCAGCCTCGAGCACTTCGCCCGCAAGCAGGTCCTGCTGCACACCTTCTCCCGCGAAGCCGGGCGCCGCCTGGGTCTGGCCGTCCGCATGCGCGAGCAAACCGCCGGAGTCCTGCGCGACGCCGCCGAGGCGCAACAACTGCACGCGCGAAAACTGGTGCACGAGGCCAACAATCCCCTGGGCGTGATCCGCAACTATCTCGCCGTGCTGCGCCAGCAGTTGGCGAATCCGGAACAGGCGGGCAAGGACCTCGACCTGGTCGAGGAGGAGTTGCGCCGGGTGGGCCGTATCCTGCAACGCATGCGCGAGCCCGCCAGCGCCGCCGTCGCCAGCGCCCAGGCCAAGGTGAACTTGAACACCCTGATCCGCGATGCCGTGCGCTTCTGGCGCATGGGCAAACCGGAACTGCGGGGCATCGACATCGCCTACGCGGCGACACCGGACCTGCCGCCCATCGCCACCGACGCGGACAAGCTCAAGCAGGTCCTCAGCAATCTGGTGTTCAACGCGGCGGAGGCCATGGGCGGCCGCGGTCGCATCGAACTGGGCGCCACCCTCTGGCGCGCGGGGCGGGACGGTAATACGCTGGAAATCAGCGTGCGCGATCATGGGCCGGGAATGTCCGCCGAAATGCTGGAAAACCTGGAGCGTCCCAAATCCACCGGCAAGGGCGGGGAGCATGCCGGCCTGGGCCTGGCCATCGTCACCACGCTGGTCGGCGAACTCGGTGGATCCCTGCAATGCGCGACCGGATCCAGCGGCACCCACTTCAAGATCAGCCTGCCCATCGGGATCTAGATGACTTTCTGGCAGAAGGAAGACCTCCCCGCCTCTCCCCCCGCTTCGAGCGAGTCCGGCAAGATCAACGCTCGTCTGCTCATCATCGAGGACGACCGGACCTTCGCGACCAGCATGCAGCGTCTGCTGACGCACGCGGGCTACCGCACGGAGGCGGTCGAGAACGGCCTCGATGGCCTGGAGACACTCGCCGCCACGCGGCCGGACCTGCTGCTGGTCGACATCAACCTGCCCGACATGACCGGCCACGAGGTCATCCGCGCGGCCCGCGACAAGGGGCTGACCATGCCAGTCATCGTGGTCAGCGGCGAAAGCGAGATCGACGCCGCCATCCTGGCGCTGCGCCTCGGCGCCATGGACTACGTGCGCAAGCCCATCGAACCGGAAATCCTGCTCTATGCCGTGGCACGCGCCCTCGCCCAGCGCTGCCTGGAGCGCGAACACAAGACGGCGCGACAGCGCGTCGACCGCTCCGAAAAACTGCACCGCTTCCTGGTGGATGCTGCGCCGGACGTGATCTTCATCCTCGACGAGACCGGCAAGATTTCCTACGTCAACCAGCGCCTGCACGAGCTGCTGGGGGTCGAGGAGAAACAGGTCATCGGCCGGCATTTCTCGCGCCTGGTGCACGACCACGACCAGAAGCGGGCGCGTTACGCCTTCAGCGCGCGCAAACTGGCGGAGACCGCCCGGCACAGCATCGAACTGCGTCTGAAAAGTGGCCTCGACCATGCCGGCTTCCGCCATTTCGAGGTCAGCCTGGCGGCCGTCGGCATGCCCGAGGAACAGGCCGGAGAGTCGGACGATCAGGCTCACTACTATGGCGTCGCGCGGGATGTCACCGCGCATCGCGAGGCGGAGGCACTGACGCTGTATCAGGCCAACCACGACGCCCTCACCGGCCTGCCCAACCGCAACCTGTTCCGCGACCACCTGGGCCTCGCCCTGATCCAGGCGCGCCGCAACCAGGGCCGAATCGCCGTGCTGTTCCTCAATCTGGACCGCTTCAAGCACGTCAACGATCTGATCGGCCACGCCAAGGCCGACGAACTGTTGCGCGAGGTCGGCGAGCGCATCCAGCGCTGCCTGCGCGGCGGCGATACCCTGGCCCGCTTCGTTGGCGACGAATTCCTGCTGCTCACGCCCTGCTTCCAGCACGAGGGGGAGGTGCTGGATCTGGTGGAGCGCATCAACCAGGAACTGACCGAGCCTTTCAGAAATGCGGGCCGCAGCATTCATCTGTCGATCAGCGCCGGCATCGCCATGTATCCGGAGCATGGCGAATCGGCCGACGCCCTCATCCGCCACGCCAACATCGCCCTGTATCACGGCCGCCTGGCCGGCAGCAACACGCACAGCTTCTTCATGCGGGAAATGGGGGAAAGCGCGGATCAGCGCCTGAAACTGCAAAGCGAATTGCGCTATGCCATCCGCCATGACCAGTTCGAGCTCTATTACCAGCCGCAGGTGGACATCGGTTCTGGCCGGGTAAAGGGCGTGGAGGCGCTGGTGCGCTGGAATCATCCGGAACTCGGCCTGCTGCCACCGGGCGAATTCCTGCCGCTGGCGGAGGAAGCCGATCTCATCGGCGATCTGGGCGAATGGGTCATCCGCTCCGCCTGCAAGACCCTGCGCAACTGGTTTGCGCAGGGCATCGCGCCGCCGCGCGTGGCCATCAACATTTCCCCGCAGCATCTCGACGAGGCGGATTTCGTCGAACGCTTCGTCGGCCTGCTGGAGGAATATCAGATCGAGCCGGCGCGCATCGAGGTGGAACTCACCGAGAACCTGTTCATCCGCGATCCCCACGTGGTCGCCGAGAAACTGCACAGCCTGGCGGCGCACGGCGTGATGATCGCCATCGACGACTTCGGCACGCAGTACTCATCGCTGAGCTACCTGCAGAAGTTTCCCATCCACACGCTGAAGATCGACAAGTCCTTCGTCTGGGAGATCGACCGGGAATACCGCCAGCACGCCATCATCAAGGCGATCATCTCGATCGCCCACGGCCTTGGCCTCAACCTCATCGCCGAGGGCGTGGAGACCGACGAGCAGCTCAGATTCCTGGAGAACCAGGGCTGCGACGAAATCCAGGGCTACCTGATCAGCAAGCCGCTCAAACGCGAAGCCCTGGAATCGCTGCTGACGCGGGGCCTGGAAATCCACCCCGCGCCGCAGTAACGCGTTCCCTCGTCAGGCGGGCTTGCGGCTCGCCAGTCGCATCCAGGTGCTGACCACCGTGTCCGGGTTGAGGGACATGGAGTCGATCCCCTGTTCCAGCAACCAGTCGGCCAGGTCCGGGTGGTCCGAGGGGCCCTGGCCGCAGATGCCGACGTACTTGCCGTTGCGCTTGCAGGCGGCGATGGCTTCGGTCAGCAATTTCTTCACCGCCGGGTTGCGCTCGTCGAAGGAGGCCGCTACCAGGCTGGAATCCCGATCGACACCCAGGGTGAGCTGGGTGAGGTCGTTGGAGCCGATGGAGAAGCCGTCGAAACGCTGCAGGAAATCGTCGGCGATCAGCACGTTGGCGGGGATCTCGCACATCATGACGATCTTGAGGCCGTCCTTGCCACGCTCCAGGTCGTTTTCCGCCAGCACCCGCAGGGCGGCATCGGCATCGTGCAGGGTGCGCACGAAGGGCAGCATGATCTCCACGTTGGTCAGGCCCATGTCGTTGCGCACCCGCTTGATCGCCCGGCACTCCAACTGGAAGGCGCGCAGGAACTGCGGGCTGGCGTAACGGCCGGCGCCGCGGAAGCCGAGCATGGGGTTCTCCTCGTGCGGTTCGTACTGCGGACCGCCGATGAGGTTGGCGTACTCGTTCGACTTGAAGTCGGACAAGCGCACGATGACCCGCTTGGGCCAGAAGGCGCAGGCGATGGTGGCAATGCCCTCGGTGAGCTTTTCGACATAGAAGTTCACCGGGTCGCCGTAGCCGTGGATCTTGGCGTCGATCGCCGCCTTCACCTCCTCGGGCATCTTGCGGTATTCCAGCGCCGCGTTGGGGTGGATGCCGATGGCGTTGTTGATGATGAACTCCAGGCGAGCGAGGCCGACGCCCTCGTGCGGCAGCGAGGCGAAGTGGAAGGCCTGTTCCGGGTTGCCCACGTTCATCATGATCTTGACGGGGATCTCCGGCATCGCCTGCATGACCATCTCGCTCTTCTCGAACTTCAGCAGACCCTCGTAGACGTAACCGTCCTCGCCCTCGGCGCAGGAAACGGTGACCAGCTGGCCGTCCGCGATGGTCTGGGTGGCGTTGCCCGAGCCCACCACCGCCGGCACGCCCATTTCGCGGGCGATGATGGCGGCGTGGCAGGTGCGGCCGCCGCGGTTGGTGACGATGGCGGAAGCCCGCTTCATCACCGGCTCCCAATCCGGGTCGGTCATGTCGGCGATGAGCACGTCGCCGGGCTGGACATGGTGCATCTGGTCGATGGACTTGATGATCCGCGCCGGGCCCTGCCCGATCTTGCTGCCGATGGCGCGGCCGTGCGCCAGCACCGGGCCCTTCTCCAGCATCTTGAAGCGCACCTGGACGTTGCCGGCGCGGGACTTCACGGTCTCCGGACGGGCCTGCAGGATGTAGAGCCTGCCGTCGTGGCCGTCGCGACCCCATTCGATGTCCATTGGGCGGCCGTAGTGATCCTCGATGGTCATGGCGTAGCGGGCCAGTTCCAGGAGTTCGTCGTCGTTGAGGGCAAATTGGTGGCGCATGGGCGGCGGCACGTCCTCGATGCGGGTGGAGCGCTCGGCCACGGATTCGCTGGCGAACACCATGCGGATCGCCTTTTCGCCCAGCTTCTTGCGCACCACGGCGCGCTTGCCCTCACGCAGCTTGGGCTTGTGCACGTAGTACTCGTCCGGGTTCACCGAGCCCTGCACGACGGTCTCGCCGAGGCCGTAGGAGGCGTTGATGAAGACCACATCGCGGAAGCCGGATTCGGTGTCGATGGTGAACATGACGCCGGCGGCGCCCAGGTCGGAACGCACCATGCGCTGGATGCCGGCGGACAGCGCCACCACTTCGTGGGCGAAGCCGCTGTGCACGCGGTAGGCGATGGCGCGGTCGTTGTAGAGGGAAGCGAAACAGCGCTTGACCGCGTCGATGAGATTGTCGGCGCCCTTGATGTTGAGGAAGGTTTCCTGCTGGCCGGCGAAGGAGGCATCGGGCAGGTCCTCGGCGGTGGCGGAGGAGCGCACGGCGAATTCCAGGTCTTCCTCGGCCTCGGCGCACATCAGGCGGTGGTTGTGGCGGATGCCCGCCTCCAGTCCGGAAGGCAGCGGGTTGTCCATCATCCAGCCGCGGATCTCGCGGCCCGCCTCGGCCAGGGCGATGGTATCGTCCACATTCAAGGCCTTGAGTTTGGCGGCGATGCGATCGGCTAGGCCGTTGGTGGCCAGGAATTCCCGGAAGGCGTCGGCGGTGGTGGCGAATCCGCCGGGGACGCGGACCCCCTTGTCGGTGAGGTTGTGGATCATCTCCCCCAGGGAAGCGTTCTTCCCGCCGACCTTGTCCACGTCGTGCATGGACAGTGTTTCAAAGCGCGCGATATAGTCCATTTCATTCCTCGAAACGTTGACTGAAGCGCCGCTTCCTTCCCCCAATGACACCCGCGCGACCGGTCTTCTTCATTTCCGACCACACAGGCATCACCGCCGAGATCATTGGCAAGAGTCTCCTCTCGCAATTTCCCGACGAAGCGTTCGCGCAGGTGAGTTTACCCTTCGTCGACTCGCTGGAAAAAGCAAATCTTGCAGCGCAACAAGTGCGCGAGGCCTGGAAGGAGAAGACCATCCGGCCTTTCGTCTTCTCCACCCTAACCGATCCCGGCGCGCGCGCCGCCCTGGACGGCTGCGGCGGCCTGGTGATGGACATCTACGGCCACTTCCTGGGCATGATGGTGGGCGAGATCGGCTACCCGCCGGAGCCCCTGCGCGGGCGTTTCCACGGCATGGAAGATCCGAACTCCTACCGTTCCCGCATCGACGCGGTGAACTTCGCCCTGGCGGCCGACGACGGTCTGGGTGTGGAGAAATACGAGCGCGCCGACCTGATCCTGGTGGGCGTCTCGCGCAGTGGCAAGACGCCGACTTCTCTCTATATGGCCATGCAGTATGGCCTGTGCGTGGCCAACTATCCGCTGACCCCGGAAAACTTCGAACAGCCCGGCCTGCCCAGAATTCTTCAACCCTACCGCAGCAAGCTGCGCGGCCTCACGCTGGAGCCGGAGCGACTCGCCTCAATCCGCTCGGAACGCCGGCCCAACAGCCAGTACGCCTCGCTGGAAACCTGCAAGGGCGAATTGAAGCAGGCGAACCTGCTGATGCGCAGCGAAGGCATCCCCATCATCGATTCCTCGCATCGCTCGGTGGAGGAGATCGCCGCGATGATCAAGCATTCCCTGCCCGGCGGCATGCCGCGCGTGCTCTGATCAAGCGCCTGTTTCAGCAGGGATCATGCCCCGCGCCGGACTGGCGCAGCCGCTCGAACAGACAGACCGCCGCCGCGGCGGCGACGTTGAGGCTTTCCACCCCGGCCGCCATGGGGATGGAGAAGGGCCGACACACTTGCCGCACGGCCTCGCTCAGGCCCGCGCCCTCGTTGCCGAAGGCGAAGCCGACGCAGCCCCGCAGGTCCAGCGCCCACACGGAATCTCCGGCACCCAGCACGGCGGCATGCAGCGTACCGGGGAAATCACGCGCCACCGCCGTAAGATCCTGGCCTTCCCGGATGACGAGACTGAAGTGGGCGCCCTGGCTGCCGCGCAGGCATTTCGGCGACCACGCCTCGGCGCATCCGCGCGACAGATGCACCGCGCGCACCCCCGAGGCGGCGGCAACACGCAGCAGCGCGCCGAGATTGCCGGGATCCTGGATGTTCTCCAGCAGCACGATGCAGCCGCCAGGCACGGGCTCCTGACGCGGGATCGCGATCTGGGCAAGCAGCCCGGTGGGCGTGTCCACCGGCGCCAGACCGGCCAGCAGGCGGGCGGGCAGGACCAGCACGGGGACGCCGGCCAGGCGCTTGTGCCAGGCCCCGAGTTCCCCTTCCAGGGCTTCTTCGGCATAAATCAGGCGCTCGACGGGAATTCCCGCCCGCATGGCCGCCTCCAGCAGGTGGGGGCCATCCAGCAGGGTCCTGCCGGCTTCACGACGCGCCCGGCGATCCGCCGCCAGTGCGTGCAATTCCCGGTACAGCGGGTTGTCGCGGGAGCTGATCGACTTCACCGGCACGCGCCCGGGGCGCCCTCCTGGCAGGTGCGGCCATCGCTCCAGACGGCCTTGCCGAAGCGCGTGCCGTCGATGCGGGTGCCGCCCAGACGGGCGCCGGCCAGATTCGCGTAGCGCAAGTCCGCGCCGGTGAGATCCGCGCCGGACAGGTCCGCGCCGGTGAGATCCGCCCCCAGCAGGCTGGCACCCCGCAACTGGGCGTTGCGCAGGCTGGCGCCCTTGAGCAGTGCGTAGGCCAGGTCGGCACCAGCCAGGCGAGCGTCATCGAGCCGGGTGTTTTCGAGTTTGGCGTTGCGCGCGCGCGCGCCGGGCTGTTGCAAGCCACGTTTGTCGCAGCCGCGCCAGTTGACGCGGTCAGTCAGGTCGCCGGCACAGTCCGCCGACGCGCCGATCGAGGCGAGGATCGGTTCATCCGACTGGCCCCACCAGACAGCCAGGCCGATCAACAGCAACAGCAGTATCCCCAACAGCGCCGCCAAGGGTGAGGTCCGCCGGTTCTGCCGCAGTCGCAGCAATGCCTCCGTCCTGGCGTGATCTTCGGCCACTGCCTGGCGCGCCTCGGCATCAAGAGCGGAATCGTGCGGCTCGACGACGTCCGCCGGGTCACCCTGATCCAGCCAGCGCTGGCGCGCGCGCAGGCGTTCCTCGCGCCAGGCCGGGCCCGCGCTATCCGCTTGCGCTGCCGCCGGCGCGGCAGACGATGCGGTGAACTGGCCGCTCTCGGCGATGCCGATCCAGTCGGCCTCATCCAGGCTGATCTCCCAGTCCCGGGTAATGTCCCCTTCCTCGAGCGCGGTCTCGATCTGCGGCCGCGGAAACGGCCCGTACACCTTGCCTTCATGCCGCAGATACCAGAGTGGTTGTGTCATGGAGCCGGCTCCCAAGCAGAGCCGATTGTCGCTACCCGCGGAACAAAAAAAAAGCCCGGTCGGGTGACCGGGCTAAATCCACCTTAGAAGGAGGATGGAGGAGACAACACTGATAACACTCAGGGAGTAAGTGTTGGCATCAGTGTCATTAGAATTGTCTAATATGTTTATGTGCCACTCAACCAATTACGCCGGTTTATTGAAGAAATCCGGCGAATCAGGTGATCTGTTGTTTACGTACTACACCGGGTTGGCTACCCTGTCAGGCGCACTGCAAATTCTCCACATGCACCATGCGAATCCAGCCACGGCGATCCCCTCCACAACCTGTGCGATGACACCTGTCCCGTGGAACGTCCCTTTTTCTCCCTGACCGATCGTTTTACATCATGAGCATCCTCCCCTCCTCCCAAATAAGAACCCTGGCCATGGTCGGACATGGCGGCGCCGGCAAGACCACCCTGATCGAAACCCTGTTGGCCGCGGCCGGTGCCATTCCCAGCGCCGGCTCGGTGGAACGCGGTACCACCGTGTGCGACTACGATCCGCTCGAGAAGGCGCACCTGCATTCCGTGAAGCTGGCCGTCAGCCATCTCCAGCACCAGGACACCCTGATCCATCTCCTCGACACGCCGGGCTTTCCGGACTACATGGGTCAGGCGATGTGCGCCCTGGATGCGGTGGATACCGCGGTCGTCGTCCTGGATGCCAAGAAGGGTATCGAGCTCACCGCCCACCGCATGATGCACTGGGCGCAGACCCGCAAGCTGTGCCGCATGATCGTGGTGAACAAGATGGATGTGCCGGAAGCGGACCTGCCCGCCCTCCTCGCCGACATCCAGTCCACCTTCGGCCGCGAATGCCTGCCCATCAACCTGCCCGCGGGCAATCGCACCCGCGTCACCGACTGTTTCTTCAATCCTGCCGGCGACGCCGATTTCTCCAGCGTCGAGGAAGCGCACAGCGCCCTGGTCGACCAGGTGGTGGAAGTGGACGAGGAACTCATGTCCCTCTATCTGGAACAAGGTGAAGTCGCCCCCGAGCAGTTGCACGCACCCTTCGAACAGGCTCTGCGTGACGGCCATCTGGTTCCGGTCTGCTTCGTGTCCGCGCAAACCGGCGTGGGCATCCGCGAACTGCTGGACATCATGGTGAAATTGCTGCCCCACCCCGGCGAGGCCAATCCGCCCCAGTTTCTGCTGGGCGAGGGCGAGGAAGCCCGACCCCTGCTGGTGGAACCCGACCCGGCCAAGCACGTGCTGGCGCATGTCTTCAAGGTCGAGGTGGACTCCTACATCGGCCGCATCACCGCCTTGCGCGTGCATCAGGGCACGCTTACCGAGAACGCCCAGCTTTATATCGGCGAGCTGCGCAAGCCGTTCAAGGTCGCCCATCTCTACCGGCTGCTCGGCAAGCAACTGGTGGCGGTGGAGGCCTGCGGCCCCGGCGACATCTGCGCCCTCACCAAGGTGGACGACATCACCTTCGATTCCGTGCTGCACGATGCGCCGGAAGACGACCACATCCACATGAAGCCGCTGGAGTTTCCCCATGCCGTGTTCGGCCTGGCGGTGCGGCCCAAGAAGCAGTCCGACGCCGACAAGCTGGCCGACATCCTGCACCGCCTGGTGGCCGAGGATCCCGGTCTGCATGTGGATCACGACCCCAACACGCACGAGGCCGTGATCCGCGGCCTGGGAGAAACCCATCTGGGCAGCGTGCTGGAAAAGATGCGCGAGCAGTTCCGTCTGGAGGTGGACACGCACCCGCCGACCATCGCCTACAAGGAAACCATCACCCTGCCCGCCGAAGGCCATCACCGTCACAAGAAACAGACCGGCGGCGCCGGCCAGTTCGGCGAGGTGTTCCTGAAGATCGAGCCCATGGAGCGTGGCGCGGGCTTCCAGTTCGTCGATGCGGTGAAGGGCGGCGTCATCCCCAACACCTTCATCCCCGCCGTGGAGAAGGGCGTGCGCCAGGCCATGTCCGCCGGCAGCGTGGCCGGCTTCCCCATGCAGGACATCAAGGTCACCGTCTACGATGGCAAGAACCACCCGGTCGACGGCAAGGAGATCGCCTTCGTCACCGCTGGAAAAAAGGCCTTCCTGGATGCCGCGGCCAAGGCCAGGCCCATCGTCCTGGAGCCCATCGTCAACGTCGAATTGACCACGCCGGAAACCGCGGTCGGCGATGTCAGCGGCGATCTCTCCTCCAGGCGCGGCCAGATCACCGGCCATCAGACCGGCCGCGGTGGCATGATCACCGTGGTCGGCCATGCGCCCCTGGCGGAACTGGACAGCTTCCAGTCACGGGTCAAGTCCCTCACCGGCGGCCAGGGTTCCTACACCCTGGAATTCAGCCACTACGAGCAGGTGCCACCGCAGGTCCAGCAGCAACTGGCGGCCCAGTTCAAGCCGGAGCAGGACGAGCAGTAAGCGTCAGCCACCCCAAACGAAAAGGGCCTCCGCGGAGGCCCTTTTCTCATCTTATACCCGCTTACTCCCACTCAATTATCTCCGGAACCGTAGAACCCGCGTGGATACTGGGTTCTCGCCGAAAGGCACTCGCAAATACCGTCACCAATACCGTCTCCAGAGCAATGCTTAGCATTCATGCGGGTTTCCGGGCGATCTCAAAAAAACGTGCTCTTAACTACTATTGACGACTATTGGCTCAAAGCCTACTTTTCTGCTGCTTCAATTGTTACACAGGAAGACTCATTCGGCTGACGGTATCAACGTCTTTTGCACATTTTTGATACCGTCAGAAACAAGCTAACCGTCAGATCACACGAGAACTTTTTTCTCCTCCCCGACTGGAGAACCTCACATGTGAGTCCAGCTTCTCCAAGTCGATTCTCGCCTGCTTCCCGTTGTACCCATCACGCTTAAGATTGGCGACGTCGCTCTCCAGTTGAGACTCTGTGGTTACGAGATACCAACATTTCTCGTTGGCTTCCCATCGATAGCCCAGCGCTTTGAGACGATCCTTGTTATCGAATGGACTGTTCCTGGCCCACACCCGATAACTGGGATTTTGTTGTCCAGAAAGCAGGTGCTTAAAACCAGTGATGCCACTGACTGGCAGGGGAAACTGAAGAACTTCCAACAAAGCCAGGCAGTCGGCCTCGGCGCGATGGGCTTCGTGGAAAAATCCCATGCAGTTGAGTATGTAGTCCAGCTTGGCTGAACCATAACCTTCTTCCGCCCAAGGAACATCTTTCAGTGAGCACCCCCAGGGCACCGACTGGAATATCGGAAGCCGTTTCTCCAAGAACTGACGATCAAACTGTGCGTTATGCGCGATAACAAGGGACGCCCCAAAAAGCATTTCCTCCACCTTCTGGTCATCGATTCGCTTACCGGCGACCATCTCGTCAGTGATGCCATGGATCCTTGTCGTGTCAGGAGGAATGGGTACAGATGGCTGTTCCAGCGCATCGTAGACGTCAACCACCCGGATCGCCTTGCCTGTCGTCGGATCAAAGTCGAACGCAACCATGCCCAGTTCGATAACTTCGTGCGCAGATGGATCTGTCCCTGTCGTTTCTGTGTCGAGAATAATTGCTCTCGATGCTGCCCCACTTGAATTCTCACCAAACACCTGCCGTGGAGACAGCCGGCGTAACACCCGATAGTCGGGATGCGCTTCAACTTGCCTTGCCAGCAGCTCAATTTCTGTAACTTCCATATTCACCGCTCCCTTTTCCTTTCGCTCTTCCGACTCCCATATTTTCCGGGTGAATCGAGTGCTTGACTGGCCGTCAGATTGACACCTCTTTTGTCACTATGACAGACCCAAAGCTCACTACGCGAGCTTGAGCGTGCTGATTGCCATCCCACGCAGCCCTACGATCCTGCTACCGATGCCGTACTTCATTCCACTCGAAATACGAACTTGGAGGATGCATTTCAAGCGCACCCCATTTCGTAGTGACGCTACGATGAATTCATGACTCCGAAGGAACATTAAATGCATACCGCACCCCATGAAGATAGCCTCGCTCTTCTCACTCGCCGTCACAGCGGACTGTTGCTCACACTATCTGCCGCAGCGCAAGAAATCGGCATCAATCTCAGGACCGCCCACAATCAGATCAGCAAGGGCGTCTTTCCAATTCCGACTGTTCTTCGGGACCGGCGTCGGTATGTTCATATCACCGACTTGGCATCCTATATTGATCGCCTTCGCCAGCGAATGACGGAGAAGAACCCGCTCTCCAAGAGAGTGGCACGGACAAATGGGCGTGCGGAAAAGTTGGAGAGTCAAACCAACCATACCTGACTGCACGTCCCGATGCGTTCTAATTCATCTACAGCCGCTGGACATCTGCAACATTCCAATATACTAATGACAAACAACAGGAGGAGCCATGGTCATTCTCGAATCATGCCCATTTTGCGGAAGCCAGCATGTGGAATCCAGCGAAGTAGATATCAACGGATGGATGGTTGAGTGCATGGACTGTCATGCGACCGGACCTATCGGTCGAACAGAGGCTATAGCTGTTACTGCATGGAATAGGCGCCATCTGAAGGCACCTGTCCATTCGCAATCCGTTGCGACTGCCGCCTGATACCTCCCAGAAAAAATCAGGAAAGCTTGGCCAGACGTTCCGCTACTGACGGATCGAATTCCTTCCTGGTCAGCAGTTCTGCAATCGTCGATTGTCGGAACTTGATTGCATCGGCGACGAAACCTCGTCGCTCTTCAATGACGGGCAGCACTTTCTCTCTCAGAAAATCTCGCTCAACCGGCAACAGCCGTTCGTCTCCGATGATTCTGGAGATGGCTTCCGGCAAGTCCGCACTCATCCGCGACAAGATGCCACGGACCAGCCTTGGCGCCACGCCAGCCTCATAGGCCATCGCATCCCAGTGCGGCCCCTCCACCCAGCCGGGCTTGTTCTCACCGGCGATAGCCATGGACATGGTCTGCCTTGGCAGGTAGGCCTCCACGCAGAGCATGTCGTAAAACGGCGCCACCGCCGCTTTCTGTCCCCGCATCAGGAAAGCAATGTTCTTGGCGTGCGCGTCCAGGTTGCCGATCAGATAGTTAAAGGCGACCCACTGGACAACGGCATTGGCAGCCACAATTGGGCGATCGATGAAGGTGCCGCGAAGAACCCCGAACAAGTGATGCAAACCCAGGCCACCCTCGCTCTCGTATTTCTTTGAAGGCGCCACACCCAGCGCCTGGCATAGGTCTATCTGATGGAGCCGCCCGAACGTCGTCCCAGCAACCTTCTCCGCGTTCTGTTCCAATGGCACCCGGTCAAATCGTTCGATGACATAAAGCGGCTCGGGAAGATGCAGCAAACCAACCGCAGGCACCGGAACCTTCAGCTCATGGGCCAGGCGCATGCAGAAAAATTCGTTGGCCGGGCAGTGAGGGAAGTCCGCGCTGGCATTCTCTGGTTTGACGATATGGGTCGATGGCGCCGAACCCTCAGGCAGGAACATCGCACCATGGGCGTCGATACGCAGCCCCAGTTTTTCCTGGGCACCAGCCAGAGACATGCGGATTTCTTCCCATGACGCCATCAGAGGGAGATTGCGCGCTCTAGATGCCTCAATCTTTTCCTGTAGTGCCTCTCTCGCGAGTGGGACCAAAATCTCCTCTGTCGCCACATCAAACCCTTCGGGGATCAGCGAAAGAGCTCCCGCGGTGTCCTGTCCGTGTCGAATCAGAAGCGCCCAGGTGTCCCGGGGATCGATTCTGTCCCGGAAGGCGATCAGGTCTCGCAGTCGGCCTTCGGGCAACAGGTTCTCGAAGAACCATTCAACCGGCTTGGCGTCTGTAGTGTCTTCAAATTTTCGGGTGGCAATCGGAAAATTGGGCGATAACGCATAATCCTTCCACTCGGTCGCGTAGCTGAACTTCCACCGCCCATTTTCGATTTCAATGGTTCCGACCGGGATACCGTTGGCCGAGACAATCAAAGCGTTCATGCCGTTTCACCCGGCAATCTCAACCTGACGTCAATACCGAACCGGCTGCAGACGGACAGTACTTTTCCGATCTGGGCTGTCGGTTTCCCTTGCTCCAGACCGTTAAGAAATGGCAAACTGACGTTGCATAGAGCAGCGGCATCGCGTTGAGTCAGTCCAGATTCCTTGCGGACAGCCCGAAGAATCTCCCCAAGCTCGACGACAGAAGAGATACCAACTTCCCTGTTTGCCATAGCCCCTCCGATAATGATAAACGATCGTTGAATTTTGCCTTGTATTAGCCCTCAATGCAAGGAAAACTAAACGATCGTTGATTGCAGCTGCTGGACCTGGCCTAGTGACGGTACAACCCTGACCGCTTACTTCTTTTTGGCTTGGGCGGCTACTTCCTGTTTGAAGGTGGCGCCCGCAGAGAACTTCGGTACCGTCGTTGCTGCGATCTTGATTTTCTCGCCGGTTTTCGGGTTCTTGCCTTCGCGAGCCGCGCGAGCTGCCGACTTGAAGGTACCAAAGCCCACCAGAGTCACCGAATCCCCCTTGGCGACAGCGGTCACAATTTCTTCGACCAGAACATCCACGGCACGACCAGCGGCCGCCTTGGACAGATCAGCTTTGGTGGCCAGCGCTTCGATCAGCTCGGATTTGTTCATCGTGTTACTCCCTGTTGGTGATTAAGGAAATTTGCATTTTCTCATCTTTGACGTGGTGCCTCACGTGAAAGTGCTCGTGATGCCGCGTCGAGGTCAATCCCCTCGGTCGGTGGCTGCCCGTTACGGCACAGATTGAGTTCGTAGCGGATGGCAAACGGAATCAGCTTCCCTTCCTGAGTTGGTACCGCATCTTGCATCAAGGTCGCCTCCAAGCGAGCACAACCCGCTTCAGCAAATTTCGACAACGTTCTGACTTGAACCTTCACGGGGTTGGAGGAACGAGTCTGTGCCTTGAAAAAATCAGCCATTGGCCCGCTCAGATCCCCGCCGGACCGACCATTGGGTGCATCGATTGCAGCAATCAAATGCTGCTTAAGATCGGCAGCAAGAATATCCTTGCTTCCCAGCAAAGCAAAAAAACAGAGCGCCATCGTAAGTACGTTCAGAGGTCGATTCATCGGTTGTAATAGCTGTTGACGCGTTGCTGGACAGTGCTTTGGACGTTCTGCCCCATGGATGAGGCGCTGGGAACACGCACACTGGAGGCAATTTCCTGGACGAACTCGCTCATATCGATCCGGGAAAAATCGAGCTGCTCGAACTCCGATGTTGTGAATCCAGAACAGTCCGGGCTCTCAGCGCTCCCCCAGCCTTTCCCGATCTGTCCCCTGCCCTGTTCATTGATGATCCTGGCCAGACGCGAGTTGAAGCAGCAATAGGACTCGGTTTGCTCGATGCAAGTCCGAAGAATCGGGATCCGTGCCGAGCAGAATGAACCCACATGGACGCAAAGATTGGCGTCCCTGTGCATTGCCAGCAACTGTTCCGATTGTTCGCAAGAGAGCAACTCGGACAGGAGTTGCAAGGCGACGGCAGCTGCCAAGGAATATGGATCGAAGTAGAAATTGAAGCTCCCTAGTGATCCGAGCGAGTAGATTGGTCCGCCTAGCAGACCGCTGGTCACGGTCCCGGTCGAGAACGTCAATCCGTAGAAGCTGAAGGATGGCTGGAAATTGGTTGGAGTAAAAAGTACCTCCGAGGAGATCATGGCTTGGGCGCCGGCCTCGATATAGCTCGTGTATTGGGGGTACATGAAGTCGAACATGTACTTGCTGCCGGCATTCACCGCCAGTTGTCCGCCGGCAAAGGCTCCCTGAATGGTTGCCGACATCAGTACATTGTTGCTTCTGGCAGCACCGCCCCCGCCCTTCTTGCAACAATTCACCAGGCCAAAGAGCTTCTTACGACACTGTTCCCCCACGCCCTTAAACAGTCGCTGATCGGCACCGTAGACGCCTGCTTCGCGTGCTGCCTCCATCGACGCCATGGCCTTCCCGAAATCCTGATCGGCTGGATTACTGGTGTCGAAGCATCCGGTTCCACTTTGGCAAAATGATCGCTGATCGCATACCGTGCGCTGAGTCTGAGATGCCGGGGACGTCTGGCATGAATAGGTTCTTTCGCTCATGTCACAACTCCCGGAAGCCAACTGGTCAATACATTGGGATGAGACCTGCGTACACCCCCGATCAATCAACTCCTGGCAATCGTTGGTCAGCGTCGTACCAGCACAGGTGTAATCCTCAGAACGAACCCAACAGGAATCTCCCGAGCTTTGTGCCCCAGCCGGCAAAGGGGATACGGAAGTCAGGCAGACCTGTAACCCATTGATCGTTTTGCAGGGCGTGCTATCGGTACAGGTCGTCGCTGCGTGGACGCAATTGGTGCTTTGCGCGAATGAGGAGCACTGACTGGTATCCAGTGTGTTCGACGTGATGGTGTAGGATGTATTCAGTTCAACCACCGTCGGGGTGCTCGTCGAGGCCGTAACGTTGGTGCATTGATACCGTCGGGTATATTGGTTGCATGACCCGTCGAATGCCGTGCTGTCGCAGGTCGAACTGACCAGCGCACACCCTTCGGTTGCTTTGATGGCCGCGCAATAGTCGATGTGATTCTCGGCAATGCAGGAATAGTCATCCTGATAGCGCCAGCATGTAGCCGTAGAGTTGAGTCCACCCGCTGGCGGCGTCACACCGGCCAGACACACCGTCGCCCC
Organism: bacterium; assembly: GCA_009772925.1. Lineage (GTDB taxonomy): Bacteria > Pseudomonadota > Gammaproteobacteria > Burkholderiales > Thiobacillaceae > PFJX01. The sequence continues at coordinate 110,040 of WOUQ01000007.1, forward strand.
GCTGGGATCGGCCTTGCATGACGTCGAATCGACACAGGTATGCGCCGCCAGGCGACAGCGGGAATTTTGAGCATAGCTGCTGCACTGGCTCGTATTCGCGGTATCCGTCGCCAGCGTGTAGGTGTTATCCAAGCGGACCGTGTTGGTGGGGGTTCCCTGGCTGGAGCCACACCTAAATGTCTTCGTGTACGTATTGCAGGTCCCATTGAAAGCGGTATCGCTACAGGTCGAGCTGGTTTGTCCGCAGCCAGCTGCTGTCAGTGCCGAACAGTAATCAATCGAATCGGGTTTGATGCAGGTGTAGTTATCCTGGAGCTCCCAACAGCCGCCTACGTCGGCCAATGTCACGACAACACCGGATATCGTCTTGCTTGGGGTGCTATCAACGCAGGTCGAACTTTCCAGTCGACAATCGCCGGCAACCGCCTGGCTCACGAAAGCCATGAGAAGAAGAGCCAAAAACGTCAGTGTCCTCATTACCGTGCCCGCTGCTGCAGAGTGGCGCACTCATTGGATGTCCAACTGCTGACGGTTTTTGACATCGGCAATTGGAGTGGCGCCCCAGTGCCAGTTCCTCCTGAGGAATTGCACCCAGAGCTGACATTACGCATTGAAGGCGTGCAGGTCGTTGAGCTGCAGCTGACGCTGAAATACACATAGAGATTGCAGCCGAACCCGAGGTTGCTGACGTAATAGTCGGTAACCGACTGCCCTGGAGCCACCGCAACCGGGAACCGGCCGTAACTCCCGTCCCATGGATAGCCGATCCAGTTGTAATCGTAGCGATTCACACCATCGTAGGATCGGTAAGGTTCCACCACATACGACCGGCCATCGCTTCCGCAGAAGATGTTCATGGCCATGTACGGGTCTACGCACCAGCTGCAATCCATGAACGCGGCCCTTCCCAGCCAGGCGCCGGGCGTGCATTGGCCAAACCCGACTGTGGCCGAGACTCCGCGCCGACAGCTCAACGTTTCATATCCCTGCACCGTCTGGTTGCATTGATAGTTGTAGCTGGTGTTCACCGCAATCTGCCGACCGATGTAGCAGGTGGCATTGCTGAGCGTTTGCATCTGCTCGACACATTGGTACAGATGATGTTGATCGACGGCGATCTGGCGGGCAGTCGAACAGAAATTACTGCTCACGGGCCGGTACTCGGTACAGACCTCTGTCGAAAACGTCGCCGGCGTGGTCTCCGTCACCACACGGCACTGCTCCGTAGTTGCCCCGATATTGACGCCAGTGACCTGCAGGGTTGGGTTGCTGGCGATGGAATTGGCACGACCGATCAGAGGATCGGTGGCACGATCAATCGAGAAGGCTGGCCTCACGCTCGGGTTGCGCGCCACAAAATTCACTGCATCACACTCCTGCCGCCGATAGGCGTCGGCATCCGGCACTTGGCTAGCGCAGTCCGTAACCTTTGTGACACCGGGTCCAGATAGCTGCCCCTGCCCGCCTTGGAACAACTGAGTTTGCGTGGCGCTCTGCCCGTAACCTGGAACCATGGACGCGGCATTCCCGCTACCGATTCCCTGAAAGGCACCATTGATCGAGCCTGATCCAAGCGCCCTGCCATCAGTGAATGCCGTACCTGCGTCGTAGCCCTGTGCTACCGCGTTGGTCGCGGTCGCCATGAAAACCATGCACCAGACAAATAGGTACCTCACGGACGAGGCCCAGCCAATCTTGCGGCATAGCGCCTTGCCGCTTCTGCCCAGTTCGGTGCTTGGCGTTCAATGAGATCAAGGGCGTAGTCTTGACCAACGTCGCCATCAACCTTGATATAGCTTGCCGGAGCAGCGCATCCGTCCTCACCAATCTTGGTCGCTTGCCCGGACCGGGCGATTACCAACGCCGGTACTTGAGCCACCTTGAACTGTTTGAAGGCTGGGGGATGAATAATGGCTGTGACATTTCTCTTCCCGACCAAGGCGGCCAGTTCCTCCCCCATTCGGCTCAGGGAGTTGCCTTTGAGACCGCGAAGGACGAGGACGGCGCCCGACTTTTCCGACTGGGCGACGATTCGCTCAAGCGCTTCCTTCGGCATCGAGAACGAGACGAAGACCATCAGCTCAGGGATGTCAGATGGGATTTCTGACCTGGGCGAAGACGCATGGCGATAGGACTCTGCGATCTGGGAAATGTCCGGACTCTTAGCTACTGGCTTCGGTAATGCGTCAGTTTTCGGCACAGACAACGGATTCGCTATTCTTGCCGGCCCCATCCCCTTAAGAGCCTCCTCCATGCGTTGCCGCGCCACGCGCATGTCGCCATCGCTTGGCAGCACAGCCTGCGCCCATGCAATGCTCGACACTGAACACGCAATTGAAGCTGCGATGAGTACGCCGCATGGATATTGATTCATGGTTTCAAAAGGCCCCTTGGCAGCAGTTGCGTTTTCGAAAAACCATGTAGGCGAAGTCCTCGCCTTCAAAAGGGTATTCCTTGCCTGCCCCCCAAAGGACCGTCGATCGCCCCAGAGGCTGGCAACATTTGCCAGCGATCTTCGCCGTCTGCGGGATCGGGTACAGCATCTGGTACTTGTAGCCGGTCTTGTCCATGATCGGCTGCGGGTAATAGCCACAGAGCCCGTCCTCGCCGGATGCCGCCCACATCAGCCCCTCGCGATGCATCTTCGCAATCAGGCGGGTCATCTCCAGACTAGATGCCTGGACACCGCCAATATGTGCTTGCACGTTTCCGTTAAGTGGATAGAGGCTTCCTTGGCATCCCGCGCACCAGAACAAGGTGTTCAGTGGGAACCCCACTGTTGCCGCAACACAATCCGCAGCACAGGCAGCACGGGCCGGCAGATTGCCGAACAGAGCGACATCTGGATTAAAAATGAACGTCAGTTCATCGTCGTGCCACATTGGATCGAGTTCGGTGAGGTAGGCCACATCGAAGGAACTCTGCTCCAGACAGGCATTGTCGAAGATGGCTTCCAGCCAGAAGATGATTGGGTCGACATACCAATGCACCTGATAGAAGGACGAGGTCGAGGTGCTGTCCTGGCTGAAGCGCGAACCTCGCGGCGCATCAAACCCGGGGTTCAGTTCAACGCCGCCGAGACTGGTCATGCAAAACGGCCGACGCACGACATCCACGCGACGAACCGGTTCCCAGAAGCTGACCTTGAACCCCACCCGCAATTGCGACGGGCACATGCAAACTGGGGAGCCGCCAGGGTTGGGTGTGTCTTCCTGCCCCATGGATACCAGGTCATGGCCACCGAACCGGATGGGGAGCATGCAACTCCAGCAGATATCCGTGATCGGGTTCGCAAACCGGCCGCTACAGGTCGCCGTTGCATACGCTGGCAGCGATGACCCTCCAGCGGCAATGGCGAGTACGAGGATGCGCGCGAATTCACGGAAGGACTTCATCGACCCTTAACCTCTTCCCGTCTTGAGTCACGACGGCTGGCACCTGATGAATGCCCAGGCGGCGAACCAGTGTCCCGCCCTGGTCATAGAAAACCCGGCGTTTCCAGTCACGCATGAGATTCAATGGCTCGCCGGCGACCAAAATCGGCTTTACTGCTCGATCTTGATTCCGCAACAGCTGCCGGGCGAAGGAGACCTGCCGTCTATCCCTGCCATCAAAGAAGACGAGCTTTTCGCGAAGAGATACATGATCTAGTGGATTCACCTTCAGTCCGCGCGCGAACAGAAGCGCGCCATCGGCACCACGGATGTCCCGATCCAGCGTCCATGTCGGGTCGATGAAATAAGTGCGTTTGGCCGCTGTCGCCTTAATACCGGGGACAGGCTTTGGCTTCTCGATAGCTCCGACTACGCGATCGCGATATTCGCCTTGCTTCCGGGCAAGATCGCCGGATTTTTCCATCCGACCGAGTCGTGACTGGATGACTTCCAGCAGATCCGCTTCGGCAATATCGTAGGTCGGCCCGACGACACCGAGTTCTTCAGCGTGTGCGATAGGCATCAAGCTGAAAAGCAGCATGGCGAGGAGTTGGGCATGAATCGACATGAGGATCGATTCTGGTCGCACGGTCGCGACGATGGCTTTTGAAATGCGCCTTTTTCGGGCGCATTTCGGCACCGCAAGTCACATCAGCTTCAATGCGTCTTCAATAATCAGGACATGCTGCGGTAGCATCGCATCTGACCTTGGAGGGAGCAATCGGTGGCGTTGCCAGTACTGACCAAACGGTTGGTTGAAATCAAACTCGGAGCTTACTGCGAGAAGAGAATTCCGCACCATGCACGGGATCAGGTGAGGTTGAGTTACGTCATTCGCGGAAACAGCGTGACGCTCAATGAAGAACGTATTGCGTTTTCACAGCCGGGGACGTGGGTGACCGTTCCTATCGCTCAATTTCGGTATGAAGATAATGGCAGCTGGGGTCTTTTCTGCTCGGACAGAAACTCGAAGTGGCATCGATATCACCAAGCAAAGCCGTCTCGTGACCTCGACACTCTGCTTGCGGCCCTGGATGCCGATCAGACAGGAATTTTCTGGGGCTAAGTCGGGGTAGATCGACTCTCGGTCGCTTGTTCGCCGCGGGGTGACCTGGAGGGAGAGCATCGCTCGCGGATGGATTTCCAGCCGTTCCCGGCGGCAACCGCCTCCCGCAGAATATCCACATACTCGGCACCATGTACCCGCTCGTCCGGCGGCATCGCCCCGTCCGCAAGCTCTGACAGAAGCCGGTTTCGAGTTGAACGAGTTTTGCCAAGCTCAAGAATTCGGCTGTAAGCCTCGCAGGCATAGGCAAACGTTTCTCGTTTGGCGAAATCAATCTCGAGCAGCCACTCCCGATGACGAGTCGCGTTCAGCCCGAGCGTTTCTCGCTTGCAGTTGTGAAAAATGTGGGCAGCCTCGTGAACCACATAATCGTCGAAGCGGTTGTTGGCATCAAAATACTCGACGGAAACGTAGCAGGTCGTCTCTTCGCTCAGGCCAACAATATTTGGCGCATCGACGGAGAGCCGTTTTGCATCAAAGCTTGTGAGGTAAAGATTTGCCAGATTCCACGCTGTCTTGAGCCACGGCGTTTTTTCGAGAGTACTTGCTATCGTCGCCGGCGTGAGAAAGACAATAGACCGCTCAAGCCTTTCGAGGATGATCATGCGTTCTCGCTGCGGGAACAGCCCTTGCACCATGGGCGCAAGTTTCGCGTGGGCGAACACCTTCAAGTCGGCATTTTCGAGGAATGCGGGGACGGCTGCACACCCGGTCCGCTGCAGTACCTCTGAAATGAGTGCGCAACGCAGTGCAGCACTTCCGCACGTCGCACGCTCCACGAACGTATCGCCTGGCCAAGTCTCAAAGCCGTTGTCGTAGTGGCCGCTGGCAAGAAAGCGATCAACTTCTGTTCGCTGGAGCGTGTGCATTCTCTGAATAATTTACCCTACTGACGGCATAGCCGGTATTCGATAGGAATGTGCCTTTTTTCGCGTCTGGCACATAAACACGTCAGGAACGACGCTGCCCAAACGCATTATTGACATTCGATTTACCTGGAGTCGCGCCACCAAGAAAGGCTCGGCTTTCCTAGATTGGATCCAGACGAAGGCTCCATCCGCATCTGCCGTTAGGATGCCTTCTCTCACCCCTTCCCGCAAGGTGGTGACGATACTTTGTATCAATGCAAGTCGCGTGTCTTCGCCTATTCCCTCAATCTCGCCCTGAACTGGCTTGGGTAGCTGAACAGGATCAGCGGATGATATCGATACGGTTGATGGTTCTGGCGGCGTTTTCCCGACCGCCATGAGCTGTTTCACCACCGGCTGAAGCCGAACAACCTTCCACGTCTTGCCACCGTCGATCTCGATCTCCACCACCTTGCGAAACGGCGACAATGGATCAAGAACCAGCCAGTTTCGGCGCGACAGTTCATCGAGAATCGATTTGTTCTCCAACCCATAGCCATTAAGCGCGTCTGGCCACTTGAGGCACAGCACACCGGAGGAGTCGATGTGAGTCAATGTCTCGAATGATTTTTCGCCGGTTTGAATGTCTTCGGCAAGTGCCTTCAGTGCTTCGCCGACAGGTCCGTCGAGCCGATCGACAACTTCTTCCGGTGGCTTGGCATTCACCTTTTCGGATTGAACCGGCGCCCTAATGAGCGCTGGTGACACTGCGGGCTCTGCATCGACAGGCAATTTTGGAGTAGAGATACGTGGCATCTCTTTGGGAATTTCCTCCAGGTCGAGAATTTTTCCTGGGACTGATAATGGGGCTGGATCGATGACCAGAGCAGTATCACGCAACCTGATGGCAGTCAGTCGGATATTGGGTATCTTCTCGGCTAGCACATCGGGGGCAATCACCCAGTAGCGATTCCCGTCAGTCCGATCCCCGCGAATATTCGCCAGCTTCCGATCAACGAGCATGTCCAGAATGCTGTTCGGGGTTCGTGGCAAGCCCGGAATTTTTTCCTGATTGATGATAGCCGCCATTTCTTCGCCTGCCGCAGGCCAGATTAAAAAGAGATGCCCGTCAATGAGCCAGAGGCGTGAGCCAGGTTCATTGATTCCCCAGGTTCCATCCCGGACAAGTCTGCGCATGATGTCCACTAGGAACCGTTCCACCGGAAGACCGATCTCATAGCCGGTAAACGCAACGCCAAGATTTCGCAGGTCTCGTTCGACACTGACCTGGTCTGAGCGGATCACGAGATCGTGTATCAGATTCTCAGCACTGGGGTGTCCGTTAATTGTTTCCATCATCCAGAGTACGAGCTCTGTGTCTCCCTCCGCAATCCAAGCAAGCCCCTTTGGACTGATGATGCGCTCAGCAATCAGAGAAGAAATTGCCGTATGCTTTTTCGCACGATTCTCACGCCAATGCAGGAAGTACCGATCTACGCCGTGCCTGCTGGCCCAGGAATAAAGATCTTCCACGAATGGGTTCCAGACTTTCGCTCCATCTCTGCTAGTAACGACAAGATCTGTCACCGGCTTACCCACATCGTGGCAAAGTGCCGCTAGAAACACGGCAAGGTGCCACCGTGGTTCTAGCTCACGTCGTCTCCGGGGCGCCTGCTCTCCAGGCAGTAGCACTCGATCCCCAGATTGAAGCGACCACAGGGCGACCTCGGCAGCATGACGAAGCAACCCGCCTGCCCCCCTGTGGTGATGAGTTTGGCTTGCCGGCAAGAGATGCGCGTAGGAGGCAAATCGACGGAGAGACTCCAGGTAGTACTGCTCGAATATATCGGGAGAAGCGAGTCCGGCCTCGCGAATCTGACCAATCAACTCCCGCTGAGTCTCGATAAGTTTGTGTGGGTCCGTGGCCGGCAGACCCCTCATAAACGGCGGGTACCGAGGAATCTCCTCGTCGATTGCCATTTGCGCAGCGTCATTCTCAGCGGGTTTGCCGACAAGCTCCTGACTTTGACTATCAAAGCGGACTGCCTTCCTGATGAAACTTAGCAAAGGTCAGCCCTCCCCTTCGCCAACACCTTGCTGTGTTCTGTCCAAGCCGCGTCGAATCCCAGGCACAACACGAAGACGCTGCCGTGCCCGATCAGGATCAATATCCAGAAGACCACAGATCGAGTTGAAGGAATTGGCGGCATTGGAAATGCCATGGAATATCCATATCAAGGCTTCGCGCTGTATACCGCCAATACTTCTCTCCGACTTCTCGATTGACCTCACGTTGCCTTTCGCATCTTCGATCGCTTGGTGAAGGACCGCTATCCAAAGGTGCTTTGATCTTTGGATGACCTCCGATGTAGCGCGATCCGATTCCATTCCGAAAAACCCAATGTGTCCCACGTCAGAAAATCCGATGCGCTTTCCCGATGATTTGATTCCGACCAACCCAGCCGGTAAGCCGGTATCGTGAATCGAGGCTGTCGGGATGAGATCCGGCAACGTAGTAGTGCCCTTCCGGAATTGTGCCGATGAGGCCAATATCCAGTGGCTCTCCGGTTCGGGCTCTTTCCTTCGCACGGCCGACTGAATTGCCGTCTACGAAAAAGTCTCGGCCATTCGCCGTAACGACTGAACCGGGCAGTCCGATCAATTTTTTGACGAAGATGCTTCCGTGGGGATAAGGCCAGTTTGCTTCCCATCGGAAGGCAACCAACTCTCCGCGTGCTGGCGTGACGCCTTTCTCGACAAGAAAAATGGTGCCAGGAAGACTTTCGGTGAGATTCAGGGCGACGAGATAAGCGCGGCCAAATGCCAAATTGGCTGCCATGACCCAAAGGACAACCGGAAACCAGCGCCCAGACAGATTGAAAAGACGAATATGCATGGTGCCACTGTATCGGCGCGACCTGCCGAGCAATTCTCGAAATGCGCCCGGCAAAGACACATTTCGATCGCACGAGACCTGAGCCATGGGCATGCTGCAAGCAGAAGTGGTGACGCCACGTTCTTGCAGTTTTTAGGATCTGTGGGAAGCTTGGTTAGAACTGATTGGAGGCACTCATGACCATCGCTGCTGCAACACATACGAACGGCCTGTTTGGCGTGTTACCGCTATTCGCTTTACTGCTAGCTGGTGCGGCCTTGTTACGCTGGAATCGAAGATCCAAAGCCAGCGTAGAACCACAGCTCGATCAACTCGAGCATGACCTCGATTTGATCAAGACCCAGATATTGCTTGTCACAACGGATATCTTGCCCGGCTGTAGGGTTGTCAAGACGATTGGCTACGTCGAGTCCCTTTCAGAGACAGAGGCGGCATCCGACAGGGAGTACCGCATCGCAGAAAAGGAAGCATTGCTCGGGCTGGCACAGAAGGCGTTGGGTATTGGTGCCAATTCTGTAGTAGGTGTCAGAAAAATCAACGCCCACTATGATCAGGCAGGATCGCAGTGGCGCGTATCACGTGTGGCATATTGCGGGACGGCTGTCGTCAGCGCGAAATGAGTACCATTGCATTCAATTGGAGGCTTGGCCACAGCAAACATACGCCTGCCCGCCAATACCGACTTCGATATAACATCCCTGCAGGTAGACGATGTGTTCTTTGTAACCATGTTGAGTGGCAGACAGTTCCGCAACCACCTATAGGCCACAGGGTCCCTGCCTTACCATGCCCTCATCTTGAATAAGCGCCCCCGCTCATTCTCGTCATGCAGGATCAAGACGATTTCATCCTCGGTGAACACCTGTTCGTCATCGGTCCGAACAGGCAGGTCCGAATCGATCAGGGTAATGATGGGCTGCAACCCGAGTTCCGCGTATCGGCGAATGACCCCCAACAGGTTTTCTTTCTTTCGATCATCCAGCGACTCAAACACGCCATCGTGATAGACGAAGCGCGGAAATCTGTCGTCAACGTGCGCACGCAGCACTGCCATATCGAAGGCAACGCACAACAGCTTGCGATATGTATGGCCGAGGTCAGCGCTGGTGGCGTTGCCTGACTCGTCCAGAATTTCCGCCTTGAACTCAATATGACCTGCTTGATTAGGAGACACACTCAGCAAGGCCTTGCGGTTGATCACTTCTTCGACAATCTCGCTGAAGAACAGTCGAATCGCCGAGAACAGGCTGTTCTTATCCGAGTTCTGTTTCTCTACATCGACTTCGATCTGGGTCTGCAGATGGCCGCGCTCTTCGGTCAGTGCCCGGATATCGGTGCGCAACTCCTGAAGTCGATGTAGGAAACCACGCTGGCGCTCCAGCGACGTGATGTCGGCGCGTAGCGTCACCATATCATCGGAAACTTGCTTGTACTTCCCGAAAACGTCTGTGCCGCTCAGAAATGACAGAGTGTCTGATCGCTTCTTGCCCAACGCGTTCAGCTCCGCATTTACGCGTTTCAATTCCGACTCGACCTCTTGGCGCTCTTCCTGCAGGTAGCCGCGACGCTCGTCTGTGATCGCCCTGTTGAAGGCGATCAACTGCTGGAAGTCCTTCTTGATCTGCCCCTTGAAGAGAACGCCCGCTTCCTCGAACAATCGCTGTGCATCATCCGGATCAAACAGTATCTGGTCTTCTTCTAGCGCCGCGAAGATCTTCTTCTTATTCTGATTGAGCGAGTAGCGCTCGGCATTAAGCGCCGCGATGCGCTCGTCGATATCATCGACCAACTGCTTGGTCCGGTCCTTGTCTTGGGCGCGGAAATCGAATGCGTCGAGCAGCTTCTGTTTCCTCTCGGCATCCTTCTGCTTGAGCAACAAAATGCCTTCGATCTTACTAATGTCCTCAATGGATCCACCCAACTCGTTCTTGATGGTCTGCGTGGTCGCCTGCTTCAGCGTGAGTGCATCTTCCTTCTCGTAGTGCTGCGCGATCAGTTGCGCATCGAAGCCCAGCACGTGCGCAAGGAACGGCTTCCAGTCGGCATGCGCGGATGCAAACTTGCGCAGATGGAAAACGTCTCGGAAATCATCTTGCGAGCGTAGGAGATAGCCCAAGCCCTTTCGGAACGACCAAGGCTTGATCGTACGCCAATCGAGCAGCCCATCCAATAGGTCGCGAGCGCGATCAAACGGCACGTCTTGATGGTCCCATTCAGCCATTGGCAGCGCCGACAAGTCCTGATGCCTAGCCTCATGCTTCTTGAAGCTAATCTTAGTCGCATCCTCCACGCCACGTCGCACCGTCACGAACGAGGCATCCTGCAATTCTATTTCGAGAAAAAAGACGAAGTCCTTAAAGATGTCGAGATGCTTGAATAGAAAAAATTTGGCGTCGCGTTTTGCCAAGAAACCGAAGTCAAGTAGGCGCCCTAGCGTGGTCTTACCGAGGTTGTGCGTGTCCTTGTTACGGTTCTCTGGCAGGCGGATTTCTGCCATGACGACATTCAAACCATGGACAAACTCCATGGGCTCAAACAGGTCAGGCTTGTTCGAATAGAGTCTAGACAGCTTCATTGGGCCCCACGTATTCCACAGCGTCGGTTTTGGGGCGGTAGTCGATCAGTCCCATCAGATAAAGAAAATTTAGTGCCGGAAGAAACAGCACGTCACCGCCGATGACGGACTTCTTCGCATACTTGCGCAAGACATCGTAGTCATCCACGCGGCGCGTCTTGAGGCGCGCCAACAGCAGAAGCGATACGTTGATCACCGTGCGATCCGGATGCGAGTGCTTAGTCGGTCTAAGCATCGCCCACCTCCCCGATATCGCAGTTCCAGTACATGTAGAACAGTACGGCGCGAGTCAAACGCTTGTGCGCATGCTGCCGTAAGACGGGGTCACGGCTGAACAGCAGGTCCACCAGGTACTCCATCACGTCGTCGAAGGTCTGGTAGTCCTTGCGCTTAGCGATGATCTTGAGCTGAAACTCATCGACCACCGATTCATACATGCGCAGCAGTTCCAAATTTTCCGGCGCGGCCAGGAACCCCCGAATCTGAACGGTCTCCTTTAGGTATTTCTTGCGCTGCGCCTTGGCGTACTCCGCACTCATGTTGTTGAGCGCGTTCTTCTTCTCATACGTCACGCGCAAAGTCGGAGGATCATCGAGCAGAGCTGACACACCATCCTTCTGTCGCGCCAGCGCCTGCACGACCTCGGCAAGATCGTCGGGACTGACGATTAAAGGTGAATCGACCGGATCTAGGTCGGCCTTCGCCGCAACGTCCGGGAACGTCTTCAGCCAAACTTCTAACTGTTCCAAGCCGCATAAGTAAATTGACGACGCGGGAATACCACACTGCGCCGCGATGTACTCGCGTATATCGCTTTCGGCGTTGCCGGCCAAGCGCCTGTTTGCAAAAAGCATGTAGTGGTCGAGCTGCTTGTTCTCACGCAATTTCTTGATGCGCGGGATCTCCTTTCCGAGCACCGTGTTCGATGCCGTCGTGCTGAAGAAGTCAGCCTCAGAAAAATTGCGGTTGTAACCGTTAGTGTGTTTGGCTTGAATGATGGTCGTACCGACCCAAGGAGCAGCCTTGCTTGGATGCAGCTCTGCGGTTCCCACGAACTTCGCATCGCGTCCGCCGTCAGGCCCTTTGGCAAAACCCTGCACGGAGAAACCGAGCAGGGGCTGGCACAAGAAGACAATCAAGTTCTCGAACTGACCGTCGCTCAAGTCTTCATAGGCGAACTTCATCGCGCCCCCGAACCGATTATCTGTTTCCAGCACATCACACGGCGACCGTAATGCCAGCGGTGTGCGCACGGCGGGCCGGCCGCACTATGATTTCCACATGCTGATCAAGCGACACCAGTGCCTGCATCAGGCGTTCGAGCGAGATGTTCTGGAGCTTGTGGCGGCGCACCTGCGACACCTTGGGCTGTGTCATACCGGTGATGTCTGCGACCTCGTTTTGGCTAAGGCAACGCTTGTCGATCAGATCGTTTAGCTTGACCGCGAGGATCGCCTTCGCCGACAGATCTTCCGCGTCATCAAAGCCGCGATCAGCTGCCAACGATGTGCCTTGATGTTTGTCCATGCGCGACATCATGCCCCCCCCTTTAACCGAGCAGATAATCTGCTCGACATCCCGCTATATATCGGAACCCATGCTTTTCAGTCATCTATTATACCCGTCCGGATATAGGATACAAGACGATGTACAGGTGACAGGACAACCGGAAATCTCCGCACCCCAAATGCACCTAACCAATTTGATGGGACATGCCCGCTACTGGCTATTTTTTCCTCCAATAGTCTCCTGAATGTAGTTACCAGGATTCGGCCCCGTTACTCCATTTACGACACGACTTGCCGCATCAGCCACATCTTCGGCGATCTCCATTCCCTTACCCACAGCAGAGGCTGGTTTCAGCTTGCGGAAATCTGACGGTGTTGCATTTTCCTGATAAATTTGTCCTGCCCCTTCCTTCCGGTCATTAACCTCGAACGCATTCCTGGAAAACTCCCGCATTGCTGTGTGCATGACCTGGTCGCTTGGTCGCCCCTGCGGGATAACCCCTGCACGTCCCGCTCTCCCCTTCACCTGCCCCATATATCCGCCACCTGCTGATTCAACCGATTCACGGCCTGGCATGCCTGCCCGGTTAGCATCATGCCTTGCCTGGATTGCCTCAGTCCCCTGCACCTGCCCGCCCATCTCTCCCAGCATCCGGTCATAGTTCTGCGCGGTGTATTCCTCGATGTATGGCCTGAGCTTATGCGGATCGCCCATGACCCCCTGAAACTTTTCATAGTTGTATTCGAGCTTGGGCAGCAGAAAATCCTTGATGAAGTGATCCTGTAGCTGAAGATTCGACCCAAGCTGACCACTATGAGAGAGCTCCCACATCTGCCGGTGCCCTTCCGTTTCCTGTAGTGATGCTGTGAAGGCATCACGCGATTGCCGTGCGTGGTCCAAGGACGCACGCATACCATCGCTGCCGGCGGTCTTTCCTTCATCGCTGGTCCGGTAGTTCCGTTCCCAGCCGTTGTCGAGTACAGTGCCAACCTTCTTTCCGAAGCTCGATTCTTTAGCGAATTGAGCCATCTCCTCAAGAGATCGCATGGAGTCCGCGGAATTGCGCATCTTGGCCGACACTTCCACACCTCCGCGAAGCCCTGCAATCTCCAAAAGCTTCGGAGTACTCATGCCCATCGATGCGCCAACCATGAGTTCCATCGCGACCTTCTCGCTGACACCGAGTTTTCTGGCCCACTGATCGACCTGGCGTAGGGTTTCATTGGCTTCTTGATTCCGGCTTGACCCCATACCATGGCGGTACCCTGTCGTGTCATTAGCGCCCTTGGTGTGGCTTCTCTCAAAGCCAGCCTCCTGCTTGAGTGCCGCGAGAGCACTTTCAGCGTACTCCGCAGATTGCTGCTGCGTCGCCTGCTGGGAGCGTTCGTAATTCTCCTTCGCTGCAGCCCCCAAGGAATCGTTGATCGCCATATCGGCACGTACATCGCTTTTCGCCTGCTTGACGACGAAGCCACCTCCGGAAAAATGGCTGTAATCGAATCCTCCTCGTGCCTGGTAATTGGTCATACCCTGACGTAAGCTGGGGTTCATATCGACCGCCAAACCCTTCATCGTGTCGTGACTGACATTGTTGAGGGAGGCGTTACCCATCTGCATGTTGCCCATGGCCAAGGCGCTGGCGATCTTTTCCGGGTCGCGTGGCGGCGCCACCAGACCGGCGACCGACTGCAGTCCGACCTCGCCACCTTTCACGATAGCGGCAGCGATGGCCGGGATTGAAATGACCAGCATCCCCGCAATTGCCTGGTCGCTGACAATCGCGGTATTGAGGAAGCTCATCTGTTCAATGGACAAGCCACTTCCAGCGCTTCCATTCGTGTATTGGCTTCTCGAATACATCGTGATGATGAAGTTCATCACGGCATAGAGCGGTGCCCAAAGCTGAATCCAGAACAAGCTGGCCGCGTAGGACTTGATGATGGTGCCGGCCTGATGCCCACTGAGCACCACAAAGAGCAGGAAAACCGGAAAGATAGCGTACTGGACCAGTTCGATGGCATTGCGAACCTTGGGCATCGTGGATTCGGCAACCCGCGCCATCAGCTTATAGGAGTCGCTCGTTGATCGAAGTGACTGTGCCATCGCAAGGTTGGTCTGGGCGCTGGCGGCATCCCCTAATTGCGCGGGCAGCATGTACTGTGCATCGATCATGAAGTTGGCGACGATGGCCTGCTTGACGGCATCCTGTGCCGAGGCCGAAACCCCCAGGAGATAGTTGGTCGAGGTAGCCAGGGAGCCGACAATCGCCGTCCCGGCATCTGCCTGACTCATTTTCGGGTAGAGGCGTGAACCCAGCAAAGTGATCTGGCGGCTTGATTCCGCATTGATCTGGGTAGTGAGACTCTGATACGCCACATCGCAGCCTACCGTACTCATGATGGTCGGGTCCGTCGTATCGCGCAAAGTCACCAGTCGCGCAGGATTTGTCTTCCCGTTCAGGCTGACCCAGACGTTGTTGACCTCCAGAATGTCCTCTTTCATGCGGATGTAGCCGGTGGCCAGATCCGGCGCGACGCACTCACGGTAAAACTCCAGCAAGTTGCTGGTCAGAATGGGATTGCCGCTCTTAACGGCAAGACGCTCGGAGAGCACCCGGTGGCCGAACAAGGTGCCGTTCCGTCGGAACTTCACATCATCGGGTAGAGAGAATACGGTTTCGAAGGCCCCGGTCAGCCAGTCCCCTACCTTGCTCATGCTGTGTGCAAAGGCGCCCAGACCAATGGGTACATTGGCGACAGCTCGCGGTGGCTCATTCCCGGTGCGATCGACGATGGTCACCGTCACCTTGGGAATCAGCAGCATGGATTGGAAGATGGCCAGGAAGAAGAGCCACTTCCACATCCCATCCAGTCGCTCTCGCCCGGTCAGGGTGGCGATGACGACGACGATGATTCCCACGATCGCCATGGTGCGCAGCAAACCGAGGTAATCGCCGCTACCCATGATGGAAGCGACGGCATTGAACATCGCTTCCAGCTCCGCGACGTTCCAATAGGCATAGACCTCGTACATTCTGGTTCTGCCCGATCTACCGGTTAAAGACCATCATGGACTGGAAGATGTTGGTCGGCATCCCTGAATTGAGGCTTTGATGCAGAAGCTGGAGCGAACGGCTCATTTCTGCGACCTGCATGCCCTTTTGGTACTCGGCGCGCAGCATGTCCCGCGCCTCCTGCTCGACTTCGTTGAGGCGGACGAGAATCTTTTCCGAAGCAGCGACTGCATCGGGACCGCCCTTCCCTGTCTCGTTCTGCAGAGCACTGCGAAGCGTCTTTGAGAGATTCGTGAAGTAGGCGTAGGCCACATCCACGGCAATCAACTGTGCGTAGTCTTCGGTGATCCGGTCACCGCCAGGGATACTGCTGGATACCGCGAGCATCTTCCAGACTGGCAGGGAAGAATTGCCGATCAGGGCCGTATCCAGACTGGTTTGCCCCGTGGCATCCCGACTGATGATCTTGTCCCGCATCGCTGCGATCCGGGTTCTGACTTGCCGGGAGAATGGCGTCACGGTAAAGGCGCTTTCCGAGAAGGTTGGCGTCATGCACTCCGCCGTGTCGGCGCCGCACTTGAGGCCAGGCAGATTGACTGTCGTTGAACCACCATCCCCGACGAACTGCCGGAATGTAAGCTTTCCGCCGGGCAGATAGGCCCACTTGGCTTTCTCGTCGGAGCTTTCACCGGGCGGCGTCACGATGATGGTGCCGGTCAAGCTCATCAAGAGCTCCTTGGTCTCTTCGGTAACGCCGGCGACACGGGATAACGATCGCCAGACGACATTGCCTGGTTCAAAAAGCTCCCGATACCCCTGTGACGAGTTCTTGGCCGCTGTTCGGATGCTTTTGGCCGTCGCGCTGCTTTTTTTCCACTCATCCCAGGACTCGAACACATCCCCAAAGATGTTGAGACTCGCACCAGCGGTTTTGCCCTCCTTCTCCTGGGTCTTATCCGTCAACATGCTGCCGGCCGCAGTGACAATTCCTTCCGCCGCCTGGCAGGAATTGATGTTGAGATTGTTCATCTTCGACGCCTGATCCTGCAGGTACTTCAGAAGATCACAGAGATCAGGCGACATCGAGCACAAAGCCATATTGAAGGCGGCGCCGATGGCGTTGTTGCCGATGTTCCGCAGCAGTGCGACAAACTGTTCCTTATTGATGAAAGAAAACGAGCCTGCGAACAGGTCGATTCCGCCGCAACCAGCCCGAAATGAAGGCGGCGAAATGCTTGCCAGCTGGTAATTACGCACCGGGGTGCGCATATAGAGACTGCCGCCGGAATAGAAATTCATCGTCTGCCCGCGGTAGGCGTTCGCACCGGTCACGTTGCCGTAGGCACCGATGTCATTGAACCAGTCCTGCATTGACTGGGAGACGTTGGCAGTTGCAGGACTGGCCAGCGTCGAAAGGACGAGCGTGGCGGCAATGGTTCGACGGAGACATGAACGATTCATGGGCAACCTCAATAAAGTTCGCCGGGACGTGTTTGGGTCAGGATGTAAATTCGTTCGACAATCTCTTGGGCGGAAAGCACCCCTGACCCGATCGGAAGAAGCCGGCGATCCTTGATATTCCCCAACACCACGAGCGGCACAACGCTGACGCCTAGGGAAGCGGCCATCCCGTTGTCCCGTGACGGTTTTGGAAACTCAGGCAATCCGCCGCCATCCAGAGAGACAGGGAAAACGGCAATTCCGTAATGCTCGGACAGGAATTTCAGCGTTGGCGCCATGCGATGGCAATACGGGCAATCCGACCGGAAGAAGAAAAACAGGCCCCAGTCCCGCACCAGACTCGCGAGGGTTTCCGCTTCCTTGCGCGTCCGCTGGACATCGCGCACCTGGATGGCCGAGTTGTTGGACGGGTTCCGCAACTGATAATTGAGTTCCGGATTGGCCCAGATGACACGGCGCCAAACGTCCGAAAACACAGAAGCCCTGTCCATCAGTGCTTCCTGGGCCACGATGTAGCTCTTGAGATTCTCCGGCGTCGGCTTGACGATGGCGAGCGCCCTCTTCTTCTCCGCGTCCTCTCTCAACTTCTTCAGGGCCGCGACGGCTTCATCCTCCTCGCTGGCCGCCTTGGGTTTGGGCTTTTCGACGGCGTTGTCGACCTGATCACTATCACGCGGGATATCGCAATACCAGTTGAACCGGCTCTCGTCGCAGCGCCAGATAGAGTCATACTCCAAACCGCTTTCGGCTGACGCAGAATTGACGAACACGAGAAGTGAGAACAGGATGGCGATACGCATTGGTCATTGCGCGGGTGCGCCGATAGCCGGTTGCTTCAGAATGTCCACCACTCGCGAGGACAAGTCCGGGATTGCCTCGGCAGAAGTCGCCTTTAGCAGCGCCGCAGTATTGATCAGGGCACACTGGCATTCCCTGCCAACCTGCTCAAGGGCTGTATCCAGACGCAGGCCGAAAGCCTTTGCCTCTTCGAACAGCTTGCCCTGCTCAGCGGCATCCATTCCCGGCTTAACCCGCTGCACCAGGGATTGCTGCTGTTGAGCAACAATGGCGCCGATATCGACGCGAGCGAATCGAGGAATTTCCAGCGGCCGAAAGTGTAGCCATGACGCAGCGATACACGCCCCCAACATTAGCGTGACGACCCCGGTGATCATCTGTGTTTTCAAAAGATTCATGACTAATCCACCTTACTGTGATGCGCGTTCGATGACTAGACGTTCAATGGCATCCGATACCGACAGCCCTTGGTCACGCAGGCGTTTGATGGCCTCGTAGTCCTCGGCACGGGTGGAATAAACCAGCATCGAAAAGGGATCGAGTAGAAGCCTCCCCAGGCCCGACCCCATCGGCGAGTGGATGTAGATTTCCGAGAAATGCCCGTGCTCGGTACTGACCGAAGCGAGCTGACGCTTCAGCCATTCATCCAGGGACAGCTTGCCCTCCTTGCCCAAGCGCTCGATGTTTTCGGGTTTCTGGCGCAGCAGGAACAGCCAGTCGGCGTTGTTGATGGCGGCCTTGGTCGCCTCGTTCTTGTAGTAGTCGTCGACGGACTGGGTGATCGTCCCGAACGCGCCGCCATACTTTCGGGCGCGGCGATAGCCGGCCTCGATGAAGCTGCCGCTGGCGCCGGACCCCATGAGATCCCAGCTTTCGTCGATAATGACGAGCTTGCGCCGGGAGCGATCACGGTACATCTCCTGGGTGATGCGATACATGATGAGTTGCATCACTACCGACTGGAGATCCTTCTTGGACTTCAGCTCCTCAAGCTCAAGGACGACAAAATCCTTGTCGAACTGGATATTGGCATCGCCCTCGAAGTAGCTCGCGTAAACGCCATGACGGGTATAGGGCTCCAAGGCTGTAGCCAGGCGACTGAGGTCGCGCTCGTACTCGCCCTCCAGAGACAGTCGCCCGGTCTGGAGCAGCTCATAGATGTCGGTAATGGTTGCTGCGCGTCCTTTGGCATCCCAAACCCGCTTGATGGCCGAACCAAGCGCGGTGTATCCGTAGTTATCGAGCGGCTCCCGTGGACTCGCCATTTGGGCAATCAGGGGCAAGATCATTTCCATATCGGCGCTGATATCGATGATCATGGAGAATGGATTGAGGCAGATGGTGTTCTGGCGCTCATCCGAAAACTCGATGAATTCGCCATCCAGCAACTCGCACAGGTTCTTGTAGGAGCGGCCGACGTCGATGATCCACACTTTGGCACCGGCACCAAGGTAGCGATAGGTCATCTCATTGACGAACACAGACTTGCCGGATCCCGACAGTGCCGCCACGGCGAAATTGAAATTGCCACCGGTGTTATCGAAAAGATCGAAACCGACGATCTGCCCGCGTCGGCCAAATAGGGTCATCACCGGGGTTTGTGTTCCCTTCCACTCGGCGATCAGCGGCGATGTCATAACCGCGTTGTCCGCCGTCTTCGTGTTGATTCTCCCGAACTGACGAAGATCGGCTTGCAGGCCTGGCGTCAGGGTCATGGGTAGCGCCGCCGACAGGGCCTGGTGCTGTAGATAGAAGTCCTTGGTTAGATCGAAGCCACGCGCCCGCCACACGGCGCGTACGGCGTGCTCGCAACGAGAGGCATCCTCGACTTTCGAGACAAGAGCTATCTGGTGGTACATGCCGACCACCGTCCTGCCACTGTCGAAGGTCTTGAGCACCATGTCCCAATCGCGCTTGCGCTCCTGAAGGTCAGGCTGGAAGTGCGCCATGTAGGAACCGGCGCTCTGCGTTGCCCGCGCCGCCTTCATCTGAGCCTTGGTTCGCGCTGACTCGTAGTCGAGCGAGACTGCCCCCATGGTGATCAGGAAGGGACACGGCATGGACAAGGCGAGCTGATAGGGATCTCCGATCATGTAGTTCATGCCGGAAAGACGGAAGAAACGCGGATACTGGCGCACCGAGAACAGTTGAAGGACGGACTCATCGCCACCGGCCTTGCGGAAGCGGATATCCCCGTCTCCCACGCGGGAAGCAACCTCCAGATCAGAGAGTTGGTCGCGCAGTGGCAGATTCTCGTTCCATTCAATGGGACGCGAGGTGCCGCCTGCAAACAGGCGGTTGTGATCAAAAAAATCAGCCGTGAAGTTCATGAGATCGCCGGGACCCCAATCGTGTCCCGGCAGATGAGCAGACTTGAGCGTCGCGTGAACGCTTTCTCGGATACGTAGTGCCTCGTCGACATCTGCCGGCGATTCGGGATCGAGAGGCAAGGTAATCGCGATGACCGAACGAAAATCCCGCAGCAGATAGGTCTGGTGGCCGAAGATGGACTGGCCAATACCCTTCAGGTAGTGGTCGATGCGGCGACGTGCGAGGAGTCGGAAGATGTTCCCATGACGACGTTCATCAGAATCTGCTTCATCGATCGACGCTGAAGAGGGCAAGAGGTTGGCCTGGGCCCGGAGCAATGGGAGGATATGGGGACTGCCATAAAGGGAAATCTGTATCCCCGTCCCCGGCGGGCAGGAGACGAAGAGGCTGGCAAGAACTTTTTCCATTTCATCGCTGGCGCCGGTCTGAGGCAGGGTCTCGATACAAAAGCCAATGGCGTGCTCTTCCCTCTCGCCAAAGCCGCCCTGATCCAGGACAAACAGCCGGGCATCCTCCTGCCACGCCAGGTAGGGAAGAATCCCGGTGAGGCGCGGCATCTGCGAAATTTCCCGCAATAGTTGCCGAGGTAAATGATCGGCCTCTGCCGTTCGTTCAGGCAGGAAAGCAGCGCGAAGTGCATCGAACCACCCCATCAGCCCCCCTCCCCGCCAGCAGGTGGACTCTCACCCCCCTGCTGGGGAAACATTTCATTGGGCGATACGGCAGGATTGCTCCGCTCCATCCGCAACGCTGGCCGTTCGCTGGCATTGGGTGCCGCAGGCGTAAAGACTTTCGGCGGTACGACGGGCCGGTAACCTTCGCTGGCCTTGCGCCGCGAATACTCGACCTGCCAGCGCCCAGGATCGACGACGAGATAGAAGTACGACTGGTCGTGCAGCACCTCCTCGTCATCCTCCCAGGGCGCAAGCCACACGCGCCGAACTTTCTGGGTGCTGCGGATTGGCTCGCCTGAAATCGGTGCCTGATGCGTAATCTTTGGTGCTGCCGACTCGCCCTTGGCGGCTTCCGTGGACGGACGCTGGCCGGGTAGATTATTCTGTACGGCGTTCGCATAGACCCCGGAGAGCGATGCGCAGGAAATGCCATCCGGCGCCTTGCAGGAAAACTTTCCCTGCCCATCCAGTCCCGACATCGTGCCTGCGCAACCGGCCAGCGCAAGCAACAACAGGCTCACAAGCCAATTGATTCTCATGGCCGACTCTCGGCAAGCCATTGCTCAATGCGATCTCCGGGGGCAGCACCGGGCAACATGCGTCCGTCGGCGGAAACCAAGGTCGGAGTTCCCTGGATCCCCAGCCGCTGAGCCAGCTGGATGTTCCGTTGAATCGGGTTCTCACATTTCCGGCTCGCCGGGGCCTTGCCAGACCTCAAGAGATCGGACCAGGCGCGAGCGCGGTCCGGGGCGCACCAAACAGCGATGGATTTGTCCACGGCTTCGGGGTGCAAGCCTTCAAGGGGATAGGGAAAGGTATAGATGGTGACATTGCTCAGCTTGTCGATTTCGGCTTCGAGACGCTTGCAATAAGGGCAGTCCGGATCGGAGAACACCGCCAGCACACGTTCACCCTTTCCACGCACGGTCTTGATGGCATCCCCCAGCGGCAATTGGCCGAAATCGATGCGTTGTTGCTTTTCCATGCGATCAGCTGTCAGGTCGCGCTGTGTCTTCATGTCGAAGAGATGGCCAAAGATGAAATAGCGCCCGGTCACGTCCGTATAGGCCGTGTTTTTGCCCATCGTCACCTCAAAGAGGGCCGGAATCTCCGAGGTCTGGACGCGCTCGATCCGAGTTGCCGGATACATGTCCTTGAGACGTTTTTCCAGGCTATCAAGTCCGTCATCGGCCTGCGCCATCATCGACAGCATCAATGCCATCAATACGGACAGCCATTGAAGAGGTGGTCGATTTATTTGCATGGGTCACTCCTTGTAGGGTTCTATGGATTTCTTCTGAACTTCGCGGCCCCGACGCCAAATATCGGTGTAGGTATCAGGCTCGCCTCCCGCGCTGTCCGTATCGAGCGAAAAGCCTTTGGTGAACACCACGTCGACCGTGCGGCCGGCATCGACCTCGATGATCGGGAACATTTTTTCGGCGAGCGTGATGTAGTACTGGGAGAGACGGTCGAGCGCCTTGCCAACACCGGTCCCGACCCCCGCCTGGAATTGCTTGCCTGGATCCACCGTGCCGATCGACCCTAGCGGGTTGGTCGACACGGTAGTGGCGCTCTGTTGGAAGGCTTGCCCGATACCGGCGCCAATCCCGGCCAGCAAGGCATTAGCCAGAACTTGACCCTGCTTACTGACGAGCCGCCCACGCATGCCGGCCTTGCCGTCTTCGCCCACGACGTAACCTTTGACGGGAACATCGATGGCCTTGCCGTCATGACGCACACACGACATCGATTCGAGCCGGATGTAGGCCCGCTCGGCACTAATGTCTCCGTAGCTCGCACCCAAGGCGAAGCATTCCTTGACCTTGAATCGATAGCGGTTGGGCAGAAAGGCGTTGTCCTGCGCCCGCATCAGGACGGGGTGTGGATTGCTCTGTGCCTGGCCGCCAGTAGGGGCATCCAACCCGCCTAGCAGCGCCGCCCGAAAAAAAGAACCTGATGGAACGTAGCTGCGGCTGTCCTTCTTTTCGGCAGCTTTCTGAACTACTTCCGGGACGATCACCTTGCCCTCGCTCACCTCAAAGGAGGCAATCCCCGGAGGCTTGGGCGGAGGTAGCGGCTCGCTGGCTTTGTTCACCGTTTCCGGAACCACGGGAGGTGGCGGCAAAGCCATGGTCCGTGCCTCTGGAGGCATCGGCGCCGGTGCCGGGGGCAACGGAATTGCCGGAAATTGGGCATCGTTCGCGACCGGCGGCTTTTTCTCGATGATATCGACCTGCTGGCGCAATCCCTGGATCATGTCCTCCATCTGCCGCATCTGTTCCGAAGACTTGCTCATCCAGATGTCACGCGGATCGGCTTGTGCACCAGGGGCATTGATGGGCATGGGCTGCGGACGGGCCTGCGGCGCTCCCTGGGGGAGTTGAACTGGCTTGTCCCAGATCGCCACGCCACCGAAAACGAGCAGCACGAAAGCCGACGCACCGAGCCCCAGTATCAGATACTGGCGACGCTTGGGCGACAGGTTGGAAACCGCGGTCGCAATGCGGTTCTTGGGCGCCTCAGCCATCGCGCCCCACCAGTACCACCATGACATTGGTCGCTTCACCCGGCTCCAGTTCGAGCGAGTCCACCATGACCGCCAGGACACCGCGTCGGTAAAGTTCGCGCTCGTCGATGACCATCCGCGACGAAGAGACGTTGGTCAGCTGGTACTTTTCCCCGAGCAAAGCGCCTTCCAGTGTCCTTACAAGAACAAAGCGGGCTTCGTTCCAGAGCGGAACAATCACCAGCGTATCTCTGGCGGTCATGTCCTCGGGTTCGGTGTCCCGCGCCAAAGCCAGCAACACACGACGGATAGCGGCATTGCGCGACTCGTCGGCAAGAAATGCTCTCCCCTCGACGCGCGAACGACTGCGGTCTCGGATGACAAGCGTCTCGGCCGGCACGTCTGCGACCTTGAGCATCAGCTTCCAGTGACGACCGGCATCGTCGGCGACAAAAACGCTGAGGATCGGTTTGTCCGTATTCGGCTTGAGATAGGCGGCGCCGGTTTCTTTGTCCGGCGTTACGAGGAACTCGCCCTCGACGCCCTGGATGCGGCGAATCTTGCGACCTTCGACCCGAATCAGATTGGGCTCGCTGCGCGACACGGTGGCGGTCAAACCGTCATCCGGGCTGCCCTCAAGGTATTGTCCGGCGAAGGACGGTGGCGAAACGCTACCGAGGAGCAGCGCCAGTGCCATTGCCGGCACCAAACGGATCCTGATCGCTGGTTTCCTTGAACTCGGATACATGGAGTCTCCCATTTAGATATCGAAAGCCGACGACATAGGTGGTCTGCTTCTCGGAGGCTTTCTTGTCCCCGACCCAAGTCAGGAGAACGCCGGTAAGTGCCACTTTCATGGCAGCCTCGTCCGGCATCACCGATTGCGGCGAGAACTGGGTCGAGGCGTTGTTCTTGCGGATAAATTCTGTCCTTGCACCAAACTCGGCCTGAAGGCGCCCGTATTCACTCGGAGCGGCATATTTCAGAAAGAGATTCTTCTGGTAGTCCGCCACATGCGGCGTCACATTGAGGGCAAGCCCTGAATACCAGTAGGCCATTTCCTGGAGGTACTCCGTAGAGACTTTCTGGCCGCTGACCCAGAAGGTTTGGTGCACTTCCGGGGGCACTAGAATGGTTCTCTCCGAACCCGCCACGCTGAGCGATGCGCCGGCGTTGGCGAGCAAGGCCAGCACGAGACCACCGACGGCGATGCGCATGAACAGGATTTCTGCGCGTTGGTTGTCCCGCTCGGCGGTGAATTTGCTGAACTTCATTGGTCAGCCCAGGAAAAATCGATGATGGGATGGAGGAGTCGCGCGAGCGCGAATCACGATCCAGCTCGGTAGCCACCAATAGAGCGCATGCAGTGCGAACTTCGGGTGCTTCCCGGTCTTGAGCCGGCCGTATTGCCAGGCAACCAACCCCCCGAAAACCATTCCGGCCACCATGGCGCCGGAGACCACCCCCATCCCCATGACCAAAATGAACAGAATGGCCTGATCGAAGTCCCACCACAGGAAGCGCTCCTGCGCCTCCAGGGATTTCGGGATGTAGCCGATCTCGTCCACGCAGCGTTCCTTGGCCTCAGATCGTCGCGGTCAGGATGCCGGACGCGATGGTTGGGGCGTACTGCAGGAACACGGCGAAGCCGATGCCAGACAGAATGGCGATGGGATTCAACCGCGCCAGCGAGAACAGCGCACCGAGACCAATGGCGGCCACCGCTGCGGCTTTACCAAAGTAGCCTTGGACCAAACCCGTCAACCAGGTGTAGAGACTCTGAAATTCAGTACCGGTGGTCCCTGCCAGCGCGCCGGTGGCGGTGGCCAGCAGGACGAGCGCCAGTGCGCCCTGAATCCATTTACGACTGCTTTGCATGACTGCTCCCTTTGAGATCGACAAAACACTTGATGAGCCATCCCAGGCCGAGGCCGACCGAGATGCCGCCCAGATGGGCTTCGAATCCGTTTTCGATGGGCGACCCCGGGGCGAGGATGCCGATGGCGATGAATCCGCCAGCGATGGCCACGTCACGGATGAAGCCGCTGGTGTGAGGTAACTTCACTTCATTGCGCTCCCTTGCTGTTGCTGACCGCGTCTTGCCGATTGACAAGGCGCACCTCGACCCGCCGGTTGTTTCGGCGTGACGTTTCGGTGGGTGCCGTATCGAGGTAACAGCACAACCCCTCGGCACGGACCACAATTTCTGCGTTGACTCCATGCTTCAGGAGCCATGAATGGACGAAATCGGCGCGCCTCTGGGCAAGGTGGTCGTTGTAGGCTTTGCTGCCTATGTCGTCGGTTCTGCCTTCAAGCTCGATGCGTTGAAAGTTCGCCGCGATCTTCGCGATACGCTTGAGCGCTTGTTGTCCATCGGCGGAGGGGGAGTCTTTTCCAAATGCAAAGAGGACGGTTGCCGTTACCGGCTCATCGCTACGGACGACTGACGATACGGTCGGAGGAACTACGGCCACGACAGGCGTTGTTTCCTTCCGCGCAACGGGAGGTTCAATGATCGCCAGCGTCTTGCGCGTAGGCGGCAGACAGTCTTTGCCACTACAGGTCTTGAACTGGCGTTCGATCCAGGCGATGCCTTCTCGTACCTGTGGCGTCGGATTTGTCTCGGGCAGGCTTGTACAACCCGGAAAAATCGAGGTCACGAGCAGAAGAACGACGAGATGCTTCAGGATCGCCATGCCTTGACCTTCGCGGCGATCCGGCGGGCATAGGCCGCGCGCTTTTCCGGTGAGCGGGCGTTATAGGCTCCAATCGCATCCCAGCCGTACCCGAGACGACTGATGTTTTGCGCGAGGATCCAGGCGCCGATATAGGTGTTGATGCAGGGGTCTAATAGCTGTTCCCGGCCTATGCCATAGGACGACAGCGCGCCCAACCAGCGGCTGTTGACTTGCATGTGCCCCAGGTCTTCCGAGCCATCGCGGTTGCGATTGCGTGCCACAGGATCGAAGCCCGACTCGACCGCCGAGATAGCCTTGAGCAGGGTCGGAGCAATGCCATATCGGCTACCTGCTTGTTCAAAGCAGGTAGCCTGGCATGAGAATGCCATTGGCAATAAGAGGACAGCAAACAGGGTACGAGTCATGACTGCCATGGTAGGAAGTCAGACCAATGCTGCGTCGCCGAAATGTGACCTTTAAGGACGGATTTCGGTTACCGGTGGCTTGCTATTTGGACTTGTGCCGCGTGAGTTGTCGCTGTCCTACACGCCCGTCCTTATGCCAAAACATCCTTGATATCCGTTGATGGATAACCGAGGATCGTGCGAACCCCAATTCGTGGATTGGCACTCTCGACAAAGAAAGCTCCATCCCTGATATCAAAGCGCCCGTCCCACTGGATTTCAAAACGTTCGGGACTCTCGTGGATGGAGAATTCCTGCCGTTCCCCGCGCCAACGCAAGCAAAGCGCCAGGCTATCTGCCGGGTCGAGCATCCATGCATCGCCATCTTCTGTTGAGAAGAACACAAGCGAGCCGATCTTGACGAGCCTAGCATCACCTTTCTCGGCGCACCCCAGAATGAAGGCAACTTCCTTCTCGACGTAGCTTATTGGGTCGATGGTGCCTGCCTTCACTCCATCACCGAATCGGCTGACGGTTTCTTGATGACAGATCGTTACGTGGTGCCAATGATTGTAGCCATTGGCCTTCGCTACCTTATCAAGAGCTTCCCGATGGGGTAGCGTATTGCTGCGGCGTAGTTTCTTCGCGGATTGCTTGAATTTTTCGACCTGAAAGTCGGTCGTCAGGATGAAACGCATCTTATTGCCCCTTCACATGGGCGGCATGCTTGGTGCTCACTGCCAAGGACCGCATAGTGACCGGGCCTCGGTAAAGCAAAGTCGTCCCATCCGGGTTGGCCAATGGTGAGCAGCAGGCTTCGACACAGCCTGATGGCATTTTACTCTTCCGTTCTGGAACGACCAACATTTTCAATGTCTAGACACCGTCGGCTAGCGCGCCTCGTGATTTCTGGCATCTATTTCCAGCGGTGCGTTCTGATATCCAGAGGTGACAATTTGCTCAAGATATACACCCAAGAAGGCGGTGATCGAACCGGCCTGTTCGTACTGGTACACATGCCGCAACTCATGCGAAATCAACCGGAGAGTGCAATGCCCATGGCAGATATATATCCCGTGACCCAGAGTCAGACCAACCATGTTTGGCCCAAGCATGCCGGTGGCGACCGCTGCCTGATAGAGAATCGGATCCTCGGGCATTGGCAACTTCGATACATCCAGCACCCTGATCAGTTCAGGGGAAGTAACGCCAACGGCTCTTGCCACTTGGCTCTCTTGTTCGGATAACGGTCGACCGCTCCCGAGTATCAAGCGCGAATGCGTCTCGGCCCATTGAACCGCTTTGGGGACCAGGACAGGAAGTGCAGCTCGTAGATTCATGATCGCTCTCATGGCCAGGGACATCCCGGAGTTGAATGCAACGATACTGCATTCCAAGCTCACCAGATGAGCCTGTTATAACCGCTTTTGCAGATTACTGACCCATAGCCAAAGAGAATAGGAGATCGAAACAATCAACACGGGAGCCAAGAGAGAAGGCATCGGCACGGGAAGCACTATCCATCCGGCAAGCCCGGCCAGCACCATCCACATCACCCGAACACCGAGCTTGTGCCGTATGGGGCTTTGGGCGACGAAAGAGTATTTTCGGATTTCCCGCACGAACTGGCCGTCCATGTAGGCGGCCAACACCAATGGAATTCCGGGCAGCAGCCATCCCATTAGTACTTGCAGACGATAGGCGATCAAACCGATCCACAACCAAGTGGCGACAATGCGGTCCTGAGTCCAACGGCTGAAACCGGTATTACCCAGAGGTCCCTGCCCGATTGCTTCAGCCTCGATAATGAAGCCTCTGAAATCCGATGCCAGTGATTTTTGCAGGTCGTCCATGGTTCGGCCATAGACGTTGGTTTCGCTTTTGCCTGCAATGGCGTAGACCTCCGCACGCTCGGCGGCCCAGGCACTCCGGATCAACGCCGGTGGGATGAATGCCCAGGTGGCCACCACAGCAATGAATATCGTGATGATGAAGAAGGTACTCCAGCCGGAATCGGTACGCGTAGCCATTATTGCTCCGTCAGCAGGATGGGAATACGGCCTTTCAGTGTCCGCCCGCCTGACAGACGCGCGATGAAATGGAGAGGGGGGAGCTCGCCCAGCATTGCAGCGGGGAACAGCTCCGCATCCTCTTCCAGAATCTGTTCTTGGTAGGATGCGGTGTATTCGTCGTGAATGTGGGTATCGACGTTATGCCCATACCTCAGTGCCATTGAGCGAACCTTGATTTCGGGCATCCCTTCCGCGATGTACTTCTGGGTCTCGGAATCCAGTACGCGCAAGGCGATCTTGTTGTTGGTGTTGGCAAGAACCTGCCGCGCCTTGTTTTCGTCCCCGAGTCGGCTGGCAAAATCGGCGAAGGTCTGCGTAGCGATAGTGACCCGGAAATCAGCACCACCCCCCTTGTTCATGAGCTGGATAGCGGGCTGGTTAAGCACCTCGGCGGCTTCGTCGATAAACAGATTGACGGGCGTCAGCGAGTCAATGCCGTAGTTGTAGCGGTCTCCCGCAACGGCAGCAAGATCGGCGAGCATGATGGATCCGATGGCGCTACCTACAGTTGAATCGGCAAGGGAATCCAGGCCGATGTAGACCACCTTGTTGCCACGAATGATTTTCGACATGTCGGTTACCAGCCTCTCGTGACCCGGCTCAAAATCTGGCGACAGGAGTTCCTGCAGCGGGTCACTGGTCAGCATCGAAAGAATCGGGATCAAGGAAGCCACCATCTTCTGAAAGTGATCACGGTTGTGCTCGTAGGTCGAAATCAGGCCGTCAAGATCAACCGACTGCGCCTCGTGGATAGCGATTTCCTGATAGAAGGTGATGTAAGCCTCCAGCAGACGGTCCTTGTAGCGCTTGATGTAGGAGGCTGCCCGACTTTCCCAGTCCTTTACATGAGCCGAGAAATGGACTTTTAAGGCACGCTGAAGAAGGCTTTCGGGACCACCTTCCACATACCGTCGAAGCTGGACCAGATTGGGCCGATGACCCGTGGCGATCATTCCGTTCGTAATGTCGTTGAGCACTTTCCATCCAAAGGCCGTGAAAGGATCCGCCCCGGTTTCTGAGGGGATCAATGCCGCTACGCGACTGGCAAGCTCGGTCTTCCGGTTCCAGTTGCGTAACGGATCAATGCAGGCGGATCGATCGGGATGGGCCGGATGAAAGTAGACGAACCGATCCCCTGCCCCGCTGGCTTCACAAGCTGCGCGGGCATTTTGGGCGAGCCCATGATCCCCCTTCGGGTCGATGATGATGACCGTCTCACCACGGAAGATCGCCTGAGCGATGAGCAAGTCGAACAAGCGCGTTTTCCCGACGCGGGTCGTGCCGACGATCAGCGTGTGTCCAACCAGATGGGAGAGTTCAGAATACAAGTCACTTTCGGGGGCAAGGCCATGAATCCAGTAAGCGCCTTCCGTATGCTGCGCAGCTTTGCCAATGGTTCTGACAACACCAAGCGAAATCAGGGTATGAAGCTTGGTCGCCTCGATGTCTGTCCAGGGAAACCCCTTCCCAAGCCAGAAGGCCTTTTGCTTGGCTGACAGACCAGCTTTCCTCTCGAGTTCGGCCAAATCGATGAACTCTTTCCCGAACAACTTGAGACGGGAGGCATCAACCAGCCTTTTGTAGGCCTGGTATCCGCGGTAGGCCGCTGCCAACGCACACCCAATGGCAAGCAAGGCGGCAAACTGGGAAAACATTGGGACGGCAAGGGAAACCAGGATAATGAGCGACGACCCTACGGCCCAGATCATCGCCATCTTCGCCTCGAAATTCGGGCGCCATGGGACCTCAAAATCGTAGGGTGAAGATACAGCCATCACCCGATGCTCGATGATGGCCAGGAAAGATGGCTGCACCCCTTCCTGTGAGCTCTCTGGAAGTGGGTAATTGACCGTTTGGCAAAGTCGGACTCATTGTTGTACTCGATCAACAAGACTGGAAAGGCGACTGATTTCTTCCCGCGGAGTCTGTCTTCTGCATCGAACTCGTCCTCGACAAACAGCCGCTCGATGACCTTGAAACGGAATTTCGCGCCGCTCCTCGGTCCGTGGTCGATCACCTGAGTTTCCAGCCAAACACGATGGGCACGCTCGATGCTGATCCGCGTTAGCGCCATGCCCCCGCCCCACTATTGTTTGCCTGGGAGAGCAAGTGCATGACGGCTACGCCGGACCATATCGCGACCGGCCATTCGACAACCGGAATCCAGGTCGAGAGAATCAGCAGTACCTGAATTGCAATCGACAGAAGGGCCAGAGCAGCGGCGAGACGACGATTGAAACCACCGTCCTTTCTGGACATGGCGAGAATAAAGCCAAGCCACACCAAGGTACTGACAATTGCCAGCCCCAAGGTTCGGCCCCTGACGAGCTGCTCTGTCAGCCCGCCGACGAGCGTAGCGCTCATGGCAATCCAGGCAAACCCCGACGAGTCGGGCATCGACTTCCAATCACCCCGAAAACTCAAGAGTCTCCAGCAATGCCAAACCACTGATGCCATCAGTCCAGATTGTTCGTTTCGCATGTTCGTCCCCCTACTCATAATTCGATAGTGCCCCGTCACGTGGGGCGGCCGACGCGATCTGCCGTGATGGAGGCACCAATTTCTGGGCTTAACACGACCTCGCATTGCCGGTGTTGAACCTAGGGCACCGCCGGCTGGCCCCGCGACATCCAGCTCGGTCAATTCACGTCGATTTGGCTTCTGTCCCAACTCATCTTACGGATTCCTGAAAATATGCAACTCTCGAAATCCGCCTTGGCAGGTCACATTTCGGCGAAAGTTATCCACAGAAGCGATTCTTGAGCCGAGTTATCCACGTGATAACTGTCTCAACGACGATTTCTCGCAATCACTGACCGGCAGTACATTTCACGGAAAGCGCAAAGTTATCCACGTGAAAACGGTCTCAAGGGCATGTGAAATCTGTCTCATGATCACGTGAAATCTGCCTCATGGACCACGCCGCAAGCCTTGATTGGCAAGGCATCCAGGCCTTCCCCAAGTAGTGCAGGTAATTTTGCATGTAGCTTTACAAGTAAAGGGCCGATTTACTTGTGGATATTCGCGCGTGTCTTTTCCAGGCGAGACCGGGTTGATCGGGCAGCGCTACAACGAAGAAAGCCGTGCGCCACCTGTATGGCGGATACGCAATCGGCTGGCAACCACAAGAAGCCCCGTGTCCTGCGCTGAAACATTGGCCTCGGGATAGAAGAGCAACGCCTCCTTGAGTCTCTGGAGAAATCGCTTTTTGAAGTCCAGCAGCCCGCGGGGCGTATCGCTGTAATCAGCACCGAACTGAAGCTTCAATGACTTCCATGGTATGAGGACGCTCGGACGGTTGGTGACCCGCAGGAGAAATATCCGGTAGACCAGCCAGGAATAGACATCCATCGCCAAGGGCGACTTGGAGAGTGCGTGCAACACACGCATGTCGATCGGCACTGGCGACTCCGTCACGTTCCGAAAGAATTCGCTCGACAGCTTGAGCGTGCTTTCCCACAGCATCCGGTCATCAGGCCGGTGGGGATCCCACAGTACAAATGCCTCATCGGCAATAGGCATGTTTTTCAGCCCAAACCGCCCATGACTTTGATAGGTAATGGACAGCATTGAAGAGAAGAGCTTCAGAGACTGGGCACGAAGCCGCTGGCAATCGCGGCCGTCAGTTCTCATCCCGAGCTTGCGCAGGAACTCGTTTTGACTTTTCCCGAGGCCAAGCATAGGCGACTTGGTTTTGACGGCTTCCGTGCATATCCATGCCAGGAGAAGTCTTGGAACGGTGCCGAACGGCAGACCAATTCTGGGATTTGCGATGATCGACAGTGACACGGCGCCGTTCGTCCGTTCGAAGAATGGCACCCCGGGATCGCTATGGGGCAATGTTGTCTGGACAAGTGCTTGACCCATGAAGGCGAGCGATCCAGCATCGACCTCGACATCGTTGATTTCGGAAGCGAGTGCAATCAGCTTGCCGGCACGCGACAAGCCATTCAAAACCAAGCTCCTCCGCGTTCATACGGGCAAACTGGGGCTCGTCGGGATCGGAGTAGAAAAATGGAGCTCGTGGCGCTGGTATACATGCCAGAACTTTTATCAGCGGCTACATCCTTTCGGCGGTTGAAATGCGTACTTTTAGGTTACGTTTCGGGCGCGCGGTGATCGAGCGTTGAGAATGTGCCTGTTCCGACATTCGCCGACTGTGGAGTGGAGTTTCCGAAAGCGGTGGAGCCATGCATTTCTGTAGGTACTCGGCAGATACTCACGCGGTACGCAAAGCACATCAGCACCGGAACCAAAGTTGCACTGCGGTTTCTGCCTGGTTGCACTCCTGCAACGCTAACAACCGAATCCCCCCAGTCATCCGCTACAGCACACGACAATAGCCTGAATGTCGTCATGCCTTTAGAATTTCACCCTACCAGGGAGAAATAACAAAGCATGGAATTCAAGCCGGGATTTTTTGGAAGGCTATTCACGAGGTCAGGCAACTGGAAGCTCTCGATCAGCAGGGACAATCTCATCCTGGAGTCCGACGTCGCCACCACTTCCAAGGTTGCATTGCCTGACATCCGAGTGGTCGATGTCCGTACCGGGATTTTTTGGTCAACAGTACACCTTCAGACTGGCGGTACCGCTGTCGCACTGCGCGGGATATCTCGGAACGATTCGACGCAGCTCCAGGAGCATTTGCGTAAGGCAATCTCCCAGTCGCTTGGCCGGCTGATCTCTCCCTCCGCAAAACTACTTGCGGCCGTAATTGAGACTCTGGAGAAGTTTTACGGTCAGGCGCGGTATTTGGCGAATCGCGATGTGCATATCTGGTCTCAAGCGCAGGCTTCTGGCAACCTCGATGTTCGTAAGCTCATCGAGATACTTAAGCACCCGTTTTTCGACAAAGCCCTCATCCAGCGCGATCTGGAGAGGGATATCCAACGCCTTCAGGATGTTCTTGCCGGCCAGCGTCAGGAACTGTCCCGTCGCAACGAGCTATTTGTGGCAAACGAGATGAAACGCCTCAAGCCGTTTTTTGATGCGGTTGAGAGCCGGCCACTGACAGACGAACAACAGCGCGCAGCTATTGTTTTTGAAGACCGCAATCTTCTTATTGCGGCTGCTGGATCTGGCAAGAGCTCTACGGTTGTCGCCAAGATCGGCTATGCACTCGAAACCGGGTTTTGTTCTCCGGGTCAGATACTCGCCTTGGCCTTCAATAAGACCGCAGCCGAGGAATTGGATATACGCATTTCAGAACGGCTGGCTGGGCAGTTGAAGGGCCAGGGCTCCGTTACCTCCCGGACCTTCCATCGGCTGGGTCTGGACATTATCGCGACAGTCGAAGGCAAGAAGCCCGACTTGGCACCTTGGGCCAACGAATCGAGGGATAACGAAGGCGCTGCGATCGAGGAGCTCATCCAGACACTTGCAACATCGGATCGCAATTTCCTCGAAAAATGGGTCACCTTTCAGGCAGTTTGCTTCAGGCCCAACAAGGAGCTTCCGCGATTCCAGACGCAGCAGGACTACGACGCCTACCTGCGCCAGGTAGGCGAAGAGCGGGATGGACACAAAGGCATCCGCTCGCTGAACGGAGATCTCGTCAAGTCCATGGAGGAAGTGGCCATTGCCAACTGGCTTTTCATGAACGGGATCGCATACGAATACGAGAGATCTTACGAGTACGAGACCGCAGATCAGCACCATCGGCAGTATCACCCGGACTTCTATTTCCTCGACATCAACTGCTATCACGAACATTTTGCACTCGACGACAACGGCAAGGCGCCGGCGATTTTCAATGGCGATTACGAAGAAGGCGTTCGCTGGAAGAGAATGCTTCACACCACGAAAGAAACTGACCTGATCGAGACTACCAGCGCCATGTATCGCGCGGGATCACTCTTCGGACACCTGGAATCGGAACTCAGAAAACGTGGTCAGCAACTCAAGCCAAGATCGCCCCAGGAAGTATTGGCCAAGCTCGCCGAGTTAAAGCTACCGTCCTACGGCGGGTTCATTCGCACCTTCATTACCCTGTGCAAGTCAGGCGGGCAGAGCCCGGCAACTTTGGCCGAAAAAGCCAACTCCCAACGTGACCGGTACCGTGCGCTTGCATTCCTGGACGTCGTAGTCCCTGTCTTTCAAGCATACGAAGCCAAACTCACCACCCTGCGCTGCATTGACTTCGAGGACATGATCAGATCCGCCACGAAATACGTCGAGGAACGGAAATTCGTGCATCCCTACCAGCTGATCCTTGTTGATGAGTTTCAGGACATTGCTCACGGCCGTGCCCGCCTGGTACTGGCGATGCTCGAACAAAATCCAGACTGCCGACTATTTGCCGTTGGCGATGACTGGCAGTCAATCTATCGGTTTACGGGGTCTGACATTGGCATCATGGCCAAGTTTGCGAGTCACTTTGGGGTGACCGCGACGAATTACCTGACATGGACGTTCCGATCGAACCAGGGAATCACCGATGTGGCAGCTACCTTTGTTCAAGCGAATCCGTCTCAATTGAAAAAAACGGTCCGGGCAGTCGACAAAACCAAAGACGCGACAATTCAGATTCTCGAGTACGGAAAAGATGAGGACTCCGAAGAAGTGCTTGCTGCCGAGATCGAAGCACTTGCCGGTATCGCCAAGACTGAGCAACGGATCCTTCGTGTCTTCCTCTTGGGCCGCTATAACCATCTTCGGCCAGGCTCCCTTGCCTCATGGAGGAAACGGCATTCTGGTGCGCTAGATATCCAGTTCCTCTCGCTTCACCGATCCAAGGGCCTTGAGGCAGATTTCGTTTTTCTCCTGGGAGTAAATTCGGGGCCGTATTCGTTTCCCAGCGAGATCGTTGACGACCCGCTGCTCGATCTTGTTCTTCCGGTTCCCGAGGCTTTCGAGTATTCGGAAGAACGTCGCCTCTTCTACGTCGGGCTGACCCGGGCGAAGCGCAGGACCTATGTGCTCACCAAGAAATCCAGGATTTCTCGTTTCATACAGGAGCTTCTAAAGCCACAACACCGAGGAACAGTTATCTACCGAAGCGGCAAGGTGGAAGGAGACCATCCCGATGTCGAAGCATGCCCAACCTGCGGAACCGGGGTCTTGCGGGTGATCACCGGCCAGTATGGTCCATTTATGGCCTGCTCAAATTATCCGGCCTGCTCCCAGAAAAAGAAGGTAAGTGCTGCCCGATAAAACTGATATGGCTGCTCAGGTGCTGCTCATCACTGGTTGCTGGAGTTGGTTCAAACAATCCTCGACGCTCCCGGCAACCAAGCGGGTCGGAACCGCTAGCATGATGTTGAGCGGCAACCCGAAGTCCTCGACCCGATACCCATCCCGATCAGTGATCTCATTACCGTAGCGCGTTAGATGGCCTTGTAGTCGCTCCACCCTATCTACCGTGCTCTCGAACTGATTGATGTAACCGAGTATCAGTTTCCCTCGGGCATGGGCATACCCCACTTCGAAGACGGTACCCGAATCAGGCTCGGGACCGCGGAACGGGTTGAGATTGGCCACCACGGCATCTGCCTCGTCGATCAGAGCCAAGTTATCCTGAAAGATCGCAGCGGGATCACTACCGGTGACTTCGTCTCCAGGAAATAACGGGACATGACCAGAACAGTTGCACAGGAGGGTCACTCTCTCTTTGAACCCAGCATATCCAGCATAAAAAACATTCGGTCCAGCAAAATAAATTTTCATTGTGTTCCACGCACCAATAGCAGCGATCGAAGGCTAGGCATCGTATTCTTTCCTCATCCGTTCAATCTCCTGCTGAACCTTCGTTCGCAACGTTTCTGGTGCCAGAACTCGAACCGAGGAACCGTACT
Organism: bacterium; assembly: GCA_009772925.1. Classification (GTDB taxonomy): domain Bacteria; phylum Pseudomonadota; class Gammaproteobacteria; order Burkholderiales; family Thiobacillaceae; genus PFJX01. The sequence continues at coordinate 146,104 of WOUQ01000007.1, forward strand.
TCAAGATATCCATGATTAACTCGCGATCATCACTGTAGGGTATCTCCAGGAGGTAGAAGCCGTCTTTGTCGAAGCTTGACTTCTGATCTGGATGCCAGCGTTCTGCGGAGACCCATCGGGCACGTTCAGGCGTAAATCTCAACTTCGCCCAAGAGACCTTCGAGCCTGAAAATATCCCATACCCACTCTCCAAGATTTCCTTGAGTTGTGACTTCGGAACGTCCTTCGCCTTTTCATCAACGAGCTCCGCATAACGGATTGCATCGATAGAGAAACTGCGGATACCGTTTCTCAGGTGGCACCAAGTATCGACGTACCAGTTATCGCGATAAAACACGAGCTGTTGCGGTGAGACAATTCGCTCAGAATCCTCCCCGGTTTGCCGACCGAAGTGGCGAATCTTCAGCCGCAACCGGCGCAATGTCGCCGTCGCTACGACCTCAAAGAACTGGGTAGCGACATGCCGCTTGGCCGCATGAACGATTCGGAAACGTTTCTCGACTTCGTCGGCAGAATGATCCGCACTGCCCAACAAAGCCTTCAGACGAGTCTGAAGGGGCTGAATGTGGCCGGCGAGAAGACCGGGTTCAAGGTTCGATAGCAACTGCTGCATCGTCAGCAGCGCGTGAACTTCGCCGGCGTTGAACCAGAGTCCCGGTAATGAATAGGCGGGCGAATTGGGATCCGGCTGTACAAAGCGGTACCCACCTGCGTCCCTGTCCCATTCGATGGGCGCATTTAAGCGGTCACGCATGTATTCAAGATCGCGCTTAAATGTAGCCAAGGAGACACCGAGTTCATCCAGAAAATCCTGGATCGGCACCAGCATACGGTCATTGAGGAGCTGGTCGATCTTGTAAAAGCGTTCTGTACGGTCCAATTTCACCCATTCAAGAGCAAGTGTGTTCATTACCCTGGGCCAATTTCGAGTTGATAATTTCTCGACTGTACCCGCCGTCTAGCTCACCAGGTGAGCTAGATTGGTTGCATGATAGACAGATTCAAATGCGAAGGGAATAGATCTAAAAAATGGTAACGACCACCTACGTTTCAACATTTCTTGGCAACAAGTTCTATCCTTTGGAACCACGAATTGACCAGATTGCAATCGAAGACATCGCGCATGGGCTTGCATACCAGTGCCGGTTCAATGGGCAGACGTGCGACTTTTACTCAGTGGCTCAACACAGCCTGATCGTCGCATCCATAGTGCCGCCACCGATGCAACTGGCTGCCCTTCTCCATGACTCTGCCGAGGCTTACCTAGGCGACATGGTGAAACCATTGAAAGTTCTACTCCCCGAATTCGCCAGAATCGAGGACCAAGTCACGGAAATTATTGCAGCAGCGTTCGGGGTGGATTTCTCCGACTACATTGCCATCAAGAAAGCTGATCTTGTGGCGCTTGCTACGGAAAAACGGGACCTCATGCCCTACTCTGTCGAGTCTTGGGACTATCTTGATGGGGTATCGCCGCTTCCTGACAAGATCAAGCCAGTCGGCCCCGTAGAAGCCAAGGCAAGGTTTCTTGGTGAATTTCAGCGAATCGTGATGAGGTGCGAAAGCCGCTAGGAGCGGCGTTATACATCGATCCCCGCCGTTCAACATTTTTTTGGCGAGTTCTGCCGCAGCAATATCAGGCACGCCATTTTTCGATTTGCTAAGAATTTGGGATAGGCAGCGAAATCCAGCGACTCGAAGAGCTGATCGTCAATGATCGCGTGGCTCGCGAGATCGCGACATAAAAAAGCTTGGCTTGGGCCTTGCTCTCTTTCGCGAAATGGGTCGCATCTGGCACGACGACGTGATCGAACTCCAATCCTTTGAGTAGCAACGGTGTCGAGACGGTTCTCTTAGGCAGCTTACGGCCTGAATTGCTGACGCGCTGACGAATGCATCCGGCAGCGACAACCATCGTTTCTGCCCTGCCAGCTGCGACCTCCGTCACGGCGCGCTCTGCATCGCGCCATAGCTCGCTTCGGTAGAGTTTCCAACGAGGACGCTTGCGAAATAACCTTAGGAACTGAGCTGCGGCATCGACGCCATTGCCAACCCCGAGTCCAGCCTCAATGTCATTCAACGCCACATTCATCTCGGCCTCGTCGGGATCGACAGTCTCGCCTTCAGCGAGGTCCTTCTGTTGAAAACAGTCGGCCAGCAGGTTAGTGATGGCGCGAAGACGCAAATTGGCAGTTGACGCGCGGTCCCATGCATTTGCAAATTCATTGAGCCTGCCTGCCGCGACTTCCTCAATAGCTTGGTAGCCTCCACTCGCCGCCTTGGCGAGTCCGTAGCATATGCGCTTGTTGCAGTGGATCGCGGCAAAGCTGCCTTCCTTGCCGTCGATGCCGTCGAACAAGGTGGTCATGTCGAATGCGTTATTGGATTCCCGGTAGGTGATGCGAGGATCCGCCAGATCGATGGCTTCGCCCGTCATGAGCTTGATCCTTGTCTCGGCAATCCACTCCCCAAGCGCTGGATTCTTGCCGTTCCAGCGATGGGGCGTATCGAGCGTTCCCACCAACGGAAAGCTTGAGTGAATTTCACCGTCCCATTTAAGAGTCGCGCCTGCAAACTCGAAGATGCCCTGCATGGGGTCACCAAAGATCAATGTTGGCACTATTCCGGAGATGGCAATGGCCAGCGCGTGCTGGCTCCCCCCACAGTCTTGATATTCGTCGATCAGGATGCGGTCATAGGAGGCCGCGACCACCTCGCGTACGGCCGAAACTTGCAGCGCTAACGCTGCGCCTTGGTAGAGCTGTTCCCACTCCGCTCCCGTCTTAGGCATGTCAGGTGGCGGCTTGGCGACTCCGGGGAATGCGTGGGAATACCGCATGCACCACCCGGCGATTGTGTCCACCGCCACTGCTGAATGCGGGACGCCCAATCGTTTCATGCGAGACCGAATAGCGTGGACCCCAGCGTGGGTGTGCGTCAAGATGAGCGCTCGCCGCCCCAAGGCTGCAACGTTGGCGATGATCTCGGTCTTGCCGTGTCCGGCTGGGGCAACGATCGCAGCGTTGCCCAGAGCGATGAGGTCAGCAGCCTCAGGCATACAGCCAAGCCTCAGCGGCAGTTAATGCCGCTGCTAATGGGGAGGCAGGTGCCTCGGTTACGATGCTCCAAACGAATGGAGCGAGACCGCGCCCAAGGCGTTGATCCTTGAACCAAGGCTTCTTGTCTTTCTTCTCCTTACCCTTGGATGCTGCAACTTCGGCAATGGCTGCTCGAAGTTCTTCACCGTTCTTGGCAGAGAGTAGCTCCCAGGAGTCGAAGCCGAGACGGATGCACTCTATGTTGAGATCGTCGATCTTAGCGGTGAGGTTGTTGTCGATAAAATCGTCACCTCTCTCTTCGCGGGCATGTTGCAGAAGCTCTTGGACACGGGCATCGCTTGCGGCGCTGAAAATTGCAAGTTCCGTGTAGAGTCCTCCACCATATTCGAAAACAGGAATTCCAGCAGCCGCCAGCTTAGCTTGCTGGTCAGCCGATAGCGGATCGTCGCTGTCGCGGTAAAGTGCAGTGAGATATCCAAGCTTGGCAAGCGCCAAAGCCATCGCGCAGGCCTCGCCGCCATTACCGTCGGCGATCGCGGCGCCGAGCTGCTCGATCGGCTTGTTGTCATGCCGTGTCGGCCAATGCTCCCTCAACCCCAATAGGAGGCCTACTTCCGTATAGCCTTCGCAGACTAGAATTCGGCGGGCGAAAAGAGCTCTGGGCGTAAAGCGAAGCAGTGGGCGGAGCGATTGCGGTGTCGCTGGAGTCGTGACGCTGGTGGTATGGTCCGGCCGGGTGGTCTTGATCACGTGCAGGCTTTTTTCACCGGCTTCGCTCAAGGCCACATCTGAGTGCGTGGTCATAAGCACATGGCCTACTGGCTTCTTGTCTGTTGCTGCCTTGGCCTGATCCCCTTTGAGTTGGGCGATGGCTCCAATAATGCGGTGGGGCTCCAAGCCATGCTCGATTTCATCTACCAAGACAATGGCACCCTCGGAGATAGCAGATTTCTGGATAGCGAGTGTTGCCAAGCGGCGCGATCCTAAGCCAGCAAGCCTGAGTGGCACACCGCTGTCGTGTAAGGCAATGGAGCCAGATGACAGGCCTGATCGCCCAAGCTCGAGGCCTGGTTCGTAGGAACCCTCGACATAGGCGCCAAGTCCCTTAGCGAATCCTTCAGCAGCCGCCGCCGCATTGGCAAGCGACTCGATCTCGTCTAGTTTGGCGCTGGCTCGGGCAGTGCGATAGGCATCGGCCAGCCGTGCGGCCGCTTCATCCGTGTCGCCAGTCAGTCGCGACAAGACCGATCCTTGGCCCCAAGCTAGGTGACGGGCATCCTCACCAGCCAGACGGACGAGGCCGAACAATGCCCGGTCTCGGTTGGAAAGGGTTCGTGGTTCATCCATGCGGTCGCAAACCAGTTCCCAAACTGGTTCCATGGTCGCATCCACGGTCAGCCTTAAGGTCAGTACGGGCTCATCGTCATCTTCGGGCTCGTCGCGAATGGCCTCGGCACTGGTCCACCCTCTGATGTAGAGGCCAAATCGATCATCAGATTTCAAGGCGCGCGATAGCTCACCAATAGTAGCCTCGATCACGATGGGCATCGAAGTATCGCAGCCAAGGAAGTCAGGCTCGGTGAACGAGAACCAGCGGGAGGAAAGCAGCGCCTCCACAGAATCCAGCACTGTCGATTTTCCCGAGTCTCCAGGTCCGATCAGGCAGCAGAACGAATGGGATGGTGTCCAGTCGAGTTCGGCGATACCCCGGAAATGACTGACCTTAATCTGACGTATTTGCATGCAGCTCCCTTGTGTATCGGCATCAGGGGCTTGTCTAATGTTCTTTACCCCGATTGCAGCTTTCCAATTGTATTGCGCGCAACCAAGGCGAGTCCATCGTCATGCAAGTATGAACTAACCAGTGTTGCGGTCGGTAGTAACTTGAATCGTGATCAAACCGTGCGCATTAATGTCACCAAGGATGGCGTTCGACGGCGGTGATGAATTTAGTTAAAGGCGACAGATTCTGTAAAGCCAAGGTAAGAAACAATGGCGCTTCCTAGCCATAGAGCCAACTCAGCATGCGCTCGGACCCGGCGTGCTGCTTTGGCAACTCTGCACCTTTGTACCGTCCCTGCAGAACCTCGCGAGTCCTTTCACCCCATGCCTTGCGCCGGATCGCTTCGGAATCGAGCCCTTGACGCTGAAGGGCATGAACGAGAAGCCCCACAACCGTAGGATAATGGTCATAGACTAGATTCAGTGGCCCAGCCGCATTGGCATGCGCCGTTCCTACAGCACGGGCAAACCGGGCGCTCTCAATCGCACAAACCAGAGCAGCCCACGCCGACAGGCGCTCATTCGAAATGGGGTGATCCGTCTTGAGAATATCCTGAATATCACTCCTCACCGGATCCAACTGGCACTCTGCCTGCGCCATCGCACACAAAATCTTGTGGCAACTACGATGCTCCTCACGCGGCAATTCAAAAAGGCACGCAGTTTGTCTACCGACATCAAGGCTTAGGTCATGAAACGCCACCATTTCGAACCGTTCCTCCTGGAATGGGGCCAGCAATATCCTTCCAGTGCTTTCACATCGTTCCGGCCGAACAGCAGGACATAGTGTGTATGTCCAAAACAATGCGGTCCCACGTCGCTCCGATTCCGCTGCGCTTTCCTCGTCGACCACAAAAAGGTGTTGCTGGTTGGCGCAGAAGGTATCAGCGTGCAGCGTCCGCCACGCCTCTCCCGGCAGACGGTCAAATATCCAAACCAGCAGCATCTGCTCTTGCTGGTAGAAAGCGGTTCGTTCGGCGACGACCTGAGGGTAGGTATTCGATACTTGAGCCTCAAAAACTACCGGCAGGCCGACCCATTCGCTTCTCACATCAGGGCGCCGCCAGCCTTCGAGGTAACTGCGCCAAGTACTCTCGACCAACGGCTCGGCAAACCGGTCGTCGGCCCGAAGCGTACGAGCAATCAACTCCTTCGTTCTTCGATGTCGCTCACCCTCACGCTGACCGTGATATCGCATGCGGTCAAGCTCTTCCAAGGACGGGGCACGCCCCTCTCTGAACGGGCAACCAGCCAGTTCAGCAACATGTTTCTCAACGTGAGAAAAATAGTGGCCATGTCCCGCGAGTGCCTTCAGAATTACAGGTTCGCCACACGCGGCACAAACAAATGGGTGTTCTCGCCTTACCCCTGCCTGCCTGATCGCAGGCCGAAGGGCATGCAACTCGCCCATGGTGAGGGTCGGCAACCAAGCCGCAACATCTAACGTCTTTCGGTCCGTGACACGAGTCACCAAGGCAACTGCATTTTGCTTCGTGACCAGGACAGGTGCCGTTGGATCGAAGCCGCTCATTCTCGGAAGCACGGAGGGCTTTTCAGGGCTGTTGTGCTTGGACAGAAGATTCATCATCACCGCCGATCTCAACCTGCGTTCTTGACGCCGTATGGAACATGTCCAGTCGCCACATATTCGGCCGCGGAATCACAATGCCGGATCTGGTCATCGAAAAAGATGTCGGCGCCAAAACTCTTGAGGAAAGCCCCCTTTTCTTTTCCTCCAAGGAACAGTGCCTCATCGATGCGTATACCCCAGCTCCTGAGTGTCTTGATGACACGCTCGTGCGCTGGCGCCCCCCGCGCAGTGATCAGCGCAGTTCGAATCGGGGAACTCTTGACCGGGAAATCTGATTGAATGTCGTGCAGTGCTGCAAGAAAAGGCTTGAACGGTCCGCCAGGGAGTGGCTTTTCACTGGACTCCGTCTCGTTCTGGTTGAACGCATCAAGACCGCCTTCAACGTAGATTCGTTCAGCCTCGTCTGAAAAGATCACGGCATCGCCATCGAAGGCAATTCTCAATTGGCCCGAGCGAAATTCTTCACTTCCCGAAGGAAGGATTGTCGCCGCGGCGATTCCCGCATCCAGTGCTCCCCGGACATCCTCCGGATTTGCAGACAGGAACAGATGGGCTCCGAAGGAAGCAATGTATCGATAGGGCGGCTCCCCCCGTGTAAATGCAGCTCGAGAGATATCCAGTCCGTGATGGCGGATCGAATTGAATACGCGAAGACCCGTATCGGCGCTGTTCCGCGAGACCAGGACAACTTCAACTCTAGGGCGACTTGGGTCCGTACTGAGCGCCAGGAGTTTCCTGACCATCGAAAATGCCACACCCGGTAGGAGTGGAACACCTTCCTGGGATATCTGGTACCGGGAATATTCCTCCTCACCTTTTGCCTCGAAGACCTGGTGACTTTCATCGAGGTCGAACAAGGCGCGCGACGAAATCGCAACAACGAGTTTGACCTCAGCCAGCATCCTTTCCCCGGGCCTTGGAGATGCCAAGCTCACGTTACATCCTCGCTCGCGGGAGCGCTTTCAAGAAGCTTAACGCGCACCGCTCCTGCTGCCACGGGGAAGAAGAGCCAGCTCTCCAGAACAGTCTTCCCGGTAGCGCGTTCAACAGCACCTTTGTAGGTGGCGAGCTGACCGGCATAATCCTTGGCGATGCTTTCCCATTGCTCTGCCCCTCTGGGATTTGACTTATGATCAATCAATATCCAACCATCTGCAAGTTCGAGGAGAAGATCGATCCGTCCCTGAATGATCTGTGAAGCATCCGTCACGGCCTCAACCGGAATTTCGGCAAAAGCCGCCGCATTCCCCCAGCGTGCAGATATCCAGTCGTGCAACGCCTGAACCTGGCTGAGGATCGCCTTTGCGGAAACACTTCCCTCGACGTCAAAGCCTCTCAGCAGCAAGTCCACATCCTCTAGGGACAGAGGAGCGGCTCGATCTGTGAGGCTCGCCGCAATGCAGGCATGGATGGCACTCCCGAGAGACCCCATATCAGTTCCGCTGGCCACTCCGATGCGTTCGCCGACCCGGACTTGCTCAGCCACCAGGCATTCTGGCGGCAACGCGGTTGAGGGATTGAGCACGAGCGGCAAGCGGTTGGTGCGCTGTTCGGACGTTTGGTACCAATGGATAACCTCGGGCCCGCTTCCGAGTACCCCCTCAATCTCGACCGGGTCTAGCCCCCAGCGGATGGCGTCAATCGTGTTGCCTGAGGGCAAGACCAGATTGGATTGCTCATCAGCAGGAAGTAGCCACGGCGCACCGAGCGTATCCAGCCACTCACCCGACAACTTCCGTTGTGATCTTGCCAGCACAAGGAGATCGCGTGCTCTTGTCATGCTCACATAGAGAAGACGCCTCGATTCCTCAATTGCCGACGCGCGAAATGCTTTGCCGACTTCGGACAGGGCGATCTCATCGGCCAGGGGAACTGTTTTCTGGGCGCCAAACGGCCACGGCCAGTAGCGTATGAAACGATCTCTTAGCGGATCGGTCACTTGAATGCCTGAGCGCGAAGCCGCCGTAATCGACCAGACGTTATCCTTTACGTCGGTATGGATGTCAAGCAAAACCACCACAGGCCACTCAAGCCCCTTCGCCCCGTGATGCGTCATCACCTTGACCGCATCAATGGCCGGTTCTGCCAGGTTGTCCTGTTCTGCCCCTGCTTGCTCGTTGAACCAGAGAATCAAACCGGAGATTGAGGCCGCATGCTGGGCGCTTCGGCAAATATCTTCGTACTTGTCCGCCATTTCCAGAATGGCTTCCAAGTTAGCAAGGCGAATTCGTGCGACCGAGGAATTCTGACTCCAGCGCAGTGCGCGGTCCGGAATCTCGCAGTCGGTAATGACGGCCTGAAGTGCTTCGCGGGGCGCCAGCAGTGGCAAGCTGCTTCGCATGCCAGCCAGTTTCACGATCAGCGGATGGGGCGAAGTGCCCTCCTCCATCCACCTGTCTGGATCACCACCGGCTTCGAGATGTTGCAGGCGATTTACCACCCACGTTTCGGGTTCCTGGCAATCTGCCAATGAAACGATTTCGGCTGTCGAAATCGAGTCGGACGGATCATTGAGACGCCGAAGGCACGCGAGGGAAAACACCGCTTCTGGTGTCGCCAGCAGCCCCGGTTGGCTGGTCGCTGTTGGAACTCCAAAGGCACGCAAACCGGCAGCAGTATCCTTGACCCCATCGTTGGCGCGGCATAGTACAGCGACATCCCCAAAGGATGCGGGCCTGGTGATCTTGGCTTCCTTGTCGAACACCTTATGGCCGGATTCCACCAGTTTCTTGATCCCGGTTGCGAGCGCCGAGACCTCCTGCCCCTTATTCTTGCCCCCCAATATCCAGTTTGCAAAGGCAGGATCCGGCAACGCCTCCTTTCGCTCTGGCTTGAGTTCGATTTCTTCCGGCTTGAGAGAACCAGCAAATGCGTCCTTGAATACTTCATTGACGATCTGAACGAGAGGTTCCGTCGAGCGCCAAGAGGAACCAAGTATCTCTTTGGAGCCCCCCATTCCGCCGAGCGCCTGCAAAATGGCCTCCATCAGCTCCGTGTCACTTCCTCGGAAGCCGTAGATGGCCTGCTTGATGTCACCCACCCAGTAGATGGCCTTGGCACAATTCGCGAGCTTCAGAAACAGTGCCAGTTGGATTGGACTCGTGTCTTGAAATTCATCCACCAGCAATAGATCGAGCTCGTCTTTGAGCGTGACCTCTACCGATGCGTCGTCGAGGACTTTGAGCAGCAAATGCTCCTGGTCGGTGAAATCCAGAACGCCCATTTCCCGCTTGCAAGCATCATAAATCCTCAAAGCTTCCGCGCAGAGCGAGAACATTCGTTCGAGGTACTCTGAAATGTCGGCATGAAGCATCGGATGGGCGGAAAATCGCTGCGCCACTGAACCGATCGACTCCGCAATCGACTTGAGACCCGCTTCCGGCTGTTCTTTGGAGAGCTTTACCCAATCACTCCAAGGGGCATACCCTCCCTGGATACCGCGTTCAATTGACCGCACCAATGTCAGATACTTGATGGTCTTCTGAACCTTCTTCGCCTCAGCGGCTTCAGCCAGTATGGGTATGGCTGCTCGTATCTCCTTGAGAAGCGTAGCCGACAGATCTTCCGTAGTCGGCTTTGGAAAATGGATCAGCAAATCCTCGGCATTCTCCCTGGCAAAATCGACAAGTACGCCCGGATCGATATCGTTTGCCCGCGCTTTGTCGAGCAGGCTCTTGAGTTCCTTCTGCCAGTCCTCAATACCCAAACGCTGAACGACTTTAAGCAGATCTGACACACCAGGGCCGTCGAGAACCGCGTCGATTGCCTGTTTGACGAGTACTGCTGCTTGATTCTCCTCCAGCACTTGCTGCTCTGTGGCCAGCCCGGCTTCGAATGCAAACCGTTCCAACAAGCCCCCACAGACACTGTTGACCGTACCGATCCGTGCTTGGCCCATTGCATTGGCCAGCCCGTAGGCGCCTTGCTTGAGTAGATGAGAGCGGACACGTTCTCGAAGCTCGGTCGCAGCCTTCTTCGTGAATGTCGTTGCAACCACACCTGACGGTCGAACGCTACCCGATGAAAGCTGCTCGTGGAGTATTTGGGTCAAGCGATGGGTTTTGCCGCTGCCGGCGCCCGCGCTGATGAAAGTGAGTTTTCCGGTCATGATCACTCCTCCCATCCGGCAAGCGCCAGATAATCGTTGTATTCGGGAGGCAGGATTTCTATCTGCAAACCCTCCTCCGGTACCACTGAGTCTTCGTCCTCCGGTACGCCTTCAAGAACAACCTCAAATCTTCCGGCCACAATTTGCTGCTGGCGCCACTTCCATGTTTCGGCAAATCGCTGCCAGAGATGGGGCGTACCTTCATCCGTGGTGCGATGGACCATTTGGGCCGACGGAAAGAAAGCCGTGTCAGTTGCAAAGAGTTGCCCGACGTCAAGAATGTAATAGGCCACAGAGGGCCAAGCACCTTCGCTTTGGCGCAGCATTTCGCCATAGATCGCAAGTTGCAGGTGGCGGTTTTCCTTGAGCTTGGCCGGGTATTTCTTGGCGCCCGACCACTTCATGTCCACGATCGCGCGCACGCCCGCCCCGTTTCTCAAGGCAAGATCGGCATAACCGTGGATTTTTCCGCCCACATAGTGACCGGAAAGCTCATGCTCAGGCAGCACCTCGACGATCCCGGCATCAATCAACTGTTTGCGAAGCTGCCGTATCGATTCCCGCAACTTGATACGAAACCCCTCCAGATCGGAACGGCGCCCCGGCATCAGCAGAACGGCACCCTCTTCGACGATAAGTTGGTTGAAAGTGGCGTCAAACCAGGCCATCAGCGCGCTCTCGGCCAAGGCCAGTGGCTTTTCCTGGTGAAAGAAACGTTCAACCAGAGCGTGAGCGAGGTTGCCGAACAACCGAAAATCGGTGCTGACTGACAGGATGCGGGATGGCCTGAGCGCCGCCGGGTACTTGAGCAACCACTGATAAGGATTGAACAGCAAGACTTCCAGGCTTGAAAATGAGTCCTGCGGTAATGGCTTGACGACAAGCCCTTCAGGCAACGCCCACCAGCGGCGGCGAGCCGGTAATGGCACATGTACAACTGGCGGAATATCGTGCAAATCCCTGGCAAGCAAGGATTCGAGCCCAGCTACCGGGATTTTCTCGATGAACGCCTCGATCATCAGCCAGATAGGATGAACTTCCTCACCCTTGGGCGGCAACACAAGGATTAATTCCTTGCGTGCAGCAAGAATAGGTTTCAGCCAGGCCTTGGCTGTCCTGTCCAGAACATCGGATATCGGCGGCAACTCGACACCGACCATCGCCAGCTCCTTCAGTTCGGCCGATGACCACGGATAGCCCGATGGCAACGAGGGCAACCCCAATTGCCACCAGAGCACACGATCAAACGACTCACAGACGGCTGCCGGATCGGAAACCCCCATCAGAGCCCCGACTTCCGGTTCCAGCATTGGGTTTTCGCTGCCACGCGCCGTGGCCTGAGCAACGAGCTTTTGAAGCTGTCGCGGCCTAATCGTCTCGACGCCCTGTTTTATAAGTGCGTCCAGCGCATCCCTGCAAACTGTGCATTGCGCGAATCCCGCGTTAAAGGCAATTCGTGCAGTCCGGTCCGTATCTGCGAGGCGCGATCGGAAGTATTCAGTCAGACGGGCAACGCGGTCGAGGACAACCTTGACCGGGGCACCCATCTCCTGAGAGTGCCGCGGATGTTCAATCCAGAACTTGATCGTCGCCCTGACTTCATCGGCGCGATCCTGATAGTGCTCGTCGACGTCACCAAGGGCATCCTCCCAGCTCGTTCCCCCAATACCCGGCTTTTCGGCCAACTTCCCAGCCAATTTTCGACGGGCATAGCCAGGGACCGGGCAGATCGGATGGGTAAGGAATTGAAGGAGGCCATAGAAGTTCAGCGGCTCCCATAGTATCTCCAGTGCAAGGGGCAACACCTGCAGGGTCGGCCTGAATGCGCTGGCATCGCGGAAACCCTGCCGAGCACCGTCGGCTGCCACAAGGATGCTATCCAGCACAGCCCCGTCAGAACTAGAGACGATAAGACCTTCTCCATCAGACCCAATGACCGACTGAGCTAACCACCGGCCCGCCAGAAAACGAGTTTCTGCCTGAACTACCTTCAGCGATCCGTCATCCTTCCAGGTAAGCTTTGATACTGCATTGCCATTTTCAGCCTTGAGTAAGGCTTCCTGGACCTCACCAAGAAAACCGGTTCCAATCGCCAGCCCGGCCTTGTAAGACACCATGTTCAGCGGTAAGCGCGACAGAATGTCTCGCCAGCGCTTTGGAAACCATTCGACGGGATCAACCAGCTCGATTTCATCGATCGCGAGTTTCCGGCGATCCATGGATACCAAGACGAAGCCAAGTCGTTCACCCAAACCTGGGGGGACAGCCTCCCGCGCAAATTTCTCGACATCCGCAAGGTCGCGAAGACGCTGGCTTGTTGCGTGTTCAAGAGCACCAGACCAACCATGGATAATCCATTGGTCACGCCAGGCAAGCAGGGTCGCAGCGGTACCCAGTTCGTCCGTTTCAAATGTCCGGTGATAAAACCGGTCCGACGAGTCGCAGCGCTTCAGGCAATCACGATAGTGAACAATCCGCTCGGACTGACTCACCCCATCACTGTGGAGACCAAGCTGCGTTTCCAGGATACCCAGCAAACCAAGTGGGCCAACGGTCGCATAGCCAAGTCGGTTTGCTGGATGCCAGCCACGCTGGCCATCGAGGTGGAGCCCAAGACGGATTTTCATGGGTATTTCCCTGTTATTTTGTTTCTGTACTGAACAGCCTACAGGACAAAAAGCTCACCAGATGAGCCACTCAACCAGTAATTGCCTGAGAATTCGGCAGCTATCAGAGCTCTGCCATGATTCTGGCGAACGCCTTGTCCCCCTTCTTGTAGCCATTTCTAGGACCGGTAAATCCCTGATTCAGGATTGCAGTCCCTCTCATCTCGGCAACATGGAACAGCTTCCAGCCAACATATTCGCCGGATTCACTCCCGCCACGCACCTGATATGCCCGCAGTGCCTGGTGCCCCTTCCCGTCAATACCGTATGTATGGGGTTCGACGGTTCTGGGGTGGCCGTCATACGAGAACTGAAGCAACTTCCTGGTGCGAATGGCGTCAGCAATACTCACGATGGGGATCTCCTGTTGGCTGGCGGGCAAATCAAGTCAAGCTGCACTCCAATAGCTGAGCAATTTCTTCGGATACACGTTCATTCATCTCCTCCGAAAGCTCGAGCCGCTCGTAAAGGGCATTTTGATGGTTGAAGAGGATGCGCATCATGACCGTCACGTTTCTCAGATCATCGAATTGCCAGCCGACGATGCCTTCCTTCACACATTCAACGTGTCCGGGACAAAGCAGCCGGAACACGTGGAAGACGGTATCGCCTTCCTTCTCGCAGACATGGAACCAGTAGGGAAACGCTGAAGACAACTTGGCGAACCAATCGCGGATTTCTGGAATCTGCGCAGTCTCGCGGATGTCATCGTCCCACCCTGAGAAGAAAAAGGTCACGCACCCCTCCCACTGCTCAGCAGATACCTTGTCATCGACCAATATCTGTAGCCTGGCCAGCGCAGTATCGATATAGCCCGCTTCCACATCCCCCCTGGAAAACTCGATCACTACGAGTTCAGGTTTGGATGGGGAAAGGCGCGCTTTGGGGTAACGAATGTCCATGAAATAAGGTCTCTTCTAGGGGCGGCTCTGATGTTTGCCTTCACGCTGCTGCCTGCGCAATAGCCAAGGTGCCAACGGATCGGGGTCGGCCCACAACCCAGCCCGGTTGGCCTTGGCCGATATCTCTGCTGCGGCAAGCTCATCTGCTCTACCCGGCTTCAACTCCCTCTCATAGGGCCGATTGTGCCAAGCCATGCCAGATTCAATCATTTTCATGCAGAGATCGAGACCATTGACCTCGCCAATATGGCGGCGGTACCGATCGTCCTTGTAGTACTCGACCATGACCATCTGTCCCGAGATCAGGTCTGCCAAGGCATCCTTGGCGCGACGGTAGAAAGCCTGGCCCTTCTCGGGTGTATCCATGCAGGAAACACGAATCCGATGCGTCACATGGGCAGCATCAAGTACGTCAAAGGTATCGCCATCGACGATATGAATCACTTTTCCAGTGACACTACCCGTAGCTGCAGAGGCACCTAGCGGAAGTAGTGCCGCAACGACCATAACGACGAGCCAACGGCCGACAGTGATCAACGAGCGATTCGATCTATTTTGCATGCCGACAGTTTAGCTGACCAGTAGCTCACCAGGCGAGCCTGAAAATCAATCTACAACTTCGACTTGCACCCATTTCATGAGAACCCCCTCATCTGTTTGAACAGGTCGAGCAACGATGAGAATGGGACCGTCGGGTTGAAGACTGACTACCGTCTTGTTCTTGACTGCGTCTGCCCACCCGCCATGAAGACCGAGTTTCTTGTCGCACTCTGCCTGCTCGATAAGTTGGCAAACATCAGCCAAGGAAATTTCAGTCAGCGTGATATCTGCGGTCAGTGAAGAAAGCATTCCGAGGTCGAACTGATCGGTCAGCAAATAGCGAGGCGCTTTGTTCATTGGGCCTCCTCGGCTGTAGTCGGCTCCGTGATGCCGGTCGCAAACCGTTCCAATCGGCCCAGAGTAACAAGCATGTCAGAAATGTAATGAGCCTGACGGCGATACTGACTAGCCTCGGTCTCTACCTCCGTCACCAGATCGTCATCCCAGCCCGAAGTGTGTCGATGAAGATCACTCATGCTGTAGGAAAAAATCTGCGCATCCCGCCGCCGGCTCTTGTTTCGCTTCTGGATGTACTTCCGACGGAGTTTGCGATCCTTGTCTTTTTTGCCATACCAACTGACGGCATACCATTCAAGGGCGATTGCATTGCCGCGCTGTCGAACTCTGAACTGGAGCGTGTTCTTCTGATTCCAGTCCTTGCTCTTGTTCGCATCCATAACTTCCTGCAGGTAGCGGTTTCCGAGATCCTTGGCATTCTCGAATACCTCTTTCAGCTGCCCCTGAAGCAGCGATCTGACTTCCATAATCCAATGTTCCATACGTAGTTCGTACCACCTCTTAAAGATCAGGATTCGCCATCTACTGAATCCTTCTGAGCAACTCTCCAACCGACTGGGCCCAACGACGAGCCGGGCTCTTCCCCACCGAGAGCGGCAACGAACACACGACGACACTAGGGAAGAACTGGCGCAACGTCCAAATCTGAAAGGTTTCACCGCTTCTCGCCACGGCAGGGGCGAAATGTTTCATCCATAGGTCAGACGTCTATTGATGCCCTCTGCAATAAGGATTCATGGGGTAAATCGTAAATTCGGCCAACCTCACCGTGCGGCCGAAATGCGTCCTTTTTGGTCACATTTCAAACGCCACGCCATCCGGCCTCCCCATAGCATCGGGTGCTCTGGCGGTGCACTCAACGTTAAAAAGGGCTGCAAATTAACGTTGTGTTCTTGCAGGTTTTCTGCTGCATGCCTGCCAGAGCTCGCGGCCCAATCCCGGACGCGATGGTCGAGCAGTGCAACTGGAGACAACCTGAAATGAATGTTCTCGGAATCGATATTGGCTATTCCAACCTCAAGCTGGCCTATGGGCCGCAAGGCGCCGAACCCAAAGTATTGTTGCGCCCGGCGGGCGCAGCGCCGGCAGACAGGCTGGGCGAAAAAATCGGCGGCAATGGCGAGGAAGACTTTCTGCGCGTGCTGGTAAACGGAGAGCCGTTTGTGGCAGGTCTATCCCCGGATCGTGCCGAGCTTTGGAGCCGGGAGCTTCATGAGGATTACCCGTCCACGAACTCCTACCGCGCCCTCTTCCACGCTGGCTTGCTGTTGTCCGAACTCGATCAGATTGATCTCGTCGTAACCGGCCTCCCGGTGAATCAGTACCTCAATCCCGAGTTACGGGAAAGGCTGGCCGCGCAGATGCAGGGCGAACACCAAATCACTCCGCGGAGAAAGATCACCGTGAGCAAGGTCAAAGTTGTCCCGCAACCTGTGGGCGGATTCGTTGATCACGTCTGGAGCCTTCAGGACGCGACGGAAATTGAAGACAGCCGCGTTTTGGTTGTTGACCCTGGATTCTTCTCGGTCGACTGGGTACTGATAAGCAATGGGGAGCTACGTCGCCAGTCCTGTGGCACCAGCCTGGAGGCTTCTTCGGTAATTCTCGATGAAGCCGTTCGTCTGATCGCTGAGGACTTCGGGGGCAACGTTGGCAGAGAGCGTCTCGAACATACTCTTCGCAATGGGCATGATCAGGTACGACTCTTTGGTGAGCGCGTCGACGTGGCGCCTTACCTGAAAAAGGCTGCGGATAAGGTCGGCCCTATCGTCAGTACGCGTTTGAGAGAATCCCTACGAAAGGAAAACGCGAGTGCAGACATGGTGCTGCTGGTGGGCGGCGGCGCTGGTTTCTTCGAGTTGGCGATAAAGGATGCCTTCCCTCAGCTCAAAGTATCGACGCCAGATATGCCGGTTTTTGCCAATGTGAGAGGATTTTGGCGAATGGGGGTATGAAATGTCTTCAATCAGGATCGTTGTGAAGATCCCGCTGGGCACTTACCCGGAGTTGGTTGCCGATCTCAATCAAGTCGCTCCGCGAGAGCGTGCGGAGCGGCTTCGATTGCTGGCAATGATTGGACTGCGGGACTTGCGTCAAACCGGGCTGAGGAGTCAGGAGCAATTCCAGCCATTACATGCCACTAATGAAAAACCGTCCGATCAAAAGACCCCTGCATGCAGTCTCATTAAAAGACTGACACAAAGTCTATGACCCGCTGTGGTGCGTAAGGTCAAAGAACCGTAACAACTGCGAGCGAATGTCGGCTGAAGTACCAGTCAGGTCCACGGTGGCGAACCGGATGTGGTGCCCTTGAATTATGACTGACTCATCGACCGTCTCGCCGATCGCTGGATGGAGTAACAATCCACTGGCGCAATCGGCAAGCGCATCGCCACGCCCGACCTGGGATCTCAGGTAGGCATATATCTGGTACAGGTAACCGCTGCGTAGGGTTTCCTCGCGGTACCAACCACTTGTCAGAATCGAAGTGAATTTGGTGTCGATGACGATCCTCCGCCCGGTTGACAGGTGGTCGAGCACGACATCGGTTCGCATCGTCGGCAGAATCTTTTCTATCCCAGTCGACTTCTGCTCAATCTGCCAGCTCATTGTCCCGCCGCACAGCACCCGCCATCCTTGCAGGCTCAACACCACATCGTAAAAACCGCCCACTGCCCGCTCAAACAGTCGTCGCACCCAGGTTGCCTCACGATCCGGCAAAGAGAGCACATTTGCGCCGGATGCCTCTGTTGGCAGTGCCAGATCGAAAGCCAGCTTCGCGGCTGCCACCATGAACCGGTCGTCTGAATCGTTACGGCCAAAACGGTCTGTACTCATTTGAGCACGCGTCGGTGCCTCGCCGGATACACCCATCGCCTTCATTCCACTCGCAAGTGCACGGCACCTATGCGCAATGTCTTTCCTCCGTACGACCCTGGAAACGGATTCCAGGGCTGCACGAACAAAGCGATTACGTGGCGTGTCGGTGGTGAATTCCTCAAACCGGCACGCCACCAAGCCCCGATCCAGCAATTGATGACGTTCCGTGGTCAATACATCGATCCGGCCACGCACACGATTGATCACTTGGTCACGAGATTGATAGCCAAGACTCAGGCGACGACGCTGTCGCACCTCAACTGCACGGGCAAGAATCTCAGCGACCAGGTCTGGCAGATCGTCCGGGTTGTCTTCCAGGCCGACATTTCCGATGCCACGTGTGCGAAACAGGTCCGAGGCATAGAGCATCAGCAGCCAGAGGTTGCGCACCGGAATGCGCCCGATGAACCCCTCAGTGCTGGCGGATTCGGTCGCTACCTGTACTGCAACGGCACTCATCACCAACCTTGAGTCAGTCGTTCAAGTGCCTTCTGTGCTTCATCGGGCGCGTCGAACCAATATTCCTCCAGCAGTGGACCAATTTCAGTCTCTACGACCTGCCGGAACCATTTCTTCGTGTCTCCGGCCTCCAGTCGATGCGCGGGTGTCACATAGCTGTGGCCAATCCTGAACTGCTTCCCTAGACGGGAATCCACCTCAATCTGGTCATTCAATTGGGCGACTCGGCGCTCGATATCTGCCACCAGCGCCGAATCGACCGCGCACTCCTTCGCCACCCAGTCTCGCCAAACAGAACCTAACCTCGGCTCCAGTCCAACGAAGGCAAAGCGGCGGCGTAGAGCCAGGTCAACCAGCGCAAGCGATCGGTCGGCGATGTTCATGGTGCCGACGACATAGAGATTCTCTGGAATGTGGACGGGACGCCTTTTGCCGTCTGCATCCGGATAGCATAGCTCTAGCGCTTCGTTAGGTGTTCGTTTGCCGGCCTCCAACAGCGTCAATAACTCCCCAAAGATCTGAGCGGGATTTCCGCGGTTGATCTCCTCGATCACCACGACAAACTTCGATGAAGGGTTCTTCGATGCGGCTTTGATGGCTTCCATAAAAACGCCGTCAGCCAGCGACAATTTGCCTTCACCAGTCGGGCGCCAACCTCGAACAAAGTCCTCGTAGGACAAGTTGGGGTGGAACTGGACTGCACGGACCTTGCTGTCGTCTTTCTGCCCCATAAGCGCGAACGCGAGCCGCTTGGCCAACCAGGTCTTTCCCGTCCCCGGAGGTCCCTGAAGAATGAGGTTCTTCTTGCTACGAAGACGATCGAGCAAGCGGTCAATTTCGGCCCGCTCAAGGAAACATCCATCCTTGAGAATGTCTTCGACCGAGTACGGAACAATAGGCGCCGCCACTTGAAAGGCTTCGCGAACCTCACCTTCGGTCGCCTGATCTTCTGCTGCGCTATCACCAACATTGCCGACCGGAACAGGCTCGTCGACCGGGTCTTTGTACATCCATGACGCGAGAGACAGATCCGGAAAGCTGTGAACCGGATAGCCATCTTCACCGAAGCGCGAACGCAAATCGTCTAGCAGTTTCAGATAACTTCGCGCATCACAGGGACCTTGCTGACCACTGATAGCGACATTCAGGCCGAGCCGCTTGTTGATGTAATGGCGCGACTGGCTATCAAGGGTCAGAAACTCCCACGGATGTGTCCAGTAGAGACCTGTCGATAGATTCCAGGCAACCCCCCATACTTGGGTTGCCTCGTCATAAGTCTGGACGAAGGTGTCCCGAGTGTCCGCCTGGTCGTCATCGCCCATCCTGCTCGCGGCAACGAATACCTTCCATAACGCATCGATGTCGCCTGCTCCTCGCTTGTCGGCATAAGCGAAAAACCAGGAGCGTTGGTTGTTGAGAACTGGGATGCCTTCGAAAGAGGATGGTACCGGTACAGTCACCCCCAGCAACTTGGCAAGTTCACTCGCGATAGTTTTGCGGTTGGCATCGGTCATTGACCGGTTAAACGTCCCTATCGCGGTGAACGGGCAAATATCCCGCAGCGGACCACTGGATCCATCTGGAAACTTGTCCTGCAGGTAGCTTAGCCCTGGCACGCGCGACGCAATCTCGTGGATACCTTCGATGAGTTTGGTTCGGTCATCTGCGTAGGTCAGCAGTTTTTCAGCCACTGCCTCATAGAAATCCGTCCACTGGAAGCGTTGCTTATCTGGCGAATTCGTACCATAACGCTCTCGCCAGAAGGGCTCGTTGCGAAAACGATCCACATCCTGCTGCTTGCCTTCGAACGCGAACGCAATCAGAGCATCGTTCATCCATTCGCCAGGCAGCACACGCCAAATCGTTGCCCGGTGAGTGTAGAAGTACCACTCTCGTACCGGTTCGACCTTGGCCCAGTCCACCTTTACACGCTTTCCGTCGTTCAGGTTCTCTGTGATCGTGCCGATCGCCTTGATGCCAAGGACCGAGACTGCTCTACCTCGGCTATCGAAGGGCAGACCGTGCTTGCGTGTGTACGACGATTTGATGGCGATCCGCTCTCCAGGTCGCATGGAACGCACCATGTCGAGGAGCTTGTCGTCGTAGCCGTTCTCCCAAATCCCCTCTGCAAGAAATCGCGGCATCTGGTCATCGGTACCGCCGTAGCTCGCGCCGACGAACCAGTTTGCTTGCGCACCTGTGCTGTCAATTTTTGTATTCATGTCTGTCCTCAAAGGGTGGCACGCAGCGCAACGAACTGGTTACTCGGCCCTTCCGACCGGAGGCATAGGTTCTGGCTGTTCGATACCACATAGGTTAGCGGTCGGGACAGGGTGAACGGGAAGAGCACGGGCAGCGACTGCAGGCTGGTGACGGGGATAGGTTTTCCCGCGTAGCGCACAGCGGCTTCGATCAGCCAAACCGTCAGTTCGTCACTGTCTACGGTCATAGGCGCCAGACGAATGACTCGCCTGCCTTTCTCAACACGCTCGACTGTGCCCCAGCTTGCTTGACTCTGGATAACCATATTGGTCATGCGCCGGGTACCCTCGCGCTCACCGTAGGTTTCACACATGCGTCGATGTATTTCTGCAGCTGCACAATCCCCCTGTATTGCAGACAGACGGCCGATCAATTCCGCCACCTTGCCAAAAAACGGATAAGTTGCAGCAGCCATTCCCCAACACAATGCTGCGACCGGAACATCAGGTTGCGCCTTATATAGGTTGATTCCCTGCTCAGCAAAGGCAGACAATTCTGCGCGCGGTTCTAGCCACAGCCGATTCAGGACGGTTCTTGTTTTTTTTCTGGCCTCAACGCCAAGCTCGGCTGTATCGAGCAGTTCATTCAGATCATCTAGCCCAGCCGTTCCCGCACGAACTCTCAGTGCCGCAGCTGCCCAATCAAGCTGAATGAACCGATCAAACCCAATTTTAGGAGATGATGTCTTCATTCTTTACCAATCACATAATTAACCTTCACAAACGGGACGATCAGCTCTTCCACCGAGATACCACCGTGCACAACCACCTGCTCACCGTCGGTAACAAAAGCCGTTCTTCCGCCTGCGAATAACGGTATGAAGTTTGCCGGTAGCCCCGAAATATGCAACTTCACCGTATTTGGGTAGGCAACTACAGAATCGGCCAATAAGTGTTCGCTGGGATACACCCGCACCCGCTCACCGCGAGTCAGGGGGATGTCCCCCTGGGTTGGCCGCCCTACCCCTATCGCATCCACATTGCCGTGGTCTGCTGTCAGATAGATATGAAATCCTCTATCAAGGAGGATGGAAAACAAACGATCAACAAAGCCGGTTTTCAACCAGTTCGCAATCCATAGTGCAACATCCTGCTTCGATCGCTCTTTGTGCAGGCGATCATCAACCTCATCAATCACAAGGCCAAGAATTTTTGGTCGACGATCATCGAGATCAGTTGCCAACGCGTCCAATTGCTCAATCTGGCGCAGCGAACGTTGATACATGATCTCGTTCGACCTTAATCCCTGCTCCTGCCAATACCCCTTCCACAAGGACTCTTCCTTGTTGGTATGCCCGATGGAGTCTTCGAATTCACGGGGCTTCCGTCCAGAAAACACTGCCTGACGGGAAACCGAAGTCACCGTGGGCAGCCACGCAAAGGATGTACCCTCATCAAAGGCAAAGCGCTTGGTGCTCTCGATCAACCGCTCGCGAATCTGCACCCACTGATCAATGGACAACCCGTCGAAAACCAATAGAGCGATCTTGTCGGCGCCAATCGCTTTCCGTCGTGAGCTCAAGTAATCCGGAATCCGATGCACCATCACCGGGCCATTGTGAAATGAGAGTGTACTCAGGTCCGCATAGTGCTTGGCTGCAACCCACGCCTGTAGGTTTAGGTCAGATTGTGCCTGCAACGCCTTAGTGAGCCCATGAACTTCAGCTATTATTTCGCCGGTACTGGTGTTGCCCAGGTCATGGACGCGCGCCAGAACCTCACCATACTGCTTGGCAAACTCACTCCACTCCTTATGCGTGGAGGCGGAAGTCGGAGTTACCTCAATCAGCTTCGCAATTCCCTTCTTGACCAGAGAAGTGCGCGCTGCCGGATCTTGAACGATTCCGGCCTTAATCCAGCTTGGAGCACCTGCCGGTACCAGATGAACGGCTAGCGGGTGTAACGATCCATTCAAGAACATTGAATCGACCAAAACTTGCACATCAGTATGATCGAAAGGAATGCGGACTTTTTCCACATAATCTGGTGGAGTTGGTTCAGCAACACGTGCCCCATCCATCCCCAAATCCGCAAGATAATGTTGCCAGGCATCCTGCACCACACGCAGCAAGGCGCTCTTCGAGGCAAGCCAAGTGGCGACAGGTTGGCCAACAAACAAGCCTTTACCTTGGATGATGCCTGCCGCGTGCTCAGCGAATACGGATGGAAGCGATCGATTGGCAAAGTGCATGCGAAGCACTTCCCGCCAGAAATCGACATCGGTGCGAATGCTCGATCGCGGCGAGAGTTGATAGACACGCTCCAAGATAAAGTCCTTGGATTCGTTTTCGCCGCGCACGCCCTGCAATTCGGTGTCGTGAGCGTCCAACAGAGCGGCCAGATGTTCTGGCTCTACCTGTTTGACGACGTTGTAGGCCAGGCGGGGGAACAGCTGGGCCAGACTCAGGCTGACCACACGACCGTAGTGCCCAATGTCCCAGGGCAGTTCACTGGCATCCGATCCTCGCCAGTGGACCACCAGAGAGGGCGTTGGGCCAGACTCTCCTCGATCCCAGGCAACGCGATAACGCTCCTCAAACTCTGTACGAAACACAAAAGGGTCTTCGTACAGCATCAATTCGAAGCCACGGCTACGCAGTTCCGCCAGCAGCTTTTCATCCAGCAAAACATCATCCGGATCGCAAGCAACCCAGAGCCGATCCAGGTCAGCGGTGAAACGGCTGAGAATTCGTTCGATCCACTGACTCATACCGCTTGTGCCTCCCTCACGGTTTCAGCGGACGACACCTCGTCAGAAACCCGCACCATCATCACGGCATTCAAATCCGGGACGCTGGCCTCAGCATCCGCCAGCGCGGCTAACCTTGCTTCATGCTCCTGCAGCAGACGCTTGCGGCGATGCTCACGCACGGCCGGCAAACCGATACGACCGATCGCTTGCTGCCGGGCTTCAAAGGCATAGTTGGCACGTTCGCGTTCTTCCTCCAGCCGGGTTCGATGCGCCTCCAGCAGTTCGGTGAAGATCCGCTCCCCTTGGTTCTTTGCTGCCATCAAGCCAGCCTCAAACCATTTCGCCGCATCCTCGGCGCTTGTCGCCGCGCTAACTTCGACGGTTTCGGTGAGCAACAAGTCCCACACACGCTTCGCCGTGGGCACAAAAGCGCGGCCTTCCTCATTGGTAAACACAGGCAGGTAACGCTTCCGGCTCAAGCCCTCGGCGGCCAGGCTGATCTCCCACAGCGACCAAATTCCCCGTACCGAGTCCGGCAAGCCCGTGACACGGATAACCGGCAGCGGCTGTCCAGCAACAAAACGCGGCAGCTCGCTGATGACGGCACGCGCACGCGCATCCTCCATCGTTACCCACTCAATTTCCGGATTCTCATCGGCAGTTCGGGCATCGAAGCACACCTGTGCCGATTCGCTACCGTCCGCCCATTTAACTCGCCATGCCTTACCGTCTTTGAGGGCAGAGCCGCCGCGTGCGGTTAAGCCAGCGGTGATGGCCCGTTCCAACCAGAACTGTGCCGGGTGATCACGCCATTTGCGGGCATCCTCAGCCTCAAGCTCATGGGCATCCGATAGCAGATCGCTATTTTTCTTCGACTCGGCCAAGGTCTCCCGCAACTGCGACACCACGGCCTCGCATTCCTGCTCGATGGCCTCGGGGTTTTGCAGGCCATGCACGAACAACTCATCAAACAGCGGTTCGGCCTCGGCCGAATCCATTACGTCGGAGGCCTTGTCGACGCCGAACTCCTGTGCGATCACCGCCAGTTTCTCTTCCAGAACCTGACGCACCCGATGTTCCACGGTATCTTCGAGGACGAAGTTGATGGCGCGCACCACGTGGCGCTGGCCAATACGATCTACACGGCCAATGCGCTGTTCGATTCGCATCGGGTTCCACGGCATGTCGAAATTGACGATCACGTGGCAGAACTGCAGGTTCAAGCCTTCTCCACCTGCATCTGTTGAAATCATGACGCGCACCTCTTGCGAGAACACCTTTTGCGCCCGGGTTCTAGCGTCCAGATCCATGCTGCCGTTGAGCGTGGCCACCGAGAAACCTCGGCTTTCCAGGTAATTTGCCAGCATGGCTTGGGTGGGAACGAACTCTGTGAAGATCAGCACCTTCAACTCCGGGGCACCTTCTTCCTGTTGCAGCTTGTAGATCAGTTCCAGCAAAGCCTCGGCCTTGGCGTCCGTGCCCGAGGCTTCCGTTTCTCGGGCCAGCTTCAGCAGTGTTTCAACTTCTGACTTCTCCAGCTCCCAGCCGGTCGCCTGCATTGCCAAATCCACCTGCGATTGGCCGTCCAGATCTGCCCAGTCCTCCTCGCTAGTGCTTCCAAACAGAGAGGCTTGGGGCTGTGGTTCCTCGAACAGCGCCAGACGTTTTTCTAGCGTGGTGCGGATGGCGGCGGTGCTCGAGGTCACCAAGCGCTGCATCAGAATCATCAAGAAGCCGATGTGGCGCTGCTTGGCCGCCATTGCTTGGTTGTAGCCATGTCGCACGTAGTCTGTTACCGCCTCATACAACTGCTGCTGGGCGTTATGTCGTGCTTGCCATGCCACCGCCTGCAAACGGGTGACACGAGGTTTGAAGAGGGGCTGCCCCTCGGCATTGATGGACAGGCGTTTCTCCGTGCGAATCACAAACGGGCGCACCCGGTCACGGTTAACGCTGCCCTCGTCGGGGAAAGCCTCACGATCGAGCAACTGCATCAAGCGCATGAACTGGTCTGTCTTGCCTTGGTGCGGCGTCGCGGACAGCAGCAGAAGATAGGGCGAAGCCTCGGCCAGCGCCGCACCTAACTTGTATCGCGCCACCTGCTCGGTGCTGCCCCCCATGCGGTGAGCTTCATCGATGATGACCAGATCCCACGATGCCGAGATCAGGTCTTCAAAGCGCTCGCGGTTGTAATTATTCAGTTGCTCGAGACTCCAGCCGCGCCGACCTTCCAGTGGTTTGACCGAATCCAGTGAGCAGATCACCTGATCGTGCATGCGCCACAGGTTTTCTTCCTCACCAGCTCCCCCGTTGCGCCACTGACGAAAAGCCGCCAGTTCGGAAGGCTCGATGAACTGAAATTTCTCGCCGAAGTGCAGACGCATTTCAGCCTGCCACTGGCGCACCAGCCCTTTGGGTGCTACCACCAGAATCCGCTTTACACGTCCCCGCAGCTTGAGCTCGCGCAGCACCAGCCCGGCCTCGATGGTCTTGCCTAAGCCCACCTCATCAGCAAGCAGATAACGAATGCGGTCACGGCTGATGGCTCGGTTCAGCGCATACAACTGATGGGGCAAGGGCACCACGCTGGACTGGATCGGTGCCAGCAAAAGGTTGTCTTCGAGTGCGTCGAGCAACTTCGCAGCGGCAGTGGCATGCAGGATTTGATCAACCGATGGCCGGATACTGGCCAGGGATGCCAAGTCGGATGCCCGGGCGCGCACCACAGCGTCTTTGGTTGGCAGCCAAACCCGATAGGCGATCTCGCCCCACGCATCCGTGCGTTCGATCACCCGGCAAGACATCGCCTGCCGGGTAAGCCAGCACCAATCGCCAACCTTGAAGCCGCTACCCGCCACGCTCAGATCCCGTCCTCGGTACGGGTCAGCGCCAAGTCATAGAGGGTGAGCAGTTTTTCATCCTCTTGCAGCGTCTCGTCCGGCAGTTTGTTGGCGATGTTGGTGATCGTCTGATAATCTCTTGCCGCCCAGGCAGCCCGAAACCCGGCTCGCAATACTTCAAGGCGAGACTCTTTAATCTTGCGCCCGGTGAAGGCCTTGTAGGTCTCGAACTCTTTCAGGAGCGCCTTCTCGCGCTTCTTCTCCAGGTCTTGTGCCTTGTTCGGGTCGGGCACATACCAGCGGTCCGTGGCCTTGGCGATCAGCGCAGGATCGCTCTTGTCCAAATTGCGCTGGTCCTTGTGGTTCGATGACAAATAGGCGTGTATCTGACTGGGTACTTCACCGGTGCCGTCGTACTGAATGAAGTTGTCTTCCAATAACTGAGCCAGCTCTGGAATAATTTCACCCTTCCTCTTGGCAGAACCAATCTGCGGAATGTACTCCGGATGAATTTCCGACCGGGTCGACGGGCGCTTGAGTAAAAAGCTGGTCAGCCAATCGATGGCACTGCGCTCGTCGGAGACGAAGAGCTCGGCCTGTTTGACTTGTGGAATACGTGAACGCGCCCTCTCATACTCTACCAGTTGCTCTGGGAGGAAGACCATGCCATCAGTCTCACGGAAGCGAGCAGGCAACTCCGCCAGAAACTCAGGCGTTGAGATCGGCACCATCGTGCCGTGACGGATGAACCAAGACGCCATGCGATCGTAAATACGACGAGGGTCGCGCTCGACAATATTCAACAACTCAGGAAAATCTCCCTTTGTGACTTTTACCGCAGGGAGTTGTTTAAGATGTGTCTGTACAAAGTCCCATGCCGAGTCAGCAGTCGCACCAGTGCGATTAAAGCGATCTTCCAGTCCGCCATTAGGCTTGTAAGCCGAGATGATCAGATCCTGCTTAACGGCTGTTGTCGATGTCACTTGGCGATAACTGCCTTGTACTTTGTCTAGCGCAGTCACCTCAGCAACCACAAAACCAGCCTGTTGCAGAGCCACTTGGATCGCATTCCAGACTGCCGCCTTGCTGTTGGAAAACACTACGGTCATCCATCGCCCCGGCTTAAGAACTCGATAGTATTCTGCAAAGCAACTCTGCATTAGATGTTGATATTCCGGTAGCGCCTTTTTCTTAAATTTATCGACGATAGCTTCTGGACTTGAGTCAGTAGTCACGCGGTGCCAAGACTCAACAAGGAAATTTAAGTCTGCGTAAAAGATGTTTTCGCCAAATGGCGGATCAGTAAAAACGTAGTCGATGCTGTTATCTAATACCGACAAGGTTGCTGCAGTGCCTGTATTGATTGCGGCCCATCCAGCACTAGCAGGCCGTTGAAATACCGTTCATGACCACGTGCTTTCCCATCCCGATGAGTCCTTGCCGGGTTACGCCGAGCGTCCTGGGAGGACGACGAACCAG
>WOUQ01000020.1 GCA_009772925.1 bacterium
TTCTCTTCGCTTCCTTCACCCCAGATCCTCACCCAGAATGAATTCCACTCGACCCAATGCCCACACCTTAAGGCTGTAAGTAATTTGTTAAAGAACTGTTTTTACTGCGTTTTTCACCATCTCGCGGGAACTCCGCGGCGACGGGAGACCGGCATTATAGGGGGCTAAAAACTTCGGTCAAGCTTTTGTTGCAAGATTTTTTCAGGCCCATGACAAATCGCTTGCGTGTCAGGGAGTTAACCATGCCCCCTCCGCCACGGCGGCCACGTCGCGCGCGCCCGCCGAAGCCAGGTCATGCCTGAAACGACCCGGCGAACGCCATGCGGCTCAGCGCAACGTCACCCGCGCGAAACGTCGCTTGCCAACCTGCAACACTACGGTCATCCCCTTGCCGACCAGCAATCCCTTGTCGGCCACCTTCTCACCATCCAGTTTCACGCCACCACCGGCGATGCTGCGCATGGCCTCGGAGGTGCTGGGAACCAGGCCCGCCTGTTTGAGCAATTGGGTGATGGGGACGCCGGCATCCGGCGCGTCGATGCTGAACTCGGACACATCGTCGGGAATCGCTCCCTGGCGGAAACGCGCCTCGAAATCCGCCAAGGCCGCCTCGGCGGCGGCGCGGTCGTGGAAGCGGGTGACGATCTCTTGCGCGAACCGCACCTTGATGTCGCGCGGGTTGCGGCCCTCCTCGACCTCCTTCTTCCACTGACGGATTACCGCCAGCGGTTCGAAGGAAAGCAGCTCGATGTAGCGCCACATGAGTTCGTCGGAAACGGACATCAGCTTGCCGAACTGCTCCTGCGGGGAGTCGGTGATGCCGACGTAATTGCCCAGCGACTTGGACATCTTGTTGACCCCGTCCAGCCCCTCCAGCAGGGGCATGGTCAGGATGCACTGGGGCTTCTGGCCGAAATGCTTCTGCAACTCCCGGCCCATGAGCAGGTTGAACTTCTGGTCGGTGCCGCCGAGTTCCAGGTCCGCCTCCAGCGCCACCGAGTCGTAGCCCTGGATCAGCGGGTAGAGGAACTCGTGGATGGCGATGGGTTGATTGCCCTGGTAGCGCTTGCTGAAATCATCCCGTTCCAGCATGCGGGCGACGGTGTGGGTAGCGGCCAGCTTGATCATGTCGGCGGCGCTCATGCCGCCCATCCAGCGGGAATTGAATTCCACCTCGGTCTTTTCCGGGTCCAGGATCTTGAACACCTGGGCCTGGTAGGTGCGGGCGTTGAGTTCCACCTGTTCCGGCGACAGGGGCGGCCGGGTGGTGTTCTTGCCGGTGGGATCGCCGATCATGCCCGTGAAGTCGCCGATGAGGAACACGGCCTGGTGGCCCAGGTCCTGCAACTGGCGCATCTTGTTGAGCAGCACGGTATGGCCCAGGTGCAGATCGGGGGCGGTGGGATCGAAACCGGCCTTGACCCGCAGGGGCTTGCCGGTCTTAAGTTTCTCCACCAATTCGGTCTCGACGAGCAATTCGTCGCAGCCGCGCTTGATGACAGCCAGGGCGTCTTCGAGGGAAGGCATGGGATTTTCGGCGGGAGGAATGGTTGGAGCGGGTGATGGGAATCGAACCCACGTCTAAAGCTTGGGAAGCTCTCGTTCTACCATTGAACTACACCCGCGATGTAAACTCGCGGCCCCGAATGCTACTGGATTTCAAGGGCGCCACAAAGTGATCACCCTGCGCATCAACGGCCAGCCGAGGCAGTTTCCGGCACCGCTTTCCATCGCCGAGTTGATGCTCGCGCTGGATCTGGCGGGCAAGCGCGTCGCCGTCGAAAAAAACGGTGAGATCGTGCCGCGCAGCCAGCATGGCGACGCCCGGGTCGTCGATGGCGACCAGCTTGAAATCGTCGTCGCCGTGGGCGGCGGCTGAGTCGCATCTTCCCCATTCCGTTCTCACAGGTTCGAATCAAATGGATGAACTCGTCATTGCCGGCAAGGCCTATTCCTCCCGCCTGCTGGTGGGCACCGGCAAGTACAAGGATTTTTCCGAGACCCGCGCCGCCCTCGATGCTTCCGGCGCCCAGATCGTCACGGTCGCCATCCGCCGCACCAACATCGGCCAGGATCCCAGCCAGCCCAGCCTGCTCGACGCGGTACCGCCCAGCCGCTTCACCTACCTGCCCAACACCGCCGGCTGCTATACGGCGGACGACGCCATCCGCACCCTGCGCCTGGCGCGGGAACTGCTGGACGGCCACGACCTCGTCAAGCTGGAGGTGCTGGGCGATCCGCAAAGCCTGTATCCCAACGTGGTGGAAACCCTGAAGGCCGCCGAGGTGCTGATCCAGGACGGCTTCAAGGTCATGGTCTACACCAGCGACGACCCCATCGTCGCCAAGCAGCTTGAGGACCTGGGCTGCGTCGCGGTCATGCCGCTGGCCTCGCTCATCGGCTCCGGCATGGGCATCCTCAACCCCTGGAATCTGCAGATCATCCTCTCCCGCCTGACGGTGCCCGTCATCGTCGATGCCGGGGTCGGCACCGCCTCCGACGCGGCCATCGCCATGGAACTCGGTTGTGATGCGGTGCTCATGAACACAGCCATCGCCGGGGCGAAGAATCCGGTGCTCATGGCCTCCGCCATGCGGAAGGCGGTGGAGGCCGGACGCGAAGCCTTCCTGGCCGGGCGCATAGCCAAGAAGGTCTACCAGGCCAGCCCCTCCTCCCCCACCTCGGGCCTGATCGGCTCCTGATCTGCGGGCCGGACAGGCGCGCCGACCCGTCCCAGCCATGTCCGCGGAAGTCCAGCACCGTCCCATTCGTTCCTTTGTCCTGCGCGCGGGCCGCCTCGGCACCGGCCAGCAGAAGGCGATCGAAGAACTGGGCCCGCGCTACGTCCTGCCCTACCAGTCCGAACCACTCGACCTGGCCGCCAGCTTCGGCCGGGAAGCCCCCAAGGTGCTGGAAATCGGCTTCGGCATGGGCCGGGCCACGGCGGAGATCGCCCGCGGCCATCCCGACATCGATTACCTGGGCGTGGAGGTGCACACCCCCGGCGTCGGCGCCTTGCTCAAGCTCATCGGCGAACAGCAGCTCGGCAATCTGCGCATCATCCAGCACGACGCGGTGGAAGTGCTGCGCCTCATGATCCCGCAAGCCGGACTGGACGGCATCCACATCTTCTTTCCCGATCCCTGGCACAAGAAGCGCCATCACAAGCGCCGCCTGATCCAGCCCGCCTTCGCCCAGTTGCTGGCGGAGCGGCTCCGGCCCGGCGGCTATCTGCACCTGGCCACGGACTGGGAAGACTACGCCCGGCAGATGCTGGAGGTGCTCGGCGCCACCCCGCTGCTGCGCAACAGCGCCGAGACCTACGCGCCCCGTCCGGACTACCGCCCGCTCACCAAGTTCGAGCAACGCGGCATGCGTCTGGGGCACGGCGTGTGGGACCTGGTCTTCCTGCGTGTCTGAA
This sequence comes from bacterium, assembly GCA_009772925.1. Lineage (GTDB taxonomy): Bacteria > Pseudomonadota > Gammaproteobacteria > Burkholderiales > Thiobacillaceae > PFJX01. The sequence goes on from WOUQ01000020.1 coordinate 3,422, forward strand.
CTTCGCCCGCGCTAACGCCGAAACCACAGCGCATGTGTCGGTCCGCCGACAGGCCCGCGCGCCCGCATCGCCGTCCTACCGCCTGCGCCCCCGGCCTGGCGGAGGCGGGCATCTGGCACGGGAAATGCGTGTCATGGCCATCCCCACACCGGGAGAACGCCATGTTCGCCTGGATCATCGAAGGCGATGGACATCGCCCCATGCTGCGCTTCGAGGATGGCCGCACCGGCATCCCGGTGAACCTGCGCCTGCTCAACCGGCGAGAGTTTCTGGAACTGCTGGGGCGCCGGGTCGAGGTGCGCTCGCAACTCTCGCCCGACCACTACACGGTGCGTTTCTCCGGCTCGGATGAGCCCCGCGCCGGCTGAGCCGGCCCCCCGCCAGAAGACCGAGCCCGTAGCGCGAAAAATCGGACCGCGCTGTGCGCATGCCGGCGGATCGCCGCTACAATCCGCCAACTCCTTCATTTGCAAGCAGAAGCCATGCAAAGCAGCGAAATCCGCCGCCAGTTTCTCGACTATTTCGCCAGCCAGGGCCATACCCCCGTTGCCTCCAGCCCGCTCATTCCGGGCAACGATCCCACCCTGCTGTTCACCAACGCCGGCATGGTGCAGTTCAAGGATGTGTTCCTGGGCCGGGAATCACGCCCCTACGTGCGCGCCGCCTCGTCCCAGCGCTGCGTGCGTGCCGGCGGCAAGCACAACGACCTGGAGAACGTCGGCTACACCGCGCGGCACCACACTTTCTTCGAGATGCTGGGCAACTTCAGCTTCGGCGACTATTTCAAGCGCGAAGCCATCCGCTACGCCTGGGAATTCCTCACCGTCACCCTTGCCATTCCCAAAGAGAAACTCTGGGTCACCGTCTACCGCGACGACGACGAGGCCTATGCGATCTGGGCCGACGAGATCGGCGTGCCGAAGGACCGCATCACCCGCATCGGCGACAAGGCCGGGCAGAAGTACCACTCCGACAACTTCTGGCAGATGGGCGACACCGGCCCCTGCGGCCCCTGCACGGAAATCTTCTACGACCACGGGCCCGAGGTGGCCGGCGGCCCCCCCGGCACGCCTGAAGAAGACGGCGACCGCTACATCGAAATCTGGAACCTGGTGTTCATGCAGTACAACCGCGACGAGACCGGCGTGCTGCATCCGCTGCCCAAGCCCTCGGTGGACACCGGCATGGGCCTGGAGCGCATCTCCGCGGTCATGCAGCACGTGCATTCCAACTACGAGATCGACCTGTTCCAGGCCCTGATCCGCGCCGCCATGCGGGAAACCGGCGCGACGGACGCCCGCAACAACTCCCTCAATGTCATCGCCGACCACATCCGCGCCTGCGCCTTCCTCATCGTCGACGGCATCATCCCCGGCAACGAGGGGCGCGGCTACGTGCTGCGCCGGGTCATCCGCCGCGCCATCCGCCATGGCTACAAGCTGGGCTGCAAGACCCCCTTCTTCCACAGGCTGGTGGCCGATCTCGCCGCCGTCATGGGCGAGGCCTATCCCGAACTGGTGGCCAATCAGGACCGCGTCACCGCCGTGCTCAGACAGGAGGAGGAACGCTTCGCCGAGACCCTGGAACACGGCATGGGCGTGCTCGAGGAGGCCATGGCCTCCGAGGACCGCATGCTCGACGGCGACACCGTGTTCAAGCTCTACGACACCTTCGGCTTCCCCCTCGACCTCACCGCCGACATCGCGCGGGAGCGGGGCATCACCGTCGACTTCGCCGGCTTCGAGGCGGCCATGGAACGGCAGCGTGAACGCGCCCGCGCCGCCAGCAAGTTCACCATGGGCAAGGGTCTGGAGTTCTCCGGGGAGAAGACCGAGTTCATGGGCTACGACAGCCTGGAACAGGAAAGCCGCATCGTCGCCCTCTACAAGGACGGCACCCAGGTCGCCGATATCAGCGCCGGTGATCAGGCCGTCATTGTCCTCGACCGCACGCCGTTCTACGCCGAATCCGGCGGCCAGATCGGCGACATCGGCGAGATCGCCTGCGGCCATGGCAGCTTCGAGGTCGGCGATACCCAGAAAATCCAGGCAGACGTCTTCGGCCACAGCGGACGCCTCAGTGCCGGCCGGCTGGCTGTCGGCGATACGGTGAACGCGCGGGTCGACACCGAGACCCGCCAGCGCGCCGCCTACAACCATTCCGCCACCCACCTCATGCATGCCGCCCTGCGCGCCGTGCTGGGCACGCACGTGGCGCAGAAGGGTTCCCTGGTCAACGCCGAGCGCACCCGCTTCGATTTCGCCCATCCGCAAGCGGTGACGGCGGAGGAGATGAAGCGCATCGAGGATCTGGTGAATGCCGAGATCCGCCGCAACCACCGCGTGGAAACTCGCCTCATGCAGCACGCCGACGCCATCAAGGCGGGGGCCATGGCCCTGTTCGGCGAGAAATACGGCGACGAGGTGCGCGTGGTGGGCATGGGCGATTTTTCCACCGAACTGTGCGGCGGCACCCACGTCAAGCGCACCGGTGACATCGGCCTGTTCAAGATCATCGCCGAGGGCGGCGTCGCCGCCGGCATCCGCCGCATCGAGGCGGTCACCGGCCCCGGCGCGGTGGCCACGGTCCAGGACCAGGAAAATACGCTGCGCGAGGTGGCGGAACGGCTCAAGGCCCAGCCCGGCGAAGTGGCCGCGCGCATCCAGCAGATCCAGGATCAGGTCAGGGCTCTGGAAAAAGAGCTGGCCCGCTACAAATCCAAGCTCGCCGGCAGCCAGAGCGACGACCTACTCGCCCAAGCCATCGAAATCAGTGGAATCAAGGTGTTGGCCGCGACAATTGAAGGAGCGGATGCTAAAGCTTTACGGGAAATGGCCGATAAACTGCGTGACCGGCTGAAGTCCTGCGCTCTGGTGCTGGGCAGCGCGGTGGATGGCAGGGTGGCGCTGATCGCCGCCGTCACCGCCGACCTGACCGCCAGGGTGAAGGCGGGCGAACTGGTGAATCACGTGGCCGGCCAGGTGGGCGGCAAAGGTGGCGGCAAGGCCGACATGGCGCAAGCCGGTGGCAGCGACGCGGAGAAGTTGCCGGCCGCGCTGGCCTCGGTGGCGGACTGGGTACGCGGCAAACTTAACTGATGGCCCCCTGAAGGGGGTAAAAGGACGGACATCCATGTTCGGGTTCTTCAAACGCAAGAAAGCTGGCGAAGAGGATCCCCTCAGCGATCTGAAGACGGTCTCGCGCTGGATGCAGGGCCTGCCTGCGGGGGACATCTACACTGCCCAGGAACAGGTGGTGCAGAGCCTGATCCAGTTCAACCACGCCGGCCTGGCACTGTCCAAGGAACGCCTGCAGGTGCTCATGCACCTGGACGAGCAGGCGCGCGAAATGCAGTACTCCCTGTGCATGCAGTATCTTCGCAACCCGCGCATGTCGAAGGTCATCGAATCGCGGCTGTGGACCGCCATCCACGCCTTCTACTGGGAAATCACGCGCGGCTATCACGCCTTCCTCATGGACTTCGTCGGCCATCCCGGCGGCAGCAAGCTGCAGTCCAGCATTCCCCTCATCACCGCGCGCGCCCTGCGCGGCTTCGCGGACATCTTCAAGTGGCGCTATTTCCGCTACGAACGCATCGAGGACAAGCTCTGGCAGCGCCTGCACAACATCTACCGCATCGCCGAATTCGACGGCTTCCACAGTACCCGCTTCAAGCTCTACCCCGGTGACGCCAAGTCTTCCAGCTGCATGGAGGAATACGTGCAGGCCCTGCTGCTCTCCCCCCTCGGGGCCGGCAGCCTGACCCCCAAGCAGATGGAAATGGTGGATTTCTGGCTGGACAACTGGTCCGAATTCATCCCGCTGGAGGAACGCTTCGAGGCCAACCGGCATTTCTTCTACGTGGACACCGGGAAAGGGCAAAGCCTGAAGCCGGTGCGGGAAGACCTCGCCAGCGAACCGACCTTCCGTTACCTGAATACGGAACGCCTCATGGAACACCTGCGGCAGACCGAGCGTTCCCTGAAAGCCGGCACACCCGCCGCCACCCTGGGCCTGGGCGAGGACTTCCGCCTGCCCGAAGGCTACGACCTGCTCTACCACGTCAGCAATGAATGGTCTCCCGCGCAAAACAGGGAGCGCCGCGGCAGCCCCCGCCACCCCGCCGAGGGGCGCTGCGAGGTGGTGCGCGAACTCGCCGGCATCTGCGCGCGCCTGCGCACCGAGGAGGAAATCGCCTCCGGCACCATCCCCAATCAGCAGCTCAGCCCCGAGGAAATCCTCGACATCAAGCTGTACGGCTTCGTCACCGAGCGCACCAAGTCCACCATCAGCCAGCGCCAGGCCGGCAGCCGCGATCTCAGTTCCGAGCAATGGCCCATGCACGATCGCAGCGAGACCGGGCTGGGCATCCTCTTGAAGACCGAGGACAGCGAATGGGTGCGGGTCGGCAAGCTGATCGCCCTGCGTGTCGATCCGGCCCAGGGCTGGATCGTCGGCGTCATCCGCCGCATCACCCGCCTGCAGGAGGATCAGCGCAAGATCGGCGTGCAGACCCTCAATGCCGCGCCGGTGGCGGTGCATCTCGAACAGCACGAAGCCTCGCCCACCCTCAGCTATGCCGTCGACGGCACCGACTACAGCATGCACCCGCCCGGTGACGCCCTGATCTTTCCCAAGCTGCCCGGCGACAACCTCATCATCCTGGAAGGTTCACGCTATGCGCACGGGCGGCAGTACCGCCTGCACGATCTCGACGGCTTCCGCCTGATCCGTCTGGAGAACGTGCGCGACAAGGGGGATGGCTGGCTGCTGGCGGTTTACAGCCAGCTGACCTGAGCATGCCGGCCGCGCGCCGCCTCCGCGCCTGGCCGGCGCGGCCGCCGGCGGCCCGACCCGCACCGATGACCGGAGACTCCCAGTGAAATCCGCCAAACCCGCCCTGCTCATCGTCGACGACGACCCGCTCATCACCGACACCCTGCATTTCGTGCTCTCCGACGACTTCGACGTGTTCGTCGCCGAGAGCCGCCAGCAGGTCAAGAGCGTGCTGACGCAACTCGACGAAGCGCCCCCGCTGGCCCTGATCGATCTCGGTCTGCCGCCGACGCAGCACAAGCCGGACGAGGGTTTCGCCCTCATCACGGATCTGCTCAACCATTCCAAGAAAACCCGCATCCTGGTGTTGTCCGGGCAGAACGACGAGGCCAACGCCCGTCACGCCCGCGCCCTCGGCGCCATCGACTTCATCGCCAAACCGGCCGAGCCGGAACAGATCAAGCGCGCCCTGCAATCCGCCCTGCGCTTCGAGCAGGAGGTGGCCTCCGCCCCGCGTCCGGAAACGGCCGACGACTCCAGCGGCATCATCGGCACCAGCTTCGCCGTCGACCGCCTGCGCAACCAGATCAAGCTCTACGCGGACGCGCCTTTCCCGGTGCTGATCGAGGGCGAATCCGGCAGCGGCAAGGAACTGGTGGCGAAGAGCCTGCACCAGTGGGCGAAGCGCGGCGGCAAACCCTATCTCGCCCTCAACTGCGCGGCCATCTCCCCCTCCCTGGTGGAGCCCACCCTGTTCGGCTACGCCAAGGGCGCCTTCACCGGCGCCACCCAGGCGCATTCCGGTTACTTCGAGGATGCGCGCGACGGCACCCTGTTCCTCGACGAGATCGGCGAACTCCCCCTGGAACTCCAGGCCAAGCTGCTGCGCGTGCTGGAGAATGGCGAGTTCCAGCGCGTCGGCGAAACCAGCAGCCGTTTTTCCAACGCCCGCATCGTCACCGCCACCAACCGCGACCTGCGCAAGGAAGTGCGCGAAGGCCGCTTCCGCGGCGACCTCTATCACCGCCTGTCGGTCTTTTCCGTGCACGTGCCGCCGCTGCGCGACCAGCCGGAGGACAAGCTGGCGCTGCTGGAGCATTTCCGCAAGCAGTTTTCCGGCGAGGCCGGCGTGCCCGCCTTCACCTTTGCGCCCGAGGCCCAGCGCCTGTGGGAGGACTATCACTTTCCCGGCAACGTGCGCGAGTTGCGCAACATCGTCATCCGCCTCACCACCAAATACGCCGGCCGCACCGTGAGCGCGCGCGAACTCGAGGACGAATTCGATCTGGACGTGGTCAGCCCGGGCAGCATCCCCATGCCCAGCGACGCCAACGCCCTGCAGGAGTACGCCAAGTTCCACCTGCGCGGCGTGCACAGCTTCAACCTCGACCAGGTCATGAAGCAGTGGGAGAAAAGCTACGTCGAAGCCGCCCTGGGCATGACCCATGGCAATCTGTCGCAGGCCGCGAAAATCCTCGGCGTCAACCGCACCACGCTGTACAGCCGCATGCAGACCTACCAGAGCGACTGATCCGGCGGACCACGCAGCGAGAAGCCGCCACCGCGATGGCCCACTTTCCCGACCCTCCCCAACTCGGCGAATGGCTGGCGAGCCAGGGCCTCATCAGTCACGACCAGTTGCGCATCGCCCTGCTGGAGCAGGCCAGCAGCGGCCTGCCCCTGGGCCGGCAACTCATCGACCTGGGCTTCATCCATGACGCCGTGCTGCGCGACGTGCTCGCCCGCAACGCCGGCGAGGCGAGCATCGATCTCGCTCAGGTGGTGGCCGACCCGGAAGCCATCGCCCTGACCCCGGAACACCTGGCCCGCCGCCACCACATCCTGCCGCTGGCGGTGGACGCGGAGGCCCGCATCCTCACCGTCGCCGTGCCCGACCTCTACAACCTGGTCGCCCTCGACCAGTTGCGCGCCACCCTCGAGGGACACTACGACATCCAGCCGGTGCTGGCGGCGGAAGCGCAGATCCTGGAATGCCTGGATCGCTTCTACGGATTCGACCTGTCGGTGGACGGCATCCTCCAGGAAATCGAGACCGGCGAGGTGGACTGGGGCAGCCTGCAGACCGGCGCCGAGTACACCCAGCCGGTGGTGCGCCTGGTCAATGCCCTGCTCGCCGAGGCGGTCAAGCGTGGCGCCTCCGACGTGCACTTCGAGCCGGAGGCGGCCTTCCTGCGCGTGCGCTACCGCATCGACGGCGTGCTGGAACCGATGCGCAGCCTGCACCGCAAATACTGGCCGGCCATCTCGGTGCGCCTGAAGGTCATCTCCAACCTCAACATCGCCGAATCGCGGGCGCCCCAGGACGGCCGCCTGTCGCTCACCCTGTATGGCCGCAGCATCGACTTCCGCGTCTCCAGCCTGCCCACCCTGCACGGCGAAAACATCGTGCTGCGCGTGCTCGACCGCGAAAAATCCATCATCCCGCTGGAGCGCATGGGCCTGCCCGAATCCACCCTGCGGCGCCTGCGGCGCGCGATCTCCCGACCCGAAGGCATGATCATCGTCACCGGCCCCACCGGCTCCGGCAAGACCACCACGCTGTACTCCCTGCTGGCGCACCTGAACCGGGAAGAGGTCAACATCATGACCCTGGAGGATCCGGTCGAATATCCGCATCCCCTCATCCGCCAGACCTCGGTCACCGAACTGGCGAAGGTGGATTTCGCCGGCGGCGTGCGCGCCATCCTGCGCCAGGATCCGGACATCGTCCTGATCGGCGAAATCCGCGACGCCGAGGCGGCGGAGATGGCCTTCCGCGCCGCCATGACCGGGCATCTGGTGTTCACCACCCTGCATACCCACTCCGCCCTCGGCGTGTTCCCGCGCCTCACCGACATGGGCATCCGCCCCGCCCTGCTGGCCGGCAATGTGCTGGCGGTGATTGCCCAGCGCCTGGTGCGCCGCCTGTGCCCGGCGTGCAAGGAAGAGCACGCGCCGGACGAGGCCGCACGCGCCTTGCTGGGTTCCGACGCCCCCATCCATAGCGCTCGCGGTTGCGTGCACTGCGCCTACAAGGGATACCGCGGGCGCCTGCCCCTGATGGAACTGCTGCTCATGGACGAGGAACTGGACGAGGCCGTCCTGCGCGGCGCCACCCCGCGCGAGCTGGCCGCGCTGGCCGAGCAGCGGGGCTGGAGGCGCCTGGTCGAGGACGGTCTCGAACGCGTGCGCGCCGGGGAAACCTCGCTCGACGAACTCGGCCGGGTCGTCGACCTGGCCCGGCGCTAACCGTTCATGGCCAATCTGCCGCCCCCGTCCATGAAAGCGCCTGCTGGCCATGAACGGTTTCCCTCACCCCCCTGCCCCTCTCCCGGAGGGAGAGGGGCGCTTCGAGAAGTCGCTATGCGACTTTCACGTTAATGCCGCGCTTTCGCTACCTCGCCGCCGACAGTCGCGGGCAGCGCGTGCGCGGCGACCTGTCGGCGCTCAACGACGTCGATCTCGACCTGCGCCTGCGCCGCGGCGGCCTTACCCTGATCCGCGCGCGTCCCGCCACCGGCGGTGTGCTGTGGCGGCCGCGGCATGCCAGCCGCCGCGACCTCATCAGCTTCTGCTTCCACATGCAGCAGATCGCCCGCGCCAACGCGCCCCTGCTGGAAGGACTCAAGGACCTCATCGACAGCACGGAGAACTCGCGCTTCCGCGATCTGCTCACCCTGGTGGCGGATGACCTGGAAGGCGGCAAGCTGCTCTCCGAGGCGCTGGCGGCGCATCCCCACGTGTTCGACCACGTCTTCGTCGCCCTGGTGCGCGCGGCGGAAAAAAGCGACCGCATGGAAGCCCTGTTCGCCCGCCTGGAAAGCCGCCTCAAGCAGCAGGAAGAACTGCATGCCGAGTTCACCCGCCTGCTCATCTACCCCAGCCTGGCGGCGGTGGCGGTGCTGGCGGCGGCGGGCGTGTTGCTGTTCTACCTGACCCCGAAGCTGGCCATGCTGGTGCACAGCCTGCATCTGCCGATGCCCGCCACCACCCGCGCCCTGGTCGGCGCATCCGAACTGGCGCGCGACCATCTGCCCTGGCTGTTGTCCCTGCTGCTTCTCGCCGGCGCCGGCCTGGCCTTCGCCCTGCGCCGCTCCGCCGCCCTGGCCGAACGCCTGGACGGCGTTCTACTGGTTCTGCCGGCGGTGGGGACCGCCCTCAGGAAACACATCCTGGCGCGGGTCACCGGCCTGCTCGCGCTGCTCCTGCAATCCGGCGTCGGCCTGCTCGACGCCCTGCGCGCCTGCGCCGAAAGCGCCGACAACCGCGTCATCCAGCGCAAGCTGCGCGCCGCCGGCCAACTCATCTCGGCGGGAGGCGGAGTGAGCGACAGCCTGGGACGGCAGGGACTGTTCCCCCCCCTGGTCCTGCGCATGGTGCATAGCGGAGAGAGCAACGGCGCCCTGGCCGAGGCCCTGGAGAACGTGGCCTGGTTCTTCGAGCGCGACTCGCGCGAAACCCTGACGCGCGCGCTGAAGCTGCTGGAACCCGCGCTCGCCGCCCTGCTCGGCCTGCTGCTCGCCCTGCTGCTGCTGGCGGTGTTCCTGCCCGTGTACCAGATCATCGGGGAGTTGCCGCTGTGAGGCTCTTCTCCATCCGCCTGGCTTCGCGTCTGCTGCTCTATGTCTCCGCGGCCGGCGCCAGCTGTGCCGTGTACCGGCGCGGCCGCCTCGCCGAGGTGCGCGCCCTGCCGCCGGGCGAGGAAGGCTGGCAGATGTTCAACGACCTGCTGCTGCGGCATGCGAACGTGCCGGTGGCCGTGGCCGTGGACACCGTCGACGAACTCTACCGCCCGGATCCCCTGCCGCATGCGCGCGGCCGCGACCGGCGCGAGATGACCGAGCGCCGCCTGCGCCAGATCATGCACCACTCACCCTACCGCGCCGCCCTGCGCCAGGAACCGATGCGGGACAACAGCCGGCGCGATCACTACCTGATGATGGGCCTCACCAATCCCGCCATGCTCGCCCCCTGGCTGGACATCCTGCACGTGCGCGGCACCTGGCTGGCCGGCATCTGGCTGGTGCCCGCCCTCGCTCCCGCCCTGGCCCGCCGCCTGGGTCTGGGCAGCGCGCGCCTGCTGCTGGTTTCGGAACAGACCGGCGGCCTACGCCTGAGCTATCTGGAACACGGCGAGCTGCGTTTCTCCCGGCTGGCGCCGGTGGACAGCCGGCAGCATGAAAACCCGCTGGAGAGCTACGCCGAGGAAATCGAGCGCACCCGCCAGGCCCTGGTGGGCCAGCGCCTGCTGGCGCGCGCGGAGCGCCTGCGCACCCTGCTGCTCGACCCCCTCGACACCCTCTCCGCCCTGCACGGCCTGCTGCCCGAATCCTCGGGTTTCCAGTGCGAAAGCATCGCCCGCGCGCGATTGCTCGATACCCTGAACCTGCCGCCTTCCCTGCTGGCGGAGTCCAGCGACGCCCTGTATCTGCGCCTGCTGCCGGACGCGCCCGCCGGCGCCAACCTGATGACGCCGGAACAGGGCAAGCTGGCGCGCGCTCGCGGGCTCGGCCATTTTTTCCGCCGGGCCGCCCTGGCCAGCGCCGGAATCGCCGCGCTGAGCAGCGCCGGCCTGCTGCTGGACGCCTGGCGCCTGCACGGGCAAAGCGAACATATGCTGCGCTCGGCCGACGCACTGCGCGAACGGGAGAGCGCTCTGTTGCGGGAGGCCGGCGGCAGCGACGCGGTGCATCGCCGTCTGCGCGCCCTGGATGCCTGGCAAACCGTCAGCACCCTCGACCTGGCGCCGGGCCCCCTGCTGGAGGTGGCCATGACCGCCGTCGCCGCCACCGGCGACATCCGCCCGAGGCGGCTGGATTGGACCTCCCCGCGCGCGCGCGACGGCGCCCCGGCCGTGCTCGTTCTGGAGGGGGAAGTCAGCCCCTTCGACGGCGACTTCCGCCGCGCCCACGCGCGCGTCGAGGCGCTGCGCGACCGCCTGCGCGCGACCTTGCCCGCCGGGCACAGCGTCGAAGTCGCGCTCTGGCCCCTGGACGCCGCGCCGGAGCACGGCCTCGAAGGTGAATTCGGCCAAGGCCGCCTGAACGCCCATTTCCGCATCGAGGTGGCCTTGCGATGAAGCCGCCCGCTGATTTCTCCCCGCGCCGACCCGCTCTCGCCCTGCTCGCCGCCGTTGTCCTCGGTGGTGGCGTGGTGTACTGGGCGCTGGGCGTGCACGGCGAGCGCGCCGCCGAAGCCGCGGCCGCGCAGCAGATCTTGAACGCCGCCACGGAAGCCGCCCGTCTGGCCCCCGACAAGCTGGCGCGCGACCGCGCACAAACCGCCCTGCACCAGCGCATCCTCGACATCGGCTTCGTCGGCGAGGAAGACCGCGCCGCCTGGGTGACCGCCCTCGCCGTGGCGCGCGCCAACCTCAACCTCGACAGCCTGTCCTGGCGCCTGGCGCCGCGGGCCGAAAGCCCGCTCATGCCCGGCCTGCGGGTTAGCGTGCTGGAACTGTCCGCGGGCAATCTCGACCGGGCCGGGCTGGAGGCCCTGCTGGCCCGTATGCGCGCCGAGGAGGCAGGCTTTTTCACCGTCGAACGCTGCGCCCTGCAGTTTCCGGCGGATGCTCCCAGCGGCCAGGCCGAATGCCGACTGCTGTGGTGGACCTGGCCTGAGACGGGCGATGCGCGCTGAAACCGCGGTGCCGCGCCCGGCCCGCACAGGCGGCTTCACCCTGGTCGAACTGGCCATCGTCCTGTTCATCGTCACCCTGCTGCTGGGCGGCATGCTCATGCCTCTGGGCCGGCAGATCGCCGAACGCCAGACCGCCGACACCCGGCGCGCCCTGGAGCATGCGCGCACCGCCCTGGTCGGCTACGCCCTGGCCCGCCGCGCCGCCGATTCGCCGGGACATCTGCCCTGCCCCGACCTGCGTGCGCCGGGACCGGCCGGCCGCAGCCATGACGGCATCGAGGACCGGCTGGCGGACGGACGTTGCGCCGCCAGCTCCGGCAACCTGCCCTGGCGCACCCTGGGTCTGGCCGAGGGCGACGCCTGGGGCAATCGCCTCGGCTACGCCGTCACGCGAACCTGGAGTCGGCCCGGCGCGCACGCCGGCGGCGGCGAGGAAACCCTGGAGATCTGCCGCGACGCCGCCTGCGCCGAGGCGCTGCCCGCCGCCGCCGTGCTCATCTCCCATGGTGGCAACGGTTTCGGCGCCGGCAACGCTCGCGGCGGCGTCAACCTGGCGCCGACCGGCCGCGAGGAACTCGCCAACGCCCACGGCGGCGAGCGCTACTACATGCTGGCGCCGCGCGAGTCCGGGCACGCGCAAGGCGAATTCGACGACCTGCTGCTGCCGCTGTCCGCCGACTGGCTGCGTGGCCGTCTGTGCGACCCCGCCGCCCTCTGCGCGGCCGTGCGCTGATCAGTCGGGAGGCGCCTCGCAGACGCTCGGGGTGAAGCCCCGCGGCCAGCCCTGCCCCAGGCTCGCGGCTGGCGTACTGCCCGCCTTCTCCTCCCACAGCAGACGCACCGGCCCGGCTTCCGGCCGCGGTCCGTAGCGCAGCCCGCGCAATCCTTTCGCCTCCAGCGCGGCGGCGTGCGCGCGAGCCCTGTCCAGGCTGGGGAAGACCCCCAGGGACACGGCGTTGGCCAGGCGGCCGCCGCGCACCGCAGCGAAATCGCGGATGCCCTTGGCGCTCACCTCCTCCAGGGCCACGCGCAAGGCCTCGGCATCGGGCAGGGGCGGCAGATAGACCCACCAGCCCAAGGGCTTGTCGATAAGGAATTCCCGCTCCACCGCCACGCCGCGGCTGTCCAGATGCGCCTGCACCGCCGCCAGGCCGTCGGCGTCGAGACGCGACCAGAGCAGACAGGCGCGCCGCGCCGCCGCCTCCACCTGCGCGACCGCGGCCACCTCCGGGGAAGTGCGGGTCTCCTGCGCGGACTGCGGCGACTCCAGCAGGCGGATCTTGTCCGCATTGAACTCCGGCGTCGGCCCCGGCTTCGACAACCACACGCCCATGCCCAGCCCCGCCAGCAGAACGCCGCCGTTCAACAGCAGCAGAAGACCAATCCAGCGACTTTTCATTGGCACCTCAATAAGCCTGGAAACCTCAGCACTCTTTCGCGGGCATACCCTGAAGGGCACAAGAGCCCGCTCCTACGGAACCTGCAACTGCCGGTAACAGGATAAGCCGTCACGCCGGCGCGTCCCCTGAAGGGCATGAAGGCCGATGTGCGATACATGCCAATCCCTGCAAAACCAGATCCTCGACTTCCTGCACGGGCCCTTCCAGCAGTGGCCGCAGCCCACCCCGCGCGCCACCGGTAAGCAGCACCACGGGGTCGCCGCCGGCTTCCGCCAGGCGCGCGCGCATGCCGTGCACCACCCCAGCCAGGGCCAGGGCGATGCCGGTGGCCACCGCGCCACCAGTATCCAGGGGGAAGCGGGTGACCTCGCCCGTCACCGCAGCCACCCGCGCGGTACCGCGCAGCAAAGCGCCGCGCATGAGATCGGGGCCGGGAACGATGCAGCCCCCGAGAAAACGGCCGTCGCGCGCGAGCATGTCGGCGGTCATCGCGGTGCCCACGCTCACCACCACGCAATCCTGCGCGAAGCGGCGCGCCGCCACCAGGGCGGCATAACGATCCGGGCCGAGGGATTCCGGCGGCTGGTAGGGGTTGATCACGCCATGCGCCTGCGCGGCGGCGCGCAGCCACTGCACCGCGGCGCCGGACGCGCGCAGCAACGCCTCCAGACGCGCCCGTGTCGCCTCGTCGGCGACGCAGGCCACCAGGGCCCGCTCGGGACGCAGATCCGTCCAGGTTTTGCGCAGGGCTTCGAGGTCGCTGTTGGCACAGGCGGCGCCCGGCGTAAGCCGCCCCCCGTCCAGCGTCGCCCACTTGACGCGGCTGTTGCCGGCATCCACCAGCAACATCATGCCGATGTCCCCGGTTGAACACGACCCATCGCGGGCAAGCCCGCTCCTACAAGTGGTTGATTCTGTAGGAGCGGCCTTGGCCGCGATAGAACCGAATTCGAATAAATCAGCGCTTCCCTTGGGGACTGGAATTTTTTCACAGCCTCTCCGGACGCAGGCTGACTTCGCCGGCGTGGAAACGGCGCACGCCCGTCTCGGTCTCCAGCAGCAACGCACCCTGCTCGTCCACCCCCAGGGCACGGCCGACCACCGCGTGCTCCGGGCCGGCTTGCAGGCACACACGGCGCTGCTGGTGAGCATGGCATGCCTGCCATTCCGCGTGAAAGGCGGCGAACCCCTGCCGATCAAAACGATCGAGCCCCTCCAGCAGGGCCGGCACCAGTTCCAGCAACAATTCGTTGCGGTCGATCGGCCCAATGTGGCGCTGCACATCCGTGACCGGCTGCCCCACCTCGCGGCTCACACGCTCGCCGTCCAGCACGTTGAGGCCGATCCCAATGACCGCCGCGCTGGGTCCCAGCATGTCGCCGCTGAGTTCGATGAGCACCCCCGCGAGTTTAGCCTCGTCCACCTGGATGTCGTTGGGCCACTTCACCATGGCCCGCGCCAGTCCGAGCCGGCGCAGCACCCGCACCAGGGTCGCGCCCACCGCCAGGGAAAGACCGGACAACTCGGCCACCGGACGGCCCGAACGCCACAGCAGGGAAAACAGCAGGCCGCTGCCCAGCGGGGCGTGCCAGGAACGCCCGCGACGCCCGCGCCCCTGGCTCTGCGATTCAGCCACCACCAGGGCGCGATGCGGCGCGCCGGTCTGCGCCCATTGCAGCAGATGCGCGTTGGTGGAAGGCAGATCGTCGAAACAACGCAACGCCACCCCATGCGCCTGCAGCGCCCCGCCCAGACGCTCCGCATCGAGCCAGCTCATCGGTCGCGCCAGCCGGTAGCCGCGCCCGCGCACCGCGTGCACCCGCACCCCGGCTTCCTCGGCCTCGCGCAGGGCGTTGTGCACCGTCGCGCGGGAACAGCCGAGACGTTCGGCCACCCGCTCGCCGGAGAGAAATTCCTCGTGGGAAAGCTGGCGCAGGACGGAGAGCAGCAGGGAAGACATCGGGACGGGGTAAGTGAAGAAAACGCCGGGTTAAGCTGAATGGCGCTTACTTAAACACAAAACGACTGAAACTACCGCACTCGTTATTCCCGCGAAGGCGGGAATCCAGGATCGTGTCCGCAGGCCGATGGGGAGGGGGAACAAGGCGAAAAACATGGGATTAGTCCAGCTCATGGATTCCTTTCAACCACATTCTCGGCGCTGGTATGTCGAGCGCGTGAATGATGGTTTGACGGACACAGCCGGAAGGACCAAATTATCACTTGGTATCACCAAGTGATAGGAGAGCACCAATGGCAACATCGCTCAAGATCGACGATGCGCTGAAAGGCCGCATCCAACACCTCGCCAGTCAGCGCCGCCGCTCGCCCCACTGGATCATGCTCGAAGCCATCCAGCAATACGTCGAGCGCGAGGAAGCACGCGAGAGCTTCAAGCAGGAAGCCCTGGCTTCCTGGGCGGCCTATCAGGAAACCGGACGACATTTGACCGGCCAGGAAGTGCGCACCTGGTTGAACACCTGGGGCACCGAAGACGAAAAGGCGGTGCCTGAGTGCCACAAGTAATCGTCACTGAAGGCGCGGCGGAAGGCTTGGAGCGATGCCGGCGCATCCTTGCCGTCAAGGCCCCGGATGCCGCCAGGCGAGCCGGTCAGGCCATCGAGCGGCAATTCCTGCTGCTGGAAACGGCCCCCAACATTGGCCGACCGTTCCCTGAAATGCCCGAGTTGCGCGAGCTGGTGATTGCCTTCGGGGACTCCGGCTATGTGGCTGTGTACCGCCACGAACCGGCCGACGATGCAGTGTATGTTCTGGCCTTCCGGCACCAGAAAGAGGCGGGCTACTGATTGTCGGAATTTTCGGCAGTTCTGGCTTCGTCGGCCGTGCATTGGACTTCTGAGCAATCCCGGCCCCCTCGCGACGTTTCGCACATAGAACTCCTGACCTTTGATGGTCGGAAGTCCGCTGCACACATGGCGGCTCGCCACCCAGACGGTGGAACCTGGATCGGACATGGCTGGCATCCCCGCCGAGGCTCCTTGCACCGGCGCCGGGGCATCCCATTATCGCGAGCGCCCTGCGGGCATAAACTCCGCGTGGCGGTCTTTGCAGGGCGTCTAGCTACTGGATTGCCGCGTCGCTACGCTCCTCGCAATGACGCCCAAGGTGGGGTTTCACGCTAACATTCATAAGCTATACGCAGCACCACCCAACACCCATGACGATGAGATACGCGATGCGTCAGAACCCTCTCCCGCAGGCGGGAGAGGGCAGGGTGAGGGAGAACAACACGACGGTGACGATCACACCGACACCAAACCCTCGGGGGCCTTTTTACGTGTTGCCCGGCGAGGTTTTACAGGGGTGGCCGGGGCGGCATGCAACTTGATGCCGAGGGCGCGGATCACCTTCAACACCGTCGAAAGTTCGGGATTGCCCGATGATGAAAGCGCACGGTAAAGACCCTCGCGGGTAAGACCAGTATCGCGAGCGAGCTGTGTCATGCCACGCGCCCTGGCAATGTCATTCAACGCAACACGGATCAAGCTGCCATCGCCCGGATCCTCATCCAGACAGGCATCGAGGTAAAGCGCCATCTCCTCGTCGCTCTCCAGATAATCCGCTGCATCCCAACGGGAAAATTTTACGGTCATGGTTTGTTTGGACACGAGAAAATGGCTGGCCCACCCGCCAACAGCGCGGCATCAACGCGGCCAGCAATCCACCAGTTTCGCCCCCGGCGCGGTGACGCCGACACGCCCGGCGTGGTCGATCAGCAGGCTACCGCAGGCATCCTCGCCCACTGGCACCGCCTGCAAAGTGAACTCCTGGGCTGTGGAAGCGGGAAAGACGATGTTGGGATCGGCAGCCGCCATCGGTGTCCTGGCCAGGCTGATGGCATAGGCCGCATCGCCCTCGCGCGGGCTCTGGGTGATGGGCAGGCCGGCAATCTCGAAACTGCCCGTGCGGGTATGCTGCATGCGCAGCCCCTCGGCCAGTTCCACCAGCGCCGAACGCGCCTGCGCGCGCGCCTTGCGCTCCATGTGATCGAGAAAGGAAGCCACCGCCACCGCCACCAGCAGGCCGACGATGACCAAGCCCACCACCAGCTCGATGGCCGTGAAGCCGCCGTTTGCGCGTACCGCCCGGAATTTCGCAGTCATGCATGCGCTCCCTATATGTTTAGGTAGCCAGTTTACTCCAGCGCGGCGCTCACACCCACTTGATGCGATCGTCCATGGGTTCGTCCTCTTCCTTGGGCATCGCATAGGCCAGCTTGTGCAGGGCGTGCAGAAACTGCAATTCGTCCCAGATATCCGCCGGCCAGCCTGCACGGGTACCGCGGGCATCGAACATCAGGTCCATGAACAAAGCATCGACCCCGGAGGGATCGCCCCAGACCGGCAGCAGGCGCTCCAGCACGTGGCCGTAGCGGGATTCCAGAATCGAGATCATGGTCATCTCCTAACGTTTCCCGATTGGATTCGCGGTACGCCACGATACCACCGGTGGGCCGCGTGGCGTGTGTGACGCTGTTGCGTTCTCAACGAGAATTGGTTTCGGTCAAGAGCGCGCCCAATCCATGAAACTCCAACTCCAAGGTGTGGTTCGCCGTCGTAAGAGAAGGAAAACCATATTCCTCCGGGGCAGTCCGCTCATTCAATCAAAACCACCACTCATCACCCCAGGCCGGCCCACCGAAAAAGAAGGCGGCTAGGATTGGATCGCGAACTACACAGACAGGGGTAAATGTCGCACGGGAATGCGCATTGTGACTATGCATACGAAACCACATCAAGCCAGGGGACATGTCATGTCAGCGGGCTTCTCGCTCATGGAACTTTTGGTCACCATCGCCGTGCTGGGGGTAGTGCTGACCATCGCCGTACCCAGTTTCCGGGACTTTCTGCAGAACAGTCGCATCACCAACCAGACCAATGAATTCGTCCTCGCTCTGGCCTACGCGAAAAGCGAAGCGGTCAAGAGAAACCTGGCCGTCATCGTATGCAGCCGCGCCACCAACGCCACTTGCGCCGCCAGCACCACCTGGGACGACGGCTGGCTGGTTTACGCGGACACCAATGCCAACGGCGCGCCCGACGCCGGCGAGATTCTCCAGGTCCGCGCCGATCTGGAAGGCGGCAACACCCTGCGGGCCGGCGCCAGCCAATCGGTAACCTTCAACAGCAGCGGCTTTTCGCCAGGGGTCAACAACGACACCTTCAGGCTCTGCGACGACAGGGGTACGGCTCTTGCCCGGGCCATAGTAGTCTCGCCGCAAGGCCGGGTAATATCGGGAATAGGGACGGCTGCATGTCCATGAAAGCACGCGCATCGCACTTCCCCGGCAAGGCCGGCATGCCTCATTCCCCTCACGCGCAGGCGGGCTTCACTCTGCTCGAAATCCTGGTCGCCATCGTCGTGCTGTCCCTCGGCCTGCTTGGCCTCGCCGGCCTCCAGGCCGCCAGCCTGACCAACAACCAGAACGCGTACTACCGCTCTATCGCCACCCAGCAGGCCTATGACATGGCCGACCGCATCCGCGCCAATCTCGCGGGGGTCGCCGCCGGCAACTACGATGCCCTGGGCACCAACACCCCGGCGGATCCGGCTTGCATCCATACCGTCGCCGCTTGCACAGCCGCCAACGTCGCGGTCACCGACCATTCCCAGTGGAACACCACCAACGGCCGCGTGCTGCCCAATGGACAAGGCAGCGTCGATTGCGTGCTCGGCCCCGGCGCCAACTGCAGCAACAACCTCAATGCCGTGCGCACCTTCGACATCACCGTGCAGTGGACCGAACGGACCGCCGGCGGCAACGTCGCGGGCACTTTCGTGACGCGGGTGACACCATGAACCTGACTCTCCGCGATCGGGCGCGGAACTCGCGGACCCCGCATCACCAGGCGGGCCTCACCCTGCTGGAGATGCTGATTTCCATCTCCCTGGGTTTGCTGCTCGTGTTCGGCATCGGCACCATCTTCGTCGGCAGCAACCAGACCTACCGGGTGCAGGAGGAAAATGCGCGTATCCAGGAAGCCGGGCGCTATGCGCTGGAAATCATCGGAAGAAATCTGCGCCAGGCCGGGTATGCGGACATTTCCATAGACCCCGTGGCCACGAAGACAGCCTTCCAGGGCACCCCGGTGAACGGGGTCAATACCATCTGCCCGCTCGGAACCCCGGTCACCGACCTGCTTACCGTGCAATACGACGGCAGGGTTGGGGAGCAGGACTGCCAGGCCAACAACGTGAACGCCGGAGACATTGTTCAGCACACCTTTTTCATCGAGAACAACGTGCTGCGCTGCAACGCGGTCCGCGCGGCGGCCGCCCCGGCTCCACCAGCCGCCTGCCCGGCGGCCAACACCGGGGTCGAGTTGCTGAACAATGTCGAGGATCTCCAGGTGCTGTACGGTATAGACATCACCGGCGACCAGTCCGCCGACCGCTATACCGCCACGCCCGCGAACTGGAACCAAGTGGTCACTGCCCGGGTGTGCGTCCTGGTCCGCTCCCCCAACATCGGCGTGGTGGCCGGTAACCAGAACTTCCTCAATTGCGCCGGCGCCCTGGGCACGGTCGCCGCAGGCGCGGCGTTCACCAACGCCGCGGACACCCGCCTGCGCCGCGCCTTCGTCGCCACGTTCAACCTGCGCAACCGCGTCAACAACCTACCCTGAGCGACCATGGCTCCCAACCGGCCTCTTCCCCCGACCCTTGAGCGCCAGCGCGGCGCGGCGCTCATCACCGGTCTGATCTTCCTCATCGTCTTGACCATGATGGGCGTTACCGCCGCGCGCATGTCCAGCCTGGAGGAACGCATGGCCGGCAACCTCCGCGATCGGGCCCTGGCCATGCAGGCGGCGGAACTCACCCTGCGTGACGCGGAGCGGGACATCCTGAACAGCGGCCGGGTTTCCGGCATCACCAATTTCGTGGCCACCTGCACCAACGGCCTGTGCATCCGCCGGGGCGTGCAGCCCACCTTCACCCTCACCACCATCGATTTCCCCGCGTTCACCGCCGGGGGTGTCAACTATGCGGCGCTCTCCGCCAGCATGACCGCCGCCCCCAGCGTGGCCCTGGGTGGATTCACTGCCGCCACGGCCATCCCGCTGGTTTCCGCCCAGCCCCGCTACCTCATCGAAGGCATACGTAAAACCC
The DNA here is from genome assembly GCA_009772925.1 of bacterium. Lineage (GTDB taxonomy): Bacteria > Pseudomonadota > Gammaproteobacteria > Burkholderiales > Thiobacillaceae > PFJX01. The sequence goes on from WOUQ01000020.1 coordinate 23,368, forward strand.
CGCCCGGAAGCGGAGAAACCTTTTTGTACCGTATCACCGTGCGTGCCCAGGGCATGAACCCCAACACGGTGGTATGGCTGCAGGAAATTATCAAGCCCTGACCAGGGCTATACGGAATCACGGAGGTCCACCATGAACCCCAAACGCTATCTGCCGATTCTTCTGTTGGGAGGACTGCCTCTGTCCACCCAGGCGCTCAATCTGGCGCAGGATCCGCTGTTCATCGCGTCGACGGAACCGCGCATCATGCTGCTGCTGTCGCGCGATCACGAGTTGTACAAAAAGGCGTACACGGATTATTCGGACCTGGATCCCATCCCGGATGGCGTGCTGGAAACCACTTACAAGGATTCCATCGAGTACTACGGATATTTTGATTCCCGGCGCTGTTATACGTATTCCACCACCAATAACCGCTTCGAGCCGGGGGCGGCTTCCACCGGCACCAACTCGCACCATTGCAGCGGGGAATGGAGCGGTAATTTCCTGAATTGGGCGACGATGACCCGCATGGACATCGTGCGCAAGGTGCTCTACGGCGGTCTGCGTTCCACGGATAATGCGGGTTCTGCACTGGGCGACACGGTGCTGCAGCGGGCGCTGCTGCCTTCCGATGTGCACGCCTTTGCCAAGGTCTTCGCGCCGCCCGGTGGCTCCGCCGAAGTCGCCTTATATATTCCTTCCTCAGCGCACTCCGCCAATGAAGTGACACTTTGCAATGTCACTAGGCCCAGTATGCCATCCACCGGTGGCAGCGTGGGCCAAGGCCGCCTTTCACGGGATATAAACACCGCGACCGATCCGCCCAAAGTGCGGATTGCGTCAGGCTCATGGGGGCAATGGGCCGCATCTGAAATCATTCAATGCCGGGTTGATAGCGACACATCGGGTGGAAACACCGCAACCACCCGCCCCGCAAGCGCGGTCGATTACAGTGTGAATGTGGCGGTATGTGTACCCAACAAACTTGAGGCCAATTGCAAGACTTATCCCAGCGGGGCGGTGAAACCCACTGGCCTATTACAGAAATATGGCGATACGGATGCCGAACGCCCAGTGCGATTCGGCCTGATGACCGGCAGCTATGAAAAGAATAAGTCCGGAGGCGTGCTGCGAAGAAATACCAGCAAAATCGCCGGCAACGCCACGGCCAGCGAAAATGAAATCAACAGCAACACGGGTCAATTCACTGGCAACCTTGGAGTCATAGATACCCTTAACCGCCTACGCATCAGTAATTTTCAGTTTGGCGACAGGCTGAATAGTAGCCGAAGGAGCAATCAATACTTCGAAAATCCGCCAGGATCTGGCTCTGGTGGATGCCAATCCCCTGGCTCCTCAACTTTTACCGAGGGGCAATGCCCCGATTGGGGCAACCCCCTGTCCGAAATGTATTTCGAAGCCTTGCGCTATTTCGCGGGCAAGACCGGTCCGACCAGCGGCTACGCCACCACTGATTCCTCCTATTTGGCCTCCCCCCTGCCCTCGGCCACTTGGTCCGATCCCCTACCAAGCACGGAATGGTGCGCGCTGTCGAACATCATCGTGCTCTCCACCGGCCTGAATTCCTTCGACGGCGGCCTCTTCACCGACCCCCCCACGGGCATTAACGTCGATACGCTGACCGACGCGGTCGGTACCGCGGAAGGTTTGGCGAATGCTTCCGTCTTGATCGGTGACAACAACACTTCTCCTACCCCTGACAAGCAATGTACCGCGAAGACCATCGGCAATCTTTCCGATGCCAAGGGCATTTGTCCGGAAATGCCGAGTACAGAGGGCACCTACAAGATCGCCGGCCTCGCCTATGCCAACCGGACCGTGGATCTGCGCCCCAGCTATGCGACTCAGCGAAACGCCCGCTGGAACAGCGGCACCAACCCCATCAATCCGGCCTGGGGCGCCCGGCAACCCATGGGCACCTACTCGGTCGCCTTGGCGGAAAACCTGCCGGAGTTCTCGGTTACCACTCAAAGCGGCGCGAAGATCAAGTTCCTGCCCGCATGTCAGGCCCACGGCGGCTGGACCCCCTGCACCCTGACCGATGTACGTGTGCTCAGTACCGGCACCACCGGTGGCAGCTTCCTTGCTGTGTGGGAAGATTCCCAGTGGGGCTATGACTATGACATGGACGCCATTTCACGCGTCGACTGGTGCTTGGGTTCCGCCTGCACGCCGGCGGTTGCTTCAAACCAGGTCAAGTTCACCGTTTCAATTCCGCAAAAGGTGTCGGGCGCAGGCATGCGATTTGGCGTGATCACCACCGGTACGACTTCTGATGGCATATCCAGCATGCTGACAGACAATACTCCGCCACCTGGTTATACCTGCACAGATGCGATTTGCAGTTCAAGTACAAGTTCCGGTGGTTACACCCCCCCCACCCCCATCAACCTAACCTATACCGCCGGCTCCTCGGCCGCCCTCACCCTGCAGAACCCCCTTTGGTACGCCGCCAAGTACGGCGCCCCAGCCAGTTCCTGGGACCTGAAGAACAACAACACCGGCGCCGCCACCGCTGACGGCATTCCCGACCACTTCTTCGAGGTCCGCAACCCCGGCACGCTGGGCCCGGCACTGGCCGAAGTCTTCGATGCCGCCTCCCAGCCCGATGCCTCCGCCGCTTCCGTGGCCACCAACTCGACCAACCTGCGCATCGAGAGCCGCATCTACCAAGCCCGATTCTCCAGCGCCGACTGGAGCGGTCAATTGCTGCAATACCAGATCAGCACCGCGGGCGTGCTAGCGGCCAACTCGGAGTGGGATGCTGGAGCCCTGCTGCAATCCGCCACGGGCCGCAAGATCATCACCAAGGGGACGAGCGACGGGGTCGCTTTCCAGTGGGGCAACCTGACCTCCGCCCAACAGACCGCCCTCAATACCAATGCTTCGAGCGTGAACGACGGCCTGGGTAGTAACCGCGTAACCTATCTGCGGGGCACCGATGTGACCGGCTTCCGGGCGCGCGCCTCCAGCAAGCTGGGCGACATCGTCAACTCCAACCCCTGGTACGTGGCCAGGCCGGATGCGGGCTACTCGGACGTCGATCATCCCGGCTACAGCGCGTTCCGCACCACCTACGCCAACCGTACCCCCGTGGTATACGTGGGCGGCAACGATGGCATGCTGCACGGCTTCGACGCCTCCCTGGATTTCTCCACGGTGAGTACCGGTGTGCCCACCACCAGCGCGGGTACGGAAGTCCTGGCCTACATTCCTTCCGCGGTGTACGGCAACCTGAGCCGCCTGACTGCCTTGAACTACAACAAGAACCACCGGTATTTCGTCGATGGCTCGCCGATGATCGCGGATGTCGATCTGGACTCCACCGCCACCAACGACTGGCGTACCTTGCTGATCGGCGGCCTGGGCGCTGGCGGCAAAGGTTATTTCGCCCTGGATGTGACCAACCCAGCCAGCTTCAGCGAAAGCGGCACCGCCCCCGCCGATACCCTGTTGTGGGAATTCGACGAAACCGACATGGGCAATGCCTTCAACATGCCCCCCGCCATCCTGAAGACAAACCAGGCCAAGCAGATCGTCAAGCTGGCCAACGGCAAGTGGGCCGCCGTGGTGGGCAATGGCTACAACAGCGCCAGCGGCAAGGCGGTGCTGTATGTCATCCACATCGAGGATGGCGTGGACGGTACCTGGAGCGTGGGGGATTTCGTCAAGATCGTGGCCGATGCGCCTGTATCCCCAGCCACCAACAGCAATAACGGGCTGTCCACCCCGGTGCCCTTCGACAGTAACGGCGACGGATACGCCGATACCGTGTATGCCGGTGACCTCAAGGGCAACCTGTGGAAATTCCTCATTGGCCCCAATGGCAGCGACGCCAGCGTGACCGCCAACCCCTCCACCTGGAAGATCGCGTTTTCCACCAGCGCCTGGAATGCCGGCACCTACACCTTGACGTGTTCGCCCTGCAAACCGCTGTTCGTGGCCACGAATGCCAGCAGCCAGATCCAGCCGATCACTTGGCCACCCGAGGTGACTCTGCATCCCTATGGCGGCCAGATGGTGCTGTTCGGTACCGGCAAGTATCTCGAGAGCGGCGACAACGGCACCTCGCAGGTGCAGTCCTTCTACGGCATCTGGGACTGGCACGACGGCACCGACCATTCGATCGCCCGGGCCGACCTGCTGGCGCAAACCGTGACGTCCTCGGTGATCGGCAGCAATACCTATCGCACGCCTTCCGCAAACACCATCACTTGGCGTGGCTTGACCTGCGTTCCGCCTTACGCGGGGAACTGCAATGTCGGCAGCCACATGGGCTGGTACATGGACCTGCCCACCAGCGGGGAACGGCTGACCGGTATTCCCAAGCTCGAAGCCGGCACCATCTTCTTCAACACCTTCATTCCCTCCACGTCGCCCTGCGCCGCGGGCGGGACCGGATGGCTCATGACTCTGGATTACATCAACGGCGGGCTGCTCTCCTTCCCACTGTTCGACACCAATAACGATGGGGTCGTCAATGCCAGCGACACTCTGGTCGGCGGCTTGCAGATCGGCGCGGCGCTGGGCGGCACCACCCTGATCCAGGGCGTGGGCGCCGGCTCGACCGGGGTGGGTGTCTCCTCGCTCACCAGCGGCAGCATGACCACCACCCTGATTAACTTCGGTCCGGGATCGCGCGGTCGCATCAGTTGGCGTGAAATCATCCAGTGAAGGAATTGCCATGTCGCTCCCATTCCCTTCCCGCCGCCTGCGTTTTGTCCATTATCACCGCTGGGCCGGGGTTACCCTGATCGAACTGCTCATCGTGGTGGTGGTTATAGGAATCCTGGCCAGTATCGCGGTGCCTTCCTATCAGGAATACACCCGGCGCGCCAACCGTGCCGAGGCCAAGGCCATCCTGCTGGAAAATGCCCAGTTCCTGGAGCGCAACTACACCGTCACCAATCGTTATGACCTGGCTCCGGGGGGTGGCGCCATCGCCCTGCCATTCACCACCTCGCCCAAACCCGGAGGTGGCGCCGCCCGATACAACATCGCGGGAGCCTACGGCGCCGCCCCCGCGCAAACCTTCACGCTCACCGCCACCCGCGCCGGCACCATGGCTGGAGATGCTTGCGGCGATTTCACCCTGACACAGACCGGCGAACAGAACCTGGTCAACAACACGCTTGGCGTGGCCGACTGCTGGGGCCGCTGAGTACAATTGCATTAGTGTTGCCTCCGCACGAGCAGGGCTTCATCCCTGACCTGGCAGCGACCCGCTCCACCCATGTAATATTTTTGCCTGGCGAGCGCGGCTGAAACCCGATAAATTCTTGCCATGCCGGCGTCGTGCATGGCTCCTGGCCATACGCATCGCCACCAAGAAATCAATATTCGACAGGGAGGCCTGTCATGGCAGCGTGCAAACGCGGATACAGGGTTTATTCTTGCGTGTCACCGGGTGGCGGCCCACTTCGCGCCGAGGGCATGTCCTTGGTCGAAGTGCTGGCAACCCTTGCCATCTTGTCTATTCTGCTGACGGTGGCCGTGCCCGCCTTCGACGCGATGATTACCTCCAGCCGCTTTGCCACTTCGGCCAATCTCTACCTGACCAGTCTGCATCTCGCCCGCAGCGAGGCCATCAAGCGGAACGGGCGGGTGGCGCTGTGCAAATCCGCGGACGGCGCGACCTGCACCGCCAACGGCCGCTGGGATCAGGGCTGGATCGTGTTTCATGACGTCAACAACAATGCCCTGGCCGATGGAGGGGAGGAAATCCTGCGTGTCTATGAGGTGCTGCCTGCTGACTTGGCCTTAAGTGGCAACTTGCCGGTTGCCAACTATGTGTCCTATGGGGCTTTGGGAGCATCGCGATTGACCAGTGGTGCATTCCAGGCCGGCACGCTGACTTTGTGCCGTCTTTCGACCGGGGGCGGCGAGGCACGGCAGATCGTGATCAGCATGACCGGGCGCCCGCGCGTGCAGCAGGTGAACGTGGCCGCCTGCCCCTGATGTGGCATCATCGCGCACCGGTGTTTGCCACGATGCCGACGCCCTGCGCTCTTCCAGAAAATTGCGGTTGAGTCGATGCAGTCTGCCGCGATGCATGCCTGGCCTGGCCCGGCCGGACACCTCGCACCAAACCGTAACATTCCGTCATGTCCCTCGACCTCCTCATCCTCGGCGCCGGAGTCAACGGCCTGCTCTCCGCCCTGCAACTCGCGCGGGAAGGCTTGCGCGTGGGCGTGGTCGAGCGTGGCGAACCAGGGCGGGAATCGACCTGGGCGGGGGCGGGCATCCTGTCGCCGCTGCTGCCCTGGGACTATGGGGCCGAGGTCAACGCCCTGTGCGCGAGAGGCGTCGCGCTCTGGCCGGGGTGGATTGAGGCTTTGCGCCAGGCCGGCACGGTCGATCCGGAATATTCCGTCTGCGGCATGTGGGTGCATGCGGTGGCGGATCGGCCGCGCGCCCTGGCCTGGTGCCGGGCGCATGGCTGGCGCGCCGAGGCGGCTTCGTCGGCGCCAATCGGTGTGGCCGACGCCAATGAGGGCATCTGGCTGCCCGACGTGGCGCAGGTGCGCAACCCCCGCCTGGCGCGCGCGCTGACCGAGGCCTGTGTGGCCGCGGGCGTGCGCCTGTGGCCGAACACCCCGGCCCTGGGCTGGGACGTGCGCGGCGAGTCGGTGGCGGCGCTGAGGACCAGCACCGGCATGCTGACGGCGGACCGCTATGTGGTCTGCGCCGGTGCCTGGAGCCGGGACTTGCTGCCCGAGGCGCCCGCCCGGCCCGAGATTCATCCGGTGCGTGGCCAGATGCTGCTGTTTCGCGCCGCGCCGGGCCTGCTGCCGTGCGTGTTGTACCGGGACGGGCACTATCTGGTGCCGCGCCGGGACGGCCTGATCCTGGCCGGCAGCACGCTGGAGCACGTCGGCTTCGATAAATCCGTCACGACGGAGGCGCTCGGGGAACTGCGCGAATTCGCCCTGGGCACCCTGCCCGCCCTGGAACACGCCGATCTGGTCGGGCAGTGGGCGGGCCTGCGCCCCGGCTCCCCGGACAACGTGCCCTGCATCGCCGCGCATCCACGGCTTCACAACCTGTTTCTAAACAGCGGCCAGTATCGCTACGGGGTCACCATGGCGCCGGCCTGCGCGGAACTGCTGGCCGACCTGATGCTGGAACGCCCGCCGCGGCTGGACCCTGCTGCGTACCGCTGGCCGTGATGGTCTCGATGGTGGGTTACGCTGAGTTCACCCGACCACGCATTGTGAACTCATGTTTTCCTGTCGCCTGAAGGAATTGCGCGGCGCTGCGGTCATGGTCTGGACACCACGCGGCGAAACCCGTGGCATCATCAGCCAGCCAGATGCGGCGCAGGGCTTTGAGGAGCAGGGGATCATCGTACTTCGGTTTGCGACCGACCCGATGGGGCAACGCAGTGGGCTTCTTGCGCCCCAGCAAGCGGATCGCGTACTTGCGGTGGTAACCGCAGACCGCACAGAACTCGTCAAGTATCTTGGCTTCAATTTGAAGCAACGTTCCTTCCTGACTACCTCCTTCGGTTACATTCTTTGTGAGTCAATTCGGTCAATTCGCATGAACTGGTAAATCTTGGTTTTTTTGCTACAATGCGGCGCGTCAATCGAGGCGCTGCTCGCAAATCGGTTGATTTCTTTCATGTTGATCAACTTCGTAAGGAATACCTAAATGAAATACTCTGTCCTGCTCGCCGCCCTGCTGGCCGTTTCCCTGTCTGCCTGTGGCAAGAAAGAAGAAGCTGCTCCGGCTCCCGCTCCCGCTCCTGAAGCTGTCGCTCCGGCTCCTGCTCCGGCCCCGGCTCCCGCCGATGCCGCCGCTCCTGGCGCTGCTCCCGCCGACGCCGCCGCTCCTGGCGCCGCTCCGGCTCCCGCTGCCCCCGCCAAGTAATCGGCAAAGCAAGCGGTATGAAAAACCGGCCTTCGGGCCGGTTTTTTTTCGTCCCGTCCGGCCGTATTGCCTGTCCACTGCTGTCTTTTCGTCAGCCGTCGATGATTCCCCGGCGGAGTTTCGCCATCACCCTCCTGTGGGAAAACCATAACCCTATGTTTTGATTGATTTCTATAGCCTGGCATGAGAACTGCATAGGTCTGCTCAGTTCATTCCTGATGTCGGAGACGACCATGCGCAAGTCCTTCACTCACCTGATGCTGCTGGCCGGGCTGAGCCTTTCCTTTGGGGCGCAGGCCATTGCCATCAATGGAAAGCTGGATGACTGGGGGGTGAAGAAGAATGCTGGCGCCGCAGGCTGGATTCCTCACCAGGGAATCGAGCACACCATCGAGGACCAGACCGGAAATGCCAATACCTACCTGAACCCCGGATGGGGCGGGCAGGCTTACGATGCCGAGGCCCTGTACGCGGTCATCCAGGGCAACCACCTCTTCATTGCCCTAGCCACGGGACATAACCCCAATACGCGGCAAGACCCGGGTCGCAACAGCTACGGTGCCGGCGATTTCGCCATCGATTTCGGCAAGGACGGCATATACGAACTGGCGATCAACATCCGGCATGTCAACGCGAGTGGTGTCAAGGCCGACTTCGGCGTGGAGGGCGGGGTGTATGAGAATCCAGTCTGGGCATTGGGGCTGTTTGAAGAGACGGACACTGACTACCCAATCAATAAAACCAAGCGTCCCGCCTATCTGACCGGTGGCGAAAAAATCGGCGATGCAGTCCTCGCCTACACGACGGTGGGAGAAGCTGGCTATGGCAAGTACGCCGGCGACCTGCATTATTTCTACGAAATGAAGGTGGATCTGGATCTGCTGACGCTGGCAGGTTGGGACAACAACAACTTCAACATCCACTGGACCATGAATTGCGGCAACGACAGCATCTGGGTCGATCCGCCGCCCGGCGTGCCAGAGCCCGCCACCCTGGCCCTGCTGCCGCTCGGCCTGCTTGGCCTGATGGCGATGCGCCGGCGCGGTTCAAGCTAGAACGCGGCGCAGCCGGGCGACCGCCTCGCCGATGCGCTGCAGGGAGGTGGTGTAGGCGAAGCGGACGTGGCGCTTGGCGGCGTGGGTGCCGAAGTCCGTGCCGGGTGTGACGGCCACGCCGGCCTCCAGCAGCAGTTTCTCGGCGAGGGCTTCGGCCTCCATGCCGAAGGCGTCGATGCCGGCATAGACGTAGAACGCGCCCTGCGGCGCGGCGCCGACGCGGAATCCCAGACGCTCCAGTTCGGGCAGCAGTTCATCCCGGCGTTCGCGCAGTTCAGCCTTCCTCTGCTCCAGCAGCACGCGGGTGTCCGGCGCCAGCGCCGCCAGGGCGGCATGCTGGGCGACGGTGGGGGCGGACAGGAAAACATTCTGGGCGATGCGGTCGATGGCGGGCATCAGCGCCGGCGGCGCCAGCAGCCAGCCCAGGCGCCAGCCGGTCATCAGCCAGTATTTCGAGAAGCTGTTGAGGACGATGACGTCCTCGCCCAAGCCGGCGGCGCTGGGCGGCGGGTCGCCGTAGACCAGCTCGTGGTAGATCTCGTCGACCAGCAGGTGGCCGCCGCGCTCGCGCGCCACGGCATGGATGGCGCGCAGTTCGTCCTGGGCAATCAGGGTGCCGGTGGGGTTGCCGGGATTCGCCACCAGCACGCCGCGGGTGCGCGGGCCCCAATGCCGGGCCACCAGCTCGGCGGTGAGCTGGTAGCCGGTGTCCGGGCCGACCGGCACGCCGACGCCGCGCGCCTCGACGAGACGGGCGAAATGCCGGTTGCAGGGATAGCCCGGATCCGCCAGCAGGATTTCCTCGCCGGGGTCGAACAACACCGCCATCGCCAGCAGCAGGGCGCCGGAGGCGCCCGGCGTGACGCAGACGCGGCCCGCGTCGAGATCGACGCCGTGCCGCTCGCTGTAGTAGCCGGCAATGGTGCGGCGCAGTTCGGGCAGGCCCATTGCCGGGGTGTAATGGGTGTGTCCGGCGCGCAGGGCGGCGATGCCCGCCTCGACGATGGGCGGCGGCGTGGGGAAGTCCGGTTCGCCCACTTCCATGTGCACGATGTCGTGGCCGCGCGCCTGCAATTCCCGCGCACGGCCGAGGATGGCCATGACGCGGAAGGGTTCGATATCCTGGGCGCGGCGGGTGGGTGCGGGCATGGCTGGCAAGGGTGGCTGGATTAACCCCGCGCATGCGGGGGCGGGCAAGCATGATAGGGAGCTTTGCCGGACGGCCCAAGGATTCTTGCGCTCGATCCGCCGCGCGCATCGCGGATAATGCAGGCGGCCTCCGCCCACCCTCCTCCTCCGCGCCATGTCCTCCGACGATTACCTCTATGCCGCCGGCGTCCTGCTGCTGGCGTACTTCGTGCGTGGCATTTCCGGCTTCGGTTCCGGCCTTGTCGCGGTGCCGCTGCTGGCCCTGCGTTTTCCCCTGACGCAGGTGGTGCCGTTCATGCTCATCGCCGACTTCGCCGCCTCGGCCCTGGTCGGGGGGCTGCATTTCCGCCGCGTCGAGTGGCCGGAAATCCGCCACCTGCTGCCCGCCACCCTGGTGGGCGTGGCACTGGGCACCGGCCTGCTGGTTTCGCTGCCCGCCACCGTCCTGCTGACGGTGCTGGGTGGCTTCATCCTGCTGTTCGCCGTGCGCGGCCTGCTCTCGCAAGCCGGCCCCTTCACCCCCGCCTCGCCGCGCTGGGCCTGGCCCGCGGCGCTCTCCGGCGGCGCGGTGAGCGGGCTGTTCGGCACCGGCGGCCCGCCTTACGTGATCTATCTCTCGCACCGCATCCGCGACAAGTCGGCCCTGCGCGCCACCCTCTCGGCGCTGTTCTTCCTGGAAGGCCTGCTGCGCATCCTCGCCTTCCTGGCGGCGGGCCTGTTGTGGAGCGCGACGGTGTGGTGGCACAGCCTGCTGGCGGCGCCGATCATCGTCGCCGCGCTATATGCCGGCAGCCATGTGCACACCCGTCTTAGCGACGGGCAGATGCTGCGCCTGGTCAACCTGCTGCTGCTGGGCAGCGCCGCGGCGGTGCTGGCGAAGGCCTGGTGGATGAGCTGAGCAAGGGCATCGGCCGCTACGAGGCGAACCTGACATGGTGATTGTCATCTGCACGGCCTACACTGTAAGCAAAACATAAGCAAAACACTTCCCTCAACCACAGCAAGGAGATCCCTATGAATTCGGCACGCCTGAGCAACCTGACCCTGGCCTTGTCTCTCGCGGCGGCTCTTACGGCCGCATCGGCAACTACTTTTGCGCAGTCCTCGACCTCCGGCTTCATCCAGAATCTGCCCGCCGACATGAAGGCGGACCCGGCCGGGCCCGGCACCATGCGCTGGCAGTCACCCACCACCGGGCTGGGCGCCTACAGCAAGATCCTGCTGGAGCCGCTCACCATTTACATCGCGCCTGACTCGGAAGAGAAAGGCCTGGATCCCGAAGCGCTCAAATCCCTTTCCGACTGGTTCCGGCAAATCATCATCGACAAGCTGGAACCCGCCTATCCCGTGGTGGACAAGCCCGGCCCCGGCGTCCTCGTACTGCGTCCGGCGCTGACCAATCTGCAACTGACCTCCAAGTCACGCGGCCTGCTGCAAACCGTCACGCCGGTGGGCTGGATCGTCTACGCCGCGCGGGATGCCCATTCCAAGCGCTATTCCGTGGATAAGGCCTCGCTGGAAGTCGAAGCGCTGGACGGGGTGAGTGGCGAACGGGTAGCGGTTCTCATCGATCGCGCGCCCGAGAAATCCGGTTTGCGTGAGGAGCAGTACCTCAACTGGACTTTCCTGGAGAACACGCTGAATTTCTACGCCGGCCGCCTGCGCAACAACCTGGATGCGGCGCAAAAGAAATAAGGCGCCGCACCACGCACAAAAAAGCCGCCCTCGGGCGGCTTTTTTCATGCGGCGAAAAGGCTCAGGCCTTGGGCGCGCGCTTGTGGTCGAGCTTTTCCTTGATGCGCGCGGACTTGCCGGAACGCTGGCGCAGGTAGTAGAGCTTGGCCCGGCGCACATCGCCGCGGCGCTTCACCTCGACGGTGGCGACCAGCGGGGAGTAGGTCTGGAAGGTGCGCTCGACGCCCTCGCCGGCGGAAATCTTGCGCACGGTGAAGGCGGAGTTGAGGCCCCGGTTACGCTTGGCGATGACCACGCCCTCGTAGGCCTGCAGGCGCTCGCGGTTGCCTTCCTTCACTTTCACATGCACCACCACGGTGTCGCCGGGGGAGAACTCGGGCAGGGTCTTGCCGGCCGACAGGCGGGCGATCTCTTCTTTTTCCAACTGTTCGATCAGGTTCATCTTCGTTTCCTTGTACGAATGTGGGTGGCAGAGGTATCCGGGGATACATGCCACCGTTTCTACACTGGTCCGTACCACAAGCCGGACCGCTCACTGCACTTCCTTAGCGCCGCCCGGATTCCGCATCCAGCTCGGCGAGCAATTCCTGTTCCAGCGGGCTCAAGGCCCGTCCCGCCAACAACTCCGGCCGCCGCGCCCGCGTCCGCGCCAGGGCCTGCCGCAGCCGCCAGCGCGCCACCTGGGCGTGGTTGCCGCCGCGCAGCACTTCCGGCACCGGCAGCCCCAGCCAGTTTTCCGGCCGGGTGTAGTGCGGGCAGTCCAGCAGCCCGTCGGCGAAGGAATCCTCCCTGGCCGAATCCGCGTGGCCCAGGGCGCCGGGCAACTGGCGGATCACCGCATCCAGCAACACCATGGCCGGCAACTCGCCGCCGGACAGCACGTAGTCGCCAACGGACACTTCCTCGAGCCGGTGACGGGCAAAGAGGCGTTCGTCGATGCCTTCGTAGCGGCCGGCCAGCAACACCAGGCCGGGTTCGACCGCAAGTTCTTCGACCAGGGCCTGGTCCAACCGCCGCCCCTGGGGCGACAGGTGGATCAGCCGGGGCTGCGCCACCCCTTCCCGGGCCAGGGCGGTTTTCGCCGCGATCAGGGCCAGGTCCAGCGGTTCCGCCAACATCACCATGCCGGGACCGCCGCCGAAGGGCCGGTCGTCCACCGTACGGTAGTTGTCCTGGGTGAAGTCCCGGGGATCCCAGAACCTCACCGAGCACAACCGCCTGTCCACCGCCCGGCCGCTGACGCCGTAGCCGGTCAGGGCGGCGAACATCTCCGGAAACAGCGTAACCACATGGTAGCCGGGGGCCATGCCGTGCCTCAGTAATCCAGGCCCCAATCCACCAGCAGCCGACCCGCTTCCAGGTCCACTTCCTTCACCACCGCCTCGACAAAGGGGATGAGGCGTTCCCGCTCTGCATCCCGCACCTGCAACACGTCGTTGGCGCCGGTCTCCAGCAATCCTTCCACCCGGCCCAGGGTTTGCCCCGCCAGGTTCACCACTTGCAGGCCGATGAGATCGTCCCAGTAGTACTCGTCCTCGTCGGCCTCGGGCATCGCCCCCCGCGGCACCGCCACGTCGAGGCCCATCAGGGCTTCGGCGGCGCTGCGGTCGTGCACGCCTTCCAGGCTGGCCACCAGGCTCTGACCGTGGATGCGACCATCGAGCAGGCGGTAGTCGCGCCAGTCGCCATCGCGACCGATGCGCCAGACTTCGTAATCCAGCAGGCTGTCCTGGTATTCGGTGTAGGTCCGCAGCCTGACCCAGCCCCGCACCGCGTAGGGGGCGACGATGCGCCCCATGACCACGTAGTCCTCAGGCGGCGGGAGCGGCTGCGCCACGCACGATCCGGGCGACGGTGGGAGAAGTCTGGGCGCCCACGCCCTGCCAGTAGGCCAGACGGGCCTGGTCGACGCGCAGGCCATCGGCGGAGCCGGAGGCGACGGGGTTGTAGAAGCCGATGCGCTCGATGAAGCGGCCGTCGCGGCGATTGCGGGAATCGGCCACGACGATGTTGAAGAAGGGGCGCTTCTTGGAGCCGCCGCGGGCGAGACGAATGGTCACCATGTCGAGTATGTCCTCTGTGCCTATGCCGGCCGAAATGGCGCGGCGAATCCGGAAAAGCCGCGCATTGTACAGGAGCCCGCCGGCCAATCCAAGTGTTTGTTTTATCTGGAGGAAGCTCAATCCCGGAAGTTCTGGAACTGGAGCGGAAATTCGGTGATGGATTTCTTCACCAGGGCGATGCATTCCTGCAGGGTGTCGCGCTTGGCGCCGGAGACGCGCACCGCCTCGCCCTGGATGCTGGCGGTGACCTTCAGCTTGGCGTCCTTGATGAGCTTGACGATCTTCTTGGCCTGCTCGGACTCGATGCCGTTCTTCACCTTCACCTCGCGCTTGACCTTGTTGCCGGAGACCTTCTCGCTCTTCTCGGCGACGTCCAGGCAGCGGATGTCCACGCCCCGCTTGACCAGCTTGCCGTTGAGCACTTCCTGCACCTGGTCCAGCTTGAAGTCGTCGTCGGCGAACACGGTAAGGACGTAATCGGCCTGTTCCACGCGGGCGTCGGAACCCTTGAAGTCGAAGCGGTTGGCGACTTCCTTGTTGGCCTGGTCGACGGCGTTGCGGATTTCCTGCTTGTCCACTTCGGAGACGATGTCGAAGGATGGCATGACTTTTTCCGGGAGGGTGCGAAGAGGGGCGATTATAGAGCCGGCATCGTTTAGAATCGGTCCGTCTGCCCTTAGAGCCTGTTTCCGCAGGCTCTTACACATCGAGAGGATTTCCTGATGGCCCGCGTTACCGTCGACGACTGCATCCGCCACATTCCCAACCGCTTCGAGATGACCCTGGCCGCCGCCTACCGCGCCCGCCAGATCTCCACCGGCGCCACGCCCCGCGTGGAAGCCGAGAAGGACAAACCCGCCGTGCTGGCGCTGCGCGAAATCGCCGAAGGACTCACCGGCCTCGAAGTCCTGAAGAAGGCCCAGGCCTAACGCGTTTTTCCCGGGGCGGCAGCATGCATTCCTCCCCTGACCTGCCACTGCTGCCCGAGGCGCTCGCCTACCTGCCACCGGCCGATCAGGAGGCCTTCGCGCGAGCCTACGAGTTCTCCGCGCGCGCCCACGAGGGCCAGTTCCGCAAGGGCGGCTTGCCCTACATCACGCATCCGCTGGCCGTCGCCGAAATCCTCGCCGGCTGGCATCTCGACGTGCAAACCCTGATCGCCGCCCTGCTGCACGACGTGGTGGAGGACACCGGGGTCGGCACGGAGGAGGTCGCCACGGCCTTCGGCAAGCCGGTCGCGGCCCTGGTGGACGGGGTCACCAAGCTGGACAAGATCCAGTTCGAGAGCAAGGCCGAGGCCCAGGCCGAGAATTTCCGCAAGATGCTGCTGGCTATGGCCCGCGACGTGCGCGTCATCCTCATCAAGCTGGCGGACCGCCTGCACAACATGCGCACCCTGGACGCCATGCAACCGGAGAAGATCCATCGCATCGCCCAGGAGACCCTGGAAATCTACGCCCCCATCGCCAACCGGCTGGGACTCAACAAGGTCTACCAGGAACTGGAGGACGTCGCCTTCCTCTACCTGCACCCCACCCGCCACAAGGTCATCGAAAAGGCGGTGAAATCGGCGCGCGGCAACCGCAAGGAGGTGGTGGACAAGATCAAGGCCGCGATCGAGGCGAAATTGCAGGAGTGCAGGATCCAGGCCCAGGTGCGCGGGCGGGAGAAGCACCTGTTCAGCATCTATCGCAAGATGCAGGAAAAGCATCTGGCCTTCTCCGAGGTGTTCGACATCTACGGTTTCCGCATCGTGGTCGAGGACCAGCGCGACTGCTACCTCGCCCTGGGCGCCCTGCATGCGCTGTACAAGCCCATCCCCGGCAAGTTCAAGGACTACATCGCCATTCCGAAGCCGAACGGGTACCAGTCCCTGCACACCACCCTGTTCGGCCCCTTCGGCGCGCCGCTGGAGGTGCAGGTGCGCACCCAGGAGATGCACCGCGTCGCGGAAGCCGGCGTGGCCTCGCACTGGCTCTACAAGTCGGGGGAAACCTCGCTGTCCGACGTGCAGAAGAAGACCCACCAGTGGATGCAGAGCCTGCTCGACATCCAGGCCGACAGCCGGGATTCGGCTGAATTCCTGGAACACATCAAGGTGGACCTGTTTCCCGACGAGGTCTACGTGTTCACGCCCAAGGGCCGCATCGTCGCGCTGCCGCGCGGCGCGACGCCGGTGGACTTCGCCTACAACGTGCACTCGGACGTGGGCGACCATTGCGTGGGCACCAAGATTAACGGCGAGTTCATGCCGCTGTCGACGCCGCTGAAGAACGGCGATCGGGTGGAGATCCTCACCTCCGCGTCGGCCCGCCCCAACCCGGCCTGGGCGCATTTCGCCATCACCGGCAAGGCCCGCGCGCACATCCGCAGCGCCCTCAGGAAAACGCATCGGCACGAGTCGGTGCTGCTCGGCGAACAACTGCTTGAACAGGCGGTGCGCGCGCTGGGCGGCGAACCGGTGGGCGAGGCGCAGTGGGAGCGCCTGCAGAAGGAAGGCGGCAAAGGCCGCGACGACACCCTGGCGGAAATCGGCCTGGGCAAGAAGCTGGCCTTCGTGGTGGCCAAGCAACTGCTCACCCAGGACAACGAAACGGCGCCGCGCAAGGCCACGGGCCCCATGCTCGTGCGCGGCGCCGAGGGCGTGGCGGTGCGCCTGGGCAAATGCTGCCGGCCGATTCCGGGCGACCCCATCATCGGCCAGATCAAGAAGGAACAGGGCCTCATCATCCACACCCACGACTGCGCCCAGGTCCGCCATTACCGGGAGGATCCGGAGAAATGGGTGGACGTGGCCTGGGCGGCGGAGCTGAACCGGCTGTTCGACGTCGGCATCAAGATCATCGTCGTCAATCAGCGCGGCGTGCTGGCCAAGGTGGCGGCGGCCATCGCCAACGAGGGTTCCGATATCGACAACGTGCACATGCACGACGAGGCCGGCGCCTACACCAGCCTCTACTTCACCGTCAGCGTGCAGAACCGCCTGCACCTGGCGCGGCTGATGCGGGCGCTGCGCTCGCTGCCCGAGGTCATCCGCCTGACCCGCGTGAAGGGCCGCGAGGAGCGCGGCGTCAACGTGGTGTGAAGCGCTTCAGCCCAGCCAGGCCCTGATCCTGGCCAGGTCCACCAGCCCCTGTTCTCCGGCTCCGCCCGCATCCAGGCGTTGGTAGGGCGCGCCCGGCTCGCCCAGGTCGGACAGCACGGCGAGCGCCCCGCTGAAATCGTCCTCCCGGGTGTAGTCGTTGACGGTGATCAGGGTACGCAGGCCGGCGCCCAGGGAGGCGCGGATACCGTTGCGGGAATCCTCGAAGGCGAGGCACTCCTCGGGCTCCATGCCCAGTTTCCGCAGGGCCCAGACGTAGATGTCCGGCGCCGGCTTCTTGGCCGGGACGATGTCGCCGGCGGCGATGACGGCGAACCAGTCCGGGCCGTCCTCGGCCAGGCTGTGGCGCAGGAGGGCGGTGACATTGTCCGGGGTGGTGGTGGTGGCCACCGCCAGGGTCAGGCCGGCGGCGCGGGCTTGCGTGAGCAGGCGCCTGACGCCGGGACGCAGGGGAATGCCGCCCGCGGCCAGCATGCGGGTGTAATGGCGGGTCTTGGCCTGGTGCAGTTCGGCCACCAGCGCGTCGAAATCGGCGGGCTTTGCATAATCCGGGCGGAAGCGTTCGACGTAATACTTCATGCGTTCCTTGCCGCCGGTGACCGCCAGCAGTTGGCCGTACAGGGCCACGTCCCAGTCCCAGTCCAGGCCGTATTCCCGGAAGGCGGCGTTGAAGGCGGGGCGGTGGCCGTCGCGCTCGGTGTCGGCCAGGGTGCCGTCGACGTCGAAGATCAGTGCCTTGAGCATGTCGTTTCCTGTTTGAAACCGTGTTATCAAATGTTTAGGCGCGGTTACAATGCGCCTCCCTGTCTGCCCCGGCCACTCCGCCATGGATCTCTCCATGCAGCAACACTCCGAATTCGACCGGCTTTTCGACGGTACCCTCTACAGCCTGCTGTCCTGGAAACAGCTCACGGCCTTCTGGGAGCGCCTCGATCCCGCCGCCGGCTGGTTCCTCTACGCGGTCGGCGAACCGCGTCCGCAAGCGCCGGCCGATGCCGAGCACGTGGCCGCCTTCGTGCGCGAGATCGACGCCCTGCTGCGGCGCGAACACCACGAGGACTACTGCGGCATCGTCTATGCCGACGATCTGGACACGCCGCGGATCATCAAAATCTACGACCCCAACCATCTGGGGACGTCCTGTGGTTCCAGCAAACACCGCATCCTGCCCGGCTGGGTCATGTCCCGCATGCCGCCCTCCGACCTGGACCCGCCCGCCTTCGTGCCGCAGAACCGCAAGCGCTGGTGGCAGGGCTTCCTGGACATGATCGGGGCGCGCTGAGCCGACCAGAACTGCCAGAAAAAAGCGGCCCGAAGGCCGCTTTTCTCATGCTCGCGCGCGGCCTTATTCGGCGGCCGGAGCTTCTGCGGCGGGCGCGGCAGCGGGTGCCGCCGGCGGCTCGATGAGCGCCTTCATGGACAGGCGCATGCGGCCCTTCTCGTCGGTCTCCAGCACCTTCACCTGCACGGCCTGGCCTTCCTTCAGGTGGTCGGTGACGGCGTTGACGCGCTGGTGGGCGATCTGGGAGATGTGCAGCAGGCCATCCTTGCCGGGCAGGATGTTGACGATGGCGCCGAAGTCGAGAATCTTCAGCACGGTACCGTCGTAGGCCTTGCCCACTTCCACCTCGGCCGTGATGTCCTCGATGCGCTTCTTCGCCAGCGCGCCGGATTCGGTGCTGGTGCAGGCGATCTTGATGGTGCCGTCCTCGGCGATGTCGATCTGGGTGCCGGTCTCTTCCGTCAGCGCCCGGATGGTGGCGCCGCCCTTGCCGATGACGTCGCGGATCTTCTCCGGGTTGATCTTCATGGTGATGATGCGCGGCGCGTACTGGCTCATCTCGTGCGGCGCGGCCTCGGCGGCGTTCATGATGCCGAGGATGTGCAGGCGCGCCTCGCGGGCCTGGGTCAGGGCCACCTGCATGATCTCCTTGGTGATGCCGGTGATCTTGATGTCCATCTGCAGGGCGCTGACGCCCTCGGTGGTGCCGGCCACCTTGAAGTCCATGTCGCCGAGGTGATCCTCGTCGCCGAGGATGTCGGTCAGCACGGCGAAGCGGTTGCCTTCCTTGATCAGGCCCATGGCGATGCCGGCGACGTGGCGGGTCATGGGTACGCCGGCGTCCATCAGGGCGAGGGAGCCGCCGCACACCGAGGCCATCGAGGAGGAGCCGTTGGATTCGGTGATCTCGGACACCACGCGGATGGCGTAGCCGAACGCTTCCTTGTCCGGCAGGCAGGCCACCAGGGCCCGCTTGGCCAGGCGGCCGTGGCCGATCTCGCGGCGCTTGGGGCTGCCGACGCGGCCGGTCTCGCCGGTGGCGAAAGGCGGCATGTTGTAGTGCAGCATGAAGTAGTCGCTGTAGCCGCCGGTGAGCGCCTCGATGGTCTGCTCGTCCCGGCTGGTGCCGAGCGTGGCGACCACCAGGGCCTGTGTCTCGCCGCGGGTGAACAGGGCGGAACCGTGGGTGCGGGGCAACACGCCGGTGCGGATGGTGATGGGCCGCACGGTGCGGGTGTCGCGTCCGTCGATGCGGGGCTCGCCGCCGAGGATGCGGCCGCGCACCACCTTGGCTTCCAGGCTGTGGAACAGGTCCTTCACCACGTTGGCGGCGGTGGTGTCCATGTCTTCGCTGATCATCTCCACGAACACCCGGTTGCGGATCTCGTCGACGGCGGCGACGCGGGCCTGCTTCTGCTTGATGGAGTAGGCCTGGTTGAGTCCGTCGCCGCAGATCGCCTGCATCTTTTCGATCAGCGCGGTGGGGGTCTCGGGCGGGGTCCACTCCCAGGCGTCCTTGCCGGCCACGTCGGCCAGCTCGTTGATGGCGTCGATGGCAGCCTGCATCTGTTCGTGGCCGAACACCACGGCACCCAGCATGACGTCCTCGGGCAGTTCCTTGGCCTCGGACTCGACCATCAGCACGGCGGTCTCGGTACCGGCCACCACCAGGTCCAGCTTGGAGTTCTTCAGCTCGGTCTGGGTGGGATTGAGCACGTACTGGCCGTCCACATAGCCGACGCGGGCGGCGCCCAAGGGACCGTTGAAGGGCAGGCCGGACAAGGCCAGGGCGGCGGAAGCGCCGAGCATGGCGGGAATGTCGGAATCCACCTCGGCATTGGCGGACACCACGGTGGCGATGACCTGCACTTCATTGAAGAAGCCGTCCGGGAAAAGGGGGCGGATGGGGCGATCGATCAGGCGGGAAGTCAGGGTTTCCTTCTCGGTGGGCTTGCCCTCGCGCTTGAAGAAGCCGCCCGGGATGCGTCCCGCGGCGTAGGTCTTCTCCATGTAGTCGACGGTCAGCGGGAAGAAATCCTGACCGGGCTTGACTTCGTTCTTCGCCACCACGGTGACCAGCACCACGGTGTCATCCATGCTGACGACCACCGCGCCGGTGGCCTGGCGGGCGATCTCGCCGGTTTCCAGGGTGACTTCATGGCGACCGTATTGAAATGTCTTTTTGACCGGATTCACGCTGTTGCCTTCCAAATGGTTGTACCGATAAAGCGGAACGGCGCCCGAGGAGGGCGCCGGTTGCATGATGCTTGGCTTACTTGCGCAGGCCGAGGCGCTGGATGAGCTGGGTGTAGCTGTCCGCGTTGCGGTCCTTCAGGTAGTCCAGCAGGCGGCGGCGACGGCTGACCATCTTGAGCAGGCCGCGGCGCGAGTGGTGATCCTTGGCGTGGGTCTTGAAGTGGCCGGTGAGGTCATTGATGCGCGCGGTCAGCAGCGCGATCTGCACTTCCGGGGAGCCGGTATCGGCGGCGGCGCGCTGGTAATCCTTGAGGATCTGCGCTTTCTGGGGGGTAGTGATAGCCATGGCAATACTCCTATGCAATCGCGTGGCCCGAGGCTATTCGGGACACGTTCGGGAAAGCGCACGATTGTACGCCGAGGTGTTGATTTCGTTCAAGAAAAGTCTTATTGCATGGCCGACACAGGCGGATCAAGCCTGGACGACCAGCCGCTTCGGCGCCAGCTTGCCGTCCTCGCCCACCTCGGCGACGCCGAGAAAGCGTTCTCCCTGTCCATAGATGCGATGCAGGACACCGACTTGCAGACGCGGCAACCAGACCGCCTGGCCATGCATGATCTGCCAAGCCGCCTCGGCGTCGAGGCACAGTTTCGGCAGACCGTCGATGAGGGCGTCGGCGGGCGCCAGGCGGGCATCACGCTCCGCCTCGGCGATGGCTTCCAGCTCTGCCAGGCCAAGGGCACCGGCGACGTCGAAGCGCCCTACCGCCAGACGGCGCAGGCCGGCCAGATGCGCGCCGCAACCCAGTATCTCGCCGAGATCGTCGGCCAGGGCGCGCACGTAGAAACCCTTGCCGCTGTGGATGCGCAGCACGCAGGCCTCTCCCTGAAAGGACTCCAGTTCGAGCGCGCGCACCACGACGCGGCGAGGCGGACGTTCGATCTCGACGCCCCGGCGCGCGTATTCGTAGAGCGGGCGGCCCTGATGCTTGAGGGCGGAATGCATGGGCGGCACCTGTTCGATTTCGCCCAGGAAATTTTCCAGTGCCCGGCGCAACCGGGCTTCCGTCAGGTCGACAGGCCGGGTGGCGATGACTTCGCCGTCGAGGTCGCCGGAGGCGGTGCGGACACCGAATTTCAGCTCGGCGCGATAGACCTTGTCGGCATCCAGCAGGAATTGGGAAAACTTGGTGGCCTCCCCCAGGCACAGGGGCAGCAAGCCGGTGGCGAAGGGATCCAGGGTGCCGGTATGGCCCGCCTTTTCCGCGCGATACAGGCGCTTGGCCTTTTGCAGGGCGGCGTTGGAGGTCAGGCCGGCGGGCTTGTCCAGCAGGAGGACGCCGTCAACCTTGCGCTTCATCGTCCCGCGGCGGCTGGTCCTGGTGATGGCGGCGGTCTTCCTCCACCGCCAGATCGATCAGGTGCGACAGGTGCGCCCCGCGTTCCACCGACTCGTCATACTGGAAACCGAGCTTGGGTACGGTGCGCATGCGCATGCGATGCGCCAGTTCCGTGCGCAGGAAGCCGGCGGCGTGGGCCAGGCCCTGGCGGGCCGCCTCGTGGTCGGCCTGGAAGGTGGTGAACCACACCTTGGCGTGTTCCAGGTCGCTGCTCACGTCGACGGCGGTGAAGGATACGCCGGCGACGCGGGGGTCCTTCATCTCGCGCAGGACGATGTCCGCCAATTCGTGGCGGATCTGTTCGGCGACGCGGCGGGAACGGGGGTTGGTATGAGCCATGAGGACTGAGGACTGAGGACTGAGTCTTGACTCGCTACTCAGCACTCAGCCCTCGCTACTTTCAAAGAGTTCTCGCCACCTCGACCACCTCGTAGCATTCGAGCTGGTCGCCTTCCTGGATGTCGTTGAAGTTCTTGAGGGACAGGCCGCATTCGAAGCCGGCCTTCACTTCCTTCACGTCATCCTTGAAGCGCTTGAGGGAGTCGAGTTCGCCGTCGTGCACCACCACATTGTCGCGCAGCACCCGCACCCGCGCGGAACGCTTGAGCTGGCCGTCGAGCACGTAGCAGCCGGCCACCGCGCCGACCTTGGTGATGCGGAAGACCTGGCGGATCTCGGCCAGGCCGAGGGCGTTCTCCTTCTTCTCCGGGGAGAGCAGGCCGCCGAGGGCCGCCTTCACGTCATCCACGGCCTCGTAGATGATGTTGTAGTAGCGCAGGTCGACGCCGGAGGATTCCGCCAGCTTGCGGGCCTGGGCGTCGGCGCGCACGTTGAAGCCGATGATGACCGCGCCGGAGGCGATGGCCAGGTTGATGTCGGATTCGGAGATGGCGCCGACCGCCGAGTGGATGATGTTGACCTTGACCTCGCCGGTGGACAGCTTGCCCAGGGCATGCGCCAGGCCCTCGTAGGAGCCCTGCATGTCGGCCTTGAGGATGAGGGCCAGGGATTTGACCTCGCCCTCGCCCATCTGCTCGAACATGTTCTCCAGCTTGGCGGCCTGCTGGCGGGCCAGCTTGACGTCACGGAACTTGCCCTGGCGGAACAGGGCGATCTCCCGTGCCTTGCGCTCGTCGGGCAGCACCAGCACATCCTCGCCGGCGCCGGGCACGTCGGACAGGCCCTGGATTTCCACCGGGATGGCGGGTCCCGCCTCGTTCACCGGCTTGCCGGTCTCGTCCAGCATGGCACGCACCTTGCCGAAGGCGGAGCCGGCCAGCATGACGTCGCCCCGCTTGAGGGTGCCGGACTGGACCAGGATGGTGGCCACCGGGCCGCGGCCCTTGTCCAGGCGGGATTCGATGACCACACCCTTGGCCAGGGTGTCCACCGGCGCCTTCAGTTCCAGCACCTCGGCCTGCAGCAACACGGCGTCCAGCAGGTCGTCGATGCCCTTGCCGGTCTTCGCGGAGACGTCCACGAACTGAGCTTCGCCGCCCCATTCCTCGGGCACCACGCCTTCGTTGGAGACTTCCTGGCGAATCTTTTCCGGGTTGGCTTCCGGCTTGTCGATCTTGTTCACCGCCACGACGATGGGCACGTTGCCGGCCTTGGCGTGGTGGATGGCTTCCCGCGTCTGCGGCATGACGCCGTCGTCGGCGGCCACCACCAGGATGACGATGTCGGTGGCTTTCGCGCCGCGCGCCCGCATGGCCGTGAAGGCCTCGTGGCCGGGGGTGTCCAGGAAGGTGATCATGCCCTTGCCGGTTTCCACGTGATAGGCGCCGATGTGCTGGGTGATGCCGCCCGCCTCGCCGGCGGCGACGCGGGTGCGGCGGATGTGGTCAAGCAGGGAGGTCTTGCCGTGGTCGACGTGGCCCATGACGGTGACCACGGGGGCGCGCGGCTTGAGTTCGGCCTCCTTGTGCTCGCCGCTTTCCTCCAGATAGGACTCCGGCGTATCGGTCGCCGCCTGCTTGGCGACATGGCCCATCTCCTCGACCACGATCATGGCGGTTTCCTGATCCAGCACCTGGTTGATGGTGACCATGGAGCCCATCTTCATGAGCACCTTGATGACCTCGGCGGCCTTCACCGACATCTTGTGGGCCAGGTCGGCGACGCTGATGGTCTCCGGAATCAGCACCTCGCGCACCACCGGCTCGGCCGGCGCCTGCGGCGCGGATTCATGATCGGACTTGTGGCGGCCCTTTTTCGCGCGCCAGCCATCGCCCGCATCGACGGCGCCTCGGGTCCTGAGGCCCGGGCGCTTGCCCGACACCGGCTCTTCCTTGCCCTTCTTGGCGGCGGCCTTCTCCTTGTCCACCTTCGGCTTGACGCTCGGCTTCACCGCAGGCTTGGTTTCCTCGGGCTTGGCCGCCTCCGCGGGCTTCGCGGCCTCGGCCGCCTTGGCCGATTCCTCGGCTTGCCGGCGCGCGGCCTCGCGCTCCTGCTTGGCCTTCAGTTCCGCCTCCTGGATGGCGCGCAACTTGGCGGTGCGCTTGGCCTCCAGTTCGCGCGCCTTGCGCTCGGCATCACTGAGGATGGAAGGGATGACGCGCGGGGTCACCGCAGCCGGCTTCTCCTCCACCGCGGCAACTTCGCCGGCAGGCTCTTCGGCGGCGACGACCGGGACGGACGCCTCCACCTCGGGCGTGGCCAGCGTCGGCGCCTCCACCTGCTCGGGCACGGCGACCTGGGCAACCTGCTCCTCGACGACGGCTGGCGCGGGCGGCGCCTCGGCGGCGGCTTCGCCGGGATGCGCCTCCACGCTGGCGCCCTCGCGCTTGACCAGCACGCGCTTCTTGCGCACCTCGACCTGCACGGTGCGGGTGCGACCGGTGCTGTCGGCGGTCTTGATCTCGCCGGTCTGCTTGCGCGTCAGGGTGATCTTGGTCTTCGGCTCGCGGGCACCATGTTTGCCGCGCAGATAATCCAGCAGACGGGATTTGTCCTGATCCGACAGAGCATCCTGCACACCCTGGACGGCCACGCCCGCGGACTGGAGCTGCTTGACCAGCAGCGCGGGATCCACCTTGAGTTCCGTGGCGAACTGTTCGACGTTCATCTTCTACTCCCGTCAGGCCCCCGCCAACATCGGCGCGCGCGCGGTCATGATCAGCGCCTTGGCGCGTTCCTCGTCCATGGCGACCAGCTCGATCAGCTCGTCGACGGCCAGGTCGGCCAGATCCTCGGCGTTCTGGATGCCCTGCGCGGTCAGTTGGGCGGCGGTTTCCTCGTCCATGCCGGCCACGCTCATGAGGTCGGCGGCGGCGCTCTCCACCGCCTCCTCGCGCACGATGGCGTCGGTGAGCAGGGCGTCGCGTGCGCGGGCGCGCAGTTCGTTGACGGTGTCCTCGTCGAAGGCATCGATCTCCAGCATCTCGGCCAGCGGCACGTAGGCCACCTCCTCCAGGCTGTTGAAGCCTTCCTCCACCAGGACCTGGGCCACGTCCTCGTCCAGGTCCAGCTTGACCATGAACATGCGGATCAGGCTCTCGGCTTCCTGTTGATGCTTCTCCTGGGCCTCGTCTACGGACAGGATGTTGATGACCCAGCCGGTGAGTTCGGCGGCCAGGCGCACGTTCTGGCCGTAGCGACCGATGGCGACTTCGACCTGCTCGGGCTCGACCACCACGTCCATGGCGTGCTTCTCCTCGTCGACGACGATGCTGGTCACCTCGGCCGGCGACAGGGCGTTGATGACGAACTGCGCGGGGTCGGGCGACCACAGCACGATGTCGACACGCTCGCCGTTGAGCTCGTTGGTCACCGCGGTGACGCGGGTGCCGCGCACGCCGATGCAGGTGCCCTGCGGATCGACGCGCGGATCGTTCGACTTCACTGCGATCTTCGCGCGCATGCCGGGATCGCGCGCGGCGGCCTTGATCTCGACGATGCCCTCTTCCACCTCGGGCACTTCCAGGCGGAACAGTTCCATGATGAATTCCGGCGCGGTGCGCGACAGGGTCAACTGCGGCCCCCGACCGCCGCGCTCGGCGCGCACCAGATAAGCGCGCACGCGGTCGCCCACGCGCAGGTTTTCCTTGGGGATCATCTGGTCCTTCTCCAGGCGACCCTCGATGCGTCCCGATTCGATGATGGCGCTGCCGCGGTCCATCCGCTTGATGGTGCCGGACACCAGGGCCTCGTTGCGCGCCAGGAAGTCGTTGAGCACCTGCTCGCGCTCGGCGTCGCGGATGCGTTGCAGGATCACCTGCTTGGCGGCCTGGGCGCCGATGCGGCCGAAGGCCACCGCCTCCAGCGGTTCCTCGATGAACTCGCCGACCTGCACGTCCGGCCGGATCGCCTGCGCCTGGCTCAGGGTGTACTGACGTTCCGGCGCCTCGATCTCGACATCGTCGGGCAGGATTTCCCAGCAGCGAAAGGCCTCGTACTCGCCGCTCTTGCGGTCGATCTCGACACGCACGTCGGCGTCCTCGTTGAACCTTTTCTTGGTGGCGTGGGCCAAGGCCGCCTCCAGGGCGGCGAACACCACGTCCGGCTCCACATTCTTCTCGCGCGCCAAGGCGTCCGCCAGCATCAAAACTTCGCGACTCATCGGTTCCTCCGGGTATGACCCTCAAGCTCCGGCGCCAGACGGGCGGAATCCACCTCGGCCAGGGGAATCGCCAGCATTACGCCATCCATCTCCAGTTGCAGTACGCCGTCCACCACTCCGCGCAGGATCCCGGCGAAGCGCTTGCGCCCGGAAAGGGGCGCGTGCAGCCGGATATTGGCCCGCTCGCCGGCGAAGCGGAGATAATCCGCCTCCTTGACCAGGGGCCGATCCAGTCCCGGAGAAGACACCTCCAGACGGTCGTAATCCACGTTCTCCACCATGAACAGGCGCGTGAGCTGATTGCTCACCCGCACGCAGTCATCCAGCGTGATGCCGCCGGGCTGGTCGATGTAAAGCCGCAGCAAGCCGCGGCCGACCCGTTCCAGGGCCACCATCTCATACCCCATGCCCGCCAGGGTCGGTTCGATCAGTGCACGCAAGTCCATGTCGGAGAAATAAAAAATGGGCGCGAAGCCCATCGAAAACTTGTCGATTATACATCACTTCATGGCCATGCCCGCTAGTCTGTTCGATGCGCGCATGGGGCGCGCCCGACACATGCGGCAAGGCGCCGGCGCGGCATGCTCTGCGCGATGCCAGGCCCTATTCGCCGCCCAGGATCCGCTCCAGCTCGATGTTGTCCTCGCCGGCGCGCAGACGCAGACTGGCCAGCCAGGCGCCGGTGTCGGGCAGGCGGGCCTCGGTCCGATACTCTCCGTCGCCGACGTCGTCCAGGTTGAGGGTCTCGATGGGCGGCTGACCTGGGCGGCCGAGCAGGATTTGCACCGGCACGCCCACCACGCCGCGGCCGTCCGCGCCGAGCACGCGCACCCGCACAACCCCGGCGCGGAGGGGACGCAGATCGTCCAGCCCGGCGACTTCCAGGCGCCACCCCAGGCGGAGCAGCTTGGCTTCCATGCCACGGCGATGACCCAGCACCTTGGCGGCATCCTCGCGATGCGCCACCACCCCGGCGAAACCGGTATGGATGTTCTTGCCTTCGGCGCCCGGCAGCAGGATGCGCGCCAGCGCGGGCGGCAGGCCCTGGCCGGCGATATAGACGAAGGCGCCGAAAATGATGGTAATGAACACGAAGAAGCCGATCATCAGCTTCGGCGCCCAATGCGTCTGGCCATGCGTCCCCGCCTTGCTGTGATAAAGCTGGAACAGCAGGATGGCCACCGTCGGGTAGGCGATGACGTGCAGGGTGACCACATCAAGGCCCGGCCAGACCATCGTGGCGTAGACCAGATAGGCGGCGGAGGGCAGCGCGCTGGCGACTACCGCGGCCCAGAAATTCGACATGCGCAAGCGGCGGGCGGCGCCATACAGCAGGACGGTGAGCAGCATGCCGCCGAAGACGGTGATGAGTAGATTCATGAGGGTTTAGTGTCGCGTGAAGAATCGGGCCGGATCGACCACCACATCGCCCTTGCCGGAGCGGATGACGAATTCGAATTCAGAGACCTGGGCGGCCTTTTCGGGATCGAGTTTGACGCTGGCCTGGACGATGACGCTCTTGCCGTTGCGGATGCGCACATCCCTGAAGCTGCCGAGATCGAGGGCGTCGGGCGGCAGGCCGCGGGCCTCGATGTGGTAGGTTTCCTCCGCGCCGGAAAGGTTGGTCAGGCGGATCTGGTAGCGGTTGCGTATGGAGCCGTCGGACAGCACCACGTAGAGCGGCTGGCGGATTTGCTGGATGCTGTGCTCGAAGCTGTCGCGATGGCTCATGTCGTAGACCAGGTAGGCGGTCATCAGCACCAGGGCGACGCCGTAGCCCAGCACCTTGAGGTTCTTCCAGTGCAGGCGCACCGGCCCGGGCTCGGCCCTGGCCAGGTTGGTCTCCGAGTCGTAGCGCACCAGGCCGCGCGGCCAGCCGATCCTGTCCATGATGCTGTTGCAGGCATCGACGCACAGGCCACAGGAAATGCAGGTGTATTGCAGGCCGTCGCGGATGTCGATGCCCACCGGACAGACCTGCACGCACAGACCGCAGTCGACACAATCGCCGTGGCCGAGCGCGCCGCGTTCGGCGCGCTCGCGCAGTCCGCTGCGCGCGGCGACACGGCCGGCGGCACCCTCGCCGCGGGCGCGGTCGTAATGCACGGTGAGGGTTTCCGGTTCATACATGGCGCCCTGGAAGCGGCCATAGGGGCAGATGAAGGTGCACACATGCTCGCGCAGCACGCCGGCGGACAGGTAGGTGCTGAGGGTCAGGGCCAGGGTGGTGATGTAGGCGGCCGCCGGCGCATGACCCAGGAAGAAGTCGTGCAGCAGGCTCGGGGCATGGCCGAAATAGAGCACGAAGGTGAGGGCCGTCCAGAACGACAGTAGCACCCAGGCCAGGCGCGTGGCGCCCACCTTGAGGAGCTTGTCGCGGCTGCGCCAGGACTCCCGCGCCAGCCGCAGGCGCGCCGGCCGCTCGCCCTGGAGCACGTGTTCCAGCCAGATGAAGGCATCGGTCCACAGGGTCTGGAAGCAGAAATAGCCGCAGAAGGCGCGCCCGACCAGGGCAGTGGTGAAGAACAGCAGGACCGCCGCGATGAACAGCAGCATCGCCAGCCAGAACACGTCCTGGGGATAGACGGTCAGGTCGAAGATCAGATAGCGGCGGCCGGGAATGTCGAACATCACCGCCTGGGAAGGCGCGTCGCCGCGCGACCAGGGCAGCCAGGGCAGGAGGAAATAGATGGCGAAGCCCAGCCAGAGGATGCCGGTCTTGAAGCGGCGAAATGGCCCCCGGATGGAGCGGGGCACGATGGGCACCCGCTTGAAATACAACTCCTTGCCTGCGTTTTCCACGAAATCACCTGCTGGACGGATTCGGGAAGCCGCTCGACAACGGCTTCGCGGATCGGCCCGGGGAAAAGAAAAGCCCCGGCGAACCGGGGCTTTCCGGACGAACGGCTCGGGGTAGACCTCTCAGTGGATCCGCCCCTTACTTGCCACCACCCAGTTCATGTACATAGAGCGTAAGCAGCCTGATCTGTTCCGCACTCAGGCGGCCTTGCCAGGCTGGCATCACGCCCTTGTCGAGGCCGCTGGCGATGACCTTGCGCACGGCATCCAGCTTCGCGGCGTCGCCCTCGGCAGCGGGCACGTTCGCCCACAGCCAGACCTGGTCGGTAAGGTTGGCCGAGCCGATGTCCTGACGGCCCTTGCCATTGTCGCCATGGCAGTAGTAGCAGGCGCCGGCGTGCGAGTTGAACAGTTCCTTGCCCTGCGCCACCTTGGCCGCGTCGACCTGCGCCGCGCCAGACAGCGACAGCACGTAGTGCGCCAGCTCGTCAATCCGTGCGGCGTTCAGGGCCTCGCCATAGGGGGGCATGTAGCCGCGCCGGCCCTGGGCGATGGAGGCATGGATCCGCTCGAAGGAACCGCCATATAACCAGTCGTCATCGGTCAGGTTGGGGAAGAAACCGATCTTGCCCTGCCCGCCGGCCTGGTGACAGGCGGCGCAGTTCTCCGAGAACAGGGCCTTGCCGGCGGAGACCACGAAGCTGTTGAGTTCCGGATCCTGGGTGACCTGCTCGTAGGGCAGGCTGGCGATGCGGTCGAAGTAGGGTTTCTGCAACGCGGAAGCTTCCTGTGTTTCCGCCAGCAGCTTGGCGCGCGTGTTCCAGTGCCAGGATTCCTCCTCGCCCTGGGCATTGACGTAGGTCACCTTGCCGATGCCCGTCATAAAGCCCGCGCCCACAGGCCAGGACGGATACCACACCCAGTACACCAGGGCGAAGAGGATGGTCACGTAGAACCCGTAGGTCCACCAGGCCGGCAGCGGGTTGTTGAATTCCTGAAGGTCGTCATCCCAGACGTGGCCGGTGGTTTGCGCACCGGAAGCGGGCGATGGGCCGGTAGTGTGGTCAGCCATTGGACTTGTCCTTCATGTCTTCGTCATCGAGAAACGGGATGTTCTTGTGTTCTTCCAGCCGTTTGCCACGCTTCTTGCTGCCGTAGACCCAGAGCACGATCAGGCAAAAGGTCACGAAGAAGATCAGCAGGCCAAGCGACTTGGCGTTGGCGGGATCGGCGAACCACTCCATCAGCGATATTTCACCAGGTCTTCGGGCTTGATCTTGCTGAAGTCCACCATGGTACCCAGCACCTGCAGGTAGGCAACCAGCGCGTCCATTTCGGTGACGCTGGCGCGATCGCCGTCGAAGTTGCCTTCCTGGGCCTGAGCCACCAGGATATTCCGCGCGTCCGGAATGTGCAGGGTCTTCGCCACGTCGGCACCAAATTTCTCGACGTTGCGCTGGTATTCCTCCTTGTTGGCGGAATAGGGCACGCCGGCCACGCGCAGGGCGCGCATGCGGTCGCCGATGTCGGCGTAGTCGAGTGGGGACATCAGCCAGGGATAGTTGGGCATGACCGACTCGGGCACCACCGATTTGGGCTGGATCATGTGCTGCACGTGCCATTCGTTGGAGTACTTGCCGCCCACCCGCGCCAGATCCGGGCCGGTGCGCTTGGAACCCCACTGGAACGGGTGGTCGTACTTGGATTCGGCGGCCAGGGAATAATGGCCGTAGCGCAGTTGCTCATCGCGGAAGGGGCGGATCATCTGCGAATGGCAGGTATAGCAACCCTCGCGGATGTAGATGTCGCGGCCACGCTGTTCGAGGGGCGTATAGGGACGCACGCCGGGCACGTTCTCCATGGTGTCCTTGATGAAGAACAGGGGGGCGATCTCCACCAGGCCGCCGGCGCTGATGGCCAGCATGGTAAGGACCAGCAGGACGCCAGCGTTGGTCTCGACTTTCTCGTGCTTGAAGTTCTTGAGCATGACGACCTCGTCGGAATCAGGCGGCCGCGGCGGCGGGCGCGGCGGTGGCTTGGGCGGCGAGCACGCCCTGGCGGATGGTCCTGTACACGTTGTACGCCATCAGGCACATGCCCGCGAGGAAGAACATGCCGCCTATGGCGCGCATGACATAGAAGGGATGCATGGCGGCGACGGACTCGACGAAGGAATACTGCAAGTTGCCGAAGTCGTCGAAGGCGCGCCACATCAGGCCCTGGGAGATGCCGGAGATCCACATCGCGGTGATGTACAGCAGCACGCCGATGGTGGCCAGCCAGAAGTGGGTGTTGATCAGCCTGATGCTGTACATCTGGGTATTCCACAGGCGCGGAATCATGTGGTACAGGGAGCCGAAGGAGATCATCGCCACCCAGCCCAGGGCGCCGGAGTGCACGTGGCCCACGGTCCAGTCGGTGTAGTGCGACAAAGCGTTCACATCCTTCAGCGACATCAGCGGGCCCTCGAAGGTGGACATGCCGTAGAAGGACAGGGCAACGATCATGAAGCGCATGATGGGGTCGGTGCGCAACTTATCCCAGGCCCCGGACAGCGTCATGATGCCGTTGATCATGCCACCCCATGACGGCAGCAGCAGCATGATGGAGAAGGTGGCGCCGAGGGTGGAAGCCCAGTCCGGCAGGGCGGTCCAGTGCAGGTGATGGGTGCCTACCCACATGTACATGAAGGACAGGGCCCAGAAGTGGACGATGGACAGCCGGTAGGAGTACACCGGCCGGCCGGCGTGCTTGGGCACGAAGTAATACATCATGCCCAGGAAAGCGGCGGTGAGGAAGAATCCCACGGCGTTGTGCCCGTACCACCACTGCACCATGGCGTCCTGGGCACCGGAGAAGATGCTGTAGGACTTGAGGGTGAACAGGCCTACCGGGATGGCGATGTTGTTGAAGGTATGCAGGATGGCGGTGGCCAGGATGAAGGACAGATAGAACCAGTTGGCCACGTAGATGTGCGCCTGCTTGCGCTGCATCAGGGTGCCGATGAACACGGCCATGTAGGCGACCCAGACGAACAGGATGAGCAGGTCGATGGGCCATTCCATTTCCGCGTATTCCTTGCCCTGGCTGTAGCCCATGACGTAGGACAACGCGGCCAGCACGATGACCGCCTGCCAGCCCCAGAAGGTGAAGGTGGCCAGGCCTGGCGCGAACAGGCGGGTCTGGCAGGTGCGCTGCACCACGTAGTAGGAGGTGGCGAACAGCGCGGAGCCACCGAAGCCGAAGATCACCGCGCCGGTGTGCACGGGCCGGAAGCGGCCAAAGGTGATGTAGGGGCTGTCGAAGTTGAGCACCGGCCAGGCCAGCTGCGAGGCGATGTACACCCCCACGAACATGCCCACCACGGCCCAGACCACGGCCATGACGGCGAACTTCTTGATGACGTCGTAATCGTACGGCTCGGCAACTGCCGCGTTGGTTGCAGACATAACGCCTCCTAGGGTTACTGCTTCTCCGGGACACCCCGGAGCGTTGTATCGGTGCCGGACATCCCATCAGCGGGCCGGCGAAAAGACGCGGGAGTATAGTTCGCCTCGAACTTATCCCGCAAGGCGGACCGGGTTGTTCTCACTCTCGCGCGGCCGCCAGCAGGTTCAGATCATGGGCGATATCCGCCGGGGAATGGCCGTACGGCAGATACAGGCGCGGCCGCCCCCTGGCGTCGAGCACATACATGCCGGCCGAGTGGTCCACCAGGTATCCCAGCGCTCCGGCTTCCGCCTGCTTGCGGTAGACCACCCGGAACTCCCGCGCCACCTCGGCGACCTCTTCGGGGCTGCCGTGCAGGCCCAGGAACGCGGGGTGGAAATGCGGCACGAACTGCCGCAACAACTCGGGCGTATCCCTTTCCGGGTCGACCGTCACGAACAGCACCTGCACCCTGCCGGCAGCATCAGGCGGCATCAGGCCGAGGGCCTGGGCCAGGTCCGACAGCGTGGTGGGACACACGTCCGGACAATGCATGTAGCCGAAGAACAGCACCACCAGCCTGCCGCGGAAGGATTCCAGGCTCACCGCCCGGCCATTGTGGTCGGTCAGTTGCAGGCGCCGACCGAAATCCACCCCGCTGATGTCGCTGCCCCGGTATTGCACGGCCGGCTCGCCACAAGCGGCCAGACCGAGGACGACCAGGGCCAGCGCCAGGCCCCGCGTAAGCCGGTTCAACCCGGCAACGCCGCCGCCGGCAGGTCGGCCAGCCGATACTTGCCGGTCATCACCGCCTTGGCCAGTTCCTCCAGATTCATGTCGTTGAGCAGCGCCAGAATCTTCTTCTTCACCGGAATCCACTTGAAATGCATGGGACATGCGGTCGCATCGGAGCATTCCTTGAGGCCGAGGATGCAGCTCTTGGTGAAATCCGGTCCCTCGGTGAGCAGCAGCACCTGCATGAGCGAAGTCCTGTGCATGCCCTCGCGTAGACAGAAACCGCCCAGGCGGCCGCGGTAGGAATCGAGCAGACCATGCTTGCAGAGATTCTGCAGAATCTTGGCCAGATAGGCCGCCGGCACGTTCAGGCGACTGGCGATGTCACGGTTGAGCACCGGCTCGCCCATCGGCTGGGTGGCGATGTAGATCAGGGCCTGAACGGCGTACTGGCTGGTGCGAGACAAGACCATAACCCACTCCAAAGACATTTTTGTCTTGAATTATCAAAGGTAAATGCGATCCCATGCAAAGTGTTTTTTTCCGGCCCGGTCTGCCGCCAGTGCTCCGCTCCGCGGCGAGGCGGCCGCTCGGCCCTGTCGGCCGGCCGCCTATGGCCCGGCGGCGTAGAGGGATTGCAGCGCGCGCGGCGAAATCAGGCGAGCCGCCGCGCCCGCGTCGACGGCCCGCATGTGGGGCAGCTCCGCCAACAGCGGCGCGGGCAATCGGGCCATGAGCGCGGACAGGTTCTCGTCGTAGGCGGCCATGTCGGCGTCAATGCGGTTGGCCACCCAGGCCGCGAGCCGCAGACCGCGCGCGGTGATGGCCTCGGCGGTGAGCAGGGCATGGTTGAGGCAGCCCAGGCGCATGCCCACCACCAGAATGAGGGGCAGGCCCAGACGCACGGCCAGGTCGGCGGTGTCCCGCTCTGGCCCCAGGGGCACACGGAAGCCGCCGACGCCCTCCACCACGACGCAATCCGCCAGCCCGGCGAGTTCGTCGAAGGCGGCGGCGATGCGCGGCAGTTCGATGCCGACGCCCTTGTGCTCCGCTGCGATATGCGGCGCGATCGGCTCGCGGAACAGATAGGGATTCACCAGTTCGGGCGGCGCCGCGACGGCCGATGCCGCGCGCAGCAGGGCCACGTCCTCGTTGACCCAGACGCCGTCCTGCAACGCCGCCCCCGCCGCTATCGGCTTCATGCCGACCGCGCGCACCCCGAGCCCGGCGAAGGCATGCAGGAGGGTGGCGGAAAACAGGGTCTTGCCGACGCCGGTGTCGGTGCCGGTGATGAAAAAGCCGCGAGGCGTAAGACGTGAGGCGTGAGGGCTCACAGGCCACCCCGCTTGCCAGCAATCTTCAGCTGGATAACTTGGCGGCCGTCCTCCAGCCGGTCCTTGCGGCCCGCCCAGGCGTGGCCATAGACCACCTCGTAGGTGGCGGGCAGGCGGCCATCGCGGCGGTAGCGCTCGTAGTGGTCGGCCAGGCGTTTCCACTCCGTCTTGCCCATGAGGCCGGCACGGCGGTTTTCCAGCACGGTGTGGGCGCCGATGGCCTTGAGGTCGCGCAGCAAGCCGGGCAGGGCTTCGTAGGTCAGGGTGATGCGCTCCATCTCCATGACCGGATTGCTGAAGCCGGCGTGAACCAAAGCGTCGCCCAGGTCGTGCATGTCGATGAAGCGGTTCACGTGCTGGTGACCGTCCAGGTCCGCCGAGGCGGCGCGCAGTTCCATCAGGGTGTCCGGGCCGAAGGTGGCAAACAGGAACAGCCCCTCCGGCTTCAATACCCGGTGGGCTTCGCGGAAGGTGATATCCGGTTCGACCACCCATTGCAGGGCCAGGCTGGACCAGACCATGTCCAGGCTGTCCTTGCGCAAGGGCAGGCGTTCCATGTCGGCGCACAGGGTCGTCAGGCGTGAGGCGTGAGGCGTGAGGCGGGATAACCATGTGCGCCAGCCTGCCGCCTGGGCATGGCCGTGGGCGGCGTGCAGGGCCATGGCATGGGCCAGGTCCAGGCCCAGCAGCCGCGCCTTGGGAAAGCGCGCCTTGAGCAGGGAGAGGCCGAAGCCGGTGCCGCAGCCGGCGTCCAGGATCATACCCGGATCGATCTTCATGCCGTCCAGATGGTCGTCCAGGCGGCGGGCCACCTCATGTTGCAGGAAAGCGGCCTCGTCGTAGCGCTCGGCCGCGGCCTCGAAGGAGCGGCGGATGGCCCGCTTCAGGCTGTCATCCATCGAGGAAGCCCCCCACCTGCTCGGCGAACCAGACCGGATGGGACAGGAAAGGCGCGTGCGCGGCGCGTTCGTGCAGAGCCAGGCGGGCGTCCGGAATCTGTTCCGCCAGCCAGTGTGCGGCCTCCACGGGGCACAGGGTGTCGTAGGCCCCGTGCACCACCAGGGTGGGACAGCGTACCCGGGCCGCGACGGCGCGCAGGTCGACGTCCCGCAACAGGTCGAGGCCGGCGGCGAGCACTTCGCTGGCCGGCTCGCCGCGTTGGAACACGGTTTCGCGCAGACGGGCGATCACCTCCCGCGCCGCGTCGCCGCCGCGGGCCTGGAGAGAAAGGAAACGCAGCAGGGTGGCGCGGTAATCCTGCTTCAGGGATGCGGCAAAGCCCGCCAGTACCTCGGGAGCCAGGCCGTGCAGCCAATCGGGCCGGCTGACGAAGGTCGGATTGGTGCCCACCAGCACGAGCCTGGACACCTTGTCCGGATGCCGCGCCGCCAGGGCCAGGGCCACCATGCCACCCAGCGACCAGCCAACAAGTTGAACAGGTTGACTCAGGGGCGCGGCGACCGCGTCGGCCAGGATTGCCGCCGTGTAAGGCGAAACCGAGGGCGTATCGCCATAGCCGGGCAGGTCCGGGCATGCGCCGGCCAGGCCGCACTCGGCCCAGATGCCGCCGTGCAGGCCCCATCCGTGCAGAAAAATCCGGCGAGGCGTGAACGCTGAGGCGTGAGGGGTCATCAAGGCGCCAGCTCCCGCAAGGCGGCCAGCAAGCTATCGAGGTCAGCGACGCCGTGGGCGGCGGACAGGGAGATGCGGAGCCGGGCCTGGCCCTGGGGCACGGTGGGCGGCCGGATCGCGGGGATGAGGATGCCCCGCGCGCGCAAGCCCTCCGCCAGGCGCACGGCATCCTCGTTGCCGCCCACAAGCAGGGGCTGGATGGGACTGTCCGAGGCCACCAGGGGCCAGGGCAGGTCGGCGACGCCGGCTTTCAGGCGGGCGATCAGTTCGGCCAGGCGCTGACGCCGCCAGGGCTCCCCGGCGATAAGCTTCAGGCTTGCCGACACCGCCGCCGCAAGCAGGGGCGGCTGGGCGGTGGTGTAGATATAGGTGCGAGCCCGGTTCACCAGCCATTCGACGAGTTCTTCCGTGCCCGCGACGAAGGCCCCGGCGACGCCAGCGGCCTTGCCCAAAGTCGCCATGTAGATCAGTGAGGGGTGGGGCGTGAGGCGCGAGGCGGATAGGGCATGGGGATGTTCCGCCTCACGCTCCAGCACACCGAAGCCATGCGCATCGTCCACGTAAAGCCAGGCGTCGTGCTTCTCCGCCAGGGCCAACAGTTCAGGTATGGGCGCCAGGTCGCCGTCCATGCTGAACACCGTGTCCGTGGCGATGAGCTTCACCTGGGCCACGCTCTCCCCCAGCCTGCGGTCCAGCCAGGCCAGGTCCAGATGGGGGTAGCGGGTGAGTTTCGCCCGCGAAAGCAAGGCCGCGTCCACCAGGGAGGCGTGGTTGAGGCGGTCTTCGAACACCTCGCCGTGACGGTCTAGCAGAGCCGGGATCACCCCCAGGCTGGCCATGTAGCCGGTCGAGAACAGCAGCGCGGCGGGCAGGCCGACGAAGGCGGCGAGTTCGGCTTCCAGCTCATGGTGCAGGCGATGGTGGCCGGTCAGCAGGTGGGCAGCGCCGGCTCCCACGCCGAAGCGAGCGACGGCAAGCTGGGTGGCGCTGACGATCTCGGGATGGTTGGCCAGGCCCAGGTAGTCGTTGCTGGAGAAAGACAGGTAGTCGCGGCCGTCCACCCGCACCCGCACACCCTGTGGTCCATCGAGGACCCGGCGGCGGCGACGCAGGCCCTGGCTGTCCAGGTCGGCGAGGGCGAAAGCAAGCTGATCGGGGTTCATGTCGACGTCACTCCCCCGCCAAGTGGCCGGGAGAGAGGGAGTCCGCTTCGGTCTTCCAGGCCGAGCTCCCTCACCCCGGCCCTCTCCCGGCGGGAGAGGGAGTAACGCTAGTGGCCGGCACAACGGCGGCCCTGCGCGCCCTCGCCTCTCAGGCCCAGCTTGGCGAACAGGATTTCGTCCGCTTCCACGTCCGGGTTGCCGGTGGTGAGGAGCTTGTCGCCGTAGAAGATGGAATTGGCGCCGGCGAGGAAACACAGCGCCTGCACCGCCTCGCCCAGTTCCCGGCGGCCGGCCGACAGGCGCACGTGGGAGGTGGGCATGGTGATGCGCGCCACGGCGATGGTGCGCACGAATTCCAGGGGGTCCAGATCCGCCTCGGCCGCCAGGGGCGTGCCCGGCACCTTCACGAGCATGTTGATGGGCACCGATTCCGGCTGGGGGTTCAGGTTGGCCAGTTCCAGGATCAGGCCGGCCCGCACCCGGCGGGATTCGCCCAGGCCGACGATGCCGCCGCAGCAGACGTGGATGCCGGCATCCCGCACCTGCGCAAGGGTATCGAGGCGGTCGGCGTGGCTGTGGGTGGTGATGACCTGGCCGTAGAACTCGCTGGCGGTGTCCAGGTTGTGGTTGTAGTAGTCCAGGCCGGCTTCCTTCAGTTGCTCCGCCTGGCCGGGCTTGAGCATGCCGAGGGTGACGCAGGTCTCCAGGCCCAGGGCCTTCACTTCCCTGACCATGTCCACCACGGCGCCCAGGTCCTTGTCCTTGGGGCCGCGCCAGGCGGCGCCCATGCAGAAGCGGGTGGCGCCGGCGTCCTTCGCGGCCTGCGCGGCTTGCACCACTTCCGCCACGTCCAGCAGTTTCTCCCGCTCCAGGCCGGTGTCGTGACGGGCGGATTGGGAGCAGTAGCCGCAGTCCTCGGAGCAGCCGCCGGTCTTGATGGACAGCAGGGTGGACAACTGCACGGCGTTGGCGTCGAAGTGGGCGCGGTGCACGCTCTGCGCCTGGAACAAGAGATCGTTGAAGGGCAGCGCGAACAGCGCCTCCACCTGGGCCAGGCTCCAGGCCACCGGGACTTGGGCGAGATCGTTCATCAATGCGCCTCCCTGATCACTTCGATATCCCGCCACTGCTCCCTGCCCGCCTTCCAGACATCGTAGGCCGCCCAGGGCACCAGGGCGAGGATGAACAGGCCCCACACGCCGAGCCAGCCGGTGGGCAAGCGGGCCAGGTCATTGGAAAAGATGGTCAGCGCGCCCACCACGGCGTAATAGCGGTAGCCCGCCCATTTGTTGTAATGGCGCACGGTGAGATCCGGATGGTGGGCGATGGAGGCATAGACGAAAATGGAAGCGGCCAGCCAGATCATGATCGGCGGCAGTGACATGGCCATGGGCAGGAAGGCCAGCTTCTTGTCGGCAACGAGCTGGCCCAGGCCGAACAGGCTCGCCGCCAGCAGCGTCGAGGCAATGGCGAGCAGGTTGAACATGCGCGCGCTGCGCAGGCAGGAGGCGGCGGTGACCAGTTGGGTTTGCGTCATGGCGTGGGAAATCCGGGGAAGAATCGGGTAAAACGCTCGGATGTTCGGGGAGGAGATCGTTGTTGTCAAACCGGCTCGTGTCCATTCTGAACAATTGCATCAATAGCGTGCAATCCGGACTGCCGCAGGCCTGCCTGCTGTGTGGCGCACGCACCCTGGATGGGCTGTTGTGCGCCGGCTGTGTCGCCGACCTGCCCGCGTTGTCGCGCGACTGCTGCCCGCGCTGCGCCCTGCCCATGAGCGGCGCCCAGGCCGAGGGCGAAGTCTGCGGCCGTTGCCTGCGCCATCCTCCCGCCTTCGAACTGACGCGCGCGGTATTCCGCTTCGCCTTTCCCCTGGATGCCCTGATCAGGCATTGCAAGTACCACGGCGCCCTGGAACTCACCGACTGGTTCGCCCGCGTCGTCGAGCATGCAGTCGCCGACCTGCCGCGCCCGGACCTGCTGCTGCCCATGCCCCTGCATCCCGCCCGCCTGGCGGAACGGGGCTTCAATCAGGCGGCGGAGATCGCGCGCCGGCTGGCGCCGCGACTCGACATCCCGTGGAGCGCGACGGGCGCCCGGCGCCTGCGCGACACGCCGCCGCAGGCCGGTCTGGACCTGCGGGCGCGGCGCGGCAACCTGCGCGGCGCATTCCGCTGCGACCTGGATTTAAGCGGCCGTCATGTGGTCCTGCTGGATGACGTCATGACCAGCGGCGCCAGCCTGCAAGAACTCGCCCAGGCTACGCGCCAGGCCGGCGCGGCGCGGGTTTCCGCCTGGGTGGTGGCGCGGGCTGTGTGAGGCGCGGCTGTCCTCACTCTCCGCCCAGGCGACGGATGGCCGCCGCGTTGCTCCAGGAAAAGCAGCGTTCCGCCGCCTCCTGCCAAGGCAGCCAGATCTGCCGCAGATGCTCGCGCGGCGACAGCACGACCGGCTCCGGTGCCGGCAGAGTCAGGCCGAACACATGCTCGGTGTTGTGCGTCACGCCGGGCGCGTAGCGCGCCCGCCAACGCGGGAAGATCTCGAACTCGTACTGGAGTTGCCAGTCGCGCAGGTCGAGCTTGCCGGCATCCAGGCCGGTTTCCTCGAACACCTCGCGGATGGCGGTCTGGGCCAGGGTTTCCCCGGCATCCTGGCTGCCGGTCACCGACTGCCACAAGCCGGGCGCATCGGCGCGCTCGAGCAGGAGCACTTGCAGATCGGGGGTGTGGATGACCACCAGCACGGAAACGGGAATTTTGTACATGAGGCACGACGAGGCGATGCGGGGACGGCGCAGCATAGTCCGAAACCCCGCCTGCGGCGGTGTCGGTTTAATTGACACTGCGCCCTGCCCGCGCCCGGCGGGTAGCGCCAACGCATTGATCCGACTGGGTTGTTAACAACTGGCAGGAATCTTGCTGGGCAACAGTGCCCCCGGCATTTGCCCGATACCATGTCTCACGCATCCAACCGCCCCGCCCTCCCCGCCCAACACGCGGCGCACAGCAAGCAACCGCCTGGTCACGCAGCACCGGAGCGGCACACCGGCTTTCCGGTCGACACATCATGCTGATTCCCCTGCGCCATCGCGCCAACCCGTCCGCCGTTACCCGCAAGGCGAACGACACCTCTGCATCCGGCCAAGCGGAGCATGGGCTGAGCAGACTGACCCTGACCAGCACCCAGGGCATCGAAGTCGAGGAAGTCGGCCAGGTGGAGTTCACCCGCGAGTGGGCGCGGGCCATCACCCGGGCTGCACTCGCGCAAACCGGACAACAACTGGAAGCCGCCGACGGCGTCGAGGATATGGCCGTGCCCTTGCCTCACTCCTCGCCGTAGTAGCCGATCTCCACAAGGTTGCCGTCCGGATCGCGGACATACAGGGAAGTCATCGGCCCCTCGGCACCGGTGCGCGCAACGGGCCCCAACTCCACGGACACATCGAGGGCTGCAAGGTGTCCGACCCATTCAGCGGGCGGACGCCGCGTGCGCAGACACAGATCGCCGCTCCCCGCCGTGGGTCGCGCGGCATGGGGCTGCAATGGTGCCTCGGCCGGATGTAAATTGATCTTCTGGGACCCGAATCTGAGCGCCAGGCGCCCCTCTCCGAAGCGTTCCAGTTGCATGCCCAGCACCTGCGTATAAAACCGCACCGTCGCCTCCATGTCTCTCACGGTCAATACCAGGTGATCCAGGGCATCGACCCGCGGCGGTGACATGGTCAGAACAACTCGATGTCCGCGCCGGAACCGGATTGCTGCTGCCGGGCCTCGACATAGCGCGCCAGGGCCTCGCGCACGTCGCCGGTGCGGATCAGGGTATCAAACATCAGCTTCTCGTCCTCCATCGTGTACTGCGAACGTATCTGCTGCTGCAGGGTATGCCAGGCGAAGGGGTTATACAGCCGCGACGGATCGTTGACGATGCCGGTGAGGTCATCCAGGCTGCGGCTGACGTGGGACAGCCGCTGCGACAGCCGGTCATAGAACTGGAAGGCGATGATGGCCTGCTGCATCTGCTCGGAAACCGCCACGCCGGAACTCTCGATGCCCGCCTTGGCCGGTGAATCCGGCAGGGCGCGGGCCTGTTCCACCAGGGCCATGATGTTGCCGTACATGCCGGTGAAGCTCCCGGCCAGCACGTCGACGGAGCCGCTGGAATCCTTCAGGGCGATCTCGATCTGCGCCACCGCCAGGTTGAGCATCAATATGGTCTCCCGCACCTGGCTCCAGTCCAGGTCCGGACGGGCTGCGGTGGAAGGCGGCAAGGTGTGGCTGGCGTTGTGTTCTTCCATGTCATGGCTCCCCTGGCGTCATGCCCGCAGGCCGGGCATGCTCGACATTCGCTATGCCATCATCGGCCGCATCGCCGACTTCTTTAGGCAGCCGGCACGGCTTCAGGGCATGGCCGATAGATAGGCGGCCAGCGCGGCGATTTCCGGGTCGGAAAGCTTGCGCGAGACACCGGTCATGCGATGGTCCGAACGCAGGCCGCTGCCGGCCCGGTAACCCACCAGGGCATTTCGAATATAGGTGGGCTGCTGCCCCGCCAGCCGGGCGATCTCCCGGCTGCCGCGCGCCTGGGCGCCATGACAGCCGACACAGGCGCGGGCGTAGTGCGCCTTGCCCTGTTGTTGCAGACGCGCATCCTTGCCCGGAGTCGGCCTGACCGGCTGCACGGCATAGAACACCGCCATGTTGAAACGGTCCTCGGGCTTCAGCACCTTCACCAGGCCGGACATGAACTCATCCTGACGCCGGCCGTCGCCGAACTTGTCGATCTGGGTCAACAGATACAGGGCATTCTGCCCGGCCAGATTGGGCACGTGGTCCAACGGACTGTTGCCATCCTCGCCATGGCAGTGGACGCAGAGAAACGCCGCCCGCCTGCCTGCCGCGACCGCCGTCTCCAGCGCCTTGGCATCGGCAAGCGTGCGGTTCAGCCGTACCTCCACCGCCCCGCTCGCGGCGGAGGGCGTCTGCGCACCCGCACCCGCTGCAAATGCCAGCGCCGCCAACCATATCCACCCTCTGCCGCAAGCCCTCATGCCCCGCCACGCTCCGTCGCTGGAAGTCTTCATGGAGCGGCATTGTAAGTCGACTTCGCGCGCCGCGACGTGCAAGTAGAATGGTCTTCTTTCGCATCGCCTCCGTTGCCGTGTCCGCCGAGACCCTCGCCCAGCACACCCCCATGATGCAGCAGTACCGGGGTGTCGCCCCGGAAGCCTTGCCCATGCTGCTCTCGCGGGAGGGGGGTATTTTTTTCGGGACTGCTTCGGGACACCCCTGCCGTCCTCACTTGTCCCTAAATCCGGAACTTTTCGGTGAGACCCTATCGACTTTAGAGGGTTTCTGACAGTTCACTGACGACTGCGGGCGACGCTTCCCGCACTATCTGTGCCGCGAAAAGTTGAACTTGAGGGCATGCAAGCGCCAAGGATGAATGGACGCCCCCCACGCTCCTCCCGCATCATTGGCGGCAAAACAGGGTTGAGACACAGCGCATGAACCAAGACCTACACAAAACACTCTGGGCGACCGCCGACAAGCTGCGGTCGAACATGGATGCCGCCGAATACAAGCATGTCGTCCTCGGACTCATCTTCCTCAAGTACATCTCCGATGCCTTCGATGAACGCCTCAGCGAACTGAAGCGGGAATTCGCCGACCCGAACAGTGAGCTTTTCGTCGGCGAAGCCAGCCAGTTCGCACACCTGCTGGAAGACCGCGATTTCTACACGATGGCGAATGTCTTCTGGGTGCCTGAATCGGCGCGCTGGGAGAACATCCGCAACCAAGCCAAGCAACCCGACATCGGGAAACGGATCGATGATGCCCTCATCGCCATCGAGCAGGACAACGCCAGCCTGAAGGGCATCCTCGACAAACGCTTTGCCCGTACCCAACTTGAACCGGGCAGGCTGGGCGAACTGATCGACCTGATTTCATCCATCGGTTTCGGTGCCAAGGACAAAGCCAAGGACACCTTGGGCGAGGTCTACGAATATTTCCTCGGGCAGTTCGCCAGTGCCGAAGGCAAGAAGGGCGGGCAGTTCTATACCCCCGCTTCCGTGGTCAAGGTATTGGTGGAAGTCCTCTCCCCTCACAAGGGACGCATTTACGACCCCTGCTGCGGTTCCGGCGGCATGTTCGTCCAGTCGGAAAAGTTCGTGGAAAGCCACGGCGGCAAGGCGGGTGACATCTCCATCTACGGGCAGGAAGCCAACCCCACCACTTGGCGTCTGGTGGCGATGAACCTCGCCATACGAGGCATGGGAGCCAATCTCGGCAAGGAACCCGCCGACACCTTCCACCGCGACCAACACCCCGACCTCAGAGCCGATTACACGCTTGCCAATCCCCCGTTCAATATTTCCGATTGGGGAGGGGAAAAACTCGCATCCGATCCTCGTTGGGTCTACGGCACGCCGCCC
Source organism: bacterium (assembly GCA_009772925.1). GTDB lineage: Bacteria > Pseudomonadota > Gammaproteobacteria > Burkholderiales > Thiobacillaceae > PFJX01. The sequence continues at coordinate 67,272 of WOUQ01000020.1, forward strand.
ACGGGCAACGCCAACTACGGCTGGCTGCAACACATCCTCTGGCATCTGAAACCGTCAGGCATGGCGGGCGTCGTGTTAGCCAACGGCTCCATGTCATCAAACCAGAACAACGAGGGAGCCATCCGCAAGGCAATGGTTGAAGGCGATGTGGTGGAAGTGATGATCGCCCTTCCCCCGCAACTCTTCTTCAACACTCAGATTCCCGCCTGCCTATGGTTCCTGACCAAGGACAAGACCAAGAACGGACGTAACCGCAAAGGTGAATTCCTGTTCATCGACGCCCGCAAACTTGGGCGTATGGAATCACGAGTGAACCGGGTTTTCGATGACGAAGACATCCAGAAAGTCGGCACCGCTGTTCATGCGTGGCGGCAGGATGGCGAAACCTCAGACACCTTTACCGACATTCCAGGCTTCTGCCGTTCAGTGAAGCTTGCCGAGGTTGCAGAACACGGTTACGTGCTGACCCCTGGTCGATACGTGGGAGCAGAAGAAGTTGAAGACGACGACGAAGCCTTTGTCGAGAAGATGGAACTGCTCACCGCCAAGCTGGCGGAACAGATGGCAAAGGGACAGGAGCTGGATGCCCTAATCCGCGAGAAAATGGAAAAACTGGGCTTCACGTTGGAGATCAAGCAATGAGCGACACACTGGACCTAACCCCCCTAGCCAATGCCACCCTGCGCCTGTCAGAAGGATTAGAACGCTATCAACGCGACACCACCGACACACAGATTCGTGATGGGTTGATACAGCGCTTTGAATTCACATACGAGATCAGCCACAAGATGCTGAAGCGCTATCTCGAAGCCACGTCCCCCACCCCGGAACAGTTCGACACCATGCCCTTTCAAGACCAGATCCGAACAGGCAACGAACAAGGGCTGTTGCTGGGCGATTGGGTGAAATGGCGGTCATACCGGGACATGCGATCCAAGACCAGCCACACCTACGACGAAGACATCGCGCTTGAAGTTGTGCAGGGTATACCTGCGTTTCTCGATGAAGCGGCTTACCTGCTCAACCGCTTACAGGAGCGCATGGCGTAATGGGGGTTCCCAATATCGCCATCAGCCCATCCGAATGGGCAATCATCAAAAACATATTGGAACGGCATGTGCCCCAGTATGAGGTGTGGGCGTTTGGTTCTCGCGCCAAATGGATTTCGAAGGAATATTCCGACCTCGACTTAGCCATCATCACTGACAAGCCGTTAAGCCTTGCCACCAGCGCCGCACTTACAGATGATTTTTCTGAGTCCCCGCTGCCCTACAAAGTGGATGTCGTGGATTGGGCGACGACCAGCGAATCGTTCCGCAAGATTATTGAGCGGGACAGAATTTTGGTACAAAAAAACAATCGGGGCAGCGGAATAAATTTTGATGTAATGGTGATGCCGTTGGAAGAGTGCCTCGACGCACTCATCGACTACCGAGGGAAAACGCCCGTAAAGACAGAATCAGGCATCCCGCTGATAACTGCCAAAGTCATTAAAGGTGGTCGAATTGAAACGCCAACAGAATTCATTGCGAAGGAGGACTACGACTCATGGATGCGTCGAGGTCTTCCGAAAGCTGGCGATGTGGTTTTGACTGTTGAGGCACCACTTGGCGAGGTTGCTCAACTCGGTCCTGCAAAAATCGCACTTGCACAACGAGTAGTGACATTGCGTGGTAAAGCAGGCGTTCTGAACAATACCTACCTACTGTATTTGCTACAAACCGAGGAAATGCAGTCGCAATTAAAAGCTCGTGCGACTGGAACCACTGTGTTGGGCATCAAGCAAAGTGAGCTTCGGAAGGTGTCATTGCGTCTACCACCAATAGATATTCAGGTTAATACAGCAGCCATTCTTAAAGCCCTTGACGACAAAATCGCCCTCCTTCGAGAAACCAATATCACCCTCGAAGCCATCGCCCAAGCCCTGTTCAAGTCGTGGTTCGTGGATTTCGACCCCGTGCGTGCCAAGGCTGAAGGACGGGAACCCGAAGGCATCCCACCTGAAATCGCCGACCTGTTTCCGAGCGAGTTCGAGGATTCGCCGTTGGGGGAGATTCCAAAAGGGTGGAGAGTTGGTGGGCTAGGGGTAATTTCTCGTAACCTCAGAATCGGCGCGAAGCCTGAAGACCTGACAGACGACACAGCTTACATAGGGCTCGAACACATGCCGCGACAGTCCATAGCCTTGGACAGTTGGGAGGGGGCGAGCAAAGTTGAAAGTGGCAAATCCCGTTTCAGGCGAGGACAAATTCTGTTTGGTAAGCTCCGCCCGTATTTTCACAAAGTAGGCATAGCCCCAATCGACGGCGTGTGTTCTACCGATATTTTAGTGATTGAGGCGACATCTTCTGCTTGGCACTCTCTGTGCCTGTGTCTTTTCTCAAGCAAAGCCCTTGTCGATCACGCTACTCAGTTATCGAATGGGGCAAAAATGCCACGAACAAATTGGCACGACCTTGCCAACTACCAGATTACGATCCCACCTGTAAATATTGCCCAAACGTTTGATGACATTGTTTCATCACTGCTAGATCGAATCATCGCGAATGTTCATCAAGCTAAAGAATTAACAGAAGTACGGGATGCGATTCTTCCAAAACTAATGTCAGGCGCACTCCACATGCCAGTGGTGGAAGCCACGTCATGAATACCTCCTTGTATGCGCCGAACACAGGATTGCAAGTAGAAGCGAGTATCAATCCTGCAACAATTCAGGGGGTGGGTGGGGTTACTTGGTCTCGCCTGATGCTTCAAGCCACGTTTCATATCAACGAAGAGACCAATGGACACTGGCGAGATAAGGTGCAATCCACCGCCTTTGGCATGCTGACAGGCGAGTTAGTAATTGGATCAGAGGTAATTGGCAAAATCAAACCCGTTTCAATCAATCGAAGACGCCCAGGAAGACTGGGGTATTCGACCGACGAACACACCCCAATTGAAATTGAACTTGATGCTCGACGTATCGAGTGGATTGAGCAGATGCGATCAGGCAAGAGCTTGGAAGCAAAGCTACGGATCAACCTGCAAGTTCACGTTTTCGGTGTCATCGACAATCCAACTGCCATTCCATTTGGTTTGATAGAGGTGGCAAGCATCTTCGGCGAAATACCATTCACCTGTTCAGAATCTCAGTGGAGAGAGAAAGTGCTTCCCGGATTGGGGTATGGCAAGGTCATTGCTCTGGAAATATCTAGTGTCAGCATTGAGGCTTGCAAGGCGCTCAATCACGCCTTCATCGCATTGGAGAAGGCACAAAAGCATTTCAGCCTGGGTTTGTATGACGATGCGGTAGGCTCTTGCCGAGTCGCACTTGACCAATTCTTTGAACAAGTAGAGAAGGAAAATCAGCCTGGTAAGCGCATTCCAATACTGAAGAAGAGTTGGGAAAACAGCCTGGGAGAGTCAACATATCAATGGCTAAATTCTGCATTAGGAACCATTAAAACCACTGCCAATAAACCTCATCATAGCCCGAACAATCACTTTGATCGACTTGAGGCACAGATGCTATTGATGATTACGATCACCTTAATTGCTTACGCCGCCCGACAGATGGACGCAAATGGCAATTCAGAAGTTGCATCGACAGATGCAGGTAGATCATGAGGCTGTATAAGTGTGAGTAAGCAGATAATCAGTATAAAAACACGGAACGAATTTCGTGAGTATTTTGTTGGTGGAACTCTACGTACCATTGCAGAAGCCTTTGACGCCTGTGGGATACGGTGTGACCTTGAATATCAACCATCTGTTAATGGTCAGCGCCGAACACTTGTCGAGCAGTACTACCACACTGTCGATTGGGAAAGCAGAAAAAGCATCAACCGGGTTCTGATGGTATTCGAAAACGAAATCAAAGAACTATTCGCACCATCACATGCTGTATCAGGTTGGGCAACGGACAGCGATAACAAACATGAAGCCACACGACATGCACAGGCTGAAAAGCTAATCTACTGGCTCAAACAGGATGGTTTTGATTGGGTGAACGGAAAAATCGTTGCCACAACGGGAACCCCAGTTCTGGATGATCTGGCTGATGCCACCCACAAGCTCGAAGGTGCTCATCTATTACAACAAATCCAACGTCTGAAAGAATCCGTTGATACCGACCCATCACTTGCCATTGGCACCGCCAAAGAGCTAATCGAAACAGTCTGCAAGACCATCCTGGAAGAACGAGGAATGCCTGTAGATGGTACCCCTGATATTCCCACATTGACCAAGGCAGTACTGAAAGAGCTATCACTTGTTCCTGAAGGTGTGCCTGAGGGGAAGCGGGGTTCTGATTTAATAAAAGCGATTCTACGGAGTTTAGGCACTATCGGGAACGACCTTGGGCAACTACGTGGGTTATATGGCACTGGACATGGAAAATCCGCAAACACCCAACCACTGCAACCAAGGCACGCAAAATTAGCGGTAGGCGCAGCAGCAACACTTGTAACATTTCTTTTTGAAACGCACAGAGACAATAAATAAACCAATGACGGGGAAGGTGATATGAAATTACGATTCTTGTCCTCAGTAATTATATTTTTAAGTGCATACTCGCCGCTATCTATAATTTTCTTTATTCAAAACTTCAGTTTTAAAACTCTAGAACTCAGTCATAAGCCAATAATTCTATCAATTCTTGGCATCTCTGCCATCAGTTGCATTTTATTGTGGGCAACCGTCCGTCTACCAAAGTCATCCAGCCCACCAGTAACCGTAAAATCCATCTCTAACAAATCAGGCGAATTAGTTAGCTACACAATACCCTACATGGTTTCGTTTTTTCTGATAGAACACTGGAATGAAAAAACCCTGGCAAGCTTTGCGTTTTTTATGTTTATCATGTTTTGGCTAACGCTAAAAACACATACAATATTCAACAATCCAATCCTCGCAATGATGGGGTATAACATATACGATGTTCTCTATGAGAAGAATGGCAGAGAGCATCAAGACTATTTTTTAATAAAATGCGGGCGCTTACACAAGAACGAGACATACCGTATTGTTGAAATATCAGAGCAGTTGTATCTGGTCACAGACAAGAACCCGGAGGTATAAAATGGATGCAGCGAACAAACTACTCAAAACGATTAAATCATTTAATTTAGCAAGCGCAACCTCTTCTCTCTATATAATCAAGCGCACATTAGCGCACAGAACTGCAAAATACGAAGTATTTCAAGTCAATGCAGATGAGAAACTAAGAAAGAAGCTACGAGACATCTCTATCTCAACAATACAAAAATCAAATATCGCTACAGAGTATGACTACAACACGGCTGATCTTGACGACAACCTGCTTGATATTGAAACCGCCGAAACAGATTTTCAAGAAATCATCGACGCCATCTCAGCAGAGCAAGAACCAATGCTCGCAAACACTATTGAACAACTCCTCGACTCATGGATGTACGTCGCACGTTTGGACATTAAAAACAAGTCTCCACTTTACGCGGCTAGGCGCATATCAGAGGCATGGACCACTAAGAAGGTTTCACAGGGCGGCCTCAAATCTGAAGTGCAACACCTTGGATGTCGTAAGGTGCACGGATGCAAACACAAAGTTCGTACCGCCAGCTTCAACCTGAAGATCGTA
>WOUQ01000054.1 GCA_009772925.1 bacterium
GATTGGACTTGCCCGGAAAGAGTGGAGAGCGTGCATGTTAATTTTGCACGCAGGACACTGTAATGACGGGTTCCGGCATGAGAAAAATCACCGACGAGTTCAAGCGCGAAGCGGTTCGTCTGGTCGAGAGCAGCGGTCGAACGATTGGGCAGGTTGCTGACGATCTGGGGATCGGCAAATCGACGCTGGGCAAATGGCTGACCAAGCACCGCGAGGCCGAATTGCTGAGCGGCCCGCATGAGGACACGGCCAAGGAACTGGCCCGCTTGCGCAAGGAAAATGAAATCCTGCGGGCGGAGCGGGACTTGTTAAAAAAAGCCACGGCCTTCTTCGCCAAGGAGACAAGTCGATGATCTTCCGGCACATCGACGCGACGAAGGCCGATCTGTCTCTCGCCCGGACATGCGCCCTGTTCGGGGTCAGCGCCAGCGGCTTTTATGCCTGGAAGCGACGTAAACCCAGCCTTCGCCAATTGACCGATATGGTGTTTCTGGCCCATATCCGCAGCCAGTTCAGCCTGTCGCGGGAGACTTATGGCAGCCCGCGCATGCATGTGGAGTTGCGCGAAGACGGCCTTGCCATCGGCCGTCATCGCGTCGCCCGGCTGATGCGCGAGAATGGCCTGAAAGCCCTGCAAAAGCGCAGGTTCAAGAAAACCACCGACAGCGACCATGGCGGCCCGGTCGCACCCAATGTCTTGGATCAGGACTTCACTGCCGAGCAACCTAACGAAAAATGGGGTGCCGACATTTCCTATATCTGGACGGCGGAAGGCTGGCTGTATCTGGCCGTCGTGGTCGATCTGTTTTCCCGACGCATCGTCGGCTGGGCGACCAGCGACCGCATGAAAAAGGATCTGGCGCTGACCGCCTTGAACCGCGCACTTGCCGTGCGCCAACCGGTGGCTGGCATCATCCATCATTCCGATCGCGGTAGCCAATATTGCGCGGGCGCCTACCGAAAACTCCTGGCCGACCACAGAATCGTCGTATCTATAAGCGGCAAAGGCAATTGCTACGACAACGCCATGGTCGAAACCGTGTTCAAGACTATCAAATCCGAACTGATCTGGCGAACCGCCTGGCAATCACGCAACCAAGCCCATATCGCCATTGGCCGCTACATCGACGGCTTCTATAATCCCGTCAGGCGGCATTCCGCCCTGGGCTATAAAAGCCCATGCCGCTTCGAGGTCGAAGCCGCATAAACCGAGAAGCGCTCTCCACTCTCTCCGGGAAAGTCCAG
>WOUQ01000055.1 GCA_009772925.1 bacterium
TCTGGCCGAGGCCCGAATGCGGTTCGAGGTCACGATCATCGAGGTCAAGGTCGCAACCGAATCGGTCACATTCAAGCTGCCCTCCGCCCTGATGGCGGAATCCGCTGGGCCGTGATCCTGAAGCACAACGAACCACGGGAGTGGGAAGGCGCACTCTCCTTCACCCTCTCGTGATTTCTTTGCAGAGACCCAGGTCGATCACCGTGCGCCCGCGCACTTTTCCGTTCAGAATGGCATCGGCCAGCGCGGGCAGGTGGTCCAGGGGCGCGATGCTGCTGGTCAGGGTGTCAAGCACATCCCGTGGCAAAAGGCGCGCCAGCCGGTGCCACGCCGCCTGGCGTTGGGGCAACGGCACCATGACCGAAGCAATCCCCACAAGCCGCACCCCCCGCAAAAGGAGGGGAATGACCGATAGCGGCGTTTCGTTGCCCCCGGTGTTGCCACACACGGCAATGGCAGAGCCGTAACGCATCTGTGCCGCCACCGCCGCCAGGGTCGTGCCCCCCACGTTCTCCACGGCCCCCGCCCAGCGTTCCCTCTGCAACGGACGTTGCGGCGCCGCGGCCAGCGTCGCCCGGTCCATCAGGCGCGTCGCGCCCAGGGCGCGCAGGTACGCATGGGCCTCCACCCGACCCGTGGACGCCGCCACGACATAACCCAGCCGGGCCAGCAACGCCACGGCCACGCTGCCGACGCCGCCGGCGGCCCCGGTGACCAGAACCTCGCCGTCCCCGGGCGACAGGCCCTCCGCTTCCAGGGTCGTCACCGCCAGCATGGCCGTGAAACCCGCCGTGCCAAGCGCCATGGCCCGCCGGGCATCGAGGCCGGGGGGCATTGGCACCAGCCATTCCGCCCGCACCCGGGCCTTGGTTGCATAGCCGCCCCAGCGTTCTTCGCCCACGCGCCAGCCGGTCAAAATCACGTCGTCTCCGGGCTGGTAGAGGGGGGAGGTCGTGTGCTCCACCACGCCCGCGAAATCCACTCCCGGCACGTGGGGATAGGACCGCACGATCGTGCCCAGCCCTTTCAGGATCATGCCGTCCTTGTAATTGAGGGTGGAATGGCTGATGCGCACCGTCACATCGCCCTCTGGCAGGGCCGATTCCGGGACCCTTTCGACGGCCGACGCAATCCCCTCCCCGGCCTTGCGCAACACCAGGGCACGGACCGTTTCGCTTTGCGCCATGCCCTTTTCCCCCGCCCTTACGGCTGAGCGTCACTTTTGGATTCAGCCGTGCCT
>WOUQ01000056.1 GCA_009772925.1 bacterium
AAACCTCCTGTGGACCCGCTTGGAGATCCAAGGTATCACTACCTGGACCCTCGTGGACACAGGTAGCGTCACCAACATAATCTCGTCTCGGTACTACCAGGCCCTCCCCGAACATCCCCGCCCTCACCCCCCGAGCCCTGAGGAGCGCCTCATTTCTGGCCATAATGTAGCGCTCCCCCTCCTGGGTAAAGTTGCCCTGACGTTCAAGGTGAACGGCAAACTCTTTTGCCACATCTTCTACGTCATTGATAACTTCCCGGTTGAGGCCCTGTTAGGCTCGGAGTTCCTCAACCCCCACGCGTGTTCGATCTCGTACGCGTCGAACTCCCGCCTCTCCCTTGGTCAACCCTCCTGCCCGACCTGCGTGTCGCATTTTGCCGCCTATGGGCGTACCCGCCCCGGTGACAGCCCGTCGCTCGGTGGCATCCCCCTTGTACCCCCGCGCCTCGCCGCCCCGATTCTCTACGGAGATTTTCGGCAGCCTTATCCCTCTCACCCCCGTGTTGCCTTGCCCCTCGCCCCCCCGCACTCTGCCGTCCCGGTAAGAGACCCCCGGCCATCCGACATCGTCTGGCCGTCGGAGGACCCCCCAGGCGTTGTCCGAATTGGTGGCCCTCATGGCATACCCATCGTCGGAATGCCGTCACTCCCGGTCAGCTGCCTCCCACGGCCGGCCATTGCCGCCCCTGTGGCCCCATCCCTCATGCCCCCGCAACCCGCAGCCCCCGCGTGGAACTTCTGGCCCCACGGAGTTCCCCCGGAGCTAAAGAACTCCCCCTATATCATTCGATTAGGGGCCCCTTCCCCGGTTCGCTGCCTCCCACAGCCGACCACCCCGGCCCATCCCTCCCCGCGTTCCTCAACGCCCGTCTACTCTATTCGAACCCAGTCGCCACTGTCCATGCCCCCCGTGGCGTGCTCTGTCCCCGTGTACTCTGTACGCTACACCCACTCCAGTCCGTCGCCATCCCGCCTCGGCGAGGACCCGCTGGAAGACTACCAGCTCCCCCCGGACGTTGTCGCCGCCATGGAAGCGGACAAAGTCACCCCCTACCCTCGCCTGATACCCCGCCCGGCCAACTACCCCTACCGCAAGGTCCCCTTCACCCCCGCCCAGCTCAAGGTCGTAGGTGAATTGTCCCTCGACCAGGCGCAGCTCTCCCCCCACGAGCGCACCAGACTTGAGCGTGTCCTCCGCGAGCACTCCGCCGCCTTCGCTCAGGACGAGACCGATCTC
>WOUQ01000057.1 GCA_009772925.1 bacterium
GCCGCCGCTTCCGCCGGTCACCGCGCGCTACCCCGGCATACCCGCCGAGGCCTTCGACCGCATCGCCGCGGATCAGCGTCGTGCTGGTGGACCACGCTACGTGACCAGCCCATCGCTGGTACTGGATGAGTCCGCCCGCCGCGCCGCTGAAGAGGGTCCCTTGGAGGTCATGCCCGGTGGTCAGGCACCCTGGTCCCTCGGAGGATCTGCCCGCCCACCCCAGCCACCCCCATCCAACCCTCAACCCCCTCGAGGCGGCCACTACGGCGTCGAGCAGCCGCAATACCCGCCGGCCCAGTGGCAGCCGAGTGGCCCTGGGGCCCAAGACCAGCCGCAGTATGTGGGCCCACCCTACGCTCCCCCTGTCTCCGCTGCCCCCTACTACCCTGCTCCCCCAGTTGCTCGTCTCCCCCGAGCTCCTGCTCCCCCGTTCTACCCTTCTGCTCCCCAGCCCCCGGCGCAACTGCCCTATCCGCTCCCCTACGCGCCTGAACCCTACCCCGAGCCATACTCGCCCCCTGCCTTCTATGACCCGGCAGAGCCGGCCTACGGCCGCCAACCGGCACTACCCCCTTCCCAACCCCCGAGCCAATACCCCACATATCCCCAACCCCCGCAGCCAGCTCCGCTGCCTCCCCGCTCCAGCACCGAGCAACCCCAGGGACGTGAGCCGTTCCCTGTGGACCCCAACTCCGCGTATGGGCGCCGTCACCCATCGCGTCGCCTCCCCGGTGCCCCTGGCCCCAGCACCGGACCGGCCCATCTCGACCCATATGACACTCGCGCCCCCTACCCCAGCACGGGCGTTGTGCCTACATCGCATCCCCGTCCGCCCGGCTGGCCCCAGTCCTTCACGGAGGGCGGTGTCAGCTACGTGTGGAATTCCCGCGATGGCATGTACTACGACCACACGGGCCGCTACGCCTACCCCTATGACAACCCACCTGAGGAGGCCCTCATAGGCTTCGCCCTGCCCCCACCCCATCCCCCGCACGCTCCCCGCTCGCTCGCTCCTGCCCGGCCCGCTGAGGATCGCTTGCCCACCCTCATGGACCTGACCCCCCATGCCCCCGGCGCGCAGTATCCGGCAAACTGCGGCTGCTGCGGCACCTATGGCCATGCAGCCATTGAGTGCCCACATCATCCCTCGAATGTCCCGGCAACGGGTCCTCCCACCCCGCGCCAAAGCTCCGGCTCTCGTGGCCGTGGAAGCGGTGCCTCCCGTCGCCGCACGGGC
>WOUQ01000058.1 GCA_009772925.1 bacterium
GACCGGCGCTGCATAGGACAGCCTAGCACCTCTTCAGCGAGCCATCCGCAAGCCTCTCAAAGAGGAGAAATGCTATGGAGACGAGCTCGGGAAGCCAGAGGGCAGCTGCCCGGCAAGTCCTCCGCCACGCCAGCACAACTAGAACCGAAACGCAATTAACACGATGTCAAGAGGCCACACTGGTGCTTGCCGGTTAGGGAACCGAGAGCCCAGCACCAGAGGAGGCGAGCAGGCGAAATGCTATCGACGCGATCTCAAGTGGCCACACGGCAGCTGGCCGCCGAGGATTATGCCGCCCCGCCACAGCGGGGGTCGAGAGGCCACAAATCCTCTCTTCAAACCGCCGAAAGTACATCAACGCAATCGCAAGTAGAGAGATGGAGACGGGCAGGCGGTCCAGAAAAGCTAGCGCTTCTGCAGGCAGCGAGAGGCCCGTCTGCCAACAATCGATGAGCGAACAACTCGATCTCAGAAAGCCACACGGCTGCTTGCCGGCAGGGAAATGCGCCACGCCAGGACTAGTGGCAGCGAAACGGGATAGACGAGACCGACATGATCTCACCTAGCCAGACTGGCGCTTGCCGGTCAGGCAAACTGGACACCAGCACGACTGTCAACGAAACGCGATCGACGCGATCTCAAGTAGCCATACGGGTGCTTGCCTCTCAGGCAACCGGCACGCCAGCTCCACAGGCAGCGAGCAGACGAAATGCTCTCGATTCGCTGTCAAGTAGCCACACGGACCCTTAACAGCGGCGCATACCCCAGCCTACTAGCCAATCAGTGAGCCACCAGCATGCCTCTCGACGAAGAAGAAAATTGCTCGATGAGGGAAAATGCTATCCACGCGATCACATGTAGCCACACGGGCGCTCACCGGTCAGCGAACCTGCAGTCCAGCACAAGTGCCAGCGAAAGACGATCGACGCGATCGCAGGAAGCCAATCGGCAGCTTGGCGATCAGCCAACATGCACTCCAGCACCACTGCCAGCGAAAGGCGATTTACGCGATCTCACCTAGCCAGACCGCCGCTTGCCGATCAGGCGCACTGGACCCCAGCGCTTGCCGGTCAGGCAAAGTGGACACCAGCACGACTGTCAACGAAACGCGATCGACGCGATCTCAAGTAGCCAGACGGGTGCTTGCCTCTCAGGCAACCGGCACGACAGCTCCACAGGCAGCGAGCAGACGAAATGCTCTCGACTCGCTGACAAGTAGCCACACGGACC
>WOUQ01000059.1:0-1203 GCA_009772925.1 bacterium
CGAGGCTGCAACGGCCAGCTCGGTTTCGGTGACGACAGTGTCGTCCTCGACCTCGACGGCGACAACTAAGTCGGTCCCGGAAACGCCTGCGAGTGTCTCGCCGGGCGTGACGACTCGACACGGAAGCGCTGGCGCTGCTATGGTGTCTCCGGGCGCTTCGAGTGGCGACGTGACCCTGACCGAGAAGACGGCAGGTGCAGAAGTCCGAGTGCGGCCTTCAGCTACGACGACGAGTTCGGTGGCTGGCGCTGCGACTTCAAGCGCTGCCTCTGCGGCTGGCGGAACGCCCTCGAAGAAAATGCACAAGAAACGAGCGCCTACACCAACGGGCGCCTCAACAACAACAACGACGGCAGCGACGGGAGCGACGGCTTCCACGAGTCGAGCTGCCCCATCAGGCACAACGGCGTCACGGAGCGGGAGTGTGACCGTGGCGTTTCGCACGAGACGGGATCCGGCGGGCGCCTGCTCACAGCTGCTACAATCTACAGCTGCGGCAGTCGCCTCGAAAGAGTCGACGAGACAGCACGGAGCGGGAGCGACAGCGGCAACGAGTGGCAGGACGAGTAGGAAGAGCAAGAGCAAGAAAGGGTCATCTGGCGCCACAGGCCCTAGCGGCAAAGGCGGCACAGGAGGTCAGAGGAAATTCTGACAACTAGCCGCCAGTACGGAATCGGAGCGCCAGGCCAGACGAAACCAGCCGATACCTGGCGTTCGATCCCGTACTGGCAGTATGGACGTGGACCCTAGCCTGCTCGCCCCGGAATGGAAGAAAACAAGTGCGCATTCACTGGTTGCGATGCCCCCGGTAGCGGCAACCATTCCCATTCGCAAAAAATCCACGCCACCCGTCCCATCGCCACAATCAACAATGACGCGAGTTCGCGCCAAGATCGGAGCCTGGACTGGTAGGGTGGACAAGCCCATGGCTGGTCCAGGGGGGTGACGGCGCAATCGACGAGCACCTCGAAGAGTGTAGCGCCAACGGCATCTGCACCGATGCCGTCTCCTACACACTCCGACTCCTCGTCACCCATTCACTCGTCCCCAACGGTCTCGGTGCATTCGGCAGGTAGTTGCGGTCGAGAGCGCTCACCAGTGGTATCGGTGAGAAACAGTTCGTCGGAGTCGGGCTCGACGGCTACGCCAATGCCGGAATCGCCGACGCCGCCGCATGTCTCACCGATAACGGCTACTGGGACG
>WOUQ01000059.1:1210-2433 GCA_009772925.1 bacterium
ACCTGCACCGCCAACTACAACGTCGGCCTCAACCTCTGCAACGCCACCACGTCCGTTCTCGACCACGATCCGCACCTTTCCGATGCCGACGCTGCCACCATGGATGGCGTCACATCAGTCGTGGGCTGATGCGCCCCAACATCAATTCCGGCTGCTTCCAATCAATCGATCGCAATTACTCGACACGCTGGACTTGGCGATCGCAGATGCACAACGGCCACATCACCTGGCGTTCGACCCGACAGGTCAAGAACAACTGAATCTGGTGGTCGACCTCAACGAACGCAGACGGATTGAATACGAGCGCCTGACGAGGGAACGCCAGGAGCAAGACGAGGAGGAACAGAGGGAACGGGAGAGACGGGCTGAGTATGCGTATCAGCACCGACACCATGTGCCTACACCCCTACCCGAGAACATCATCGCCCAACAACGGCGAGAACGCGAAGAACAAGGGCTGCCACCAGACCCAATAAGGCAGCAATGGGAGGAAGAACGGAAGCGCCAAGAGGAGAGCGCTGCACAGGCTGACGTGAAGCCGAGTACGATCGGTGCCTCGTCCTCGACTTCTACATCGCCTGCCCCTGCAACAACATCTAGTCTGGCGTTGCCGCCGCCTACGACTAGTAGTGTTGCTAGCTCCAGCACCACTACGACCGCCAGTTCTGCTACTGGTCCGTCACAGCCGCAGATACGTCCTGCCGTGCTGCAGCTGAATGCGACTGTGATGGCCGCTCTGACGGCGTACCTAGTTCCCCGAACAACTCCTACCTCGATGCCACCCACCTCCACACCCACCACGGCCTCTACTACCACCACCACGAGTGCTGCCGCGATCAGCAGTACGAGTACGAGTACGAGTGGAACGGTTGGTGCACTGAACGCCAGTGCACTCTCGGTAGCGCCCGCCCTGCAACAACAACAGCAGGCGAGCGCCATGGTCTTGTCTACGTCTACGGCCGCATCGACGCAAGTGTCCGCGTCGGTGGCCGTATCGCCTACGACGGCTGCAGTAGGGCAGACGTCCATCTCGGTGTCTACGGTGACGCCGGCAGTCGCCTCAACACCAACGGCGATGTCGACGTCCATGAGTCTTGGAGCGCCAGCCGCGAGTGCAAGTCCTTCTCCGGACCTAGGACACCCGCATAGCGCCCCGAGACCGCCTGGGCATCGCGGACGATGGTAGTGGAACGTGATTGATTGCTTTCTGTCTATAAATTGAT
>WOUQ01000060.1 GCA_009772925.1 bacterium
CCCGATCTGTTTGCCTCCGCCGCGCTTCCCCAAAAGTCTGGCATGCATCGAAGTCAACTCGGTGAACTTCGAGCAGGGTTATGACGAGCAGTTGGTGGAGGGCGGCATACACAGGCACCTGATGTGCTCGATTTGCCGCGGCTTGGCTCGCCGATCCGCCACCCTGGACGGCTGCGGGCACCTCTTCTGTGAGCGGTGCATCAAGCAGCACCTCATCCTTCGCACCGCACCGCAGGCGCCTTTGTTCACGGTGAAGGCGGCGCCCTGCCCCAGCTGCATGCAAACCGTCAGGATTGGCGAGTTCCTAACATGGCATGCATGGCAACGATGGGCCCAACTCGCGTTCAACGCCCAGGTCGTTCGATGTCCGAACGGCTGTGCCTTCAGTGGCAGGCCTGCGCAAACGGAGGACCATCAGGCGCGTCTCTGCCCGATGCGAGTTATCGCCTGTCCCGTCGATGGCTGCCAGGTGAGAGGTCCTGCGGCAGAGATCGAGCACGAACATTTCCCGACCTGCCCGCTCATGCGTGTGCACTGCCTCAGGTGCAATCTGCCTGTGCGAGCCAACAAGCTCCCGACTCACGATTGCATAAAGGACCTGATGTCGGCTCTGAAGAGTAAGTTCTTACCAAATGGTCCAGCTGAATAGCTTCAAATCTATGGTTATGGGTGGATGGATGACAAAGAATCCTGGTTGTTTCTTCATATAGCCTGCCAGAGCACGATCCGATCCGGCCGCCGCGAAGTGCCCGAGTTGACGAAACTAGGGAAGCCAGGGGCAGCTCACTTGTCGCGTTCAAGCCGCCTCAATCGAAAGCGCTCGTTTCCGCGTCTGATCTATTTCGACGCCCATCACGAACAGACACTGCGCGATCGGACGTCGACGCTGAACGGCTACGTGTCGAAGTCGGCCACTGACTCGCGCGCCTCGGACACTGAGGCCTCCGACACGGATTGGCACTCGACGGCCGTCTCTGTGAGTCGCACCGCTCCTGCCGCTGAAGCAGACGAGGATCTCGCCGACTTCAACTTCGGAGACGCCGCCAACAACACTGCTTCCGGTCAGGAATCCAGCGAGTGATAGATTCCACTCCCGTCTCCCACTGACATTACTTTCGCGAACACAGCACCTGGCCCCGTTGGTAGTCCTCGAGCGCCACCCGCAATTGACTCCTTCAAACTTTCACCATCCCGTCCAATGCTCCGAAAACCTCT
>WOUQ01000061.1 GCA_009772925.1 bacterium
GCCCGCCGAGCCGCTGAAGAGGGTCCCTTGGAGGTCATGCCCGGTGGTCAGGCACCCTGGTCCCTCGGAGGAACTACCCGCCCACCCCAGCCACCCCCACCCAACCCCCAGCCCCCTCGAGGCGGCTACTACGGCGTCGAGCAATCGCAATATCCGCCAGCTCAGTGGCCGCCGAGTGGCCCTGGGGCCCAGGAACAGCCGCCGTATGTGGGCCCACCCTACGCTCTCCCTGCCCCTGCAGCCCCCTACTATCCTACTCCCCCAGTCGCTCGTCCTCCTCGAGCCCCTGCTCCCTCTCTCTACCCTACCGCCCCCCAGCTCCCGGCGCGATTGCCCTACCCTCTCCCCTATGCACCTGAGCCCTACCCCGAGCCATACTCGCCCCCTGCGTTCTATGACCCGGCAGAGCCGGCCTACGGCCGCCAACCGGCGCCACCCCCTTCGCAACCCCCGAGCCAATACCCCATCTATCCCCAACCCCCGCAGCCAGCTCCGCTGCCGTCCCGCTCCAGTACCGAGCAACCCCAGGGACGCGAGCCGTTCCCGGTGGACCCCAACTCCGCGTATGGGCGCCACCACCCATCACGCAGGCGTTCTGGTGCTCCTGGCCCTAGCACCGGACCCGCCCAGCTCGACCCATATGACCCCCGCGGCCCCTACACCAGCACTGGCGTTGTGCCCGCTTCGCATCCCCGCCCGCCAGGCTGGCCTCAACCCTTCGCCCAATGAGGCGTCAGCTACGTGTGGAACTCCCGCGATGAGATGTCCTATGACCACACGGGCCGCTACGCCTATCCCTATGACCGCCCCCCTGAGGAGGCCCTCATAGGCTTTGCCCAGCCCCCAGCCCCGCCCCCGCACGCTCCCCGTTCGCTCGCCCCTGCCCGTCCCGCTGAGGATCGCCTACCCAGCCTCATGCACTTGACCCCCCATGCCCCTGCCGCGCAGTACCCGGCCAACTGTGGCCGCTGCGGGACCTATGGCCATGCGGCCATCGAGTGTCCCCATCACCCCTCGAACGCCCCGGCAACGGGTCTTCCCACCCCGCGCCAAAGCTCCGGCTCTCGTGGCCGTGGAAGCGGTGCCTCCCGTCGCCGTACGGGCTCTCACCGGGCCCGCCGTGACCAACCCCCGGTCAACCCTCGCATCCACCCGCCCCGCGACGCTGATGTTGGCCCCGCCAAGCATCCTATCGGCGCCGGGCCTCTCATC
>WOUQ01000062.1 GCA_009772925.1 bacterium
CTGCCCGTGTACCATGGCTACGAGCAGTACGGCGGCGGCTTTGGCAACTTCCTGGGCCGAATGGCGCGCGGGGTGTGGGACTTCATTCGACCGGCGGCGCTCTCGGCTGGCACCTCGATGATCTCGAACGCGGCACAGGGACTGGCGGAGGGCAAGTCACTCAAGGACACGGCGCGCTCAGCGTTCGGCGCCTCGGTGGGCAGCGCGGTACGCGGGCTCGGCGACGAAGCACAACGCCGGGTGCAGTCGGGCTCCGGGCGTCGCCGGAAGCGCAAGAGGCGCGCGAAGCAGACATCGACGCGTCACGCCCCGAAGCGCAAGGCCACGAAGCGCAAGGCGGCGCCAAAGAAGCGAAGGGTATATAAGCGGCGCCGCACGAGCCGCAAGGCATTCTCCAACTTCTAACGATGAAGCGCATCCGAGGAGCCGACGCGGTCATGCCGCCTACGAAGCAGCGCTACGTCGAATGCATGAAGAACCAATTCAACTACTGGCGGACGCAGTCGATTCAGAAGCAGGTGGTCCGTACCTTCCTCCGCGAGTTCAAGCCAACGACGGCCATCGCGCGTGGCCAGCAGATCGTGTTCGATGTGCCCGGCACGCCGCACTACTACAACGACCTCTCGAGCTCGAACGTCCGACTCCGAGCGCGCATCCTGCAACCGACTGGGGTGGCGATCACGGCCGCGATGCATGTGGGCACCGCGAACCTCTACGCCAACTCAATGTTCGCCGACGTCATGGTCGAGCTGGGTGGACAACTGCTTGGCGTCGCCACGAATGGACTCTACCCCTACCGCGCCTACATCGAAACGCTGATCGACACGAACGATGAAAACAAGCTCACATGGGGCCAGACCGAGGGGTGGTACAAGGACACGCCGGGCCAGATGGCAGCAGCCGACCCCGATCCCGCCGACGCGAACCTGGGCCTGCACGCGCGCGAGCGGCGCTTCGCGGTCGGGCGCGAGGTCGAGATGACGCTTCGCCCGCATGTGGACGTGTTCCAGCAGGAGCTGTGCATGCCGTCGCACGTCAACATGCGCCTCTTCCTCTACCCGGCGCGCGACGAGTTTGTGCTCAAGGCGGCGGCGGCTGACGTGGCCTTCCGCCTCGAGATTACCGAGGCGACGCTCGTGGTCGAGACGTGCGAGGTGACGGCGGAGATGGAAGGCGCGCAAATGGCGCTC
>WOUQ01000063.1 GCA_009772925.1 bacterium
GGCCTCCTCAGGGGGGCGGTCATAGGGGTAGGCGTAGCGGCCCGTGTGGTCATAGTACATCCCATCGCGGGAATTCCACACGTAGCTGACGCCACCTTGGGCGAAGGATTGAGGCCAGCCTGGCGGGCGGGGATGCGAAGCAGGTACAACGCCAGTGCTGGGGTAGGGCGCTTGGGGGTCATATGGGTCGAGCTGAGCCGGTCCGGTGCTAGGGCCAGAGGCACCGGGGAGGCGGCGCGATGGGAGGTGACGCTCATACGCGGAATTGCGATCCACAGGGAACGGCTCGCGTCCCTGGGGTTGCTCGTTGCTGGAACGGGGAGGCAGCGGATCTGGCTGCACGGGTTGGGGATAGATGGGGTATTGGCTCGAGGGTGGGGGAGCGGGTGGCGCCGGCTGGCGGCCGTAGGCCGGCTCTGCCGGGTCATAGACGGCAGGGGGCGAGTATGGTTCGGGGTCGGGCTCAGGCGCGTCGGGCAGAGGAAAGGGCAGTTGCGCCGGGGGCTGGGGAGCAGAAGGGTAGAATGGGGGAACAGGAGCTCGGGGGAGACGAGCAGCTGGGGGAGCGAGATAGTAGGGGGCAGCAGAGACAGGGGGAGCGTAGGGTGGGCCCACATACTGCGGCTGTTCTTGGGCCCCAGGACCACTCGGCTGCCATTGAGCCGGCGGGTACTGCGGTTGCTCGACATCGGAGTAGCCACCTCGAGGGGGTTGGAGGTTGGATGGGGGTGGCTGGGGTGAGCGGGTCGATCCTCCGAGAGACCAGCGTGCTTAACCACCGGGCAGGACCTCAAGGGGACCTTCCTCAGCTCGCGGCGGGCGGACTCATCCAGTACCAGCGATGGGCTGGTCACATAGCGTGGTCCACCAACACGGCGCTGATCCGCAGCGATGCGGTCGAAGGCCTCGGCAGGGATGCCGGGGTAGCGCGCGGCGACCGGCGGAAGCGGCGGCTGCGAGGCAGCCGGCGGCGCATTGAGCGGGTCGACCGGCAGTACTGGTCGATATCGGGGATCCATCTTTGTGCTGGCTGATCTAGATTGTAAAGAGGAAGAGAGTAATGAAGGTGTTCGGGGCGGGAAAGCCATTGCACAGAGAGGGTACAGGTATGGGTCGCGCTGCGGGGGGCGGGAAACGCGGCCAGAGCGGGTTACACGCTCCGGGAAGGCGACTGCGCGGGG
>WOUQ01000064.1 GCA_009772925.1 bacterium
TCGCCGGTGAAATCCGGTCCTCGCCGGTGAAATCACGGTCCTACCCGGTGAAACCCGGTCCTAGCCGGTGAACCCGTTTCTCGCCGGTGAAATCCGGTCTTCGCCGTTGAAATCCGGAATTCGCCGGTGAAATCCGGTCCTTGCCGGTGAAATTCGGAGCTCGCCGGTGTAATCCGGTCCTCGCCGGTGTAATCCGGTCCTCGCCAGTGAAATCCGGTCCTCGCCGTTGAAATCCGGTTCTCGCCGGTGAAATCCGGTCCTCGCCGGTGATATCCGGTCCTCGCCGTTGTAATCCGGTTATGGCCGGTGAAATCAGGTCCTCGCCGGTGATATCCGGTCCTCGACGGTGAAATACGGTCCTCGCCTGTGATTTCCGGTCCTCGCCGGTGAAATCCCGTCATAGCTGTTGAAGTCAGGTCCTCGCCGGTGAAATCCGGTCCTAGCCTGTGAAATCCGGTCCTCGCCGGTGAAATGCTGTCCTCGCCGGTGAAATCCGGTCCTCGCCGTTGAAATCCGGTTCTTGAAGGTGAAATCCGGTCATAGCCGGTTATATCCGGTCCTCGACAGTGAAATCCGGTCCTCGCCGGTGAAATCCGGTCCGCGGGCCGTGTAATCCGGTACTGGCCGGTGAAATCCGGTCCTCGCCGGTGAACTCCTGTCCTCCCGGGTGAAATCCGGTCCTCTCGTGTGAAATCCGGTCCACGCCGTTGAAATCCGGTTCTTGCCGGTGAAATCCTGTCCTAGCCGGTGATATCCGGTCCTCGTCAGTGAAATCCGGTCCTCGCCGGGGATATCCGGTCATCGCCGGTGAAATCCGGTCGTTGCAATTGAAATTCGGTTCTTGCCGGCGATGACCGAATATCACCGGCAAGGACCGGATATCACCATCGAGGATCGAATTTCACCTGGTAGGATGGGGTTTTACCGGGTAGGATCGGATTTCAACGGCGAGTACGGGATTTCACCGGCGAGAAACGGGTTCACCGGCTAGGATCGGGTTTCACATGGTAGGACCGGATTTCTACGGCGAGCACCGTATTTCACCGGCGAGGATCGGATTTCACCGGGGAGGACCTGATTTCACCAGCGAGGACCGGATATCACCGGCGAGGACCGGATTTCACCGGCTAGGACCGTGATTTCACCGTCGAGAACCGGATTTCACCGGCGAGG
>WOUQ01000021.1 GCA_009772925.1 bacterium
ACCCAGGCCCACGCCCTGCTGCATGGCAAGGAGACCGACGTGTTTGGGGATGCCGGCTACCAGGGGGTGGAGAAACGGGAAGAGAACCAGGACAAGGCGATCAATTGGCATGTGGCCATGAAGCCCGGCAAGCGCCGTGCGCTGCCCAAGACGCCTTGGGGCGAGCTGGTGGGGCAAGATCGAGAAAGCCAAGGCCAGTCACCGGGCCAAGGTGGAACATCCCTTCCGCATCCTCAAGCGCCAGTTCGGTTTCCTGAAGACCCGTTACCGGGGTCTGAAGAAGAACACCGGGCAGATCGTGACACTGTTCGCCCTGGCGAACCTGTTTCAGGCGAGGCATCGATTGGCGCAGATGGGAGGGGTGCGCCCATGAAGCGCGGGAGGGCCGGATATGTGCCCGAATCCGGGCGATTGGAACCGGAGATTGCGCATTTATTGTGCAATCTCGGAACCCAGACTGGGCAGCGTGATTCGGCAACTGATTTACAACCACTCGTGTCCCCTGAAATGCCCGGCTGTGCAGAGCATCCTTAGCTTCGCTTGGTGACTCCGCGTCCCTCAAGCTGCACGTTGAACTTCAATTCTCATGGCCCAACGCTCTCGTCTTTCTACTGGCTTGTGTGGTATCGCTGGCGAATATTTCGTCGCAGCCGAGTTATCACTTCGCGGCCACATTGCGTCGTTAACTCTTCGAAACACAAAAGGCATTGACATACTGGCATCGAACACCGACGCAACAAAGAGCGTTGGCATTCAGGTCAAGGCCATTCAAGGCAGTGGCAAGGAATGGATTCTCAATCAAAAGCACGAAACCGACATAGCAACGAATTTGTTCTTTGTGTTTATCCGCCTCAATGGTCTTCTTGCGCCCGAGTACTACGTCGTCCCACGCGAGGAGGCTGTCAAGTACGCCCGAGACAATCATCAACGCTGGCTCAACACCCCAGGCCGCAAGGGGCAGCACCATCAAGACACGCCAATGTGCAAGTTTTCAGACCCAGAAAAAATACCTTAATCGCTGGGAGCTATTGGGCCTTGACTGAACCAAGTTCTAGCATGGCGCTCAACCTCGTTCGCTTCGCTCTCTGCACGCTACGCGGTAAACCGCGCAGCGCCGGTTAGCTACGTTAATCTGAGTGCATACGCAAGGCCTAAACCTCTGGATTCCGGCTTGCGCCGGAATGACGTGGGTGGGGGTTGAAGTGTGTGGTGGAGAGGGAAGGGTTGCTCCCTCTCCCCAACCCTCCCCCGGCGGGGGAGGGGGTAAAACCTCAGCCTTGGGCCGCAGCCGTGCCCGCCGTATTGCGCAGGCGGATGTGCAATTCGCGCAACTGCTTCTCGTCCACCGCGTTGGGGGCGTCGGTCATCAGGCAGGAGGCGCGCTGGGTCTTGGGGAAGGCGATGACGTCGCGGATGGATTCGGCGCCGGTCATCAGGGTGACCAGGCGATCCAGGCCGAAGGCGAGACCGCCGTGGGGTGGGGCGCCGTATTTGAGGGCGTCGAGCAGGAAGCCGAACTTGTTGCGACGCTCTTCCTCGCCGATGTTGAGGGCGGCGAATACCTTCTCCTGCACTTCCTCGCGGTGGATACGGATGGAGCCACCGCCCACTTCCCAGCCGTTCAGGACCATGTCGTAGGCTTTCGACAGGGCCTTGCCGGGATCGCTGGTGAGGAGCGCCTCGTGGCCGTCCTTGGGGCCGGTGAAGGGGTGGTGCAGGGCGTCCCAGCGGTTCTCGTCTTCGTTGAACTCGAACATGGGGAAATCCACCACCCACAACGGCGCCCAGGCGCGGCCGTCGACGTAGCCTTTCTCGTGGCCGATCTTGGCGCGCAGGGCGCCGAGGGCGTCGTTGACGATCTTGGCCTTGTCGGCGCCGAAGAACAGGATGTCGCCGTCCTCGGCGCCGGTGCGGGCGAGGATTTCGGCGAGCGCGGCGTCGTGGATGTTCTTGACGATGGGGGATTGCAGGCCGTCGCGGCCCTTGGCCTTTTCGTTGACCTTGATGTAGGCCAGGCCCTTGGCGCCGTAGATCTTGACGAACTCGGTCCAGGCGTCGATCTCGCCGCGGCTGAACTCGCCGCCTTTCGGCACGCGGATGGCGGCCACGCGGCCGTTGCTGGCGTTGGCGGGGCCGGAGAAGACCTTGAAGTCGACGTCCTTCATGACGTCGGTGAGTTCGGTGATTTCCAGCGTCACGCGCATGTCCGGCTTGTCGGAGCCGAAGCGGGACATGGCCTCCTGGAAGGTCATGCGCGGGAAGGGGTTGGGCAGGTCGATGTCCTGTGCCTGCTTGAACATGTCGCGGATCATGCCCTCGACCAGGGACATGACGTCGTTCTCCTCGACGAAGGACATCTCCAGGTCCACCTGGGTGAACTCCGGCTGGCGGTCGGCGCGCAGGTCCTCGTCGCGGAAGCACTTGACGATCTGGAAGTAGCGGTCGTAGCCCGCCACCATGAGGAGCTGCTTGAACAGCTGGGGCGACTGCGGCAGGGCGTAGAACATGCCGTCGTGGACACGCGAGGGCACCAGGTAGTCGCGCGCGCCCTCGGGGGTGGAGCGGGTGAGCATGGGGGTTTCGATGTCCATGAAACCGTGCCGGTCGAGGTAGTCGCGCATCAGCTTCGCCACCCGATAGCGCAGGCGCATGTTGTGCTGCATAGGCTCGCGGCGCAGGTCCAGGTAGCGGTATTGCAGGCGGATGTTCTCGTTGATGTTGTCCTCGTCCATCTGGAACGGCGGCGTCAGGCTGGGGTTGAGCACTTCCAGGCTCTGGGTGAGCACTTCCACCATGCCCGTCGGCAGGTTGGGGTTCTCGGTGCCGGCGGGGCGTGGCCGCACCTTGCCAACGACCTTCAGCACGAACTCGGAACGGGTTTCCTCCGCCGCCTTGAAGGCCTCCGGGGTGTCGGGGTCAATGACCACCTGCACCATGCCTTCGCGGTCGCGCAGGTCGATGAAGATAACGCCGCCGTGGTCGCGCCGGCGATGGGCCCAGCCGCACAGGGTGAGGGTCTGGCCGATGTGGTCGGCGTTGACGGCGCCGCAGTAAAGGCTACGCATGCTGTTTTCCTAGATGAAACTCAGTCGCCCGGATAGTTGGCGATGGCGGGTTTGATGGGCGCGGACACCACGCCCATGGAGACGATGGCCTTGAAGGCGGCGTCGATGCTCATGTCCAGCTCGATGACCGCGTCGCGCCGCACGTAGAAGTAGAAGCCGTTGACCGGGCTGGGTGTGGTGGGAATGAACACCGCCACGAAGTCGCGGTTGAGCTGGGCGTCCACCTCGTCCGGCACGTTGGTCTGGAAGGCCAGGGACCAGGCGTCCGGGTGGGGGTAATGCACCAGCAGCACTTTCTTGAAGGCCATGCCGGAGCCGGTGAGCAGGCTGTCGGACACCTGCTTGACGCTGCCATAGATGGATTTCACCACCGGGATGCGCTTGAACACACCCTCCCAAAACGCCACCAGGCGCTGGCCGATCAGGTTGGCGGCGAGGATGCCGGTGGCGAGAATCACCGCGGCGGTCAGGATCAGGCCAAGGCCCGGCAGGCGGAAGCCCAGCCAGGCTTCCGGCCGCCATTTTTCAGGCAGCAGCAGCAGGCTCTGGTCCAGCAGGCCGAACAGGGCCGTCATCACCCAAACGGTGATGCCCAGCGGCACCAGGATCAGCAGGCCCGTGAGGAAGTAGCGTTTCAGCGCGGTCATGGCGACACACAAACAAATCGGGCAAACGCCGGCGCGTTTGCCCGAATGCGGAGGTGGCTGTAACTCAGGCCGCGCAAGCCGGGCACGCGCCGGTGCCGCAAGCCGGCGAAGGCGCCTCGGCGGGCTTGGTGCCGCCGTTCTTGAAGTCGGTGGCGTAGTAGCCGTTGCCCTTGAGGGCGAAGCCGGCGGCGGTGAGCTGCTTGGCGAAGCTGGACTTGCCGCAGGAAGGGCAGTCGGTGAGCGGGGCGTCGCTCATCTTCTGCATGACATCCTGTTCGAAACCGCAGTCGGAACACTTGTAGGCGTAGATAGGCATGGCTGACTCCTGAAAACAACCGGTGGATTATATCAACGAAATCTTATATTTAGCCGCCCCCAGGCGATTTCAAGGCGTCTTCAACAAGTGGCGACGTCCTCGGCCCAGGACTTGAGCAGGGGGTAGTTGATCTTGCCGGTACCTAACACAGGCAGGTTCTCCACCACGCGGATGCGCCGGGGCAGAGCGATTTCGGGGAGTTGCTGGGCGCGGGCGGCTTGGGCGAGTTGTTCCCGCGTCAGCGCGGGGTCGGTGGTGAACAACACGATCGCTTCGCCGCGGCCGGGGTCGGGCACGCAGGTGGCAGCGTGCATGGCCCCGCCGGACACTGCGCGGGCGAGACCCTCCACCACCTCCAGGGAAACCATTTCCCCGGCAACCTTGGCGAAGCGCTTGAGGCGGCCAAGGATGCTGAGATAGCCGTCGGCGTCGATCTCCGCCACGTCGCCCAGGTTGTACCAGCCCTCGCCCAGGCACGACCAGGGCGGCGAGAGGACACCGGGCTGGTCCGGCAGATAGTAGCCAGACAGCAGGTTGCGGCAGCGCACGTGCAACTCGCCACCGCGCTCGATGCCCTCGACCGGCACCACCCGCGCCTCGATGCCGGGCAGCAGGGGCCCGACGGTGCCCGGCCGGTTGTTGTCGGGACGGTTCACCGACAGCACCGGCGCGGTCTCCGTGGCGCCGTAGCCTTCCAGGATGTCGACGCCGAATTGTTCGCGCCAGGTGCGGCGCACCGGCTCGGCCAGCTTTTCCGCGCCCGCCACCACGTAGCGCAGCGACTTCAGCTCGGCGGGCTCGGCGTGGCGTGCGTAGTGCCCCAGGAAGGTGCTGCTGCCGAAGAGGACGGTGGCCTGTTTCTCGCGAATCAGGCGGGGAATTTCCTTGAAATGCAGGGGGCTGGGATAGAGCATGAGACGGGTGCCGCTCACCAGCGGCAGCAGGGTACCCGCCGTGAGGCCGAAAGAGTGGAAGATGGGCAGGCAGTTGAACACCTTGTCGTCCCGGCCGATGGGCAGATAGGCCAGGATCTGCGCGACGTTGGCGAGCAGGGCGCGGTGCGACAGCACCACCCCCTTCGGCCGACCTTCCGAGCCGGAGGTGAAGAGCACCACGGCGGGGGCCTCGGTATCGCCAGGGGGCACGGCAGCGCGCGGAAACCACAAGGCGAAGCCCATCAGCCAAAGCTTGTCGACGAGGCCGAAGCGGCCGCGCATATCCTCCAGGTAGAGGAGATTCACGCCGCGCAACGCGGCGGCGGCCTCCTCCAGGTTGGCTTTCTCCAGGAACAGGCGCGAGGTCAGCACCGTGCGTACCCGCGCCACCTCGCAGGCGGCCTGCATGCCCTCGGCGCCGGCGGTGTAGTTGAGCATGCAGGGCACGCGTTTGAAGCCGGACAGGCCGATGAGCAGGGCCACCGTCGCGGCCATGTTGGGCAGCAGCACGCCGACATGCTCGCCCGGCTGCGTCACCTTGCAGGCCAGCCGCCCCAGGGCCAGGCTCATCTTGAGGACATCGCCGTAGCTGTACAGGCCAGGCTTCATGTCCTCCCACTGGCCGGCGCCGCGCCGGCCATGCCGCTCGCAGGCCTCGACCAGGGCGGAAAACAGGGTCTCGCTCACGCGGGCTCCGGCATTCCGGTGGGTTCAGCGGTGCCTAGAACGGAATGTCATCGTCCATGTCGCCGAAACCGGCGCCGCCTCCGGCAGCGGCGGGCTTGTTGTCACGCGGCGCGTTGTCCGCCGGCGCGTCGAACTCGGTGGCACCACCGCCGCCGCCGCCACCGCGGCCGCCCAGCATCTGCATGCGGTCGCCGCGGATCTCGGTGGTGTAGCGGTCATTGCCGTCCTTGTCCTGCCACTTGCGCGTGCGCAGGCTGCCTTCGACGTAGATCTGGCTGCCCTTCTTCAGATACTGGCCGCAGATTTCCGCCTGCTTGCCGAAGAAGGCGACCGAGTGCCACTCGGTGACTTCCTGCTGCTCGCCGCTGCGATCCTTGAACTTGTCGGTGGTGGCGATGCGCAGATTGGCGACCGCGTCGCCGCTGGGCATGTAACGGATTTCCGGGTCGCGGCCCAGGTTGCCGATGAGAATGACCTTGTTGACCGAAGCCATGACTATCCCCCTTCAGAAATTTGCGATAACAGATGCCGAACGCCTTCCTCGTCCCAGCCGGTCTGCGCCACCTTGAGCAGGACCGCGCCCTCCTCCGCCAGCACGGTGACCGCCTCGACCCCGGCGAACACCGGCAGCGCCGCGAGCAGACGGCCGGTGTCCGCCGCGGACAGCCGCCCGACATGGAACATCTGCGTCTTCACCCGCGGCGGCGGCTTCATGCCCGCCGCCAGCAGCAGCCAGGCCAGCATCAGCGCGGCGCAGAAGACGAACACGGCGACGAAACCATGATGCTGGGCCAGCCAGCCCCCGACCAGGCCGCCGAAGAATAACCCAAACGCCTGGCTGGCGTTGTACACCCCCATGGCGGTGCCTTTCGCCTCGGGCGGGGCGATCTTGGAGACCAGGGAGGGCAGGGTCGCCTCCAGGATATTGAAGGCCACGAAATAGGCGAACAAAGCGGCCACCACCCCCCAGAACAGGTCCAGGGTCAGGACCAGCCCCATCTGCGCGGCCAGCATGAGGGCCACGGCGGAGACGAACACCCGCTTCAGTTCGCCCCGCTTCTCGCCATATATGATCGCCGGCACCATGAGGGCGAAGGACAGCACCACCACCGGCAGGTACACCAGCCAGTGGCGCTCCCCTTCCAGACCGCCCTGCACCAGGGCGAAGGGCACCACCACGAACATGGCCATCTGCGCCGCGTGCAGGGCGAAGATGCCCCAGTTCAGGCGCAGCAGTTCCGGCATGCGCAGCACGTCCTTGAGGCGGGCCGGATTGGCCTCGGCGTCCGAGTGGAACGCGGTCCTGCCCGGATTCGGCGTCACGTACTTCACCACCAGGATGGCCAGCAGGGCCAGCACCCCGGTCAGCGCGAACATGCCCGGCACGCCGATCCACTTGTAGAAAGCGGGTCCCGCCGCCAGGGAAAAAGCGAAGGCCAGGCCGATGGTGGAACCGATCATGGCCATGGCCTGGGTGCGCTTCTCTTCCCGCGTCAGGTCGGCCAGCAGGGCGGTCACCGCCGCCGAGATGGCGCCGGCGCCCTGCAAGGCGCGACCCAGGATGATGCCGGCCAGGGTGTCGGCGGAGGCGGCGAGGAAACTGCCCAGGGCGAAGATGACCAGACCGAAGATGATGACCGGCTTGCGTCCCAGACGGTCGGAGGCCATGCCGAAGGGGATCATCAGGATCGCCTGGGTCAGGCCGTAGATGCCCAGGGCCAGCCCGATCAGGGTGTGGTCGTCGCCTCCGGGCAGGGTTTGCGCGTACAGGGCGAAGACCGGCAAGATGAGAAACATGCCCAACATGCGCAGGCCGAAGATGCTGGCCAGCGACGCGGCGGCGCGGCGTTCGAGACGGGAGACGGGATCCGTTTGCGGCACGTTGGAGGGGCGGGAATCGGCAAAGCGCGCAGTTTAGCAACGGGCCGTTTTCCTGTGCGGGCATTTGCCGTTTTTCCGCGCAATCGCGCGCTCCCGGATGATTCCGGAGCCGGCGTCGGATTACGAGCTATCTTGAGAGTAGCCGGACGCAACACGCTCCGACACGACAAGAGGAGGCGGTAGGCCCACACCCCAAGGACTCAAGGAGGACATCATGAAAGTCAGAAAGCTCGTTTCTGGCGCCCTGATCGGCGCCCTTACCCTATTCGCCGCCACATCTGCCGCCGCCGCCGGCAACGCGCAGGCGGGGTCGACCAAATCCATGTTCTGCGCC
Source organism: bacterium (assembly GCA_009772925.1). Classification (GTDB taxonomy): domain Bacteria; phylum Pseudomonadota; class Gammaproteobacteria; order Burkholderiales; family Thiobacillaceae; genus PFJX01. The sequence continues at coordinate 7,866 of WOUQ01000021.1, forward strand.
GCCTGCCATGGCATAGATGGCAACGTGCCCTACCTCAGCACACGCCTTGCCGGCCAGTCCACCGCCCGCTTCCATGACAGCATGATGGGCTTCAAGGCTGGCCGGCGCGTTCACCCGGTGATGAACATCCTGACCCTGGGCCTTACCGAGCAGGATATTCGCGATCTGGGCATGTTCTATGCCAGCCAGAAACCCGCCGATCTCAAGGATGCCAGCCTCTATTGGCGCCTGGGCGGTTCGGGTGCCCTCGGCGCGGCAGTGGATGAAACCATCAAGCTGGCCAAGGCCGATGCCCGCCTCGCGGGCCGTCTTTCCGGCGGTTGCGCCAGCAAGCTGAAGGAACAACTGTGCGCCGCCACCGGTGGCCCCTGCACCTACACCGGGCGCGACATGAAAGCCGCCCATACCGGCATGAAGATTACCGAGGCCGAGTTCGCAGCGGTGGGCGAGAACTTGGTGAAGGTGCTGGATGCCTTCAAGGTGCCGGAAAAGGAGAAGAGCGAGCTTCTGGGTTTGATCCTGCCGCTGAAACCCCAGATCGTCGGGCAGTGAGCGACGCCCATGGGTCGGCCCCGAGGCCGACCCATGCAGGGAAAGTCGACTGGCTTGGGTCAGCAGACGTCGATTGCGTATAGTTGGCCGTTGCCTTTCCCCGCTCACCCGCCATGATCCGCGTCCGCGGCGCCCGCACCCACAACCTCAAGAACGTCAACGTCGACCTTCCGCCGCACAAGTTGGTCGTCATCACCGGCCTGTCCGGCTCCGGCAAGTCCTCCCTGGCCTTCGACACCCTCTATGCCGAGGGCCAGCGCCGCTATGTGGAAAGCCTGTCGGCCTACGCCCGGCAGTTCCTGCAAATCATGGAAAAGCCGGACGTGGACCTGATCGAGGGACTCTCGCCGGCTATCTCCATCGAGCAGAAGGCCACCAGCCACAACCCCCGCTCCACCGTCGGCACGGTGACGGAAATCCACGACTATCTGCGCCTGCTGTTCGCCCGCGCCGGCACGCCCCGCTGCCCGCATCATGGCATCGAACTGGCGGCCCAGACCGTGTCGCAGATGGTGGACACGGTGTTGCAAATGCCCGAGGACACCAAGCTGATGATCCTGGCGCCCCTGGTGGTGGGGCGGAAGGGCGAGCAGGCGGGCCTGTTCGACGAGCTGCGCGCCCAGGGCTTCGTGCGCCTGCGCGTGGACGGTGAGGTGTTCGACATCGACAGCCTGCCGGCCCTGGAGAAGAACAGGAAGCACACCGTCGAGGCGGTGGTGGACCGGCTCAAGGTTCGTCCGGACATGAAGCAACGCCTCGCCGAGTCATTCGAGACCGCCCTGCGCCATTCCGAGGGCAAGGCCCTGGCGGTGGAGATGGACACGGGCAAGGAGACCCTGTTCTCCGCCAAGTTTGCCTGCCCGGTGTGCGACTACGCCCTGCCGGAGTTGGAGCCGCGCATCTTCTCCTTCAACAACCCCATGGGCGCCTGCCCCAAGTGCGACGGCCTGGGGACCATCACCTTCTTCGATCCGAAACGGGTGGTGGCCTTCCCCCACCTGTCCCTGGCCGCCGGCGCCATCAAGGGCTGGGACAAGCGCAACGCCTTCTTCCATCGCATGCTGGAATCGCTGGCCCTGCATTACGGCTTCGACATCGACACGCCCTGGGAAGACCTGCCGGAAGGCCTGCACCACATCCTGCTGCACGGCAGCGGCCGCGAGGAAATCCCCTTCCACTATCTCGGCGACGGTGGCCGCAAGGTCATCCGCCGGCACCGCTTCGACGGTGTCATCCCCAGCCTGGAGCGGCGCTACAAGGAAAGCGAATCCCAGCTCATCCGCGAGGAACTGGCCCGCTACATCGCCACCAGCCCCTGCCCGGAATGCGGCGGCGCGCGGCTGCGCATCGAGGCGCGCAACGTCACCATCCACGGCTGGACCCTGCACGACCTGTCGCGCCTGCCCATCCGCCAGACCCTGAAGTTCTTCGACGAACTCAGGCTGGCAGGCCAGCGCGCCCAAGTGGCGGAGAAGATCGTCAAGGAGATCGCCGCCCGCCTCACCTTCCTGAATGAAGTGGGCCTGGACTACCTGAGCCTGGACCGTTCCGCCGACACCCTGTCCGGCGGCGAGGCGCAGCGCATCCGCCTGGCCAGCCAGATCGGCTCCGGCCTCACCGGCGTCATGTACGTGCTCGACGAGCCCTCCATCGGCCTGCACCAGCGCGACAACGACCGTCTGCTGGGCACCCTCAAGCACCTGCGCGACCTGGGCAATTCGGTCATCGTGGTCGAGCACGACGAGGACGCCATCCGCCACGCCGACTACATCGTCGACATGGGCCCCGGCGCCGGCGAGCACGGCGGCGAGATCGTCGCCGAGGGCAGCCTGAAGGACATCCTGGCCAGCGAAGCCTCCCTCACCGGCCGCTACCTGTCCGGCAAGATGTCCATCCCCATGCCGGAGACGCGCCGAACGGCGCGGGAAGGCCGGGTGCTGAAGCTCATCAACGCCCACGGCAACAACCTGAAGAACGTCACCCTCAAGCTGCCCACCGGCATCTTCGTCTGCGTCACCGGCGTGTCCGGTTCGGGCAAGTCCACCCTCATCAACGACACCCTCTACGCCATCACCGCCAACCAGTTGAACGGCGCCGCCCACGAGCCGGCGCCCTACGAAAGCATTGAAGGCATCGAGTTCTTCGACAAGGTGGTGAACGTGGACCAGGCCCCCATCGGCCGCACGCCCCGCTCCAACCCGGCCACCTACACCGGCCTGTTCACCCCCATCCGGGAACTGTTCGCCGGCACGGTCCAGGCACGGGAGCGGGGCTACGAGCCGGGCCGCTTCTCCTTCAACGTCAAGGGCGGCCGCTGCGAGGCCTGCCAGGGCGACGGCATGATCAAGGTGGAAATGCACTTCCTGCCCGACATCTACGTGCCCTGCGACGTCTGCCACGGCCAGCGCTACAACCGGGAAACCCTGGAGGTGCAGTACAAGGGGAAGAACATCCACGAGATCCTGCAGATGACCGTGGAGGAAGCCCACGAATTCTTCAAAGCCGTGCCCGTGGTCAAGCGCAAGCTGCAAACACTCATGGACGTGGGCCTCACCTACATCCGCCTGGGCCAAGCCGCCACCACGCTATCGGGCGGAGAAGCCCAGCGGGTCAAACTGGCCCTGGAACTGTCCAAGCGGGATACGGGAAGAACCCTCTACATCCTCGACGAGCCCACCACCGGCCTGCACTTCCACGACATCGACATGCTGCTCAAGGTGCTGCACCGCCTGGTCGGCAACGGCAACACCGTGGTGGTCATCGAACACAACCTGGACGTCATCAAGACCGCCGACTGGGTCATCGATCTGGGTCCGGAGGGGGGGGAAGGCGGCGGGCGAATCATCGCCGAAGGCACGCCGGAGCAGGTAGCGAAGAACAAGGCGAGTCATACGGGGCGCTATCTGAGGCCGGTGTTGAAAAGATAGAATCCACCGCAAGCGATCGAGATCAAGGGAGCGAGGCAATGCCGGTCGTATTCCGCTGGAAAGGCTGCAAGTTCTTCTTTTTCTCGAATGAAGGCGATCCGCGCGAATCGATGCATATCCACGTTCGTTGCCACGGTGCCCGCGCAAAGTATTGGCTAGACCCGGTCGCCCTGGCCGAGAACATCGGCTTCTCGGCCCATGAACTGTCGGAAATGGCCGGCGTGGTTCGCGACAATCGGATGCATATTGAAAGGGCATGGCATGAACACTTCGGCGACTGAACTGAGCTTCGATGGCGGCATGATGTGGGTCAGCCTCGCTGACGGCCGCAGGCTGGGCGTGCCTCTCGCCTATTTCCCCCGCCTGCTGGCCGCCACAACCGAGCAGTTGAAAAACTACGAGCTATCCGGTGGTGGCACCGGGATCCACTGGGATGAACTGGATGAGGACATCAGTGTGGAGGGACTGCTCATGGGAATAGGCGATCGCACGCCCGGCAATCGGATCGCCGCCTGACCACAGCCACGAGTTCACGCCCGCATCACATACTCCCGCATGCGCCGCCGCATGGCCGCATCCGGCATGCGGCCCAGCCCCGCACCCATGTTCTCGTCGAGATGATCCGGGTTGGTGGTGGCCGGGATCGCGCAGGTGACGGCGGCATGGCTCACCACCCACTTGAGGAAGAACTGCGCCCAGTTGGCGCAATCGATCTCGCCGGCCCAGGGCGGCAGGGGCCGGCCGGCCACCCGGTGGAACAGGTTGCCACCATCGAACGGGCGGTTGACCACCACCGCCACGCCGCGTTCTGCGGCCAGCCGCAGCAGTGGCTCGGCGCTCTCGTCGACGAGGTTGTAGGTGATCTGCAGCACGTCCAGGGGCTCGTCGCGCAACAATGTCGCCACCTCGTCGTGGCGCCGGCCGTGGGAGGTGGAAATGCCGATGTAACGCAGCAGACCGCGTTCGCGCGCGGCGCGCAGCGTCTTCAGATGAGCGCGCCAGTTGAGCAGGTTGTGCACCAGCACCACGTCCAGGCCGGGCAGGCCCCACAGCCGCAGGGAATCCTCCAACTGGCGCGGCCCGCCGGCGTCCTGCGGGGTCCATATCTTGGTCGCGGCAAACACCCGCTCGCGTCCGGGCATGTCCGCCAGCAAGCGGCCCAGCAGCCATTCCGCGCGGCCGTACATGGGCGACGAATCGACCATGCCACCGCCGTGGGCGAGAAAGCGCCGCAGCACCTCGCCCCGCCGGCGCATGGCCTCGTAGTCGTCGCCGACGTCGAAGGTCAGCCAGGTACCCAGGCCGATCACCGGCAGCGCTGGGCCGCCGCGCGGCATGGCTTTGCGCAGTCTCGGCTGCGCGCTGGCCCCGGTCGCCAGCGGCGCAATCAGCGCGGACAACAGGGCAAGCAATCGGGCGAGAAAATGTCTGCGGTGCATGGTCGCGGAGACCAGTGCCCCGGTACGAGGTTCCTTCTGAAGGCGGAGTTGCCGCATGTTCTCCTCGCCGGTAGGATGATCGGTAGTATTGTGCATAGGAATAATTATGCTTGTTGAAAAACTCTCCATCTCCCTGACTCCGGACAGCGTGGCTTTCATCGAAAGCTATCGGGAATCCCACGCCATCAAGAGCCGTTCCCAGGTGGTGGAACTGGCCTTGCGAAAGCTGCGCGAACAGGAACTGGAAGCGGCCTACCGCGAAGCCTCCGGCGAGAACGACCCGGCCTGGGAACAGACCGCCGCGGATGGGCTGAACGATGAAGCGTGGTGACATCTACTACGCAGACCTGAACCCCACGGTGGGTTCCGAGATCAACAAACGCCGGCCCGTCCTCATCGTCAGCAACAACGCCAACAACCGGGCGGCCAATACGGTGACGGTGCTCCCCATCACCTCCAACATCGCCAAGGTGTTTCCCTTCGAGGTCGCGCTCTCCCGCGAGGATTCCGGGCTGACCAAGGATTCCAAGGCCCAGGCCCAGCAGATACGCACCATCGCCAAGGAACGCATCGCCGGGCAGCCGGCGGGCTACCTCAAGGAGGAAAAGATGCGATCGGTGGACGCGGCCATCCGGCTCCACCTGGCCCTGGCCTGACCCCATGCCCGCCCCCGCCACCCTCCTCGACCTGGTTGCCCGCTTCCGCGAGCAACTGCCCGATTACAAGCGCGGCCAGTACAACGAAACCCAACTGCGGCGCGACTTCCTCGATCCCCTGTTCCGGCTGCTGGGCTGGGACAGCGAATCCCATAGGAAATCAATTCATCAACCATAAACACCCCAGCGAGGCGAATGACGTGACGATCCCCGACTATCAAAGCGTGATGAAACCCTTGCTCCGGTTCACCGCGGACAAGTTGGAACACTCCCTGCGTGAAGCGGTAGACAGCCTGGCCATCGAGTTCAGGCTGACCCAGGATGAACTCAAAGAGCTCTTACCGAGTGGACAGCAATTCGTCTTTGTGAACCGTGTGGGCTGGGCGCGCACCTATTTGAAGAAGGCCGGCCTGCTTGAGAGCACGCGCAGAAGCCACTTCCAAATCACGCCGCGCGGCATGGACGTACTCAATCAAGCACCGGATCGTATTGATGTGAAATACCTCGATCAGTTCGATGAATTCAAGGAATTCCGGAACCTGAAACGTACTCGGCTGGAAGAAGCGGTCACAGACGACCTCTCCGACAACACGCCAGAAGAGGCCCTCGAAACCGCCTACAAACAGCTTCGCGACACCTTGGCGAACGACCTGTTGCTGCAACTCAAGGGAAGTTCACCAAGCCTGTTCGAAAAAATCGTGGTGGAACTGCTGGTCAAGATGGGGTACGGCGGCAGCCGCAACGATGCGGGCAAGGCCATCGGACGCAGCGGCGACGAGGGTATCGATGGAATAATCAAGGAAGACCGACTTGGCCTGGACATCATCTACATCCAGGCCAAGCGCTGGGATGGGACGGTAGGAAGACCCGAAGTGCAGAAGTTTGCGGGTGCCTTGCAGGGTCAGCTTGCGCGCAAGGGCATCATGATCACCACCTCCGCCTTCTCAAAGGAAGCCAACGAATATGCTTCCAGGATCGAGAACAAGATTGTGCTGATCGACGGTGAGCAAATCGCGCAATTGATGATCGACCACGGTCTGGGCGTCAGTCCCGTTGCCATCTTCGAAGTGAAAAAACTCGATTCGGATTATTTTTCGGAGCAATAGCCCCCTGTATCCCGGAGGCCTCCTATCCAAAGCCATGGCATTCAGTCCATCGGCCTCCGTGATTGCTATCGTCGAGGCGAATAAGTCCCGTCCGAGCATGACATCCGACCGCCCCCCTGTCCGTCCCTATCCGGTGGCGCCGGAAGACCGCCTCCTAGTGGAGTGAGGTGACTATCCATAGATGGAAAAAGGATAAGACATGATCCATGCCGACCTCCTCGCCGCCCTCGACGCCGCCCTCGCCGGTGACTGGGATCGCGCCCACGCCATCACCCAAAAGGATGAGCGCGATCCGCTGGCCTGCTGGATCCACGCCGTGCTGCACAAGATCGAGGGGGATGTCTGCAACAGCCGCTACTGGTACGCGCGCGCAGGCCACGACTACGACGAATACCCGGATGCGCGCGAGGAACTTGCCGCCATCCGCGCCCGCTTGGCGCCGACCTTACCGGGAATGCCCGATTGAGCCGGGTTTAACGCTATCCTTACGCGGTTTCCGCAACGAGCATCGCCATGACCCCCCAGCAACTGGTCCAGGACGTCGAACATCTTTTCAGCCTGCCGGACGTGGCCATCCGCATCAACGAGCTGATCGATCAGCCCGATACCTCCATCAAGGATCTGGTGGAGGTGGTGCAACTGGACGCCGGCATCTCCACCACCGTGCTGCGCCTGGCCAACAGCGCCTGGTACGGCCTGCCCTCGAAGGTCGACAGCATTTCCCGCGCCATCACCCTGATCGGCATGAAGGCCTTGCGCGACCTGGTGCTGTCCACTTCGGTGATCACCACCTTCAAGGGCATCTCCGCGGAATTCGTCGACATGATGGATTTCTGGGACAACAGCGTCACCTGCGGCGTGGTCAGCCGCAACCTGGCCTTGAAATGCGGCGTGCGCGAATCCGAACGCATGTTCCTGGCCGGATTGCTGCACAAGGTGGGGCGCCTGGTGTTCTACGCCAGCCGGCCGGTGCAGTACCGCCAGGTTCTGCAGGAAAAGGATTACGGCGAGGCGGCCATCATCGAGGCGGAACGCGCGGTGTTCGGCTTCACCTATGCCGAACTGGGCGCCGCGCTGATGCGCGCCTGGCGGCTGCCGGAGTCGCTGGATGAGCTCATCGCCCATCAGTTGCGACCCGGCGAGGCGCCGCACTACCCGCGCGAGGCGGCCATCGTGCACGTGGCGGCGGACATCGCCTTCCACATGTCGCCGGACATCAAGGCCCGCTTCGAACTGGGCGAATACAGCCTGACCTTCGACGAGGCGGCCTGGCAAGGCCTGGGCCTGGAGCGGAGCATGCTCACCGAGATCATGCAGACCTCCCTGATCCAGTCCTTCGAGCTGCTGGAAATCGTCAATCCGCGCGCCTGCGTCTGAGCGCGGGCCAGGCCCATCCACCCGCACACGATTTCCGATGAACGACGATCCTGCGCGCGGCGCCCCGCGCGTGTAACGGCAACATGGCTGATCATCCCGAAGGCATTCGCCTCTCCAAGCTGATGTCCGAGCGCGGCCTGTGCTCGCGCCGGGAGGCAGACGCCTACATCGAACAAGGCCTGGTGTTCGTCGACGGCCAGCGCATCTCCGAACTGGGCACGCGCGTGGACCCCGACTGCCAGATTCATCTGGCCCAGCAGGCCCGCAAACAGCAGGAACAGCGCGTCACCGTGCTGCTGCACAAGCCGGTGGGCTACGTCTCCGGGCAACCGGAACCCGGCTACCAGCCCGCCGTCACCCTGATCCGCGACGACACGCGCTGGGCGGAGGACCGCGGCCCGCGCTTCTCGCACGGCATGCTCAAGGGCCTGGCTCCGGCCGGCCGGCTGGACATCGACTCCACCGGCCTGCTTGTGCTGACGCAGGACGGCCGCATCGCCAAGCAACTCATCGGCGACGACTCGGATGTCGAAAAGGAATACCTGGTGCGGGTCTCCGGTCAGCTTTCCGAACAAGGCCTCAAGCTGCTCAACCACGGTCTCGAACTGGACGGCCGCAAGTTGCGTCCGGCGCGCGTGAGCTGGCAGAACGAGGACCAGTTGCGCTTCATCCTCAAGGAGGGCCGCAAGCGCCAGATCCGCCGCATGTGCGAACTGGTCGGCCTGCGCGTCACCGGCCTGAAGCGGGTGCGCATCGGCCAGGTCCGGCTCGGCGACCTGCCGCTTGGCCGCTGGCGGCTGCTGCGCGAGGGCGAGCGCTTTTAAGCGGTACCGGTTGTGCTTTGCCGTGCGAGCGGGCTTGCATCCGGCGCCGCAACCGGCCGGGCAGGCTCGATCGGGAATTCGGCGGCGCGCGCGCGCAACTGGCCGCAGCCGCCCTGCACATCCTGGCCGACCGAGTTGCGCAGGCGGGTGAGGATGCCGCGCCGGTTGAGCAGGCCCGCGAGTCGGACGGCGTGTTCCCAGGCCGGTCGCTGGAAACCGAAGCCCTCGTTGGCGTTGTAGGGGATGAAATTCATCATCGCGTACTTGCCGGCGAGCAGGCGGGCGATGCCCTCCACCTCGTCCTCGCTATCGTTGACGCCGGCCAGCAGGGTCCACTGGTACTGGATGGGATAGCCGGTGGCGCGGGCATAGCGCTCGGCGCGTTCCACCAGTTCCTCCGGCGGCAGCGGCGGCGCCTTCGGCAGCAGGCGGGCGCGCAGTTCCGCGCGCGTGGAATGCAGGGAGATGGCCAGGGCGGGCTTCACCGGCCCCAGCGGCAGGCGCTCGAACACGCGGCGGTCGCCGACCGTGGAGAACACCAGGTTCTTGTGGCCGATGCCGCCCTCCGTGCCGAGGAACTCGATGGCCTCCAGGACGTTGTCCAGGTTGTGCGCCGGTTCGCCCATGCCCATGAACACCACCCGCCGCACCGTCCGGCGCGCGCGCGCCAGGACCACCTGGGCGACGATCTCGGCGGAGCCGAGCTGGCGTTGCAGGCCGTCCCGCCCGGTCATGCAGAACAGGCAGCCGACGGCGCAGCCCACCTGGGTGGAGACGCAGAGGCCGCCGCGCGGCAGCAGCACGCCCTCGACGTTCTGGCCATCCGCGAGCCGCAGCAACAGACGGGAGGAACTGTCCCCGCCCGCGTGCTCGGAAAGCAGCCGCACCAGGCCAGCCAATTCCCGTTGCAGCTCGGGCCAGGCGGCGCGCACGCGGGCGGGCAGACCATCCAGGGGAGAGCGTTGTCCCTGCGCGGGCGCGAGCGCCTGGCCCCAGCCGCGCAGCAGGCGGTGCTCGTGCATGGGCTTGGCGCCGAGGTCGCGCAGGCGCCGGCGGAGTTCTTCGATGCGCATGGCGGCGCATGCTAACACCCACCCGGCCGCGCGACGCGGCGTTGCGCGAAGTCCATACGCGGCGGCTGGATCGCCTCACCGAGGCGGTCAGGCGGAGCGCGCCTGGCGGCACACGGGGATAATGGCGTTTTCGCATGCCCGCCCGGGCCGCTCGCGGCCACCCCACCCGACATGTCCGCCACCCTCACGTTCCTCTTCCAAGGCGTCCTGGGCATCGCCCTCTTTTTCTTCGTCACCACCCACTTCTCCATCCTGGTGGCGCGCCATTTCGCCCTGGGCGGCGAACGCTCGCGCCACATCTACTGGATCTACCGGCAGCCTCTGCTGATCCGCCTGACCGACCGCCAGTTCATCGCCAACGCCATCCTGCTGTTCCAGTACCGCCGCCTGACGCGACGCGTGCTGGGGCCGGCCTGCGACGTCTGCCGGGGCAAGAAGGTGTTGCAGGTGTCCTGCGCCTTCGGCGATTTCACCCGTGCGCTGGCGAGTTGCTGCAGCCGGCTGGGCTAGGTGTACGTGTTCGATCTGGTGCACGCCGAGTTGAGCCATGTCCGCCGTAAGCTGGAGCACGCGCGCGAGGCGCGGGCCTGCAGCCTCTTCCAGGGCGACGCGGTGGCCATGCCGCTGCCCGATGCGGCCTTCGACCACGTCGTCAGTTTCTTCCTCTTTCACGAGTTGCCGCCCGCGCACAAGCGACGGGTATTCGCCGAATGCCTGCGTGTGCTCAAGCCCGGCGGCACCTTCATGTACGGCGAGTTCCACCGGCCGGAAACCTGGCTGGGCCGCTTCTGGGCGAACTTCGTTTTCACGGTGTTCGAGCCCTTTGCCCGCGAGATGTGGACCTGGGATCCCCTGCGCGAACTCGACCCCGAACAATGGACCACGCGCCGCGAACGCCTGCTTGGCGGCTATTTCCAGGTCACCTTCGTGCAAAGACGGGCGGCATGAACGTGGCGCCCGACATGGCGCCGCGTGAACTGCTGCTCGGCGCTTTCCGCGCGGCCGTCGACGCGGTCGGCGCACGGCGCCTGTTGCCGGCGCATCTGCCGCCCCCGCCACGCGGTCGCACCCTGGTGGTCGGCGCCGGCAAGGCGGCGGCGGACATGGCCGCCTGCGTCGAGGCCCTGTGGCCCGCGACCGCGCCCCTTTCCGGCCTGGTCATCACCCGCCATGGACATGGCCTGCCCGCCGACGGCTCGCTCCGCCGCATCGAGGTGGTCGAAGCCGGCCATCCCCTACCCGACGAGGCCGGCCAGGCGACGGCGCAAGATATCCTGGACCGCCTGACGCAGGTCGGCCCCGACGATCTCGTCCTGGCCCTGATCTCCGGCGGCGGCTCCAGCCTGCTCACCCTGCCGGCGGCGGGCCTGTCGCTCGCCGACGCGCAGGCGACGGTACGCGCCCTGTTGCACTGCGGCGCTCCCATCGCCGACATCAACTGCGTGCGCAAGCACCTGTCCCGTACCCTCGGGGGCCGCCTGGCCCAGGCCTGCGCGGCGCCGGTGACCGCCCTGCTGTTGTCCGACGTGGTCGGCGACGATCCGACGGTCATCGCTTCCGGCCCATTCGCCCCGGACCCCACCACCTTCGCCGACGCCCTGACGGTGCTGGAGACCTGGCGCGTCGTCGTGCCGGCCGCGATCCGCGCCTATCTGGAACAAGGCGCTGCGGGTGTATTCGCGGACACGCCGAAGTCGGGCGACGCCTGCTTCGACCGCGTCGACACCCGCATCGTCGGCAATGGCGGCAGCGCTCTGGCGGGCGCGGTGGAGTATCTGCGCGGCCAGGGGGTGGAGGCGGTGGCGCTGGGTGACCACTACACCGGCGAAGCGCGGACACTGGCGGCGGAATTTGCCGCCCTGACCAGGACACAGGCCTCGCGGCGGCATGGCGATCGCCCTCTGGTCCTGCTTTCCGGGGGCGAGGCCCAGGTCACCGTGCGGGGCGCGGGACGCGGCGGACGCAACGCCGAGTTCCTCCTGGCCCTGGCGCTGGAGTTGCAAGGCATAGCGGGCATCCACGCGCTGGCGGCGGATACCGACGGTATCGACGGCAGCGAGGACAACGCCGGCGCCCTGCTGGCTCCGGACACCCTGGCGCGGGCCGCCGCGCTGGGCCTGGACGCCCGCGCCCGCCTCGACGACAACGATGCCTACGGCTTCTTCGCCGCCCTCGGCGACCTGCTGGCGACCGGTCCCACCCGCACTAATGCCAATGACTTCCGGGCGATCCTGATAGCCTGACCGGGTCCCCCACCTTCAGCCCCAGCAGATCGGCGGCACTGGCGCGGTTGGCGGCGATCTCCACCAGGCCCGCGCTGTTCACGTACCAGAAGGTCTCGCCCTTCGCCGCCTCGCTGAACACCCGCTTCCAGGCCAGGGTTGTGCCCTTGGCCTCGATGGTCACGCCGGGATCGACGAGACCGCCGCGGATGCCGGTCCAGGCGTTGCCGTAATGGTCGATGTAGAGGATGCGCGGCAGGTCGGCGGCGTCGAAGCGGACTTGCAGGGCATCCACCGGCGTCAGCCAGTCGGCGGGAATATCGCCGGCGGCGAGGCGGGCGGCCACCGGGGCGAACAGGTCGCGGCCATGGAAGCTGTCGGACAGCTCCGGCGGCCGCCAGTGGATGTGCCAGACGCGCGCTCGCTCGCTGCGCGCGGCGACGATGGACAGCAAGCCATTGTCGGGTCCCACGAACCAGCGGCCGTCCGCTTCGACGACCGCCGCCGCGCGCGGCCCGCCCACGCCGGGATCGACCACGCAGAAGAATACCGCGCCGGCCGGAAAGGACAGCGCCAGGGCGGCGAGCAACTGGGCGCCGGCATGGGCGTTGAAATCCGGCGCCGCGTGCAGCAGGTCGATGAGGGGCACGCCGGGCGCCCGCGCGGCGAGCATCGCCTTGACCTGGCCGACGTAGGGGTCGCTCCAGCCGTAATCGGTGAACAACACCAGCATGGCGATGTCCTGTTGAGGTATTGCGAGGCCGCGAGCTTAGCCGGAAAACAAAAAAGCCGGCCAGGGCCGGCTTTCTTGCGGCGAGGCCGAGCTTACTCGGCGGCGGCCGCTTCGGCAGCCTGGGGCGCGCGATCCACCAGTTCGACGTAGGCCATGGGGGCGTTGTCGCCCTGGCGGAAACCGAACTTGAGAATGCGCACGTAACCACCCGGGCGGCTCATGAAGCGTGGGCCCAGGTCGTCGAACAGCTTGCTCACCATGTCGCGGTCGCGCAGGCGGTTGAAGGCCAGGCGGCGGTTGGCCAGGGTCGGCGTCTTGCCCAGGGTGATGAGGGGCTCGACGACGCGGCGCAGTTCCTTGGCCTTGGGCAGCGTGGTCTTGATCGCCTCGTGCGTCAGCAGGGCGATGGACAGGTTGCGCAACAGCGCGGCACGGTGGCTGCTGGTGCGGTTGAGTTTGCGGTTGGACAGGCGGTGGCGCATTTTCTTCTACCTCGTGATCAGGGCTTGTCGAGGCCGGCGGGTGGCCAGTTCTCGAGCTTCATGCCCAGGGTCAAACCACGGGCGGCGAGCACGTCCTTGATTTCGTTCAGGGACTTGCGGCCCAGGTTGGGGGTCTTCAGCAATTCGGTCTCGGTGCGCTGGATCAGGTCACCGATGTAATAGATGTTCTCGGCCTTCAGGCAGTTGGCGGAGCGGACCGTCAGTTCCAGCTCGTCGACGGGGCGCAACAGGATGGGATCGACTTGCGGCGAAACCGACTTCATCGTCGGCATATCGCCCCCCATGCTGACCACGCCTTGCAGATCGGCGAAGGAAGCGAGCTGCTCGATGAGGATTCGGGCGGCATGTCGCACGGCTTCGGCCGGTTCGATGACACCGTTGGTCTCGATCTCCAGGATCAGCTTGTCCAGGTCGGTGCGCTGCTCGACGCGGGCGGACTCGACGCTGAAGGCCACCTTCTTCACCGGGCTGTAGAGGGCATCCACCAGAATGACCCCGACCGGGCGGGATTCGTCGCTCTGGACGCGGGTGCTGGCCGGCACGTAGCCGCGGCCTGCCTCGATCTTGATCTCCATCTCCAGCTTGCCGCCCTTGGTCAGGTTGGCGATGACGTGGTCCGTGTTCAGGATCTCCACATCATGACCGGCCTGGATGTCGGCGGCGGTCACGGGACCTTCGCCATCCTTGTTGATGGACAACAGGGCTTCGCCCCGGCTGTTCAGTTTGACGGCCAGGCCCTTCAGGTTCAGCAGGATATCGACCACGTCTTCCTGCACGCCGTCGAGGGCGGAGTACTCATGCACGACGCCGGCGATGCGCACCTCGGTGGGCGCGTAGCCCTGCATGGAGGACAGCAGGATGCGGCGCAGCGCGTTGCCCAGGGTGTGGCCATAGCCACGCTCGAAAGGCTCCAGAGTAATCCGGGCCTGGCGAGGGGAAATGCTGTTGACCTCGACAATACGCGGTTTCAGCAGTTCACCGGAGTTGGACATAATGGGTTCCCTTTACGTTGCCCGGCCCGCCCTTGTGAGGCGGACCCGCGAGTCAATTACTTGGAATAGAGTTCGACCACCAGGGATTCATTGATGGTGGCCGGCAACTCGGCGCGCTGCGGCAGCGCCTTGAAGGTGCCCTTCATGGCCTTCGCATCGACTTCCACCCATTCGGGGAAACCGCGGCCCTCGGCGGCCTCGACGGAACCCTTGAGGCGCAACTGCGCCTTGGCCTTGTCGCTGACTTCCACCACGTCGCCCGGCTTCACCAGGTAGGACGGGATATTGACGCGGCGACCGTTGACCTTGATGCCGTTGTGGCGCACCACCTGGCGGGCCTCGGTGCGGGAGGCGCCGAAACCCATGCGGTAGGCAACGGAGTCCAGGCGGGATTCCAGGATCTGCAGCAGGTTCTCGCCGGTGACGCCACGCCGACGTTCGGCTTCCTTATAGGTCAGGCGGAACTGGGCTTCCAGCACGCCGTAGATGCGGCGCACCTTCTGCTTCTCGCGCAGGTGGACACCGTAGTCGGACAGCCGCGCCTGCTTGGCGCCATGCTGGCCGGGAGCCTGGTTGCGGCGCTCGATGGCGCACTTTTCCGTGAAGCACTTCTCGCCCTTGAGGAAGAGTTTCTCGCCCTCGCGGCGGCACTGACGGCATTTGGGATCAAGATTGCGGGCCACTTGTGCTCTCCTTAGATGCGGCGCTTCTTGGGCGGACGGCAGCCGTTATGCGGCATGGGCGTCACGTCGGAAATGCTGGTGATCTTGTAACCCAGGGAATTCAGGGCGCGCACGGTCGAATCGCGGCCCGGGCCGGGGCCCTTGATGCGCACTTCCAGATTCTTGACGCCATATTCCAGCGCCATCTTGCCGGCGTTCTCGGCGGCCACCTGGGCGGCGAACGGGGTGCTCTTGCGCGAGCCCTTGAAGCCCGCGCCACCGGCGGTCGCCCAGGCCAGGGCATTGCCCTGGCGGTCGGTGATGGTCACGATGGTGTTGTTGAAGGAAGCGTGGATATGGGCGACCCCATCGGCCACGCTCTTCTTGACTTTCTTCCGCGCACGCGCGGCGGTTGCCTTGGCCATGTCGTTGTCCTGTTACTTCTTGATCTGCATCTGCCGACGCGGGCCCTTGCGGGTACGCGCGTTGGTACGAGTGCGCTGGCCGCGAACGGGCAGGCCCTTGCGGTGTCGGGTGCCACGGTAGCAACCCAAGTCCATGAGACGCTTGATGTTCATGGTGGTTTCGCGGCGCAGATCGCCCTCCACCGCAAATTTGCCCACGCCTTCGCGCAGTTTGTCGACTTCCGCGTCGGTCAGATCCTTGATCTTGGCGGCGGGGTTGACCCCGGCTTCCACGCAGATTTTCTGCGCGCGCGTGCGACCGATGCCATAGATCGCGGTGAGCGCGATCACGGCATGCTTATGGTTCGGGATGTTTACCCCAGCAATCCGGGCCATGTACTAACCCCCAGCAACAAAAACAAAAGATTATATTGAAACAAGCCGCACTTTGGCAAGCCAAAGCGGCATCCGCTCAGCCCTGACGCTGCTTGTGCCGGGCTTCGCTACAAATCACGCGAACCACGCCTTTGCGGCGCACGATCTTGCATTTGCGGCAAATTTTCTTTACCGAGGCTTGAACACGCATGTTCTGCTCCTTTATCTAAAAATCACTTCGCGCGATAGACGATGCGCGCGCGCGACAGGTCATACGGCGTGAGTTCCACGGTCACCTTGTCGCCAGGCAGGATGCGGATGTAATGCATGCGCATCTTTCCCGAGATGTGCGACAGAACCACGTGACCATTCTCCAGTTTCACCCGGAACGTCGCGTTGGGGAGGTTTTCAACAACCTCACCCTGCATCTGGATGACATCGTCTTTCGCCATGATCGGTGGTTATCGGGCAAGGAAGTTGCCACCCTTGAAGTTGGCCTTCTTAAGCAAACTTTCATATTGATGGGTCATCACATAGGCCTGCACCTGGGACATGAAGTCCATGGTCACCACCACGATGATGAGCAGAGAGGTGCCGCCGAAATAGAAGGGCACGTTCCACTTGACGATGAGGAATTCCGGAATCAGGCAGACCAGGGTGATATAGGCCGCGCCGATCAGGGTCAGACGTGTCATCACCTTGTCGATGTAGCGGCTGGTCTGTTCGCCCGGTCGGTAGCCAGGAATGAAGGCTCCGCTCTTCTTGAGGTTCTCGGCGGTCTCCTTGGGGTTGAACACCAGGGCCGTATAGAAGAAACAGAAGAAGATGATCGCCAGCGCGTAGAGCAGCACGTAGATGGGCTGGCCCGGTGACAGGGCGGCCCCCATGTCGCGCAGCCAGTACATCGATTCCTGATTGCCGAACCAGCTCGCCAGGGTGGCGGGGAAAAGGATGATGGAGCTGGCGAAGATGGGAGGAATGACGCCCGCCATGTTGAGCTTCAGCGGCAGGTGGGAACTCTGGCCACCGTACACCTTGTTTCCGACCTGGCGTTTGGCGTAGTTCACCAGTATCTTGCGCTGGCCGCGCTCGACGAACACCACGAAGGCGGTCACCAGCAGCGCGCCGATGAACAGCAGCAGCACGAGCGGGATGGAGAAGGCGCCGGTGCGGGTCAGTTCCAGGGTGCCGCCGATGGCGCTGGGCAGACCGGCGGCGATACCGGCGAAGATGATGATGGAGATGCCGTTGCCAAGGCCGCGCTCGGTGATCTGCTCACCCAGCCACATGAGGAAGATGGTGCCGGTCACCAGCGTCACCACGGCGGTGATGCGGAACATCAGGCCGGGATCCAGGACGAGACCGGCCTGGCTTTCCAGGGCGATGGAAATACCGATGGCCTGGAACAGGGCCAGAACCACGGTGCCGTAGCGCGTGTACTGGGTAATCTTGCGGCGTCCGGCTTCGCCTTCCTTCTTCAGGGCCTCCAGTGTGGGAGAGACCACCGTCATCAATTGCATGATGATCGAGGCGGAGATGTAGGGCATGATGCCCAGGGCGAGGACGGAGAAGCGCTCCAGGGCGCCACCGGAGAACATGTTGAACATGCCGAGGATGCCGCCCTGCTGCCCCCTGAACAGATCCTCCAGCACGGTGGGATCGATACCGGGCACCGGGATGTAGGTGCCGATGCGGTAGACCACGAGCGCGCCCAGCAGGAACCACAGGCGACGTTTCAGGTCGCCCATTTTTCCGGACATCTGAAGCAGGTTAGCGGCTCCGGCCAAGATCTGTTTCCTTCCCTCAGGCGACGGCTTCGACGCTGCCGCCGGCAGCCTCGATGGCAGCCTTGGCGCCCTTGGTGGCGCCGATACCGACCAACTTCACGGCCTTGGCGATGGAGCCGGCCAGAATAACCTTGGCGGATTTCGTCAGATGCGGCACCAGGCCGGCCTGCTTCAGCACCAGCAGGTCTACGCTGTCCACGGGCAGGGCCGCCAGATCATCCAGCCGCACTTCAGCCTTGAAAGCCTTTTCCAGGGAGACGAAGCCGCGCTTCGGCAGGCGACGCGCCATCGGCATCTGACCGCCCTCGAAACCGACCTTGTGGAAGCCGCCGGCGCGCGACTTCTGTCCCTTGTGACCGCGACCGCCGGTCTTGCCCAGGCCGGAGCCGATGCCACGACCGGGACGCTTGCCGGACTGGACGCTGCCCGCCGCGGGTTTGATGGTGTTCAGTTTCATTGCGCCACCTCGGCTTTGACCAGGTAGTTCACTTTGTTGATCATGCCGCGCACGGCCGGAGTGTCTTCCAGCACGCGGGACTGATGCATCTTCTTCAGGCCCAGACCCAGCACGCAAGCGCGGTGGCTTGCGATGGTACCGATGGGGCTTTTCACCAGGGTGACTTTGACTTTGCCGCTCATGGCTTACTCCAGAATTTCCGCCACGGACTTGCCGCGCTTGGCCGCCACGTCGCCGGGGGTCATCATTTGCTGCAGGCCGTTCAGCGTGGCGCGCACCACGTTGTAGGGGTTGGTGGAACCCAGGCACTTGGCCAGCACGTTGCGCACGCCCATCACTTCGAAGACAGCGCGCATGGCGCCGCCGGCGATGATGCCGGTACCCTCGGAAGCGGGCTGGATCAACACCACGGAGGAGCCGTGCTTGCCGACCACCGCGTGGTGGAAGGTGCCGTTCTTCAGGGGCACCTTGATCATGCGGCGGCGCGCTTCTTCCATGGCCTTGGTCACGGCGACCGGCACCTCGCGGGACTTGCCCTTGCCCATGCCGACGCCGCCATCGTCATCACCGACCACGGTGAGGGCGGCGAAGCCGAGGATCCGGCCACCCTTCACCACCTTGGTGACGCGGTTGACCGAGATCATCTTTTCCTTCAGGCCATCGCCCTTGTCTTCCTGCTGCTGTACGGGTCTTGCCATGATGTCCTCGCTTAGAACTGCAAACCGTGTTCACGCGCTGCGTCGGCCAGGGCCTTGACGCGACCGTGGAAGGCGAAGCCGGCGCGGTCGAAGGAGACCTTCTCCACGCCCAGGGCCTTGGCCTTCTCCGCGATGCGCTGGCCGATCAGCTTGGCCGCCGCCACGTTGCCACCGTTCTTGATCTGATCGCGCAGTTCCTTCTCGATGGTCGAGGCAGAGGTCAGCACCACGCCGCCGCTGGCATCGATGAGTTGCGCGTAAATGTGAGTATTGCTGCGATGCACGCACAGACGGATCGCGCCAAGCTCCGCGATTTTGGCGCGGGTTTTGCGCGCCCTGCGCAGTCGCCGGATTTTCTTGTCCATTGCATTCGCTCCAGGTTATTTCTTCTTTGTCTCTTTGATGACCACGACCTCGTCGGCATAACGCACGCCCTTGCCCTTGTAGGGTTCGGGTTTGCGGTAGGCGCGCACGTCGGCGGCCACCTGACCGACCTTCTGCTTGTCCATGCCCTTGATCAGGATCTCGGTCTGGGTGGGGGTCTCCACCTTGATGCCTTCGGGCATGAGATGCTCAACAGGGTGAGAGAAACCCAGGGTGAGGTTCAGCTTGTTGCCCTGAGCCTGGGCGCGATAGCCCACGCCCACCAGGTTCAGCTTCTTCTCGAAGCCCTTGGACACGCCCAGCACCATGTTGGCCAGCAAGGCGCGTGTGGTGCCGGACATGGCATGGGATGCGCGGGACTCGCCGTTGGCGGCCACCTGCAGGACATTGTTGTCCAGGGTGACCTTCACCAGACCGGTTAGCGCATGACTGAGGGTGCCCATGGGGCCCTTGATGGTAACCGCGGCGGCATCGAGCTTGACCTCGACACCGGCGGGCACGGAAATGGGGTTCTTGGCAACGCGGGACATGTCTTACCTCACGCCACGACGCACAGGACTTCGCCGCCGACGCCCAGGGAACGGGCCTTGCGGTCGGTCATCACACCGCGCGAAGTGGATACGATGGCGACGCCCAGCCCGTTCATGACGCGGGGCAGGTCGTCGCGGCCCTTGTAAATCCGGAGGCCGGGTTTGCTGATGCGCTCGATCTTCTCGATGACGGGGCGGCCGGCATAGTACTTCAGCGCGACCTCCATCTCGGGCAATCCGGAATTGTCGCGAACGACGAAGCCGTCGATATAGCCCTCGTCCTGCAGCACCTGGGCGATGGCCTTCTTCAGCTTGGAGGAAGGCATGCGCACGGACACCTTCTCGGTCATCTGGGCGTTGCGAATGCGGGTCAGCATATCGGCGATGGGATCACTCATGCTCATCTTTTATCTCCCTTACCAGCTGGCCTTGACCACGCCCGGAATCTCGCCCTTCATGGCGATCTCGCGAATCATGTTGCGGCACAGGCCGAACTTGCGGAACACACCGCGGGGGCGGCCGGTGAGCTGGCAACGGTTGCGCAGCCGGCTTTCACTGGCGTTGCGCGGCAGGGATTGCAGCTTCAGGCGGGCATCCATGCGCTCGTCGTCATCACGCTTCACGTCCTGGATGATCGCCTTGAGTTCGGCGCGCTTGGCGGCATACTTCTTCACCATCTTGCGGCGCTTGTCTTCACGGTTGATCAGTGCGAGCTTGGCCATCGCAACCTCAATTCTTGAAAGGGAACTTGAACGCCGCCAGAAGGGCCTTGGCCTCTTCGTCGGTCTTGGCGGTCGTGGTGATGGTGATGTTCATGCCGCGCAGGACGTCGATCTTCTCGTACTCGATCTCCGGGAAGATGATCTGCTCCTTCACGCCCATGCTGTAGTTGCCGCGACCGTCGAAGCCCTTGCCGCCGATGCCGCGGAAGTCGCGGATGCGGGGAATGGCGACGGTGACCAGACGGTCCAGGAACTCGTACATCTGATCCCGGCGCAGGGTCACCATGCAGCCGACGGGGTAACCGTCACGGATCTTGAAAGTGGCGATGGACTTGCGCGACAGGGTTACCACCGGTTTCTGGCCAGCGATCTTGGTCATGTCGCCAACGGCGTGTTCCATCACCTTCTTGTCGCCGACGGCCTCTCCCACCCCCATGTTCAGGGTGATCTTGGTGATGCGGGGCACCTCCATCGGAGACTTGTAGCCGAATCGGTCGGTCAATTGCTTGGCCACCGTGTCCTTGTAGAAATCATGCATACGCGCCATGGTCGCTTCCTCACGCATCCACTACTTCGCCGTTGGACTTGAAGAAGCGCACCATGCGCCCGTCCTCCAACGTTTTTATGCCCACGCGATCTCCCTTGCTGGTGGCGGGGTTGAATAACGCCACGTTGGAGATGTCGATGGGCATGTCCTTGTCCATGAAGCCGCCGGTGGTGCCGCGCATGGGATTGGGCTTCACCGCCTTGCGCACGCGGTTCACGCCTTCCACCACCAGAGCCCCCTCCAGCACGCGCAGCACGGTGCCGCGCTTGCCCTTGTCCTTGCCGGTCGTCACGATGACCTCGTCACCCTTGCGAATCTTGCGCATGATGAACTCCTTACAGTACTTCGGGCGCCAGCGAGACGATCTTCATGAATCGTTCCGTGCGCAGTTCGCGGGTGACGGGCCCGAAGATACGGGTACCGATGGGCTCGAGCTTGTTGTTGAGCAGCACGGCCGCGTTCTTGTCAAAGCGGATCAGGGAGCCGTCGGGGCGACGCACGCCCTTGGCGGTGCGCACCACCACGGCGTTGTAGATATCACCCTTCTTGACGCGGCCACGCGGAGCCGCGTCCTTGATACTCACCTTGATGATGTCGCCGACGCCGGCGTAGCGGCGCTTCGAGCCACCCAACACCTTGATGCACATGACTGTGCGAGCGCCGGTGTTGTCGGCCACGTCCAACATGGATTGCATCTGGATCATGTTCTCTCTCCAACTTGCCCGCCCTGAGGCCGGCAGTTTTGGATCCCGTTCGGGTTGAGCGCGCCATCGCTGACGCGCCGTTCAAAATAGGCCCAACGCAAGGTCGGGCGCTGAAAAGCTGACGATTATGCCGTCTGCTTCAACTGAATGCAACAACTATCAGACGAAGCGCGCCTTTTCGACCAGGCGAGCCACCTTCCAGGTTTTGGTCCTGGACAGCGGGCGGCACTCCTCGATCACCACCACGTCACCGGGGTGGAACTCGTTGTTCTCGTCGTGCGCGTGATACTTCTTGGACAGACGGATGATCTTGCCGTAGAGCGGGTGCTTGACCTTGCGCTCGACCAGGACCGTCACGGTCTTGTTCATCTTGTCGCTGACCACCGTGCCGGTGAGGGCGCGGATGTTTTTTTCGGATTGCTGTTCGCTCATGGTGGACTCGTCAGTTGCCGGCCTTGAGCTTCGCGGTGGCCATGACGGTGCGCACGCGGGCGATGTCACGGCGGACCTTGCGAATCTCGTGGGTCTTGTTGGTCTGTTGGGTGGAAAGCTGCATGCGCAGGCTGAACTGGGCACGCAGCAACTCCTTGAGTTCCTTCTTCAGCTCGTCAGCGCCCTTGGTCTTCAGTTCACTGGCTTTCATCTCACACCCCAAAGTGACGGGAAACAAACGTGGTGGCGATGGGCAACTTGGCGGCGGCCAGGCGGAAGGCCTCGCGCGCGATCTCCTCGGTCACCCCTTCCATCTCGTACAGCACCTTGCCGGGCTGGATCTCGGCGACCCAGTACTCCGGATTACCCTTGCCGTTACCCATGCGGACCTCGGCAGGCTTCTGGGAAATCGGCTTGTCCGGGAAGATGCGGATCCAGATACGGCCACCCCGTTTGATGTGACGGGTCATGGCGCGACGGGCGGCCTCGATCTGACGGGCGGTGATGCGGCCGCGGGCGATGGCCTTGAGGCCGAACTCGCCGAAGCTGACCTTGGCGCCACGCGTGGCCAGACCGGTATTCCGGCCCTTCTGTTCCTTGCGGTACTTTCTGCGATTGGGTTGCAGCATGACGGTTACTCCTTTCCGGCGCGCGGCGCGGACGGACGACGGGGCCGGCGCTCGGGCTCGGGCGCTGCCACGGGCTTGTCGCCACGCGCCAGGCTTTCGCCCTTGTAGACCCACACCTTGATGCCGATGACACCGTAGGTGGTATTGGCCTCGGAGGTGGCGTAATCGATGTCGGCGCGCAGCGTATGCAGGGGCACGCGGCCTTCGCGGTACCACTCGGTACGGGCGATTTCCGCGCCGTTCAGCCGGCCGGCGGACATCACCTTGATGCCCTGTGCGCCGAAACGCATGGCGTTCTGCATGGCGCGCTTCATGGCGCGGCGGAACATGATGCGCTTCTCCAGCTGGTTGGCGATGGAGTCGGCAATCAACTGGGCGTCGGTCTCGGGCTTGCGCACTTCCTCGATGTTGAGCGTGACCGGCACCGACATGAGGGCGTTCAACTGCTTGCGCAGGGACTCGATGTCCTCGCCCTTCTTGCCGATGACCACACCGGGACGGCTGGAGAACAGCGTGATGCGCGCGTTCTTCGCCGGACGCTCGATGATGATTTTGCTGATGGAGGCGTGCGCCAGTTTCTTCTTCAGGAACTGGCGAACCTTGATGTCCTCGTTCAGGGTCGTGGCGAAGCCCTTGCTATTGGCGAACCACTTCGACGTCCAGCCCTTGTTGACGCTGAGCCGGAAGCCGGTCGGATGAATCTTCTGTCCCATGTGCCTTCCTTCAGTCGCCAACCGTCACGGTAATGTGACAGGTGGGTTTGCTAATGCGGTTGCCGCGGCCCTTGGCGCGCGCGGTGAAGCGCTTCAGGGTGGCGCCCTGGTCGACGTAAATGGTCTTCACCTTCAGCTCGTCGATGTCCGCGCCCTCGTTGTGCTCGGCATTGGCGATGGCGGACTCCAGCACCTTCTTGATGGTGAAGGCGGCCTTCTGGGGGGAGAAGGCGAGGATGTTGAGGGCCTGGTCCACGGGCTTGCCGCGCACCAGGTCGGCGACCAGGCGGGCCTTCTGGGAGGACAGCCGCGTACCGCGCAAAATGGCAGAAACTTGCATCGCTGTGCTCCTTATTTCTTCTTGGCCTTCTTGTCGGCGGCGTGACCCTTGAAGGTGCGGGTCAGCGAAAATTCGCCGAGCTTGTGGCCAACCATGTTTTCCGTGACGAACACGGGGATGTGCTGCTTGCCGTTGTGCACGGCCAGCGTCAGCCCGATGAAATCGGGCAGGATGGTGGAGCGGCGGGACCAGGTCTTCACCGGCTTCTTGTCGCCGGTGGCCAGGGCGGCCATCACCTTTTTCATCAGATGCCCGTCAACGAAGGGGCCTTTTTTAACGGAACGAGCCATATCCACTCACCTCTTACGCTTTGTGACGGCGGCGCACGATCATGCCGTCGGTCCGCTTGTTGTTGCGGGTGCGATAACCCTTGGTGGGCTGACCCCAGGGAGACACGGGCACGCGCCCCTCGCCGGTGCGGCCCTCGCCACCGCCATGCGGGTGGTCGATGGGGTTCATCGCCGTGCCGCGCACCGTCGGTCGGATGCCGCGCCAGCGGTTGGCGCCGGCCTTGCCGATGGAACGCAGGCTGTGCTCTTCGTTACCGACTTCGCCCAGGGTGGCGCGACAGTCGATATGCACCTTGCGGATTTCGCCGGAGCGCAGCCGCAACTGCGCGTAGCTGCCCTCGCGCGCCAGCAGCTGCACGGAAGCGCCGGCGGAGCGGGCGATCTGCGCGCCCTTGTTGGGCATCATCTCGACGCAGTGCACGGTGGAACCGACCGGGATGTTGCGCAGCGGCAGACAGTTGCCCGGCTTGATGGGCGCCTCGGCGCCATTCATCAGGGTGGCGCCCACCTCGACGCCACGGGGCGCGATGATGTAGCGGCGCTCGCCGTCGGCGTAGCAGAGCAGCGCGATGTGCGCGCTACGGTTGGGGTCGTACTCGATGCGCTCGACGCGGGCGGCGATACCGTCCTTGTTGCGCCTGAAGTCGATGATCCGGTAGTGCTGCTTGTGGCCACCGCCCTTGTGCCGGGTGGTGATGTGACCGTTGTTGTTGCGCCCGGCCTTGCGGTTCTGCTTCTCCACCAGGGTCGCTTCGGGCTTGCCCTTGTGCAGGCCCGGCGTGACCACCTTGACGACGGCGCGACGGCCGGCGGAGGTCGGTTTGACTTTGACCAGCATGGCTTATTCTCCTGCCGCGAAGTTGAGTTCCTGGCCCGGCTTCAGGCAGACGAAGGCCTTCTTCCAGTCGGAACGGCGGCCGGTGAAACGGCCGAATCGCTTGTTCTTGCCCTTCACGTTGGCCACCTTCACATCCTTGACCTGGACCTTGAAGAGCAGCTCCACGGCGGCCTTGATCTCGGGCTTGGTGGCGTCGGTGGCGACACGGAAGATGACCTGCTCGCGCTTGTCGGCCAGCATGGTCGCCTTTTCGGAGATGATCGGCGCCAGAATGACCTGGAGCAGGCGCTCCTCTTTCATCGGCGTGGCGTTCATGCGTACATCTCCTCGAAGGACTTGACGGCGTCGCGGGTCATGAGGACGCGGTCGAAACGGATCAGGCTGACAGGATCGGCCTGCTGGGGCTCGAGCACCAGGACGTTGTGCATGTTGCGGGCGGACAGCCAGAGGTTGTCGTCCACCACCGGGGAAATGATCAACACCCGATCGGTCATGCCCATGCTCTTCAGCTTGCCGGCCAGGATCCTGGTCTTGGGGGCGTCGACGCCCAGGCTTTCCACCACGGAAAGACGACCATCGGCCGCCAGACGCGAAAGAATGGAGGCAATGCCGGCGCGGTACATCTTGCGGTTGACCTTCTGCGCGAAGTTCTCGTCCGGCTTGTTCGGGAAGGCGCGGCCGCCGCCACGCCACAAGGGCGAGGAAGTCATGCCGGCGCGGGCGCGGCCGGTACCTTTCTGACGGAAGGGCTTCTTCGTGCTGTGGCGCACCTCGGCCCGCGTCAGCTGGGCGCGATCGCCTTGCCGTCCATTGGCCATGTAGGCGGTCACCACCTGGTGCACCAGCGCTTCGTTGTATTCACGGCCGAACAGGCTGTCGGCCGCGCTCACGGCGCCCGCGTCCTGGCCTTGATCATTGATGAGCTTGAGGTCCATCAGGCACCTCCTTTCACGGCAGGCAGCACGACGACATCGCCACCCTTGGCGCCGGGCACGGCACCCTTGATCAGGAGCAGCTGACGCTCGGCATCCACGCGCACCACTTCCAGGTTCTGCACGGTGCGGTTGACCGCGCCATAGTGACCGGACATGCGCTTGCCGGGAAAGATGCGGCCAGGGTCCTGGGCCTGGCCGATGGAGCCGGGCACGTTATGGGAGCGGGAGTTGCCGTGCGACGCGCGCTGCGAGCTGAAGTTGTGCCGCTTGATGGTGCCGGCGAAACCCTTGCCCTGGGTAACCCCGGACACATCGACCATCTGGCCCGCCTGGAAAATTTCCACGCTCACCGCGACGCCGGGCTGATATTGGGCCAGCACGTCCTCGCCGACACGGAACTCGGTCATGCCGATGGCGGCTTCGACGCCCGCCTTGGCGTAATGACCGGTCTCGGGCTTGCTGACGCGACTGGGTTTGCGCTTGCCATAGGCGACCTGGAGGGCGGTATAGCCGTCCGTGGCGGTCGTCTTGACTTGACTGACGCGGTTGTTCGACACGTCCAGCACGGTCACCGGGATGGAAGCGCCATCCTCGGCGAAAATGCGGGTCATGCCGATCTTCCGACCGACAAGGCCTAGACTCATCTTCTAGTTTCCTTCTTAAGGCGCCGACTGCAATTGGCCGGCAGGTTCAAATTCGGGGACTTGGGCCGCCCCCAGGGCCTGTATTGCTTACCGCTTACTGCAACTTGATCTCGACGTCGACCCCGGCGGGCAGATCCAGCTTCATCAAGGCATCCACCGTCTTGTCGGTAGGATCGATGATGTCCATCAGGCGCTTGTGGGTGCGAATCTCCAACTGATCGCGGGAGGACTTGTTCACATGCGGCGAGCGCAGGATATCGAAGCGCTCGATGGCGGTCGGCAGGGGGACGGGACCCTTGACCACGGCGCCGGTGCGCTTGGCGGTGTCGACGATCTCCATGGCCGACTGGTCGATCAGCTTGTAATCGTAGGCCTTGAGCCGGATACGGATTTTCTGGCTTTGCATTGCGTTTCCCGAAACAGGAAAAGGCGGGATTTTACCCGCCTTTCCGGAGTTGAATCAAGCTTTACTCGATAATCTTCGCCACCACGCCGGCGCCGACGGTACGGCCGCCTTCACGGATGGCGAAGCGCAGACCTTCTTCCATGGCGATGGGGGCGATCAG
>WOUQ01000022.1 GCA_009772925.1 bacterium
CGTTGCCTCATCTCGGTCTCCCGACCATTGCAATGAGGCCACTATCCACCCCCATAGGCTCATAGCATGAGCCCGTCACTACTTAACGCGAACTGAGCCAAAAGAAACCGCCGGTGACCCTGACGGTGACCCCGGAGGGCCGGCTGTTCCTGGACAAGGCGCCGGTCACCCTGGATACCCTGGCCCCCACCCTGAAGACGCTGCTCAACCCTTCCGACCCCAGCGTGATCATCGCCGCCGACAACTCAGCCACCAACGGCGTCATCGTCCAGGCCATGATCAAGGCCCGGGAGGCGGGCGCGAAGCATTTTCTCATCGCCGTCCAGCATGGCCAGTAAGGGCCATGCGGCCGGTTTCGACTGGCGCCTGGACAGCCCGTGGAGACGCCTGCCCATCACCCTGCCCGGCGCGGTGCTCATCGGCTTGCTGGGCCTCTGGGCCGGTGCAGGGTTGATGCCCGGCGATCAATCCAGTCCGCCGCCCCGCCCGGAAAAACTCATCCTCGACGCCGAGCTGATCGAGCTGCCGCCCCCGCCACCGGAGGTGACCGAGAAACCCCGGCGCGAACCCCCGCCACCCCGGGACGAACCCCAGCTCGAGCCACCGCCGGCCGATGTACCCAGGACGCCCGCGTCCCTGGCGGCCCCACCCGCCCCTTCCGCCGAGGAATGGCAACTGGCCGCCTCCTATACCCTCAAGAACAGCAAGCGATACCGCAACGCCTGGGGTCAGCAGGTGCGCAGCATGATGGGTACGGCAGTGGAAGGCCCGGACCAGGGCCAGGTCCGCTTCCGCATCACCATCCATCCGGACGGCAGACTGGCCCAGGCGGAGGAACTCTGGTCCACTTCGGAGAAGGCCTCGGAACTGGCGAGAAAGGCCATCCAGGCCATGCCCCCCCTGCCGCCGACGCCCACCGGCAAGCCCCTGGTATTCGAGAAGACCATTTCGTTCCTGCCCTACGAGACGGGGTGGCCGCCGTCCTACCGCTACGATTGCCTACCCGATCTGCCCGTCTTCAAGAACCCGTTTACCTGGAATGGCAGCGGCCCGCAGCCGACGACGCCGCCCACCCCGCAACGCGAGGAGCGCGCCGAGGACTGTCACCCCAGCGACGTGGAAGCCACATTCGAGGAAGAGGACAGCGAGTTGAAACGTCAGATGGAGCGCAACCGATGGGGCACATGAGGAAGGTCCGCATCGACCGCCATTCCGGGCAGAGCGAAGCGGCGGCCCGTAATCCAGCGCTTCGCCTGTCCCTGGTCGTTATGTTGGAGCTTGCGGCCCGGCTACCGGGTCGCTGATTCCGGCGTGTCGCGGAAGGACGCCAGTAGGGCCAGGTCGTAGGCGATCTTCAGCACCCCGCCCGCCACCAGCGGCGCGGCCAGCCAGCCCGAAGCGAGCAGCGCGCCGCCCAGCGTGGGGCTCAATGCTGCGGCGAGGCTGCGGGGCACTGCGGTGAAGCTCGCCGCCGCGGCGCGTTCCGGCGGCGTCACCAGCGCCATGACCAGGGCCGAGCGCGTGGGCACGTCCATCTGCGAGAGCAGGGCGCGCAGCAGCAGGAAGGCCAGCGCCCAGGGCAGGCTCGGCGCCAGCGCCGCAAGGATCAGGAAGATGTTGGCCGGGACGTGGGTGAACACCATGGTGCGTACCAGGCCGATGCGCCGCGCCACCCACGGCGCCGCCAGCTGCGAGAAGGCGGCGAGCAGCCCGGCCCAGAAGAAGAAAAGCCCGGCGGCGGCGAGCGAGAGCTCGAAGCGCTGGAACAGCCATAGGGCCAGCAGCGCGTTCAGAACCAGCCCGCCGGCGAAGGCGTCAATGGAGAACAGCGCCGCGAGGCGGATGACGACGCCGCGCGAGGCCCCCAGCGGCGCGGGTGGTGCCGGCTGCTTATACGGCGGTGGCTCGGGCAGGCGCCGATACAGCAGCCACACCACCCCGCCCGTGATGGCGTAGATCAGGAACATGACGCGCAGGGCATCGAGCCTGGCCCAGCCCCGGTCCACCAGCACATCAGGCAGGCCCGTCGCCAGGGCGCCGAACGCCGCGAACAGCGCCCCTGCAAGGGTGTAGCGAGCGAACAGGCGGGTGCGGGCATCGCCCTTGGCCGCCTCCGCCAGGCGCGCGTGCTCCAGCGGCAGGAACACGCTGACGTCGCCGGAGCTGGGGTTCAGCGTGCCGACGAAGGCCACCAGCAGCAGCGGCCAGAACGAGGACAGCCCGGCGAACGCCAGGCCGGTGGCGGTCATGAGCAGGGCCGCTCCCAACAGCAGGGGGCGGTGATGGATGCGGTGGCCATGGGTGCCCAGCAATAGGGTGAGAAGGGCGGAACCCAGCAGGGTGGTGGCGCTGAGCACGCCCACCTCGAACGCGCCCAAACCCAGCGCCAGCAGGTAGGCGGGCAGCAGGACGCAGATGAAACCGTCGACGAAGGCCCGCAGGGCGCGGGCGATCAGCAGCGGGCGGGCCTCGGGGGCGACGCCATCCGGCAGGATCATTTCATGCCCAACAGCCGACCCAATTGCTTCAAGGGGGTGTCGGCGCACCAGGCGTAGAGCGCGTCGTAGAGGACCATGCCATGTCCGAGCATCTCGTGGTCGTCCTCGAAGTTGAGCGACAGTCCCCTGGAGATGGCCAGCAGGCCCGCCGCCTCTTTCGCCAAGTGGGGGGCGTCGCAATCCGCGCCGCGCACGATCAGGGCCAGCTTGTGCAGGGCGGGGTCGGTGAGCTTATGGCGCTCGATGAAGGCGTCGAAGCTGCACTGGTCGCCGTGGTGGCCGTAGTCCACGCCGGGGACGTCATAGGGCGTGGCGCCGGTTTCCGCCGCCACCTTGAGCACATCGCCGCCCGGCACGTAGAGGAACTCCGGGGCCGGATCGATGAAGCGGGCGACCAGCCAGGGGCAGGCGATGCGGTCGATCTTGGGGCGTTCGCGGGTCACCCATTTCATTGCACGTACTCCTTGGGGTGCCGGCGTCGCCCGGATCAGGCCTTGCGCCGGCAAAAACAATAGACGAATTCCTGTTCCTTGCCCGCCGGGGTGGCATGCAGCTCGGTACGGTGCGAGACCAGCTCGTAACCGGTGCCGAACTCGCCGTGCAGGGCTTCCGGCGCATAGCGGCAGACGTCGAGGTTGGAGCATTGCGTGGGCCCGTTGGGGCCGAAGGTGGCGACGATGACGAATCCACCCGGACGCACCGCACGCCAGACCTGGGCCACATAGCGGCGGCGATCCTCTTCGCGGGTGAGGAAATGGAACACCGCGCGGTCGTGCCAGATGTCGAAGCCGGATGCCGGCAGATCGACGGCGGTCACGTCGCCAACCTTCCAATCCACCAGGCCGGCCCGTTCGCCCAGCCGCGCCTTGCTTACCGCCAGGGCCGGCGCGGCGATGTCGAGGACGGTGAGATGGCGGTAACCAGCCTCGATCAGGTTGTCGGCCAGCACCGAGGCGCCGGCTCCGACGTCGATGATGCGCGCCGCGCCCGGCGCCAGGCCGGTTTGGCGGATGAGGGCGAGTGACAGATCAGCCTGGGCCTGGTACCAGCTCACCCGGTCGATCGATTTGCTGCGATAGACGTTTTCCCAGTGCTCGGCATTACTCATCTCGGTCTCCTGGTGGTCGGGTGCAACATCGGCAAATGATACGAGCGATGGACTTACTTCGCCGTCACCGCGCCGCCGGCCGCCTTCCAGCCTTCGATGCCACCCTCGATGAAGCGGGCCTGCAGCCCCTTGGCCTGGAGGGCGTCCACCACGCTGTTGGAGACGCCGCCGCCCCGCACGCAGTAGAGGACGATGTCCTGATCCTTCGGCAGGCTGTCGGCCCACTCGCCGATCCGGGTGGGGTCTTTCCAGTTGGCGCCCGCCAGTTGCTCGCTGGAGCCCGCAAGGTCATCGACGCGACGCACGTCGAGGATGTACTTGCCGGCGAACTCGGATTGCAGGGTGGCGGGAGAGATGGTGCGGTCCATGCTCAGGCTCCAAGGGTGAAGGTATAAACGAGGCCGATGGCAGCGCAGGCGCCGATGACCTTCATGATGTCCTGCTTGTACTTCCACAGGGCGATGAAGGCGGCGACCGACATCAGGGCGTAGAACCACTCGAAGCCGCCGGAGAAGGGAGCGGCCTCGGTGGCGCGCGGCCAGATCACGTGCCAGCCGAAGAACAGGGCCAGGTTGAGCACCACGCCGACCACGGCGGCGGTGATGCCGGTGAGCGGGGCGGTGAACTTCAGGTCGCCGTGCGTGGATTCGACCAGTGGCGCGCCGGCCAGGATGAAGATGAAGCTGGGCAGGAAGGTGAAGAAGGTGGCCACCGAGGCGCCGGCGAAACCGGCCAGCAACAGGGTGTCGGGACCGAAGATCTCCTTGGTCCAGGCGCCGACGAAGCCGACGAAGGCCACCACCATGATCAGTGGCCCCGGCGTGGTCTCGCCCAGGGCGAGTCCGTCGATCATCTGCGTGCCGGTGAGCCAGCCGTAGGTCTCGACGCCGCCCTGGTAGACATAGGGCAGCACGGCATAGGCGCCGCCGAAGGTGACCAGGGCGGCCTTGGTGAAGAACTCGCCCATGTCCTTCAGCACCGGATGGCTCAGGCTCAGCATGGCCGCGCCCCAGATCGCCAGCGCCACCAGCACCAGAATGGCCAGATACGGCCAGTGGAAGCGGGCATGGGACGGGGGCGGGGTGTCGTCGTCGATCAGTGCAGGGCCGAAGTTCTTGTCGGAGGCGCCGTGGCCGCCGCCCACGCGGAACTTGTCCGGCCAGAGCTTGCCGCCGATGAAGCCCAGGATACCGGCGCCGATGACGATGTAGGGGAAGGGCACCTTCAGGGCGAAGATGGCGATGAAGGACAGCGCGGCCAGCGCCCACAGCAGGTTGTTTTTCAAGGCGCGGGAGCCGATGCGCCAGGCGGCGAAGACGACGATGGCCACCACCGCCGGCTTGATGCCGTTGAACACGCCCTGCACGAAGGTGACGTCGCCGAACGCCATATATACATAGGTCAGGGCCGAGAGGATGAACAGCGAGGGCAGCACGAACAGCGTTCCCGCGACGATACCGCCCCAGGTGCGGTGCAGCAGCCAGCCGATGTAGATGGCGAGCTGCTGGGCCTCCGGACCCGGCAACACCATGCAGTAGTTGAGGGCGTGCAGGAAGCGGCGTTCGCTGATCCAGCGGCGCTTCTCCACCAACTCCTGGTGCATGATGGATATCTGCCCGGCGGGGCCGCCGAAGCTGATGAAACCCAGCTTCAGCCAGTACAGGAAAGCCTCGCCGAAGGAGGGGTGAGCGGGGCGTTGCGTGGGTGTGGTGTCGTTCATTTCATGCTCCATTGGTGTCCTTGAATGCCCGATGCAGGTCGTCCAGCAGGCGGCCACCCTCTTCCAGCAGTTGATCGTCGTCGTCGATGCGCGCCTTGAGACCTTTCAGCAAGGCCTCAAAGCCCGCCGCCTCGGGCGCGGCGCCGCCCACGTCGAGGCTGTGCACGATGGCGGCGATGCGCGCGAGCGCCGCGTCGTGCTCCAGGCCGAAGCTGGCCAGCAGGGTCTCGAAGCTGACCCGCTCGCCAACGTGGGTGAATGCGGCGCCGTCGAAATCGAAGCCGAGCGCCTCCGACGGGCAGTCGGCGGGATGCGCCAGCCAGAGAAAGCGCGCATCCGGGTCGATGAAACGGCGGATCAGCCAGGCCGAGGCCAGGCGGTCCACCCATAGATCGCGGCGGGTGGCCCAGAGACGCGCCCGGTAGGCCGCCGCTTCGAGACGGCGAATCACGCCGCGCGCCGCGCTCGGCTCGCCCGCCTGGCGTCGCCCCCGCACCAGGGCGGCGACCCGCTCAAGACGCGCCGCGCAGGCCGCCCGCGTGGGCCCCGGAAAGTAATCGACGGCGGACAACTGTTCGAATTGCCGGCGCAGGCCGCGCAGGCGCTTGTCCTGGGCGGCGGGCTCGGCGTCGGCATCCGCCAGCTCATCCAGGGCGTGGTCGATCCCGGCGTACTCCGGGCCGCGGTCGAACAGGCCGGCCAGTTCCGCTTCCAGTTCGTCCTGACCGGCGAGACGCAACAGCCAGGCGCTGCCGCCGCCGGCGCGCGCCTCCTCCGCCTGCTGTCGCAGCTGCGTGTCCAGGCCCGGCCGATGCGGTAACAGCCAGGCGCCATCGCGCAGGGCGGCGCAGCCCAGGGCTTTCAGCGCGCGCCAGATGCGCGTGCGCGCCGTGGCGTTGTCGCTGGGCAGGGAGAGTATCAACAGGTTCCAATTCATGACTGTTATGACATTTACTTGTCTTGATAGTGACAGTATTTTAGCCCGAGTTCAAGTTCTCCCAATAGGCGCCGTTAGCATTGGGCACTGAAAAATCCAACCCCATGAACCGCTTCCCCTCCCCCGATGCCGACCTGCTCGATTCCCTGCGGGAAATGGTGCTGTGCTGGCGTCCGGACGGGGTGGTGCACTACGCCAACCGGCGCTGCCGCGAGCTCCTGGCGACCGCCGACACCGCCCTTGTCGGCGAACGTTTGCCGGATGCGTTGCCGATGGAGTTCCGCGAAGAGGCGGCGCGGCATTTCCTCGCGGTGCTCGGCCGCTTGCGCGGCGATCACCGCAGCCATGCCGGGGAATGGCGGGTGGAAACCCCGACAGGCAAACGCCGCATCGTCTGGCACGACCTGGGCGTGTTCGACGCCACCGGGACGCTGGTGGAAATCCGCAGCTTCGGCCTGGAGTGGACAGCCTGGCCACCGGATCAGGACGCGGCGGCCGCCGCGCGCGAGGACGAGACACGCTGGCGCTTTGCCCTGGAAGGCCTGGATCAGGGCCTGTGGGACTGGGACATGGCCACCGACAAGGTGTATTTCTCGCCGGGCTGGAAGACGATGCTGGGCTACGCGGACGACGAGATCGGCGAGCATTTCGATGAATGGCGCCGGCGCGTGCATCCGGAGGACCTGCCGCGCACGCTCGCCGCCCTGGAGGCGCATGTGAATGGCGGGCGCGCGATCTACGAGACGGAGATGCGCATGCTCGGCAAGGACGGCGGCTGGCGCTGGATCCTAGCGCGCGGCAAGGTCATGGCCCGGCACGCGGACGGCACGCCCACGCGCATGATCGGCACCCACGCCGACGTGACCGCGCATCGGGAACGCGAGGACAAGCTGCGTCTGGCGGCGGCGGTGTTCGAGAGCACGGTCGAGGGCGTGCTCACCACCGATGCGCTGGGGCGCATCATCGCCGTCAACCGGGCCTTTACCAGCATCACCGGCTACGACGAAGCGGAAGTGGTCGGACGCAGTCCCGGCATGCTGAGATCCGGCCGCCACGACGCCGAGTTCTACCGCGCCATGTGGGACGAACTGAACCAGCGCGGCAGCTGGAGCGGCGAAATCTGGAACAAGCGCAAGTCCGGGACGGTGTATCCCGAGTGGCTGACGATCAGCGCGGTGCTCGACGAACACAACCGTGTCAGCCACTACGTCGGAGTGTTCTCGGACATTTCCTCGATCAAGCGTTCCGAAGAGGAACTCAAACGCCTGGCCTACCAGGATGGTCTGACCGGCCTGCCCAACCGGCTGTTGCTGCTCGACCGCATCAATCACGCCAGTCGCCGCGCGGTCCGTTCCGGCGGCCGTTTCGCCTTGTTGTTCATCGACCTGGACCGCTTCAAGAACGTCAACGACACGCTGGGACGCCAGACCGGCGACGAACTGCTGATGGCGGTGACCTGGCGCATCCAGCAGCGGCTGCGGGCGGAGGACACCCTGTCCCGCCTGGGCAGTGACGAATTCGTTCTGCTCATGGAGGACATCAGCAGCGAACAGCAGGCAGCCCAACTGGCGCGCGATCTGCTGGGCCTGCTGAGCAAGCCCTATCAGGTTTCCGGCCACGACATCTTCCTCTCGGCCAGCATCGGCATCAGCCTGCATCCGGAGGACGGCGACGACGCCGAGACCCTCATCAAGCACGCCGACACCGCCATGTACCGGGCCAAGGAGGGCGGGCGCAACGGCTACCAGTTCTACACCCGCGAGCAATCCGTCGCCGCCTTCCAGCGCTTCAGCCTGGAAGCCGCCCTGCACCGCGCGCTGGAGCGCGGCGAATTCGAGCTGCACTACCAGCCGCAGATGGATCTGGCGAGCGGCCGCGTGACCGCCATGGAGGCGCTGCTGCGCTGGCGCCACCCGGACATCGGCCTGATCCCGCCGGACCAGTTCATCCCGGTGGCTGAGGAAACCGGCCTGATCCTGCCGATTGGCGAGTGGGTGCTGCACACCGCCTGCACCGAAGCCCTGCAATGCCAGGCGCTGTGCGGCGAAGCCCTGACCGTGGCGGTCAACCTGTCACCGCTGGAATTGCAGCGCGGCGAGCCGGTCGAGCGGATCCACCGCGTGCTTGCCTCCACCGGCCTGGACCCCGGCCTGCTGGAGCTGGAAATCACCGAGAGTTCCGCCATGCGCCGCGGCGAGGAGAGCATCGCCATGCTCTACCAACTCACCGACCTGGGGGTGCGGCTGGCCATCGATGACTTCGGCAGCGGCTATTCCAACCTGGGTTATCTCAAGCGGCTGCCGGTCTCCACCCTGAAGATCGACCGGGTGTTCATCCGCGATCTGCCGGGTGACGCCGAGGACGCCGCCATCACCCGCGCCATCATCGCCCTGGGCCATTCCCTCAACCTGCGCGTCCTCGCGGAAGGCGTGGAAACGCCGGAGCAGCGGGATTTCCTGAAGGCGCTCGGCTG
This sequence comes from bacterium, assembly GCA_009772925.1. Lineage (GTDB taxonomy): Bacteria > Pseudomonadota > Gammaproteobacteria > Burkholderiales > Thiobacillaceae > PFJX01. The sequence continues at coordinate 8,737 of WOUQ01000022.1, forward strand.
CGACATGCAGCAGGGTTTCCTGCTGGCGCGGCCGCTGCCCTTCGCCCAGGCGGTGGAACGGGTGCGCGTCCTCAACCAGGGCTGAGGACGGTTTCCGCGCTTATTCCTTGTCGCCGGAGGGCAGCTTCACGTGCCCGTAGCGCACCACCAGCACCGCCGCGGTGAGCAGCAGGATGGACGTGGCGACGCCGAGCATATCCCAGTGGTCCAGGTTCTTCAGGTCCAGCACCAGGTAGCGGGCCAGGGCGACGATGGCGATGAAGATGGGAAACTGCACCGGCAGTTTGCCGGACTCGAAATACACCGCCACCATGGCCAGGATTTCCAGGTAGAGGAACATCAGCAGCAGGTCGGCCAGGGTCACGTTGCGCGCGGTGATCATGACGTTCACCTCGATGGCGCCGGCCACGACCGTGGCGATGGTGATGATGATCAGGCCCAGGAACTCGATCAGTCCCAGGACCGAGATGGCTTGCTGGGTGTACTTGTTCTGGCGCATCGTCGTCTTTCGGTGGTCGCGGGCGGGAACGCGGCCGCAGCATGGCCGAGCCGGGCGTGGCGCGTCAAGCGTCCGGGGTCGCGCGCGTCTCCTGCCAGTGCCGCCAGGCCAGAATGGCGAGGGTCAGTCCCACCAGGGGTAGCGCCACGGACAGGGCGACGCCGTAGCCCGTCAGGGCGTCGTGGGCGCCCGCGCGCAGAATGAGATAGACCGTGTAGGCCGTATAGAGCAGCATGAACAGCGCGCCTTCCCAGCGCGCCACCAGGGCGCCGGTGAAAAACACCGGCAGGCAGGCCACGGCCACCGCCACCATGATCGGAATGTCGAAGGCGAGCATGGCCGGCGCCACCGACAGCCCCGCCGGCGCCACGCTGGCGGAAATGCCGAGCACAGCAAGGATGTTGAAGATGTTGCTGCCCACCACGTTGCCCACGGCGATGTCGCGCTCGCCGCGGATGGCGGCCATGACCGAGGTGGCAACCTCAGGCAGGGAAGTGCCGGCGGCGACGATGGTAAGGCCGATGACCATCTCGCTCACCCCCAGGTAGCGTGCGAAAGTCACCGCCGCCTCCACCAGCCAGCCCGCCCCCAGCACCAGCAGCGCGAGGCCGGCGAGGATCAGCAGCGCCTGTACTCCCCAGTGGGACTGCCATGCCCCGCTGGCCGGGGTGAACGCCTCGGCATACTCCGCGTCCACCTCCGCCTGGGCCGCGGCGGTCTCGCGCCGGCTCTGGCGGATGAGCAGGACCGTGTAGCCCACTACCAGCGCGGCCAGCAAGACGCCCTCCCAGCGGGCGATTTCGCCGTCGGCGGCGAGCGCCCACAGCAGCAGGGAGACGCCGATCATCACCGGCACTTCCTGGCGGATCACCTGCTGGTGCACCACCAGGGGCGTGATGAGGGCCGACAGGCCGAGGATGACGAGGACGTTGAAGATGTTGCTGCCCACCACGTTGCCCAGGGCGATGTCCACCTGGCCGGACCAGGCCGACTGCACCGATACCGCCATTTCCGGCGCGCTGGTGCCGAAGGCCACCACCGTGAGGCCCACCACCAGGGGCGAGATGCCGAAGGAAAGGGCCAGGCGCGAGGCGCCCCGCACCAGCAATTCGGCGCCCGCCACCAGGGCGATCAGGCCGAGCACGAACCACAACACGCTCATGACGTCATCTCCAGTTGTGCCACATGGATCCCACCTCGAAGCCCAGCACCAGCGTCGAGAAGACCAGCTTCCAGGCCACGCTGCAGTCGTAGATGACTACGTAGCGCAGGCCCGCCGATGGTGCGCAGCTTGCGCAGGGGATGATAGCCGGGCTCGCCGGTGCCGAGAAACTTGTGCCTCACGTTGCCTCCCCGAAGCGGGGGCGAGCCGCTGTCCGCCCCAGCAGAAGCGCCCGCAGCCCCAGCACCCAGCCCGCCGCCACGAGGACCCCGGCAAACACGTCGCTGGGAAAATGCACCTGCAGATGAATGCGCGACGCCGCCACCAGCGCCACCGTCCCCGCCAGCATCACCGCCAGCGGCGCGCGTCCGCGGCCGGCGGGCGCGACCAGCAGCAGGGCCAGGGCGAGGGCCGCCGCCTGCATGCTGTGGGCGCTGGGGTAGGACAAGTCGGCGGGCATGGTGACCAAGGCGGGGAACAGGTCCGGACGCGGCCGCGCCACCCACAGCTTGGCCGCGTGGGCCAGGGCGCTGGCGCCCAGCAGGGCCGCGAGCAGGAAAACCGCCTGCCGGGAACGGCCCGTGTGCGCGAGGCGCCAGGCCGCCCAGGCCGCCAGGGGCAGCAGGACGAACAGGGAACCCAGCCAGGTGACGGCCGCCATGGCCGTGTCGAGGACGGGATCGCGCCAGCCCCCGGCGAGGACCAGGCCGGCGCGGTCGAAGGCGGGGACGGCGCAGACCCCGTCCGGACAGACCCAGCGCGCCCCCGCCACCAGCACGAGCAAGGCCAGTGACCAGGGCAGCAGGATGGCGAGCGCCAACCAGCCACTCCAGGCAGCACGGGAGGTGGCGGGGGGCGCCATGAAGAGCATGCCTTATTCCCGTGTGGGCGCCGACTGAGCTTCCTCGCGCAGGGATTCCTGGCTTTCCAGCGCTTGCGTGGTGGCGGATTGCTTCATCGTCACGCTGCCCAACATGACGAACAGCGCGAGGAGGGCCAGTCCGACCGCACCCACGGCGATACGGAAGCCGAGGTGGGATTTGGAAGTGGCATTGGGGGTGGCATCGGATTCGGAATCGTTCATTTCGGCTTCCTTTGGCTTTCCGGAGGACGCACTCACGCACCGCGCACCATGGCCATTACCCGCCCCATGTCGAGGGTTTCGGCCTGTTGCCGGATTTGCGGCAGATAGTGGGTCTGCATCTGCTTGGCGGGGCCGAGCAGGTTCTGGAAGGTGTCGCGCAGCATCGCCGTGTCCATGCGGCGTCCGCCGGCGTAATAACGTTTGGCGAGCTGGCCGAGGGCGTAGGTGGTGGCGAAGGAAAACGCCATGCCGGTAGCCGCGCTGCCGACCTTGCCGACGGTCTTGCCGGCGGCCTTGCCGAGCAGGCCGCCGAGCAGCTTGCGGCCGAACTGTTCCAGGTATTGCGAGGTCAGCCCGACGCCGGCCGCGGCGATGAATTCCTTGATGTGGCCCTGGTCGAGGCTGACGCCGTGGGCCTTGCCGACGCCGTACACCATCTTGATCTGCAAGGGGATGATGGCCATCGAGGCCCAGGATTGCGGCAGCAGTTCCAGGGCGCCGTTGAGCAGGCTGTAGTTGAGGATGGATTTGTCCAGCTCGGCTTCGCTGACATTCGGCTGCGCCGCGACCACCGGCCCCGGCGTGGCGGCGGCAACCGGCACGGCAGCCTGGGATAGCTCGACGATGGCGTCGGCCTCGCCCTCGATGACGTCGACGCGGGTGGCATCCAGCCCCAGGCGAACCTTGAGGTCATCCAGGAAGCTGCGCTCGGCCTCGCTGGTGTGGCCGTCGGCCTCGCACACGCAGACCGCCATTTCATAGGCGAGCTGACGATGCTCGGCCTCGCTGAGGGTGGCGGCGGCGCGTTCCAGGCTCGCGCGCTTGAGCAGCACGTCCTGGTAGAGCCGCATCAGGTCGGGCGCGCCCGCGTCCGCAGCCAGGGCGTCGGCGATGCGGCGGATTTCCTCGCGTTCGCGGGCGTGTTTCTCGCCGTCGGCAAAGGCGGCGAACAGCGCCAGGGTGAGAATGGCGCGTTGTTGTTCGGGATTCATTCATGGCTCCTTGTTAACTAAACAGACCCGTCGGACCGAGATGCCGTCGGTGGATTTGCAGACCTTGCCTCGGACATGCCGCGCCGGACTCCGTTCAGGGATTGCATACATCGCAGCGTCCGGGGTCGGCGTCGCCCGGAATCATCCGCTCTTCGCGGTACGCGCACTTTGGGCAGCCCCAGACCTCGGCATACGTCTCGCGCGTGGGCGCGCCGCAGTCGGCGCAGGGCAGACCCGGCAGGCGTTCGACCAGCCAGTAACCAGGCATGCCGCAGACCGGGCACAGAGACAAGAGCTTGTCGCGCAGGTTTTCCGCCGCCAGGCGGATGGCCTCGCGGCGCGTGGGGTGAGCATGGGCGCGGGCGTCATGCTCCAGGAACACCAAGCCGTTGTCCGCCGCCGCTTGCGCGCGCGAAAAGGCTGCGGCCAGCGTCGCCCAGTCGGCGATGCCCTTTTCGATGCGGGCATCGTCCTGGTGCGCCGGGCGCACCACAAGATGGTGTTCGGGAAAGCCCGCCTCCGCCGCGAAGCGGCGCGTGGCCTGCCAATCTCCGGTTAACGTGTGAGCGAAGCGTGTGGCCTGTTGCGCCCAGCCGGTCACCTCGATACCGCGCAGGTCATCGACGAACAAAAGCAGTTCGCTGTTCCAGGGCAGCGCGCCAAGGAAGGGGTCGGCGCCGAAGGCACCCTCGCTCGCCAGCCCCAGGGGCAGGCCGGAGATTTCCATGCCGATGCGCGCCTTCCCGCGGGCCGCCTCGATCTGGCTGCCGGCACGCGGGATGTCGCGCGTGAAGGTGCCCAGGGTGTCGGTGTCGAAGCCCTCCACCCGCGTCACCCGGCAGCCCAGGGCGGCATCCAGCACGGGCGCCAGGATGGCTTCCTTGCCGTGCTGGGTGAGCAGGGCGATGCGCTGGCCGGCATAGGGGTGACGGTCACTCTCGCCGGCGCGGCAAGCGGAACGGTTGGCATCACTCATATCCACAGGCTCAGCGGCGGATCGGACAGAACGGCGCGCAGGATGTCGCCGCGCGAGACGATGCCCGCCAGCCTGCCCGCCTCGTCCACCACCGGCAGCGCGGTGAGCCCGGTTTCCAGGAGGACGCGGGCGATGCGGCGGATGTCGGTAACCGGGTCGGCGCAAATCACCGGGCTGGCCATCACCTCGCGCACCTGTCGTTCGAGTCCGCCGGTGGGGGTTTTGCCCACCAGGTCGAGCACGGTCAGCAGTTCGCGTTCCGAGACCATCCCCACCACGCCCCGTGCGGGGTCCAATACCGGCGCCTGACGCACCCCGCGCGCCATAAGCCGGTGCCAGGCGGCTTCCACCGTGTCCTCGACACGCAGGGTCAGCACCGAGCGGCCCATGACCTGATAGGCGTGCCGCACCGACTCTCTGTGCGTTTCCGGATGCAGGGACTTGGCATAGGCCGCCGCCGCGCGGGCATAGCGCGGGTCGTGGTCCTGTTCGTCCGAAACGCGGCGCCGAACGAGTTCGAATTCCGCGCCCAGTTCGTCGCCTTCCCGGTGGATGCCGCGCGCATGCCGCGCGGCGAACGCGCCGGGCACCTGGATCAGGTGCTCCAGGCTGCCGCGAAAGGTCTGCCCGGTGACGCCGTGGATGGAAAACATGGCGGCACTGCCTCACGCGGTGGGTTTGCGCGTGGCGATCAGGCTGGCGATCACGCTGCCTCCGATCAGCACCGCGACAACGGACAGCGAAGCCTGCACCGGCACGTGATACCAGGGCATGATGAGCATCTTGGTGCCGATGAAGGTGAGCACCATGGCCAGGCCGTATTTCAGCAGATGGAAGCGGTCCGCCACGTCGGCCAGCAGGAAGTACAGCGCGCGCAGGCCCATGATGGCGAAGATGTTGGAGGTGAAGACGATGAAGGGGTCGGTGGTGATGGCAAAGATGGCCGGGATCGAATCGACCGCGAACACCAGGTCGGTGACCTCGATCAGGATCAGCACAAGGAACAGCGGCGTGAAATAGCGCACGCCGTCCTTCATCACGGTGAATTTCTCCGCGTGATAGTCCTCGGTGATGCGCAGATGCCGACGCGCGAATTTCAGCACCGGGTTCTGTTCCAGATCGGGGGTCTTCTCCGCCATGACCAGCATGCGTATGCCGGTGACGACCAGGAAAGCGCCGAAGATGTAGAGCACCCAGGAATACTCGCGCACCACCCAGGCTCCGGCCAGGATCATGATGGTGCGCATGGCGATGGCGCCCAGCACGCCATAGAGGAGCACCCGGCGCTGGTATTCGGCGGGGACGTGGAAGGCGGTGAAGATCAGCAGGAAGACGAACACGTTGTCGACCGACAGCGACTTCTCGATCAGATAACCGGTAAAGAATTCCAGCGCCTTGCGGTCGGCGATCTCCGGCCCGACCGTGCCGTTGAGATGCCACCACAGGCCGACGTTGAACAGGAGCGCCAGGCCGAACCAGGCCAGCGACCACAGCGCGGCTTCCTTGACGCTCACCTTGTGCGCTTTCCTGCCGCCTAGAACGAACAGGTCGAGCGCCAGCATGACCAACACGAAGGCGATGAAGGCGGCCCACATCCAGGGCTCGCCGATGGAGATGGCGTGATTCATGTCCGGTGCCATTCAGGGCCCCTCCCGCTCATTGCAAAGTGGTTTCGATATCGACGTAAACCATGCCCTTGGGTTCGCTGACGATCTTCGCCAGATAGCGCTGTTTACCCTTGACCCAGGCATGGGTCTCGGCTTCGGGCGTGGCGGATTGCAGTTCCTGAGTGTAGCCCAGCGCGGCAAAGCCCTGGTCGTAATGGGCAAGCACCGCCGCGTAATCCGCCCGGCCCTCGTAGTGCACGCTGACCTGCCTGCCCTCGCGATGCCAGAACGTGCGGACGAGGCCCGGATAACGCGCCACGGGCGCGAAGTCGGTGCCGGAAACATCGCGCTGGGGTCTATCCTCGGGCTTGAGGATGGGCACGTATTCGGCCACTTTCTCCCGCGCCCCCGGTATCACCTGTTCTACCTGCCGCTCCACCGTGGCCAGGGCGTCGCGCGCGGCCTCGGGGGCCGCCGCGCTCCAGCCTTGCGCCTGGCCGAAGAACCAGCCGATCAGGGCAACGGCGGCCCAGATCAGCAATCCGAACAGGGTCAGCATTGCTACACCGAGAAGAACCCACGTGCGACGCCGGACCTGAAACACCCTGTTCGCGGCCTGTGCGGCCAGGGCAAAAAAACCGAGCCTGTTCATGACATCCTTCCCCGCGGCCGCGCCGCCTTCAATGCGCCCAGTAAGTTGATCATGGCTGCAACGCGTCTTCCGGCGCCGCCGGCATGGCCGGCGCGAATGCCCGCTGTCGCGCCAGGCGGCGCCCCAGCGTGCGCCCGGCACGTTCGGCGGCGCGGTCGATGGCCACATAGAGGTCGGCCTCCACGTCCTCGCTCACCACGGCCGGGGCGTGCTTCAGGCGCGCTTCGATCAGGCAACGCTTGTCATCGCCGCCGCGCGGGCCGTTGACGTCGGACAGGCGCACGGTGATGCGCAGGATGCTGCCGTCGCCATTCGCCAAGGCATAGGCCAGGCGCTTCTCGACATGCGCGCGCAGGCCCGGCGTCAGACTGAAACCTTGGGTGTGGATGGTGATCTGCATGGGTGCTCCTGTTGGGTGGGTGAAGGCGGGCTCAGTATGGACGCCCGCTTTAATTCGAGGCAAACAGTTAATTATTTGTGTTTAATTCGAATAATTCGAACATGGAGATGAACCGTCATGCTCAACTTCAAGCACCTGCATTACTTTCTCGCCGTCGCCAAATACGGTGGCGTCAACCGCGCGGCGGAGCGACTGCACCTCACGCCGCAGACCCTCTCCGGCCAGCTCAGCCAGTTCGAGCAACGACTGGGAACATCCTTGTTTCACCGCGAAGGGCGTCGCATGGAACTGTCGGCAACCGGTAAGCTCGCCTTGTCCTATGCCGAGGAGATTTTCCAGGTCGGCGCGGAACTGGAAGCGCTGCTGCGCGGCGGTCCGGAAGAACTCGCCATCCCATTCCGGGTCGGCATCGCCGATGTCGTGCCGAAATCCATCGCCCACCAATTGCTTGCGCCCGTACTGAGCCTGGCCGATCCGATCCGCCTGATCTGCCGCGAGGACCGGCTGGAACGGCTGCTGGCGGATCTCGCCATCCACCGCCTGGACATGGTGCTGGCCGACCGCCCCATGCCGCCGGGCCTGGACGTGAAGGGCCACAGCCACCTCCTGGGTGAATGCGGCGTGGCCTTCTTCGCCGCGCCCGAGCTCGCCGCGCGCCTGGGGACGGACTTTCCCGCCAGCCTCGACGGCGCGCCCATGCTGATCCCCGGCGAAGACAGCGCCCTGCGCGCCCCGCTCATGCGCTGGCTGGAGCGTCGTGGATTGCGGCCGCGCGTGGTCGCCGAATTCGACGATTCGGCACTGATGAAGTCCTTCGGTCAGTCGGGCGCCGGTGTCTTTTCCGCGCCGGCGGCCATGGCGCTGGAAATCGAAGCGCGCCACGGAGTTGCCCTGCTGGGGCAGACGGAGGACATGCGCGAACGCTTTTTCGCCATTTCAGCGGAACGGCGCCTGACCCACCCCGCCGTGGTGGCAGTCAGTGAAACCGCGCGCAGCGGCGTGTTCAGGAAAGCGCGGGAATGACCGCGCATGGGTTGCGCGCGAACGGCGGCATTCGCCAAACTTGAGCCCGGGGGGCAGCGAGCCGATCCAATCTCAGGCGCCTCGCGGGAAAGGGACAGGATTGGATTCGAGGCATCAATCCTTCTCTTTCGTGCCCTCCTCTTCCTTGCCAGCCTCGTCCTTGCTGCCCCCACCTTCCAGGCCAAGCGCTTCTTCCGCGGTTTTCTTGGCGCTATCGATCGCCTCCTGAGCGGATTTTTTCGCAAGTTCGCTGGCGTGCTGGGTGGCTTGTTCGCAACCAGCCAGCGGGAACGCGATGATCAGCGCAGTCAACAACATGGTCTTGTTCACGGAATCAATCTCCATAGAGGGAATATAAAAGGGTTCATTGCCACGACTTCGACGAGACAGACAACGGCTTCGGCTCTGAAGTTCGCGGCATAGACAAGCCGCTGCTGCCGCTGATTCTTGCCCCAAATTCAGGCCACCCATTTTTCATAATGAACCCGGCGCTAAAGGAACCCATCAAGGGAAGGCTTGCCAGATGCTGGGTTAGGGGAAACAGCCACAATCTAGGCTGCGGCTCGCGTCCTCTGCAATCCGCAGACTATCTGGAACTGCATCTTTCGGAGAACACAACCCATGCCCAACACCCGAAGCCCAAACGCCGTTCGTCTGGAGTTCGCTCCCGGTTCCCTGGTCCAAAACAACTTGTCGGGCGCGGCCTTCACCGGTGACTGGCTCTGGGTGGCAGGTGACGAAGCCTGTGGCGTGGATCGCCTGCGCCGGCTCGACGTTGTAGGGCGAGAGGCCTTGCGTTTTGGTGACGTGCGCGACTTCCCGCTGGCCGACCTGCTGGACCTGCCCGGCGCAGCCGAGGAAGAGGCTGACCTGGAAGGCATGGCGGTGGCCGATGGTTACCTCTGGGTGGTCGGCTCGCATGGCCTCAAGCGCAAGAACGCCAAGCCGGACCGGGACAATGCTTACAACGCCAGGCGGCTGGCGAAGGTGGCGCTCGACGGCAACCGTCGCCTGCTGGCCTGTCTGCCGATCGAACCCGACGCCCAGGGCGAGCCCTGTCTGGTGCGCCAGGCGCAGGACGGCCGGCGGGCCTTGCGGCTGAAGGGCGATGCGCAGGCGAACCTGCTCACTCGCGCGCTCGCCGACGACCCCCACTTCGGGCCCTACATGGCAATCCCGGGCAAGGACAACGGCTTCGACATCGAAGGCCTGGCGGTGGATGGACACCGGCTGCTGCTCGGCCTGCGCGGCCCGGTGCTGCGCGGCTGGTCGGCGCTGCTCGAGATCGCCATCGAGGCGCGCGGGGATCAGCTGCGCCTGGCACCACTGGACGACCGTGGCACGTTGCTGCGCAAGCACTTCCTGCAGCTTGACGGTCTGGGTGTCCGGGATCTGCACTTTTCCGGCGATGATCTCTACATCCTGGCCGGTCCGACGATGGTGCTCAACGGCGATATCCGTCTCTTCAAATGGCCGCTCGCCCGACCCACGATTAGCGCCAACCGTGAACTGGTGCGTTTCGAAACGGCGCTGACCGAGTCGGTTTCGCTGCCGCATGGGCATGGCACCAACCGCGCCGAGGCGATCTGTGACCTGCCGCCCGCGATTGCCGGTGGCAAGCCACGCTGGCTGGTGCTTTACGACGCGCCGGGCGCGGATCGCCGGGACGGCGAGCACACAGTCTTTGGCGATCTGCTGCGGCATGACTGAGGGTTTCCAGCCTGTGCCGATAGAAGGCGACAGCGCGCAGCATCCGGCGCGGGCGGCCCCGCATCTCGATCCCGCGGCAACCTTGCTGTTCGTGATCAACGCCGCTGCCGGGGCCCTCGACGTCGATGCCAAGCGTTCCGTGATCGAGTCTGCGCTCGCGGCGCATGGGCGAAAGGGCGAACTATTGACTTGCCAGCCTGCTGAATTGCTCGGGGTGGCCACCGAGGCCGCAGCGGCGGCGGTGGCGCGCAGTACAGCGGTGATCGCCGTTGGCGGCGATGGCAGCCTCAACACGGTGGCCCAAGCCGCGCACGCCGCCGGTTGCATCATGGGCGTCATCCCCTATGGCACCTTCAATTACTTTGCCAGAACGCACGGCATCCCCTCCGAGCCGGCCGCTGCGGCGCGCCTGCTGCTGGATGCACGGCCGCTGCCGGTGCAGGTGGGGGCAATCAACGACCGGGTTTTCCTGGTCAATGCCAGCCTCGGCGTCTACCCGGAACTGTTGCGGGACCGCGAGGCCTACAAAGCCCGCTTTGGCCGCAGCCGCTGGGTGGCGTTCGTAGCAGCCTGTGCCACGCTGCTTCGCGCGCAGCGCCGGCTACGCCTGCACATCGAGATGGGTTCCACGGTTCGCGACGTGCAGACCTTGACACTGTTCGTCGGCAACAACCGGTTGCAGTTGCAACAGTTCGGCGCCGACCCGGAAGACACCATCGCCGGCACACCCGGCGACGGCAGCATGGCCGCGCTGATGTTGCGGCCCATCGGCACGCTGTCGATGCTCGGGCTGATGCTGCACGGGGCGATGGGCCGGCTGGGGGAAGCCGCCGGCGTGGAAAGCTTCGAGTTCCACCACATGGTGGTGAAACCCACTCTGGCACCCGGACGCAAAAAGGTCGTGGTGGCGTTCGACGGCGAGGTGACGCAGATGCACGCGCCGATCGAGTTTCGTGTGCTGGATAAGCCCCTGTATCTGCTCCAGGCTACTGGTGCAGCGGCCACGGCAGATGCGCCACAGGCTGTGGCATGAGTGTCCTGCTGCATATCTCCGATACGCATTTCGGCACCGAACAGCCGCGCGTGGTCGAGGCTCTGGTCGCCCTGGCAGCTCAGCAGCGGCCGGATGTAGTGGTACTGTCGGGTGACATCACGCAGCGCGCCCGGCCCGCCCAGTTTCGCGCGGCGAAGGCCTTCGTCGACCGACTCGGGGCGCCGGTCCTGGCCGTGCCAGGCAACCACGACATCGCGCTGTTCGACCTTTGGGCGCGGCTGACACGCCCCTACGCACGCTACGCCACGGCGTTCGGGGCGGATCTCGAGCCCGTGCACTCGTCGCAGGATCTTCTGGTCATCGGCGTCAACACCACGCGCGCATGGCGGCACAAGCATGGAGAGGTGTCCACGGTGCAGGTCGATCGCGTGGCCAACCTGCTGACCGCAGCCAGCCCGCAGCAGTTGCGCGTTGTGGTGGTGCACCAGCCAGCGGCCGTGCCCCGGGCCGAGGACCGCTCCAACCTGCTGCGCGGCCACTCTGCCGCCCTGCGGATCTGGGCGGCCGCCGGGGCCGATCTCGTCCTGGGCGGGCACATTCATCTGCCTTATACGCTGGCACAGCACGGTTTGGCGCGGCGCCTATGGGTGCTCCAGGCCGGAACCGCTGTCTCGTCGCGCACCCGCCCTGAAGCCCCCAACTCGGTGAACATCCTGCGCTGGGGCGAGGCGGGGGAAGATTGCCTCATCGAGCAGTGGGACTTTGCGCGCGACGATCAAGGCTTCGTCCGAGCGCTGGTCACAAGCGTACAGCCGGAGCGCGACTGATCACACGGCGGTGCCAGCCACTGGTCGGAACAGCGTGTGGTCCTGGCAGGACGCGGGCGAGGCTGCGGCATGAGCGGGTGGCGTGAATATCCTCCTCTACACCATCGCATTGCTTGCGCAACCGTTGGCCAAGCGCCTTGTCCAGTTTCCGCATCTGGGCGCTGATGCTCTGGATCGCCATGTCCAGCCGCTCAACCGCTCGGGCGAAGCCACTTTCCTTGGTAACAACCCGAAAGGAGTAAAAATGACGAAAGTTGAGCCTGTCGATCTCACATCGTAAAAACAGATGTTTCTGTCATTCTTAACCCGATTCCGGCACACCTTCTATTTACCGTGCAGGACATCGCCCAGCGTTAGACCGGTCAGGCGCTTGACGCCACCGGCCAGGTAATAGAGCACGGCCAGCATGATCAGCATGGCGGGCACGGCGATCATGGGGTAGCTCAACAGGGTAAGCCGCCCCAGTTCCTCGTTGAAGGCGGCGGTGCCGGTAGGGCTGGTGACGATCCAGGTGGCGAGCACGTAGTTCATCACCGCCGAGAAGGCGAAGGAACCGGCCAGCATCCAGGTGGCGGCGCGCAAACGGGCCTCGAACGCGGGCTGGTTGCCGCGCTCGGCGAGGGCCGCGTCGATCCTCGCGGTGTCCAGCAGCATGGGGGTGTAGAGCAGCACGCGCACCAGCGGGTAGCGGCTGAGCGCCGAGCCGGCGACGATCAGGCCCAGCACGCCGGGAACCGCCGCTTCCTTCACCGCCAGCCAGCGCGTGTCGAGTTCCAGCAGGCCGATGCCGCCGGTAAGCAGCAGGCTGACCACACCCAGGCCGGCGAACAGGCTGAACCTGTGGCTCTTCGCCAGCTCGTGCAACCCCCAGCCGATGGGAAAGGCCAGCGCCACCATCAGCGCGCCCGCCGCGCCCAGGTACTCGGGCTTGGAGAGCTGCATGAGGATGAGCGAGGGGATGAGCAGGGTAACGGCAATTTCCAGCAAGGGAGAACGCGATTGAGTCATGGTGGGGCCTTTTATCGAACTCTGGACAGAGAGACCGCGGTATGCCGCGCAGGTTCTCCGCTATCCGTCGGAGGGTCTTGCGGCGGCTGCGATGGACGGGCGACGCGGACAGGTCAAGGGCTCAGCCGGACCGGTGGGCCGCCCGCGCCAGGCGATCGCGCACCGCCAGCCAGTCCGGACTTTCCGGCGGCGCTTCGACCAGGATGACGCCGTGGCCGGCATTGTCCAGCCGACGCAGGGTGGCGTAGAGGACACGGGCGTAGCCGGCGGCATCCGCCGGCATGGGCTCGACATGGGCACTCGGGGGCAGGGCAGCGGCCTCGCCCAGGGCAAGTACCGTCACCCGCAAGCCACACTGCGCCAGTTCGTCGGCACGCGCTGCCAGCGCCCCGGCGGGCCACACCTCGAGGGGCGTGGCGGGGGCGTAGTGGCTGGCCAGGGCGCCCGGCACGCGCGGGTTGTCGGCGCCGCCCACGCGATGGGGCAGCATGACCGGCTGTCCCAACTCCGCTTGCAGGCGGGCCGGGGAGACGCCGCCGGGGCGCAGCAGCACGGGCGCCTCGCCGAGCAGGCCGACGATGCTGGATTCCACCCCCACCGCGCAGGGCCCGCCGTCCAGGATCAGGTCCACCGCTGAGCCCAGTTCGTCGCGCACGTGCGCGGCGGTGGTGGGGGAGACACGGCCGAAGCGGTTGGCGGAGGGGGCCACCAGGGGACCGGCGGCCCGCAGCAGGGCCAGGGCCACGGGGTGCGAGGGCACGCGCAGGGCGACGCTGTCCTGGCCGCCGGTGATGACGTCCGCCACCTCCGGGCGGCGCGGCAGCACCAGGGTCAGGGGCCCCGGCCAGAAGGCGCGGGCCAGGCGCCGGGCCACCTCGGGCACGGTCCGCGCCCACTGCTCGAGGTCTTCGGCGGCGGCGAGATGGACGATGAGGGGATGGTCGGCGGGCCGGCCCTTGGCGGCGAAGACGCGGGCGACGGCGGCCGGGTCGCGGGCGCTGGCGCCCAGGCCGTACACCGTCTCGGTGGGAAAGGCGACCAGGCCGCCGGCTGCGAGGAGGGCGGCGGCGCGGGCGATGTTTTGCGGCGTGGCGGCGACCAGGCCGCCGTCGGCCAAAGCGGTGGATGTCATGACGGCGGCTGCCCGCCTTCCGCTCAGTTCTGCAATTGCACCGGGCAGGTGAACATGAGCAGGCCGTAGTCCTTTTCGTACTGGGCCTGCAGCCGCTCGACGATGCGGCCGCACAGGTCGGGGTCACCGACGACGTCGATGCGAATGTTGCCGCCGGCGCTCCACTTGCCGGTGCGCAGACCATGGGTGCCGCGCCCGCGCGCCTCGGTGATGGTGTAGCCCTTGGCCCCCTGGGCCATGATCTCGTCGATGAGCATGTCCTCCAGAACCGCCTCGGACAGGATGGTCAGCAGCAGCATGTCTTGCGCGGGCATGGATCAGCCTCCTTGGTGGATGAAGCGGGCCATCCACAGGTAGATTGGGATGCCCAGGAAGATATTGAAGGGGAATGTCATGCCCAGCGAGGCGCCGATGGACAGGGCCGGATTCGCCTCGGGCACGGCGATACGCATGGCCGCCGGGGCGGCGATGTAGGAGGCGCTGGCGAACAGGGTGGCGAGCAGGAAGGTGCCGCCCACCGTGAAGCCGAGCATCCAGCCGGTGACCGTTCCCAGGGTGGCGGAGAAGATCGGCATCAACACGGCGAAGCCGGCGAGGAAGGCGCCGTACTCGCGCAGCGCGGCGATGCGGCTGGAGGCGACCAGGCCCATTTCCAGCAGGAACAGGGCCAGTACACCCTTGAACAGGTCGAAGAACAGCTTGTCCAGGGGCTTGATGCCTTCCGCGCCGGCGACGAAACCGATGACCAGGCCGCCGGCGAGCAGGTAGATGCTCTTGCCGAAGAACACCTCGTGCAACAGCTTGCCCCAACGCACCGTGCCCTGGCCGTAGCGCGCCAAGATGACGCCGATCACCAGGGCGGGGATTTCCAGGAGGACCAGGAAGACGATGAGGTAGCCCTCGAAATCGAGCTTTTCCTGGCCCAGCAGGGTGATGCCGACGGAGAAGGTGACAACGCTCACCGAGCCGTAGTGGGCGGCGATGGAGGCCGAATCGGCGCGGTTCATGCGGCCGAGATAACGCAGCACGGGAAAGGCCACCAGGGGGATGAGGGCGCCCACCAGGACGATGACCAGGCCGGCGCCGAGCAGGTCGACCACCGCATGCTTGGACATTTCCACCCCGCCCTTGAGGCCGATGGCCAGCAAGATGAAGATGGACAGCGCCTCGTAGATGCTGCCGGGAATCTTGAGGTCCGAGCGCAGCAGGCCCGCCGCCACCCCCAGCACGAAGAACAGCACCACCGGTTCGAAACTCATCGCGTCCTCCCGCCGGATACTGCCGGCAGCAGTTCATTCCCCGAGGGGATGCTCATTCGTCCTCGTCCAGCTCGGGGTCCCAGCCCCGCTCGCGGCCCCGGCGCGTGGCCCAGTCGTAGAGTTCGGCATGGCGCGCGCGCAGGTCGTCGGGCAGGCGGCTGGGCAGGTTGCCGTACTCGTCCCAGCGCCGGTTCACCTGTTCCATCAACTCCTGCATGCGTTGCAGGTCCCAGCCGGCGCAATCTTCCCCGCGCGGCAGAAGTTCGAACAGCCAGGCGTCCAGAACGATGCGGCCCAGGGTGGTGATGCCGTGGGTATCCTGATTGAAGCCGGCATAGGTCATCTTCTCGGCCATATGCTTACTCCGCCCATTTGCCCAGGTAGGCGTTGATCACGTCCAGCACCGCCTGGGCCTTGATGACCAGACCCAGGTCGATCATCTCCGAGCCCATGACCATGGAAGTATTGTTGGCCGGCACCGGCACGGACACCAGATGGTTGGCCTCCTCGCGGAAGAACACCGCCGCCACCACGCCGGCGAACAGGAATTTGCGCCCGGCGCTCTGGCTGGGACGCAGGGGATCGGGCTGGTAGACGAACACCGGGCTGCCGCTGGAGCCGGGATACACCGCCGCATCGATGAGGAATTCGGCGCGACCCTCGAAATCCAGGGCCATGGGGGTGGCGGTGGTGCCTCGGCGCAGGATGGGCATCAGGTTGACCTGGTCCCAGACGCCGCTGGGATAGCCGACAAATAGCACCTCCTCGAGGGCGTCCAGCGCGCGCAGGGTGGCGGCGTCCGGCGCCAGGCGGCTGTCGATGGGCTGGTAGTAGAGTTCGACACCCTGGTCACGCGCCGCCTGCTCGAGCGGCCGCATGGGGATGATGGCGAGGTCCACCTCCGGGTTCGGGTGCATGAACCAGGCCTGGGGGAAATCCTCGATGTTGAGCTGGAAACGCTGGCCGAAGGCCGGTTGCCCGTTCTGCTTCTGGGTGAACACCAGGCCGCCGCGGCGCACGCCATCGACCAGGTGGCGGTTGGTGACGATGAAGGTGTGGGTGCCGCGCGGATGCGCGTGGCTCACCACGAAGGCGGTGCCGGAACCCTCGCTGCCGTCCTCCAGGACGGTATCCACGCGGATGGTGTTGAACAGCAGCTTCTTGGTGAGGGAATTGATTTCCACGACGGCCTCAGGTCTGTGACGCGGGCTTCAGGGGGCAGAACAGGTCTTCCTCGGCGGCGCCGCCCAGGCGCTCGTAGATGGCGAAGATGGCCTGGTCCTCGGTGGCGAAGATGTTCTCCTGGCCCACCAGTTCGAACAAGCCGGTCTGGCGCATGACGTCGATCACCTGCTTCTTCAGGCCGGAGAACACCAGGGTGACACCGGCGGCGCGCAGGCGTTCGATGAGGTGATGCACCACCTCCTCGCCCGAGGCGTCCATCTGGTTGATGGAATCACCGACGATGAGCACGTACCTCGCCTTGGGATGCTCCGCCAGAGCCTCCAGCACGGCATCCTCGAAGTAGGAAACGTTGGCGAAATACAGCGAGCCGTCATAGCGCATGGCCATGATGTGCTCGCTGGTGGGCAGGTCCGGGTTCACCTTGATGTCGCGCAGGGTGCCGTCCTTGAAGCGCCCCAGCAGGGCCACGCGGGGCTTCATGGTGCGCAGCAGGAAGAGGACGATGGCCAGGCCGGCGCCCACCAGGATGCCGTTGTCCAGGTGGGGAGCGAAGAACAGGGTGGCGCAGAAAGTGACGATGGCCGCCACGCCGTCATGCTTGTGCGCCTTCCAGGCGTGCTTGATGGCCTCAACGTTGACCAGGCCACCCACCGCCATGACGATGATGGCCGCCAGCACGGCCTGCGGCAGGTGGTACAGCAAGGGGGTCAGGAACAGCAGGGTCAGCGCCACGACCAGCGCGGTGAATACCGCGGACAAGCCGGAGGTGGCACCCATGCTGGCGTTCACCGCGGTGCGCGAGAAGGAACCGGAGGAAGGGTAGGCCTGGGAAAAGCTGCCGACGATGTTGCCCACCCCCTGGCCGATCAGTTCCTGGTTCGGATCCAGGCGCTGCCGGGTCTTGGCCGCCACCGCCTTGGCGATGGAAATGGCCTCCATGAAGCCCACCAGGGCAATCACCAGTGCCGCCGAAAGCATCGCGCCAAACTTGTCCATATCCAGGGTGGGCATGGAAATGGCCGGCAGCCCCTGGGGAATGGACCCCACCACTTCACCGCCGCCCACCAGCTTGAAGTCCCCCTTGGAGATCTTGCGGATACGATAGACGGTATCCTCGACCTCGGTGTCTTGCGGCACCGCGCCCGCCAGATAGACCGCCGTGGTATTGCCCTCGGCGTCGACCGCGCGCACCACCGACATCTTGCGCAGGGCCTTGCGCAGGGAGGCCGTCGACTCCTCGGTCTCCTGCACCACCAGCCGCATCAGGTCGGCCTCGGCGTGCAGCGAGACGATCAGGGAATTGTCATGCTCGTCGGCCTTTTCCGCCTGCAGCAGGTTGGCGTTGATTTGCGCCAGCTCGCCGCGCAGGCGGGCCAGTTCGGCGTCGGCGGCCACCACCTTTTCCACCTGGGCGCGCAACATGGGATCGCGCAGATGTTCCAGGCTGCCGGCGGCATTCTTCTCGAAACCGATGGCCCAGGCCAGCACCGTGCTCAACACCACGGCGATGAGCACGCCGGGTAATTTTGGAGCGTATTTCTTCAGGGCCCACATCAACAGCATGGCGCCCACGCCCATGGCCAGGGTGGGCAGGTGCGTATCGCCGACCTGCCTGAACACGCCGACGATGTCGTTCATGAACGACTCGCTGCGCGGCATCGACACGCCAAGCAGCTTCGACAACTGCGACAGGGCGATGATGATGGCGGCCGCGTTGGTGAAACCGACGATCACCGGGTGCGACAGGAAGTTGACGATGACGCCCAGCTTGAACACCCCCAGCGCCAACTGGATGAGGCCCACCAGCAAGGTCAACATGATGGCCAGGGCGATGAACTGGTCGCTGCCGGGAGCCGCCAGGGTGGCCAGGGCGGAGGCGGTCAGCAGGGAAACCACCGCCACGGGGCCGGTGGCCAACTGGTTGGAGGAGCCCCACATGGAGGCCAGCATCACCGGCAGGAAGGCGGCATACAAACCATAGTAGGCGGGCATCCCCGCCAACTGGGCGTAGGCCATCGACTGGGGGATCAGCACCAGCGCGACGGTGAGGCCGGCCATGAAGTTGACTTTGACATCGCCGCTGGACATCGGAAACCAGCGCAGGAAGGGAAGGAAGCGGAGCAGTTTTTCGTTCATCGTCGATGCAGGCCGGTTCACATCCGGCCAACCTTATCGTCATATCAGGAAAGCCTGATATTATACACGGCGCCCTTCTGCCCCGGCCTATTCCAGCATGTTCTCCAACCGCGCCAGCATCGCCAGCATCCTGCAAGGATTTCACGTCGACGACCGCATGCTCGGCTACAACAGCTTCGTCGCCAGGCTCTACAACTGGTGTCTGTCGCTGGGTTTCATGCCTGGAAAGATCATGCCCTCGCGCGCGTTCTGCTCCGACGAGAGCCAGGGTTTCCCCATCATCCTTCTGGCCAAGCACTTCGGCGCCTTCCCGTTCAACCACGGCCGCGTCGGCGGCATCATCTCCCTGGACCGGCACGGCCCGCACGCCGACCATGGCCGGGATCTGCTGCTGATCCAGGCCAGCCACGTCGGCTACGACCCGGAAACCGGCGAGTTCGGCGTCTATCGCCGCCTGCATACAGAACAGAACAGCAACTCCTGCAGCTGCGGCAAGATCGGCTCGATCCTGGAGTGGTACCGGGCCGGTTTTCACTATGCGCGGGAAAACGTGCGGCTGATTCGCCATGGCGACACGCCCGCCCTGCTCATCGACAACCAGCTCCTGTCACGCGACCGCGGCGATGGCATCTTCCTGGTTGCCGACAACCTCATCGACGGGGTGGTCCGGCACAATCATCTGCCACCCCCCCTGGCCGCCCGCAGCACCGGCATGGTCTTCGCCGCCGCGCCCGGCCTGATCGCCCGACTGGGCGCGGCAACCTGGCCCGCGCAGGGCAGCATCGCCATCGGCCCGCGGCTGTCGGCGGACGATTTCTTTTTCGAGCGCGAATTCGTCAATCCGGATCTCAGCAAGGACCAGCTGGAACGCAACATCCTGCCGACCATGCCGTGGATCCTGACCTCCAAGCAGCCCTTGCTCACCGCCGCCCGCGCCAACACCATCGCCGAATTCGACCGCGCCTACCGCAGCCTGGCCCAGTTCCCCAGATTGCGCGGCAAGAACCTGCTGTTCCTGGCCGGCCTCAACATCGATATCTCACCCTATCCCGGCGAACACTTTCCCCTGACCAAATTCATGCCCTGGGCCGCCTACCTGCAGCGCGAGGATGGCAGCCGGGAAATGCTCGAACAGGACGATCTCATCGAGCGCCTGGCCGCGCAGCCCGACGACAACCCCTCGCAACTCGCCCTCGACCAGGCCATCGCCACCATGGTCCAGCATCGCGACGTGCGGGTGCGGCTGTAGTCCTGACTTACCGAGAAAAAAGGCAATGGCACCGGCACGGCCTTAGCCGTGGCGGGCCTGCCGGTTAATCTGTGCGAGCGCCTGCTCGACGGCGCGCTGCGCCTCCTCGGCCTCGGCTTCGTTGCCCATCATGGTGAGGCGGCCGAAATTGCCGAACGGCTTCACGTCCACCAGGGTGATGTGCGCGGCCTTCTCCGCCTCGTTGGCGGCATACACGGCATAGCCGGCCGGCTCCACTTCCAGGATGAACATGCTCTTGCCGGGCAGGATCATGGAGCCCTTGCGCATCTGGCGGTTGATCAACGTGGTGTGGTCCGGGGTGATGCCGCGGATGATCTCGTTCCAGGCGATGCGGCAGGCGTGCCGGGTGTCCAGGGTGGTGTTGAGCTGGCGCAGGATGATGTCGCCCGCCTCCATCACCTCGCTCTGGTTGCGATAGTGGATTTCCATGGAGCCGAAGGAACGCTCCACCACCTGCTCGCCCAGGTGCACGTTGGTTTCCTTGAGGGCGATGTCGGACAGGCGGTGCACGGCCATGCCCGGCGCCACCTCGATCCACAGGCAGGCGTCGCCGGGCACCGGCAGAAAGCCCTGCGAGGAGGTGGCCAGATAGGAGGCCAGCTGCGGTTGCAGCGAGTCCATGAAGACGAAGGTGCGCAGGGTGACCTTCATGGCTTCAGCGGGTCAGCCCCATGTACAGCATGGGCAGTTTCTCGGGCAAACGCTCGACGTGGTCGAGCACGGTGAAGTTCTTCGCACCGAAGATGCGCGAGACGTACTGGTCGGCGTGCGGGTCGAGCGACAGGGCGTAGGTGGTGATGCCGTCGCGCTGCAACTCCTCCACCGCGCGCTTGGTGTCGAAGCGCAGGTATTGCGGATCGCGCACGTCGTTGTCGGCCGGTTCGCCGTCGGTGATGATGAACAGGATCTTCTTGTTCTTAGGCTGCTGCTTGAGAAAGCTGCCGGCGTGGCGCAGGGCGGCGCCCATGCGCGTGGAATAGGAACCCTGCATCGCCGCCAGGCGGGCCTTGACCAGGTCGTTGTAAGGCTGGCCGAAGTCCTTGAAGCGGTAGTAGTGGACGTCGTGACGGCCGTCGGAACAGAAACCGTGCAGGGCGAAGGGGTCGCCGATCTTGTCGAGGGCGTCGGAGAGCATGACGGTGGCCGCGCGGGTGAGGTCCATCACCGAGTAGTCCTTGCCGCGCACCTTGTCGTTCGACGACTCGGACATGTCGAGCAGCACCATGACGGCGAGATCTCGCAGGTTGCGCTTGTAGCGCATCATGATGCGGGTGTCGGGCTGCTGGCCCATGCGGATGTCGATCATGGCGCGCACGGCGGCGTTGATGTCGAGCTCGTCGCCGTCCTCGACCCGGCGGATGCGCTGCATGCCCTGGGGAATCATGGACTCGATGAGGAACTTCAGGCGCGAGATGACCGGCTTGTTGTCCTCGATGATCTTTTCGATCACTTCCAGTTCGCCGGTTTTGGGGCGGCGTTCCAGCACGGTCACCCAGCTCGGCCGTTCCAGTTGGATCTGGTAGTCCCACTCGTGGTAGTGCACCGGGTCGGCGACGGGCTCGCGGCCTTCCAGTTCGTTGATGGTCTTGCCTTCCTGGTCGAGCCAGAACGGTGTTTCCAGCACCCAGACTTCCTCGGCGTCGTCGCCGGCGAACTCGTTGTTCACCTCGTTGACCATCTCCATGACGGAGACCTTCTTGCGCACCTGCTGCTGGCGCTGCCAGGTGGCCTCCAGGGCCTCCTGCTCGTCGTATTCCTCGGATTCCCAGACCGTGCGGTTGTCGTCGCGGTAAAGGGCGCGCAAGGCATCGGTGCGCGGGTTGAATTCCGGCAGGGGGATCTGGCCGAGGTGATGGGCGAGTTCGACGCCGATGTTCCAGCTTGCCTGGTTGGTCGACAGGTCGGGCTCGGCGCGGAACAGCTCGACGCCCTTTTGCACCCACGGGTGCGGATCGAGGTCATCCTGGGCGAGCAGGGCACGCGCCAGGCGGTTGAGCAGGTCGCCGACGCTCTCCGGCGCGCGCGTGTTCAGCGGCGCATGCAGGGCCAGCCAGGCGGCGCGCATGCCGGGGAACTGGCGGCAGGCGAGCTCCTCGACGCGGGCGTCCTCGATGGCTTCGATGATCGCCATCTGCGTGGTGTTGAGCATCTGCATGGACAGCGGCGCGCCGGTGAACACCAGGTGCGCGGCGCAATGGTTGGCGGCGGCGCGGTAGAGCTCGACGCCCGGGACGATGGCCTCGGCGGGCGTCTCCTCGCCCAAGGGGCGGTAATCGTCGTAGGCGTCGGCGATGTAGATCTGGTAATGCGCGATGTAGGGCTTCAGGCCCTCGCGGCTTTCGTAGTCGCCGGCGGTGGGACGCAGGAAGAAATCGCGTCCCCACATGGCCCGCAGGTAGATGTTGAGGCGCCGCTGCACGTCGACGAACAGTGTGCCCTTGCGCTCCGATTGCAGCACCGAGAGGGCGTCGGGGCTTTGCAACGAGAAGTACTTCACCTGGCCTTCGAAGTCGGCACGGTAGGCCTGGGCGCCCCATTGCACCCAGCGGCGCAGGCCGCCCAGGGTAAGCTGGGTGAGCAGCCGGTCCAGGTTCTCCAGCATCGGCCGCAGGCCGCGCGAGGCTTGCGCCAGCATGATGGAGAGGACGGTGAGGTACTTGCGGAACAGATCCTCGTCGCCCAGGCGCTCGGCGGCGAGCGGCGCCGTGGCGGCGATCAGGGTGAGGACCTGGCCGGAAGTCTTGGAGGCCATGCCGAGCAGGAAGTTGACCAGGTCGGGCAGCACGTCCTCGCCGATGGCGCGCGATACCTCCGGCATCTCCTGGATGTAGGTGACCACCAGGTCGTCGCCACGGCCGAGGTTGTGCAGGGCGACCGCGCCCTTGATGTAGTTGTCCAGGCCGCGCGCCGAGAACACCCGGGCGGCCTCGTTCCAGGAAGCCTGCAACACCTCAAGGGCGCCGCCGGGGAGTTCCTCGAGGAGTTCCTGGTATTCGTCGAGATGGATGGCCATCTGGGTTCAGATGTCAGGTTACAGGTGCCAGAGTTCAGGGTTCAGACTGGGTTTGTCTGCAACCTGTAACCTGACATCTGAACCCGGACCCTCAGAAATAGGTGGTGACGGCGGAATCCAGGGCGTCGCGCATGTCCGGGTCGTCGGTGATCGGACGCACCAGGGCGACGCGGCAGGCGGCCAGCGGGGCCACCCCCTTGGCGATGAGGGAGCCGGCGTAGATCAGCATGCGGGTGGACAGACCCTCATCCAGGCCGTGGCCCTTGAGGTTGCGCGCGCGCTCGCCGATGTGCACCAAGTTCTTGGCCACCTCCAGGGTCACGCCGGATTCGTGGGCGACGATCTCGGCCTCGACGTCGTGCTCCGGATAGTTGAAGTCGAGGGCGCCGAAACGCTGCTTGGTGGACTGCTTCAGGTCCTTCATCAGCGACTGGTAGCCGGGGTTGTAGGAAATGACAATCTGGAAATCGGGGTGGGCCTCAATCAGCTCGCCCTTCTTTTCCAGGGGCAGCACGCGGCGGGCGTCGGTCAGCGGATGGATGACCACGGTGGTGTCCTGGCGCGCCTCCACCACTTCGTCCAGATAACAGATGGCGCCATGACGGGCGGCGACGGCGAGCGGGCCGTCCTGCCAGCGGGTGCCGTTGGCGTCGAGCAGGAAGCGGCCGACCAGGTCCGAGGCGGTCATGTCCTCGTTGCAGGCCACAGTGATGAGGGGCTTGCCCAGCTTCCAGGCCATGTACTCGACGAAGCGCGTCTTGCCGCAACCGGTGGGGCCCTTGAGCATGATGGGCATGCGCACGGAATAGGCCGCCTCGTAGAGTTCCACTTCGTCGGCCACCGGACGGTAATAGGGCTCGCTTTTCACCCGGTAGGCGGCGAGAACATCGGCGACCGCGCCAGTGTTGGCGGCGGGACGGCTGGCGGCCGCCGCGCTCGCCGCCTGCTGGCTGGCGGCCCGCGCCAGGGCTTCCTGACGCGGCGAGTAGGTACGCATGAAGGGATCGTTACGCATGGCTTCAGACCTGTGAATGCTGGAGTTCGCGGATAGGGTTCAATCCGGCCAGACGCGGGAGGGGAACAGGGCGCTGCCGCTGTCCTGGACGATGTTGGCGCTGGCGGGGGCCGGCGCCTTCGGCTTCGCCGGCGTGGCGCGAACCGCGCGCTTGGGAGCGGGCTTGGCGGCGGGTTTGACCGGCGCCGCGGGCTTCGGCGCCGCGGGCTTCGGCACCACGGGTTTGGCGGGCGCGGATTTGGCCGCGGCGGGTTTGGCCGCCGCCGGCTTAGCCGCCGGTTTCGACGCGGCGGATTGCTGGGAGGCGCGCGCCAGGCGCACGCTGGCGGACAGCTTGTCTTTCACATTGGTCATGATGTGATCACCTCATCAATGATGGCTTCGATTTCAGCCGCTGCTTGCGCGCCCCGGCTGCCCATTTGGTACACCGACACACCTTCCAGCGCCGCGCCGCGATAAGCGGCCCGGCGCCGCACCACCGCGGTCAGCACCGGCACCCCGAACTCGGCCAGTGCCTCGTGCATGGCCGCGGACAGCGCGCTCTTCGGCTCCAGCTGATTGAGCACCAGGAAGGCCCTGAGCCCCGGATTCACGCGCCGCGCCTCTTCGATTTCCTGGGGCAGGCGCAGGCTGGCCCAGAGATCCACGGGCGACGGCAATACCGGAATCAGCGCCACGTCGCAGGCGCGCAGGGCCTGCTGCGAGGCGTGGCTTTCCACCGATGGTGGACAGTCCAGCACCAGATGCTGGTAGGCGCGGTAGTTCTGATGCAGGGTACGCGCATCCCACTTGCCGCCGATCTGCTTCACGGTCGCGGGAAACGGCGCGCTGCCCTGACTGGCCCACTGCACCGACGAGCCCTGCGGGTCCAGGTCGATGACCACGGTCTCACCCCGGCGCGCCAGGCCCGCGGCCAGGTTCATGGCCAGGGTGGTCTTGCCGGCCCCACCCTTCTGATTGATGACGGCGGTCACCCGCGTCGGCATGTCAACTCCCCGCCGCCGGTCGCAGCGCATTGACGCGCGCGGCGAACCCGAATTCCCGCTCGCCCATCGCCGTACCCTCCGCCGCTTCCACGGTGATGTTGACGTAGGTGGTGCCGAAGTTGATGTTCTGCGGATGCAAGCCCGTCTCCTCGGTCAGCGCGGCGAGGGCGTCGAGAAAGGCGCGGGTTTCCCCGTAGCGCGCGAACTCGAAGCGCCGGAACAGGTTCGGTGGCGTCCCCCGTGCTTCCCAACCCTCGGGCAGGTCAGCCATGTCCGGCCTCTCCGGCCAGCATGCCATCCAGCTCGCGCACGTGGGCCATCTCTTCGCGCAGTATGCCCTCCAGCAAGGCCGCGTCCTCGGCGTCACGCATGCGCGTGGCATGCGCCAGAGCCTCCTGGTAGAGACGCACCGCGTCCACTTCCAGGCGATGGTCCGCGTCCAGCATGGCCTGCACGTCGCGGCCCAGGCGGGCCGGTGGCAGGTTGCCGGCGGATGGCGCGACGCCCAGGCGGATCAAGCGTTCCATCAGGCGCTCGGCGTGCTCCAGTTCCTCCACCGCCTCGCGGCGCAGGTGGGCCGCCAGGTCCTCATTCCCCCACAGTCTGGCCAATACGCTTTGCGCCAGATACTGCTGCACGGCGCTCATCTCGTGGGTGAGCGCGCGCGATAGCCAGCCCAGGGTGCGAGGATCCACGCTCATCGGCGTCAGTCGGTCAGCTGCGGGTCGAGGTGATCTCGGCATCGCGTCCACCACCGCCGGCATCCGGCGTGGCGGGCAGGATGCCTTCCACTTCGCCGTGCACGCGGGCGATGATGTGGGCGGCGACCAGGCCGTCACCGACACGCTCGCAGGCGTCGGCACCGGCACGCACGGCAGCGTTGACGGCGCCGGTTTCACCACGCACCAGCACGGTGACGTAGCCGCCACCGACGAATTGACGACCGATCAGGCGCACTTCGGCGGCCTTGGTCATGGCGTCGGCGGCTTCAATCGCCGGAACCAGTCCGCGGGTTTCGATCATGCCCAGGGCAATGCCTGTCATGTTAGCCATGAGATTTCTCCAGAAAGCGTTGTCGCGTAAGCGATGTCACGCCGGTCAGGCGGACGGCGCGGCGGGCAGGATGCCTTCCACTTCGCTGTGCACGCGGGCGATGATGTGGGCGGCGACCAGACCGTCACCGACACGCTCGCAGGCGTCGGCACCGGCGCGCACGGCGGCGTTGACGGCGCCGGTTT
>WOUQ01000065.1 GCA_009772925.1 bacterium
ACCAGCAGTGCTGGCCCTACAACAACAACAACAACGGTTTCGACGTCTGTCGTCGCTACTCTGCCGGTTGCGATGGACACGTCAGCAACAGATGTCGCTACTGGGACGGTTGCGCCAGCTGATGCAGGGCAATCTCAGTCGCCAAGCGGCACGAGTCCAGCAACGAGTACGAGCGGGAACGCGACGCTGGTAGGCACTCCGGTGGCAGCGGCAGCTGCGCCTGCGAAAGAAAAGGCGCCAAGTGCAGCCGCCGCTCCCGGGCCGAAACCAGATACCAGCGCCGCGCCGAAAGCTGCGACGGCACCTGCACCTGCGTCGTCTAAACGCGAGACGCGAACATCGAAAACGACGACGCCCACCGAAACGGGAACGAGTGCGACTGTGAGTACGCGCTCGAGCAAACGCGCATGCGAGGAAACGAAGACGCCGAAGGCTGCAGCGAGCAAGAGCGACGCTGCAGCAAAATCGAGTACAAAGGAGAAGAAAGAGGAGTCGAGTTCGAGTTTAAGCTCGGACTCGGATTCGCCGAGTAGCGCGGGCGCCGGGAAAACGGCTACCACCACCAAGCCGGGCGCTAGCACCGGAACAACGGCTGCGAAGGGCAAGCCGGGTGCTACAAGCGCTACTCGACCTCGCATCTGACAACTCGCGCCCAGCGCGAGTGCGGTGCGCCCTTCGACATCGAAGCTGCCAGGCGCACCCACTCGTACTGGGAGCACTGAGTTGGATCCGAGGCCAGGAGGTCCTGGAGGCAGGCCGAGCGCGGGCCCATACCCTTTCCATTCAATGGCAATGCCTCCAGGAGTAGCGACAATGCGAATTCCCTCCCGCACCCACCCCACTCCCTTTTTCGTGAAATTGCAAAGACAAATCGAGGATCGCAAACGAATCGCTGAGTTGCGAGGAACAGGAAGGCCGGGAGGGCAACCTGTTCCTAGAGGGAGAGGAGGAGTACGAGGAAGTGAGAGTGCGAGTTCGGGCGCAGGTCCAGGCCCGGGCTCACGGCTACTAGCGGCAGCAACCGGCTTGATAGTGTCGGCTGCAGCCGCTGTGCCAACCCAAGCGGAGGCGAGAGCGGCTCGAGAGGAGAGAGCGGCAGGACTGT
>WOUQ01000066.1 GCA_009772925.1 bacterium
TGGAGTGCGTGGCAACTAACCTCCTCGTGGTGCACTCTGGAAACGCGGAAACGCGGCTAATAAGTTGCCTATATAAGCTCGAAAACCATGTACATTGTAATTTATGCACAACATGGCGCAACCAGAGCAATTCCAGCCTCTTCGGCAGCAGGAGCCAGCGGCGCCACGCCCCTTGTCGCCTTCCCTCTCGGCGCATCGCAAGCAACTCAAGTTCTACATGGAAGTCGCCGTGCTCCTCATGGTCGCCTTCATGCTCGTCGCCTCAGTACTTAAGTCGCTCCTCTCAGGCACCGACGTGCCTACCGACCAGCTCTCACACGTGCTTCGCCTCGTCAACAACATTGGCCAAGGCCTGCCTGTCGTCGGCGCGCTGACAGAATGCCGCAATGGGACGAGCTGCTGAAGCGCATCTACTACGCCGCCGACGAAGCAGGCGGCCTATCGTCGGTCCGGAACCTCTATAAGCAAGCGCGCGCCGAGCAACCGAGCATCCGACTCGCCGACGTCCGCGCCTTCCTCTCAGCGCAACCGGCCTACACGCTCCATCGCCCCTACCGGAAACGATTCAAGCGGAACCTGACAGTCGCACAAGGCATCGACTACCAGTGGCAGGCCGACCTCGCCGACCTCGACGAGCTACAGAAGGCAAACGATCAATCGCGCTACCTCCTTACCGTCATCGACGTCTTCTCGCGATACGCATGGGTTGTACCGGTAGCAAGGAAGACGGGCGCCGCGGTTCGCGACGCGCTCCGAGAGGTGTTCCGGGTGGCGGGCACGCGGCGACCGAAGCACCTGCACACCGACAAGGGCAAGGAGTTCTTCAATCGCGAGGTCGCGGCGCTCCTGCGCGCCGAGAATGTGCACCACTTCGCGTCCGAGAGCGACCAGAAAGCTGCCCTGGTGGAACGCTTCAACCGAACGCTCAAGCTGCGCATGGCGCACTACCTGACCGGCGCCAACACTATGCGCTACATCGATGTCCTGCCAAAGCTTCTCTCGGGCTACAACGCGAGCCGCCATCGATCTATTGGCATGGCGCCGAAGGACGTGACCAAGGCGATGGAACCCGAGTTGTGGCGGAAGCTGTATGG
>WOUQ01000067.1 GCA_009772925.1 bacterium
TACGATCTTCAGGTTGAAGCTGGCGGTACGAACTTTGTGTTTGCATCCGTGCACCTTACGACATCCAAGGTGTTGCACTTCAGATTTGAGGCCGCCCCTGTTCTGCTGACAAGGACAACACTTTAATTCAACGCCTAGGCAGGAGCGGGGCTGTACACAAAGGCAACTTCCTGGATTGCCACGGCGCTGCGCACCAGGATGACGGCGCCTTGAAGGCTCTGTATCGATCTACGACCTGGCCATGGTCCCGCTCTCATCAGTGGAGCGAAGCGCGCCTTCGCGCTGTCGATGTCACGCTTCGTTGTCGCCTGTGTCGATGCCATCCCGAAGCCAGGACGGGATGTCGCGCTGACCATGCAGTACACGCCAGATGTCGATGTGGTTGGGTAGTTCGACGTAGAAGATGAGGTAGGGATAGCGTTGCAAGGGCCAGGAACGCAGACCGGGCAGATTCAACTCATGGGCATAGCGCGGTGAACCACTGGCCGGTTGGCGGGCGATATGGAGATAGGCCTGTTCCAGTGCATCGACGAAACCAAGCGCAACCCGCTCACCCGCCTCGTTCAGGTAGAAATCGACCGCATCCTCGACATCCCGGCTGGCCGACTCGCGCGGGAGGAGGGTTTTGGGCTTCACCCCGCGGCACGTCGGTGGATGCGATTTCGCAGGGCGTCGAAGTACGCTTCTTCCACAGGATTTCCATGGGCGGACTCGGCACCCTGCAACAACAGTTCTCGCAGACGCATGCGGTCCTGATCCTTGCGAATCAGTTCACGCACATACTCGCTGCTGGTGCCATAACCGCGCTGGATGACCTGTTCGTCCACGAAGGACTTGAGGGCGTCAGGGAGGGAGATGTTCATCGTGGTCATGGCACAACATTAGGGTGTTTGCCAAATTTTGGCAAACCATTCTGGATCCACCCCTTCCGCGACGGCAACGGCCGCGGCGCCCTGTCCCAAGAGGACCTGGTGTGACGTCCCATTCCCCGTCATACATGGACGCCCCTATTTGCCAAGCGAGGTTTTGGGTTTGGCGCGGACGGGTAATGATTGCAGCCATACATCCGGACTGTATTCGGGCGAAC
>WOUQ01000068.1 GCA_009772925.1 bacterium
CCTGGTCTACGGATAATTCCCAACGACCTTGAGCTGGACGGGGGTGAAGGTACCTTGCGGTAGGGGTAGTTGGGCGGACGGGGTATCACGCGAGGGTAGGGGGTGACTTTGTCCGCTTCCATAGCGGCGACAACGTCCGGGGGGAGCTGGAAGTCTTCCAGTGGGTCCTCGCCGAGGCGGGACGGCGACGGACTGGAGTGGGTGAGGCGTACAGGGTACGCGGGGACAGAGCACGCCACGGGGGGCATGGACAGTGGCGACTGGGTTCGAATGGAGTAGACAGGCGTGGAGGAACGCGGGGAGGGAGGGGCCGGGGTGGTCGGCTGTGGGGGGCAGCGAACCGGGGAAGGGGCACCTAATCGGAGGATATAGGGGGAGTTCTTTAGCTCCGGGGGAACTCCATGGGGCCAGAAGTTCCACGCGGGTGCCGCGGGTCGCGTGGGGACAGGAGCGGGGGCAACGGAGGCGGCCATGGCCAGCTGTGGGAGGTAGCTGACCGGGAATTGCGGCATTCCGACGATGGGTATGCCGCGAGGACCACCGATTCGGACTACGCCGGGAGGGTCCTCAGACGGCCAAACGACGCCGGATGGCCGGAGGTCTTGTGCCGGGGGTGCGGGGTGTTGAGGGACGAGGGGCAGGGCAACACGGGGACGAGGGGGGCTAGGGTGCCGGAAATCTCCGTAGAGTATCGGGGCCGTAAGGCGCGGGGGAACAAGGGGGATGCCACCGAGTGACGGACTGTCACCGGGGCGGGTGCGCCCATAGGCTGCGAAGTGGGACACGCAGGTGGGGCAGGTGGGTTGGCCAAGGGACAGGCGAGAGTTCGACGCGTACGAGATCGAACACGCGTGGGGGTTAAGGAACTCTGAGCCTAACAGGGCCTCAACCGGGAAGTTGTCGTTGACGTAGAAGAGGTGGCAGAAGAGTTTGCCATCCACTTTGAACGTCAGGGCAACTTTACCCAGGAGGGGGAGCGCCACATTATGGCCGGAAATGAGACGCTCCTCGGGGCTTGGGGTGCGGGGACGGGGATGTGCGGGAAGGGATTGGTAATACCTATGTTGGTGACGCTGCCTGTGTCCACGAGGGTCCAGGTAGTGATACCTTGGATCTCCAAGCGGGTCCACAGGAGGTTTCGATCCAACCTAGTCTCGGACTCGGGGAGGGCAGGGAGAAGGAAGCGATCCAGGACGCTTCGGTCGGACTCGGTAAGGGCGGGGGGGGGCATCGCCAGGCGGGGCGACCACTATGGCGGCGTGGGGGATAACTGGGGGTGGGGGTGCGGGAGCGGGCTGTGAAGCGGCGACGAGCGCCGGGGCAGCCGCGGGAACTAGAGGGGGAATATGGATTTGGACAGGCCCGAAGGTGACATGCACCGGGGCCGAAGTGGGAGGTGCCGGAGTAGGGAGAGCGTCAGGGTGGACAGACC
>WOUQ01000069.1 GCA_009772925.1 bacterium
CTAGGGCGTATCTCTGTTGGAAAGAATCGTTTGGGATTCCCAATCGGTCGAGAATCTGATTCAAGCTATCCACTGGTTTGGAGGCCAGCATGGATGGCACGACCGTATTCGAGAGATCTGCGCGAGCGGGTGGTTGAAGCCGTCGAGGCGGGGCAGTCGCGCCAGTCGGCGGCGCGTCGGTTCGGTGTATCGCCAAGCTTTGCGATCAAGCTGTTGCAGCAATGGGAGAAGACGGGGACGCTCGAACCCCGGCAGGTTGGGGGCCAGAAGGACTTCGCCCTGCGCCCCCACGAAGCGCTGGTTCGCCGGCTGGTGGCGAGCCACCCCGATCAAACGATCGACGAGTTGACCGCGCGTCTGGGCTCGGCCGGCATATCGATCAGCCGTGCCGCCGTCGGCCGGTTTCTGGTCGCGCTCGACCTTACGGTAAAAAAAAGACGCTCCACGCCGCCGAGCAGGCCCGGCCCGATGTCGCCGCAGCCCGCACGGCCTGGCGCGAGGGCCAGGCGGACCTGAATCCGGCGCGTCTGGTCTTCATCGACGAGACATGGGTGAAGACCAATATGGCACGGTGCTACGGCCGGGCCCCGCGCGGCCAGCGCCTGGTCGCTGCCGTCCCGCATGGCCACTGGAAGACCAGCACCTTCCTGGCCGCTCTACGCCACGACGCCATCACCGCCCCGTGCGTGATCGACGGCCCGATCAACGGCGAGACCTTTGCCGCCTATGTCGAGCAGTTCCTGGCCCCGACCCTCAGTCCCGGCGACATCGTCGTCATGGACAATCTCGGCTCCCACAAAGGCCCGTCCGTGCGGAAAGCGATCGAGGACGCGGGCGCCCAGCTCCTGTTCCTGCCGCCTTACAGCCCCGACCTCAATCCCATCGAGCAGGTCTTCGCCAAGCTCAAGGCCCTGCTGCGCAAAGAAGCCGCTCGAACCGTCGGCGCTCTGTGGGACGCCGTCGGCAAACTCCTCCACCGCTACTGCCCCAGCGAGTGCGCCAACTACTTCGCAAACGATGGATATCGTCTATCCAATCGAGATACGCTCTAG
>WOUQ01000070.1 GCA_009772925.1 bacterium
CCGCATCAAGGACCTTGACCGGTCCCTTATCCAATGGGTCCATGTGGACCGCCTCTCCAGCCCCGACCCCGCTCCCCTGCCCGCACCCGCTGCTCCCCACCCCCGCTACCCCCGTCGGCCCTCTGACTCTAGCGGGTCAAACCCGGACCTTCGCTCAGGCGACTCCGATCCGGAGCCCGCCCGGCAACCCGCCGATTCCCCTGTCTATGTCCCCCGTGAGGTCGCCTTCCCGGAACGCGTCACCCGTTCCGGCCGTGTTTCCCGCCCCCCGCGGAGAGACCCCTACGGGTATCCTCTCTGCGCTATGGCCTTTCCTCCCAAAATACCCTCCCTCATGTCGCTGTCCACCCAGTCCAACCCGCGCGTCCACAAGTGCGACCGACGCCCTCGGTCGGTCTACCCTGTCGACCCGCTAGACGCAGCGCCGTCGGCAGACCCAGCGCGTCAGCCAGCCCCGCCTCAGCGCTACCCTCTCTGCCCTGGCCCCTCCCTGTCGGTTGAGCCCGGCATGCTCCCGCTCGACCCCTACTCCGCGTATGGGCATTCCCACCCGTCGCGTCGCGCGCCCCTTCCTCCTGGCGCACATGACCCAGCACCTCCTCCCGCGGCCGCGGGCCAGCTCGCCTCCTCTATCCACCCGCGTCCCCCTAACTGGCCGCAATCCTTCGCCCTCGGCGGCCTCGTCTATGTGTGGAGCTCCCGTGACGGAGCCTACTACGACCACACTGGCCGCTGCGAGTTCCCCTATGACTCGCCCCCGGACGAGGCCCTCATCGGCTTCGGCCCCGCCCCCGCCACGCCCCCCGGCCACACCCCACTTCGCCATCTAGGTGACCGCCCCCGCGACCGTGCCCACGGTTGCCCTCCCCATCACCCTCGTGCCCGATTCCGCCTAACGGACGCCACGTGTTATCTTTGTGGTGTCAGAGGCCATCTGGCCCGGTCCTGTCCCGGCCCTCATGGGTCCTCGGCAACGCGCTCGGACATATCGGCCTGGTCGCTGTCCAGCGACGGGTCGTCGTCCCAG
>WOUQ01000023.1 GCA_009772925.1 bacterium
CCCATGATCGGTAACCTCCTTTCCGCCGGTTACCTTCAATTTGAAGCAACGTTCCTTCCTGACTACCTCCTTCGGTTACATTCTTTGTGAGTCAATTCGTATCTGCGTCATCGACCTTGACGGCGGATTCCCCCCTGCTAGGCTGAAATTGTTACATCAGGTAACACGGGAAATTTCCCAGTCATCGTGCCTTACTCTTCCATTCATGCGTTTGACTCACTTCGGGGGATCACTATGTCTATCACCTGGATCATGGTCGCCAATGCAAGCCAAGCCAAGCTGTTCGCCCATCACGGCCCCAAACGCGGGCTGGAACTCGTCAAGGAATTGATGCATCCGCAAAGCCGTGAGAAGACGTCCAACTTGGTGAGCGACCGATCCGGCGCCTATGGCGGTCCCGGGCATGGCGCGGTTGGCCAGCCGGCGGACCCCAAACACCACGAGGCCGAGCGCTTCGCCCAGGAGGTTTCCAGGGAACTGGAAGCCGGACGGGTGAAGAACGAATATGACCGGCTCATCCTCGTGGCCTCGGCCCCCTTCATGGGGCTCATCAACCACCACCTGCCCGGGCAGGTCAGGAGCAAGCTATCGGAAAGCATCGACAAGGACTACACCCGCCTTCCGGTCAAGGAACTGGCGGGCCACCTGGAAAGCTACGTCTATCTGTAGCGATCAGAGCAGCGACCAGCCGGCCAGCCGCTCATAGCGCGCTCCTTCCGGGCGCAGGCTGGATCTGACCAGCACGAAATCCCGCGCCGACCAGCGTATCGGTTCCGGCGCGGGATTTTCATTTTGTCCGCCGAATTTCATGCAGTCCGCCTTGCGCAACAGGGTAACGTGCGCCTTGAAGGGACGCGCGTCGAAGGGGATGCCGGCCTTGCGCAGTGCAGCGCCGAGACCGTCGACCAGGGCGCGCAGGGCCGCCGGCGTTTCCGCCAGACCGACGTGGGCGATATGGTTGTGGCGCCAGCAATCCAGGCGATCGAAAGCCATCTCGAACGACCGGACACCGACCCGGCTCGCCGCTTCCCGCATGGGCGCGAGCAGGGCATCGTCGACCTCGCCGACAAAGACCAGGGTGAGATGCAGGGTATCGGGGTGGGTGCGCCGCCCCCCCAGGCGATCGTGCAGAATCCCGCTCAGGGCATGCAGCCGCTTGCGCACGTCCGGCTCCGGCCAGAGGGCGAAGAAGACCCGGGATCGGCCGGGTCCCGGGTTTATTTGGCCTGGAGCAGACATACCGCTTCGGCGGCGATGCCCTCCTGGCGCCCGGTGAAGCCGAGTTTCTCGGTGGTGGTGGCCTTCACGTTGAGGGCCTCGACAGCGATTCCCAGGTCCGCAGCGAGCCGTTCGCGCATGGCTGGAATGTGCGGCGCCATGCGCGGCGCCTGGGCGATGATGGTGGCATCGACGTTGCCCACCCGCCAGCCGCGCGCGTCCAGCAGCCCGGCCACGTGGCGCAGCAGTTCGCGGCTGTCGATGCCCTGGTAGCGCGCATCGCTGTCCGGGAAATGGCGGCCGATGTCGCCCAGACCCGCCGCCCCCAGCAGGGCGTCGCAGATGGCGTGGATCAGCACGTCGGCGTCGGAATGGCCCAACAGGCCGCGCTCATGCGGGATGTCGACGCCGCCGATGACGAGCCGCCGTCCCTCGGCGAAGGCGTGCACGTCGAAACCGTGGCCGATACGCAGGTTCATGCCGGAACTCCCAAAGTCAGGGCCATGTCGCGGTGGCGAATACCCGCATCCAGATACTCGTTTCCCGCCGCGATGAAACCGTGGCGTTCATAAAAAGGGAGGGCGCGGCACTGCGCGGAAAGGCGGACTTCGGCCAGGCCGCGCGCCCTCGCCTCCGCCAGGACCGCGTGCAACAGCGCCGAGCCGACGCCGCGTCCGCGCCAGTCCTGCAGCACCGCCATGCGGCCGACGCGGCCCGCGGGCGTGAGACGGCCGATGCCGATGACGGCGCCCTCCCCGCTCTCGGCGACGAACCAGGCGCAATCGCCGTCCCGCGCCTCCCATTCCAGATCCTGGGGCACACCCTGTTCCTCGATGAAGACCGCGCGCCGCACGCGGGCGATGGCGTCCGCGTCGTTGATCCAGCGGGCGTAACGAACGAGGAAGGCGGGAGTCATGGAGGGCGGTTAGAATGGCGCGTTTTTTTCACTAGCGAGTTTGCCATGAAACTCTACGGCATCCCCAATTGCAGTACCGTCAAGAAGGCCCGGGCCTGGCTGGAGGAACGGGATATTCCCTACGAGTTCCACGACTTCAAGAAACAGGGCGTGCCCGAGGCGACGATGAAGAAACTCATCAAGCTGCTCGGCTGGGAGGCGCTGGTCAACCGCAACGGTCCCACCTGGCGCAAGCTCGACGACGCCCGGAAGGCCCAGGTCAAGGACGCCGCCAGCGCCCTGGCGGTGATGCGGGAGCATTCCAGCCTCATCAAGCGCCCCATCCTGGACCGCGACGGCCAGTTCCAGGTGGGCTTCAGCGAGGAAAACTACGCGGCCTTCTTCGGAGAATGAACGCGAGGTATTCATCGCTACTTAATGTTTATTAAGTGTTTATATGCAAGAAAAGACTCTCGCCTATGCCCGCGAACTGATCGGCCGACGCTCCGTCACCCCGGAGGATGGCGGTTGCCAGGCCTGGCTCGCGGACAAGCTGCGCAGCCTGGGTTTCGCCATCGAGCCCCTGCTTAGCGGCGAGGTGACCAACCTGTGGGCGCGGCGCGGCAACGCCGGTCCCCTGATCTGCTTCGCCGGCCATACCGACGTGGTACCGACCGGCCCGCTGGAGCAATGGTCCAGCGACCCCTTCCAGCCAACCGAACGCGAGGGGGTGCTCTACGGCCGCGGCGCCGCCGACATGAAGGGTTCGATCGCCGCCTTCCTGGCCGCCGTCGAGGACTTCCTCGCCGCGCACCCGGACCCGGCCGGCTCCATCGCCTGGCTCATCACCTCCGACGAGGAGGGCCCCGCGGTGGACGGCACGGTGAAGGTGGTGGAGCGACTCGCCGCGCGCGGCGAGCGCATCGATGCCTGCATCGTCGGCGAGCCCACCTGCGTCGCGCGCCTTGGCGACACCATGAAGAACGGCCGCCGCGGTTCCCTGCATGGCCGTCTGCGCGTGAAGGGCGTGCAGGCGCACATCGCCTATCCGCATCTCGGCAGGAACCCCATCCACCTCGCGGCCCCCGCCATCGCCGAGCTGGCCGCCACGGTCTGGGACGCAGGCAACGACTACTTCCCGCCCACCACCTGGCAGATCTCCAACATGCACAGCGGCACCGGCGCCACCAACGTGGTGCCCGGTCACGCCGACCTCGTCTTCAATTTCCGCCATGGCACCGCCAGCCCGGTGGACAGCCTGAAGGCGCGCGTCCATGCCATTCTCGACAGGCACGAACTGGACTACGAGCTGGACTGGGAAATCGGCGCCAAGCCCTTCCTGACGCCACGCGGCCCATTGGTGGAGGCCCTGGCCGCCGCCATCCGGGAACACACCGGCATCGAGCCGGAACTGTCCACCACCGGCGGCACCTCGGACGGCCGCTTCATCGCCGACATCGCCAAGGAAGTGGTGGAGTTCGGCCCGGTCAACGAGAGCATCCACAAGATCGACGAGCACGTCGGCGTCGTCGAGCTGGGGGAGCTGGCGCGCATCTACCGCGGCGCGCTGGAAAGGCTGCTGCGTGGCTGAGGCGCCCCCCGAACTGCGCACCCTGCGCGACTGGTTGCGCTACGCGGTATCGCGTTTCCACGAAGCCGGCCTGTTCTTCGGCCATGGCACGCACAACGCCTATGACGAGGCGGCCTACCTGATCCTGCACAGCCTGCACTTGCCCGCCGACCATCTGGAACCCTTCCTCGATGCCCGACTGCTGCCCGCCGAAGCCGAGCGTCTGGCCGGGGTACTCCTTCGCCGCATCGAAGAACGCGTGCCGGCGCCCTATCTCACCGGCGAGGCCTGGCTGCAGGGCTATCGCTTCCGCGTCGATGAGCGCGTGATCGTGCCGCGCTCCTTCCTGGCGCCGATGATCCTGGAGCATTTCCAGCCCTGGCTGGCCGCCCCCGACGAAACGCGCGCGGCCCTGGACCTGTGCACCGGTTCGGGCTGCCTCGCCATCCTGCTTGCCGAGGCCTTCCCGCATGCCAGCGTGGACGCCGTCGATCTCTCCGCCGATGCGCTGGAGGTGGCCGCGGGCAACGTCGCCGACTATGGCCTGGAAGAAAGGGTGCGCCTGCATCGGGGCGACCTCTTCGCCCCCCTGGGTAACGCCACCTACGACCTGATCGTCGCCAACCCCCCCTACGTCAACGCCGCCTCGGTGGTCGCCCTGCCGCCGGAGTTCCGCCACGAACCGGCCCTCGCCCTGGGCTCCGGCGAGGACGGCCTGGACGCCACCCGCGCCATCCTGCGCAAGGCCGGCCGCCACCTGTATCCGGGCGGCCTGCTGGCGGTCGAGATCGGCCATAACCGGGCCGCCCTGGAAGCCGCCTTTCCCGAGCTCGATTTCACCTGGCCGCAGGTCGAGGGCGGCGAGGACACGGTCTTCCTGCTCACGCGTGAACAATTGCGCTGAGCAGCAGGCTTCCATGCGCGGTAACACCATCCACCTATAATCTCCCCTGCCCGAAAGCCCACCATGGAGTCCGTCATGGAACAAATCGACGTTTTCGTCGCCTCCCTCACCTCGTTCTGGACACAACTGGCGAGTTTCATTCCGCAGCTGCTGGGCGCCATCATCGCCCTGGTGCTGGGCTGGATCCTGGCCAAGCTGGCGCGCAGCGGCATCATGCATCTGCTCACCCTGCTCAAGTTCGACCGGGCCACCGAAAAGTCCGGCCTGGAATCGTTCATGAAGCATGCGGAACTCGATCTCTCGGTGGGCTCGGTGATCGGCAATCTGGTGTACTGGCTGATCATCCTGGTGATGATCGTCACCGTCGCCAACTCGCTCGGCCTGCAGGTTGTCGCGGACCTGTTCAACAAGGTGGTGCTGTATATCCCCAACGTCATCGTCGCCATCCTGGTGCTGGTGTTCGGCGCCATCCTCGCCCGCTTCATCAACCGCCTGGTGTTCGCCTGGCTGAACAACATGGAGTTCGACGGGGCTCTGACGGTCTCCACCTTCTCCGAGTACGCGATGATGGTGTTCGTGTTCTTCGTCGCCATGGAGCAGTTGCAGATCGCCAACGAACTGCTCACCGCGGCCTTCATCATCGCCTTCGGCGCGGTCGGCCTGGCCTTCGCCATCGCCTTCGGCCTCGGCGCCAGGGATTGGGCGGCGAAGGTCGTCGAGCGGCTGGTGGAGAGGAAGCATCCGCGTTAAGGGACCTTGCCGGCAGGCATCATGCCCCGCGCCGGAGGCCGCCTCGGCACCCTCTTTCTCCTGCTCGGCTTCTGGCTGGGCGTGGGGGCGCTGCTCTACCTGTTCTTCCTGCGCCAGGAAGCGCCGCCCATCCAGCTCATCGGTCCCGACCGGGTGGAGTTGACGCGCGCCCGCGACGGCCATTTCCGCATCGATGGCGCCATCCAGGGCAAGCCGGTGCGCTTCCTCATCGACACCGGCGCCAGCACGGTGTCGATCTCGGCCAGCCTCGCCCAGCGCATCGGTATGGGCTGCGATACGGCCGCCAGCTTCCATACCGCGAACGGCACGGTGCGCGGCTGCATGACGCGGGTGGCCGCGCTGGAATTCGGCCCCTTCCGCGCGGAACACCTGAGCGTGGCTATCCTGCCCAACCTGGGCGGCGACGCCCTGCTGGGCATGAACGCGCTGCGCCAGGTACGCATGGAGCAGTCGGGGGACCGACTGGCGCTGTCGCGGGCCGGTCCTTGAGGCCCTGATCCGGCTTCAGTTCTGGCGTTCGCCCTTGTTGTTGAGGCGCCGCCGGTAGGGGTGGCCGACCTTGGTGGCGGGACCGGCGGCGGCATCCGGGCCGCCACCGGCCGCCTCACGCTTGCCGCCGCCGGACTTGTCGAGGCCGCACCACTGCAGCAGGGCGCCCACCTCTTCCTCCGCCAGTTCCTCCTTCATGCCGCGCTTCAGGCGGGGCGGCATGGCGACCGGGCCGAAGCGCACGCGGATCAGACGGCTGACGGTGAGTCCCAGGTGTTCCATGAGGCGGCGCACTTCCCGGTTGCGGCCTTCCTTGATGACCAGGCGGTACCACTGGTTTACGCCCTCGCCGCCGGCGGGCACGATGCTTTCCACCTTGGCGATGCCATCCTCCAGTTCGATCCCGCCGATCAGCGCGTCCATTTTCTCCGCGTCGAGGCTGCCCAGCAGCCGCACGGCATATTCGCGTTCCACCTCGTAGCGCGGGTGGGACAGACGGTTGGCCAACTCGCCGTCGGTGGTGAAGATGAGCAGGCCCTCGGTGTTGAAGTCCAGACGGCCGACGGTGATCCAGCGGCCACCGCGGATCGGCGGCAGATTGTCGAACACCGAGGGACGCCCTTCCGGGTCGTCGCGCGAGACGATCTCGCCTTCCGGCTTGTGATAGAGCAGGACACGCGGGAGCTGGGCCTTCCAGGCCAGGCGCACGATCTTGCCGTTGAGCTTGACGATGTCGCCGGGCTTCACTTTGTCCCCCACCTGGGCGGGCTGGCCGTTGATGCTGACCCGGCCTTCCAGGATCAATTGCTCCATGTCCCGGCGCGAGCCCAGGCCGGCGCCAGCCAGGACCTTGTGCAGGCGCTCGCTCTGGGCTTCCAGTTCTTCGGGCCGCGCCTTGAGGGGGCGGCCCATGAAGGAATATCTGGGCATGTTTGTTCTCTCTATGGGGGTTGGGGGGTCCCGCGTCGCGGGAAAGCGATGTTATTCCTCTGGCGGCGGCGGCTCCATGGGCAAGCCTTCGTTTGTCGCGCGCTCGATCAGGTCCCTGGCCAGTTCGGGCGGTGGCGGCAGTTCGGCCAGGGCGCGCAGTCCCAGGTCGGAGAGGAATTGCCGGGTGGTGGCGAACAGCGCGGGACGGCCGGGCACGTCCTTGTGCCCGACCACCTCGATCCAGCCGCGTTCCTCCAGGGTCTTGATGATCTGGCTGTTGACCGCGACGCCGCGGATCTCCTCGACGTCGCCGCGGGTCACCGGCTGGCGGTAGGCGATGATGGCCAGGGTCTCGAGGGTGGCGCGCGAATAGCGCGGCGGTTTTTCCGGATTGAGACGGTCGAGGTAATGCTGGTACTCGGCCCGCGTCTGGAAGCGCCAGCCGTCGGCGAGGAACATCAGCTCGACGCCGCGGCCCTGCCAGTCCGCACGCAACTCTTCCAGGGCGCGGCGCAGGAAGTCGTTGGAGAGTTCGGTATCGAACACCTTCTTCAACTCGGCCAGCGACAGGGGCGCGGCGCTGGCGAGCAGCACGGTCTCCAGGATGCGCTTGATCTCGGCGAGGGGATGGCCCTCCCCGGGTGGAGGGGAATCGGAGAGAAGGGGCAAAGCGGACATCTCTGTTGCGGCGACTGCCTCTGCCCCATCGCCACTACCGCCCGCGGGAGAGGGGGGGAATACGTCAGGCTGTGTCATGGTGTTCGACGACGGCGAGTTGGGCATGGATCGGGGCGAAGGGTTCGTTCTGGACGATGTCCACCAGGCGTTCGCGCACCAGTTCGAGCAGGGCGAGGAAGGCTACCACCAGGGCCGAGCGTCCGGCCTGCGGATCGAACAGTTCCTCGAAGAGCAGGCGCGCGGCACCGCCCTGCGCGGCTTCCTGGAGGCGTTTCAGGATGCGGCTCATGTGTTCGCGCACCGACAGCTCCTGGCGGCCGATGCGATGGTGCCTGTTCATGGCGGCGCGCTTGAGGATGGCGCCCCAGGCCTCCAGCAGGTCGCCGCCGTCGACGCGCGGCAGACGCTTGGCCAGCAGTTGCGGGATGTGCACGCTGATGGCCTGAAAATCACGACCCAGTTGCGGCAAGGCGTCGAGGTTGCGGGCGGCGATCTTGGTCTGCTCGTATTCGAGCAGTCGGCGCACCAGCTCGGCGCGCGGATCGCGCTCCTCGCCTTCCTCCACCTTCTCCTGGCGCGGCAACAACATGCGCGACTTGATCTCGATGAGCATGGCCGCCATCACCAGGTATTCGGCGGCCAGTTCCAGCCGTCGCCGGCGCATGACCTCGACGTAGTCCATGTACTGGCGGGTGAGCGCCGTCATGTTGATGTCCAGCACGTTGAGGTTGTTGCGGCGGATGAGCCACAGCAAGAGGTCCAGCGGGCCCTCGAAGGCCTCCAGGATGACCTCCAGCGCGTCGGGCGGGATGTACAGGTCCACCGGCAGGTCGGTCCAGAGTTCGCCCTGCACCCGCGCCAGGTGGCGCACCTCCTCCTCGGCCTGCTCGATGGCCTCGGCGGGGTCGAGGACTTCGTCGGCGCCGGTCATGCGTTGCGCACCATGGTCTCCCCCCTTTTTTCAAAGCAGGAGAGCAAAAAAGCGGGATGCGTCACGCCGCCACCCTCACGCCCGGCCGGG
Source organism: bacterium (assembly GCA_009772925.1). Classification (GTDB taxonomy): domain Bacteria; phylum Pseudomonadota; class Gammaproteobacteria; order Burkholderiales; family Thiobacillaceae; genus PFJX01. The sequence goes on from WOUQ01000023.1 coordinate 8,477, forward strand.
CGCCTTCGCGCTCGCGGCCGCTCTTCAACACCACAGCGTAGTTCGCCTGCGTCTTGCCGAAAGCGCTCAGGGCGGCGAACAGGTCGTCGGACAGGCGCACGCGCCAGGCCGGGCCCAGCAACAGGTCGCAGGACGCCCTGTCGTTGCGGTAGGCCAGGCTGACTGCGCAGCCGTTAGCGAGGCGGTGCGGCGACAGGGCAGCGATGAGCTTACGGGCATCCGGGCCGTCGTCCACGATCAGCCGCAGGCCCGTGGCAAAGCGTGTGCGGGCGCCGTCCAGATCCATGATCTCGTCGGCGGTGACGCGCATGCCGCCGGAATACTCGTCGTGACTGGCCCGGCCGGCGACGATGAGCAGCGTGTCCTCCTTGATCAGGGCGCGGTGGGCCTCGAACAGTTCGTTGAACACCGTCACTTCCACCCGCGAGTCGCCGTCGTCCAACACCACGCTGGCCATCTTGCCGCGGCGCGACATGCGCGTGGTCACCGAGGCCACCACGCCGGCCATGAGCTGGGGTCCGGGCAGCGGCCGGATGTCTTTCAGGGTCTTCTCCACCAGGCCCTTGAGGGCGGCCCGGTCGGCGCTGTAGGGGTGGCCGGAGAAATAGAAGCCCAGGGCGACTTTCTCCTGCGCCAGCCGCTCCTTCAGCGGCCATTCCGGCACCTCCACCCGATCCGGCGGCGCTTCCGCCATGGCGTCGCCGAACAGGGAATTCTGCGCGGCGTTGGCCTGCTGGTTCTCCGCCCACTCCATGGCCAGGCCGACGCTCATGAGCGTGGCGTTGCGGTTGGCGTGCAAGCCGTCGAAGGCGCCGGCGCGGACCAGGGCCTCGATGGCGCGGCGGTTCACCAGGCGACGGTCGATGCGCTTGCAGAAGTCGAACAGATCGGTGAAGGCGCCGCCGGATTGCCGCGCCGCCAGGATGTTGTTCACCGCCCCCTCCCCCGTGCCTTTCACCGCGCCCAGGCCGTAGCGCACGTGCCTGCGGTCCACCGGGATGAAACGGTAGACGGACTGGTTGATGTCCGGCGGCAGGATGGTGAGGCCGTTCTTGACCGCGTCGTCGTGGAAGATCTTGACGCTGTCGGTGTCGTCCATGTCCGAGGACAGGGTGGCGGCCAGGTAGGCGGCGGCGTGGTGGGCCTTGAGCCAGGCGGTCTGGTAGGACACCACCGCGTAGGCGGCGGTGTGGGACTTGTTGAAGCCGTATTCGGCGAACTTCTCCATGAGGTCGAACAACTGCGTGGCCAGGGCCTCGTCGTAGCCCTTCTGCTTGGCCCCCTCGCGCATGGTGTCGCGGTGCTTGGCCATCTCCTCGGCCTTTTTCTTGCCCATGGCCCGGCGCAGCAGGTCGGCGCCGCCCAGCGTGTAGCCACCGATGATCTGGGAGATCTGCATGACCTGTTCCTGGTAGACGATGACGCCGTAGGTGGGCGCCAGGCATTCCTTCAGGTCCGGATGGAAATAGTCGATGCTCTGCTTGCCCTTCTTGCGCAGGATGAAGTCGTCCACCATGCCCGAGCCCAGGGGACCGGGCCGGTACAGGGCGAGCACGGCGATGATGTCCTCGAAACGGTCGGGCGCCAGCTTCACCAGCAGCTTCTTCATGCCCTCCGATTCCACCTGGAAGATGGCCGTGGTGTTGGCGGTCTTGAAGATCTCGTAGGCCGCCGGATCGTCCAGGGACAGGGTCTCCAGGTTCACGTCCCAGGCGGGGTCCAGCAACTTGATGTACTTCACCGCCAGGTCGATGATGGTGAGGTTGCGCAGGCCGAGGAAATCGAACTTCACCAGGCCCGCCTTCTCCACGTCGTCCTTGTCGAACTGCGACACCGGCGCCGCCTCGGCGCTGTCCGCCTGATACAGCGGGCAGAAATCGGTGAGCTTGCCCGGGGCGATGAGCACGCCGCCGGCGTGCATGCCGACGTTGCGCGTCAGCCCTTCCAGCTTGCGCGCCAGATCGATGAGTTCCTTGACCTCCTCTTCCTGCTCGTAGCGCGCCTTCAGCTCCGGCACCTGCTGCAGGGCCTCGTCCAGGGTGACGTTCTTGCCCGGCGCCGAGGGGACCATCTTCGAAAGCTGGTCGCAGAAGTTGTAGGACAAATCCAGCACCCGGCCGACGTCGCGGATCACCGCACGGGCCGCCATGGCGCCGAAGGTGGCGATCTGCGAAACCGCCTCGACGCCATACTTGTCGCGCACGTATTCGATGACCCGCCAGCGATTGTCCTGGCAGAAGTCGACGTCGAAGTCCGGCATGGAGACCCGCTCGGGGTTGAGGAAGCGCTCGAACAGCAACGCATAGGCCAGCGGATCCAGGTCGGTAATGCCGAGCGCGTAGGCCACCAGCGAGCCGGCGCCGGAACCGCGGCCCGGCCCCACCGGCACGCCATTGTGTTTGCCCCAGTTGATGAAGTCCGCGACGATGAGGAAATAGCCGGGGAAGCCCATCTGGATGATGGTGTCGAGCTCAAGTTCCAGGCGGGCGGCATATTCCGGGTATTTCTCCGCCCGCGCGCCCGCGTCCGCATAGAGCACCGCCATGCGCCGGGCCAGGCCCTCGCGCGCCTGATCACGCAGGTACTCGTCCAGGGGCAGGCCGCCGGGCGTGGGAAAGTCGGGCAGGCGGCTCTTGCCCAGTTCCAGGGTCAGGTTGCAGCGGCGGGCGATCTCCAGACTGTTTTCCAGGGCCTCGGGAATGTCGGCGAACAGCTCCAGCATCTCCGCCTGCGTCTTGAAGCAATCCTCCTCGGTGAAGGTCTTCGGCCGGCGCCGGTCGGCCAGCACGTAGCCCTCGGCGATGCACACCCGCGCTTCGTGCGCGGTGAAATCCTCGCGACGCAAGAATTGCACCGGATGCGTGGCCACCACCGGCAAGCCCAGCTCCTCCGCCAGCGCCAGGGCGCGAAACACCTGCAACTCGCATTGCGGGCGTCCGTCGCGTTGCAGTTCCAGGTAGTAGCGATCCGGAAAGCGCGCCGCCCAGGCGCTCGCCAGGCTGCGCGCGGTATCCAGGGAATCGTTGACCAGGGCGCCGCCGACGTCGCCGAGATGGCCGCCGGACAGCGCAATGAGGCCTTGCGTGCCCATCTCGTCGAACCAGGCCGGCTGGATCACCGCCCTACCGCGGTGCAGATTGCCGCGGTAGGCGCGCGTCAGCAACTCGCACAGCAGGCGCCAGCCCGCCGTGTCCTGCACCAGCAGCAGCATGCGCGCCGGCTTGTCGGCGCACTCCGGCGGCGCCACCCAGACGTCGCAGCCGGCGATCGGCTTGATCCCCTGCTTGCGCGCGCCCGCGTAGAACTTCACCAGACCGAAGACGTTGCCCAGGTCGGTCAGCGCCAGGGCCGGCATGGCATCGGCCCGCGCCGCGCCGATGGCGTCGTCCACCCGCAGGATGCTGTCGACGATGGAATACTCGCTGTGCAGGCGCAGGTGGACGAAACGGGGTGGAGACATCGGGAGAGTGGGGTTCGAACGGAAGGAAGTACGCTGGCGTGGGGATTCTAACCCTTACCGAGACATCCTCCCCATGCCGGGAGCAATCAGCCCAGACCGCCCAGAAATGCGTCCAGGTCCCGCGGCAGCGGCGCCTCCAGGCATAGCGGCTTTCCCGTCAATGGATGCGCCATCTCCAGCCGCTGCGCGTGCAGGAACATGCGCTTCAAGCCGCGCTTCTTCAGGGCTCGATTGAGCTCGAAATCCCCGTACTTGTCGTCTCCGGCGATGGGATGGCCAATGGAGGCCAGGTGCACGCGGATCTGATGGGTGCGCCCTGTCTTCAACTCGGCTTCCAGCAAGGCGTAGTCACCGGCCTGCCTGACCAGGCGGAAAATCGTGTGGGCGCGCTGGCCGTCCGCGTTCGCCACCACCCTGCGCTCACCCTCCTCGTTCAGGTATTTGTGCAGGGCCAGCTTCACGTGCCGCACCGGGTCGCGCCAGGGGCCCTTGGCCAGTGTCAGGTAAGTCTTGCGGGTCTCGCCGAGGCGCAGCATGCGATGCAGTTCCACCAGGGCGGAACGCTTCAGGGCCAGGATAAGGACACCGGAGGTTTCCTTGTCCAGGCGATGCGCCAGTTCCAGGAAGCGTGCGTCGGGAAGTTCCAGGCGCAACTGCTCGATGATGCCCAGGCTGACGCCGCTGCCGCCGTGGACCGCCTGGCCGGGGGGCTTGTCGATCACCAGCAGGCTGTCGTCGCTGTAGATCACCCGCTCGAGCAGGGGCTGGCCGATCCCGGGCAGAGCAGGAATTTCCTCTCGTGCCGCCACCCGAACCGGCGGGATGCGCACTTCGTCGCCTTCTTCCAGCTTGTAATCGGGCTTTGCCCGGCGGCCGGAGATGCGCACCTCGCCTTCCCTCAGCATCCGGTAAACCCGGCTTTTTGGAACGCCCTTGAGGCGTCGGAAGAGGTAATTGTCCAGGCGCTGTCCGGCTTCCTCTGCGCCGATCCTGACTTTTGTTACAGCGACTTTGCCGGGGGATTCCATTAACGTATATACTCGCGATGCTCAAAAAGCGTGCAAAGGGGCGTTGAAGATCCTGCCCGCGCACCCACTATGAGCGCCGGTTGTCTCCGCTCACCGGCGAAGGGCGCCCGCCCGGTGTTCTCACAGTTCCACGGTTTGCGGCCATGCCGCAGCGTATCGAGCTCAGAGCACCCGAGGCCCGCGTCCCGAGAGAAGCAGCGATGGTAACGCAATTTGTTTGCGCGACCCGTTCCCGGACACAGACCCGCCGGCATGCCGGCGGCTAGAAGGATAAACCGCAACCATGCACCAGCCGTTCAGCGACCCACACCAAGACGCCGCCTGATCCCCTGCCCCCGCAAGGGGGGCGCCGGATTCGCCAGCGCTGAAGCGCCAACGACTCCGCTGCCTTGCATCACCGCCGCTGCACTGTCGCGGCGGGGTTTATCACCCCGGGACGCGCTTCGCGCAGGGGTAGAACATGAAACGTATGCTGTTCAACGCGACGCAGGCGGAGGAACTCCGCGTCGCCATTGTCGATGGCCAGAAACTGGTCGATCTCGACATCGAGTCCGCCAACAAGGAACAACGCAAGGGCAACATCTACAAGGCCGTCATCACCCGCGTCGAGCCTTCCCTGGAAGCCTGCTTCGTCAATTACGGCGCGGAAAGGCACGGCTTCCTGCCTTTCAAGGAAATCTCGCGTTCCGCCATTCCCGGCGCCGACAAGGGCGATTTCAGCCGGGGCCGCATCCAGGACGTGCTCAAGGAAGGCCTGGAGCTCATCGTCCAGGTGGAGAAGGACGAGCGCGGCAACAAGGGCGCGGCGCTCACCAACCAGGTCAGCCTGGCCGGCCGCTACCTGGTGCTGATGCCCAACAACCCGCGCGGCGGTGGTGTCTCGCGCCGCATCGAGGGTGAGGAGCGCAACGAACTGCGCGACGCCCTGGCCCAGCTGGAAGTCCCCGCCGGCATGAGCCTGATCGGCCGCACCGCCGGCATCGGCCGCAGCGTCGAGGAATTGCAGTGGGACCTGAACTACCTGCTGCAACTGTGGACCGCCATCGACGGCGCCACCAAGGGCCAGACCGGCGCCTTCCTGATCTATCAGGAATCCAGCCTGGTCATCCGCGCCATCCGCGACTACTTCACCCCGGACATCGGCGAACTGCTCATCGACGAGCCCAACATCTGCGAGCAGGCCAAGCAGTTCATGGCCCACGTGATGCCGCCCAACGTCAACAAGGTGAAGCTGTACACGGACCCGGTGCCGCTGTTCTCGCGCTTCCAGATCGAGCACCAGATCGAGAGCGCCTATTCCCGCACGGTCACCCTGCCCTCCGGCGGCGCCATCGTCATCGACCACACCGAGGCCCTGGTGGCCATCGACGTCAACTCCGCCCAGGCCACCAAGGGCGGCGACATCGAGCAGACCGCCTTCAACACCAACCTGGAAGCGGCCGAGGAAGTGGCCCGTCAACTGCGCCTGCGCGACCTGGGCGGCCTCATCGTCATCGACTTCATCGACATGGAGAGCGGCAAGAACCAGCGCGAAGTGGAGGATCGTCTGCGCGACGCCCTGCACTACGACCGGGCGCGGGTGCAGACCGGCAAGATCTCCCGCTTCGGCCTGCTGGAACTCTCCCGCCAGCGCCTGCAACCCAGCCTGGGCGAGACCAGCTACATCACCTGCCCGCGCTGCGCCGGTACCGGTCACGTGCGCAGCACCGAATCCTTCGCCCTGCATCTGCTGCGCATGCTCCAGGAAGAGGCCATGAAGGACAACACCGGCGCCGTGCACCTGCAAGTGCCCGTGGACGTGGCCACCTTCCTGCTCAACGAGAAGCGGCATGACATCCTGGCCATCGAAGCGCGGCATCGCGTCGAGGTGGTGCTGATCCCCAACATGCACTTCGAGACCCCACGCTACGCCCTGGCCCGCTTCCGCCACGACCAGTTGAACCAGAGCGAGCCTCTGGCGCCCAGCTACCGCATGGTGGAAAAACCCGCCGAGGAAGAGGAGGCCCAGCCGCGCAACGGCGCCGCCGCCAAGCCCGAGCGTTCGCAGCCCGTGGTGCAGGGCATCACGCCGAATCAGCCGGCACCCATGCCGAGCGCCCCGGTCACGCCGGAAACCGGCAAACCCGGCCTGTTCGGCCGCATCTTCGGTTGGTTGCGCGGCATCAACAGCACCGAGGAGGCCGCCGCCCCGCAAGCTGAGAAGAAGTCCGAGCCTCGCCGTGAACGGGAACCCCGTCGCGGCCGCGACAATCGTGGTGAACGCGGCGACCGCGGTGACCGCGAAGCTCGCGGTGAACGCCGGCCACGCGGAGAACGTGGCGAGAAGGCCGAACGTGGCGAGCGTCCGGAGCCGCGCGAATCTCGCGAACCTCGCGGCAACCGTGAACGCGAGGTCAAGGAGGCACGTGAACCCCGCGAGCCTCGGGAACCGCGTGAACCGCGTGAACCGCGCGAGGCGCGTGGCGAGAAGCCCGAACGCCAGCGGCGCGAGCGCCCCGCGGAAACGCCGCGCGCCGAACAGGCCGCCCTCCCCGCCGCTCAGGTGATCGACACGGCCCCCGAAGCCGCTGGCGAGGAATCCGACAGCCGTCGTCGCGGTCGCCGCGGTGGGCGCGGACGACGCGGAGAAGGTCGTCCTGAGTCCGCCGAGGCCCTCACCGGGCAGACCGTCAGCGAAATTGTCAGTGAAAGTGCAACGGCAGCCATGGCCAGCGCACCCGAGGCCACCGAGGCGGAACCGCTAGTGGTGCAAGTCGTGCAACCCGCCGCCGCCGCGTCGTCCATACCCGCGCAGCCCGAGGTGCCGGCTTACACGCCACCGGCTCCGCCGCCCGCCAAACCGGTGGAGGCGGACCTGCAGGCCGCCGGCTTGCAGATGGTGGAAACCAGCTCCGCTCCGGCGGAGGCCAGCCCGGCCCCGGAAAGCGATGCGGCTTCACCCGCCCGCCGCCGGCGCAGCCGGCCCGGTACCTCGACCGGCGCGGAGCCGGCGACAGAGCTGGTCATGGTGGAAACCAAGTCGTCGGATGCGGCTCCGGCGGCGGCGCCAGCGGAAACCCCGGCCGATTGGGGGCCGCCTTCCAACCCGCGTCGGCGTGCGCGGCCCAAGGCCGAGGAGCAGGCTGCCGCCGAACCCCTGGTCATGGTGGAAACCAAGTCGCCCTCCGGCAACGAGGCCTCCCCCACCTGAAGCAGGGTACGCCTGGGTAAAAAAGCCGGCGCGAGCCGGCTTTTTTCATGCTTCGGCTTTAGCCAGCGACTCCAGCAGACCGCGCGAAGCATCCTCCACCAAGTCGAGCACGTGATCGAAGCCCTGGCGCCCACCGTAATAGGGGTCGGGGACTTCACGCTCGGAAAACCGGCTGCTGTAAGACAGGAACAGGCGAATCTTGTGGCGATGCCCGGGTGGGCAAATCCTTTGCAGGTTGGCCAGATTCTCCCTATCCATGGCGAGGATGTGGTCGAACTCGAGAAAATCCCGCTCCTCAACCTGACGCGCGCGCAGCAGCGAAAGGTCGAAGCCGCGGCGTAGCGCGGCCGCCTGGGCGCGCTCGTCCGGAGCCTTGCCGACATGGTAATCATGGGTGCCGGCGGAATCGATGCATACCACCTCCTCCAGCCCGGCTTCCCGCGCCAGTTGACGGAATACGCCCTCCGCCGTGGGGGATCGGCAGATATTGCCCATGCACACGAAAAGCACGCGTGTCGCGTTCATCTCATTCCACTCCGAACATCTGTTTCTTCAACTCGTGCATCTTATCGCGCAGCTCCGCGGCCTTTTCGAATTCCAGGTTCTTCGCGGCGGCCAGCATGTCCTTTTCCAGGCGTTTGATTTCGCGCGTCAGATCCTTTTCGCTCATCAGTTCGTACTTCGCCCGACCCTGGGCAGCCTGGAGTTGCTTCTGGGCGCTTTCCGCGTCGTAGACCCCGTCGATGATGTCCTTGATGCGCTTCTTCACCCCGACCGGAACGATGTCGTGCTCGACGTTGAAGCGCCGCTGCTTGGTACGGCGCCGCTCGGTCTCGTCGATGGCCCGGCGCATGGAATCGGTGATGCTGTCGGCGTAGAGGATGGCGGTGCCGTGCAGGTGGCGCGCGGCACGGCCGATGGTCTGGATCAGGGAGCGCTCGGAACGGAGGAAGCCCTCCTTGTCGGCATCCAGAATCGCTACGAGAGATACCTCTGGAATATCAAGGCCTTCCCGCAACAAGTTAATGCCGATTAGCACGTCGAAGATACCCAGTCGCAAGTCGCGGATGATCTCCACCCGCTCCACCGTCTCGATGTCGGAATGCAGGTAGCGCACCTTGATGCCGTGGTCGGCGAAATATTCGGTGAGCTGCTCGGCCATGCGCTTGGTCAGGGTGGTGACCATGACCCGCTCGCCCTGGGCGGCGCGCAGATTGATCTCGGACATGAGGTCGTCCACCTGGGTGCCGACCGGCCGCACCTCGATAATCGGGTCCACCAGGCCGGTCGGCCGCACCACCTGCTCCACCACTTTCTGCTGGTGCTTCGCTTCATAGGGTCCCGGCGTGGCGGAGACGAACACGGTCTGGCGCATGACCTGCTCGAACTCGTCGAAACGCAGAGGCCGGTTGTCGAGCGCGCTGGGCAGGCGGAAGCCGTAGTCGACCAGGTTTTCCTTGCGCGCCCGGTCGCCCTTGAACATGCCTCCCACCTGGGGCACGGTGACGTGGGACTCGTCGATGAACATCACCGCGTTGGGCGGCAGGTAGTCGATGAGAGTGGGTGGCGGCTCCCCCGGATTGCGCCCGGACAGGTGCCGGGAGTAATTCTCGATGCCCTTGCAGAAGCCCAGCTCCGCCAGCATTTCCAGGTCGAAGCGGGTGCGCTGCTCGATGCGCTGGGCTTCCACCAGCTTGTTGTGCTGGTGGAAATACTCCAGGCGCTCGGCCAGCTCGATCTTGATGTTCTCCACCGCGTTGAGCACCACGTCCCGTGGCGTGACGTAATGGCTGGAGGGATACACCGTGTAGCGGGTGGCCTTGTGCAGCACCTGGCCGGTGAGCGGGTCGAACACCGACAGGCTTTCCACCTCGTCGTCGAACAGGGACACCCGGATCGCCGTCTCGGCGCTTTCCGCTGGGAAGATGTCGATCACGTCGCCCTTCACCCGGAACACGCCGCGGCGGAACTCCATCTCGTTGCGGGTGTACTGCATCTCCGTGAGCCGGCGGAGTATCGCCCGCTGGTCCAGACGTTCCCCCACCCTTAGGTGCAGGATCATGCCGTGGTAGTCCACCGGGTCGCCGATGCCGTAGATGGCCGAGACGGTAGCGACGATGACGCAGTCCTCCCGTTCCAGCAGCGCCTTGGTGGCCGACAGCCGCATCTGTTCGATGTGCTCGTTGATGCTGGAATCCTTCTCGATGAACAGATCCCGCGACGGCACATAGGCTTCCGGCTGGTAATAGTCGTAATAGGAGACGAAGTACTCCACCGCGTTGTCCGGGAAGAACTCGCGAAACTCCGCGTACAACTGCGCGGCCAGGGTCTTGTTGGGGGCCATGACGAAAGCCGGCCGGCCGAGACGGGCGATGACGTGGGCCATGGTGTAGGTTTTGCCCGAACCGGTCACCCCCAGCAGGGTCTGGAAGCGCAGGCCCTCCTCCACCCCCCGCACCAGTTGCGCGATCGCCTCGGGCTGGTCGCCGGCGGGCGGAAACGGTTGATGCAGTGCAAAAGGGCTGTTTGGAAATGTGACCGCCAAGTTAAAATCCCGCGCGCTCAAAGGCGATCATTCTAAACACCCGGCGCACCAGCGCCCCGCTCACTGCAAAGGTCCCACCGTGCAACTCTCCCGCCGCGTCCAGAACATCAAGCCCTCCCCTACCCTGGCCGTCGCCGCCAAGGCCGCGAAGATGAAGGCCGAAGGCAAGGACATCATCGGTCTGGGCGTGGGCGAGCCGGATTTCGACACCCCCCAGCACATCAAGGATGCAGCCATTGCCGCCATCCACGCCGGCTTCACCAAGTACACCGCCGTGGGCGGTACGCCCAGCCTGAAAAAGGCCGTGGTCGACAAGTTCAAGCGGGAAAACGGCCTGGAATACGCCGCCAACCAGGTGCTGGTGTCCTGCGGCGGCAAGCAGAGCTTCTACAACCTGGCCCAAGCCGTCATCAACCCGGGCGACGAGGTCATCATCCCGGCACCCTACTGGGTGTCCTATCCGGACATGGTCATCCTCGCGGACGGCGTCCCGGTCATCGTCCACGCCGGCATCGAACAGGGCTTCAGGATCACCCCGGCGCAACTTGAAGCGGCCATCACTCCAAGGACCCGGATGCTGGTTATCAACAGCCCCTCCAACCCCAGCGGCGCCGTCTATGCCAAGGCAGAACTGGCCGCCCTCGGCGAGGTGCTGCGCCGCCATCCCCAGGTGCTCGTCGCCAGCGACGACATGTACGAGCACATCCTCATGGCCGATGGCGAATACAGCAACATTCTCAACGCCTGCCCGGACCTGTACGACCGCACCATGGTCCTCAACGGCGTTTCCAAGGCCTACGCCATGACTGGCTGGCGCATCGGCTACTGCGCCGGCCCGGCGCAGATCATCGCCGCCATGGACAACATCCAGTCGCAGAGCACCTCCAACCCCACTTCCATCTCCCAGGTGGCCGCGGAAACCGCCCTGAACGGCGACCAGGCCTGCATCCAGCCGATGCTCGCCGCCTTCCGCGAACGCCACCGTTTCGTGGTGGACAGCCTCAACGCCATCCCCGGCGTCAAGTGCGTGGATAGCGGCGGCGCCTTCTACGCCTTCCCGGACGTGAGCGGAGCCATCGCCAAACTGCATGCCGAAGGCAAGATCCCCGCCGCCACCGACATGGCCGTCAGCGAATACCTGCTGGAACACGGCGTCGCCTTGGTACCCGGCTCCGCCTTCGGCGCCGAGGGCTGCATCCGCATCTCCTTCGCCACTTCCATGGACAACCTGACAAAGGCCGTGGAGCGCATCGCCAAAGCCTTTTCCTGACCCGTTCTTAGTTGACCCGAGGCCAGGTCGCCCGTATCATCGCGGCCTCCCAATTCCCCGATAGCTCAGTCGGTAGAGCGACGGACTGTTAATCCGCAGGTCCCTGGTTCGAGCCCAGGTCGGGGAGCCAGATTTCACAAAGCCCGCAGCGATGCGGGCTTTTGCTTTTGGGCTTCCTGGGCCAAATCCGGGCCAAATTTTTTGGCCTGCCTGGGCAGTAGCTATACGCCGGGTCACAACTCTGAGACCCAGCATGCCCAACATCCGCAAGAAAAATCGCAAGTTCCAGGCCCGCCTGACGGCAAAAGGGAAATCCCTCTCCGCGACCTTCCCCACCCGTGAAGCCGCGACACAATGGGCGCTGGACATGGCCCAGGAAATCCGGCTCGGAAAGTTCGCCGCCGTCGAGCGCGCCCGCAAGACCACTTTCAGGCAACTCCTGAACCGCTACGCCGAGACCATCACCCCGGCAAAGCGCAGCCAGCGCCAGGAACTGCAGCGCATCCGCTTCCTGAGCCAACACCCCATTGGCAACGGCATCGTCGGTGAGCTGACGACGCAGGATTTCGCCGAACTGCGCGACGAACTTGGCAAGGGGCGCAAGCCGAACACGGTTCGCCTCTACCTCTCCGTCTGCCAGCATGCCTTCCAGACCGCCATCAGCGAGTGGGGCTATTCGACCCTGGCCAACCCGCTCAAGGGCATGCGCAAGCCCAGCGTCAAGGACAACCGCGACCGACGCCTGAGCGAGGAGGAAATCCGACAAATCGTCGGGGCCATCCGCGAACTGCGCAAGCCGTGGTTCAAGTGGCTGTTCTTCTTCGCCATCCTCTTCCCGCAGCGGCGCGGGGAGATTTTGGGCACGCGATGGAGCGACGTCGACATGCACATGCGCCGGCTGAGGATCGGCCTCGGCAAGGACGGCATGCCCCGCCACTCGCCGCTTTCCCCGGACGCCCTGGCTCTCTTGCAGCACATGCCTCGCTCGGACGACGGCCGGCTGTTCCCGCTCACCGCAAACGCCGTGGAACAGTGCTGGAAGGGCATCCTCGCGAAGACCGGCATCAAGGACCTGCATTGGCATGACCTGCGGCATGAAGGCACGTCCCGCTATGCCCTGATTCTGGGCAAGGACATTTTCAAGCTCAAAGTGGTCACGGGCCACAAGGACATCCGCTCCCTGGACCGCTACGTCAACCACAAGGCGGAAGACGTCGCCTTCGAGCTGGCGGGGGGCAAGCCCCCTCCTCCGCCACCCCTTCCCCTGGAAGACATTTTGTTCAAGCCCGCCAGGCAAGCCGCCGAGCCCCCCGCGCCAACACCGCCGGCGCCCCCCGCTCAAGTAACGACGACAGCAAGAGTCATTCCATTCAGGCCCCCACCGCGACTTGCGAATGGCTGACCGGGGCCAGCCGTTCGCGGCCGGTGCCCGGCCAGGGCACCAAGCCGAAAGAAGACGCCCCTCCCCCTGAACCTGCCCGATAGGTAGCTATATGCCTCAAGCCTCCCCACAAGGTCTTACCCAATTACCCCTTAACCAGGCCAGAGAAATCACCGACCTGCTCGATCTGCTTGTCGAGATCGCGCTGGTCCACATCGTGGAGAGCGAAACCCTGCAAACGAACTCGAAAGAAGGAGAAACACCATGAAACCTATTGCCGCCGTTTATGCACGGTACTCGTGCGACCAACAACGTGAGACATCCATCGAAGACCAGCTTCGCCGTTGCCGCGACCTGGCCGAGCGCCAAGGGCTGGAAATCGGGACCAGGCTCGTGTTCACCGACGCCGCCCTCTCCGGAACGGCCAAGGACCTGGACAAGCGTGAGGGGTACCAAGCCCTGCTCGCGGCCTGGGACAAGGGGCTATTCAACGTGCTGATAGTCGATGACATCAGCCGCATCGCCCGCGACGGGGTCGAACTGGCATTGCTGCAGAAGCGTTTGGAAACCTCGAGGGTCAGGCTCATCACGGCCGACGGGTTGGACACCTCGCAACAGAACTGGCAGCTCCTGTTTGGCATGCAGAGCCTCGTTAGCCAGCAGACCGTGCGCGACATCCAGCACCGGGTCACGCGCGGCATGCTTGGCCAGCTCGAGCGCGGTTACATGGTCGCCTACCCGGCATTCGGCTACGAACTGGACCGCCGCTTCACCTCCGACGGAGACCGGGTCGGCACCCACTGGCGCATCAACCCCGAAGAAGCGGCCATCGTCCTGGAAATCTATGAATCCCGCCGCAACGGGGCCTCCCTGCACGGGATTGCCCGCATGCTCAACACCCGCGGAATCGCCCCCCCTCGCAAGCCACGCAAGACCGCCGGGTACTGGCGCCCTAGCATGCTCAGCAAGCTGCTCGACAATCCCATATACCGGGGCGAATTCGTCTGGAACGACTCGGTGTTTGTGCGGGCCAAGGCGCGCAAGACAGGCCGCCGCCTGACGCCGAAACACTTCCCAAGACCGCAGTTGCGCATTGTCGACGACGAGCTTTGGTACGCCTGCAAGAACCGCTCGTTCTGCCGCAACGGGAGAGGCGGCGGGAGCAGCCCGTTTAGCGGTCTCATAGAATGCGGAGCGTGTGGAGCCAGTCTGGCCGTCAGCGTCGGCAAGGTCCGTTCTCTATACTGCGCGCAATGCTCGCAGGCACGCCGTGTCGGCGCCCCCCAGGCACTGCGTCACAGCGGTAGCGTAGCGAGCAGCGGCATCAAGGCGATGCTCCTCGCCGCACTGAAAGAACTGATGTCGCCACCCCTCGTGTCGGAATTTCGCGCCCGCCTGCAAAAGCGCCTCGTGGGCGGCGTGACCGGCGAACTCCTGCAGGCACGGCAAATGCATGAACTCGCGAGACAATCCATCGAGCGCCTGGCCCGGCTCCTGGCAAACCTGAACTCCGACGACCCTATCCTCGAGTCCGAGTACCTGAAGAAGCAGTCCGAGTACCGGCAAGCGGAGGCGGAGGTCCGCGAGCTCGAGTCCAAGCAGGAGGTGTTCCACAAGGCCGCGATGAAAAAACAACTCTCCGTAGAGCCGCTGTCTCTCCTCGACCGGCTATTTGACAACGAGATTCTCGCCCCCGCGCAGGTCAGGGCAGTCCTGAACCGGCTCTTCCCGAAAATCCTTTTCCTCGGGAAAACCAGCCGGATGAGCGCGCTTTTCGAATTGACCTACTCTCCCGGTAGCGCGGCCGCGCTTGCGAGCGACACGGTGCTTGTGGACAGGGAGGTCCTGGTCAGGCGTATCGAGCTCAGCACTACGGGTCGCCGACCGACCGTCTGGTCTGTCAGATGGTTGTAGCGAAGCTGGTGCGGTAGAAGTCGGCTCGAGTCGGCAGTGTTGCGTTTGGCAACATCACTTTTGTCCCCTTCTGGTCCCAGAAGGAAACAAACTTGATATTGCCCATTGGACCCGTGATTTATCCGATGTCTTCGCCGATATATTCTGCCCACCCCCACCGCTCCTGCTGATCGATGCGTGTTCGCGACCTTTGCCTGACACTCGGCATCGCCCTGCTCGCCTGGGTCCCGGCGGCCCGCGCGCTGGATGCCGGGCAGGTGGCCCTGCTGGTCAATCGCGATGACCCGGCCAGCGTCGAGATCGCCGTCTATTACCGCCAGCGCCGCGGCATTCCCGAAGCCAACGTCATCGAACTCGCCATGCCCACCGGGCGCGACGTCCTCTCCGGCGACGAGTTCGAGCAGATCCATGCCGAAGCGAAACGCCGCCTGCCGCCCGGCACCCGCGCCCTGGTCCTGGCCTGGACCCGGCCCTGGCGCGCCGGCTGCATGAGCATCACCTCCGCCTTCGCCTTCGGCTTCGACAAGCGTTTCTGCTCCAGTGGCTGCGGCCAGACCAGCCCCAGCCGCTATTTCAACGGCGGCCTCGACATCCCCGACAGCCTGCCCATGCCCATCCCGGCCATGATGCTGGCCGGAGAATCGGTCGACCAGGTCAAGCAGCTCATCGATCGCGGCATCGCCTCGGATTACACCTACCCGCGCGGCACGGTCTATCTGGTGCGCACCGAGGATGCCGCGCGCAACGTGCGCGCCCGCCACTTCGACGCCATCCCCGAGCAAGTGCCCGGACTGCGCATGGCCAGCCCGAGCGCGGCCCAGGCCAAGGGCCTCGACGACGTGCTGGGCTATTTCACCGGCGCCGCGCGCGTACCCCTGCTCGACACCCTCACCTTCCTGCCCGGCGCGCCCGCCGACCACCTCACCTCCTTCGGCGGCCAGCTTCTCGGCAACCCCAGCCAGATGAGCGCCCTCGAATGGCTGAAGGCCGGCGCCACGGCGAGTTACGGCACCGTCGTGGAACCCTGCAACCACCTGTCCAAGTTCCCCCACCCCGGCGTCCTCATGCACTGGTATGCCAACGGCGACACCCTCATCGAGGCCTACTGGAAAAGCGTGGCCGCGCCCGGCGAAGGCGTGTTCATCGGCGAACCCCTGGCGCGCCCCTTCGGCACCCGCGTGCAGCGGGATGAACAGGGCTGGTGGCTGGAAGGACACAGCGGCAAGGGCCGCCGTGTCGTCATCGAAACCGCCCCCAGCGTGGTCGGCCCCTACCGACCGGCGACAAGCGTCAAGCTCCCCGCCGGCCACAGCAGGCAGAAACTGACCGTGGAAAAAGCCGCAGCCGTGCGAGCCCGCTCCTTCTGATTGTCATCGCGAGCCCGCCCTTTTGATTGTCATCGCGAGCCCGAAGGGCGTGGCGATCACCCATCCCGCCAGGCTCGAGCCCACCCACAGCGACCACTATAAAAAAGCCGCCCTCGGGCTAGGCGCTGAATTAAAGTGTTGCAAAGCTTGCTGAACCTAGGCTAACGCCTTACTTCAGCCACCCTTTAGCCCAGCAAGGTTTCTTGCTGGGCTTTCTACGAACCCCGACCTCAACGCCTAGGAGGCACAGACCCTGTTCCACAACGTCGTCGGCGACTACCGGCGCGCCCTGGCCAAACGGTTCCAGAGCCGCCCGTTCGTGCTGCAGGCAGGCTTGACGCGGGTCTGCTTAAGAAAACATAATAATATGCGTTAAGTCGCTTATCACACGTTAGAACATATTATGCTGGACATTATCTTTGCAACTACCGAAGAGGTCTGTAAGGAACTGGGCGCTCGGCTTAAGATTCAGCGCCTGGCAAAAGGCTGGGCCCAGCATGACCTTGCGCACAGGGCGGATGTAGCGATAGGCACCGTCCAAAACCTCGAAAACAAGGGCATTGGCTCGCTTGACTCTCTGGTGAAACTAGCCTTCGCGCTTGAATTGACAGATGAGTTTCAGGAACTGTTCAAGCTCAAGGTTCGGTCCATTGCACAAATGGCGGCAGCGGAACAAGCCAAGCGGAGGCGTGCTCCCAGAAAGCGAAAGACCGCGACTGCGTCAAGTCCCGAAGGGACGAAGCTAGATTGAAGACCCTGCGTGTCCATTACGAAGGCTGGGGCGAACGCTGGCTGCTCGGCACCCTGGCTGACAATGGCCGGGAGCTGCTTTTCGAGTACGGGCAGGAAGCCCTGGCCAGGAAACTTGAGCTCTCTCCCCGGCACCTGAAGTTGCGGCCTGAAGCGTATGGCGGCTTCCCGGACTACCTGCTGCGCCTCCCGGGTCTGCTGGCGGACTGCCTGCCTGACGGCTGGGGTTTAATGCTCATGGACCGCCTGTTCCGGAAAGCGGGGCGGGACGTGGCCAGTCTATCCCCCCTGGACCGGCTGGCCTTTATCGGCGACCGCGCCATGGGGGCGCTCACCTTTATGCCCGCCGACGAGATGTCGCTGCCACGTGAGGATGTGACGCTCCTAGAACTGGCGCGGGAGGTGCGCACCGTGATTGCCGGCCGGGACTGCGACGCCTTGCGGGAATTGGCCATCACGGGTGGCTCTCCGCACGGGGCCAGGCCCAAGGCCCTGGTCAATTACGTGCCTAGCACCGGCATGGTCAGCACCGGACCCGTGCCGGACAGTGCCCCTTGGCTGGTGAAGTTCCAGGCCCAGGATGAGCACAAGGAAGCTTGCGCAGTAGAACACGCCTACGCGGAGTTGGCCAGGAAATGCGGATTGGACATGCCCGCCACGCGCTATTTTGACTTGGGTGCCAAGCTCGCCAGTTTCGGCGTCGCCCGCTTCGACCGGGAGGCCGGGCAACGCGTGCCGGTGCATACCCTGGCGGGGTTGCTGCATGCCAACTTCCGGATTCCCTCCTCCGTCGACTACACGACCTTCCTGCGGGCCACGCGCATGCTGACCCGGGATGAACGGGAGGTGCGTAAAGCGTTTGAGCGTGCCGTGTTCAACGTCCTGTTCAACAACCGGGACGACCACGGCAAGAACTTCTCCTATCGACTAGATACTGACGGCTATTGGAAGCTAGCCCCCTGCTATGACTTGACCTTCAATGAAGGGCCCGGAGGCGAGCACCAGATGGACGTTGTGGGGCACGGCAAGTACATCACCCGAGAACACCTCCTGACGCTGGCCAGTCAGGGCGGGGTGGACAAAACCTGGGCCGTGTCTGCTATCAACCGCCTGCTGGTCCTTGCCCCAGAGTTCAAACGGCTGGCCAGCAGCCTGCCTATCCGAAAAGTCACGGTTAACCTAATCGCCACCCGGATTGAAGAGAATCGAAAGAGACTGAAACCTGGCGGTTTCAATTCCCAAGTGCAACACCCCTGAGTCAATGAATTGAGGAAGAGGGTTGATGGACTGCGGCCAGCATTCTTGCGAACACCTCCAAGGGCG
>WOUQ01000071.1 GCA_009772925.1 bacterium
CGACATGTCGCCGAGGGATTGCAGTACCTGGCTTCCCTCCACATCGTCCACGCCGACTTGAAGCCGGAGAACATTCTCGTTCGGGCTGACAAGAGCCTGGTGGTTGCCGACCTCGGTCGATCAATTGTGGCAACGACTCCCCAGGCCACAAATGGGATCCGGGGCTCACTCTTCTACGCGTCCCCTGAGATCCTGCGACATACAGGCATCACGCCAGTCGCAGACGTCTTCTCCCTGGGGCTGATCCTGTTTGAGTGGGCCGCCGGCGAGCTCCCACACACCCGTCCCTGGGAGGATTGGAGTTTGTCTGCCTCCGAGCTCGTCGAGGTGTTAAAGGCGCGGGTTGGGACAAACAACTGGCTTCCAATATTGCCTGCACCCTACACAGCAGACTTCACCCAGTTGGTGCAAGGCATGCTGAAGGCAGTCTGCGCCCAGCGCCTTACAGCGGCCCAGGTGCTCGCCACGTCCCTCATCACGGAGTCACGTGGGGCCGCGTTCGATGTGCCGATCGGTCTGACAGGCGACGATGCCATCACTGCACGACAGGCCGTCGCCGAAAGGACCGCGCACATGGGGCAAATTGCAACCTTGGCGCGCAATTCGCTGGCCCTCGACAAGGAACTCAAAGCCAGCAGGGTATTGGTCGCGGATTTGGGGCAACAGTTGGAGAAGCAGCGATCCAACGCGAACATCGCTGGGGAAGAGTTGACGGAGGCCAAGAAATCCGCGGCCCATGCTAAAGCAGGCGAGTCGAGAGCGTTGGAGGAGGCCCGCCTCGCACACGCGTCAGTGGCCCAGCTGCAGGCGTCGTTTACGGAAACCATCAGGCAACTAAAGGGCCCCACCTCAGTTTCACCTGCCGCCGATGGCTCCGTCTCAATTACAGCCAAGGAGGTTAGACAAATCGAAGATATTCACGCGACGAACGCCTTTCGCCTGAATCGGGTTGGCGGTGAGCTCGCGCAGGTCGCCGACGAGAACCACCGGCTGCGCATGGAGA
>WOUQ01000024.1 GCA_009772925.1 bacterium
CGCCTTGTCCTGGTTCTCTTCCCGTTTCTCCACCCCCTGGTAGCCGGCATCCCCAAACACGTCGGTCTCCTTGCCATGCAGCAGGGCGTGGGCCTGGGTGACGTCGTTGACGTTGGCCGGGGTGGTCACCACCGTATGGGTCAATCCCGATTCGGCATCGACGCCGATGTGGGCCTTCATGCCGAAGTACCACTGGTTGCCTTTCTTGGTCTGGTGCATCTCGGGATCCCGTTCCCCACTCTGGTTCTTGGTGGAACTGGGGGCGGCGATCAGGGTGGCATCGACGAGGGTGCCTTGGCGCAGCAGCAGCCCCTTCTCCGTGAGCAGGGCGTTGACTTCGGCGAGCAGCTGCTCGGCCAGGCCCTGTTTCTCCAGGCGGTGGCGGAAGCGCAGGATGGAGCTCTCGTCGGGGATCAGATCTTCCCCGGCGTCCAGCCGGGCGAAGGCCCGCATGGCGGGGATGTCGTGCAACGCTTCTTCCATGCCGGGGTCGGACAGGGCGAACCACTGTTGCATGAAGTGGATGCGCAACATGGTTTCGGCGGGAAACGACGGGCGGCCTCCGCGCGCCGTCCGCTTCGGCTGCGTCGCGTCCACCACCGTCAGCAGACGAGACCAGGGAATCACGGCGTCCATCTCGGCAAGAAAGCGCTGCCGTTTGGTGGCCTTCGGCCGCCTCTCGTAGCCGGTCTCGGCAAGACTGCGTTGCTTCATCGTCTTCGCTTCACGCTCGATTGGGATGGGGTGGATTGTCACGCATCTGGGAGGTTTCGCAGAGGTTCCCTAGCACGTGATCTACTCGTTCCCGTTGTGCACGGCACAACGTATGAAGCTCTCCGTGAAGTCAGCCCTCTACTTGGCTCACGAAGCGGCTTGAGCACTGCGGAAGATACGATGGCAAATGTCGCAGCAAAGCTCGCCGAGCTGGTAGCCCTCTAGCATTATTATCAAACACCCAATAATTGGGGTCCGTTTTTCAGGGTCACCGAGTACCAGACCGGCGGGGCGCTGGCCTGGGATTGAAGCCGAGATTAGACCGATGAACGAACGCATCACTTACTGCATGCCCTCCCGCTGCCCCCTAAGCGCCGATTGCCGGCGCTTCGAGGACGATGCCGCCCGCCACAGCCTGCACCGTACCTACGCCGACTTCAGCGAGGAACTGCTCAGGCCCGCCGGCGGCCCGGCGAACTGCCCGTTCTTCCTGGAGAAGGCGGCCACGGTTCCCGCGTAGTGAGGCCGGCCGAACTGTTTAGTCCCCTCTCCCGCAGGCGGGAGAGGGTCAGAGTGAGGGAATAACTTCACCAACGTATCTCCACAAGAACCACCGCAACTTACCCAAGGAGACCCCACCCATGCGCAGCCCCCAAGTCCACGAAGTCAAAGCCCAAATCACCGAATTCCTCGCCAAGGTCAAAGCTGGCCAAGGCGCGACAGTCATCAGGCATAACCGGGGCATTGAACGTATGGCACAGATGACAAAGTCGATCCGCGAAGCGCGAGCCCAGGCGATGGCCTGAGCCTTCACCCGGCGTAAGGTCCGCAGCGTTCGCCAAGAACCCACGGATTGCGAACGTGGATCGGCGGCGTTACCGTGGTGTCAGCCATCGAAAACAGGAGGTTTCATGTCTGCAACGACAATCCTGAAGCTCCCCGACGACCTGAAGGCCCGCATCGCCGCCGCCGAACAGCCGGACAAGACGCCCCACGCCTTCATGGTGGAAGCCTTGCGGATGCAGACCGAACTGGCGGAAAGACGGCGGGAGTTCTTCCAGTCCGCCCGGTTGGCCCAGCAGGAAGTGGACCAGTACGGCCTGGTGTACGACGCCGACGAGGTGTTCAGCTATATGCGCGATCGATTGGCGGGCCGCCCGACCCAGGAACCCAAGCCGGTCAAGCTATAGCCCATGACTCATCTGGTACTGGTGCCGAGGACTTTGCGGAATATGAAACGATTCGCCGACTTCCTGTTGGAACGCAGCCCGCAAGCCGCCAAGGAAGCCAGCGAAATTCTCCTGGATGGGCTGGCCATTTTCGAACGGCATCCCCTGATCGGACGGGTGGTCGAGGCAGGGTACCGGGAATTGGTGATCTCTCGTGGGCGCGGCGGGTACCGCTTTATATCGTTACGATGCCACCCCATGACAGGGCCATCATCCTCGCCATAGGGCATCAAAGGGAGCAAGGTCATGCTGACGAATGAGGCGACTTTGAAATGAAAGGAATGGTGGTCTGTCCAACATTCTGTGCCCCCAATAATCCCATCAGTTACCGCTACCGGAGGAACCAGTGATGTTTGAAGGAAGGTTAGCTAATGCGCTTGAGGGAGTCGCGTTCGCCCTAATGGTGCTGGTGCTGTTTTATTTCGTGGCGTTCTTGGTGAAGCGCATTCTTAACAAGTCCATTGCGTCGCCTCGCTATTACGTTATCACTGTGGTCGCCGGCTTTCTTTTGCATCGAGTGCTGGTTGCCGTCTTGTCAGGCCCACCCTCTGAACCCGGCGCCGACATATCGGTTTCGCCAGTCGTCGCTACAGCAGCCGAAACCGCCGAACTCGACAAACCGTTCATCCCTCCGAAGGAAGCGGAACTCGAAAAGTTTCCTCTTCAGTTGAAGCAGTCTATCGACGCTCTCAGCGCGAAGGATCGAGAACAAGCCAACGAAGCAATTGCCTTCCTCACATTCGCACTATTTGCCGATCTTCTGGAGAAAAATTCCACGGCCATTGACCGCCTAGAGGAATCCGATATCGCCGCTAAGTCCCTGACCAATCTCTACCGGTTTGCCCAGAAGAATGGCAGTTCAATGACGCTCAGAAAGTACATTGATCTTGCCGAAGAGTTCAAACGTCAAAAGCCCGAGTGGTGGCGTAAGTACACCGAAGCATCAAAGGTGAAGTAATGGTGCCCAACCCTTCGGTCAACCAGTCCGCCTGCCAGCTGCGTTTGAAGGTTCCCTCCGCCCTTCGGGCTCCGGCGGCCGGTTAACTCAAACATTAGCCCTCGGGCCATTGCCGATGCCCAACAAGTATGCGTTGCCTTCATTTTTAGTTGCCGTTGTAAGTCAGCAAATCTATGAGCGTTGGTTACGACGTAAGGCACAGTCGCATGTCCGCCGTGATCGAAAGAGAGGAAACGAGACTGCTATTGGAGAAAGCTATCGTAAGGCTATACATACAGCCGTTATCGAAAGTGCCGGCCTTGACGCATACACCGGCGAGGCACTTGATTGGAGCCTCATCAGCCAATATGACAATGAAGAGTCAAAGAAAAATGGAAGGCACTACAAACGGGGGTTTGCGTTTCTTCCGACCGTCGACCATGTCGGAGACGGCACAGGCCCAGCCAATTTTAAAATCTGTGGATGGCGTACCAATGATGCAAAAAACGATATCGAGCTCTCAGAGTTTTTGTTGGTGTGCGAGGCTGTATTAAAACACCATGGGTATGTCATCCGAGGTAGTTAATAGGGACACCACACTTTCTAATCAACTCAGTCACCATGAGCCACTGAATTCGTACCCTCCTCCATGCACCTCGACCCCATCCGCCTAGATGTCTCCGCCAAACTCGACCGCCAGCAGCGTTCCGCTCTCGGCCAGTTCATGACGCCTTCGCGGGTGGCGGATTTCATGGCGGGCCTGTTCCCGCCCCCGGCCAACCACGCCATTCGTTTGCTGGACGCGGGCGCTGGCATCGGATCTCTGACGGCAGCGTTTCTGGAACGGTGGGGCCAGGGCGATGGACTCGGCATCGAAGTCACGGCTTTCGAGGTCGACCCGGTGTTGCAGGCCCGCCTGGCGGAGACGCTGTCCCATTACCGGCAGACCCTGTCCGTCGATGGAGATATCCACGGGACCGACTTCATCGAGGACGCGGTCAACCGGCTCCAATTCCAGGACGGGCGCCGCTTTACCCACGCCATCCTCAACCCGCCCTATAAGAAAATCGCCACCCAGTCGCGTCATCGCCATCTGCTGCGGATGGTGGGCATCGAGACGGTCAATCTCTACTCGGCTTTCGTCGCCCTGGCGATTGTGTTGATGGAGCAGGGTGGCCAAGTGGTGGCCATCATTCCCCGCAGTTTCTGCAACGGGCCGTACTACAAGCCGTTCCGCGAGTTCCTGCTGGCGCGTTGCGCGATCCGCCACATGCATTTGTTCGATGCCCGCGACCAGGCCTTTCGGGATGACGCCGTGCTGCAGGAAAACGTCATCCTGTTGCTGGAGCGGGGTGGCGCTCAAGGGGATGTCACCGTGTCCACGTCCACCGACGACAGCTTCGTGGATTACGCAGCCCACGTTTATCCCTTCTCGCGGATCGTTTACCCCGACGATGCCGAGCACTTCATCCATGTGCCCACGGGGTCGGCGGAGGCCGGCGGCGATTTGCCCGAGGCGTTTTGCCATACGCTGGCGGACATCGGCGTCGAGGTTTCCACCGGGCCGGTGGTGGATTTCCGGTTGAAGGAACATGTCCGCGACTTGCCCGAAGCCGAGTGCGTGCCGCTGCTCTACCCGGCCCATTTCTCCGGCCAGGCCATCGAGTGGCCGAAACCGGGCGGCAAAAAGCCGAACGCCCTCAAACTCAATGGGGAAACGCGCAAGTGGTTGTTTCCCGCCGGGTGCTATGCCGTGACGCGGCGCTTTTCCTCCAAGGAAGAGAAACGCCGCATCGTGGCCGCCATGATCGATCCGCGCCGTTTGCAGTCCGAACTGATCGCCTTCGAAAACCACCTCAATGTTTTTCATCGGGCCAAGCAAGGCCTGCCGGAAGACTTGGCTTGGGGACTGACCGCGTATTTGAACTGCACGGCGGTGGATGCGTATTTCCGCCGCTTCAGCGGCCACACCCAGGTCAACGCGACGGATTTGCGGCGCATGCGCTATCCGTCCCGGAATGCGCTGGCGTCATTGGGACGCTGGGCGAGGGCGTGCGGCGACGTTACCCAGGAAGAACTCGACGAGAAGGTCCAGACTCTGGCATGAACGAACACAAGAACATCGATGACGCGCTGCAAATCCTGGTCGAGCTGGGTTTGCCCCGCGCCCAGCGCAACGAGCGCTCCGCCCTTTGCCTGTTGGCGCTGCTCGATCTTCCGCCCGGCGGGACATGGAAACAGGCCGGACATCCGATGCTGGGCATCACACCCATCATGGATTGGGCGAAGCGGCATTACGGTGCGGATTACGCACCGAACACCCGCGAGACCTTCCGCCGCCAGACCATGCATCAGTTCGTGGCGGCCGGCATCGCGCTGAGGAATCCCGACAAGCCCGACCGGCCCACCAACAGTCCCGCCACGGTTTACCAAGTGGCGCCTGAGGTACTGGATTTGCTCAAGACTTTCGGTAGCCGGCGTTGGGCGGGAAAACTGGCCGCTTGGCTGTCATCGGGGCCAACCCTGTCGCAACGGTATGCCAAGGCCCGCGATCTGGAATGCGTTCCCGTGCAGCTTGCCGGGAAGAAAAAGATCGAATTGAGCCCCGGCGCCCACAGCGGCTTGATCAAGGCCATCATCGAAGACTTCGCCCCGCGCTTCGCGCCTGGCAGCACGCTGGTTTACGCGGGCGATACCGGAAAGAAGTGGGGCTATTTCGACGAAGCCGCGTTAACCGCTTTGGGTGTCACCGGCATCGATGCCCACGGAAAAATGCCGGATGTCGTGTTGCACGATCCGCGACGGGGCTGGCTGTTCCTGGTGGAGTCCGTCACAAGCCATGGACCGGTCGATGCCAAACGTCATGAGGAGTTGTCACAACTGTTCAGGAAGTCGACTGCGGGGTTGGTTTTCGTCACGGCGTTTCCCGACGGGTTGACCTACAAGAAATACGCCTTGGAAATTGCCTGGGAAACGGATGTCTGGATCGCGGAAGCGCCCGGGCACATGATCCACCGCAACGGCAGCCGCTTTCAGGGGCCTTATTAACAAGCCACGGTGCGACTTCGTGTCCGCTTTGGAAGTAGCCCAGTTGTTCTTGCGAAGTAGCCCCGATAAGACCGCCGTCCCATGAAATCCCTCTACACCCTGACCGCCTCCCCCTTCTCCGCCCATTTCCCCGCTCTCTACCAGGAGCTGGACATCGCGGCGGAGCGTTACGACTCCGCCCGCAACCTGCACCGCGCCTTGAAGCAGCAGGTGCCGGATTTCTTCGTCGGCGAGTTCATCTATGCCTGGGGCAACGACTACGCGGGCAACACCATCTCCAATCTGGATGTCACCCTGCGAACCCTTGAGGCCGTGGCCCCCCGGGCGAAGATCATCATCGTCATGCAGCCCAGCGAGGAAGCCCACATCGGCAAACTGCTGGAGTTGTTCCGCGTCCATGCAGTGCTGAAACACCCCATCGTCGAGGATCAGATGCGGGCCGCATTGCAAAGCCCGGTCCATTGATGGGGTCGGGCGCGAAAACCCTTTCTGTCCCATCACTCCCCCTGCGCCAGGCATGTGCGGCCGCTACGCCTTCTTCACTCCGCCCGCCGACGTGGCCGCCCACTTCGGCCTGGCGGAGTGCGCCGAATACCCGCCCCGCTTCAACATCCCGCCCGGCACCGACATCCCGGTGATCCGGCTTTCCCCCGAGGGCAAGCGCGTGCTGCATCGGCTGCGCTGGGGGCTGGTGCCGCACTGGGCGAAGGATCCGGCCATCGGCGCCAAACTGAACAACGCCCGCGCCGAGGGGGTGATGGAGAAGCCTTCCTTCCGCGATGCCTTCCGTCGCCGCCGCTGCCTGATTCCGGCCAGCGGGTTCTACGAGTGGAAGACTGAGGGGCGGCAGAAGCAGCCCTGGTACTTCAGCCTGAAGTCCGGTGAGCCCCTCGCCATGGGCGGGGTGTGGGAGTCCTGGCGAGGGCCGGACGGGGGGGAGATCCTGCGCACCTGCGCCATCATCACCACCGGCCCCAACGCGGTCATGGCGCCGGTGCATGATCGCATGCCGGTCATACTTGCCCCCGAGCACTGGCAGGAATGGCTCGCCGCGCCGGCCGAGGCGGCGCGGGAATTGCTCGCCCCCGCTCCCGCCGAGCGTTTGCAGGCCTGGCCGGTGGACCGGCGGGTGAGCCGGGCGACCGCGGACGATGCGGGCCTGATCGAACCCCTGCGCGCGGGAGAGGGTTGATTCAGAACGGGCCAGCTGCCAGCCCTGGCGAGCGGAGGCGGCGCGGTTTCCGCCCCGGGCAGCATCCACCGGATGACGCCTCCCGGTCACTGCTCCGCCAAGGTGAAACTCGCCTGCAGCGCGCCGTCACCGGAGCGGATTTCCAGGCTGTCGCCACTGCGCCGGTAGGTTTCGCCCCGGGCCAGCGCAGCCAGGAACTGGGTCTCCTGCGCCATGCGGCCCTCCGGCTGGGGACAGGCCATCCGGGTCGTCATCAGCGGGCCGGCGCGGAAGCGGCGGGTGGACGCGTCGGCGGTGTAGGGGCCGGAAAAGCGGTTGCAGCCGGCGTGGCCGGACACCCGGCCGTCGTCGCCGAATACGATGTGGATCTCGGTGTCCGCCAGCACGCTGGTCACCGCCATCCTGCCGTTGTTGAGGGAAGCCAGCCGCCACTTGCTGCCGGCCAGGCTGACGGGCTGGGCCTTGAACACGGCCAGCAGCGCGCCATCCTTGTCTTCCAGGCGCAGGCTTCCGGCCTCGACGCGATAGCGGGCGACGGCGCCGAGGGCGGCGCTGTAATCCGCCGCGAAACGCATGGTCGCGGGTTCGCAGGCGCGCATGGTGCTCGCCATGGGCTGGATGCCGAGGGTGCCGTCCCGACCTGCCACATAGCCGCCCATGATGAGGTTGCAGCCGTCGAAGCCGCCGACGCGGCCGGCCTCGAAACTCAGGGTCGGGGTCGGTTTGGCCGCCACTGGCTGGCCCCCCAGTTCCCGCAACTGCCATTGGGTGCCGTCCAGGGAAGGGGCGACGGGACGCGCGCCCATGGCTTGTGCCGACAGCGTCAGGGTGGACAAAGCCAGGAAGAAGGCAAAGCTGATACAGGGCAGGCGAGGGCGCATGGCCGCAAAGACCGAAGATTTCGAAGCCGGCAGTGTTCCCGCTCGGTCACGGTGCGGTCAAGCCAACGGATTCAGGGACGGAGTTCTTCAATGCGGAGGTGTGACGCAGGTCGCAGCCATAGGGCGGATTCCGGCCCACGATGAGGCCGGTTTCACGCCACGCGGCGGGGGTGCTCCGGCACCCTGCCGTGGGCATTCCCCTCAGCGACAAGGAGAACGATCATGGGTCTATTGGATGGCGCCCTCGGCGATGTGTTGAACAACCTGGGCGGCGGTCTCGCCCAGTACCTGCCGGACGTGGTCAACCAGCTCACCCCAGAGGGGCGGCTGCCGGATAATGCCGACAGCGGCGACCTGCTGGAGAAAGGCCTGACTGCGCTGGCCGGCAAGCTGTTCCGCTGATCGACCCCAAACCAGCCCTTTTCCTGGAGAACCGACATGCCCAGAAGCCCTCTCGCTTTGCTCCTCGCCCTGGCCCTGATCGGCCCGATGTCCGACAACGCCCAGGCCAACTGGCTCGAAGGCCTGAAGAAGAAGTGGGAGGAGGTGCAGTCCTCGCCCTCCGCCACCAGCGGCATTGGCACCGCCGCCACCGTGCTGAGCGACGAGGACATGGTGAAGGGGCTCAAGGAGGCCCTGTCGCAGGGCACCCGGCAGGCCATTTCCACCCTGGGCAAGGACGGCGGTTTCCTAAACAACCTGGACGTGAAGATTCCCCTGCCGGATGAGTTGAAGAAGGTGGAGAAGTTGCTGCGCAGCCTGGGTCAGGACAAGTACGCGGACCAGTTCGTCGCCAGCATGAACCAAGCCGCCGAGAAGGCGGTACCGGAGGCGGCCGCCCTGTTTTCCGATGCCATCGCGCAGATGAGCATGGCCGACGCCAAGTCCATCCTCAAGGGGCCGGACGACGCGGCCACCCAGTATTTCCGCAAGACCAGCGAGGCCAAGCTGAAGGAGCGCTTCCTGCCCATCGTGCAGGCCGCCACCGACCAGGCCGGCGTCACCTCCGCCTACAAGTCGCTGCTGCGCCAGGCCGGCCCTACCGCCAAGTTTCTAGGGGTGCAAGCCACCGACCTGGACGCCTACGTCGAAGGCAAGGCCGTGGACGGACTGTTCAAGATGATCGCCACCGAGGAACAGCGCATCCGCCAGGATCCCCTGGCCCGCGGCACGGATCTGTTGAAGAAGGTGTTCGGTTCCCCGGGGCGTTGAACGCCCCCGGCCGTGCGGGGCTACAATGCGCCGGTGCGGCCGCATTGTCGTGGTCCGCGCCTGTGATAACCATCCTCAGGAGACTTTCATGATGCACACCCCCGGCGCGTCCCGCGCCACGCGTTCCCATTCCGTTTTGCTCGGCCTCGCCGCCGCCTTCGTGCCCATGCTGGCCAGCGCCCAGTTCACCCTGGCGCCGCTGCCTTATGCGACCGACGCGCTGGAACCGCACATCGACAAGCTCACCATGGAAATCCACCATGGTCGGCACCACAACGCCTACGTCAACAACCTGAACGCCCAGATCAAGACCTATCCGGAACTGACGGGCATGTCTCTGGAGGCGATGCAGGGGCAGATGTCCAAATTCAACACGGCAGTGCGCAACAACGGCGGTGGCCATTACAACCATGACCTGTTCTGGAAGGTGATGGCGCCGGAAAGCCAGCGCGGCGCGCCCAGCGCGGGCCTGGCGGCGGCCATCGACAAGACCTTCGGTTCCATGGCGGAGATGAAGAAGCGTTTCGACCAGGCCGCCATGACCCGCTTCGGCTCCGGCTGGGCCTGGCTGATGGTCACCCCGGACAAGAAGCTGACCGTCAGTTCCACCGCCAACCAGGACAACCCGCTTATGGACCTGCCCGAAATCCAGCGCGGCACTCCCATCCTGGGCCTGGACGTGTGGGAGCATGCCTACTATCTGAAGTACCAGAACAAGCGCGCGGACTACGTCACCAACTGGTGGAACGTGGTGAACTGGAACGAGGTCAACCGCCGTTATGACGCGGCCATGAAGTAAGCCGCGTCACCCCGCCGAAGGAACACGCTTGATCCGCCTGCCCCGCACCCTCGCGGCCTGGGGGACGCCGGCCTTCGACGGCGTCCTCAAGCAGGAGGTGGAAGGCCTGGATGCCGCCCTGCTGCCCCTGGCCGATGCCCTGGCGCGGGGCAGCCACGTCAGTTCGCCGCGGGTGGGGGCGCGCGTGCTGCGCGCCGAGGCCACGCCGGAGCGGCTCAGCGTCAAGCTGGGCCTGTTCTTCACCACTTTCATCGCCGGCTGCGCATGCGCCGACGACCCCACCCCCGAGGACGACCTGACCGAGTACTGCGAGGTCTGGCTGCGCATCGACCGGCGTACGGCGGAGACGGAAGTCGCCCTGGTAGAGGATTGAACACAGGCGCTGGCTCGTGCAGGCATGGAGGTGACGCAAGCGACTACTCGTGATGTGCTTTGACGTTACCTGGAACGATGACAAGGACCAGCCCTACCAGAATGGAATGCAGTCAACGATTCCTTCGCCGTCAACCCCGAGGCCAGTATCTATTAGGACATGATCAACTTGGGTGTGAGTGTGGCGAAATGCAACGGTGTCATGGGCAGCAGGGGCTGGAAGGTCGTGAACGAACTGCCTAGTATGGCCATCGATCATGAGGCCACACCTGGATGATCAGGCGGCGGAAGAAGAGCCCCGTCTGTATCGGCGGGTTCTGATTGCCAGCCCTGGTGGAGAGGTAACGATGCAGCGCATATTGCTCGCAATGATGGCAGGGCTGAGCTTGGCGGGTTGCCTGCCGATCCTCCAGGGGGTGCCGGAACGCTTGACACCGCGATACCTGGGCACGGAGCCTGTCAGCGTCAACATGAATTGTGCGCAGACCAACGAGTACCTGTTCATCGTCGGTCCCCATGAGGTCCGCCTGCGTCTCTCCCCTAAGTACTTCCCGGAACGCCGCCTGGTGATCCTGCAGATGACGCTGGTGGCCCTGGGCCCCCGCCAGGCCATGCTGGAGTCCCAGGATGTCGTCGTCGTACCGGTCGAGGGTGGACAGGCCGGGAGTGTTCGCATCGTCTCAGGGATGGACTCCCCGCAAAAAACCCATGACTTCGAAGTGCGTATCGAGAACCTGCCTTCCGGCCCGATGCTGGTGGGACTGCCGGTGATTCTGATCGGGGCCGAGACCTGGCGCCCCGCTGATCTGGAACTCCGGCCCACAGGGGCCACCCTGCGCCCGATGCCGTTTAACTGCTGACCCGTCGGCTTAAACCCAGCGCGTCATCTGTTCCAGGCTCTGCCTGGTCTTCTCGGGAGCCGGATCGACGCGGTAGCCGAAGGCCACCATCACCGCCAGGCCGAAATGGCCGTCCTCGAGCAGGCCGGCTTCGGCCAGGATGCGCTCGGCACCAGCCAGGTTGAAGCCCTCGATGGGGCAGGAATCGATGCCGATCAGGGCGGCGGCGGTCATCATGTTGGCCAGGGCGATGTAGCACTGGCGACAACTCCAGTCGAACAGGGCGCGGGGTTCGCGCAGATCGAAGTCCGACTCCTGGAATTGCCGATAGAACGCGTCGCGGCGGGCGATGACCTCTTCCGGGAAACGCTTCACTTCGCGCACGAAGCGCTCCAGGTAGGCTGAGCCGGGCCGCATGTCCTCGCCGCGCGCGAGGATGGCGACCACATGGCTGGCGCTGGGGAACTGGCCGCCGGCGCCCCAGGCGACGGCGAGAAGCTTCTCGCGCAGCGCCCTGTCCTGGATCACCAGGAAGCGCCAGGGCTCCAGGCCGAAGGAGCTGGGCGACAGGCGGCCGGTTTCCAGGATGAAACGGAAATCGTCCTCGGGAATCTTGCGCGCGGGGTCGAAGGTTTTGCAGGCGTGGCGGAAGTGGAAGGCGTCGAGGATGTCCTGCTGGCGGATCATGGCGTCAATCCTGGCGGTTAGAACGGGTTGTAGGTGCGTTCCCGCGTGTAATGCATATAGCCCACGCTGGCGCCGGCGCGCCAGCCCACGCCCAGGCGGATGGGGGCGAGCACGATCTGGTCGCGTTGCTGGTAGTTCATGCCCACGCCGGCCACCCAGTAGAGGCTGCCGTCGACACCGGGAAAGCGCTGGTAGATGGCATTGATGTCCTGGAGCTTGTAGACCAGGACGAATACCTTGGAGGCGTTCAGGCCCAGGTCGAAGCCCACCGAAGGCCCCTGCCAGAACACGCGGGTGCTCGGCCCGTTCTTCAGTTGCAGATCACCCTTGCCGTAGCTGAGGCCGACAGTGACGGCGGCGGAGATCTCGTCGCCCTTGATGTAGCCCACCGGCCGGCCCTGTTCCTTGAAGGCCTTCTCGATGACCTTGGCCAGACCCTCGGTGGTTTCGCCGAAGAAACGCTCGGCCTCCTTGACGATGGAGTCCTGATCGTAGGTGTCGCCCTCGGCGGCGGCCCGCGCGGGCGCGGCCTGCAGCAGCCAGAATACGGCCAGCAGGGCAAACAGCCAGGCGCGTGAGATGGGGTGGTGGCGGGGCAATGGGACGGGACGGGACATGGCAACCTCTCTGTAAAGTGGCAAGTGTTTACCTCTCGGGCTCATAGCGCAATGTACGGGAGGATGATCCGGTTGACGCGATCACGTCTTGCCGCCGCCAAGCTTGCCGTAATCCACTAGAATGCCCGATTCGACACGACGGAGGCCGCAATGCAAACAAAATGGGTATATGCCTTTTCCGAAGGCGACGGCAAGAACAAGCATCTGCTCGGCGGCAAGGGCGCCAACCTGTGCGAGATGACCCAGATCGGCCTGCGCGTGCCGCCGGGCTTTGTCATCACCACCGAGGCCTGCCTGGCCTGCCTCGACCACCCCCACCACCATCTGCCCGAGGGCGTGATGGCGCAGGTGCGGGAGCAACTGGTCAAGGTGGAGGCCGCAAGCGGCAAGAAGTTCGGCGGCGGCGACAACCCGCTGCTGGTGTCGGTGCGTTCCGGTTCGGCCATGTCCATGCCGGGCATGATGGACACCATCCTCAACCTCGGCCTCAATGCCGAGACCCTGCATGGGCTCATCGCCCAGACCGGCAACGAGCGCTTCGGCTACGACGCCTACCGCCGCTTCATCCAGCTCTTCGGCAAGGTGGCCCTGGGCGTGCCGGAACATCACTTCGACAACGAATTCGAACTGGTGAAGGACAAGGCCGGGGTCAAGCACGACCTGGCGCTCACCGCCCAGAACCTGGCCGAGATCGCCGAACGCTTCCTGGAAGTGGTGCACCACCACACCGGCAAACCCTTCCCGGCCGACCCCTACGAGCAACTGGAGATCGCCATCAAGGCGGTGTTCAACTCCTGGGGCGGCAAGCGCGCGGTGGATTACCGTCGCGAGTTCAAGATCACCCCGGCCATGGCCAACGGCACCGCGGTCAACGTGGTGGCCATGGTGTTCGGCAACATGGGCGACGATTCCGCCACCGGCGTCGGCTTCACCCGCGATCCGGGCACCGGCGAGAACGTCATGTTCGGCGAATACCTCACCAATGCCCAGGGCGAGGATGTCGTCGCCGGCATCCGCACGCCCAAGCCGGTGGCCGCCCTGGCCGAGGAGATGCCCGACCTCTACCGGCAGTTGGTGGGGCTGCGCGATCGCCTGGAATCCCACTACAAGGAAGTGCAGGACTACGAGTACACCATCGAGAAGGGCGTGCTCTACTGCCTGCAGACCCGCAACGGCAAGATGAACGCCCACGCCCTGGTGCGCACCTCGGTGGACATGGTGCGCGAGGGCCTGATCGACAAGAAGCAGGCGCTCATGCGCATCCAGCCTGAAATGCTGGAGCAGTTGTTGTTCCCGCACCTGGATCCAAAGGCCAAGGCTACCTCCGTCGCCACCGGCCTGCCCGCCTCGCCGGGCGCCGCCTCGGGCATCGCCGTGTTCGACGCCGACCGCGCCGAGAAGATGGGCCGCGCCGGCGAGAAGGTGATTCTGGTGCGCGAGGAAACCAAGCCCGAGGACATCCACGGCTTCTTCGCCAGCCAGGGCATCCTCACCAGCCGGGGCGGCAAGACCAGCCACGCGGCGGTGGTCGCGCGCGGCATGGGCAAGCCTTGCGTCGCCGGCGCCGAGGGCATCCACGTGGACGTGCGCATGCGCCAGGCCATCGTCGGCGACAGCGTCTTCCGCGAGGGCGACACCATCACCATCGACGGCTCCTCCGGCAAGGTGTATCTCGGCGAGGTGCCCACCACCGAGGCCGAATTCAGCCAGGAACTGGTGACCCTGCTTTCCTGGGCCGACGAGGCTGCCCGCCTGCAGGTGCGCGCCAACGCCGACACCCCGGTGGACGCCGCGCGGGCGCTCAAGTACGGCGCCATGGGCATCGGCCTGTGCCGCACCGAGCGCATGTTCAACGCCATCGACCGGCTGCCCATCGTGGTGGAAATGATCGTCGCCGAGAACCTGGAGGACCGCCAGGCCGCCCTGGACAAGCTCCTGCCCATCCAGCGCGGTGACTTCAAGGAGATCTTCAAGGTCATGGCGCCGCGCCCGGTGACCGTGCGCCTGCTGGACCCGCCCATCCACGAATTCCTGCCCAGCGCCGAGCAACTGGTCGACGAGATCGAGGAACTGCGCCATCTGCGCGACACCGCGCGCGGCATCCAGGTGCTCGCCGACACGGTCGAATTCATGGCCCGCGGCCGCGGCTCGCAGCCCCAGGTCCAGGTGCAGCGCGGCATCGACCCGGTGCTGGTGGACCAGGTCGTCCAGAAGAAGGAGGCCATGCTCAAGAAGGTGCGCGCGCTGTTCGAGGTGAACCCCATGCTGGGCCATCGCGGCGTGCGCCTGGGCCTGACTTCGCCGGAAATCTATTCCATGCAGATCCGCGCCATCCTGGAAGCCGCCGCCGAATGCCAGCGCGACGGCGTCGAGGTGCATCCGGAGATCATGGTGCCCCAGGTCTGCACCGCCGAGGAACTGAAGGCCGTGCGCAAGCACGTGGACGCCATCCGCCAGGCCGTGGAGACGCATTACAACGTCAGGCTGGATTTCAAGTTCGGCACCATGATGGAAGTGGTGCGCGCCTGCATGCGCGCCGAGAGTCTGGCCGAGGAGGCGGAATTCTTCTCCTTCGGCACCAACGACCTGACCCAGGCCACCTTCTCCTTCTCGCGCGAGGATGCCGAGAACAAGTTCCTGCCCATGTACAACCAGAACAAGATTTTGCAGGACAACCCCTTCGAGGTGCTCGACGTGAAGGGCGTCGGCCGGCTCATGGAACTGGCGGTGGGCTGGGGGCGCAGCATGCGCCCCGACATGAAGGTGGGCATCTGCGGCGAGCACGGCGGCCATCCGGCCTCCATCCGCTTCTGCCACAAGGTGGGCCTGACCTACGTGTCCTGCTCCGGCCCGCGCGTGCCCATCGCCCGCCTGGCCGCGGCGCAGGCCGCGCTGAGCGGGGACGAGGGCGGCAAGCAGTCGCTCTGATCCTGGCGGGGTGGGAGCGGTCGGCGTGGGCGTGGTGTTATCGCCACAACCCTTCGCCGCCGCCCTTCCACTTCCCGCGCGGGATTCGACCGGACTGGGGCGATGGTGGTCCGCCGCCGCCCCGGCCATGTGTGTCGGAACCCCGCACGGAGATTGACCGGAAGCCCGCGCAACCCGCATAAAGGAGGCCTTTCCGGAAATGTCGCAACCACGAAATCCAAGGGGTTCCCCATGCAACCACGCGCTCTGGTAGTGGCGCTCATGGCCACGGCCATGGTTCAGCCCGTCTCCGTGCGGGCCCAGGACTGCGCCCAGTTATTCATCTATTCGATCAGTCAGGTCTGCCGTACCCTTTCCAACGGCTTCAGCCAGTGCGAGCCCGTCGGCATGGTCGGTCCGGCGCCGCAGTGCGTGCCTCCGGGCATGCCTTCGCTCATGCCAATGCCGCTGAATGCGCCGATGACGCAGGCCCTGCCACCCTATCCGTTCCTGTCGCCGTTCCCGGCCCAGGCCGTCGCCGCGCCCCAGCTGGCGCCGGCACCCGTCGCGGTGGCGGCCAAACCCGCCATGCAGGCTCCCGTCCCGGTCCCGGTTGCCGCTCCAGCACCGGCCAGGGTGATCGCCCCCGCGCCGGTGGCGGTCTCTACCCCCGCCCAGCCTGCGGTGACGCCCCCGACGGTTGCCCCGGCGGACAGGAAAGCCGTCGCGGCGAGCTTGCCCGTCGCCGCCGCGAGCCCGGCGCCGACAGTGGTGGTTGCCCCCGTGCCCCGGCCCGAAATCGTTGCCGCCGCGCCCGCCGGAGAAACCAAGGCCGTCGCCGCGCCGGCGTCCACGCGCCCGGCCGATGCCGCGCAGGTGGCGGTCAAACCCGCCTCCGCCCCGAGCCCGGCGCCGGCCAGCGCGCCGCCGATCGTGCTGGCGCCGGCCGCTGCCCCGATGCCCGCGCCTGCGGTGCGGCAGGAAACCCCTGCCTTGCCGGCATCCGTCGCCGTACCGCCACCCGCTTCGCCCGCACCCGCGCCGGCTGCAAGCGTGGCCATCGTGCCGGCAGCGCCGGCACCCGCCGCCGTGAAGCAAGCTTCCGCCGCGACGACACCCGCACCCGTCGCCGCGCCGCAGCCGATCACCCTGGAGGACGGCCTTGCCCATTTCGATTTCGACCGCGCCGAACTCAGCGCCCAGGGCCGCGCCGAGCTCGACGCCTGGCTGCAACAGCCCCTGCCCAAGGGTACGATCCTGCGGGTGACCGGCCATGCCGACCGCCTCGGGCCGGCTGCCTACAACCTCAAGCTGTCCGGCCGCCGGGCGGAAACCGTGAAGAAGTACATGGTGGAGAAGGGCGTCGCCGCCGCCGGCGTCGAGGTCATCGCCAAGGGCGAGAGCGAGCCGGTGAAGCACTGCAAGGGCGGTGCCAGCAAGGCTACCATCGCCTGCCTGGCTCCCAACCGCAGGGTGGAAATCAAGCCCTGAGCGTGGCCGCAAGCCCGTCGCCGCGGCGGCCGGTCAGTGGCCGCGGTAACGCCGGGCCGCGGTGACCGATCCCCTGGCAAAGGAGACCGCCATGCATGTCACCCTGGTCCACGTGCACGTCAAGCCCGAAGCCGTCGCGGCCTTCGTCGAGGCCTGCCGCCTGAATCACGAGGCCTCCGTCCGGGAGCCGGGCAACCGGCGCTTCGACGTGCTGCAAGATCCGGCCGATACCCGCCGCTTCCTGCTCTACGAAGCTTATGCCAGCGCCGGGGATGCAGCCGCCCACAAACAGACCGCGCATTACCTGGCCTGGCGCGACACGGTGGCGGAGATGATGGCGGAGCCGCGCAAGGGCGTAAGCTACGCGGGCTTGTTTCCCGACTGATCGTTTTTTCCGGAGAACTCCATGCAAGAAAAGCACGGCCGCGATTTCTGGATCGGCAATGTCCTGTTGGGCCTTTCCCTGGTCCTGCTGTTGTTCCTCGGAAGGTTGTGGGAACACCTCGGCGCCGGCGCCATGGTGCTGTGGATGATCCTGGCGGGCGTGGGCATGTATTTTGTGATGAAGGACAAGGGGCCAGGCTCCAACATGCCGGATTGAGGCATGATTCGGCGTCGGCGCTAGACAAGACCTTTTTATCGGCAGGGATTTGGTTTCTTCCGGCTCCGGGATAGAATTACTGCATCGCAACATTTCTTGCCCCTTTGCGAGTACAGCCATGACCGACAGCGAATTCCAGCCAGACACCAGCGAGACCACCGAAGCGGTGGTCGTTTCCACCCGGCGCGTCACCGCCGAGAACACCGACGAGGTGCGCCAGATCCATCTGCGCATCGACGAGCCCGCCTTTTACTTCCTCGAAGGGCAGAACATCGGCGTGCTGGTGCCGGGGCCGCATGCCTTCGGCAACAAGACGCATCACCGCTACTACACCATCGCCAACGCCAAGGCGGAGGAGGGTGGCGTCGAACTGGAACTGCTGGTAAGGCGCTGCTTCTACATCGACGAGGTGTCCGGCGAGCAGTATGCCGGCGTCGCTTCCAACTATCTGTGCGACGCGCAGATGGGCGACCGCATCACCCTGACCGGCCCGCATCGCAGCCCCTTCCGCATTCCCGCCGATCCCAGCAGCAACCTGCTCATGCTCGGCACCGGCACCGGCATCGCCCCCTTCCGCGCCTTCATGCGGCGCATCTACGAGGAGCAGAAGGGCTGGAAGGGCAAGGTCCGGCTTTATTACGGCGCGCGCACGGGCACCGAGATGCTGTACATGAATGACCTCAACAGTGACCTCACCAACTACCTGGACGAGAAGACCTTCAAGGCCATCCAGTCGCTGCGCCAGGGTATCCTCGACGACGAGGCCGACGCACTGGGCAAGGGCATCGAGGCCAATGCCGCCGAGGTGTGGAAGCTGGTGCAGGACGACAAGACCTGCGTCTATCTGGCGGGCATGAAGAAGATCGCCGACGCCCTCGACCAGGCCATGGCCAAGGCGGCGGGTTCCGCCGAGCGCTGGCAGTCGGTGAAGCAGCGCCTGGTGGAGGAACGGCGCTGGTCGGAACTCACCTACATCTGATTGCCGTTCCGCGCGGCGGGGAGGAGTGCCATGAGCGAGCATGACCCGGTTCCGCTTCGCTCCGCCTCGGGACACGATCTGACGCCGCTGCCGGAAGCCGACAAACAGGCTCTGGCGGCGGGGCTCGACGACGAGGAACGCCGCGTGCTGCTGCGCCAGGGCACCGAGCCGCCGTTCTGCGGCGGTCTGCTCGGGGAAAAGCGCGCCGGCGTGTTCGCCTGCCGCCTGTGCGGCCTGCCGCTGTTCAGGTCCGACAGCAAGTTCGAGTCCGGCACCGGCTGGCCCAGCTTCTTCCAAGCCTTCGACCCCGCGCACATCCGCACTCTGCGCGACGTCAGCCACGGCATGCTGCGCACTGAGATCCGCTGCCGTCGCTGCGACGGCCACCTCGGCCACGTCTTCGAGGACGGCCCGCCGCCCACGGGTTTGCGCTACTGTCTCAACTCCGTCTCGCTCCGGTTCCAGCCGGACGAGTAGGGTGGCGCCCGCCCGGGCCGCCCGAAAACAGCTCGCGGGTTACCCCTCGCCCTTGAGTCCGTGCTTTTCCAGCAGGCGATAGATGCTGCGTTCGCTGACGCCCAGGATGGTGGCGATCTGGCTGCGGTGGCCGGCATATTTCGCCAGCAGCAGCTCCAGGTAG
Source organism: bacterium (assembly GCA_009772925.1). GTDB lineage: Bacteria > Pseudomonadota > Gammaproteobacteria > Burkholderiales > Thiobacillaceae > PFJX01. The sequence continues at coordinate 19,146 of WOUQ01000024.1, forward strand.
CGGCGTTCGATTTCGTCCAGGGTCGGTTCGTGCTGGAAGCCCATGCTGAACTGGCCGGGCTGTTCGCCCAGGGCCTCGAAGGAGAAGTGTTCCGGACGGATTTCCTCGCTGCCGCCGCCGACGATGATGGCGCGCTCCACCATGTTGCGCAGTTCGCGGATATTGCCGGGAAAGCCATAGCCCATCAGCAGGCGCAGGGCGGCGGGGCTGAGGCGCTTGTCCAGGCGTCGCGAGAAATTGTGGTGGGCGAGGAAGTGCTCGACCAGCGCCGGGATGTCCTGCAAACGCTCGCGCAGGGGCGGGATGCGCAGGGTGAAGGCGGACAGGCGGTAGAAGAGATCGGCGCGAAAGCGGCCTTCCTTGCTCATCTGCGCCAGGTTGCGGTTGGTGGCGGCGACGATGCGCACGTTGGCCTGCAAGTCCTTGACCCCGCCCAGCCGGCGGTATTCGCCGCTTTCCAGCACGCGCAGCAGCTTGGCCTGGATGGCCGGCTCGATCTCGCCGATCTCGTCGAGGAACAGGGTGCCGCCCTGGGCGGCCTCGATCAGGCCCGGTTTCTGCCGGTCGGCGCCGGTGAAGGCGCCTTTCTCGTGGCCGAACAGTTCCGACTCGAACAATTTCTCCTGCAGGGTGCAGCAATCGACGGCGACGAAATTGCGCGCCGCGCGCGGGCTGCGGGCATGGATCGCGTGCGCCACCAGTTCCTTGCCGACGCCGCTCTCGCCCTGGATCAGCACCGTCGCCTCGGCGTGCGCGACGGCATCGATCAGGCGCTGCAATTCGGCCATCGCCGCGCTGCTTCCCACCATGCCGCCGGCGGGGCGCAGGCGTTCCCTGCAGAACTGCTGGTCGCGCGCCATGGCGCTGTGTTGCAGGACGCGCGTGACCTCCAGTTCCAGTTCGTCCGGGTCCACCGGCTTGGTCAGGTACTGCATGGCGCCGGCCTTCATGGCGGCGACCGCGCCTTGCACCGAGCCGAAGGCGGTGAGGACGATGACCGGGTAATCCCTGGTCAGGGCGGGTAGCAGATCGAGGGTGTTGGCATCCGGCAACTGCACGTCGGCGACGATCAGCGCGGGTTCGTGCCGGTCCAGGTGGGCGTGCGCATCCCGCCAGCAATGCGCGCTGGTCACGGCGCAGCCCATGCGCTTGAGTTCGCCGGTGAGCAAACGGTTGAGCAGGCGGTCGTCCTCGACCAGCAGGATGGGCGGGCGTGTGGTCATGCCGGCATGCGCGTGGAGGCCTCCGGCAGGCGCACGACGAAGCGGCTGCCGCGACCGGGCTGGCTGTCGAAGGTGATGCCGCCGCCATAGCCCTCGATGATCGAACGGCAGATCGACAGGCCCAGGCCGGTGCCGTTCTGGCCGTCGGCGCGGTGGCTGAAGAAGGGTTCGAACACGTGCGGGGCATCTTCGGCGGTGATGCCCACCCCGGTGTCCTCGAAGACGATTTCCACCCGATCGCCCTCATGCCGGGTGCCGACGCGGAGGTGGCCGCCATCCGGCATGGCATGCAGGGCGTTTTGCGCCAGATTGAGCACCACGGCGCGCAGTTCGCTGTCGGTGGCGAAGACGCGCGGTGTCGGGTTTTCCAGGTCCCGGGTGATGATCACCTTGTCTTCTCCAGCTTCCCAGGCCAGCAACGACAGGGTGTCTTCCACCGCCGGGTTCACCGCCACCAGTTGCGCCGTGGTCGCCGGCGTCACGCCCAGTTTCAGCAGGTGCTCGGTCACCTGGATGCAACGGTCGATCTCGCCATTCACCATGCGCAGATACTCGCGCAGCGGTCCAAAGCGTTCCTCGTCCGCTTCGGCGTTGCGCAGCATCGCGTGCAGGGCCAGACGGATGGAGGCGAGCGGATTGTGGATCTCGTGCGCCACGCCGGTGGCCAGCCGCGCCATTTCGGCCAGCTTCTGTTCCTGGGAGAACTTCAGCAGCTTGACCAGATCGCGGCTGGATTCAACCACGAAGCGTTTTTCCACGCCCTCCACCCGCGCCCGCAGAGGCGCGGCGAAGACCTCCACCTGGCGCGCGTCGCCGGGCATCCGGCTGAAGTTCATCAGGGTCTTGCAGGGCTGGCCGGTCTTGTCGATCTCGTGCAGCGGGCAGCACACCATGGAGGGCGGGCAGGGCGTCGGCTGGCCGAAGCTGGAGACATGGCAGGACGTGCCGGCATGGCTTTCTCCCGCCGCCAGGCCGATCTGGTCGCGATAGGCCTGATTGTCGATGACGATGCGGAAGGTTTCGCTGTCGATCACGCGGATGCCGTCGGGAATGGCGTCCACCAGGGCCTGCAGGAAGGCTTCCTGCTCCTGGGTGCGGCGGATCAGGGTTTGCAGGTTGTCCGCCATCTGGTCGAAGGTGTGGCCGAGATCCGCCAGTTCGTCGTGGCCGGAAAGGTGGGTGCGGCTTTCCAGATGCCCCGCCGCCAGCTCCCGGCTGGTGTCGGCCAGGCGCGCCACCGGCAGCAGCACGTAGCGGCGGATGAACCAGGCGCCGCCCAGCAGGGTGGCCAGCAACAGCACGCTGCCCATGCCGGCCAGGCTCATGGCGGAGAGAATGGCCTGACGCCGGATCGGTGCCGCGTCGTAATCCACCACCAGAATGCCGTTGATCGGCCGCACCGCCGGTTCGCCATGACAGCCGGCGCAAATCGGCTTGTTCGCCACCGGGTTGAAGCTGCGCATCACCTCGCGCCCCTGCGCGTCGAGGGTGAAATGGGTGGTGAGCAGCGCCGGCTCGGCCAGCGCGAGGGAATTCGGGGGACAGTCCGGACAGGGCGCTTCCGCCTGGAAGGGGAACGGCCGGCCCACCCATGCCGGGTCGGAGGCGAAGCGGATTTCGCCGTCGGGGGCGAGGATCATCGCCCCGCGCACCCCGGTTTGCCGGCCCATCTGGGTGACGATCTCGCGCAGGCCGACCAGGTCGCGCTTGAGCATGGCGTTTTCCATGGCCGCCTGCAGCAGCCGGTTGACCTCGCGCGAGGCCTGGCTGCGTTCCTGCGTCAACTGGTGCTGGTACAGCGCCGCCGCCAGTCCGACCAGGGCCAGCGACAGGGCGACCAATCCCGCCGCCGCTCCCAGCAGGAATTTGTGACGCAGGCTTGTGAACTGGAGCAGGGACATGTGAACCCTTGGTACCTCGCGCGCGGGAGGGGCACACGCCCACCCGCTGGCTTACGGATCGGCAACCTCCCGACCGAACTGACAGACGCAATGGTACGGACCCTCCTGCCCAGTTTCCTACCGTTGATTGAAGCGCCTGCCAATTTGGCAGAGTGGCGCCGGGGGTGTCACTCCGGGACTCCATGACCCGCCAGGGACGGATTTCGGGACAAGCCTTGTGCGTCGCTTGCAATCGGTCGCCGCCACTGCGAGTGGTCTCGCGGAATCCCGCAAGGTCGGCTTGCCGGTTGGGCGTTCCCGGATGGCGGAGGATTCATAGCGTCTTGCCTTCGCGCGTGGTCACGCGCTGGTGGCTGTAGTCTCCCGCCGCCGGTCGCGCCACGACGCCTTTCGCCTGGACGTAGTCGACGAAGGTCTGGGTGTAGAGCAGATAGGTGTTCACGTAGTTGCCGGTGGCGTGGATCGCACCGAGCGTGGCATAGCCTTCCTTGCCGCTGGCCAGGAAGTCGTTGGTGACCAGGATGTAGGTGCGCGCGGGGTCGATGGCGGACCAGGTTGCCGTCTGGCGGTCGCGCACCTGCACGTTGGCGAAGCGCTGGCCGCGCGGCCTGGACAGGTCGAGATCCCAGCGCGCGCCGGCCATGTAGGGATGGCCGCCGGTGGAGCCGCCCTGGTCGAGGTGGTTGGCGACGGCGTCCTCCAGGCTGGCGACCAGCTGGGCGCCGGTGACCGGCATCTCGACCAGGACGTTGGCGAAGGGCAGGACCTTGTTGGCGTTCTCGAAGCTGATCGGCCCGGCGGGCAGCGAGATGCGCACGCCGCCGGCGTTCTGCAGGGCGAAATCGGCGCGCTTGCTGCCGGCCAGGAAGGACTCGGCGACCACCTGGGCGATGTCGCTGCCGCGTGCCAGCAGGTTGGCGCCCTCGCAGCCGGCGATGCCCGCGCCGCGGCCGGCCGCCTCGCCGGGGATGCGCACCAGGCAGAGCGGCTCGGCGGCGCTGCCGATGACGCGCCGGGTGAGCTTTTCCATGAGGCCGGCGTAGCGCTCGACCTCGGCCTGGGCCAACGGCTCCGGCGTCACCACCTTGACGCCGGGACGGGCGGCCAGCGCGGCGAGGAGGTCCTGGCGGGTGGCGTCGTCGACCGGCATGTACTTGCCGTTGGCGTCGGCGCGGCTGAAGCGGTCGCCGATCTGCAGGGTGGCCTGCCCGGCGCAGTCGGCGACCCGGCCACGCGCGTCGAAGCGCACGGTCATGTGGCCGACGACCTTGTTGTATTCCCAGGCCTGGCCGACGCAGACCGGGTCGCCGTCCCTGTTCGTGGCGCGCGTCGGGTAGGGACCGGCGGCGGCCAGGCCGTGGACGGAGAAGTCGCCGAGCAGGCTGTGCGAGTCACCGCCGATGATGACGTCGACGTCGCTCACCTTGCCCGCCAGCGCCAGGTCGGCCTGGTAGCCGTGATGGGTGAGCAGGACAATGTGGCGCACGCCCAGGGCCTTGAGTTCGTCGACGTAGCGCTGCGCCGTCTCGGCCTCGTCGAGGAAGCGGGTGGTCGGCAGTGGCCGCGAGGAATCCTGGGTCTTGCCGCGCACGAGGATGCCGATGATGCCCACCGGCGCGCCGCCGATCCACTTCACTAGGTAGGGTTGCAGATAGTCGCCGCGATGCAGGGGCGCCAGGGGCGTGCCCACCTGTGGCTCGACGTTGGCCGCGAGCACCGGGGTGTAGCAGCCGCCCTGGCGCATGAAGTCGAGGAAGCGGCGCAGGCCGGCGTCGCCGTCGTCGAACTCGTGGTTGCCGAGCGACATGGCATCGAAGCAGATGGTCTTCATCAGCGCCGCGTCGGCCTCGCCCTTGAACAGGGTGTGGAACAGGGTACCGGTGATGGCGTCGCCGGCATGCAGCTTGAGCAGGTTGGGCTTGCCGTCGAGAGCGCGCAACTGCGCCGCCGTGCGCGCCATGCCGCCGGCCTCGACGCGCGTCGGCACGCCGCCGAGAGTGAGATCGAATTCCTTGAACGGCGCCAGGTTGGAATGGTGGTCGTTGATGTGGGCGATGTTCAGTTCGAGCGGCGGATAGGCGCCTTCGTCGCCCGCCCAGGCGACCGGGGCGGCGAGGATCAGGCCGAGCAGCAGGGGGACGAGCATCCTGGTGGTTCGTGACATGGCGGGCTCCTGATGGTCGACTCCGGAAAGTCTACCGCCGGCGAAGCGAGGCGGCGGGTTCCGCGCATCTGCGGTCACGACGACGCGGGCGACACCAGGCCGGCGCTTGCCGCGTGGGGAGGAGCCGGGGGCAAAGCACTGTTCAGGTCAGGTGCTGCCATTGCGGGACGCCTCGCAAATCCACATGCACGGTAGCTTCCGGGATGGGCGCTCTTGGGCAGCAGAGAACCTGATGCGGACCTACGGGGGCCAGTACCTCTACTCCCGCAGTCAGCCATGAAGAGACGGTGGAGGCGCGCGAGAACATTGCAGATGAGCGACCCGTACTGTCTAGCGAAGCCGACCTTTCCAGCACTATCGCTGGCGTGTCTTCTGCCGTTTGCGTTCTGACGGCTAACCAGAAACGTCACCAAGCAGGTAATCCAGATCGAAGTCATCGTCGGCTTCGCCGTAGTCATGTGTGACAGATGGCTTGACGATTACCTGAAGCGTCGCTGTCTCGTCGTAAAAGGAAACGCCTGCCGCTTTCATCGGCCCGAAGTACTTGTGGGCGGTCACAAAATCCTTCCCGCCCTTGTTGGGAAGCCAGCCCTTCACGTTGGCCTCATAGGCAAGAAGCCATTGCCCTTCAATCAGCTCCCCCTCACACATCAGCGCCTCGATGGCAGAAACATCCACCAACCCGGTGACCAGTCCCTTGGCTCTTGCGTGCAACGCGCAGAGCGCGACGCAAGGGTCGGCCGCCAGCAGCGATCTTTCCACCGTGCTGGCGTCGAGCATGCAGTCGAGGCAGATCGCCCCCCATAGCGCCCAAACGACTTCGCTACCGTGTTGCTGCGGTGCATGATCCTCGATCAACTGCTGCAAGGACTCAGCGATACGGGTCCGGTCGAGAGGCATGCGGCGGTGATACTTGTACAGTTCGCCAATCACCGCCGGCGCCGTACCTGGTTCGACGGAGAGGCATTGAAGAAGCAGGCTTTCGTATAGCGGCCAGTTCTTCTCGAAAATGTTCACCGACCGGAGGCGCTGGACAGAATAGCGAAGAATAGCTTGGCGGTTTCAATTCCCAAGTGCAACACCCCTGAGTCAATGAATTGAGGTTGAGGGTTGATGGACCGCGGCCAGCATTCTTGCGAACACCTCCAAGGGC
>WOUQ01000025.1 GCA_009772925.1 bacterium
CTGGTTCGTCGTCCTCCCAGGACGCTCGGCGTAACCCGGCAAGGACTCATCGGGATGGGAAAGCACGTGGTCATGAACGGTATTTCAACGGCCTGCTAGGGCGTCCTGACCATAGGCGATGCCGACACCACCCATGCCCTTGGATTTGATGCCATAGCCATGCGAAAAATGGCCGGTGGTGGCGAAGGCGGAGCCGGCGAAGCCGATGGCGGCCAGAGCAACAATAAGGGGGGTCCTGCGCATGATGTACTTCTCCTCCAGAGAGCGTTTCAGATGAAATTGACCGCAGTCATACAACGGTCATATAAGCCGGCAGGGATGCTACGTGGCCGGCATGCCCCGGCACAAGCGATTTTTAATGATGACTATTGTGTCCGAAATCCCTCGGACGACACCAAGCCATTGATTCAAAAAGAAAACCGCCCGAAGGCGGTTTTCCTGGTACAAATTGATCAAGGTCAAATGAACAGGCAGATGTCGGTTTCCCCGGCGAATTCGAAGAAGGTAGCGGCACCGCCGTACTCCACGCCATCGATGAAATCGCTGTGCTCGAAGCCGAACAGTTCCACCGTCATCTGGCAGGCGATGAACTTGACCTCGGCTTCCTGGCACAGTTCGCGCAGTTCCGGGATGGTGGCCACGCCGTTGTTGGCGATGGTCTGCTTCATCAGGGTGGTGGCCAGGGATTCATAACCGGGCACCAGCGACTGCACCGCGTTGGGAATGTTCCAGTTGATGTCCTTAAACCACTTGGGGCCGAAGGGCATCTTCATGGGCATGCCGGGGTTGCCCAGCGGGCTGACCTTGAGACCGGAAAGGTCCTTGCGCAACATCTGCAGGCCGTAGAAGGTAAAGAAAATCTGGGTTTCGTAACCCAGGGCAGCGGCCGTGGAGGCCAGGATGAACGGGGGATAAGCCCAGTCCAGGGTGCCCTTGGTCGCGATGATCGCCATTTTCTTTTGATCGTCCATCACACCACCTCTCGCATTTCGTGGATTGACTTGGCGCCGGTTGGCGGCAAATTACTTCTTCTTGATGAAGAAGGTGTACTCGCTGCCAGCTTCGGCGGAGGACAGCAGTTCGTTGCCGGTCTGCTTGGCGAAGGCCGCGAAGTCTTTGACGGAGCCCGGGTCGGTGGCGATGATTTTCAGCACCTGGCCGGAGGTCATCTCATTCAGGGTTTTCTTGGTGCGCAGGATGGGCAGCGGGCAGTTCAGGCCTTTTGCGTCGAGCTCTTTGTCGAAATTCATGATCACTCCTTCAAAAAATTAGCAAGTGCTGAAAAAAGCCGAGGTAATTTACCCGCGTTACCGGGAGATTGCAACGCATGGACTCTTCGGTATCTTGACTCAGGACAAGGCCGCGATGGGCTTGCCGGAACGCGCCCAGGCCATGATCCCGCCCGCCAGGTTGTGCATGTTGTCGAAGCCCTTGGCGGCCATGAAGGCACAGGCCTGGGCGGAACGGGCACCCGAGTTGCAGTAGACCACGACGGGACGGTCCTGCGGAATCTCGGTGGCCCGCAAGGGCAGCATGTGCAGGGGAATGTGGATGGCGCCGTCGATGATGCCGCGCGACACCTCGCCCTCGGTGCGGACGTCGATCAGATGGATCTGCTCCTTGTTGGCATCCAGCGAATCGACATCGAGTTCCTTGATGTTGTACATGCCGAACATGCATACTCCTCGGGATAGATATATTAGGGATGTCTAATGTATAAGATTTCTTTATGAGAATCAAGATGCGACCCGCCCGGCGGCCGCTTGTCGGCTATGGGCGGCGTTCGGTGGACATGTATAATCCGCGCCCCACAACGCTGCAGTAGCTCAGTCGGTAGAGCAACTGATTCGTAATCAGTAGGTCGGGGGTTCGATTCCTCTCTGCAGCACCAACTCACCCAGCGCATACGCACCCGGACCACGCCGTGACCCCTCCCCTGTTTCAATCCCTCATCGCCGATGACATGGCGGAGGTGGATCGGGTCATTCGCGCCCGCCTGTATTCCGAGGTCGCCCTGGTGCGCCAGGTTTCCGAATACATCATCCACAGCGGCGGCAAGCGGCTGCGTCCGGCCCTCGTCCTGCTCGCCGCCGGCGCCCTGGACTACCGGGGCGGTCATCATCACGAGATGGCGGCGGTGGTGGAATTCATCCACACCGCCACGCTGCTGCACGACGACGTGGTGGACAGTTCGCAACTGCGCCGCGGCCGTGATACCGCCAATGCCCTGTTCGGCAACGCGGCCAGCGTGCTGGTGGGAGATTTCCTCTATTCCCGCGCCTTCCAGATGATGGTGGGCGTGCACAACATGCGCGTCATGGAAGTGCTGTCCGAAGCCACCAACATCATCGCCGAGGGCGAGGTCCTGCAACTCATGAACTGCAACGACCCGGACATCGACGAGGCGGCCTATCTGCGCGTGATCCGCTACAAGACGGCGAAGCTGTTCGAGGCCGCCGGCCGGCTGGGCGCCATCGTCCAGCATGCGCCGGCCGAGATCGAGGATGCACTGGGCCATTACGGCATGCACCTGGGCACCGCCTTTCAGATCGTCGACGACATCCTCGATTACAGCGGCAGTACCGAGACCATCGGCAAGAACGTCGGCGATGACCTGGCGGAAGGCAAGCCCACCCTGCCCCTGCTGTTCGCCATGAAACACGCGCCGGCGGAACAGGCGCAGGTGATCCGCCAGTCCATCCTGGAAGGGGATGCCAGCCACTTCCAGGAAATTCTCGGCATCGTGCGCGACAGCGGCGCCCTCGAGCATGCCCGTCAGCAAGCCGAGGCCGAGGCGGAGACGGCGCGCGAGGCTTTAAAGTCCTTGCCGGATAGCCAACACAAAACCGCTTTGTTAGAATTAGCGACTTTCGCGGTGACCCGCGAGTTCTGATCGCAAGCCGCGATCGGACACCCAGTCGGGGTGTAGCTTAGCCTGGTAGAGCGCCACGTTCGGGACGTGGAGGCCGGAGGTTCGAATCCTCTCACCCCGACCATCTTCCCTTTATTGCCTGAAGCCTTCCACCTCGATGGCGAGCCGGACCTCGTCACCGATGATGTTGGGCGCGCCGAAGTTCATGCCGAAGTCCGTGCGACGGATGCTGGTGTGCACATCCGCGCCGCACATGGGCCGGCGTGTGAGGAACTGCAGGGTGCAGGCGTAATCGCGGATCTCCAGGGTGACGGGGCGGGTGACACCCAGCATGGTCAGCTCGCCGTGGGCGCTCACCGGCTTGCCGTCGGCAAATGCCACGTTATTCGAGATGAAGACAATCTCCGGGAAGCGCGCGGTGTTGAAGAACAAGCCGCCCTGCAGTTTCTTGTTGAGGCCGTCGTGCCCCGAGTCCGCGGAGGCGGCATCCACCCGCACCTCGATCAGATTCTGCTGACCGCTCGGGTCGAGCACGACGCGGCCCTGGCTGCGGTTGAACTTGCCGCGCAGGGTGGAAATGCCCTGATGGCGGATCTCGAAGCTGGGGAAGGTATGTTCCGGATCCAGCACGAAGGATTCGACGGACCAGGCCGGCAGGCTGACGAGCAGAAGAAGCGCGGCGAATGAGCGCATGGGCATCCTTTCAGGGCATGAGCAGTAGCTTGAAGCGGCCGTCGATGTCGTTGGCCACCACCGAGGGGTCGGCCCATTCGCCGCCGCCGATGTCGAAGTCGGTGCGCTTGAGTGCGAAGCGTCCGCTGGCCAGCCAGCCGCCGGGGCGCTGGGCGGTGAGGACGAGGGGCACGCTCAGCGGCCGTGTGCGTCCCTTGACGGTGAGATCGCCGGTCATGACGAAACGGCCGGGGCCGTCGCGGCGGATGTTCTTCGACACGAACACCGCCTTGGGGTGACGCGCGGCATCGAACCAGGCCGGCCGCCGGGCTTCCACGTCGCCCTCGTCGGATCCGGTGTCGATGCCGGCCACGTCCACCTCGACGCGGAACATACCCTGCTCGGGTTTGGCCACGTCGAAGTCGGCGGTGACATTGAAGCGCTTGAAGCCCCCCTCCACCGGCACGTTCATCTGCTTGATGACGAAGCGGATCTCGCTGCGCGCGTAATCCACCTTCCAGGGTTGCGCCCAGGCCGGGGTGACGAGGCTCGCCAGCAGGACGGACAACAGCCACTTCATGTTCTTCTCCTCAACCAGGGCAGCATGCGCGCCAGCACGCCATCGCGCCGAAAGTAATGGTGGTACAGGGCGGCGGCCGCATGCAGGACGACCAGGATCACGAGCAGATTGACCGCGCTGCCGTGAAGTTCCTTGAACACCTCGGCCAGCACCTTGTCTTTTCCTACCAGGTCCGGCAGCGGCAGCACGCCGAACCACACCACCGGGAAGCCCGCCGCCGAACTGTGCAACCAGCCGAACAGGGGCACCAGCAGCATGAGAACGTAGAGGGCGGCATGCACCCCGCCGGACAGGCTGGCTTCCCAGGGACGCAGATCGCGACGGTGGTCGAAGCCGTCACGCCAGCGCAGGAGGGTGCGCAGCGGCAGCAGGAACAGCACCAGCATGCCGATCCACTTGTGCCAGGCATAGAGTTTCAGCTTGGTCGGCGACAGCGGCATATCCTGCAGCAGGGTGCCCAGGGTGTAGGCCGCGAGGATCAGCAGCAGGGTCAGCCAGTGCAGGCTAATCAGGGTCCAGCCGTAACGATCGCGCATCGCTTCTCCATGAACGCGTGGATCACAGCCAGCGGCGCACGCGGGCCTGGTAGGCGCGGTAGTCGTCGCCGAATTTCGCCAGCAGATGGGCCTCCTCGTGGGCGATCACGCCATGGCGCATGACCCACCAGACCAAGGGGGCCAGGAGCAGCGCCCAGAGCGTGCCGAGCAGCAGGGTGACGCCCAGGTAGATCAGCCAATCGCTGACGTAGATGGGATTGCGCGAATACGCGAAGGGGCCGCCGGTGACCAGGCTGGAGGCGGCCTTGTAGGGATTGACCGTGGTGCGCCGCCCCCAGATCGCGGCCAGTGCCCAGACGAAACCCAGCAGGCCGAGGCCGATCAGGCTCCAGCCGAGCCCGCGCCCGGCCGCGCCCGCGTCGAATCCCAGCGACCAGCGTCCCTCCAGCCACCAGGCCGCGCCGAGCGCCAGCGCGTAGACCAGGGGCGGCGGCACCAGGGTGCGCGGCCGCAGGACAGGGTCGGGGGCGCTCATGGCATGCGACTGGCGATGGCGCGCAGGAACTCGTTGCGCCACTGGATATCGTGCTGGAAACAGCCGGAGAAGGCCTGCGTCACCACGCGTTCATCACCACGGCGGTCCTCGCCCAGCAACAGGCACAACTGCTCGGCCTCGATGACGCAGGCGGCACCGCGCGCCTTGCCATGGGCTACGAGGGCCTCGACGATGTCGCGCGTCATCCACTCCTGATAGGTGAAGCGATGGCCGATGGCATCCACCAGCCGGGCGATGCGGCCGAAGCCGTGCAGGCGTCCGCCCGGCACGTAGGCGACGTGGGCAACCCCACGGAAGGGCACGAGGTGATGCGGGCAGACGCCGTGGATGGCGATGCCGCGTACCACCACCATGTCCTCGCGCGGATCGGCGAAGCCCTCGCCCAGGGCCTCGCCCGGATCCATGTCGTAGCCGCCGAGCAGACGCTTTTCCCAAAGCTCGCGCACCCGCCGCGCGGTCTTGCCGGTATGCGCCGAATCCGGCTCCACCCCGCAGGCGCGCAGGAGATCGGTGACCGCCCGTTCGAAGGCTTCCGCGTCGAAGCGGCCGCTGCGGGGAATGCCCAGGTGGCCGGGCTCGCCGGCGGGATGATCGTGTTCGCAACACTCGTTCATGACTGTCTTCCAGGCAGGCGGGCCAACAGCCGGTGATGCCGGCGGCCCGTGAGTAGTGGGTAGGATAACGCGCCTGACCACAGCAGGGCGACGGCCAGCGAGAGGCTGCCGGGCGCGCATGCCGGGTCGGCATGCCGCCAGTATAGGGCTGCTGGCTGCGCGCCGTGGCCGGGCCGGTTCGAGCAGCGCGCGGGCGTCGGCCGGCCCCGCTTCGGTGCTAGCATGCACGCTTCGTTGCCAGGTTTTCGGGGGAGAACCACATGTCCGCAAGGCATCCCATCATTGCCGTCACCGGCATGGCCGGCGCCGGACTGTCCACGGTGCGCCACGCCTTCAAGGACATTTTTTCGCGCCACGACATCCGCGCGGCGGTCGTCCACGGCGACACCTTCCGCCGCTTCACCGACCGCCAGTTCGCCGCCCTGCTGCGTGAAGCGCGCAGCAGCGGACGCCGTCTTTCCTGGTTCGGCCCGGACTGCAACCTGTTCCCGGAACTGGAGACCTTCTTCCGGACCTATGGCGAAACCGGTGGCGGCGTGCTGCGCGAATATGCGCACAACGAGGCGCGCGGCCGCGCCCTGGGCGTGGACGCGGGCGAATTCACGCCCTGGGGCCCCATGTCGGGTGGCAGCGACCTGCTCTTCTATGAGGGCCAGCACGGCGGCCTGGTGGCCGAAACCTGGACCCGGCGCAAGGTGGATGCGCGCCATTTCCCGCCGGAGATCGACCGCCGCGTCGGGCTGAAGGGCATCGACGTGGCCCAGCACGTCGATCTGCTGATCGGCGTGGTACCGGCCATCAACCTGGAATGGATCCAGAAAATCCATCGCGACTGCGCCAAGGGCTACTGCGACCCCGCCGAATCGGTGGAGACCATCCTGCGCAGAATGGAGGACTACATCCATTACATCGTGCCGCAGTTCGGCCTCACCGATATCAACATCCAGCGCATGCCGCTGGTCGACACCTCGAATCCTTTCTTCGCGCGCGACGTGCCCACCCCCAACGAATCCGTGCTGGTCATCCATTTCCGCGACCGCCGCCGCCACGATTTCCCCGACCTGCTGCGACGCATTCCCGGCAGTTACATGTCCCGCCCCACCACCCTGGTGGTCCCCGGCGGCGAACTCAAGTTGGCCCTGGAGGTGATGTGCACCCCCATCCTGCAAGAGATGATGGCGGCACGCCGCGCCGCCCTGACGGAAACCCCGGCAAGCTGAACGCGCGCTGACCGGGTCACGCCGCGGAGGCGCGCCGGATTGCCCCCGGCGCGCCCGGGCCATGGGCACCAGGCCGGCATCGGGTCTAAAGTGGACGTATAAGGAAGGGGGATGCGAGGCGTGGAGGGAAAATGGCCTCGTATGTTCATACGTTCACGCGCGATGGGACGGCGGATGCCGCAGAGAAGGTGTGGATGTCCGCCTTCGCCATGGCCCGCAGCGGACACCTGCGGGCAGCGGGCAATCTGCTCGCGGAGTGGGTGGATCACGCCGAGACGCCGCCCGATTTGCGCTGCGATCTGCTGTGCCTGCGTGCCTGGGTCGAAATCTCCGAGGTCAGCGCGGAGATTCTGCCGGCGTTGCAACATGCCCTGCGCCGCGTCGGCCAGGGCGAGGTGCCCCGGCGCCTGGGCACGGCGGCGCCCGACATGCTCGCCGAGCTCTGCGCGGAAGCCCTGGCGCGGGACGTGGCAAGCGAACAGGCGCATCGCCTGATCCGGCTGTTCACCCTGCGTCCCCCCTCCCCCGCTCTGGAACGCTGGCCGTATCCACTGCGCGTGCATACCCTGGGGCGGCCCGCCATCGTGGTGGACGCGCAGCCCCTGCGGTTTTCCGGCAAGGCGCAGCGTCGCCCGCTGGAACTGCTGCATTGCCTGATCGCCCACGGCGGCCGCGACGTCGCCGTCTCCCGCCTCGCCGCCGAACTCTGGCCCAGGGAGGAAGGCGCCGTCTCTCGCGGTGCCTTCGACATGGCGTTGAAGCGCCTGCGCCGGCTGCTGCGCGAACCCGCGGCCCTGCGCCTGGAATGCAGCCGGCTGTCCCTGTGCGACGAGGCGTGCTGGATCGATATCCGCGTGCTGGAACGCCTGCTCGGCGATGTCGACCGGGCAAGCGACCTCGACCGCGGACTGGACCTCATGCAGCGGGCCCTGTGCCTGTATCAGGGCGATTTCCTGGAAGGCGAGGAAGCCCCCTGGGCGCTGCTCGCGCGCGAGCGCCTGCGCGCCCGCTTGCTGCGCGGCGTGCGGCGGCTCGGGCTGTCCCTGGAAAGCGCGGGGCGCTGGCCGGATGTAACCCGGCTGTATGAGCGGGTGCGGGAAATCTTCCCCCTGGAGGAGGATCTCTGCCGGCGGCTGTTGCGGGGCCACATGCAGCAAGGTGAGTTCACCCAGGCCACCCACCTCTATGGCCGTTGCCGGGCCTTGTTCGCCAAGGTCCTGGGGGTCATGCCCAGCCGCGACACCACGGCGTTGGTGTTCGGGCCCAGGACCACTTCGAGCAATCGGTGAGTCATCGGTGGGAGAACGGGGTCTATTAGTAAATCAACAGATGCCCATCTTGCAGCGCTAACCAAACCGCTCGAATGGGGTTTTCGCAACCCGACCCTGGAGGTTCCCATGCTCAAGCAACGTGGCTGGGCGGCCCTGCTGCCCATCGGTGCCGTCGCCATCCTGGCGACCGGCGGTGTGATCGTCACCGCGGAAAACGTTTCCGAGACATCCAAACCCGCGCTGACCAACCTGTTCCGCGGCAGCCCGGCGGAAAGACAGGGCAAGGTGACCGTGGAATTCGTGGAAGGCAAGGCCGTCGAGAGCAGGCCGACGCCCACCTCCGGCAGGTAAATCGGCGGGCTCCGCGTCCCGCGGGCGATCCCCGCGGGAGGTCAGGTTTCGTCGAGAAAAAGCTGTAGCAACTCGTTGAGGAAGCGGCGCCCGCGCGGGCTGGGCAGAATGCTGCGCGGTTCGCGTCGCAGCAGGCCGAGTGCCTCGGCCCGTCGCAGGCCCGTCTCCGCGGCCGCGAGAGGCAGTCCGGTGCGCGCCTCGAACAGGCGCGGGTCGAAACCTTCGGTCAGGCGCAGGGCGTTCATCATGAATTCGAACACCCGGTCCTGGCGCGTGAGTTCCCGGCGTTCTGCGACGGCGCCGCCGTCCTGCTCCCGCAGTACCGCGTCCATGTAGGACAGCGGGTGCTTTTTCCGGGCCTGTCGTTCGATCTGCTCCGCGCTCGACAACTTGGAGTGGGCGCCGGCACCCAGGCCAAGATAGTCGCCGAAGTTCCAGTAATTGAGGTTGTGGCGGCAGCGCCGGTCATCGCGGGCGAAGGCGGAGGTTTCGTAGTGCGCGTAACCGGCCGCGCCCAGCACCTCTTCCACCATCTCCTGCATGTCGGCGGCGAGATCGTCGTCGGGCAAGGCGGGCGGCATCGCGGCGAAGGGGGTGTTCGGCTCCAGGGTCAGGTGGTAGGCGGACAGATGCGGCGGCGCCAGTTGGATGGCAGTCTCCAGATCGCGCCGGGCCTGTTCCAGGGACTGGCCGGGCAAGGCGTACATCAGATCCAGATTCACCTCGTCGAACAGCGCGAGGGCGGCTTCCGCCGCCGCCAGGGCCTCGCCGCCGCCGTGGATGCGCCCCAGCGCCGCCAGGCGATCGTCGTCGAAACTTTGCACGCCCAGGGACAGCCGGGTCACGCCAGCCTGGCGAAAGTCGCGGAAACGCGCGCGCTCGAAGGTACCGGGATTGGCCTCCAGGGTGATCTCAGCCAGCGGGGATACGCGCAACAGTGCGCGCAGACCGGCTAGCAGGCGGTCGATGGCCTCTGCCGAGAACAGGCTGGGCGTGCCGCCGCCGATGAAGATGCTGGACACTTCGCGTCCCCAGACCTGGGGCACGGCGGTTTCCAGATCGCGCAGCAGCGCCTGCACATAACGCGCCTCCGGAATGCCGTCGCGGACGGCATGCGAATTGAAGTCGCAGTACGGGCATTTGCGCACGCACCAGGGCAGGTGCACGTACACGCCCAGAGGCGGCGGCGCGATGAGCCGGCCGGGCATACGCACCGGGACCATGACTTGCCGCCTATAATCTTCGCCGTCATTCACCGGGAGTTGCCTCGATGGGCGATGCGGATTCCAAGCTGGACCTCACCACGTTTCTGCTGTCTTCCATCCATGACATGAAGAATTCCATGGGGGTGATGGTGGTCTATCTGCAGGACGCCCTGGCCGCGCGTGGCGATGTCCCCGCCGACACGGGCGTGCGCGAGAAAACCGCGCAGGCCCTGTACGAGGCGCAACGCGTATCCGACCACCTGGTCCAATTGCTGGCCCTCTACAAGATCGACCAGTCATTCTATCCCTTCGACCCGCAGTACCACGTGCTCGCCGACCTGTCCCGCGAGGCGCTGGCGCGGGTGGCCGATCTGGCCGAGCTGAAGGGCATCAGCCTGGAGTCCGACTGCGACGAGGAAGTCTGCGCCTGGCTGGATTACGACCTGGTCTTCGGCGTGGTCGTGCAGGCCTTGCACAACGCCCTGCGTTACGGCAACCAGCGCGTCATGCTGCGCGTGCAAGCACACGCCAGCGGCGCGCGCATCCGCGTGGAGGACGACGGCCCGGGCTTCCCGGATTTCCTCCTGGCCCACGGCAACGCGCGCGAACGCGGCATCAGCTTCGAAACCGGCAGCACCGGCCTGGGCCTGTATTTCGCCGGCCTGGTCGCCGGCATGCACCAGGGCGCCGGCCGCAGCGGCGCGCTGAGCCTGGAAAACGGCGGCCCCCTGGGAGGGGGCGTGTTCATGCTGGAACTGCCCTGAGCAGCCCGACCCACCGTGATCAATCTGCCCAGACCAGACCTGTCCGACAAGAGCATCCTCATCATCGAGGACTACGAGGGCATGCGCGGCATCCTGCGCGACCTGCTGGGGCGGGCCGGGGCGACGCGCATTGCCTTCGCGGCAAACAGCCAGGCCGCCATCCCGCTGCTGGAACGCCACCGTTACGACGCGGTGCTGTGCGACCTGCACCTGGGCCAGGGCCTGAATGGCCAGCAGATCCTGGAGGAGGCGCGCCACCGCCAATTGCTGGCGCCGCATACCGTGTGGCTGATGGTCAGCGCCGAAAAGACCGCCGAGATGGTCACCGGCACCATGGAATCCCGTCCCGACGATTACCTGCTCAAGCCCATCACGGAAACCCTGCTGTTCACCCGCCTGAGCCGGCAGATGGCGCGCCGCCAGACCCTGGCGCCCATCGAGCAGGCCATGCGGGATCGGGAATACCTGAAGGCCATGAACCTGACCGAAGCCCAGCTCGGCCGGCCGACGCCCCACCTCTGGGACCTCAAGCGCCTGAAAGCCGATCTCGCCCTGCACGTCGGCAACCATGCCCACGCCCGCGAGATTTATCTGGAAGCGCTCGGCCAGCGCGACCTGCCCTGGGCACACCTGGGCCTCGCCAAGATCCATTTCCTCGAAGGCCGCCACGCGGAAGCCCGTGATGAACTGGAGCAGGTGACCCGCGGCAATCGCGCCTATCTGGAAGCCCACGACTGGATGGCGCGCGCCCTCGACAAGCTGGGTGACCTCGACGCCGCGCAGGCGGTGCTGAGCGCCGCCCTGACCACCTCGCCGCATGCCCCCTTGCGCCAGGGCCAGCTCGGCGAGATCGCCTATCGGCGCGGCGATCTGGAAACCGCCGCGGGCGCCTTCCGGCGCCAGGTCGACCTCGCCCGCCAGACCCCGCTCAAGGCCGCCGATCCCTATCTGTGGCTGTCGCGCGTGCAACTTGCGCGCGGCAAGGCTGACGAGGCCCTGCGGGCGCTGGCCGAACTCTCCGTCGACCTGCGCACGGACGACACCGCCCGACTTCTGGCGCGGGCGTTGGAAATACCCGTGCACCTGCAGGCGGGGGCGCGGGAACGGGCGCGCGCGCTGGCGGGCGAACTGGCCGCGGAATTGGGCGAGCAGGCAAACGAACTGCCGGCCGAAGCCATTCTGGAACTGGCCAAGCCCCTCATGGACCTGGGCGAAAAAGACACCGCCGCGACCCTGCTCACCAGTCTGGTGGGCAACAACCACGAGCATCCGGAAATCCTGGAGCGGGCCAAGGCGGTGTTCGCCGAGGCCGGCCTGGCCGAGGAAGGCCACGCCTTGGTGGACCGCGCCACCCGCGCCGCCACGGAAAGCATGAACCAGGGCGTGAAGCTGGCGCGGGAGGGCAAGCTCGACGAGGCCATCGAGTTCACCCGCGAGGCGCGCGCGCGCATGCCCAACAATCCGCGCCTGCTGCTCAACCACGCCTTCCTGCTGATTGCCTGGATGGAGCAGTACGGCCGCGACCTGCGCATCGCCAGCGAAGCCCGTTCCTGCATCGAGATGGCGCGCCGGCTGAAGCCTGGCGAGAAACGGGCGGGGGAACTGCTCACCAAGCTGGAACTGGTGGGCAACGATTTCGGCGGCTAAGAGCCTATTTCAGTAGGAATCATGCCCCGCGCCGCTGGTGTGCGGGATGCAGTGCAAGGCGCGGGTGGCGCGGTTTGGTCGTTCCAAACAAGCCACCCGCAACGCGGCAATGCACCCGCACACCAACGGCCCTTCGGGTTGAGGCCAGGAACGGCGTCTGCGGCGTTGCGCCGCTTGGCCATGGAATGACCATGGCCGGCGCGTCGCGCCTTGCATCCATCCGTTCCTGGTCTCAACGCGGGGCATGATTCCTACTGAAATAGGCTCTAAGCCCCTGCACCGCGCAGTTTCTCCGCCAGGGCGCGCAGGGCCTGGCCGCGATGGCTGATGGCGTTCTTCTGGTCGGCATCGAGTTCGGCGCCGGTCTGGCCGAATTCCGGCAGCAGGAAATACGGATCGTAGCCAAAGCCGCCGTCACCGCGGGGCTGGTCGATGATCTCGCCGTGCCAGGCACCCTCGGCGATGATGGGCTGGGGGTCGTCGGGGTAACGCACGTAGACCATGACGCAATAGTAGTGGGCCTTGCGGTTGGCCTGTCCTTGCAGGGATTCGATCAGCTTCCGGTTGTTGCGTTCGTCCGACTTGGGCTCGCCGGCGAAGCGAGCAGAGTAGACGCCGGGAGCGCCATTGAGGGCATCGACGCAGATGCCGGAGTCGTCCGCCAGGGCCGGCAAGCCGGTGTGGGCGGAGGCGTGGCGGGCCTTGGCGATGCAGTTCTCGACGAAGGTGACGTGGGGCTCCGGGCATTCCGGCACGCCGAAGGCGCCCTGGGGCAGAGCCTCGATGTCCAGGGGTTCCAGGATGCGGGCGATCTCGCGCAGCTTGCCGGCG
Organism: bacterium; assembly: GCA_009772925.1. Classification (GTDB taxonomy): domain Bacteria; phylum Pseudomonadota; class Gammaproteobacteria; order Burkholderiales; family Thiobacillaceae; genus PFJX01. The sequence continues at coordinate 13,081 of WOUQ01000025.1, forward strand.
TTGTTGGAGGCGATGACGATCTTCTTCATGATCGGTGTTCTCAGGCGGCGATGGCGGCCCGCTGAGCGGCCATGAGTTCGCGGATGCCCTTCTCGGCCAGGTCCAGCAGGGCGTTGAGTTCGGCGCGGGAGAAGGCGACGCCTTCGGCGGTGCCCTGGACCTCGATGAGGTTGCCAGCCAGCATGACCACGTTCATGTCGGTGTCGCAGGCGACGTCCTCGGCGTAGTCCAGATCCAGCACCGGCGTGCCGTTCCAGACGCCGACGGAAATGGCGGCGACCTGGTCGCGCATGACGCTGGCGGGCAGCTTGCCTTCCCGCACCAGCCATTCGATGGCGTCGTGCACCGCGACCCAGGCACCGGTGATGCTGGCAGTGCGGGTGCCACCGTCGGCCTGGAGCACGTCGCAGTCGACGTGGAGGGTGCGCTCGCCCAGCTTGCCCAGGTCGACGGCGGCGCGCAGGGAGCGGCCGATGAGGCGCTGGATTTCCTGGGTGCGGCCACTCTGCTTGCCACGGGCCGCCTCGCGATCGCCGCGGGTGTGGGTGGCGCGGGGCAGCATGCCGTATTCGGCGGTGAGCCAGCCGCCTCCCGTGCCCTTTACATGAGGGGGCACCTTTTCCAGCACGCTGGCGGTGCACAGCACCTTGGTATCGCCGCATTCGACCAGCACGCTGCCCTCGGCATGCCTGGTGTAGTTGCGGGTAAGGCGGACGGCGCGCAATTGGTCCGGCGCGCGCCCGGAAGGACGGATGGGGGAGTTCATGGATTTCCTGTTAAAGAAGGATCAGGGTCAGGATTTTCCGGGCAGCGGATAGCGGGCCAGGGCAGCCTTGATTTCGGCGACGGCCTTGTCCACGTCGCTGTCCGTGGTGGTTCGTTCGCCCTGGCCGCCGAGCTTGCGCAGTTGGGTGGTGAAGCCGTCCAGGCCGAGATCGTCACCCAGCACCAGTTCCCCGGCGTTGAAATGCTCCTCGCCATAACGCATGGCGACCACGGAGAGGTTGTCGGCGTACTGGCCGGCGCGGAATTCGGCCTGATCCAGCATCTGCTTCACCGCCCGTTCCAGGGGGTAGGCGCGCAGGGTGGAGAGCATTTCCTCCGGAGTCAGTTCCGGCCAGACGCCGTCGGTGCAGAGGAACAGCACGTCGCCCTGCTGCAGCTTGACCGGCTCCTCGACCTCGATGTCCGGCAGCATGAAGCCGCCCACCGAGTTGTAGAGCTTGTTGCGATCCGGGTGCACGCCCATGTCGGCCTCGCTGAGCCGGCCCTCGTCCACCAGTTGCTGCACGGCGGAATGATCGCGCGTGCGGTAGAGCATGGCGCGCCGGCTGAACTGATAAAGCCGCGAGTCGCCCACGTGCGCCCAGCAGGCGGTGCCGTTCTGCACCACGCAGACCACGCAGGTGGTGCGCGGCGGATCGGGCATGCGCTTGCGCATGGCGTATTCGTTGATGGCGTCGTGGGCGGCATAGATACCGTCCAGCAGGAAGGCGGCCATGTCCGGCAGCACCGGCTTGGCGCGGTTCTGGAACAGGCTGGTGATGACCTGCACGGTCAGCTGCGAGGCCACCTCGCCATGATTGTGGCCACCCATGCCGTCGGCCAGCACCATGACCATGGCATCCGAGGTATAGGCATAACCCACGCGGTCCTCGTTGTAGGGACGGCCGCCGCGGCGGCTGGCCTGGTAGACGACGTATTTCATGCTCATAGCTGACGTGACAACCTGTCCTTGATCAGGGCGAACAACGAGGGTTTCTGGCTGCGCGCGGCCTGTGCCATGGCGATCAGTCGCTTCTGCACGGCGAACACGCTCTGCGGCCGCTCGGTGTAGCTGAGCCGCAGCATGTCGTCGATCAGTTCCAGCAGCCCCGGGGAATACAAGCCGGAGTGGGATTTCGCCGCCGGCGCCAGCTTGTCGCGATCGTTGCGCTCGTTGGCCGGCGGCGGCGGCCCCTTGGCGATGCAGGCGTACATGGTGGCGCCGACGCTGTAGATGTCCGTCCAGGGACCCAGACGGTCGCGCTGGTTGTACTGCTCGGGCGCGGCGAAGCCCGGCGTGTACATGGGTGAGGTGGTGAACATGTCTTCGCGCAGGGCCTGGCGGGCGGCGCCAAAATCGATGAGCACCGGGGAACCGTCGGCGCGGATGTAGATGTTGGAAGGCTTGATGTCGAGATGCAGAATCTTGTGCGCGTGCACCTCGCGCAAGCCGTTCAGCAACTGGATGAAGACGCTGCGCAGGAAGGTCTCGCGCATCGGTTCCTGCAGGCCGACGATGTGCCGTTGCAGAGTCTTGCCCTGCTCGTACTTCATGACCATGTACACGGTCTCGTTGGCGCGGAAGAAATTCACCACGCGCACCACGTTGGCGTGGCGGATACCGGCCAGCGCCCGCCCCTCCTCGAAGAAGCACTTCATGCCGTAGCGGAAGGACGCCTCCTTGTCCTGGTCGATGGGCACCACCGTGCCCAGCTCGCCGCGCTTGACGATGCCGCCGGGCAGGTATTCCTTGATCGCCACCGGCTGGCCGTCGATGTCGAAGGCCAGGTAGACCAGGGAAAAGCCACCACCGCCGATACGTCGGTCGATAACGTAGTCGGCCAGGTGATATCCGTGCGGCAGAGGTTCGGTGGTTTGGGCGGCCATGCGGCGGCGGGTTAAGATGCTTGTTTGCGAAAGATCAGTGAAGGATAACCAAGATCGTGGCGAGCATGAAGGAAACCCGAAACGAAAATCTGCGCAGCATGACCGGCTACGCCGTTGAAACCGCCGACCTGCCCGGCGGCCAGATCACCCTGGAACTGCGCGCGGTGAACTCCCGCTTCCTCGATCTTGCCTTCCGCATGGGCGAGGATTTCCGCGCCCTGGAGCCCGGCCTGCGCGAGCGCATCGGCGAAAAAGTGAAACGCGGCAAGCTGGAATGTCGGGTCAATTTCACGCCCTCCGAGGCCATCGCCCTGCCCGGCGGCCTCAACGCGACCCTGCTCGCGCAACTGCGCGCGCTGTCCGACAACGCCGTGGCCGCCTTTCCCGGTGCCAGGCCGCTGGCCGTGGCGGAAATCCTGCGCTGGCCCGGCATGCTGGGGGAAACCGGACCCGACCCGGACACCCTGCAGGCCACCGCGCTGCGTCTGGCCGAGGCGGCCCTGACCCAATTCAACGCGACGCGGGCGCGCGAAGGCGACAAACTCAAGTCCGCCATCCTCGAACGCGTCGAAGCCATGCGCACCCATGTCGCGACCATCCGCCCGCGCACCCCGGAGATCGTCGCCGCCTACCGCGAGAAGCTCAGCAAGCGTTTGCAGGAATTGCTGCCCACCCCGGACCACGACCGCATCCATCAGGAGGTGGTGCTGTTCGCCCAGAAGATCGACGTCGACGAGGAACTCGACCGCCTGCTCACCCACCTCGACGAAGTGGTGCGTGTGCTGCACGCCGGCGGCGCCGCCGGCAAGCGCCTGGACTTCCTCATGCAGGAACTCAACCGGGAAGCGAATACCCTGGGTTCCAAGTCGGTTTCCCTGGAACTCACGCAGACCTCGGTCGAGCTCAAGGTGCTCATCGAGCAGATGCGCGAACAGATCCAGAACATCGAATAGGAAACCCCATGCCCGGTCAGCTGTTCATCGTCACCGCGCCCTCGGGCGCGGGCAAATCCAGTCTGGTGAAGGCGCTGCTGGAGCGCGACGCGGCGATCCGCCTGTCGGTGTCCTACACCACGCGTCCGCCCCGCCCCGGCGAGGTGGATGGCGTGCATTACCACTTCGTCGGGCGCGAGGAGTTCCAGGAACGGCTGGGGCGCGGCGAGTTCCTCGAGAGCGCCGAGGTGTATGGCAATTACTACGGCACCTCGCAGCCCTGGATCGAGGCGGAAATGGCCCTGGGCCGGGACATCCTGCTGGAAATCGACTGGCAGGGCGCGGCCCAGGTGCGTCGGCTGATGCCGAAGGCGTGCTGCGTTTTCATCCTGCCGCCTTCCCTGGCCGAACTGCGCCGCCGCCTCGAAGGCCGAGGCACCGACAGCGCCGAGGTGATCGCGCGGCGCCTGGCGGCGGCGCGGGAAGACATCTCGCACGCGCTGGCCTTCGACTACCTGGTGGTGAACGATCGTTTCGAGGACGCCCTGGCGGACCTGCTGTCCATCTCCCGCGCGCGGCGCCTGAGCATGGACGTGCAGGCGCGGCGTCAGGCCGGCCTGCTGGAAAACCTGCTCGCGTCCTGAGCGACCCCGCTGCTCGGCCGCTCAGCCGAAATGGCAGACGTAGTGGTAAGGCTCGCCGGTGACCTCGATGTCGAAGCTGGAGTCGCCGGGGATGCTGAAGGACTCGCCGGCGGCGCTGGTCAGCCAATCCCCGCCTTTGAGGCGGTAGCGGCAGGCACCGGCGACGCACTCCATGATTTCCGGCGTGCCGGTATTGAAGGTCAGGCTGGCGGGCAGGATGACGCCCACGCTCTTGCGCGTTCCGTCGGGGAATACCACGGTATGCGAGACACACTTGCCGTCGAAGTACACGTTGGCCCGCTTGAGCACGGACACCTGGTCGAATTGCGACATGTTCAGAGATTCCAGATGTGTTGGATGAGGATCTTGGAGACGAAGCCGAGCATGCCGAAAGCCAGCACGAAATACAACGCGAAGGTGCCCACCCGGCCGGCGTTGGAGCGGTAGGCCAGGTTGCCGATGATGAACAACATGAACAGGATCAGCACGCCGATGCCCGCCGTGGCGCCGAACTCGGCGACCTGCGCCTCGGTATAGCCGAACAGGGTTCCCTGCATCCTTCATCCTCCATCCAGAAGCGTGACGTTCACCACGGGTGGCGTCATGCCGATGGCGGCATCATGCCGGAACCCCGGCGGGCTGGCTTCTGACGGATGTACCAGGACGCAGGGTGACGTTGAGACGCCTCACGCCACCCCGTCCGCTTATCGGCGCCGGGCCTCCAGCTTCGCGGCGATGCGCATGCGCAGGGCGTTGAGCTTGATGAAGCCGCCCGCGTCCTTCTGATCGTAGGCGCCGGCGTCGTCCTCGAAGGTGGCGATGCTGGAGTCGAACAGGGAGTCGCTCTTCGAATCCCGGCCCACAACGATGACGTTGCCCTTGTAGAGCTTGAGGCGGACGAAGCCGTTGACGTTCCGCTGGGTGTGGTCGATCAGCGTCTGCAGGGCGATCCGCTCCGGGCTCCACCAGTAGCCGTTGTAGATGAGGCTGGCGTAACGGGGCATGAGGTCATCCTTCAGGTGGGCGACTTCCCGGTCCAGGGTGATGGATTCGATGGCGCGGTGGGCCTTGAGCAGGATGGTGCCGCCGGGGGTTTCGTAGCAGCCCCGCGACTTCATGCCGACATAGCGGTTCTCCACCAGGTCCAGGCGGCCGATGCCGTGCCTGCCAGCAAGTTCGTTCAACTTGGCGAGGACTTCGTGGGCCTTCATGGCCTGACCGTTGATGGCCACCACGTCGCCCTTGACGTAGTCCAGGGTGATGTACTCGGCGGCATCCGGCGCCTTCTCCGGCGACACGGTCCAGCGCCACATGTCCTCCTCGGCCTCGGCGTTGGGGTCTTCCAGGTGACGGCCTTCGTAGCTGATGTGCAGCAGGTTGGCGTCCATGGAATACGGGCTGCCGCCCTGGCGGTGCTTCATGTCGATGGGGATGCCGTGGGTCTCGGCGTAGTTGATCAGCTTCTCGCGCGACAGCAGGTCCCACTCGCGCCAGGGGGCGATGACCTTGATGTCCGGCTTGAGGGCGTAGGCGCCCAGTTCGAAGCGCACCTGGTCGTTGCCCTTGCCGGTGGCGCCATGGCAGATGGCGTCGGCACCGGTGAGGTTGACGATGTCGATCAGGCGCTTGGCGATCAGCGGCCGGGCGATGGAGGTACCGAGCAGGTATTCGCCCTCATAGACGGTATTGGCGCGAAACATGGGAAAGACGAAGTCGCGCACGAACTCCTCGCGCAGATCCTCGATGTAGATCTGCTCCGGCTTAATGCCGAATTGCAGCGCCTTGGCGCGGGCCGGCTCCAGTTCCTCGCCCTGGCCCAGGTCGGCGGTGAAGGTGACGACTTCACATTGATAGGTGTCTTGCAGCCATTTCAGGATCACCGAGGTGTCCAGCCCGCCGGAATAGGCGAGTACCACTTTCTTGATTGCGCTCATCGTTCGTCCTTGCTACTAAGCGCGGGCCGCCCGGCCCGCTTGCTGAATTCAATGCGCCGCGCCGTCCACGGCATGCACTTCTCCGGGGAAGTTGCCGACCCGCAGCAGGGAGAGGTCCGCCTTCAGGCTGGCGTGCTCGATCTCGATGCCGACCACGCGACCGTCCTCGGCAAGATTGATGACGATGCCTTCCTGCGCCTCCCAGGCGTGTGCGGGGTTCTCCGGCGACAGTTCCAGGTAGAGGCTGTCCCGGTCCTTGAAGTAGGCCAGATTCATGTATCCACCTTTCCGAGCAACAGGTATTCCATCAACGCCTTCTGCGTGTGCAGTCTGTTCTCGGCTTCGTCCCACACCACGGACTGTGGACCGTCGATCACTTCCGCCGCCACTTCCTCGCCGCGATGTGCGGGCAGGCAGTGCATGAACAAGGCATCCTTGTCCGCGACGCGCATCATGTCGCCATCCACCTGCCAGTCGGCAAAGGCCTTGGCGCGGGCCTCGTTTTCCGCCTCGAAGCCCATGCTGGTCCACACGTCGGTGGTCACCAGATCGGCGCCGCGGCAGGCCTGCATGGGATCGGCGAAGGACTCGAAATGGCCGGTGCCGATGAGGCCGGCACGTTCCGGCTCCACCTCGTAGCCCGGCGGCGTCGAGACGTGAACATTGAAGTCCAGGATCTCCGCGGCCTGCAGCCAGGTGTTGCACATGTTGTTGGAGTCGCCGATCCAGGCCACGGTCTTGCCCTGGATGGAGCCGCGCCGCTCGATCCAGGTGAAGATGTCGGCCAGGATCTGGCAGGGGTGGTATTCGTTGGTGAGGCCGTTGATGACCGGCACCCGGGAATGGGCGGCGAAGCGTTCGATGATGTCCTGCTCGAAGGTGCGGATCATGACCAGATCCACCATGCGAGAAATCACCTCGGCCGCGTCCTCGACCGGCTCGCCCCGGCCCAACTGGGTATCCCGCGTGTTGAGATAGATGGCGGTGCCGCCCAACTGGTGCATGCCGGCCTCGAAAGACAGCCGGGTGCGCGTCGAGCTCTTCTCGAAGATCATGGCCAGGGTGCGATCGGCCAGGGTATGGTAGGGCTGGTAGGCCTTGAAGCGCGCCTTGACCAGCGCGGTGCGGGCAAACAGGTGCTCCAGTTCGTCCCGGCTGAAATCCTTGAATTGCAGGAAATGCTTGGGCGGCGATGCCATAAGTTCAGCCCAGGAAGGCGCGGATCAGACCCGCCAACTTCTCGGTCAGCAGGGCTGCCTCTTCCCGCTTCAAAACCAAGGGGGGCAGCAAACGCACGACGCTGTCGTGGGTGACGTTGATGAGCAGTTTCTCCGCCAGGGCCTGCTTCACCAGTTCGCCACAGGGCCGATCCAGTTCGATGCCGATCATCAGGCCCTGGCCACGGATTTCCCGAACACCCGCAACACCCTCCAGGCGCGCCGCGAGATCCGCGCGGATGAAAGCGCCGAGAGTTTCCGCGTGCGCAGGCAGGGCATCCTCCTCCATGACCTGGAGGGTGGTGAGGGCGGCGGTGCAGGCCAGCGGGCCGCCGCCGAAGGTGGAACCGTGCTTGCCCGGCACGAAGGTGGTCGCCGCCACACCCCGCGCCAGACAGCAGCCCACCGGCACGCCGGAGCCGAGCCCTTTGGCCAGGGTCATCACGTCGGGCAGGATCTCGGTGTGCTGGAAGGCAAACCATTTACCGGTGCGGCCGATGCCGGTCTGCACCTCATCCAGCATCAGCAGCCAGGCGTTGCGGTCACAGATGGCGCGCAGCTTGCTCAGGTAAGCGGCCTCGGGGATGTTGACGCCGCCCTCGCCCTGGTAGGGCTCCACCAGCACGGCGACGATATTCTTGTGGTGCTCGGCAAGCTTCTCCACCGCTTCGGCGTCGCCGAAGGGGACGCGCACGAAGCCGGTCACCAGCGGCTCGAAGCCGGCCTGTACCTTGCGGTTGCCGGTAGCGGACAGGGTGGCCATGGTGCGGCCGTGGAAACTCTGTTCCATGACCACGATGGCCGGGCTCTCGATGCCCAGGTTGTGGCCATGCAGGCGGGCGATCTTGATGGCGGCCTCGTTGGCCTCGGCACCGGAATTGCAGAAAAACGCGCGCTCCAGGCCGGAAATCTGGCATAGCCTCTGCGCCAGCCTCTCCTGCTCCGGAATGCGATAGAGATTGGAGGTATGGATCAATCGCCCGGCTTGTTCGCACAAGGCCCGGGCCAAACGGGGATGGGCATGGCCTAGCCCATTGACCGCGACGCCGGCAAGGGCGTCCAGGTACTTCTCGCCGTGTTCGTCATAAAGCCAGGCGCCCTCGCCCCGCACGAACGCGACAGGCTGTCTGGCATAGGTTTGCATCAGGTAATCGGACATGACACTTCCAACCGCAAGAAAAATAGAACGGCGGCCTCGGCCGCCGTGCGCAGAAAAGGTGAAACATACCACTAAACCGTGACCAGCAGAATCATTGGCTTGTCAGTGCTGACCGGTGCGCGAATACTCCCCTACCGGAATATTCCCTTGCACAGGCACACGATGAACATGCACAGCGCTGACGCTGATCGGGTAATCAGCGTCGGCGAACTCAACCGCCAGGCGCGCTTGGCCCTGGAGAAGACCATGCCCTCCTGCTGGATCAAGGGGGAAATCGCCAATCACAGTCGCGCCACCTCCGGTCACTGGTACTTCACCCTGAAGGATGAACAGGCCTCGGTGCGCTGCGCCATGTTCAGGAACCGCAATCAGTTCATCGACTGGTCGCCGCGCGATGGCGATCAGGTGGAGCTTCGCGCCCAGGCCACCCTGTATGAGCAGCGTGGCGAATTTCAACTGCTGGTCGAGAGCATGCGCCGGGCAGGACAGGGCGCCCTGTACGAGGCTTTCCTGCGGCTCAAGGCCAAACTGGAAGCGGAAGGGCTGTTTGCGTCGACCCGCAAGCGCGCCTTGCCAAGCTATCCGCACGTCATCGGCCTGCTCACCTCACCCCAGGCCGCCGCGCTGCGCGACGTGCTGGCCACGCTGCGAGGCAGATGGCCGGCCGCTCGAGTGATTTTGTATCCTTGCCCGGTGCAGGGAGTGGACGCACCACGCGCCATCGTCGCGGCCATGCAGGAGGCCGCCCGCCACGGCTACTGCGAAGTCCTGCTGCTGGTCCGCGGCGGGGGCAGCCTGGAGGATCTGGCCGCGTTCAATGACGAGACCCTGGCGAGAAGCATCGCCGCGAGCCCGATCCCGGTGGTCACCGGGGTGGGTCACGAAACCGATTTCACCATCGCCGATTTCGTCGCCGACCTGCGCGCACCCACCCCCACCGGCGCCGCGCAACTGGCCACTCCGGCCAGGGCCGACCTGAAGCAACAGGTCGAACATCTGCGCGTGCGCCTGGCACAGCACCAGTCGCGCACACTTCACGCCCTGGCTCAGCGACTGGATAGCCTGACGCGACGCCTGGCACACCCGCGCGATCGCATCGCCCTGCGCAGGGAGCGCTTGCGCCTGTCGGCCTGGCGCATCGCCCATGTTCTCAGACTGCGACTGCACGCCGTCCGCTCCGATATGCGTGGCTGGCAAGAACGGCTGAATCAGCAACGGAATCTGCGCGAACGCCATGCGGCATCCATCGAGGTGCTGGACACCCGACTGCACAGCGCCATGCGACAGTGCCTTGCCCGCCAGCGCGAGCATGCGCATGTCAAGCACACCCACCTGGAGATGCTCAACCCAACCGCCATCCTGCGCCGCGGATACAGCATCGTGCGTGATCAATCCCTGCATGTAATCCGCTCAAACACAGAGGTGGAAATCGGCGAGGAGGTACGCATTCTGTTGGCCCGCGGCGAACTGGGCGCGCGCATCCTTGACAGGTCTGGCGCAGCGGAGTAACGGCATCCGCAGACCCTGGAGGGCGCCCAAAGCAAAACGCCCCATCTTTGAGGATGGGGCGTTTTGTGGGGTATGGGGAGTCTGGCGATGACCTACTTTCGCCGGCGGAGAGCCGACTATCATTGGCGCAGGGGCGTTTCACGGTCCTGTTCGGGAAGGGAAGGG
>WOUQ01000008.1 GCA_009772925.1 bacterium
GCCATGGGTGCCGATCTGGTCGAAGGCGCGGTGCTGGTGGTTCAGCCTGCCGTTGTCGAGGCTGATCCAGTCGCTGCCGTCGACGCAGGCTTCGATGCGGAGATACCCCGTTCCTGAACGACTGTCCGGTGTCGCGATGGGGCTGTCATAGCCTGTGTAGTCGCGGCCGCCGGAGGACGAGACGGTGCCGCCCTGGCTTGTGCCGACGGCGCCCAAACGCATCAACTGGCGGACGAACCTGCCGTCGGCGGTCTCCATTTCCAGCAGGAACCACTGGCCCGGATTGAACCAGCCGGAACTGTTGGCGTAGAGGTCCAGGCTGACCCGTCCCGGGAATTCGCCCAGGCTGGACACGTGGCTGGCGTTGAGCTGGCGGCCGTCGCGGAACACGCCCAGCATCCAGTTGCTGCCGTTCTTCGTGTGCCAGATTTGGCCGCCCGACTTTTCACCTTTCTCGTTGGCGCTCCAGACCGAGAGGCTGGGGAGGGCGAAGCGACCCGGAGCATCCAGGGTGAGGCGGAAGTGGCCGTCCCGGGTGCCGTTTGGCTTGCCGCTGCCCCACTCGCCGACCCGGTCCTCGTCCATGCCGAGCCAGGTGAATTCGGCGACGCGCGGGGTGCCGGACAGACCGCCGGCATGGACTGAGGATGAGGGGGCTGTGGCAGTCCCGGCGGATCCGCTGAAACGCCAATCGCGGAACGCCACCGAGATGGGGTCGTTGCTGGCGTTGTTCTGCAAGACGAATTGCAGCCGGGTGAGGGCGGCCTTGCGCGGCGCGGACCAGATGGCGCGGCCGTCGCAATAGCCGGTGACGGTGTCGCCACGCCGTTCCATGCGCAGCACGCCGGCCTTGCCGCAGGGCGCGTCGCCCTGCAGATTGGGCGCCCAGATGTGGCTGCCGCTGCGTTCCCGATCGCGCACCACGTAGAAAATGGAGCCGTCGGCGAAGGTGGCCTGCAGCTCGATCTGGTTGAGTCCGCCGTCGATGCGCGCGTCGGCGAAGCCGACCTGGGCCGAGAAGTCGCCGGATGCGGGCAGGCCCCGGTTCAGGCGCAGCCCCGCGTACTGGAGGCCGCCGGGATTGTTGGCCTGGCGGGCGACGCGGACCTGGGCGCTGGAACGCTCCAGGCGGTACATGCCGGGGGTGGTTTCCACCATGGCCCATTCCTCGTCGGAGATGGCGCCGGCCGGCTTGCTTCCAGCCGATCCCATTCCCGCGGCGGAACTGGAGGAAGCGCTGGCTGGAGGCGCATAGCCGGGCGGCACATCGCCGGTCCGTTCGCCGTTCCAGCCGCCGCTGCCAGCGACCGGCTTGTCGCAGTAGCTCCAGTTGCCGGTGAACCTGCCGCCTTCGAAGGTCCAGCGGATGCGGCCCCAGTAATAGCGACCGTTCTTCGCCGTGGCGCAGCGCTCGGAGGAACCGTTCTCGATCCACCAGCCCTCCAGCACGTTGCCGCTCACCTCGCCGACGATCTCTCCGCCGTCGCTGGTATAGCTGCCCTGCACGCTGCGGCCGCTCTGGACCAGGGTCAGCTCGCCCTCGCTGGTGCGCCATTTCCCAGCGATGGCACTGACACCCGCGCCGATGTTGGCGCCGGCGCCGGCGCCGGCCTTGATTCGGCTTTCCGCCTCGGCCTGGTCGATCACCTGGGCAATGCCCCGGGTCCAGTCCACGTCCGCCGGGATCAGATGGGTCTGGCGCAGGGCTATCAGCTTGGCGCGGGCGCTGTCGTAGCGCTTGGCCTGGATGTCGGCGGCGATTTCCTTGCGCTTGGCCTCCACCTGGCGGGTGTAGGCGGCCTGGCCGTCCTGGTAGCGCTTGATCAGGTCGCGGGTTTCCGGCGTGAGTCCGCCGGGCAGATCTTCATCGATGATCTTCAGCTCTGCCTGGCTGGTTTCCGCCAGGTTCCAGTCGCCCCGGGCGATGTGGCCGGCCAGTTCTTTCTGCTTCGCGAGCATGGCGTCCTGGCGTTGCTGATAAGCCACGGCATTGTTGGCACCGATGTGGGCCGCCTGGTCGTTCCGATCGATGCGCCTGGCAGCTTCGAACAGGCGTCCGGAGGTTTTGAAGTCGCGTTTCTTCTCGGCGGTGGCCGCGGCCTGCTTGGCTTGCTCGCGAATCTGGCTCGCCACCGGCCGGATACTTTCAGCGTCGTGTTGGTTGGCTTCCGTCAGCGAGTTGGCGGCGCCCTCGAAATCCCCCGCCTTGGCCTGCTGGGTGGCCTGGGCCGCCAGTTTGTCGGCCTTGTCCTTGGCGATATCACGGGCACTGGCGACGATACTGATGTCGAGCCGCGCCGTGGCGGTGTTGCCCTTGCTGTCGGTAACCGTGACGCTCACCGATTGGTTGCCGGTCCGGGTCGCCGCCAGGGTGGCATGGCTGCCCTGTCCGCTGGCGCCTTGCCAGGCGTAGCGATAAGGCGGCTTGCCGCCGCTGGCGTTGGCGCTGAAGGAGACGGTCTGGCCACGCTCCACGCTGGTCCGGTCCGCGTCCAGGCTGACCGTGGGATTGACCGGCGCCGGTGGCGTGTCGCGCACCTCGATGACCGAAAGGGAGACGCTGCCGCTGCCGAGCACGGCGCCCCCGGCGTCGCGGGCTTCCACGGTGGCCTCGATGCCGCCGGGGCTGGAGCGCGAGACCGTGGGGGTCTGCGAGATGGGATTGGAGATCGTGCTGCCGTCGTTGACGGTCCAGTTCCAGCGCAGGCCGGACGGGGCCTCGCCGCCCTGGAGTTCGGCGCGCAGCGGGATGCGTTCGTGGGTGGCGTACTGGCCCCTGGGCACGGGCTTCAGGCCGCCCTTTACCGGATCCCACATCATCGGCCGGGTGCCGGGCTCCTCGGCCCAGGCCTTCACCTGGAACTGGAGGCCGGTGTAAGTGGCGGCGATGTCGGCGATGCTGTCGCCGTGGTGCGGCACCCGGGCGAGCGCCTTGAAGACCACCGGTTTGGCATCTTTCACCTTGAAGCCGATCTCGCGCGCGTTGGGCGTGAGTTCCAGCCGGTTGGAGGTGGCCGGATCGAACCAGCGAAAATCGATGAGGTCGTCCGGCACGGACGGTTCGCTGGCGATGTGCAGACGGATGTCCTGGCCGATGCGGCCCTGGCCCTCGGGCGGGGTGAAGCTGACGCTGAACTTGGGCGCGATCACCTCCACCGTTTCCTGGTCACATTCGCCGACAGTGTGGAAGGCGCCTTCGACCATTTCCTGGATTTCGCACCAGAGCTTGACCCGGCCCATGCGGCTGTAGGTGACGCGGGTGCGGCCATTATCGCTGGTGGGCGGGGCGAAGCCGATCGCCGGCTCGGCCTGCCAGACCACGCGCTGTTTGCCGGCGCGGGGCGTCGGCCCGGTTTCGGGCAGGGCCTGCACCTGGCTCACGTCGTGCACCATGCCGGGAGCGGGCGGCACATAGTCGGGCGAAGCGGTGGACACTGACTTGAGATCCTTGACGTCGATGCGCAGGCATTCGTCGAAGGGATTGGTAGCCTTGCGGCCGGCGCAGGGATCGGCCACCGGCGGCGGCGGTTCCTGGCCGGGCAGGGACAGGGTGGCCTGGCTGCCATAGAAGACCTTGGGCTGGGTGCCGTTCATCTTGACCTTGGCGGGAGAGACCACCAGGGTGCCCTGGCCCTCGCCGGTCTTGCCGTCGGCATCGGTGGCGCTGACGGTCACTGTCCATTCTCCGGCCCAGCGCGGCGTCACGGAAGCCCGCTGGCCGCTGGCTCCGGTGGACCAGGCGTAGGTGTAGGGCGCCTTGCCGCCGCTGGCGCTGGCATTCAGGGTCACCGGCTTGCCGTAGGGCACGATGGCACTCGGGATTTCCACCCGGACCTGGATGGTCGAGAGGCCGTCCTGGGGCTTCTTGCCGGCCGTCAGATCCACGCTGGCGCAACTCAGGGCGTACTTCAGGCGCGGTGTGACGGGCTTGGGATAGGGGAAGGGCAGTTTGTGCTTCTCGGCGAGTTTCTCCACCGCCTCGAACCAGTTGCGGAAGCCGCCGTAGCCGGCGCTGTGCAGGAGTTGCACGGCGTCGGGCAGTTCCTGCTTGGCCATGCGGATGCGCTTCATCTCTTCCCAATGCTGGGCTGGCCAGGTGCCGACGCAGCTTTCCTCGAATTTGCGGCCTTCGGTCTGGCAGCGGGCGACGCGCTTGTCGGTGGCTTCGCGATCGCTGCTGTTGTCCCAGCAGCGGCGTTCCACTTCTGTGCGCTTGGTTTCCACCTGGCGCGTGAGCCGGTCCCAGGTCAGGGAGTCGATGTGATCCAGGGCGTCGATATAGGGCCGCCAGGCCAGGGCCCAGTCCATGCGCTCGTTCTTCAGAGTGGTCAGCGCCACGCCCAGGGCATCGATGTTGGCCTGCCAGGCGACCACGTTCTTCATCTTCAGGTCGCTCTTCTTCTCCGCGTCCAGGCGGTCGACCAGGCGTTTCCAGTCGCGCGCCTTGAGGGCCGCCTCGATCTCGGCGGCGAGATTGGCGCTGGCAGCGGGTGGCTTGCCACCGGTCGGGTCCTTCACGGTCACCGTGCGGACCGCTTCGCCCAGCTTTTTCTCGCTGCCGGAAGCTTTGCTGGTGGCGCTCAACATCAGATTCATGCCGCCCGCCTGTTCGGCCTTTACTTTCACCTTCTCGCCGTTTCCTGCGGCCTGGCCGTTCACCGACCAGTTCAGGGCCAGGCCGGGGCGCGATTTGTCCTCGGGCTTGGCGAATTTGGCGGAGAAGTCGGCGCTCTCGCCCAGCTTCATTTCCGTCGGGCCGATGATTTCCAGCGCCAGGGCCTGGTTGCCGGCCGCCAGCTTGGCCAGATACTCCTTGTAGAGCTTCACGCGTTGTTGCAGCGCGGTCCTCACGCCCTCCTCGCAATTGGGTGCGGCGCGGCCGGCGCAGTCGTCCAGCAGGTGTTCCCATTCCAGGCCGATCTGGCCCAGGACCTTGAGGTGTTCCTTGTCTTTATCGGCGTCCACGGCCCTGCCTAGAGCGCTGGTCAAGTCGGCGCGCATGGATTCCGACCGGGAGCTATGGGCAGCCAGGGTGTTCTCGGCGAGTTCCGCGTCCTTGGCCGGGTCGCCGGTCAGGACGGGGGCGCCGGACTTGCCGCCGATGAGCAGTATCTTCATAGGTTTGCCCTGGGCGGCCACGTAGTCGATCCCGAAGCCGTCATGCCACAAGCCCAGCACGATCTGCTGGCGCAGCTTGGCGATGCGCTCATAAGCCTTGATGTACTTGTCGTAGACCAGGCCCACTGCGTAGGGATTCTCCCCACCCAGCCAGGAGACGCTGGAATTCTGGCGGATTTCCCACTTGATCCTGGACAGCAGGCCCTTGTCCTTGCCCAGGTCGTAATCCCGCAAGCTGAGGTCCTCCTCCAGCTTCTTCACCTTGGCCTCCAGCTCGGCCACGTTCACCGACTTGGCGGCGGACTCCAGCATGTCCGCCATGGCCACCCACAGGGTCTCGGTGAGCTGCTCCTCCATGCGTTGCAGGGCCACCTGGCGCTGGGCGGTGAATCTGTCCTGGGGCATGGCGTCCGACTTCGCCTTGAAGTTCTCCAGCATCACGGTCATGTAGCGCACGTCCTCGCTCAGGCCGAAGAAGCGGCGCAGGTTCTGCAGCTTGTTCTCGTAGCGGCCGAAACGATCGTCCTGCCTGGGCACCAGGGAGGACCAGTAGCGGAAGTTGGGCGAGGTGTAGAAGGTGCTCTCGGGCTTGTTGAACAGGGCGACGATGGCCTTGCGGTTGCCCGGCGGCGAGATGGATTCGCTGTCGATCTCTTTGCCGAGGATGTTCTTCAGGCTGAAGCCGGTGATCTTGCCCTGGGTGTCGAATTCGGTGATTTCCAGTACTTTGTTCAGGGCGTTGTAGAACTCTGTGTCGCGTATGCCCACGTCGGCCCTTTGCATCAGCCCGCTGACCATGTAGGTCTGGCCCGCGAAGGGGAAGTACATGAAGGCCACGGCCATGCCCAGCGGCTTGGGCGATCCGCTCTTCAAGCTGTCGTAGACCGCGAAGGGGATCTGCATGCTGGGGAAATAGGACTGGGCGCCGATGCGGCCCATGGCGATGCCTGCGTTCAGCAGGGCATCGCTGGCATCGCTGTTGAGGTAGGCCTCGTACACCGCGAAGCCGTTGTCCGCCCAGTCAGCCGCCTTGAGCAGGCCGGAACCCGAAGTGGTTTTTTCCAGCTGCTCGTTGAGTTCCATCACCTTGCCGTGGAAATCAGCCACGTTGGGGAATTTCTGCTTGGCTTTGTTGGCGAATTCGTCGATGGATTTCTCGATCCAGCCCAGCTTGCGCAGGTAGGCCTTCAGCTTCAGCACGCTGTCGGACATGAGGATGCGGTCGATGACCGAATCGGGCAGCTTGTAGGCCTCGTTGAGCAGTTTGTGCAGTGCGTTGGCCTTGGCCTCCAGTTCGGCCGGCGGCAGCTTGCCTTCCATGACTGCCTTCGCCATGTCCTGTGCCTCGACCATGATTTTCGGCGGTTCGCCCGAGGTATTGTGGAAGGTATCCAGTTCCGTGCCCAGGTCGCGCCACAGCTTTTCGGCTGCCTGCTGGCGCGCGGCGTCGCCATCGATCTTGGCGATGGCGTTGAGGCGGAAGGCCAAAGCCCGGGCAGCGTTATCGTGCATAGCCGTCTTGGCGCGCGCCACCAGCTTGTCGGTGACCGCCTCCACGTTGTCGGCGGTGATCTCCTCGCCGGACAGTGCCCGCAGTAGGTCCGCGACCTTCTCCGGATCGTTCTTGTTGGCGATGATCTTTTCCGCCGCCTGGGCCAACAGGGGGTCGTTGGCTGCATAGGGGTTGAAGCCGAACTCCGCCACCGCCTTCTTGCTCATGAAATAGCTGCGCTCGGCGTACTTGAGCATCTTGATCAGCTTTTGGCCGCGGGAGTAGGGGCCGTGCTCGATGTCGTGGATGCCGTGCCGCAGCATCTCCAGCGACAGCATGGGTTCCTTGGCCAGGTCCATCTTGGGGAATTCCACTTCAGCGAATTTACCCGCCTCCAGCTTGCGGAAGGCCACCTCCCAGAACAGCTGCGTACCCGGTTTCTCCACCAGGCGGACCCTGGGCCGGCCGTTCTCGTCCAGGGCCAGGCTGCCATCCGGGTTCTTCTCGACCTTGAGCACCTTCCACTTGGAGCGCTTCAGCATGTCCAGCTCGGCGAAGGTCTTGCCCCAGTCGCCGATGAACACGTCGGCCGTGGCCTGGCTATGGGCGGTAAGGAGGGCGTCCAGCTTGACCATGTCCAGGCCGGTATGGGCGATGAGCTTGCTTTCAAACTGGTCCACGATCCAACGGTTCAGTTCCGGGTCGATGGACACGCTGGAGAAGTCGATGTCCGCCTGGAAGCCCAGGTCGCCCAGGCGCATCTTCACCCAGGAGCCGATATCGATCTCGCCGAACACGGCTGCGTCAGGGTTGGAGCGGAAGGTGTCCTGCAGCGTTTCCATCCACAGGCGCTGCACCAGCTGGGCACGCCCCATCATGAGGGCACGCTCGGTGCCCAGGAAGGCGTCATCCCAGGCACCCTGGCCCGGGAACAGGGCACTGCCCCCCCCTCCCGCAGCCTTGTACTGTTCCTTGAACTGCTGCAGGTCCCGCACACCCAGGCCCATGCCGCCCAGCTCCTTGAAGAACCCCTCGGTGACCTGGGCCAGTCTGGACTGGGCGGAGGCGTCCAGGGACGGGGTCTTGCTGCCGTCGCCACTCTTGTCGAACAGGGCGCGGATGCCGCCCAGCTCGACCTCATAGCGCTTCAACAGCTCGCCGATCTGAGTCATGCGCGGGTCATCCAGGACTGGCTGCTGGCCTGGAGCGGAGCTACTGCCCTTGATGATGGGTTTGATGCGGCTGCTTGTGTCGGCCGTCACGTTCAGCGAAATGGAATACGTGGTGGAGCCCAGCTTCCAATCGACCGTCGCTGTGACATCCACCTTGCCCGGCGCCATTCCCTTGACCTTGGCTTCCGTCCGCTCCTTGTCCGTGAATTGGACGATGCCGGCTGGGATTGCGCGCCACTTCGGCTTGACCAGACTGAAAGCCCCCGGAATCTTCAGGGTGACCGTCTCCCCCACCGCGAACTCGGTGCGGTCGGCCTGAAGTTCGTCCGCCAGGGCGGGCAGGGTGGCGAAGCAGGCAAGCAGCAGAGCCCAGAACGGCAACCAGGCACGGGAGGATGGGCGGCGCGACATGATGGTCTCCATGAAAGGCCGGTTGCGCCGGCCTCCCTATCAAACGATGCACATATCCAATTTAGACGGTCGCCTGGGCGGATCAATGTCGGGAATTCGACAGCCCGCGTGCCCGCGGCGTAGCGGTTAGAATTCACCCTCTTTGGCCCGCATCCTCAGACCATGCCCGCTTTCCAGGACATCATCCTCAACCTCCAGCGCTACTGGGGCGAACAAGGCTGCGCCCTGCTGCAGCCCTACGACATGGAAGTCGGCGCCGGCACCAGCCACACCGCCACCTTCCTACGCGCCCTCGGTCCCGAGCCCTGGAAGGCCGCCTACGTGCAGCCTTCGCGCCGGCCCAAGGACGGCCGCTACGGCGAGAACCCCAACCGCATGCAGCATTACTACCAGTACCAGGTGGTGCTCAAGCCGGCGCCGGCCAACATCCTGGAGCTGTATCTCGGCTCCCTCGAAGCCCTGGGTTTCGACCTGAAGAAGAACGACATCCGCTTCGTCGAGGACGACTGGGAGAACCCCACCCTGGGTGCCTGGGGCCTGGGCTGGGAGGTGTGGCTGAACGGCATGGAAGTCACCCAGTTCACCTACTTCCAGCAGGTGGGCGGCATCAACTGCAAGCCCATCACCGGCGAGATCACCTACGGCCTGGAACGCCTGGCCATGTACCTGCAAGGGGTGGACAACGTCTTCGACCTGGAATACGCGCCCGGCGTCAGCTACGGCGACGTGTTCCACCAGAACGAGGTGGAGCAGTCCACCTACAACTTCGAGCATTCCGACGTGGAATTCCTGCTCACCGCCTTCAACGCCCACGAGAAGCAGGCCAAACATCTCATGCAGCACCAGCTCGCCCTGCCGGCCTATGAGCAGGTGCTGAAGGCCGCCCACACCTTCAACCTGCTGGACGCCCGCGGCGCCATCTCGGTCACCGAGCGGGCGGCCTACATCGGCCGCATCCGCAACCTGGCCCGGGCCGTGGCGCAGAGCTACCTCGATTCCCGCGCCCGCCTGGGCTTCCCCATGGCGCCGAAGGCCTGGGCCGGGGAAGTGCTGGCGCAGATTGAAAAGCAGGCCGAGAAGAAGGCGGCGTGACCGGAGTCATGATCCTGGCCGTCATTCCCGCGCAGGCGGGAATCCAGACGGAATCAAGAACAACATGGATTCCCGCCTGCGCGGGAATGACGGGGTTTACCTATGTTGAGTAAGAACCTGCTGGTCGAACTGTTCGTCGAGGAACTGCCGCCCAAGGCCCTGAAGAAGCTGGGGGAGGCCTTCGCCGGCACCCTGTCCGAATCCCTCAAGGCCCAGGGCCTGGCGGGCGCGGATAGCGCCGCCACCCCCTTCGCTTCCCCTCGCCGACTGGCCGTGCACGTCACAAAGGTTCTTACTGTGGCTCCTGACGTGGAGGTTATAGAGAAGCTGATGCCGGTGTCCGTTGCTTTGGATAGCAACGGGATGCCTACGGAAGCCTTCAGGAAAAGATGCGCAAAGGTAGGACGTACAGATTTGGTCGAGAAATGGCCAAATGCTGAAGACGGTTCGGATCGTCTATATGTTGCGAATGATGGCAAGGCTGATGCTGTCTTCATGCGCTCCATGGCGAAGGGAACACACCTACAAGTCGGCTTGGAAAACGCTTTGGAAGAGGCACTGGCCAAGCTTCCCATCCCCAAGGTCATGACCTACCAACTGGCCGACGGCTGGAGCTCGGTCAACTTCGTACGCCCGGCCCACGGGCTGGTGGCCCTGCACGGTGATGAAGTAGTGCAGGTCTCCACCCTGGGCCTGAACGCCGGCCGTGAAACGCAAGGCCATCGCTTCGAGGCGGCGAGCCATCCCGTCGTCCTCCGCTCCGCCGACAGTTACGAGGCCCAGATGGAAGGCGAGGGTGCGGTCATCCCCGGCTTCGCCAAGCGCCGCGCCGAGATCGTGCGCCAGCTCGAAGCCGCGGCGGCCGGTGTCGGCGGTGGCGTGAAAGCCATCGAGGACGCCGCCCTGCTGGACGAAGTCACCGCCCTGGTCGAACGGCCCAACGTCCTGCTCTGCCAGTTCGAGCCGGAATTCCTGGAAGTGCCCCAGGAGTGCCTGATCCTGACCATGAAGGCGAACCAGAAGTACTTCCCGCTGCTGGATGCCCAGGGCCGTCTCAGCAACCGCTTCCTCATCGTTTCCAACATCCGTCCGGACGACCCGTCCGCCGTCATCGGCGGCAACGAGCGGGTGGTGCGGCCGCGCCTGGCGGATGCCAAGTTCTTCTTCGACCAGGATCGGAAGAAGTCGCTACAGGACCGGGTGCCCGGTCTCTCCAAGGTGGTCTACCACAACAAGCTGGGTAGCCAGGGCGAACGGGTGCAGCGCGTCGCGGCGTTGGCCAGCGAGATCGGTGCTCGGCTTGGTGGCGTCAAATCCGGCGCCGATCTGGCCCGCAAGGCGGATCAGGCCGCCAACCTGGCCAAGGCGGACCTGCTCACCGACATGGTGGGCGAATTCCCTGAACTCCAGGGCATCATGGGCCGCTACTACGCCCTCAACGATGGTCTGCCCATAGAGATCGCCGACGCCATCGAGGACCACTACAAGCCACGCTTCAGCGGCGACGAACTGCCGCGTAACGACGTCGGCCTGTGTGTCGCCCTCGCCGACAAGCTACAGACCCTGGTGGACCTGTTCGGCATCGACGAGCGCCCCACCGGGGACAAGGATCCGTTCGCGTTGCGTCGCCATGCGCTGGGGGTAGTCCGCATGCTGATCGAGCGCGATCTGCCGCTGGACATTGATCAATTGCTATGGGACGCCAAGATGGCGGTCGGTCGCGATGAACTCCTCGACTTCATCTACGACCGCCTCACCGGCCTCCTGCGGGAACAGGACTACACGCCCCAGGAGGTGGATGCGGTCGTCAGCCAGCGTCCCCAGCGTCTGGGAGAAGTGCCCAAGCGCCTCGCCGCCGTGCGCGCCTTCGCCGCCCTGCCGGAGGCCGCCAGCCTGGCCGCGGCCAACAAGCGGGTGGGCAACATCCTCAAGAAAGCCGAGGGCGAGGTTCAGGCCAGCGTCGACGCCGCGCTGTTCCAGGAGGCCGCCGAGCGCGCCCTGCATGCCGCCCTGGCGCAGGTCGAACCGGTCGCCGACGCCGCCTTCGAGGCCGGCGACTACACCGCCTCCCTGCAGGTACTGGCGGCACTCAAGGCGCCCGTGGATGAATTCTTCGACCATGTCATGGTGAATGCGGATATTCCCGAGCTCCGGACCAACCGCCTGGGCTTGTTGGGCTTGCTGCATCGCGCGATGAACCGGGTGGCCGATTTGTCCCGGCTGGCGGCATGAGCGGGTCTGGGTGTTTGGGCTAGACAAGTACACGGCATGGAGGCCGCATGAAACTCGTCATCCTCGATCGCGACGGAGTCATCAACTACGACTCCGACCAGTTCATCAAGAGCCCGCAGGAGTGGAACCCCATTCCCGGCAGCCTGGAGGCCATCGCCAGCCTCACCCAGGCGGGTTTCCGCGTGGTGGTGGCGTCCAACCAGTCCGGCGTCGGCCGCGGGCTGTTCGACATGGCCACCCTCAACGCCATCCACGCCAAGATGCACAAGCTGGTGGCGCAGGCCGGCGGCCGCATCGACGCGGTGTTCTTCTGCCCGCACGCGGCCGATTCCAGTTGTGCCTGCCGCAAGCCCAACCCGGGCCTGTTCCAGGAGATCGGCCAGCGCCTGCACGTCGATCTGCGCGGCGTACCGGCCATCGGCGATGCCCTGCGTGACGCGCAGGCGGCGCTGGCGGTGGGCGCCAAGGCCATGCTGGTGAAGACCGGCAAGGGCCTGCGTACTCTGGAGGGCGGCGGCCTGCCGGAGAACGTGCCGGTGTTCGAGGATCTGCGCGAGGCGGCCAACGTCATCATTTCCGAGACGGATTGAGCGCTGCATGTCGTTCCTGCGTTCCGCGCTGTTCTTCGTGCTGAAGGCGGTGTTCACCGTCCCCTTCGTCCTCTGCGTCCTGCCCCTGTTCTTTCTGCCGCCGCTGCCGCGCTACCGCGTCATCGCCCTGTGGGGGAGGGTGGTGATCTGGCTGGCGCGGGTCATCCTGGGCATCCGCTTCCGCGTCGAGGGCCTCGAACATCTGCCCGCCGAGCCCAGCGTGGTGTTGTCCAAGCACCAGTCGGCCTGGGAGACCATCGCCTTCCAGCAGATTTTTCCGCCGCTGTCGTTCGTGCTCAAGAAGAGCCTGCTGTATATCCCGTTCTTCGGCTGGGGTCTGGCCTTGTTCAGTCCCATTGCCATCGACCGGGGCGCCGGGCGCGAGGCCATGAAGCAGATCGAGCAGCAGGGCAAAGAACGCCTCAAGGCCGGATTCTGGGTGCTGGTGTTCCCTGAGGGCACCCGCGTGGCGCCGGACGAAAAGGGCAATTACCAGGTCGGCGGAGCATGGCTCGCGGCCAAGGCGGGCGTGCCGGTGGTGCCGGTGGCGCACAACGCCGGCCGCTGCTGGCCGAAGAACGCCTTCGTCAAGCGGCCGGGCGAGATCACCGTGCGCATCGGCCCGCCCATTCCCACCGCCGGACGCAAGGCCACGCAGGTGCTTGCCGAGACCGAGGCCTGGATCGAAGGCGCGATGTCAAGGCTGTAAGGGATGCGCGTGCAGGCGTAGGATGTTCGCGGAGGTCGATGTCGTGAATCTCTCCGCCTTAACACCCGCCGCGGTACCCCCTCGGCCCAGCCTCTGGCCCGCCCGCATGGATATCCTGCAAAGCGCCACGGGCCTGTTCCTGGGCCTGTTCATGTGGCTGCACATGTTCTTCGTGGCCTCCATCCTGCTGGGTCACGACGCGTTCTGGACGGTTGCGCGCTTCTTCGAAGGGTACTTCTTCTTCGGCCGTTCCCTGCCCTGGCTGGTTTCCCTGTTCGTCGCCGCCATCGCCGCCATGCTCATCGTCCATGCCTGGCTGGCGCTGCGCAAATTTCCCGCGCAGTGGAAACAGCACGCCGCCTTCTGGCGGCACATGGGCAGGCTGCGCCATGGCGACACCACCCTCTGGCTGGTCCAGGTGCTCACCGGTTTCGCCATGTTCTTCCTGGCGCCGGTGCATCTCTACCTGATGCTGGCGCACCCGGAGCTGATCGGTCCCTACGAATCCGCCGACCGGGTATGGAGCGGGCGCATGTGGCCGCTGTACCTGATCCTGTTGTTCCTGGTCGAACTGCATGCGGGCGTGGGCCTCTATCGTCTGGCGGTGAAGTGGGTGGCTTTCGGCGACCCGCGCCGCTCGCTGCGCATCCTCGGGCGCCTGAAATGGGCCTTCACCGTGTTCTTCCTGGTTCTCGGCCTGCTGAGCCTGGCGGCCTATGTCAAACTCGGCATCGAGCACGCCGATCGCGTCGGCGAACCCTATATCCCGGCCTGGATCAAGACCGCTCCATGAAACTCATGCACACCGACGCGCTGATCATCGGCGGCGGCCTCGCCGGCCAGCGCGCCGCCATCGGCGTCCGGCGGCGCGGCCTGGATGCCCTGATCCTCTCCCTGGTGCCGGCCAGGCGTTCGCATTCCGTCGCCGCGCAGGGGGGTATGCAGGCCAGCCTCGGTCACTGCGCGAAGGGCGAGGGCGACAACGAGGACGTGCATTTCGAGGACACTGTGCGCGGTTCCGACTGGGGCTGCGACCAGATCGTCGCGCGCATGTTCGCCCACATGGCGCCCAAGGCGGCGCGCGAAATGGCGGCCTGGGGCGTGCCCTGGAACCGGGTGCGGCGCGGCGAGCACCAGGTGGTCATCAACGGTGAACACGTCAGCCTGGTGGAACGGGACGCCGCGCACGGCCTCATCACCGCCCGCGATTTCGGTGGCACCCGCAAATGGCGCACCTGCCATACCTCGGACGGTACCGGCCATGCGCTGCTGTACGCCGTGTCGGACCGGGTCATCGCCGAGTCCATCCCGGTGCACGACCGCAAGGAGGCACTGGCTCTCATCCTCGATGGCGGGCGCTGCCATGGCGCCGTGGTGCGCGACCTCGTCAGTGGCGAACTGGCCGCCTACCTGGCCGGCGCCACCGTCATCGCCACCGGCGGCTACGGCCGCATCTACGGGGTTTCCACCAACGCCCTCATCAACGAGGGCATGGGCGCCGCCCTGGCCCTGGAAACCGGGGTGGCGCGCCTGGGCAACATGGAAGCGGTGCAGTTCCACCCCACCGCCATCGTGCCCGCCGGCATCCTGGTCACCGAGGGTTGCCGGGGCGACGGCGGCCTGCTCAAGGACGTCGATGGCTATCGCTTCATGCCCGACTACGAGCCGGACAAGAAGGAGCTCGCCTCGCGCGACGTGGTGTCGCGGCGCATGGCCGAGCACATGCGCCGCGGCAAGGGCGTCCGCTCACCCTACGGCGAACATCTCTGGCTCGACATCACCGGCCTGGGCGCGGACCACATCGACAGGAACCTGCGCGAAGTGAAGGACATCTGCCAGTACTTCCTGGGCATCGACCCGGCCCGCGATTACATCCCGGTGCGGCCCACCCAGCATTACTCCATGGGCGGCGTGCGCACCGACCACAGCGGCCAGTCGCCCTGGCTCGCGGGCCTGTTCTCCTGCGGCGAGGCCGCCTGCTGGGACATGCACGGCTTCAACCGCCTGGGCGGCAACTCGCTGGCGGAGACGTTGGTGGCGGGCATGCTGGTGGGCGAATCCGTGGCCGACTATTGCGCGTCGGCAGAAGCCGAGGCCGGGTGCCCAACCGCCCTGGCGCGGGAATTCCTCGAACGCGAACAGGCGGAACTCGCGGCCATCGCGAGCGGGCGTGGCAACGAGGAGGCGGTAACCCTGCGCCGCCGCATGGAAACCGTCATGACCGACAGCGTCGGCCTGTTCCGCAACGGCCCCGCCCTGGCAGCGGCCGTCGATGAACTGGCCGACCTGTTGCGGCGCAGCCGCCATCTGGGCATGCGCTGCCGGCGTCTCGATGCCAATCCGGAACTGGTGCAGGCCTATCGTCTGCCGCGCATGCTGAAGGTGGCGCTGACCGTCGCCCTGGGCGCGTTGCGGCGCACCGAGAGCCGCGGCGCCCACTTCCGCGAGGACTTCCCCGCGCGCGACGACCGGCACTGGCTCAACCGCACCCTGGCCAGCTGGCGTCCGGGCGACGAACTGCCGACCCTGGATTACGAGGTGCTCGATGTCATGCACATGGAACTGCCGCCCGGCTTCCGCGGCTACGGTGTGAAGAACATCATCGACCACCCCCTGACCGCCGCGCGCCAGAGCGAGGTGGATGAACTGCGCGAAGCCAGGCTGGACCGCCACGCCCTGCAATCCCACCTGATGGCCTTCAAGCAGTTTCTGCCGGAGCGCTACCGGGGACGCAACGCGCGGTTGGACGAGCCCCTGCCCTGAGCCCATGCCATGAGCCGCTCCCTCAACTTCGCAATCTTCCGCCACAACCCGCGCGACCCGGCGGATGTTCCCCGCACACAGGAATACCGCCTGGACGAAACGCCGGGCATGACCCTGTTCATCGCCCTTACCCGCATCCGCGAGGAGCAGGATCCATCGCTGAACTTCGACTTTGTCTGCCGCGCCGGCGTCTGCGGCAGTTGCGCCATGCTCATCAACGGTCGTCCCGGCCTGGCCTGCCGCACCCTGACCGCCAGCCTGCCCCCCGACATCAGCCTGTTCCCCCTGCCGGGGTTCGAGCTGATCGGCGATCTGTCGGTGAACACCGGCAAGTGGATGCGCGCCATGAGCGAGCGCCTGCGCGCCTGGCTGCATTTCGAGGCCGAGCCCGAGGTCGACGCTCTGGAGGCTCGCATGGAGCCGGAACTGGCCGAGCAGGTGTACGAACTCGACCGCTGCACCGAGTGCGGCTGCTGCGTCGCCGGCTGCGGCACGGCGCAAATGCGGGCGGACTTCGTCGGCGCCGTGGGCATGAACAAGATCGCCCGCTTCCGCCTGGACCCGCGCGATGTCCGCAGCGACGCCGATTTCTACGAGGTGGTGGGCGACGACAGCGGCGTCTTCGGCTGCATGAGCCTGCTCGGCTGCCACGACCTCTGCCCGAAGCGGCTGCCGTTGCAGACGCAGATCGCCTACCTGCGCCGGAGCATGGCCCGGCAGGGCTTGTGGTGAAGTGGTTCCGGACGCGGCGGCCGCCGACCCGCAGCGAGGAAATCCTGCCGCTGCCCATTGCCGGCCCGGACGCGGTCTATCTCCTCAAGCGCAGTTCCGCCCGCCGCACCCTGGCCCTGCGGGTATCCGAGCAGGGCGAGATCGCCGTCAACGCGCCCCTGCACCTGCCCCAGCATGAAGTGGAGCGCTTCCTGCAGCGTCACGCGGATTGGCTGCGCGATCGCCTGGACAGCGCCCGAAACCGTGTATTCCAGTGGCGCAATGGCGCCGAACTGCCCTGGCTGGGCGGTCACCTGACTCTGGTTAGCTTGCCCCCGGGTGGTCGTCCCGCGGTGCGCCTGGAAGCCGACAGGCTGCTGTGCGCCGCCGAGGAATCGGCCATCGCCGCCGCCGTCGTGCATTGGTACAAGGGCGAGGCGCGACCCCTGCTCGCCGCGCGCCTGGCCCATCACGCCGCGCGCCTGGGCCGTCCCGTACCCCTCCTGCGCCTGTCCGACGCCCGCACCCGCTGGGGCAGCCTGTCACCGAAGGGCGTGGTCAGCCTGAACTGGCGCCTGGCCAAGGCCAGCCCGGAAGAAATCGATTACGTGATCTGCCACGAACTCGCCCATTTCCGGCGGCGGGACCATTCCCCTGCCTTCTGGCGCGAGGTGGAAACCCTGTACCCCGAGTGGGAGACCATCCGGCGCCGCTTGCGGCAGAATGGCCCCCTCTATTTCCTGTTCTGAGGTGGCCATGCGAATGCTGCACACCATGCTCCGGGTCGGCGACCTGGAGCGTTCCATCGCCTTCTACACCCAGGTGCTCGGCATGACGCTGCTGCGCCGCAAGGACTACCCGGAGGGCAAGTTCACCCTGGCCTTCGTCGGCTATGGCGACGAGGCGGACCACACGGTCCTTGAGCTCACCTACAACTGGGGCGTGGACCGCTACGAGCTTGGCACGGCTTTCGGCCACATCGCACTGGAAGTGGACGACGCCTACCGGGCCTGCGCGGACGTGGCGGCAAAGGGCGGCAAGGTGGTGCGTCCGGCCGGACCCATGCAGCACGGCACCACGGTAATCGCCTTCGTGGAAGACCCGGACGGCTACAAGATCGAGTTCATCCAGAAGGGAAGCCGGGGCACGTGATTCCCTGGCTGCGCCCTTCCGACCCGTTTCCGCCCCTGGAAAGGGCGCTGGCCGAGCCCAACGGCCTGCTGGCGGCGGGCGGCGACCTGTCTGTGCCGCGTTTGCTGGACGCCTACCGGCGCGGCATCTTCCCCTGGTTCAATGCGGGCGAACCCATCCTCTGGTGGTCGCCGGACCCGCGCATGGTGTTGTTTCCGGACGAGTTCAAGGTCTCCCGTTCCCTCAAGAAACGCCTGGCCCGTGCCGATTACGAGGTGAGGGTGGACACCGCGTTTGCCCGGGTCATGGGGGAATGCGCGGCGCCGCGCGCGGGTGCCGGCGGCACCTGGGTTTCCCCCGCGATGATCGCGGCATATTGCGCGCTGCATGAGGCGGGACATGCACACTCGGTGGAAACCTGGATGCACGGTGAAAACGGTCCGGAGTTGGCGGGGGGACTGTATGGCGTCGCCATCGGCCGGGTGTTTTACGGCGAATCCATGTTCTCGCGGCGCAGCGACGCTTCCAAGATCGCCCTGGCCCAGCTGGTCCGCTTTCTCGCGGCGCGGGGCTTCGGCGTCATCGACTGCCAGATGAACACCGCGCATCTCGCCTCCCTGGGCGCGCGGGAGATTCCGCGCCGGGATTTTGCCGCGCTGCTCGATCGGCTCACCGGGGAACCCGGCGTGCCAGGCAAATGGACCTTAGAATTCCGCGCATGAGTTCGCTCAAAGAGCTGCCCATCTTCCGCCTGCAGTTCTATCTGACGGCGCCCTATCCGTGCAGCTATCTGCCGGAGCGGCAGGCGCGTTCGCAGGTGGCGGCGCCCTCCGGGCTCATCGATCACCTGGTCTACAGCGAGCTGGTGCGACTCGGTTTTCGCCGCAGCGGACTGCATGTCTACCGGCCGCGTTGCGATGCCTGCCATGCCTGCGTGCCGGTGCGCGTGCGGGTGGAGGATTTTGCGCCCAGCCGCGCCCAGCGCCGCTGCCTGGCGCGCAACGGCGATCTGAGCGTGCGCGTCAGGCCGCTGCTGTTCGACGAGGCGCACTATCGCCTGTACCGCCGTTATCAGGCGGCGCGCCACGCGGGTGGGGGGATGGATCAGGACGATCGCGAGCAGTTTCGCGGCTTTCTGCTGCAGAGCCGGGTAGACAGCGCCCTGCTCGAATACAGCCTGGGCGGCGAGGTGGTCATGGTCTCCCTGCTCGACAGGCTCCTCGACGGGCTGTCCGCCGTCTACACCTTCTACGAGCCGGAACTGGTCCGTCGCAGCCTGGGCACCTTCGGCGTGCTCACCCAGGTGCGCCTGGCGCGTGACATGGCGCTGCCCTATCTCTACCTGGGCTACTGGATCGCGGAATCCACGAAGATGGCCTACAAGCGCGGTTATCGGCCGCTGGAAGCTTTTGTCGAGGGGCAATGGCGCCCGTTGGAGGAGGAACATGGCCGGACTGCCTGATGCCGTCGAGCAGGTGCTGCGCATGCACGCGCCGTTCATCCACGCGGTGGTGGGCGCCCTGCGCGACCGCTCGCGACTGCCCGAGCTGATGCGCACCCTGGAATCGGCCGAGCGCCAGGGTTGGCCGCGTCTGGTGGGCGCCCTGCGCCTCATTGTCGACGGCCGCCGCGACGAATCGTTGAAACTGGGCCTGGACGAAGAGGATCGGGTCATCGTCGACGCCGTGTTGCGCGGTATCGATAACCCGGCCACCCTGCCGCCCCTGGACCGCCAGGCCGATGCCGCCGCCGCCGCGCCCGGCCTGGCGGCGATGATCACGGCGGCGGCGCGCGGCGACGCCCAGGCGCTGTCGGCGCTGGCCAACATGGCCGAGCAGATGCTGCGCGCCGGCGGCGACATGGCCCGCCTGGGCGGCCTCATGCGCCGCCTGGTGAACGGCGAGCGCGACGCCGACGTGCTTCTGAAGGGCATGGGGCCTCTGGGCCGCAAACTGCTGCTCGATATCCTGGACGAACTGGGCAAGACCGCATTGCATTGACGGCGCCGTAGCGGCCGGCCCCAAGAGCCGCCGGCGCGCCTACAATGCCGGATGTATGGGCCGCGGGCATGCGGGCACCGTCGGAACGGGGTGTGCATGCGCGGCCGAACGCGAGGAGACGACAAGAATGGCCGACGATGAATTCCTGGTGCCGGTGCGCAAGTCCGAGATCGAACTTGGCAAGCCCTTGCCCTTTTCCATCTATGACGCGTCGCGCAACCTGCTGCTCAGTCGCGGCGTGATCGTACGCAGCGAGCATCAGATCGAGGCCTTGCTGGAACGCGGCCTGTTCCGCGAAGGTCGGCGCCAGCGCCTGGAATACACCCAGTCCGCGCTGGAGGAGGGCGGTGGCGGCGCGGCGGGCGGCGCACCGAGGACGCAGGAGGAAACCCTCAGCTTCGAGGCCATCAAGTTGATGCCGGACGACACCCTGCAGTTGCAACCTCTGCTGGAGGGACAGACCGAGCGCTTCACGGTGCGCGTCATTGGCGTAATGAAGCCGAAGAGCGTGCTGGTGACGGCGCCCATGGTCGACGGCAAGCTGATTTTCGTGCGCGACGGCCAGACCTACCTGATCCGCGCCTTTTCCGGCCTCAATGTCTGCGCCTTCAAGGCGAAGGTACTGAAGGCCCAGTTGCAGCCCTTTCCCTACCTGCACCTGTCTTATCCCGACACGGTGCAGGCCATGCGCATCCGCAAGGCCATGCGGGCGCCGGCCGGCATCATCGTCGCCGTGCACGAGAGCGAGGAAGGCAGGCAGACGGGTGCCGGCAAGCTGGTGGACATCAGCGTCGGTGGCGCCAAGATGCACTCGCCCATGAAACTGGGCGAAAAGGATCAGACCCTGTGGCTGTCGTTCAAGGTGAAGCTGGGCGACATGGAGGAATACGTGAAGACTCCGGCCATCATCCGCTCGCTGGGCGAGGAGGACGACGAGCAGGGCAAGCCGATGAAGTCCTACGGACTGCAGTTCGGCGAGCTCAATCAGGCCCAGCGACTCATCATCATGAACCTGGTCTATCAGCACCTCCTCAAGGAAGAGAGCGTCTGATGCGGCAATACCTCGATCTGCTGCGCCACGTCCTCGAGCATGGCACCCGCAAGACCGACCGCACCGGCACCGGCACGATCTCGGTGTTCGGCCACCAGATGCGCTTCGACCTGTCCGAGGGCTTCCCCCTGCTCACCACCAAGAAGGTGCATCTCAAGTCCATCATCCACGAGTTGCTCTGGTTCCTGAAGGGCGACACCAACATCCAGTACCTGAAGGACCACGGCGTCTCCATCTGGAACGAATGGGCCGACGAGCAGGGCAATCTCGGCCCCATCTACGGCTACCAGTGGCGCTCCTGGCCGGCGCGGGACGGCCGCCACATCGACCAGATCAGCGAAGTGCTGCAAACCCTGAAAAGCAACCCGGATTCCCGCCGCATCATCGTTTCCGCCTGGAACGTGGGCGAACTGCCCTACATGAAGCTGCCCCCCTGCCACGCCTTCTTCCAGTTCTACGTGGCCGACGGCAAGTTGAGCTGCCAGCTCTACCAGCGCAGCGCCGACATCTTCCTCGGCGTGCCCTTCAACATCGCCAGCTACGCCCTGCTCACCCTGATGATCGCCCAGGTCACCGGCCTGAAGCCCGGCGACTTCGTGCACACCCTGGGCGACGCCCACATCTACCTCAACCACATGGAGCAGGTGAACCTGCAACTCTCGCGCGAACCCCGCGCCCTGCCGGTGATGAAGCTGAATCCCGCGGTCACCGACCTGTTCGCCTTCAAGTACGAGGACTTCACCCTGGAAGGCTACGACCCGCATCCGGGCATCAAGGCGCCGGTTGCGGTGTGATCCTCGCCCGGGCTGAAAGGCAGTTCGCCCGGGCAGGCAAGACAAGGAGAGCGAAGCGTGGCCAGTGACCGATCCTTGAGCCGCACGGCAGCGTTCGCCACGGTGAGATACCCGAACCTGCATGCCACCCTGCTGGTGGCCTTCGCCGTGCTCCTGCTTGTCCCTTACGCCCGCGGGGAAGTCGATTTGAGCCAGTACCTGTACGAGGATACCAAGCAACTGGTGAGACTCGTCGAGGACGCGGCGACGTTCATGGAGCGCGACGGAACGGCGGCCTTCTCCGCATATCGCAAGCCAGGCTCGCGCTGGTTCAACGAAAAATATTATTTCTTCGTGTACGACGGCGGCGGTACCTGCGTGTTCCATGCCGTCTCTCCGGAACTCGTCGGCAAGAATCTGATGGACTTCCGCGACATGCACGGCAAGCCGGTCATTCGCTACATCACCGACGTCGGCCGGCAGCCTGCACGCGACGCCCGTGGCTGGGTGTTCTACCTGTGGCCGGACAAGGACGGACTCATGCCGAAATGGAAGGGCGCCTACATCCGCAAGGTGGTCGCGCCGGACGGCAGGCATTACCTGATCGGCAGCGGCATCTACGATCCCAAGATGGAGCGGGTCTTCGTGCAGCAGAACGTCGAGCGCGCGGCGGAGTTGCTGGCGAGGGAAGGGAAGGAAGCCGCGTTCGGAGCCTTCCGCGATCTGGCCTCCCCCTTCAGCTTTCTCGACACCTACGTCTACGTCACCGACGAACAGGGGCGCACCGTGGTGGACCCCGCGTTTCCGCAGATCCATGGCCGCAACCTCTCCGGCATCAAGGATGCCATTGGCCGGCCGGTCATGGCCGAGATCGCCGAGAAACTGCGTAGCCACGACGAGGCCTGGGCGCAGTACCTCTGGCCCAAGCCGGGCGCGGCGCTGCCCTCGAGAAAACTGGTTTATGCAAGGAAGATTCGCGTCGGTGGCGAAACCCTCGTCCTTGGCTCCACGTTCTTCCTGGCGAGCCCGATCTGGATGAAGCAGTAGGCGGAGGCACATGGCCAAGCTCCCCGAGAACCTGATCTACGGCGTGGACGACAAGCCCCCGGTGCCGGTTCTGCTGTTGCTCGGCATGCAGCACATCTTCCTCATGTCGAGCACCCTCGTTCTTCCCGTGGTGCTGGTCACCGAAATCGGCGGCGGCTTCGACCAGGTGCGCTCGGTTGTCGCCCTCACCAGGATCTCTTGCGGGCTGGGCACGATATTCCAGGCCATGCGCTTCCGCTGGGTGGGTTCCGGCTATCTCTGCCCGAACCTCTGCGGCCCGAATTTCTTCGCCGCGTCGATGAGCGCCGCGTGGCTCGGCGGCTTGCCGCTGATGCGAGGCATGACCATTGTGGCGGGCCTGGTCGAGATCGTTTTCGCGCGGGCGCTGCATCGCATCAAGTTCCTGTTCCCGCCCGAGATCACGGGGCTGGTGGTGCTCATGGTGGCGGTAGGGGTCATCCCGCTCGGCGTCTCCAAGTTCCTCGGCGTCAACTACGAGGGCGAACCGATCCAGGGCGCGTCCCTGCTGGTGGCATTCCTCACCCTGCTGACCATGGTAGGGGTCAACGTCTGGGGAAAGGGCAGGCTCAAGCTCTACAGCGTGCTCGCCGGAATGGTCGCCGGTTACCTGCTCGCCCTCGGCGCCGGCCAGTTGACCGCGGCCGATTTCCGCGGCGTCGCCTCGGCGCCCTGGGTGGCGCTCCCACGCTACGACGGCATGCTGGACGTGGCCTTCAGCTGGTCCCTCCTGCCGGTATTCGTCATCGTCTCGATCACCGGCGCGCTCAAGTCATTCGGCAACCTGATCATGTGCGAAAAGGTGAATGACGCCGAGTGGAAGGCGCCGAACACCCGGCGCATCGGCAACGGTCTCATGGCGGACGCCTTCTGCGTGACGGCCTCGGGCATGCTGGGGGGCGTGGCCTCGGACACCTCGGCGAGCAACGTGGCCTTCAGCAGCGCCTCGGGAGCGACCAGCCGCAGGATCGGCTACGTGGCCGGCGCCCTGTTCATCGTCCTTGGTTTCTTCCCCAAGGTCAGCGGGGTTCTGTCCGTCATGCCGATGCCGGTGATGGGGGCCATCCTGATTTTCGTGACCTCGTTCATGATCGTCTCCGGCATCCAGATCATCCTGGGCGCGGGCATGGACAACCGCCGCACCTTCGTGATCGGGATCTCCATCATCTTCGGGTTGAGCCTGGATCTGCTGCCCTCGCTTTACGCGGGCATTCCCGTTGGCATCCGCCCCCTGTTCGAATCCTCGCTGACCCTCTGCACCGTGCTGGCGGTGGTTCTCAATCAGGTTCTGCGGCTGGGGGCACCCAAGGGTTCGGCCTGAGCCTGGCCGTGCCGGATGCCGGCTTGCCTCCTGCAGGGCCGCGCATCCCTTATGCTTAAGCATGGCGGAAAACACACCGGAATGCGTCTTCAGGGCGAAGGGCCTGACCAAGATCTACCGCATGGGCGAGGTGGAGGTGCACGCCCTGCGCGGCATCGACCTGGAACTGCATGCCGGCGAACTGGTGGTGCTGCTGGGGCCTTCCGGCAGCGGCAAGTCCACCCTGCTCAACATCCTGGGCGGGCTGGATACGCCCACGGCGGGGGAGGTGTTCTACCTCGACCGCAACCTCTCCGCCGCCGGTGAGGAAGCCCTGACCGGCTTCCGCCGCGACCATGTGGGTTTCGTCTTCCAGTTCTACAACCTGATCCCCAGCCTGACCGCCCGCGAGAACGTTTCGGCGGTCACCGAAATCTCGAAATCCCCGATGCGGCCCGAGGAAGCCCTGCGTCTGGTGGGCTTGGGTGAGCGCCTGGATCACTTCCCGGCCCAGCTCTCCGGCGGCGAGCAGCAGCGCGTGGCCATCGCCCGCGCCATCGCCAAGAACCCCGCCGTGCTGCTCTGCGACGAGCCCACCGGCGCGCTGGATTCGGCCACCGGCGTCGTCGTGCTGGAAGCCCTGGAGAAGGTGAACCGGGAACTGGGCACGCTCACCGTGCTGATCACCCACAACGCCGGCATCGCCGACATGGCCGACCGGGTGATCCGGCTTTCCGACGGGCACATCGTCGAGGAGCGGCGCAATGCGGTGAAGAAGGCGGCGTGCGAGTTGAGCTGGTGATCGTGATGCATCCGCGGGCTGAAATGAACTGTCATACCGGCGCAAGCCGGTATCCAGGCCGGGCGGTGGACTGGACTCCGGCCTTTGCCGGAGTGACGACATCACCATGACCGCCCTCAACCTCAAGCTCCTGCGCGACCTCTGGCACATGCGCGGCCAGGCGCTGGCCATCGCTGCGGTGATCGCGGGGGGCGTGGCGACCCTGGTCATGTCCCTGTCCACCTACGATTCCCTGGTGGCCAGCCGCGACCTGTTCTACCGGGACTACCGTTTCGCCGAGGTGTTCACCCGCCTGACGCGGGCGCCGGAAGCGGTGGCCGCGCGGCTCGCCGAAATTCCCGGCGTGGAGCGCATTGAGACGCGGGTGGTGGCGGTGGTGAAGCTGGAGGTGGCGGGTTTCACCGATCCGGTCACCGGCGTGCTGTCTTCCCTGCCGGACACCGGCCAGCCGCTGCTCAACACCCTGCACCTCAAGCGCGGCCGCTGGCTGACACCCTACAGCGGCGACGAGGTGATCGTCAGCGACACCTTCGCCGACGCGCACGGGCTGCATCCCGGCGACCGCATCCACGCGGTCATTCACGGCAAGCGCAAGGCCTTGACCCTGGTGGGCGTGGCGCTGTCGCCGGAATACGTCTACCAGATCGCGCCGGGGGCGATGTTTCCCGACTTCAAGCGCTACGGCGTGCTGTGGATGGGCCGCAACGCCCTGGCCGCTGCCTATGACATGGACGGCGCCTTCAACAACGTCAGCCTCACGCTGACGCCGGGGGCCGAGGCGCAGGCGGTGATCGACCGTCTGGACGGCCTGCTGGCCCGCTACGGCGGCATCGGCGCCTTTGCCCGCAAGGACCAGTTCTCCAACCGATTCCTGTCGGAAGAGCTGAAGCAGTTGCAGACCACGGCCACGGTGTTTCCCTCCATCTTCCTGGGGGTGGCGGCCTTCCTGCTGAACGTGGTGGTAGCCCGGCTCATCGCCACCCAGCGCGAGCAGATCGCCGTCCTCAAGGCCTTCGGCTACCGGCCCCTGGCCATCGGCTGGCATTACCTCAAGCTGGTACTGACGGTGGCCTTTCTCGGCGTCGCCGGCGGCGTCGCGCTGGGGGCCTGGTTCGGCCAGGGGCTGGCCGGTGTCTACATGGAGTTGTACCGCTTCCCCTACCTGGATTACGTGCTGAATCCGGGCGTCATCGCCATCGCCCTCGGGGTGGCGGGACTGGCGGCGGCCAGCGGCACGCTGGTGGCGGTGGGGAGGGCGGTGCGCCTGCCGCCGGCGGAAGGCATGCGTCCGGAATCGCCCGTGGTCTATCGCGCCACCCTGCTCGAGCGGCTGGGCCTGCAACGGCTGCTGAACCAGCCCACGCGCATGATCCTGCGCCACATCGAGCGGCGGCCGCTGAAATCGCTGCTCACCGTGTTCGGCATAGCCTGCGCCGGCGGCCTCATGATGGTGGGCAACTACCAGCGTGGTGCCATCGATTTCATGGTGGACATCCAGTTCCGTCAGGCGGCGCGCGAAGATCTGGCGGTGGGTTTCATCGAGTCGACCAGTGGCCGCGCCCTCTTCGAGCTGGCCCAGTTGCCCGGCGTGCGGCACGTGGAGGGATTCCGCGACGTGGCGGCGAACCTGCGCTTCGGCCAGTACCACTACCGCTCGGCGGTCTATGGCATCCAGCCGGACGGCATCCTGCACCGTTCGCTGGACCGCAATCTGCGGCCCGTCCAGGTGCCGCCCGGCGGCATCGTGCTCACCGACCATCTGGCGAACAACATCCTGCGCGTGAAGCCCGGCGACCTGCTCACCGTGGAAGTGCTGGAAGGCCGCCGCCAGGTATTGCACGTGCCGGTGCTGGGCATCACCAAGCAGTATCTGGGGGTCTCCGCCTACATGCGGCAGGACGATCTCAACGCGCTGCTGCGCGAGGGCCACGTGGTGTCCGGTGCCTACATTGGCCACGAGCCGGATGCCGCCGGCGACCTCTACGCCCGGCTGCATGCGCGGCCGCGCGTGCTGGGCATGGTGGCGCACGCCGCCGCCATCCGCAGCTTCTACGACACCCTCGGCGAGTTCGTGCTGTTCTTCAACATGGTGGCCACCCTGCTGGCCGCCACCATCGCCTTCGGCGTCGTCTACAACAGCGCCCGCATCGCCCTGTCCGAGCGCGGGCGGGAACTCGCCAGCCTGCGCGTGCTGGGCTTCACCCACGGCGAGATCGCCTACATCCTGCTGGGCGAGCTTGCGCTGCTCACCCTCGCCGCGATTCCCCTGGGCTTCCTGGTGGGCGTCGGCCTGTGCGGCATCCTGGTGGTGGTGTTCGAATCCGATCTCTATCGCCTGCCGCTGGTGCTGGAGCCCTACAATTTCGCCCTGAGCGCGCTGGTGGTGACGGTCTCCGCCGTCATCTCCGGCTTGCTGGTGTGGCGTCAACTGGGCCGGCTGGACCTGGTGGGCGTGCTGAAGACGAGGGAATGAGTGACATGAACTGGCGTGCGCGCATCGGTTACCTGGTCGTCGCCCTGATCCTGGCGGCGGGCATCGGCTACGGCTTCATGCCCCGTCCCGTGCCGGTGGAGCTGATCGAGGCGCGCCAGGGCCACCTGGCGGTGACGGTGGAGGAAGAGGGCCGCACGCGGGTGCGCGAGCGCTACGTGGTGGCCGCGCCGGTGGCCGGCCAGTCGCGCCGCATCACCCTGAAGGTGGGAGACGCGGTTTCCGTCGGCCAGGCGGTGGCCTTCATCGAACCCGCCCGCGCCGCCAGCCTGGACCCGCGCAGCCGCGCCCAGGCCCAGGCGCGGGTGGAGGCGACCCAGGCCGCCCTGCTGGCCGCCCAGGAGACCGCCCGCGCCGCTGCCGCCGAGGCGCGCCTGGCCGAGCAGGAACTGGCCCGCGCCGAATCCCTCGGCAAGGCCAACTTCGTTTCCCAGGCCGCCGTGGACCAGGCCAGGAGCCGCCTGCAGGCCGCTCAGGCCAGCCGCCAGGCCGCCGATTACCAGGTCCAGGTGGTCCGGCACGAGGTGGCCGTGGCCCGCGCCGCCCTCACCGAGCCCACAGCGCCCGCTGGCGCCGGCGTGCCCGCTACCCTGGTGGTCCAGGCGCCGGTGGCCGGCCGCGTGCTGGCCGTGCCGCACGAAAGCGAGGGCGTGGTGCAGCCGGGCCAGCCCCTCATCGAAATCGGCAACCCGGCCAGCCTGGAAGTGCTGGTGGAAGTGCTCTCCACCGCCGCCGTGAAGATCCGGCCGGGGGCCAAGGTGCTGCTGGACCGTTGGGGCGGCCCCGGCACTCTGGAAGGGCGGGTGCGGGTGGTGGAGCCCGCCGGCTTCACCAAGGTCTCCGCCCTGGGCGTGGAGGAACAGCGGGTGCGCGTGCTGGTGGACATCGTTTCCCCCGCCGGGGACTGGAACAGCCTGGGTGACGGTTACCGGGTCGAGGCCGCCTTCGTGCTGTGGGAAGGCGACGACCTCCTGCTGGCGCCCACCAGCGCCCTGTTCCGCAAGGCTGAAGGTTGGGCGCTGTACGCGGAGGAACACGGCCGCGCCCGCCTGCGCGAGGTCCAGGTGGGCCAGCGCACCGGCCTGCGCACGCAGATCGTCGGCGGCCTCAAGGCCGGTGACCGCGTCATCGCCCATCCCGACGAGAAGATCACCGAGGGCACGCGGGTGAAGGCGCGGCCGAATTGACGACGCCGGTATCGGGTCACGCCGCTTCCCAAGCTCGCACCCTCTGCAATACCCTTGGCCCTTCCGTCCGCCCTGCAAGATTCCATGCCCGACCGCGCCACCCCCATCCTTTCGGTCATCGCCGCCATGGCGCGTAACCGCGTCATCGGCGTCAACAACACGCTACCCTGGCGCTTGCCGGAGGACCTCAAGCACTTCAAGGCGCTGACCATGGGGCATCCCATCATCATGGGGCGCAAGACCTTCGAGTCGATCGGCAAGCCCTTGCCGGGCCGCACCACGGTCATCGTCACCCGTGATTCGCGCTACCGCGTGGAGGGTTGCCTGATCGCCACCTCCATCGATGCGGCCATCGCCGCATGCGCCGGTGAACCGGAGATCTTCTTCGTCGGCGGCGCCGAACTGTACGCCCAGGTGCTGCCCAGGGCGGACCGGCTGTATCTCACGGAAATCCAGGCCGATTACGCGGGTGACGCCTGGTTCCCGGCCTTCGACCGCGATGCATGGGAAGAGATGGCGCGCGACCGCCGCGTGAGTCCGGACGGGCTCGGCTACGACTTCGTCACTTACCGGCGGCGCTGCTAGGCGCTGACGGCGGCCGTCCGCTCGCGGAAGTAGCGGGCGGCGGCGCCTACCAGCATATGCGCGTCCTGCTCGCTGAGGTCGGGATGCAGATCACGGACCAGCTTGGCCGCCCAATATTCCGTGGGATTGCCGTTGAGGTTCTCCCTGTTGCTGAAGAAGGGTTCCAGCCGGGGAATGGTCTTTTCGAACAACGCCCGCAGGTCGGGCCGCTTGCGGCGCTCCTGGAATGAGGTCGCGGGGGTGTGCTCGGTGGTGGACGGTTGCATGAGGAGTCTCCCTGGGTCGTGGCTTCCCCTTATCGGCCGATCCGCGCCGGGCTTGAATCGAAGCCACTCTGACATTGACCTGGATCAGTTCCAGGCGTCTCGTTCCAGGTATCCCAGTGCATTCAGTCCATGTCCAGGTGTGGTGTCGTTCCAGGTATCGGAAGTCGCCTCAACGCCACCTGTTCATGGACTGGAGTGGCGGTGCGAGGGAGGCCGGCATTGTCATCGTGGTGCTGTGGTGTGTGAGCGACCGCGCGGGCACAAAAGAAAAGCGCCTGCCCATCGCCACATGCTCTGGCGGAGGCGGGCGCCCCTGAAAACAGTCGCCGGCGTGGAGCCGGCACGGCGGTATTACCTGGCGGGGGCCGGAGCGTAGCCGTAGGGCATGAACACCGGAGCGGCGGCCTTCTCGTCGTCCGCGTCGGTCTTGATCTTGATCAGCGGCGAGGTGAAGAAGGGCTTGCCGAGAGACTGGTAATAGGCGGAGATGTCGCGGATTTCCTTTTCGTCGAAGAACGCCACGGCCATGTTCATCATGGGGTGCAGGATCTTGCCGGTCTTGTACTTCATGGTCTTGATTTCCAGCTTGTCGGCGTTGCGGCCGCCGAGTTGCAGCGTATAGAAGATGCCGGGGTAGCTTTCGCTGCCGTGGCAGGCGATACAGGCGGTGGCCTTCTGCTTGCCGACGACCGGGTCGCCGGCGGCCAGGGCGGCGGTGGAAAACAGGCTGGTGGTGACGAGGGCGAGGGCGGCGAGTTTGAACATGGTGGTTCTCCTGTCAGGGTTAGCAAATAAGCAAAAACTAATGTAACGGTCCGCAAGTTGTCATTGAGCGGTAAGCCTTGCGGTGCCGCCAGGTCAGTGGACTGTGACGAAAATGCAGCGACGCGGGGTGAAATTATTGTACATGAAACCTATACATGTGCAAGTAGGATGTATAATTAATTTCATGTCGAAGCATGCCGCTCTCACCCTGTTTCCCATTCGCGAACTGGTCCAGCGCACCGGCGTGAATGCCTCCACCCTGCGTGCCTGGGAGAACCGGCATGGCCTGCTGCGGCCGCATCGCGCGGAATCGGGGCACCGCCTCTACGGCCAGGACGAGGTGCTGCGCGTGCGGCGGGTGCAGGAACTGGTTGCCCAGGGTTTGAACATGAGCGAAATTGCCGGCCTGCTGGCCACGGATGCGCCTTCCGGACCGCCGGCCGCGCCCGTGCAAACGCCGCCGCGCGCTGGGGCGGGCGAGGAGTTCATCGCCTGGCAGGGCTATCTGGAGGAAACCCTGCGCGCCCTGGAGGATTTCAGCAGCGAGCGACTGGATGCCCTCTACAACGAGGCCTGCGCGGTCTATCCCATCGACCTGCTCACCCGGCGGCTGCTCATTCCCGTGCTGGAGCGGCTGGGCGAACGCTGGGACAGCCGGCCCTCGGGCATCGCCGAGGAACATTTCTTCAGCGCCTGGCTGCGCAACAAGCTGGGCGCGCGCCTGCACCATACCTCCGGATTGCCGAAGGGCCGGCCGCTGATCCTTGCCTGCCTGCCCGGCGAGTCGCACGAGATCGGTTTGTTGCTGTTCGCCCTGGGCGCGCTGCATCGTGGTTACCGCTTGGTATACCTGGGCGCCAACGTGCCCATTCGTCAGCTCGCCGACGTGGCGATTCGCAGTTTCGCGGCGGGCATCGTGCTGGCCGGGCGCGAGCCGCCGGATGCCGAGCGGGTGCTGGCGGACCTGGCCTGGCTGGCCGCCGAGGTGCGCGTGCCGGTGTGCGTGGGCAGCCATTTCTCGGTGCGCGAGCGCGATGCCCTGTTGCGCGACAAGCTGGTGCTCCTGGGTGACGATATCGTTCTTGGCCTGGATCTGCTGGAAGCCCGAATCGCGAAGACGGCCCGCAATCCCGCGCGCGCGGCTTGATCCCGGGCGGCGTCGCGGTGGACGGGGAACCCGGGCGCGCGACGGCACTCCACGGATTCCGCACGTGCCTCCGCGCGATGCCATGATGTTCTTTCGACCCTGCTGATCTGCGTACTCACCATGAAGCAACTTGCCTGGATATCCCTGAGCTGTGTTTGCGGCCTTTCGCACGCCGCTCCCGATCTTTCCGCGCCGGAGACCCTGGACGCCGCACAGGCCGGGAGCATTCGCGTCTTCGACATTCGCACGCCGGCGGAATGGCGCGAAACCGGCGTCGTGCCGGGTGCCGGGCGCGTCGACTTCTACCGCGGCCCCGATGTGCTGACGCAGTACATCCTGCGCGAGGTCGGCGGAGACAAGAACGCCCCCATCGCCCTCATCTGCCGCACCGGCAACCGCACCACGCATGCCCAGAAGTATTTGCAAAGCCTTGGTTTCACCCGGGTCTACAACGTCAAGGAAGGTATGCGCGGCAGCGTGGCGGGGCCGGGTTGGCTGAAGCGCGGCCTGCCGGTGGAAACCTGCGCGTTGTGCTGATTGCCCACGCCGGCCGCCGAATCGCGGCCGGGCGGCCTGACACGCGGATTACTCGCGCATACGGCTGAACACGAAGTCCTGCGATTTCTGCGACAGGTGGCAGGCATGGCAGTCGGCCTGGCCTTTGGCGTCCAGTGAACCCTTGCGCGTCTTCGCATCGAACACCTGGTAGCCCCAGCCATCCGTCGCCTTGAATTTCGCGCGGTCACGGGCCATCACCACCACGGCCTTGCGCGCACCCTCGGAGATGGCGCGGTCCTTGTCGACGGCCTCGAACAGGTCGAAGACGATGACCGAGCCATCGGCGAAGCGATTCGCCTTGTAACCCTGCATGGCCTTCTTGTTGCCGTAGATGTGGTGCATGCCGCCCACCGCCTCGTAGAGCGGGTGGCCGGGGTTGAGGACCATCGATTTGACGTGCTGCCAATGCCGGAAGCCGT
This sequence comes from bacterium, assembly GCA_009772925.1. Lineage (GTDB taxonomy): Bacteria > Pseudomonadota > Gammaproteobacteria > Burkholderiales > Thiobacillaceae > PFJX01. The sequence goes on from WOUQ01000008.1 coordinate 31,831, forward strand.
CGGGGTAGGCCACGTCGGCGGCAAGGACGGGGGACGCGGCGAAACCGAGGGCAAGCGCGGCGGGGAGGAAGGATCGGAACATGGCGGACTCCTTTGCTTGAGTGGGTGGAAGATCGATCGATACCCGGCCAGCACGGTTCAACAAAGTATCGAATCGATACAATAGTATTGGACAAAGTTTTGGCTTTGTCAAACAAGTTTTGTTTCGATACCATTCGGTCATGGCTACGTATCGACTGCACGACCTCATCGCCAGCCTTGCCCGCGCCCTGCAGAGCGAGCAGCGTGGCCAAGCCCTGGCCGCTGGCCTGCTGCCGGTGCAGTGGTCGGTGCTCTGTTACCTGCGTGACGCCAACCGCTACAGCAACACGCCGCAGGCCGTGGTGGAATATCTCGGCCTGACCAAGGGGACGGTGTCGCAGACCCTGAAGCTGATGGAATCGCATGGCTGGATCGCGCGCGCGATAGACGCGAAGGATCGCCGCGTGCAGCGCCTGAGCCTCACCGATGCCGGGCGCGGGCTGCTGGACGACACCGCTGCGCGCGTCTGGACCTGGGCCGTGGCCGACCTGCCGCCGGCGCAACGCGACGCCGCCGAATCGGCGCTGGCACGGCTGCTGGCGGGCTGGCAGAAGTCACGCGGCGGTCGCACCTTCGGTGTCTGCCGTAGTTGCGCCCACTTCCACGCCGGCGGCGAGGGGTACCACTGCGGGCTGACGGGGGAAGCGCTGTCGGAAGAAGACAGCCTGCGCATCTGCCGCGAACACACCCAGCCCCTCGCCGAAGCGACGGCCTGAGGCGCGGGCCTCCCGCTCCTACTTCCAGTCGAAGCCTGAATGCCGCGCCAGCTCGCGCGGCGTCAGCACCCCGGTATGGCGGCTGCCGCCGATGATCCAGGTGGGGAAGGTTTCGATGCCTTGTGCCTGGCAGCGCGCGAGCATGGGGGTGCCGCGTCCGTTGGGCACGCATTCGACGAAGGGCAGGCGCTCACCTGCCGCGCCGAAGGCGCGCTTTTGCTCCTGGCAGCTGGTGCACCACCAGGCGCCGTAGTACTGGGCGCCGCTGGCCCGCAGATGGTCGGCCAGGGCGCTCAGGCGGGCGTCGTCCGGACGGCTTGGCAGGCCGTTGTAGCCGAGGTGCAGGGTGGCCAGCACGACGGCGGCGATGCCCGCGCCGCGCGCCCACCAGTGCGTCCAGGGCATGCCCGGTGCCGCCGCGTGCGGCCGCGCGACGAGGACGCCGAAGATGGCGCTGATGACGGCGAAGGAGGCCAGGCACCACGGGCAGACGGCATCGAGGGCAATCAGGGCGACGCTTTGCAGGTAGAGGCTGACCGCCACGCCGACCAGCGCCAGCGTCGACATCCAGCGCCAGCGCTTGAGCCGCGCCGGCATGCGCCAGGCCATGAGAGCGAGCAGGACGTAGACCAGGAAGCCCCAGAACGCCACCGGCAGGCCCAGGAAGCGCGACCAGCGGCTTTGCCGCACGATGTCGCAGCCACCGCCCTCGGCGCAGAGGGCGGCCGGGCCGCCGCTCCAGGCGAGGAAGCTGAGGTAAGCGGTGATCAGCATGCCGAGGACGGCGAGGCCGATGATCAGCCAGTCCGGCGCGAGGGGCAGGGCCGCCCGCCCGCTGCCTGCGCCATTGCGCGGGGGCTGCGCGGCGCCGCGCGGGGCGGCCTTCTTCCTGGCTTTACTCATTGTGCATCCTGTTCGTTGCAACCTGGGTTCAACGCGCTTCCTCCACCTTGAGGAGGATGCGGCCGTCACGCCGCAGATCGCGGGTGGATTGGCTGGTATAGCCGGAGCGGCGTGACTGCTCGGCGAGATTGTCGCCGCCCAGCGGGATCCATTCGCCAAGCCGGCCGCTCACGCGTGTGGAGAGCTGCCGAACGCGCGCCACGCCACCGGAGCCCGGCAGCAGTTCCTCCTGGCGCGGACTGATGTCCAGGGTGACGGTATCGCCCGACAGGGTGGGGCTGACCCGGAAACCGGTTTCCAGATTGCGAAACACCACGGCGTCGCCGGTGACCACGCCGGTGGGGGTGAGGAAGACCTGGCGCAAGGGCAGCGGGTAGGAAATGCCCATCGAGATGTGCGCGCTGCCGCCCTCCAGCACGCGCACCTGCTGCATGGCACGGTTCTCGCGCAGATCGCGGCTGCTCCAGGCGCGCGCCCGCAGCGTGTCGTCGCCGGACGAGGCGCGCACCTCGACACCCGGCGGCGATGGCGTCGGCGGCAGGGTCACGCGCACGTCATCCGATCCCACGCGCCCGGAAACGCCGGCGCCGCCGGCCGCGGCTTCCTCCGCCCCCTCCTGGCGCACGCTGATGACGAGCTGGCGGGGCGGCCGGTCGATCTCCGCGAGGATGCCACGCACCCGCGCCAGGGTGGCGGGCGGAGCGCTGATGACCAACTGGTTGCCGATGCCGCTGATGCCGCCTTCCGGCTCCAGGTGCGGACGCAGGATGGGCAGGATTTCCGAGACCGGCCGGTTGTGCAGGGTGATTACCGCCACCTCGACCTCGGCGGCAATGACGCCGAGCGGAAGCAGCAGGAGCAGGAACAGGAATCGCACGGATGCCATGCACATGCCGACCCGAGGGTCGCCGCTATTCCTCAACGCAGATGTCCCGCCTGGCGACGGCCACGCCGGTGCGGATGAGCAGGCCGAGTATGACCACAGTGACGATACCCAGCAGGATGCCCGCCATGCGCAGGTAGACGACGCCGCCGGTCTGCTCGTAGAGGGTGAGGGTGGCCAGGGTGATGGCCGCCAGCGGAAACGAATAGGCCCACCAGGACAGGAAGAAGCGCAGGCGGGTGAACCAGCGCAACTGGAAGAACAGCAGCAGGGTGAAGAACAGCGCGGCGTGGTAGAGCACCATGGCGAAGGCATCCACCTCGCCGCCGGTCAGGCGCAGATAGGAGAGGAATGCCACCGCCGGCGGGGCGATGAGGATGAACAGGGTGGGCATCAGCCGCTCCGGCAGGCTGCCGTGGAAGATCACGCGATACAGGATGATGGTGAGCAGCGGCAGCCAGAACAGCAGGCCGATGCCGAAGAAGAACCAGGAGATGTCGGCCGGGGCGTGTGCAACGCCGGCGATGGGCACCAGGATGTTGCCCACTACCGGAATGAACCAGGCAGGATTGAGATGGACGATCTCGAACTTGGTCTGGTGCATCCACTGGGTGATGACGTGGAAGGTGAGCAGCAGGTGCACGCAGACGCCCACCAGCCAGAGCAGCTTCGAGTAGGCGGCGCTGTAGGGCAGCCAGGCGATCGACAGCAAGATCAAGGCGATGCTGAAGCTGGGCACGAAATGCATCTTCACCGGATGCCCCCATTCCTTCAGCACCGCCGGCCGATGACGCACGATCTTCACCAGGTAGAGCAGGCTCAGCGCGGCGAACAGGCCGCTGGTCAGCCCCAGCAGCCAGGGGCTGAAGGCGAGCGGCAGGGCGAGCAGGGTCTCGGTCTTGTGCCAGGCCACGGTCAAGCCCCCCAGGCCCATGATCATGGCGAACCAGGCGATGGGCAGGTTTTGCAGGCGGGGGGAGGGAGTGTCGGTCATTGTCCGGGAAACGGGAAACGGGAAACGGGAAACGGGAAACGGGAAACGGGAAACGGGAAACGGGAAACGGGAAACGGGAAACGGGAAACGGGAAACGGGAAGTCGGTTGGGGGTTTTTGCGTTTCCCTTTTCCCTTTTCCCGTTTCCCGTTTCCCTGGACCTTGCTCCCCGTTTCCCCGTGCCTTACAGCGGCTTGCGGATGGACAGCACGCCGCGCACCTGGCCGGCGGTGTAGCCGGTGGCCTTGTCGGCAGGGTACTGGATGGCCAGGGCGGACTTCACTTCCGCCGGCATGCTGTCGGGGTTGCCGTGGCAGAGCAGGCAGACCGGCTGGGTGACGAGGGCCTTGGCGTAGCGGAAGACCTTGCCATCGGGGGTGTCCACCACCGCGTGCATGTCCAGGGTCTCCGGCTTCTCGCCCGCCGCCAGACGCTTTTCCAGGTCGGCCTGGGCCTGGGTTTCCCAGGCATCCGGCACTCCCTTGGGATTGCGGTTCTTGGGGCTCACCCGCTTGATCTGGAAGCCGGTCTTCTGCATGGCCTCGGCGGCGATCTGCGGTGCCTTCTCCTTGCACACGCCGATGGCGCCACCGGGTCCGCCGGCGGTCAGGGCGGTCTTGAGTTCGCCGCCCAGGGTCTGGATCAGGCCGCCGGCGGTCTTGCGGGCATCCTCGTTGAGGCCGGCGACTTTCTCCGGCGAGGGGGTGGTGGCGCAGCCGGCCAGGGCCAGGGTCAGCAGGGAAAGGCTCAATGCGTGTTTCATCGTGTTGTCTCCTTGGGGGTGGGGGCTATTTGCCCATGGTGATCTTGGTCTGGTCCACGTTGAAGCTCCAGGGTAGGCCGTCGTTCTTCCAGCCATTGACCGCGCGTTTACCCTTGTTCGGGCCATCCTTCGCCAGATCGCCCTCGAAGCCGTCCACCACCGACCAGACATTGGTGTAGCCGTAGCGGCCCAGCAGGTCGGAGGACATGGCGCTGCGGTCGCCGGAGCGGCAGATGAGGACGATGGGGTCGGACTTCTCGATGCCCTTTTCCAGAGCGAACACCTCGAACTGGGACAGGAAGTCCGGGTTGGGATTGCGCACGAAGGTCTTCTTTTCCTTGTCCCACTTGTCGTAATGCATGATGCCGAAGGAAGCCTGGCCATCGAGGCCGTCGGGGGAGCCGACGAACAGCACTTCCTCGATGGTGCGCACATCCACGAACAAAACCCTGGGCGCGTGCTTCCTGAGGAATTCAGGGACTTCCCGTGCTTCCAGGTAGAGGCCCATCTTGCTGACCTTGATCTTGGGCAGGCTGGCGGGGTCGACGGCCTGTGCGCCGGTGGTGAACAGGCCAAACAACAGGGCAAGCATGATATTGCGCATGAAACTTCCTCCTCCTTTGACGAGCGGGCCGCTCATTTTTTGAGTTTAGCGAGAACCCCGGCCAGGTGGGACTGGGCATCGGCCATGGCGGCGCCAATGTCGGCATGGCCGGCAAGACCCGCCACGGTGGCCGGGTCCTGGATGGCGAAGCGGGTGCGGCCCGGGCTGACTTCATAGGCGCAGCAGCCGCAGGGTAGCAGCGCGCCGGCATCCTTGTCGGCCTCCAGAACACGCTTGGCAATGCCGGGGGCGCACACGCCCAGCAGTCGGTAAGGGGGAATCTCGTGGTTGATCTTGGCCTTCATGATGGCCTGGACATCCACTTCGGAAACCACGCCCATCTTGGCTTCGGCCAGGGCTGCTTTGAATTGCTCGATGGCCTGGTCGATGGGCAGGGCGAGTTCGACGGTATGGGCATACATGGGCATTCCTTTTTATCGATGCGTTTGGAAACTATGGGATGAGGCCTGGTTGCGCATGTGGTCGGCCACCTTGAGGAAGGCGCGGTAGAGTTCCTCGCGCAAGTGCGTGTCCGCCACCACTTCCTCCAGGGCCAGGCCCATGCAGTGCATCCACTGGTCGCGCTCGGACACGCCGATGGGGAAGGGCAGGTGTCGCCGGCGCAGCATGGGGTGGCCGTGCTTTTCGACATACAGCGGCGGGCCGCCCATCCAGCCGGAAAGGAAGTCGAACAGCTTCTGGCGGGCGCCGTCCAGGCTGGCGGCATGCAGCTTGCGGATGCCCCAGGCTTCCGGCAACTCGTCCATGTGGTCGTAGAAGCGGTCCACCAGTTCGCGGACCTTGGCTTCGCCGCCGATGCGCTGGTAATGGGTCTGCATGGTCAGGACGCGGGTCAATCGGGAAGCACGATTCTACCGGTTCCGCGGGCGCCGGGTGCGGGCGCTCGGCCTGGGCGCGGGCGGAGACGATCAATAGTCGAGGAGGATGTCGACGCGCAGGCCCGCATCCGGCAGGTCGAAGGCGGCGTCGGCGAACTTCGGCGGTCCCAGCGGTTTCAGGTTGTTGCTAAGGCCGTAGCCCTCCTTGGGGAACATGCCCAGGCGCAGGTTGAGTTTGCCGTCGCCGTTTTCGTCGTGATAGGCGATCACCGCGTAACGGCCTGCAGGCAGTCCCGCGAAGGTGCCGGTCACCGCGCCGGCACCGGCTGGCAGGCGCAGCACCTGGCGGGCCTTGTCCTCCTTGCGGAAACCGTCTTCCCGATCGAACAACAGGAGCTTCACCTCGCCGCCGCCGGGACGCACGGCGAGCACGTTCACCACAACATCGGCCGCCTGTGCCGAGGGCGCAAGCAGGATCGCCAGCAGGGTGCTGCACAACAACAGTCGATTCATGGGGCAAGCTTCCGGGTAGGGCTCTGGGCGCATTCTCTACCGCGCACCGTCTCGCGTCCATGCGCGTCGGGCGAGGCACGGGGCCGCGCGAAATGCCCTCGTGTGGCCATGGTTGACCGTATCCCGGCTACTTTCTATGCTGCGCGGGAATTTAAGGAGTTGCTAATGAACACGCCTGCAGCTTCGGGCCCCGATCTCGCCCGCACCATGCATTCCATCATCCAGCGCATCGCCACCGGGCCGGAACTGTCGAAGGACATCTCGCGCGAGGAGGCCAGGCTGGGCATGCGCGCCATCCTGGAGAACGCCGTCGATCCGGTGCAGGCCGGCATCTACTTCATCGCCCTGCGCATGAAGCGGGAAACCATGGACGAGTTCAAGGGCGTGCTGGACGCGATCCTCGATGCCACCGCGCGGATGACCGCCGAAGTCGACGAGGTGGTGGACATCGCCGATCCCTACGACGGCTACAACCGCTGCCTGCCCGCCGCGCCCTTCCTCGCGCCGCTGCTCGCCGAACTGGGCGTGCCGGCGGTCAACCACGGCCTGGAGGCGGTGGGACCGAAATACGGCGTCACCGCCCGCCACGTGCTGCGCGCCGCCAGGGTCAACGTCGATCTGTCGCCGGCGGAAGCGGCGGCCCGCCTGGCCGATGCGGCCATCGGCTGGAGCTACGTCGACCAGGCCGCCTTCTGCCCGGCCCTGCACGACCTCATCCCGCTGCGCACCAAGATCATCAAGCGCCAGGCGGTGACCACCATCGAGACGCAGGCCATGCCGATCCGGGGCCGTCACAAGACCCACCTGGTCACCGGCTACGTACACAAGCCCTATCCGCCCATCTACGCCATGCTGGCGCGCCACGCGGGCTTCGATTCCGCCCTCATCGTGCGCGGCGTCGAAGGTGGCGTCATCCCCTCCCTGCGCCAGCCGGGCAAGGCCAGCCGCTACCAGGACCATGGCGAGGAATACGAGATCGATTTCGATCCCGCCGTCCTTGGCATCGCCCAGACGGCCCGCGCCGTGCCCTTGCCCGAGGGTCTGCCCAAGGTCGAACGCGAGGACGACGTGGCCATCGCCGTCGACATCCAGGCCACCGCGCAAGCCGCCGCCACAGCAGGCCTGGCCGCGCTGCGCGGAGAGCGGGGCGCCACCTACGACTCCCTGGTGCTGGCGGGCGGCCTCATCCTGCATCACCTGGGCAAGGCCGCGACCCTCCAGGACGCCGCCGACCAAGTCCGCGCCGCGCTCGATTCCGGTCGCGCCGCGGCCCGGGTCAGGTAAGGCGGCGGCCATGGCCTGGCACGCGGTCGCGCGCGAAGACGAACTGGGAGTGGGGCAGATGAAGCGCGTCGCCCCCACCGGCAGGGCATTGCTTCTGGTCCACGCCGAGGGCGGCCACTACTGCGTCGACGAACTCTGCAGCCACGAGGACTACTCGCTCTGGTTCGGCTGCGTGAAGGGCCGCAGCATCAAATGCTCCCTGCACGGCAGCTACTTTGATCTCGCCAGTGGAGAGCCCGTGAACGAACCGGCGGACTGCCCGATTCGCACCTACAACACCAAGGTGGAAAACGGGCAGGTGTGGGTGGAAGCGGGCTGACGCCCTCGCCCGTTTAGCGCACCCTTCTTAGGGCCACCTGGCCGCTCTCGCCGGTGGCGGGGTCGTGATACGTGCCGGCCAGGCTCATGCCGTCCGCGCCCGCTGCCAAGGCGGCCTGGTAAGGCTGGCCGTCCAGGGTGTATTCCAGTACCAGCTGGTTGCCGCGCAGCAGGCCGCGCCCCATGACCGGGCCGTGCGGACTCATGCCCTGGAAGCCGATGCGGTCGCCCTGTTGCACCAGCTGGTAGTTGCCGCCCTCCGCGTCCGCCCAGGCGCCGGCCAGGTTGATGGCGGCTGGCGCGGCTTGGCCATGGTCCACCGGCGGCGCGGCTTGAAAAGTGTCCGGCATGACCGACATGGGTGGATCCGGCTCGAGAAGGCCGCTTTCATCCAGAGCCGCAGCCAGGATCACCAGGCCGCCGATACCCCAGGCCCATTTCTTCCAGGATTGTGCCGCCGGCATGGGCGGTACAGGTGGTACGGGAGGTGTTGGCTCCGGTCTGGGGCCGGGCAGAATGGCCAGCGCCTTCTTCAGGGTCTCCACCAGTTGCGCGACGTCGTATTCCCAGCGCTTGTCGGTGAGCTCGGTGGCGTTGCGCCGCGACAGGGCCTTGAGGTCCTCGGGCAGGGTTTCGCCCGCCGGCATCTGCGCGCCCTCCACCAGCACGGGAATCACCCGCACGTCGGAGCGCGCCAGGGCGGTGGCGATCTCCAGGCGGGTGTAGTCGTTGGGGTCGTCCAGGCGGCGGCGGCCGGCATCGTCCTGCACGCTCGCCCAGCGCGGGCCGATGACCGCCAGCAGCACGCCGCAGGAATGCAGGGCACGGCCGATGGCGTCGACGAAATCCACGCCCGGTTCGATGGTTTCGACATCCCGGAAGATGGGCACCCCGCGCAGGTGTTCCTTGAGGTGATCGGCCAGGCGGCCGGCGGCGCTCTGGCTGTCCTGGCGGCGGTAGCTGATGAAGATGCCCTGCATGCTTGGTTCCTTTCCCTGTTCAGGATAGCAAGGTCGGCGCGCTAGCGCGGCGCGTCGCGGCGGGCGACGAATTCCACCGGTGGGTGGATCGTGTAGCCGCCGCCGCTTTGTAGCGTGAAATGGATGCCGTCGGAGGTAACCCGGCCGGTGTAGCGGTGGGTGACCTCCTTCCATGGTTGATCGCCGCCGAGCATCTGCTGGCTGCGCGTGGAGAAGCGCAGCCATTCGCCCTCCAGGGTCGCCCCCTCGATGGCGAGGCGGCCGGTGAGATAGCTCGCGGTGCCGTGCAGGCGTCCGCCCAGGTCCTTGAATTCGAACACCTCGTCATGCTCGTCGCCCCAGTCGTATTTCACGCGGGCGGTCCAGCGCCCGGCGATGTCGGTGGCTTGCAGACCGGGGCTGGCCGGTGGCGTTGACCGCGGCCACTTCGGCAACAGCCAGGTCGCGAGCAGGGCGGCCGGCACCAGGGCAGCGCCCGCCAGCAACAGGCGCCGCCGCCGCGCGATCCTACCGCGCCCGGGGACAAGCGTGGCGAGGACGGCGACCAGACGAGCCAGGTCGGCGCTCCAGCGGTCATCGGACAGCCCTGCCGCCTGGCGCCGGGCGAGGCCGGCGATGGTGGCCGGCAGGTCGGCCTCGGCGGGCATCACGGCGCCGCCCACCAGCACCGGGATGAGCGGCTTGCCCGTGGTGAGCGCCGCCTCGATCTCCCGGCGCACGAAGTCGCCGGGCTCGTCCAGGCGGCGAAGGCCCAGTGCGTCCGCCGCCAGCCAGCGCGGTCCGATCATCACCAGCACGGTATCCACCCGCTCCAGATGGCGCTGGATGGCGGCGACGAAATCCTCGCCGGGATGGATGTCGTCGACGTCGCGGAACACGCTGCCGGAGCCGAATTCAGCCTCCAGGGCGTCGGCCAGGCGGCCGGCGAAGCCGGCGCTGTCCTCGCGGCGGTAGCTGAGGAAGATGCCGACCATGCCGCCTACCTCATGAGGTGGAGATGTTCGCGGGCGAAGGCACCCATGGCCTTGCCCATGTCCGTCGAGAAGGGAAAGGCATCTTCGCGGCCGGGCGCCAGACCCACCCGGTGTTCGCGGCGCTCGCCGCCGTCGCAGGGCATGGCGGCCAGGCGCAGTTCCGGCCAGTGCGCGCTTTCCGCTTGAGAGATGCTGAATTCCTGGCGCGCCAGGGCGACCCAGAGCACGCTGGCACCGGTATCCCGGCAGGCCTGTTCGCGCGCGGGCGACCCGCCTTCCAGCAGGCTGCGCGCAGGCTCTCCGGGGGATCCCAGCACCACGCTGAAGCGATCGCCGGCCTGTTCCAGCAGCCGGTCGCGGAACAGGGCGGCCATTTTCGCGCTGTAGCCGGGCGACTCCTCCCGGTTCCAGAAAGCCCGGTTGCCGGGCAGGCCCAGCGCGTGGATCACCGCCTTCGGCTTTTTTGCCTGGGGTGGCGCGGCGCCGGCCGGCCTCTCGGCAATGGCGCGGGTGGGGGCCGCCGCAGCCGGAGCGGTGGCGGGAATGGCCGCTGCCGGGGGCGCGGCGGGCGCGGGTTCGGCCGGGACCGCCGGCGGCGCTTTTACGGCCGCTATCGCCGGCGCCTGTCGTTCGGGGCGGGATGTGGGCCGGGCCGGCGTTGGCACGGGCGGTTCGGCCTGGGTTTGCGCGGATGCGGCCGGCGGCTTCGTGGCCACGGAGGTTGGTGGGACCAGGGAGACAGGCGGGGCCTCGTGCGGATCGCCAGGAGCCTGCCCGGGCCCGCGCGACCACAGGCCCAGGCCGATGCCCGCCAGCGCCAGGACCAGGGCGCCGGCCAGCCAGGCCGTCCGCGGGGAGCGCTTCGCCTTGGTGGGAGAGGCGGGGGCGAGAACCGGCTCCAGGGTACGCAGCAGGTGTTCCACGTCCGCCTCCCAGCGGCTGTCGCGCAGTTCCACCGCCTGGCGGCGGGCGAGCGGCCGCAGGGCGTCGGGCAGGCCCTCCTGCGTCGGCATCGCCGCGCCTTCCACCAGCACCGGGATGACGCGGATTCCGCGCGCCAGGGCGGCGCCGGTTTCCAGGCGCACGAAGTCGCGCGGGTCGTCCAGTCGGCGCGCGCCGTCGGCGTTGCGGGCGTCCAGCCAGTTGCGGCCGATGACGGCGAGGAGGACGTCGCAACTGCCCACCGCGGCATCGATGCGCTCGACGAAATCGACACCGGCATCGATGCCTTCGACGTCCATGAACACAGCGGCCTTGCCGAAGCGCGCCTTGAGGCGGTCGAACAGCCGGCCGGCATGGCCGGCGGCGTCCTCGCGGCGGTAGCTGATGAAGATGCCGCCCATCAGGCGAAGCCCCGCAGGTGTTCGGGACGCACGTGGGCATTGGCGTAGGTCGCGCCCACCCGCTGGATGGCGACGATGTGCTGGATCGAATCCATCACCTGCACGCTGGCCGGGTCGATGTCGGCAAGGCCCAGGGCGGCCAGGCCGGCGGGGGAGACGTCCGGGTCGTAGCGCGCGTAGGCGAACTGCTTGGCGCCGGTCCAGTTGGACTCGCCCGGCGCCGCCAGCATGTCGCCCACCTCACGGTCGATGGGGCCGCCGTGGCGGCATTCGCCCAGCATGCGGCAGGCCATGTCCCAGCCGGCGGAGGCGGCGTTCATGAGGGCGGAGGGGATGCTCTTGGCGTGGTCGAGCAGCCAGAGATCGTCGGCATCCAGGTCCGGCCGCGCGCGCGCCGCGTTGCCAGTGCCCACCGAGACGATCAGCATGCGCTCGGCGCCGGTCGCCCAGTTGAGGTGGTAGGGCGCGGTGGTGGCCATCTGGAAGGCGAGGAAGGCGGGGTTGTTGTAGGTGGTGACGCCGCCGTCGACGAACACGAACTGGTATTCCTCCGGCGTGCCCGGGGCGAAGGTCACCACCTCCGGCGGGAAGAAGGTGGGCGCGGCGGTGCTGGCCCGTACCAACTGCCACAGCGGCAGGTCGAGGTTGCAGTCGCGCCGGCCGCGCTGGTTGTACTTGGCGGCCGGGTTGTTGGAGACGGGCCAGGGCGAGTCGGTGCTGTGGTTGCGCAGCACCATCATGAGCAGGCTGCGCAGGCCGGGGTCGCCCAGGGTGGCGGGGGCATCGCCGCGGGCGTGGCCGAGGGCGCGGTTGAGTTCGACGCGCAGCTTCTCGGCCAGCGCCTCATCCTCGTAGCTGTAGCGCAGGCGCTTGAACAGCGAGGCCTTGTCGAACATCTGCGCGCCGCTGTCGACGTAGAACTTGCGGATGTCGGCCATCGCCATGCCGGCGGCGACGCAGGCGGCGATGATGGCGCCGGTGCTGGTACCGCAGGCGAAGTCGAAGAAATCCGCCAGCACCAGTTTGGGGTCGCCTCGCGCGGCGCGCAGGTCGGCCTCCAGCTTGGCGAGGATTTCCACGCTGATCAGGCCGAGGATGCCGCCGCCATCGCAGGCGAGGATTTTCTTCGGGCTGGGGGCTTGCAGGCGTTCGTTCAGGGACAGGGACATGGCGGGAGCTCCTTTTTGGTTCGTCGGGTTACAGCAGATAGCGCTCGATCTGGCTGACCGGAGCGTTGCGCAGCAGGTAGAGATTCGGGTTGTCGCGTTCCGCCGTCTCGCCGGCTTCGCTCACCGCCACCGGTTCCCTTTCCAGGATGCACAGGCGGCGGCTGACGCAGTCGGCGCGCCAGCGTGGATCGGCGGTGCGGCCACGCTCCTCGACGGCGATGCGGGTGAGCTGGAATTCGTCGGCGGGACGCTCGCGCGCCACCCGCCGGCGGATGGCGTCGTGGGCCCGGTCCAGGCTGCCCTGCTGCACGCACAGGTCGTACAGCGCCGCCAGGCAGCGCAGGTTGGCGATGCGCACGGGCAACAGGCCGCGCAGCCAGGACAGCGCCACCACCAGCTTGCGGCCGTAGGTGTCGTAGGCGTAGCGCAGCATCTCGGCGCGGAAGCTCGGCTCCCGGCCGACGGCCTGCAGGACCGCCTTCCAGCGCGCGTCGAAATCGGCCTTGCGCGGGCCGCGGCTGAGCGCGTCGGCCCAGGCCACCTGGCGCACGCGCGAGGGCAGGGCGAGCACCGCCAGCCAGTCCGTCCACAGGGGGCCGAAGCAGGCCTTGAGGCGCGCCTCGTCGCGGGCACGGAAGCGGCGGAACAGCTCCTGCAGGGTGCCGGTCTTGAAGTTGACCTGGAGCGGGCCGAAGGACAGGCCGGCGCCGTCGAAGTTGCCGGTGACCTGCAGGTAGGGATCGCCGGAGGTCTCGAAGCCGGCGGTCACCGCGATGGCCCGGTCGAGGGCGCGCTCGGCGGCCAGGGCGGGCAGGTGGGCGGGATCGGGCATTTCCACGTAGAGCTTGCCGGCGCGCGTCTCCACCCGCGCCAGATCACCCTCGCGCAGCAGGCGCCGGGCGGCAGCCTCGAGGCCGGCGGCGTCGCCCGCCGCGAGCCACGCGAAGCGCCCCTGCAATCCGGCGCCAAGGCCGTGTGCCGGGGCCATGCCGGTGATTTCCAGGGGCGCGCCGAGCTGGTCACGTAACACCTGCACCGCGGCCACCAACTCACGGTGCACGCGCACGCCACCGCCGGCACCGGCGTATTCGGCGAGGGTGAAGTTGGGGGTTACGCGGGCGCGGGCGGGGCCGCCGACGAGATAGTCATCCTGGTAGCGCAAACCTTTCGCCATCGAGTTCTCCTTTACCTGTTTTCCGACTTGTCGTCCGGGCCGGCGCCGAACAGCGCGGCCAACGCGGCGCCGGCTGTTCTGGGGTTCAGTATGTCGGCCCGCAGCCAGGTGAAACGTCCGGGTGGCGCACCGGCCAGATCGGCCTGGGCGATGTCCCTGGCGGTGGCGGCGTCGTGCAGCAGCACCACCCGGCGCAGATGCGAGGCCGCCGCCAGCACCCCCAGCTCGAAGCGGCAGCCGCGGTTCTCCGCGCGGAAGCCGCGCAGGTCCATGAGCACCACGTCGCTGCGCGCCACCAGGGCGCGCAGGGCGGCCTGCCAAGTGGCGTCGAAGCAGTAGTGCTCGTTCACCCGGTAGCGGCCGTCCGGATCGGGTCGCAGGTCCAGTTCGGCCATGCGGCGCGGCAGCTCCGCTTCGTCGGCGATGAAGCGCTGGCGCAGGCGGCCGTTCAGGAAGGCAAACAACTCGTCCGCGTCCAGGGTGCGGCTGACCAGGTCGGTGCCGGCGATGAGCAGGGTGTTGCCGGTCAGGCGCCAGCGTTCCACCACCCGGTCGAACAGCCGCTCCACCTGGGTGTCGCGCTGGAAGACGCGCAGCACCAGCAGGGTGGCGGGCGGCGCGGCGGGCCGCAGCCAGCCGCCCAGGGCCGCGCCGGCGACGGGCAGCCAGAGCCAGGGCAACAGCTGGGTGAGGCCGGCGGCGCCGTTGCCCTCCACCGCGGTCAGGGTGCTGGCGGACAGCACCACGAACCAGTAGGCGGCGAACAGGTAAGCCAGGTCGGAGAAGCGTTTGGCCCGATAGGCCGCCGCCAGCCAGCGCGCCAGGGCGTACACCGGCCAGGCCAGCAGCAGCCAGGGCACGAAGGCGAGAGCGGCGATGGCGCCGTAGGCACCCAGCCAGCCGACCAGCGTGTACACCCAGGCGGGCGGATCGGCGGCGCCGGCGGCCATGACCTGCAAGACCAGCACGGAGGCGGTGGTGAGCACCAGCAGGGGTGGCAGCAGGTAGGGCGCCACCGCGCGGATGCGGCCGCTGGCGGCGATCGCCAGGGTGACCAGCATGGGCAGGGCGACCACGCTGCCCAGCCAGCCGGCGACCTGGGCGAAGGACTGGTTTTCGTTGGAGCGCAGCATCACCAGCACGGCCATGATCGCCATGTAGCCCAGCACGGCGCCCAGGGTGCGCGCCCAGGACCAGCGCAGGGCCAGGCCCCAGGCCAGGGTCATCGGCCAGGCGTAGACCAGGCCCAGTACCAGCAGGCGGTTGAGGGAGAAGTCGGGATCGTCGTAGACGAACAGCAGCGCCAGCCAGGACTGGGTGAGGCCGACCAGCAGGCTGACGCCGCCGAGGGCGAGCAGGAAGCGCCGGCTGGCGCGGCGGTTGGCCGCCAGGTCGAGGGCAACCGCGGGCCGCTGCTCCAGCAGGGTGAAGCCTGCGTCCGCCGCCGGCCGGGCGACGTCCGGGGCCGGGCCGGCGCGCATCAGCGCCACCATGCGGCGGCGGAACAGCGCCGCCACCAGCCAGGCCAGCAGGCCGGACAGGAACACCGCGGCGAGCAGGGCGGACAACAGGGCGCCGGTGGAGATCAACGCTTCGGCTCCATGCGTGTCGGGGATGGGATGCGGGAGTGCTTCGCCATGCCTCGGAGCTCAGTTCGCGAAGAGGGTGCGGGTGTCGAGGATGGCGACGCGCCCGGCGTATTGCTTCACCGTCTCCACCATGTGCTGCGTGCCGCCCGGCCCCTTGCCGCCCTGACCGTTCCACAGGGCGACGAAGCGCACCTGGTCGGGGCCGTGCGCCAGGGCGGTGAACAACTGCCAGAGGTTGTTGCGCTCATAGGGATTCATCCCCGCGGGCGGCGCGCCCAGTTCCTCGGGCTGTACGCGGATCGCTACCCGGTCGTGGCGTTCCTTCAGGGCGTAGTAGCGGTCCACCCAGCTTTCCCCGGCGAAGGCGACGGAAGCCTGGAGGAATTCCGGCTCCTCGAACTGGAGGAACAACTCGACGCGGCAGCCGCGCGCCAGGGCGGCCTCGGCGAACAGCGTGTCGCCGCCGCAGGCGCCGCCGCAGAGGGCGAGGTCGTCGGCGCCCATGCCCAGCTCTTCGAGCTTGTCGGCGATGGCGCACGCCGCCGCCGCTTCCTTGTCGGCGGGGAAACGCGCTTCGGGCCGGTCCGCCGCGTCGAGCATGTGGCCGCTGAACAGGAACACCCGGCGCGGCCGCCAGGGCGCCTCCAGGTCGGCGATCTCCCTTTCCAGGACGCCCAGGGCCGCGGCGACGGCCTCTGGGCGAAAGCCGAGATCGCGCAGGATGAGCAACTGCTGGCGGCTGGAATCGAGCGCGAACCAGTCCTTGTCGGCGACCGTGACGGCCTCGCGCCAGGCTTCCCGCACCTGCTCCGGCGGGCTCAGCAGGACGTTGAGCTCGGCCCAGCTGGCGCGCGTCCAGTAGTCCTCGGGCTGGCGTTCCAGGGCCGCCAGGCAGGCCCAGGTAACGCCGCCTTCGAGGTTGGGCAGGCTGGCGGGCTGATTGAGCTTGCCACCCAGGTGGAGCTGGAGGTGGCGCAGGGTGCAGGCGTTGATGCCGGCATAGAAATGCGCCGGGTCGCGCACGAAGGCGTTCATGTAGGGCTCGACGGCCTGCACGAGTTGCGCGATTTCCCGCGCGGCGCCCTCGCGCATGGCCTCGGGCGTCGCGTCCGGCAGACGCCAGCGGCGCACCCAGTCGTCCTTCTCGACGCGTCCGAGGAGGCACCAGTCCTCCGCTTCCAGCGGGCGCAGCCGGAGCAGATTCTCGGCCCATTCCAGGGCGGCGTCGTGCCGGCCCAGGCGCCCCAGCAGCAGGGTCTTGTCACGCTGGCAGCCGACGTCATCGGGCGCCAGTTCCAGCGCCGCCTCCACCTGCTCCAGGGCCAGGCGGTACTGGCGCAGCTTGAGCAGCGCCTTGCCGGCGGCGCGGCGGGCCTCCAGGCGCAGGGCCCAGATGGGGGTCTCCTCCGCCAGCACCAGCACGTCGCCGGGCCGGTTGCGCTTGCGCGCCACCTCCATGCGCCGGTGCCAGCCCTCGTAGGCGGCGCGGAACTCGTTGTCGCCGGCCAGCAGCAGGTCGCGCCAGGGCGGCTCGCGCAGGTCGCGCAGCAAGTGATAGACGGGGCTGATGGGGCGGCCGTGCCAGGATTCCATGGTGGCGCGCGCCATGGCGCCGAGGGCGGCGCGGTCGGCGGCCAGGTGGGCGGGATCGGGACGCCCCTCCAGCAGGTGGTAGCGCAGCTTGCGCTCGGTGTAGACGTCGAAGGGCTGGTAGGCGCGCGCGCTCTGCACCAGCAGCACGCCGCGCGCGCGCAGGGCGTGGCGCACGCCCAGCTCGTACCAGACGTTGGGGTTGTCGATGCTGAGGTCCACCACCACCAGGTCGGCGAGCAGCAGTTCCTGGAACATGTCGGTGCGTATATCGCCTGCGCGTCGCTCCTCGTCGGCGCGGAATACCTGGAAGCCGGCCTCTTCCAGGGCGGGTTTGAGGTAGTCGGCGTACACCGCGTCGAACTCGATGTCCTGCTTGCGGCCGTAAGGCATGGCGACGAACACATGCGATGCCATGGATCTCCTCGTTATTCTTGAGCGCGATACTCAGACTTTAGCAGCCCGCGCTGAAATAGGTATGGGCGCGGCGCGTCGGCATCAGCGCCACTGTTCCGGCGGCAGATGTTCCCGTGCGTAGGCCATGGGGATGTCCTCCGCCTCGAACACGGCGAAGAGGTCCGGGTCGATGTGCCCCTCCCGCGCCATGCGCCGCATGATGTCCAGGCAGGCGGACACCGGCTTGGCCTGTTTGTAGGGGCGGTCCCCGGCGCTGAGGGCCTCGAAGATGTCGGCGATGGCCATGGCGCGCGCCTGCACCGACATCTGCATGCCGGTGAGGCCTTTCGGGTAGCCCTTGCCGTCGACGCGCTCGTGGTGGCCGCCGGCGAATTCCGGCACGCGCCGCAGGTGGCGCGGCCAGGGCAACGCCTCCAGCATGCGCACGGTGGCGACGATGTGATGGTTGATGACCTCGCGCTCGGCCTCGGTGAGCGTGCCCTTGGGAATGCGCAGGCAGGCTTCCTCGTCGGCCGTGAGGAACGGTTGCTCGACGCCCTCGGCATCCCGCCAGCGCTGGCGGGCAATGCGGGAGACGCGCTCCTGGTCGGCCGCCGCCATGTTCTCGCCGCCGAGGTTGCAATGGCGCAGGAAGTCGCGGTCCGCGTCCAGTCGCGCGAGATGCTCGCGGTGCTCGGCCTCGATGCTTTCCCGCTCGCCGGGGCGTTGCAGCAGCGCTTGCAGACGGGCGATGGCGGCGTCCCGACGCAGCACCTCGAAGCGGGTGTCCACCAGATGGATGCGGTCGCATAGGGTTTGCAGCTTGGTCGCCTTGTCCATCACGTGCACCGGCGTGGTGATCTTGCCGCAGTCGTGCATGAGCGCGGCGATGCGCAGCTCGCGGCGGTCCCGGTCGCTCATGCGGAAATCGGCGAGCGGACCGCTTGCCGAGCGGTGGGCGGCCTCGGCGATCATCATGGTGAGCACCGGCACGCGTTCGCAGTGCTTGCTGGTGTAGGGGGATTTCTCGTCGATGGCGGTGTTGACGAGGTTCACCAGGGATTCAAACAGTTCCTCCAGCTGGTCGATGAGCCGTCGCTTGGTGTAGGCGATGGCGGCCTGCGAGGCGAGCGATTCCGCCAGCCGCCGTTCCTCCTCGGTGAAGCCGCGGATCGCGCCGCTGTCGGGGTCGAGCGCGTTGATGAGCTGCAGCACACCAATGGTTTCGCCCAGGTGGTCGATGAGCGGCACGGTGAGGAAGGCGCGCGAGACATAGCCGGTGCGCCGGTTGAATTCCCGCGTGCCGGAGAAATCAAAACCCTCGGCGCGGTCGACGTCGGCGATGTGCACCGTCTTCTGGCGGGCGGCGGCATGCGCCGCCACCATGCGGTCGTTGGGCCGCCCATCGACGTCGAACAGGGGGATGTCGGGCAGGTCGATCTCGCCGCCCTGGCGGCCGCCCAGGCGCAGGCCCAGGCTGCGGTTGACGAGGATGGCGAATTCCAGGGCGCGTTGCGCGTTGACGCGGTAGATGGTGCCCGCGTCGGCATGGGTCAGCTGCATGGCGGACAGCAGGATCTGCTCGAGCAGATGGTCGATGTTCTCCTCGCGCGACAAGGCGACGCCGATGGCGTTCAGGCGTTCCAGTTGATCGAGCGGGGAATCGGCATCCATGGCATGCCTCGCGGCCGGAAGGGTACCCATGATAGCCAGCCTTGCGCGCCGACGGGGGCTCAGGATAATGCCTTGGACTGCTACCGGCCGCGTGCGCCGGCCATTCTTCCGGAGCCTCTGTTTGTCACCCTGCAACGCCCCCCGCATCGCCCCGGCTTTCCGTTGGCTGCTCGCCTGCCTGGCGCTGAGCTTCGGTCTGGCCTGGGCGCAGGTGGCGGTGCCGCCCTTGCAGAGCCGGGTCACCGACCTTACCGGCACCTTGAACGAAGCCACCCGCGCGGCACTGGAGAGCCGGCTACGCGAGCTGGAACAGGCCAAGGGCAGCCAGCTCGCCGTGCTGCTGGTGCCGACCACGCAACCCGAAAGCATCGAACAGTTCGGTCTGCGCGTCGCCGAAACCTGGAAGCTCGGCCGCAAGGGCGTCGACGACGGCGTCCTGCTGCTGGTGGCCAAGGACGACCGGGCGCTGCGCATCGAGGTGGGTTACGGCCTGGAGGGCGCGATCCCCGACGCGGTGGCCAAGCGCGTCATCGAGGAGATCATCGTCCCGCGTTTCCGCGAGGGTGATTTTTCCGGCGGCGTCGAGGCCGGCGCGCGCGCCCTCGCCCGTCTCATCGAGGGCGAGGCCTTGCCGCCGGCGCGGGGCGCGGATGCGGGGGTGTCCGGGGAGGACGCGCTGTCCCTGGCGATGATGTTCATTTTCGTGGTCGGCGGCATCCTGCGCGCCGTCTTCGGCGCCCTCGTCGGCGCCGCCGTGGCGGGCGGCGTGGCCTTTCTCGGCGCCTGGTGGCTGCTCGGCAGTCTGGGAGTCGGCGCGGTCGTCGGGCTGCTGGTATTCGTGCTTACCCTGATCGGCATTTCCAACATCATCGGCGTCGGGGGTGGTCGTGGTGGCGGGCGTTCGGGTGGCTTCGGCGGGGGCGGCGGCGGTTTCGGCGGGGGCGGTGCCTCCGGGCGTTGGTAGAGGAGTAACGGCATGACGAATTCCACTTTGCCGCGTCTCCTGCGCCATCTGTCGCAGCCCGCCTGGCGCGTGCGCCGGCTGTTCCACGCCGCCGCCATGGCGCGCATCGGCGAGGCCGTGGCGCGTTCCGAAACGGGGCACGGCGGCGAGATCCGCTTCGTGGTGGAGGCCGCCCTCGACTTCCTGCCGCTGCTGCGCGGCGTCACCGCGCGCGAACGGGCGCTGGAGGTGTTCTCCGACCTGCGCGTCTGGGATACCGCCGACAACAACGGCGTGTTGATCTACCTGCTGTTGGCCGACCGCGATGTCGAGATCGTCGCCGACCGCGGCGTCAGCGCCCGCGTCGCGGCGACCGAATGGGAAGCCATCTGCCGGGAGATGGAAGCGCATTTCCGGCGCGGCGAATTCGAAGCCGGCGCCCTGGCCGGCATCGCCCGCGTCGATGCCCTGCTGCGGCGGGTGTACCCGGCGGCGGGCGGCGGCGCCAACGAACTGCCGGATGTGCCGGCCGTGCTTCGGTAGGTGGCGGTAGCCGGCACCAGGCCGGCAACCGGGGGTTTCGGCGTTATTCCACCTTGGCGGTGGCGCGCAGTTCCTGCACGAACCTGCGCAGTTGCTGCTGCTGCATTTGCCGGACGATCTGCCCTTTCAGCTTGTCGAAGGTGGGGAAGTCCAGGGTGCGCATGTCGTCCAGGCGGATGACGTGCCAGCCGAACTGGGTTTTCACCGGCGCGCGGCTGGTTTCGCCTTTTTTCAGCTTGGTCATGGCGCTGGCGAATTCCGGCACCAGGTTGGCGGGCAGCACCCAGCCGAGGTCGCCGCCGTTGCCGGCGCTGGCGTCCTTGGAGAGTTTCTTGGCCTCGTCCTCGAACTTGCTCTTCTTGCCGGTGGTGAGCCGGGTGATGAGGTCCTTGGCTTCCTTCTCGCTGCCCACCAGGATGTGACGGACACGGTATTCATCGCCGCCGGCCTGGGCCTTGGCCTTGTCGTATTCGGCCTTGACGACCTCCTCGCCGATCGGGTTGCGGCCCAGGTATTGATCAATCGCGGCCTGGGCCAGGATGTCCTTTCTCTGGTATTCGAGTGCGGCCATCACCAGCGCGTTCTTGTCCAGGCCCTTTTGCGCCGCTTCCTGCGACAGCAGTTCGACGGTGATGAGGGCGTCGCGGATGGACTCCTCGGTGAGGGCCTCGGGGTTGGCGCCTCGGGACAGTCGGCCCTGACGCACGAAATTGGCGTAGACCGCCGGCACGGCCACGCCGTTGACCACGGCGATGGGCGGCTTGGCCGGGGCCTGGGCGGGAGGCGCGGACGGCTCCGCCGCCAGCACGTTGCAGGAAAGGAGGGCGGACAGGAGCAGGATCTTTTTCATGGAAGTCTCGGGGTTGGGAGAGAAAAGGTGGAGTCCGAACATGGAGTCGGTGCCCGGCGTGGAGTTCCGGCGCGAGCTCACAACTCGCTCGGCGCCAGCGCGGTGATGGAAAGGGCGTGGATGGGGCCTTGCATCAGATCGCCCAGGGTCTGATAGACCAGGCGGTGACGGGCCAGGGCGTTGAGGCCGGTGAAAGCGGGCGAAACCAGGGTGAGCTGGTAATGGCCGCCACCGCCGCGGGCGCCGGCGTGGCCGGCATGCAGGGCGGACTCGTCGATGATTTCCAGGTGCTCGGGTTGCAGGGCGGCGAGGCGGGCCTTCATCGTTTCGATGGTAGCGCTCACGGCAGCACCCGTTTGAAAGGTTTGACGCTGACTTGCGCGTAGACGCCGGCGGCCACGTAGGGATCGGCGTCGGCCCAGGCTTGCGCGGCTTCCAGGCTATCGAAGGCGGCGACGATGAGGCTGCCGGAAAAGCCCGCCGGCCCCGGATCCGGGCTGTCGATGGCGGGGAAGGGGCCGGCCAGCAGCAGGCGGCCTTCGTCCTTCAGCTTGTTGAGACGTTCCAGATGGGCGGGGCGGGCGGCCAGGCGCTGGTCCAGGCTGCCGGCGACATCTTCACCGACGATGGCGTAATACAGGTTCACGGCTCTTCCTTGATGTGCTTGGACAGATAGTAGGTCTGCGCGACGATGAACAGCAGCATCAGGCCCAGGGAGCCGAACATCTTGAAGTTCACCCAGGCGTCGGTGGAGAAGGTCATGGCCACCCACAGGTTGGCGATGCCCATGAAGGTGAAGAAGCCGGCCCAGCCGAGGTTGAGGCGGGCCCACACCGCGTCCGGCAGGCTGACCTGCTTCTGCATCATCAGGCGGATCAGGTTGCGCTCGAACAGGATGGGCGCCAGCCCCAGCGTGAGGGCGAACAACCAGTACAGCACGGTGGGCTTCCACTTGATGAAGGCCTCGTCGTGCAGCAGCAGGGTGGCGCCGCCGAATACCACGATGAGAATCAGTGAGATCCACAGCATGGTCTCCACTTTGCGGTGCCTGAGCCAGACCCAGCCGATCTGCACGAAGGTGGCGAGGATGGCCACCAGGGTGGCGAGGAACACGCCCGGCTTGTCGCCGCTTTCCAGGCTGATGCCGAAGGCGCTCAGCCAGGCGGCGGCGGCTTCCGGATTCTTCTCGCCGAGCTGGTAGGCGACGAAGAACAGGATGATGGGGAACAGATCGAACAGGATTTTCACAGGCGGGGGCGAGTGGCAGCAGGGGAGGGCAACGGGCATTTTGCTATGATTCCCAGCCATTCCTCAACCTTGAAGCCTATTTCATTGCCGCTGAAACAGGCTCAGTCCATGACCGTCTACGATCTGCACTGCCATTCCACCGCCTCCGACGGGGTGCTCGCGCCCCGACAACTGGTGGAACGGGCCGCCGCCATGGGCGTGGGCGTGCTCGCCCTGACCGATCACGACGAGCTGCGCGGCCTCGAGGAGGCCGACGTGGCGGCGGCGGAGTTCGGCATCCGGCTCGTGCATGGCGTGGAGATATCCGTGACCTGGGGCGGCCACACGGTGCACATCGTCGGCCTGCGCGTTGAACCCGACGATCCCGTCCTTGCGAGCGGACTCGCGCGCAACCGCGACGGACGCGCCGAACGCGCGCGCCGCATGGCCGACGAACTGGCGCGCCTGGGCATCCATGGCGCCCTGGAGGGGGCCTACCGGTTCGCCGGCAATCCCGCCCTCATCGGCCGCACCCACTTCGCCCGTTTCCTGGTGGAGAGCGGCGTGGTGAAGGACGTCAAGACCGTGTTCAGGAAGTACCTGGTGAAGGGCAAGCCGGGCTACGCCCCGCACGAATGGGCCGGCCTGGCGGAAGCGCTGCTGTGGATCCGCGCCGCCGGCGGCTTCTCCGTGCTGGCGCATCCGGGGCGCTACCAGATGGGACGCGAGAAGATGCGCCTGCTGCTGTCCGAGTTCAAGCATCTGGGCGGTGACGCCATCGAGGTGGTCACCGGCAGCCACACGCCCGATCAGGTGCCGGTCTTCGCCGCGCTGGCCGAGGAATTCGACCTGGCCGCCTCGGTCGGTTCCGATTTTCATGCGCCGGGCGAAGGCGGTCGCGAACTGGGTCGCCTGGAGCCCCTGCCGGCCCGCTGCCGTCCGCTGTGGAGCCAATGGTGAGCCTGTTCCTCAGCATCCATGCCGACAACCCGCAGGCGCGCCTCATCCGCCAGGCCGTCGAGGTCTTGCGCAAGGGCGGCGTCATCGCCTATCCCTCCGATTCCTGCTACGCCCTGGGCTGCCAGATCAACGACAAGCACGCCATGGAGCGCCTGCGCGAGATCCGCCAGATCGACGACCGCCACTTCCTCACCCTGGTCTGCCGCGATCTTTCCGAGGTGGCCCGCTACGCCCGTGTCGACAACGTGCAGTACCGCCTGATGAAGCACGGCACACCTGGGCCCTTCACCTTCATCCTCGAAGCCACCAAGGAGGCGCCGCGACGGCTGTGGACGCGGCGCAACACCATCGGCCTGCGCGTGCCCTCGAATCCCATCGCGCATGCCCTGCTCACCGAGCTGGACGAGCCCCTGCTGTCGGCCACCCTGCACCTGCCCGGCGACGAATATCCGCTGTCCGATCCCTGGGAGGTGGACGAGCGCCTGTGCCACGCGGTGGACGTCATCATCGACGGCGGCCATTGCGGCCTCACCCCGAGTACCGTGGTGGACCTCACCGACAAGGTGCCGTCCATCATCCGGCGCGGGCTGGGGGATCCCGCCCTGCTGGGGCTGGAATGACGCGATGGAACTGAACCTCATCCAGAAGATCACCGTTTTCTCGCTGCCGGTGGTGTTCGCCATCACCCTGCACGAGGCGGCGCACGGCTACGCCGCCCTGCGCTTCGGCGACCGCACCGCGCAGATGCAGGGCCGCATCAGCCTGAATCCGCTGCGCCACATCGACCTGGTCGGCACCATCATCGTACCCATCGCCATCCTGCTGCTGTCGTCGAAGCTGGCCGGGGGTGGCGGCATCCTGTTCGGCTGGGCCAAGCCGGTGCCGGTCAACTTCAACAACCTGCGCCGGCCCAGGCAGGACATGATCTGGGTGGCGGCGGCCGGGCCCGGCGCCAACCTGCTCATGGCGCTGATCTGGGCCGGCATGATCAAGGTGGCCTTCCTGTTGCCCGAGGGCATCCGCATCCCCCTCGCCCTCATGGGCGGCGCCGGCGTCTTCATCAACGCCGTGTTCATGGCCCTCAACCTGATCCCCCTGCCGCCCCTCGACGGCGGCCGCATCGCCGTCGGCCTGCTGCCGCGCGGCATGGCCTACGGCCTCGCGCGGGTCGAACCCTACGGCATCTTCATCCTGCTCGGCCTCATGTTCCTGGGCGTGCTGGGCTTATTCGTGTGGCCCCTCATCGATGCCCTGGTCGCCCTCGCGGCCTTCCTGTTCGGCATGCGCCACATGGAGCTGCTGGCCATCATCCAGATCGTTCTTAACTGACGGGCATGATTTCGCAATGACGCCCTTCATCAAGAAAGTCATGCCCGTTTCCCTCACCCCCCACCCCCGCTCCGCGCCCCACGGCTGGCGATGCATCGCCAGCCGGCTGCGAGGGCGGAATGCTGTGCATTCCGAATTCCCCTCTCGCCCCGCCTGCGGGCGAGGGGAGCCTCAAGAAGTCGCTGCGCGACTTTCACTTTAATTACTAGCCAACCGACGGAACCCCCATGTACGCGGATCGAGTCCTCTCCGGCATGCGCCCCACGGGCAGCCTCCACCTGGGCCACTACCACGGCGTCCTGAAAAACTGGATCAAGCTCCAGCACGAGCACGAATGCCTGTTCTTCGTCGCCGACTGGCACGCGCTCACCACCCACTACGACAATCCGCTGGGCATCGAGGACGCCACCTCGCAGATGGTCATCGACTGGCTGGCGGCGGGCGTGGATCCCGCCAAGGCCACCCTGTTCATCCAGTCCCGGGTCATCGAGCACGCCGAGCTGCACCTGCTGCTCTCCATGATGACCCCCCTGGGTTGGCTGGAACGGGTGCCCACCTACAAGGACCAGCAGGAAAAGCTCGCCGAGAAGGACCTCTCGACCTACGGCTTCCTCGGCTATCCCCTGCTGCAATCCGCCGACATCCTGATCTACCGCGCTAACCAGGTGCCGGTGGGCGAGGACCAGGTGCCGCACATCGAGTTTTCCCGGGAGATCGCGCGCCGCTTCAACCACCTCTACGGCAAGGAGACGGGCTACGAGGAGAAGGCCGAGGCGGCGGTGAAGAAACTGGGCGGCAAGAAGGCCAAGCTCTACCAGGAACTGCGCGTCCGCTACCAGCAGGAGGGTGACGGGGCCGCCCTGGAATCCGCCAAGGCCTTGCTGGGCGAAACCCAGAACCTGTCCCTGAGCGACAAGGAGCGGCTGTACGGCTACCTGGAAGGCGGCGGCAAGATGATCCTCACCGAGCCCGAGGCCCTGCTCACCGAAGCCTCGAAGATGCCCGGCCTGGACGGCCAGAAGATGTCCAAGTCCTACGGCAACACCATCTCCCTGCGCGAGGATCCGGAGGTGGTGATCAAGAAGATCCGCACCATGCCGACCGACCCGGCGCGGGTGCGCCGCACCGACCCCGGCGACCCCGCGCGCTGCCCGGTGTGGCAACTGCACGAGGTGTATTCCGGCGCCGACACGCGCGACTGGGCGCGCCAGGGCTGCACCAGCGCCGGCATCGGCTGCCTGGACTGCAAGCAGCCGGTGATCGACGCCATGCTCGCCGAACTCGCGCCCATCCAGGAACGCGCCCGCGCCCTCACCGAGGACCCCGACACCGTGCGCAACATCATCGCCGACGGCTGCGAAAAGGCCCGCGACCTGGCGCGCGAGACCATGCGCGACGTGCGCGAGGCGATGGGGCTGAATTACGCCTGAGCGGACTTGAAACTCCGCCCTTCGGCCATACCCATGTAACTGGCGCAGCCTACGAACAGAACATGACCGAAGACACCCCCCCCATCGAAGGCGAAATCGTCAAACCCGGCGAGGCCGGCTCCACGCCCAACCTGCCGGCGCAAACGCTGCCGTCGAACATCTATATCCTGCCGCTGACGGAGAAGCCCTTTTTTCCGGCGCAGACCCTGCCGCTGATCATGAACGAGGGGCCGTGGATGGAGACGGTGAAGCGCATCGGCGACGCGGGCCACCATCTGGTGGGCCTGGTCTGCGTGCATGGCGACGATTCCGACGACGCCCGGCCGGAGGATTTCCACCGCGTCGGCACTCTGGTGCGCATGCATCACCCGATGCGTTCGGACGGCAAGATCCAGTTCATCGCCGAGGGCATCCGCCGCTTCCGCATCGCCGAGTGGATTTCCGGTGAGCCGCCCTATTTCGCCCGCGTCGAGTACCCGGCGGAGACCCGCCAGGCCACAAGCGGCGAGGAGATCAAGGCCTACGCTTTGGCCATCATCAACGCCATCAAGGAACTGCTGCCCCTTAACCCCTTGTATTCCGAGGAACTGAAGTTCTTCCTCAACCGCTTCTCGCCCAACGAGCCGGCCCTGCTCACCGATTTCGCTGCCAGCCTGACCACCGCGCCCAAGGCCAAGTTGCAGGAGGTGCTGGAGGCCTTCAATCTGCGCAAGCGCATGCAGAAGGTGCTGGTGCTGATCAACAAGGAACTGGAAGTAGCGAAGCTGCAGACCCAGATTCGGGAAAAGGTCGAGGAGAAGATGACCGGCCAGCAGCGGGAGTTCTTCCTGCGCCAGCAGCTCAAGGCCATCCAGCAGGAGCTGGGCATCGCCAAGGACGACCGCACGGTGGATCTGGAGCTCTACCAGGGGCGGATGAAGAAGCTGAAGCCGCCGCCCCACGCCGAGAAAAAGATCGGCGAGGAACTGACCAAGTTGTCCGGCCTGGAGCACGGTTCGCCCGAATATACGGTTACCCGCAACTACCTGGACTGGCTCACCAACCTTCCCTGGGGCAAGTACAGCAAGGACAAGCTGGACCTGGACCGGGCGCGCAGGATTCTGGACCAGGACCACGACGGCCTCGACGACGTCAAGGAGCGCATCGTCGAGTTCCTCGCCGTCGGCGCCATGAAGGGCGAGGTGGCCGGCTCCATTCTGCTGCTGGTGGGGCCGCCCGGGGTGGGCAAGACCTCCATCGGCAAGTCCGTGGCGCGGGCGCTGGGACGCAAGTTCTACCGCTTCTCCGTGGGCGGCATGCGCGACGAAGCCGAGATCAAGGGCCACCGCCGCACCTACATCGGCGCGTTGCCGGGCAAGTTCATCCAGGCCATCAAGGAAGTGGAGTCGCAGAACCCGGTGATCATGCTGGACGAGGTGGACAAGATCGGCGCCTCCTACCAGGGCGACCCGGCCAGCGCCCTGCTGGAGGTGCTGGACCCGGAACAGAACGCGGAATTCCTCGACCACTACCTGGACGTGCGTTTCGACCTGTCCAAGACCCTGTTCATCTGCACCGCCAACCAACTCGACACCATTCCCGCGCCGCTGCTGGACCGCATGGAGGTGATCCGCCTGTCCGGCTACCTGCTGGAGGAAAAGTTGGCCATCGCCCGGCACCACCTGTGGCCCAAGCAGCTCAGGAAATCCGGCCTGAAGCGCGGACAGGTGAGCATCACCGCCGCCGCCATCCGCAAGATCATCGAGGGCTACGCCCGCGAGGCCGGCGTGCGTCAACTGGAGATGAACCTGGGCAAGGTCATCCGCAAATCGGTGGTGCGCATCGTGCGCGGCGAGGCCGAGCGGCTCCAGGTCAACGCCGACAACCTCGAACATTTCCTCACCGATCCGCCCTATCAGCCGGAAAAGCCCATGACCGGCATCGGCGTGGTGACGGGTCTGGCCTGGACCGCCCTGGGTGGCGCGACGCTGACCATCGAGGCGACCAAGGTGCATACCCTCAACCGGGGGTTCAAGCTGACCGGCAAGCTGGGCGAGGTGATGAAGGAGTCCGCCGAGATCGCCTACAGCTACGTGTCCAGCCATCTGAAGCCCTACCAGGCCGACGTGAAGTTCTTCGACGAGGCCTTCGTGCACCTGCACGTGCCGGAAGGCGCCACACCCAAGGACGGCCCGTCCGCCGGCATCACCATGGCCACGGCGCTGCTCAGCCTGGCACGGGGCGAGAAGATCGCGCGGCCGCTGGCCATGACCGGGGAGCTCACCCTCACCGGCCAGGTGCTGCCGGTGGGCGGCATCCGCGAGAAGGTCATCGCCGCGAAGCGGGTGGGCATCCACGAACTCATCCTGCCCAAAGCCAACCAGCCGGATTTCGAGCGCCTGCCGGATTATGTGAAGGCCGGCCTGGAGGTGAGCTTCGTCCGCCATTACAGGGACGTGGCGAAGCGGGTCTTCGCAGGTAATGTATGAGGACTGAGGACTGAGGACTGAGGACTGAGGACTGAGGACTGAGGACTGAGGAAGGTGTGGTCGACGCGTCATTTTCTCGATACTCGGCACTCGCTACTCAGTCCTTTGTTTCACTCCAGTGGCGGCCTGCTCTACCACCTGCGCGCCTGGCGCTGGCGGCGAACCCTGTGGGCACCCTTCCACGACCAGGTGCGGCGCTGGCTTACCGACTGGCGGCCCGATGCCGAGCATCTGCTCCTGGTCGGTCCCAGCGGCGGCTACGCCCTGAGCAGCCAGTTCCTGCAGCGATTCTCTCGCATCACCGTTCTTGAACCCGATGTGCTCGCCCGCCGTATCCTCGCCCGCCGCTTTCCGGCGCAGCGATTCGACTGGCAAGCGGCCGATTTCCTCGCCGGCGCGGGCGGTTTCCGCCGCCTCGCCGAGACCTGGCCGGAGCCCGCCTGCCTGTTCTGCAACCTGCTCGGCCAGACGCCGGTCGGGGCCGGGCCGGAGTTCCGGCATCGCGCCTGGCTGGACGGGCTGGAAGCCGCGCTGGCCGACCGGGCCTGGGCGAGCTGGCACGATCTGGCCTCGACGGCGCGTCCGGCGGACCGGCATGGCTGCCAGGCCGCCGCTTCGGCGGAACCGCTGGACGCGGCGCTGGCCCGCTTCTGGCGGGGCGGCGAGCTGGCGATCCACGACCACGACAGCGCCGGATTGTGTCCCGCGTCGGCCCGCCAGTACACGGTCTGGAGCCTGACGCCGGAAAGCCATCACCTGATCGAGTGGATTTCCCGTTAAGGGGGCAATGCGGCGGGAGGAGCGGGCAAGCCGGCTCCTACGGGTTGTGCAACCGCCGGGATCGGCTACTGCGGGGCTTACATCTTCTCGCAGAGGTACTCGCCCAGCCGCCCGTCGGCGGTGAGGATGTGCTCCGAGAGCCAGCGTTCCAGGAAGCGGAGCTGCTCCTCGGCGATGGGTTTGTCCGCTTGCAGGATGGCCTGCTGTAACTCCTTCGCGCTCTGGATGAGATCGCGGTGCTCGGTCTTGTGCGCTTCGGCCTCCGGATAGCGATACTTGAGCATCAGCCGTTCTTCATGGCTGAAATGCCAGACCGTGCAATAAATCAGTTCGTCCAGGCATGCCGCGAGGTACTCCGCAGATTCCTTCTCGGCCACCGCATGATTGAGGATGTTGAAGATGTGGATCAGCTTGCGGTGGTCCTCGTCGATTTCATCCACGCCGATGCTGAGTATGTTGTCCCACACGATGTCTTTCACGGCTGTTCTCCTGCTTGAAATCCTTGACTACTTTACTCTTCCTGGCTGCGCCCGGCCGCCTCGGAGCGGCTGCAAGCGGGGCGATCACCAGCCAGCGGGTGTCGGCGCGGCGCTGTCCGCATGCGCGTTCCGGGTCTACGATGAAAATAGCCCACGGTTTCCCGCCCCGCCATGCAGACAAGCCCGCCTTGCGGCGCCCTGAGCGCCAATATCGTCGACCTTGAATCGGGCCGCATCTTCGCGGGCCGGGTCGAATGGCACGACGGGGTCATCACCCGGCTTCTGGAGGAAGGCCTGGAGAACCCTGGCCTCACCTACCTCCTGCCCGGCTTCATCGATGCCCACGTGCACATCGAGAGTTCCATGCTGGTGCCCGCCGAGTTTGCCCGCCTGGCAACCCGCCACGGTACCGTGGCGACGGTTTCCGACCCGCACGAGATCGCCAACGTGCTCGGCATCGAGGGGGTGCGCTTCATGCTGGACAACGCGCGCCGGGTACCCTTCAAGCTGTTCTTCGGCGCGCCCTCTTGCGTGCCGGCCACCCCCTTCGAGACCACTGGCGCGGAAATCGGCCTGGCCGAGCTGGATATCCTGTTGCGGCGCGAGGGCCTCTCCTACCTGTCGGAAGTGATGAACTTCCCCGCCGTGCTGGCGCGCGACCCCGCGGTCATGGCCAAGCTCACCCTGGCGCGGGACCTCGGACTGCCGGTGGACGGCCACGCCCCCGGCCTCACCGGCGAGCGCGCGCGGCGCTACGCCGAGGCGGGCATCGGCACGGACCATGAATGCACCAGCCTGGCCGAGGCGCACGACAAGATCGCGGCGGGCATGGCCATCCTCATCCGCGAGGGCTCGGCGGCGCGCGATTTCGACGCCCTGCATCCGCTCATCGCCAGCCACCCGGAGCGGGTCATGTTCTGCAGCGACGACAAGCATCCGGACGACCTCGCGCGCGGCCACATCGACCGCCTGGTGGCGCGGGCGGTGGCGGCGGGCCACGAGCGCATGGCCGTGCTGCGCTGCGCCTGCCTCAATCCCGTGCGCCACTATCGCCTGCCGGTCGGGCTGCTGCGCCCCGGCGATCCCATGGATGCGGTGGAAGTGGCCGAGCTGCGCGAATTCCGGCCGCTGCGCACCTGGGTGGACGGCCATCGGGTGGCCGAGGCCGGTCGCAGTCTGATCGAGCGGGTAGCGGTGACGCCCCTCAACCGCTTCGCCGCCGCGCGCATCACCCCGGCGGATCTGGCGGTGCCGGCCGGTCCGGGCCGCCTGCGCGTGATCGACGCCGTCGACGGCGAACTGCTGACACGCGAGGCGCTGCTCGAACCGCGCATCGAGAACGGCTGCCTCGTGCCGGATCTGCTCCACGATGTGCTGCTGCTGGCCACGATCAACCGCTACCGCCCGGCGCCGCCGGCGGTCGCCTTCGCGCGCGGCTTCGGCCTGCGACACGGCGCGCTGGCCTCCAGCGTCGCCCACGATTCGCACAACATCGTGGCGGTCGGCGCCGACGCTGAAAGCCTCTGCCGCGCGGTCAACGTCCTGGTCGATGCCGGCGGCGGCATCGCCGTGGCCGACGGCGCAGGCGTGCAATGCCTGCCCCTGCCGGTGGCCGGCCTGATGAGCACGCAAGACGGGGACATGGTGGCCGCCCGCTACGCCGAACTGACGCGCGCGGCGAAGGCGCTCGGCTCGCCCCTGCGCTCGCCGTTCATGACCCTGTCGTTCATGGCCCTGCTGGTTATTCCCGAACTCAAGCTGAGCGACCGCGGCCTGTTCGACGCGCGCAAGTTTCGCTTCACCTCTCTGTTGGCATGAACGTCGCCGCTGCCGCCTCGCCTCTCCCGCGGTCGGTAGCGGCGCCGGATGCCGCCGGAGCGAAGCCCATTCGCCGCTCCCATTCCCGCAAGGTGAGCCTCGCCAGGCCGGCGAAATCACCACCCGGCAGCGCCCGTCGGGCCAGCACCACATAGGGCGCCACGGCCAGGGCGATGCCCAGGTGGCCGGGCGGGACCATGGCGTGCGCGGCGCACAGGTAGGTGCGCTCGAACAGCAGGCCCTGGCCGCGACCGCAGGCGACGATGCTCTCCGCCACGCGCGGGCGGTGGCCGCCCAGCCAGGCTTCGAGGTCGGCTTCGCGATCGTTGCGCGTCCACACCCCCGCGTCCTCGATGAACAGGTCGGCGGCGGCGCGCCGGTCGCGGGCGATCGACAGGGCCAGCACGCACCAGACGCCACAGGCCTGGCCGGCGGCCGCATCGATGTGCTGCGTGCGCGGCCGGTAGGCGGTCACGCTCTTGTTGGCGCAGATGACGTGGGCGCCCGGCGCCGGCGGGAAGCGTCGCGCCGCCGCCGTGCCGAACAGGGCCTTGCCCGCTTCCAGCAGGGGCTGGCCGTCGTACACCGGCAAGTCGGAGCCATCGTGCTGGGTGACGCTGAACAGGGGCTGCAGGCGGTGTTCGGCGATCGCCTCGGCCACCGCCAGGTCGTGTCCCCAGACCTGGCCGGCGATACCGCAGAAGGAGGAGGCGGTCTGCATGTTGATCTGGCCCAGGTAGGTCCCCGCCGCCTCGGCGCGGTCAAGGGCGACGATGCCGTCGAGCAGGGCGTCGTCGCTCTTTTCCACCGTGGCGGTGGCCACCTTCAGCACGCATACATAGCCCAGCCCCTCGGCGCCGGGCCGGGCATAGCCGTCGCAATAGTCGGCGAACGGACCGATGGCCCGATCGTCGCGGTCCCCCATGGCGTTCAGTGTCCGGGCGCGCCGGGATGCAGATAGGTCGTGCCCGAGGGACCGACGCCGCTTACCTGGACGATGGCGTCCTCCTCGCCGACGCGGGCGAAGTGCGGGACTCCGGCCGGCTCGACGAAGAAGCTGCCGGCCGGCATGGCGCGCAGCCGCTCCGGTTCGAAGCGTTCGCCGAAACCGATGTGCAGCGTGCCGGAGAGCACGACCACCACGCGGTTCTCGGGGTGAAAATGGGGCTCCACCCGCAACCCGGCGGGCATGCGGATGCGCGCGGCGTAGAGGCCGGACTTCGCCATGTCGCCCGCCAGGGTGGCGATGGCCATGCCGCCGGGCCGGCTGGCGTCCGCCTCTAGGCGTATTTCCGCCGGAGTGAGGGTGAGGGGTAGGAAGCCTTCGCCGGCGGCCGGCTGGCCCCAGAAGAAGGCCGCAAGCGCCGCCAGGGCGAGGGCGCGGCGCGGCAGGTGCGGGAGTTTCACGATGCTTACCTCCGGAAGGGGCGCGGGCCGTGGATGCCCGCGCTGCTTCCAGCATAGACCCCCGCTCGCCGATTTCAGGGGGGTGGCCGCGCCGCCGTCGGCGCGCCGCGTCTCAGGCGGACGCGTTGCGGCGCGCGCGCACCGCCTCAGCCAGGCCGTTCATCACCGGCAGGGTCTGCTCCAGGCTGATGCAGGCATCGGTGACGGAAACGCCGGGCCGCAGCGGCTGGCCGGGCACGATGTCCTGGCGGCCTTCGTGCAGGTGGCTTTCGATCATCACGCCGACGATGCGGCGCTCGCCGGCGGCCACCTGGGCGGCGACCTCGGCGGCCACCTCGATCTGGCGCCGGTGTTCCTTGCCGCTGTTGGCGTGCGACACATCGATCATTACCTGCTCGCGCAGGCCCCGCGCGCGCAGCAGGGCGCAGGCGGCTTCGACGTCGGCGGCGGCGTAGTTGGGCTGTTTGCCGCCGCGCAGGATGACGTGGCAGTCGTCGTTGCCGCGCGTCTCGAACACGGCGGCCTGGCCCATCTTGGTCATGCCCATGAAGGCGTGCGGCGAGCGCGCGGCGACGATGGCGTCGGCCGCCACCTTGATGCCGCCGTCGGTGGCGTTCTTGAAGCCGACCGGGCAGGACAGGCCCGAGGCCAGTTGCCTGTGGGTCTGGCTTTCGGTGGTGCGCGCGCCGATCGCACCCCAGCTCACCAAGTCGCTGATGTACTGCGGACTGAGCAGATCCAGGAATTCGGTGCCCACGGGCAGGCCCAGGGCGAGAATGTCGAGCAGCAGCCGGCGGGCCTTTTCCAGGCCCTCGTTGATGGCGAAGCTGCCGTCCAGGTGGGGGTCGTTGATGTAGCCCTTCCAGCCCACGGTGGTGCGGGGCTTCTCGAAATACACCCGCATCACCAGCAGCAGTTCGCCGGCCAGGTCGCGCGTGCGCTCGATGAGCTCGCGGGCGTAGCGCATGGCCTGGTCGTGGTCGTGGATGGAGCAGGGCCCCACCACCACGATCAGGCGATCATCGTTGCCATGCAGCACGCGCGAGATGGCGACGCGGCTCGCCTCCACCGTGCCGCGCGCGGCGGCGTCGGCTGGCAGCCTTTCCTCCAGCAGGGCGGGCGTGATGAGTGGACGCACCGCCTTGATGCGCAGGTCGTCGATGCGGGTGGAGTCGAGGGTGGGGGGATGGGCGGGCATGATGGGTGGCGTGGAACCTGGCGGAGAGAGGGGGATTCGAACCCCCGATAGTGCAAGCACTATGCCGGATTTCGAATCCGGTGCATTCGACCACTCTGCCATCTCTCCTGACTTTCCCGCCGGGGGTGGTCAGGGGCGGGAAAGGGCGGCATTCTACCCGTAATGAAGCCGACGATAGAAACATGAGCTGCTGGCGGCGTTTGCGCGGCCTTGCCGTGCCGGCCTTTGTGCTGGGCGCGATGCTCCTGGCCGGGTGTTGGCGCGGCCCCGCGCCGTCCCCCGAGGAGTCCGGGGAGTTGGTGGTGGCGACGCGCAACAGCCCCACCACCTATTTCCTGGATGCGGATGGCAACCCGGCGGGCTTCGAGCACGATCTGACGACGCTGTTCGCCGAGCGCCAGGGCTGGCGTGTGCGCTTCGAGGTGGCGGATACCCTGGAGGAACTGTTCGACATCGTCGCCAGCGGGCGTGCGCATATCGCCGCCGCCGGCATCACCGCCACGGAGGAACGGCGCGCCCGTGTTCGGTTCGGGCCCAACTACGGACAGGTGAAGGAATGGGTGGTGTGCCGGCAGGGCCTGAGTGCGCCCGCCGCGGTCAAGGATCTGGTTGGCCTGCGCCTGGAGGTGGTGGCGGGCAGCAGCCATGCCGAGCGCCTGCGCTTCCATCGCCGGCGCATGCCTGAGCTGCGCTGGACGGAAATGGAGCTGCCCGGCCCGGAGGAACTGATGGAACGACTCGACGTCGGCTTGGGGGATTGCGCGGTGGTCGATTCCGACAGCCTCGACGTGGGCCGCAATTTCCACCCCGGCCTGCGACCCGCCTTCGTGCTGGAGAGCGCGCAGCCCCAGGCCTGGGTGCTGGGGCGCGGCGTCGATCTGCGTTTGTCGCGCCGGGTGGTGGATTTCTTCAAGAAGCTGGAAGCGGGTGGCGATCTGGTGCGCCTGCGCGAACGCTATTTCGGCCACGTCACCCGGCTCGCCGAGGTGGACGTCCTTGGGGTGCTGGACAAGCGCGCCACCCTGCTGAACGAACTACGCCCGCATTTCCACGATGCCCAGGCGGAGACGGGGCTGGACTGGCGCCTGCTGGCGGCCATCGGCTACCAGGAGTCGCAATGGGACGCGCACGCCCAGTCGCCCACCGGCGTGCGCGGCCTCATGATGCTGACCCGGCAGACCGCCGATCACCTTGGTGTGAAGGACCGGCTGGACGCGCGCGAGAGCATCCTGGGCGGGGCACGTTACGTGGTCGAACTGAAAGCTGCGCTGCCGGAAACGGTGCCGGAGCCGGATCGCACCTGGCTCGCCCTGGCGGCTTACAACATCGGCATGGGGCACCTCAACGACGCCCGCGCCCTGGCGCGCAGGCTGGGCAAGAATCCGGACCAGTGGCGTGACATGAAGAACGTGCTGCCCCTGATCAGCCGCGCCGAATATGCCTCCAGTCTGCGCTATGGCTTCGCGCGCGGCGGCGAGGCGCGCGCCTTCGCCGAGAACGTGCGCATTTATTACGACATCTTGCGCAAGTACGAGAAACCTCACCGCGACCTGCTGGAGTTCGACTAGCCCGCGCCGGCCGAAGGTCCGTCAGTCGCGCGCGATGCGACCCAGTCCGCCCATGTAGGGGCGCAGCACCTCGGGGACTGTGACGCTGCCGTCCGCGTTCTGGTAGTTCTCCAGCACCGCCACCAGGCAGCGGCCCACGGCCAGGCCGGAGCCGTTGAGGGTGTGCAGCAGCTCCGGCTTGCCCGGCTTGCCGTCCTTCTCGGTGCGGTAGCGGGCCTGCATGCGGCGGGCCTGGAAGGCCTCGAAATTGGAGCAGGACGAAATTTCCCGATAGGTATTCTGGCCCGGCAGCCAGACCTCCAGGTCGTAGGTCTTGGCCGAGGAGAAGCCCAGGTCACCGGCGCACAGGGCCACCACCCGGTAGGGCAGGCCCAGGCGTTGCAGGATGTCCTCGGCGTGGCCGGTGAGTTCCTCCAGGGCGGCGTAGGAATCCTCCGGCTTCACGAATTGCACCATCTCCACCTTGTCGAACTGGTGCTGGCGGATCATGCCGCGGGTGTCCTTGCCGTAGGAGCCGGCCTCGGAACGGAAGCAGGGGGTGTGCGCGACCAGCTTGATGGGCAGGTTGTCAGCGGGAACGATCTCGTCGCGCACGATGTTGGTCACCGGCACCTCGGCGGTGGGGATGAGGTACATGCCGTTGGAGAGCTTGAACAGGTCCTCCTCGAACTTCGGCAACTGGCCGGTGCCGCGCATGGAATCGGCGTTCACCAGGTAGGGGACGTAGACCTCCTCGTAGCCATGCTCGCGGCTGTGCACGTCGAGCATGAACTGGCTCAGCGCGCGGTGCAGGCGGGCGAGCTGGCCGCGCATGAGCACGAAGCGGCTGGTGGTGAGTTTCACCGCCGTGGGAAAGTCCAGCATCTCCAGGTTCTCGCCCAGGTCGACGTGGTCCAGGGGCGGGTAGGGAAATTCCTGGGGCGTGCCCCAGCGCCGGACTTCCTCGTTGTCCTTGTCGTCCCGGCCCGCCGGCACCGATTCGTGCGGCAGGTTGGGGAGGGTCAGCAGGATCGCCGACAGGTCTTCCTGGATGGCGGCGAGACGCTCCTCGGCGGCCTTCAATTCATCGCCGAGGCCGCCCACCTCGGCCATCAGGGCGGAGGTGTCCTCGCCCTTGCCCTTGGCCATGCCGATCTGCTTGGAGAGCTGGTTGCGTTTCGCCTGGAGTTCCTGGGTGTGCACCTGGATGGCCTTGCGTTCGGCTTCCAGGGCCTCGAAGCGGGCACTGTCCAGGGTGATGCCGCGGGCGGCGAGACGTTGCGCCACTTGGGCGAGATCTTTGCGCAGGAGCTGGATGTCGAGCATGGGGGAAGTGGGTGGTGAATGCGGAGGTCTCCATTTTCTCAAGAAACTGGCCGGGCCGCCCCCCAATTTCGCCCGATGCATGCCGAATCAATCGGCGTACTGTCCGATCTCCAGACGCAGGGCGATGAAGGCGGCCTCCAGATCATCCACCGTAGTGGCGCAGGCCTCCCAGGCCTCCGCCTTGGCCAGGTTTTCCACCTCGGCGGCCAGGGCGGTCAGCTCGGCGGCGCCCAGGTAGGCCGCGGCGCCCTTGAGCTGATGCGCCTGCCGGGCAGCTTGCGCGCCGTCCCTGCCGACCAGCGCGTCCGTCAGCGCCGCCAGCAGGCTTTCGCTGCTGCTGACGAACAACTCCAGCATTTCCCGCAACTTGTGCGCGTCGCCCTGGCACACGCGGCGCAGTTTCTCCAGATCGAAACGCCGTGAGGGCGCCACATCGGCGGTTTCCTGGCTGGCGGGCGCCGCACCGAGGTCGGCCGCGGCCGCGCGTCCGGGCAGTTGGCGCGCCAGCGCACGGGCCAGTTCTTCGGTTTGCAGGGGCTTGCTCAGATAGTCGTCCATGCCGGCTTCGCGGCAGGTTTCCGCGAAACCGGGCATGACGTTGGCGGTCAGGGCGATGACCGGCAGCCGCGCGCGTCCCTCGCGCGCCTCGCGATCACGGATGGCGCGGGTGGCGGTGAGACCGTCCCACACGGGCATCTGCCAGTCCATCAGCACCAGATCCACGCCACCTTCGGCGAGCCGCTCATAGGCCGCCTTGCCGTCTTCCACCTGTGCCACGGTTACCCCCAGGTCCTCCAGCATGAAGCCGAGCAGTTTGCGGTTGACCGGGTTGTCCTCCGCCACCAGTATGCACGTGCCCGGGAAACGCAGGCCTGCGGCGTTGACTTCCGCCGTTGCCGGTGTGGCGGCGGGAGCGGCGGGCAGGGGCAGGCTGAGATGGAACGTGCTGCCCTTGCCCTCCTCGCTGTCGAGCGTCAGTTCCCCCCCCATCAGGGCAGCGAGCTGCCTGCAGATGGCAAGCCCCAGGCCGGTGCCACCGTACTTGCGGGTGACCGAACCGTCGGCCTGGGAAAAGGCCTCGAATACTCGCCCGCGGGCTTCCGCGGACATGCCGATGCCGCTGTCGCGCACGCTGAAGCGCAGCCAGCCCGGCTTGCCGGCGATGGCATCGACGCTGAGCCGGACCTGGCCGGCGTGCGTGAACTTGAGGGCGTTGTCGAGCAGATTCAGCAGCACCTGGCGCAAGCGGGTGGGATCGCCGCGGACCCAGTCGGGCACCGCCGCATCCACTTCCAGATCCAGGGCCAGCCCCTTGCTCTCGGCGCGGTGGCGATACAGTTGCAGCGCGGCACGCAGCAGCGGGCGCAGGTCGAAGGGGATGTGCTCCACACTCAGGCGGCCCGCCTCGATTTTCGAGAAATCAAGCAG
This sequence comes from bacterium, assembly GCA_009772925.1. Lineage (GTDB taxonomy): Bacteria > Pseudomonadota > Gammaproteobacteria > Burkholderiales > Thiobacillaceae > PFJX01. The sequence continues at coordinate 70,350 of WOUQ01000008.1, forward strand.
GTCGTTGATCATGCCCATGAGCGCCTTCGCGGAATCGGCGATGGTTTGCGCGTGGTCGTGTTGGCGCGGGGTCAGCGCGCTGTTCAACAGCAGGTGAGTCATGCCGAGGATGCCGTTCATGGGCGTGCGGATCTCGTGACTGACGTTGGCCACGAACTGCGATTTCATCTCGGTGGCGGCCACCGCGGCGTCGCGCGCCGCCTCCAGGGCCGCCTCCGCCTCGCGCTGGGTGGAAACGTCGCGCATGATGGCCTGGATCACCGGCTCCCCATCCAGAGTCATCGAATGCAGGGCGATTTCGGCCGGGAAGGTGCTGCCATCGGGGCGGCGCGCGGTCCAGCGGAAGAAGGCGTGGCCTTTCTCCATCGCCTCGCGGATGTGCCGCTCGGCCAGCAGCGTGGGCGGCGTGCCGCAGGGTTGATCCTCGACGCCGAGCTCGTCCGGGCGGCGCCCGAGAAAATCCTCGACCCTGTCCATGTGGAACATCTCCAGGGTGGCGGGGTTGCAATCGGAGAAGCCGTGCCGGTCGAGAATGACGATGCCGTCGCTGTTGGTCTCGAACAGCGTCAGGAACTTGGTGCGCTCGCGCTCGCTGGCCGCCGCCAGCCGCGCGGCGCGGCGCATCACGGTGATGGCGACGACGATGGCCGCCAGCACGGCGACCAGGCCGAGGCCGATCATCAGCCAGCGCGTGCGCGCATAGTCGGCGCGCGCCGCCGCCGCCGCGGCCGCGGTCATGTCGCGCTGGATCTGGATCAGGCTGTCGAGCTCCTTCACCAATTGGCGCTGCAGGGGGATGCCCTCCCGTTGCAGTTCGTCGAAGGCCAGGAACGTATAGCCCTCCACCGCCAGATCGACGATGCGCACCATGACCGGCTGGTTGGCGCGGGTCAGGCCGTCGATGCGGGCGAGCACCTCGCGCTCCTCGGGCAGACGGATCAGCGGGTCCAGTTCCAGGCGAACCTGCTGGTAGGCGCCGCCGTAACGGTAGAACTGCAACATCTCCTGATCTTTCTCGAAGGCATCGCGACTGACCACGATGGACAGCATGGCGATGGCGCGGTCGCGCAGGATGTCGCGCATGCTGTTGGCCAGCCGGGCCTTCACGCTGTTCTCGCCGACGATGGATTCCAGGTGCGCGTTGGTGCTCGCGAGTTGGTGCAGGCCGACCATGGCCAGGGCGACGATAAGGCTCAGCGCCAGGCCGAAGCCGGCGCCGACGGTGGAGATGAGCTTGCGGGGCAGTTGGGCGATGCGGGCCGGCATGGTCTTTCCCGAGGGAGGCCCGGACATGTTAGCGCCTGAGCCGTGCCCGCGCGTATGGGACTAAATGCCTAGTCAGCCGATGGGCGTGTCCAGCCCCTGGCTCGCCTGACCCAGGGCGGCGCGGATGCGTGCCAGCGTGGCGTTGGCGTCGGCTTCCAGAGCAAGGACGTGGGGAGCCTCGTCGGCGGTGAAGGGTTCCCGCGCGGCGAGCTGCGACTCCAACACATCGAGGCCGGCCTCGGAGGCGTCCGCCCCCGCCGCCGCGCGCCGGGCGACGCGCTGACGGAGGACCTCGGGCGGGGCGTCGGCGGCGGCGAGGAACCAGGGCAGCTTGAGCTCCACCGCCAGCCCGGCGAAGGGCTGGCGCCAGTCGCGGCGGATGAAGGTGGCGTCGACGATGACGGGGAAGCCTGCGCGCAGCAGGGCGCCGGAGAGTTCCAACAGGCGCGCCAGGGTGCGCGCGCCGGCCTCGGCGCCATAGATGCCGCCGGGTACGCTGTCGCTGCGCGCCAGGGTGGAGAGGCCGTAGAGGCGTTTGCGTTCGACGTCGGAACGCAGGCGGATGGCGCCCAGTTCTTCCAGCAGGCGCTGCGAGTGCCAGGTCTTGCCGGAGCCGGACACACCATGCATGAGCACCAGCACGGTGCTATGAGGGGTGGCCAGGCGTTCGGCCAGGTCCAGGTAAGCGAAACACTCGGCGAAATCGGCGCCACCCTCGCCGGCATGCTGGCTGGCGAGGATGGCCGCCACCTTGGCCCGCACCATGGCCCGGTAGACCAGGTAATAGGGCAGGGCGGCGAGGCCGGCGTAGTCGCCGGTATGTTCGAGGTAGCGGTTGAGGCAGCGCCAGGCCAGGGCCTCCCGCCCGCGGTGGAGGAGGTCCATGACCAGGAAGGCGATCTCGTTGACGACGTCGATGTGGCGCAGGCCGGGATTGAACTCGATGGCGTCGAAGATGAGGGGGTGGCCGTCCACCCAGGCGATGTTGCCCAGATGCAGGTCGCCGTGGCACTCGCGCACGCAGCCGCCGGCCTTGCGCGCGGCGAAATGCGCGCGCAGCCGGCCGCCCTCGGTCAGGCTCCAGGCGTGCAGACGGTCGACTTGGCCGGCGCGCTCGGCGTCGGCGGCGAGCGGCAGGAGGGCGCGCAACTGCGCGAAATTGGCCGTCACCGGCAGCATGACCGCGTCGGCCGAGCCGTGCGGGTCTGCTGCGGGCGTCACCTCGGCCGCGTCATGGAAGGCGGCGACGCGGTCGGCGATGGCGTCGATCTGTGCGGCGGAGATCGCGACTTCGCGGTCCAGGGTGGCCTCGGCGGGGAAGGCGCGCATCTTGACCGCCCATTCCAGTACCGGGCCGTCGCCGTCGATGCGCGGCGCGTCCGCGTCGCCGGTGATGGCCACGACCTCGAGGTAGATGTCCGCGGCGAGCCGGCGGTTGAGGCGGATTTCCTCGCGGCAACAGGCCAGCCGCTTGTCGAGGGTGGAGAAGTCGAGGAAGCCCAGATCGAGGGGTTTCTTCAGCTTGTAGGCATAGTCCCCGGCCAGGATGACCCAGGAGATGTGGGTCTCGATCAGGCGCGGCGCGGGCGCCGGGTGGAGGTAGGCTTGCGGACGCAGCAGGCCGGCGATGAGCGGGGGCGGGGACTGCGGGGCCGGCCTCACTTGCGGAACGCGACCACGTGGTCGACGCCCAGGCGGATGCCGATGCGCTCGCCGATGGCGTGATTGTGGTGCGAATCGACCTGCGCCAGTACCCGCTGTCCGCCGGGCAGGCGCAGGGTGTAGAGGAAATCGGCACCGCGGAAGGCCTTGCGCTCCACTTCCGCGAGCAGCAGGCTGGAATCGTCGTGGATGATGTCGTCCGGGCGGATCAACACTTCCACCTGGCAGCCCAGTTCACACCGCGAGCAGCCGCCGTCGTCGTCGCAGTCGCTGGGGATGTAGCCGTCCAGCACGCCCAGCTCGATCTCCACCTGGCGGTTGTTGATCACTTCACCCGGCAGCAGCACGCCCTGGCCGACGAAATCCGCGACGAAGCGGTTGACCGGCTGGTGATACAGGTTGTAGGGCGAGTCCCACTGCTGGATGCGGCCCTGGTGCATGACGCCGATGACATCGGCCATGGCGAAGGCCTCGTGCTGGTCGTGCGTCACCAGCAGGGCGGTGATGCCTTCCTGCTTGAGGATTTCGCGCACCTCCAGGGCGAGTTTTTCGCGCAGTTCGACGTCCAGATTGGAGAAGGGTTCGTCCAGCAGCAGCAGACGCGGACCCGGCGCCAGCGCGCGGGCCAGGGCGACGCGTTGCTGCTGGCCGCCCGAGAGCTCGTGCGGATAGGCCTCGGCGCGGCCGGCCAGGCCGACGGTGCGCAGCATGGCATCGACCCGCGCGGCGCGCGCCTGGGCATCCAGATGCCGCAGGCCGAAGGCGACGTTGCGGGCGATGGAAAGGTGCGGAAACAGGGCGTAATCCTGGAACACCATGCCGATGCGGCGCGCCTCAGGCGGCAGCGCCCAGCCGGGCGCGCTGACGCGCTCGCCGGCCAGGCGGATGTCGCCGGCGCGCGGCGCGTCGAAGCCGGCGATGAGGCGCAGCACGGTGGTCTTGCCGCAGCCGGAGGGGCCCAGCAGACAGCCGATCTGGCCTTCCTCCAGGCTGAAGGAGACGCCGTCGAGCACGGGTTTGTCGGTAAAACGGTGACCCAGATCGGCCACTTCCAGGATGGAAGACATGATTCCAGCGTAGGGTTCCAAATGAGAGTCATTATAATGAACGGCTGAATCCGATGTCCGCCTCCGCTTATCTTTCCTGAATCCCGATGAAATCCCGCTTCAGCGTCCTGCCCCTGGTGGCCGTTGTGCTGGCCGTGCTGGTGTCGCTGCCGGTGGCCAGCGTCATCGTCAACGTCTTCCAGCCGGATCGCGAGGGGGTGTGGGCGCATCTGGCCGAGACGGTGCTCGGCGAGTACGTCTTCAACAGTCTCGCCCTGGCCGCCGGCGCGGGCCTCGGCGCGGCCCTGCTCGGCACCGGCGCGGCCTGGATCGTCGCCATGTACCGCTTCCCGGGACGCCGCGTGCTGGAATGGGCGCTGCTCTTGCCGCTGGCCATGCCGACCTACGTCATCGCCTATGCCTACACCGATTTCCTGCAGTTCTCCGGGCCGCTGCAATCGGCGCTGCGCGAGGCCTTCGGCTGGTCCCGCGACGATTACTGGTTTCCCGAGGTGCGCTCGCTGCAGGGCGCCATCGTCACCTTCAGCCTGGTGTTCTACCCCTATGTCTATGTGCTGGCGCGCACCGCTTTTCTGGAGCGTTCTGGCGTCCTTATGGAGGCCGCCCGCGTGCTCGGCCACGGCCCGCGCGCCGCCTTCCTGCGCGTCGCCCTGCCGCTGGCGCGGCCTGCGGTGGCGGGCGGCGTCGCCCTGGTGGTGATGGAAAGCCTGGCGGAGTTCGGCGCGGTGTCCTATTTCGGCGTGCCCACCTTTACCACCGGCATCTATCGGGCCTGGTATGCGTTCGGCGACCCGGTGGCGGCCTCGCAACTGGCCGCCAGCCTGCTTGGCGTGGTGGCCCTGGCGCTGATGCTGGAGAAGGCCAGCCGCGGCCGCGCCCGTTTCGACGACGCCGGCGGCCGACCCTCGCAGCGTCCGCGCCTGCTGGGCGGCCGCGCCCTGCTGGCCCTGGCTGCCTGCGCGCTACCGCTACTGGGCGGCTTCCTGCTGCCCGCCGGCCTGCTGCTGTCCATGGCCCTGAGCGAGGGCGACGCGCAGTTCGGCGTCAAATATCTGGATCTGGCGGCCAACAGCCTGAGCCTGGCGGTCAGCGCCAGCCTGCTCGCGATCGTCGTCGCCCTGCTGCTGGCCTATGCCGGGCGCGCCAAGCCTGGACGCTTGATGGCCGCCGTCAAGCGCGTCGCCTCGCTGGGCTACGCGGTGCCCGGCACCGTCATCGCCGTCGGCGCCCTCATTCCCCTTACCGCCCTGGACCATGCTCTCATCGCCTGGGCGCGCGAGCACTGGGGCATGAACCTGGGCCTGGTCATCACCGGCAGCGCCCTGGCCCTGGTGTTCGCCTATCTCGCCCGCTTTCTGGCGGTGGCGCTGAACGCCGTCGAATCCAGCCTGGCGCGCATCCGCCCCAGCCTGGACGAGGCGGCGCGCAGCCTGGGCGCAGGCCGCGCCGGGTTGCTGGCGCGGGTGCACGTGCCGCTGTTGAGCGGCGGGCTGATCTCCGGCCTGCTGCTGGTTTTCGTCGACGTGATGAAGGAACTGCCGGCGACCATCGTCCTGCGCCCGTTCAATTTCGAGACCCTGGCCACCCAGGTCTACATCCTCGCCGCCGACGAACGCCTCGCCGAGGCGGCCACGCCCTCCCTCATCATCGTCGCCGTCGGCCTCATTCCCGTGGTCATGCTGTCGCGCACCATGCGGCGTCCTTAGCGGCCTCTGAGCCTTCACCGGACCCCGCGCCACACGGCCCGCGGATAAACCTGTACAAAACACTCGGGTATTAAGTAGCATGCGCTGCATCGGCGCGCGTCCGGCTTTCCGGAGAGGAGAACGGGGGGCTGCGCAGGCCCGAAGGCTTGACGCTTCGCTTTCATGAACCGGAAAGGAGTCCCGCGATGTTGGACCAAGACCATCGGACCTCTGTGTCCAGGAGTGCCTCGCTGCGTCTGTTCATCCTGCTCTTCACACCGGTGGCGCTGCTGATCCTCGGCGGTGCCTGGTATGTCGGCAAGGAACGCATCGAAGAGGAGGTCGCCCTCATCCGCACCAGCGAAATCGCCAACGTGGTGATGGGCGTGCGGCGCCTGGATGACGAACTGCGCGCACCGCTCAACCAGTTGCGCCTGCTCGCGGGCGAGGACGCGGTGCGCCGCGCCGTCGAGGCGGAAGGCGCGCGCGAGTTGCGCGAGCTGGAGTCGAGCTTCGCCCGGCTCATCGCCTACACCGGCCACTACGACAAGGTCCGCTGGATCGACGAGCAGGGGCGCGAACGGGCGCGCGTCAACAACGTCGCCGGCCAGGCGCAGGTCGTGGGGCCGGAATATCTGCAGCGGGTGGCGGACACGCATTACTTCAAGGCGGGCATGCAACTGCCTGCGGGGCAGGTCCATGTTTCGCCGCTCGACCTCAATGTCGAGCACGGCAAGCTGGAGACCCCGCGCCGGCCGGTGTTGCGCCTGATCACCCCGTTGCACGGCGCGGACGGCGCGGCGCGCGGCATCCTGGTGCTCAACGTGGCCGGTCAGACCCTGCTGGACGCCTTCACCGACAGCCTGGAGGAGATCCGTGACCACGCCATGCTGGTGAACGAGGACGGCTACTGGCTGAAGCACCCCAACTCCGCCCTGGAATGGGGCTTCCTGTTCAATCGGCAGGACACTTTGGGCAAGCACCACCCCGAGGCCTGGCAGGCCATCCGCGCCATCCCCTCCGGCCAGGAGGAACTCGCCGATGGCTTGTGGACCTGGAGCACCGTGTATCCGCTGAAGCTGGAGGATGCGCAGGCGGCCTCCGCCCCGCCCACCTGGCTGGTGGTCAGCCATCTGTCCCGGCAACATCTCGAAGCACTGCGCCAGGCGGCGTGGCGCAGTGTGGGGGTGTACATGTTCGTCCTCCTGGTCGTCTACGCGGCCATCGCCGTCTGGCTGACCCGAGCCGTGTCCGAACGAACGCGGGCCATGGCAGCCGCTGCTCAGGCCCAGGCCGAGGCCGAGGCGGCGCAGCGCGTGAGCCAGGCCAAGGAACGCTTCCGCCTGGTGGTGGAGGCGAATATCAATGGCCTGCTGGTGGTGGACAGAGAGGGCCGTATCGTCCTCGTCAATCCGGCCCTGGCGGCGATGTTCGGCTATGCCAGGGAGGAACTCGTCGGCCAGCCGCTGGACATGCTGCTGCCGGAAGCCGGCCGCAGCTTCCATGCCGGCTACTTCGCCGCCTACCTGCGTGATCCCGAGGCGCGTCCCATGGGCATGGGGCGCGAACTGTACGGCCGGCGCAAGGATGGCAGCCTGTTCCCCATCGAGATCAGTCTCAGCCCGTTCCACGAGAACGGCGAGTTGTTCGTCGATGCCTTTGTCGCCGACATCTCCGAGCGCAGACGCAGCGAGCTCTTGCACCGGCGCATCGAGGCGCGTCTGCAACTGATGATGCAGACCAATCCCAACGGTCTGCTGGTGGTTGATGATCAAGGCGCCATTGAAATGGCCAATCCGGCCCTGGAGCGCATGTTCGGCTATGCGCCGGGGGAACTCCTGAACCAGTCCCTGGAACGCCTCCTACCGGTCGATCTGCGGCAGCGCCACGTCCAATTGCGCGATGGCTACATGCGGCAGCCCTCGATCCGCGCCATGGGCGACGGCATGGTTCTGCACGGCCTGCGCAAGGATGGCAACACCATCCCGATACGGGTGAGTCTGGCGAGCTTCGTCGAGGAGGGAAGAACCTACGCCCAGGCCACCGTGATCGACGCCAGCGGCCGGGGCTGAGCAGGGGAGGGGCGTTGCCCCCCCCGCGCGCTTACTTCCAGCCGGCGCGGTCGATGAAACGCTGCGCCTTGGGGGTGTACTGCGCCAGCACGCCGGCCGGCAACTGGTCCACCTTGAACTTGCCGAGGGCGTCCAGCTGCTTGTTGTCCAGCTTGGCGGAGGCCACCACCGGCCATTCGTTGTTGCCGTTGGCGAAATAGGCCTGGGCTTCGTCCGAGGCCAGGTATTCCAGGAACTTCACGGCGGCCGCCTTGTTGGGCGCGTTTTTCAGCATGCCGCCGCCGGAGATGTTGACGTGGGTGCCCTTGCCCTTCTGATCCGGGAAGACGATGCCCACTTTCTTCACCACTTCCTGGTCGGCCGGCTTGTCCGAGGCCATCAGGCGGGCGTAGTAATAGTGGTTGCTGATCGCCACGTCGCATTCGCCGGCGGCGACGGCGCGGATCTGGTCGGTATCGCCACCCTTGGGTGCCCGCGCCAGGTTGGCGACGATGCCGCGCGCCCAGTCGAGCGCGTTCTCGTCGCCGGTGTTGTAGATCATCGAGGCCATCAGCGTGCGGTTGTAGACGTGTCCGCCGCTGCGCACGCAGAGCTTGCCTTTCAGCTTCGGGCTGGCGAGGTCGGCATAGTTCTGCACGTCATTGGCATTGATCTTGTCCTTGTTGAAGACGATGACGCGCGCCCGGTAGGAGAAGCCGAACCAGCGGTTGTCCTCGCCGCGGAACTGCTTGGGGATGCGTTGCTCGATGGCCTTTGAGCGCACCGGCGCGAAGAGGCCAGCGTCATCGGCCGCCTGCAGGTTGGCGGCGTCGACGGTGATGAACACGTCGGCGGGGCTGGCCGCGCCTTCGCGGCGGATGCGCTGGATCAGTTCGTCTTCCTTGCCGTCGATGCGGTTGATGCGGATGCCGGTGGCCTTGGTGAAGTTGGCGTACATGACTTCGTCGGACTGGTAATGCCGCGACGAATACAGGTTGAGCACGCTTTCCTGGGCGAGGGCGGTTTGCGCCGTGCTGATCAGCACGGCGCCGGCGAGGGCAAACAGTGAGCTACGGTTCATGACGGGTTCCTGAGTAGTTGAACAGGCCGCGAGCGGCGCCCCGCCATGATAAACACAAATAGGAATGGTTATCAACATATATGCGAACAATTCTCAGGTGATGCGCCCGCGGTGCGGCGCGTGGTCGTCTACAACAGGCGGGGAGGCGCTCAGTCGCCGGCGAGGCGGAAACGCATGAGGGTGTTGAGGCGGCCTTCGAACCAGGCGTCGTAGCCGATCTCGGATGCGCCGATATCGACGTTGAAGCCGGGTTGCGAGGCTGGTGTGACGTCCAGGAAGCGCAAGCCGGGGTGTTCAATGCGCACTCGCATGCTGACCCGCATAGGGTAGAAGCCGTCGAGGAACTGGCGCATGTAGGGGCCGTTGGCCAGGCTGTAACCCCCCGCGCCGTCGTCTTGCAGCGCCAGGGTCTCGCCACGGATGCAGATCAGCGCGTCGCGCGCGATCTGTTCCATCTGCACCGTGTTTTCGTGCACCCAGGCCCTGCCGATGTTCTCGCTTTGGACGATATTGAGGGCGCGAATGCGATCGGGCCGATAGACAATCTGCAGGCTGGCCACCGCGTCCAGGTGGTGATGGCATTGTTCCAGGCCGACCCAGCCACTGCTCAGGCTGTCGCGCGTGATGACAATCTTGTTCTGGTGGTGGTGCACCGGTCTGGCCGGCGGGGTGGCGAGAAAGCGCAGGGCCCCCTCGTTGACGTCGGCGACACTCTTGAAGAAGAGTTCCTCTTCCGTGGGGGTTGCCCAGGCGGTCGCGGCCGCGAGGAACAGCAGAACCGTGAAAGCGAGCTTATTCGACCGGTAGCACACGGCGCGCGCCGTTGAAGCGGGAAGCCCAGTACTTCTGGTCCATGCGCGAGACGGTCACGGCCTTGTGGCGGGTGCTGCTGGCGTGCACGAATTCGCCGTTGCCCTTGTAGATGCCGACATGTGAATTGGGCTGGCGCCGGGTGTTGAAGAAAACCAGATCGCCCGGCTTGAGATCGGATTTCGCCACCGACTCACCCAGGCTGCTCATGTCGCGCGCGCTGCGCGGCAGGGTCAGGTCGGCGGTTTCCTTGTACACGTGCTTGACGAAACCGCTGCAATCCATGCCCTGATCGGGATTGCTGCCGCCGAACTTGTAGGGTGTGCCCAGCATGCTGAGGGCCTTGAGGATGGGCCGGGCGGTGGCCTTGATGTCCTCGACCAGGCCAGGCTCGGACTCGGTCTCCGTCGCGCCGGCGCTAGGCAGGACGATCAGCGCCACCAGCAGGAGGCCAAGCGTGGACAAACGTTTCGGCAGGGAAGACATTCGCGGCTTGTCGAAAAATTTGACACAAAAAGTGCGGCGATTAAGCCATCAAACCGGGAAGCTTGTCTACTATGGTAGTGTGACTGTTAACAACCAACATGAAGGAGATATTCCATGTCCATGGAAAATAAACAAGAAGTTGCCGAAGCCATTCGTGCGTCTGCAGGCGATGACGCGCAATTGAGGGAAAAAGTGCGTGCCCTGGTCATGAAGGCGCTGGTCGATCACCAGGCTGATCCGGCCGCCATCCGCGAGATCATGCGCGACACCCTGGAAGGCGTCGGGGATGGCCTCATGGCGCGCGGCAACCAGGCCAGCGGCGCCCTGCGCGAGGCGGTGGTGGGCATGGACGAGGCGGTGGGGCGCTCGGTGTACGCCATGCAGATGGCGATGGAGGAGGCCTGGGGCATGGGCCAGAACTTCGCCGCCACCGACATGAAGGCGACCATGAGTCAGTTCAAGGGCCTTGAAGACGACCTGCTCGCCACGCTGAAGGAGGCTTCGAGCAAAACCCAGGGCTGGCTGAAGGGCGAGTACGCCGATCTCGCCACCCATCTGGCGCGCACCGGCACCGATACCGGCAGCCAGGTGCTGGCGGTGATGCAGAAACTGAACAGCCGCATGACGGGCGTGGTGGCCGGCTCCGGGGCGGAGACCATGGCCACCGCCTCGGATGCGCGGCAGCGCCTGTCCGCCGTTGCCTCCGGCATCCTGCGGGGTCTCGCCGACGCCCTCGATTCCAAGCGCTGACCGCGCCCCCCGATGCTGCGTGAAACCCTGTCCATGGTGCGGGATCTCTCGCGCCTGCACGAGATCGCGTCGGTTCTGATCCGCTACGGCTGGGGGGACATGGTCCGCCTGCTGGGCGTGTCCCACCTGCTCGAGCGGGCCGGGCGCCTGCTGCACTGGCAGACCTCCAACGAAATCACCCGGCTCGACTTGCCGGTGCGCATCCGCATGGCCCTCACCGACCTGGGGCCGACCTTCGTCAAGCTCGGGCAGATCCTCGCCACGCGTGTCGATGTGTTCCCGCCGGCCTGGATCAGGGAATTCGAACAACTGCACAGCCACGTGCCGCCGGTCCCGTTCGAGCTGATGCGGCCGGAACTGGAGAAGGTCTGGGGCGGCAAGGTGGAGGACGTGCTCGCAGACTTCCAGACGGAGCCCTTCGCCGCCGCTTCCATCGCGCAGGTGCACCGGGCGCGCCTGCCGGACGGCACGCCGGTGGTGGTGAAGATCCGGCGTCCCGACATCCTGCCCAAGATCGAGGCCGACCTGCGCATCCTCAATCACCTGGCCAGACTGATGGAACTGCAGATGCCGGATCTGCGCCGCTACCGGCCGGCGCAGATCGTCGGGCAACTGAAGCGCTCGCTGCTACGCGAATTCGACCTGATCAAGGAAGCGCGCAACCTGGAGTCGTTCGCCGAGCGCTTCAGCCAGGACGACACCGTGCGCGTGCCGCGTGTGTACTGGCAATACTGCGGCGAGACGGTCAACGTGCAGGAGGAGTTGATCGGCGTTCCCGGCACCGACATCGAGCGCGCCCGCGCCGAGGGCTATGACCTCGGCCTGATGGCGGCGCGCGGCGCCGACGCGGTGTTGCGCATGATCCTCATCGACGGCTATTTCCATGCCGATCCGCATCCGGGCAATGTCGTCTACATGCCCGGCAATCGACTCGGCTTGCTGGATTTCGGCATGGTCGGGCGCATTACCGACAGTCGTCGCGAACAGCTCATCGATTTCCTGGAAGCCCTCATCAAGAAGGACGAAGCCGGCATGCTCAACGTGCTGGTGCAGTGGTCGGGCGATGCCGAGATCGACGAGGAGCATCTGGCCTACGACATCTCGGAGATGGTGTTCGGTTACGACAACCTGACCCTCAAGGACATCCGCGTCGGCGCGCTGCTCAACGAGGTCACCACGGTCATGCGTGACAATCATCTGTCGCTGCCGCCGGACCTCACCCTGTTGTTCAAGGCGTTGATCACCCTGGAAGGGCTGGGCTACCAGCTCAACCCGGATTTCCACATGGTGGACCACCTCACGCCCTTCGTGCGGCGGGTCATGGAGGCACGCTATGCGCCGCAGGCCCTGGCGCGGCGGGCCCGCCACGGCCTGCGCGAGATCGCCGAGATCGTCATCGGCCTGCCGCGCGACGTCGCGCGCCTGTTCCGCATGGCCCGCCGGGGGCGCCTGCGCATCGATCTGGACCTCAAGCGGCTCGACCATTTCGGCCTGCAGCTCGACCAGGCCGCCAACCGCCTGACCATGGGGGTGTTGACCGCCTCGCTGGTGGTGGGCTCCAGCATCATCATGACCGTGCAGGGCGGACCAGAGCTGTTTGGCCTGCCCCTGTTCGGCCTGCTCGGCTTCGTCGTGGCCTTCTTCAACAGCCTCTGGATCCTCTATTCCATCTGGCGCTCGGGCCGCGATTGACCTGAATCATCCCGCCGAGTCGATGTTTCCGGCTCACCCCCGCAGATTTGGTTACAATTTTTTCTTTCAGGGGTGAACGATGACATTTCCCGCAGGATCCACCGGCATCCGTTTCCCGGCCCAGCGCATGCGCTGCGCCGGGGTGAGCCGCTTGCCGGGACATTGCCCACCCGCACCCGCTAGCGGGCGACGCGTCGATACGCGCCAGGCTCCGTCCGGCGAAGCTTCCCCCGAAGCAGCGGAACACTAGCCGCCGCCAAGGACATCGCAAAGCAAGACTCCCACTCGAAGGAAAGTACGCATCATGGAACGCATCTACAACTTCAGCGCCGGCCCGGCGGTATTGCCCCGTGAAGTCCTCGAACAGGCCCGCGACGAGCTGGTCAACTGGCAGGGCTGCGGCATGTCGGTCATGGAAATGTCCCACCGTGGCAAGGAATACATGGGCATCCAGGCCCAGGCCGAGGCCGACCTGCGCGAGCTGATGGGCATTCCCGCCAATTACAAGGTGCTGTTCGTGCAGGGCGGCGCCTCCAGCCAGTTCGCCATGGTTCCCATGAACCTGCTGCGCGGCAAGGCTTCCGCCGATTACCTGAACACCGGCGAGTGGTCGAAGAAGGCCATCAAGGAAGCCAAGAAGTACGGCGCCGTGAACGTGGTGGCGAGCTCCGAGGACAAGAATTTCTCCTACGCGCCCACCCAGGATGCCTGGAAGCTGGACCCCAACGCCGCCTACGTCCATTACACCCCCAACGAGACCATCGGCGGTGTGGAAATCTTCTGGACACCCCAGACCGGCGACGTGCCCCTGGTGGCGGACATGTCCTCCACCATCCTGTCCCGGCCCATGGATGTGTCCAAATACGGTGTCATCTACGCCGGCGCGCAGAAGAACATCGGCCCGGCCGGCGTCACCGTGGTCATCGTGCGCGACGACCTGATCGGCCAGACCGTGGCCGGCACGCCGACCATGTTCGACTACAAGATCCACGCCGACAACGAATCCATGTACAACACGCCGCCCACCTACGGCATCTACACCGCCGGCCTGGTGTTCAAGCTGCTGAAGGCCAAGGGCGGCCTGGCGGCGATGGAAAAGACCAATCGCCAGAAGGCCGCGTTGCTCTACGACTACATGGATTCCACCGGCTTCTACAACTCGCCGGTAGCGAAGGAGAACCGCTCCCTCATGAACGTGCCCTTCACCCTGAAGGACGCCGCCCTGGACGAGGACTTCCTCAAGGGTGCCAAGGCGCGCGGTCTGGTGCAGTTGAAGGGTCACCGTTCCGTCGGCGGTATGCGCGCCTCCATCTACAACGCCATGCCGGTCGAAGGCGTGCATGCGCTGGTGGAGTACATGAAGGAGTTCGAGAAGGCGCGCGGCTGAGCCCGGCCCCGTCCACGGCCGGCGCCCCGCGCCGGCCTGTCTTTGTTTCCGGAGAGAACAGCACCATGGCCAAGGCCCAGAAAATCCTCACCCTGAACGCCATTTCCAAGCGCGGCCTCGCCCGCCTTCCCAACACCTACACGGTGGGCAACGACATCGCCGACCCGGACGCCATCCTGGTGCGTTCCCAGGTCATGCACGAGATGCCCATCGCCGACAGCGTGCTCGCCATCGGCCGCGCCGGCGCCGGCACCAACAACATCCCCGTGAAAGCCATGAGCGAGCGCGGCGTGGTGGTGTTCAACGCCCCCGGCGCCAACGCCAACGCGGTGAAGGAACTGGTCATCGCCGGCATGCTGATGGGCGCGCGCAACCTGTTCCCGGCCCTGAATTTCGTCGCCGGTTTGCATGGCGACGACGAGTCCCTGCACAAGCAGGTGGAAGCCGGCAAGAAGCACTTCGTCGGTCACGAACTGCCCGGCCGCACCCTCGGCGTCATCGGCCTGGGCGCCATCGGCTCGCTGGTGGCGGACGCCGCCATCCGCCTGGGCATGCACGTCATCGGCTTCGATCCGGAGATCACCGTCGATGCCGCCTGGCGCCTGCCTTCCCAGGTGAAGAAGGCGGCCAGCGTCGACGACCTGGTCAGGCATGCCGACTTCATCAGCCTGCATACCCCCCTGGTGCCCGCCACCAAGGACCTGATCAACGCCGATCGGGTGAAAATGATGAAGAAGGGCTGCGTGCTGCTCAACTTCGCCCGCGACGGCATCGTCAACGAGGAAGCCATCCTGGCCGGCCTCAACGACAACCGCCTGCACGCCTATGTCTGCGACTTCCCCAGCAACCTGCTGCGCCAGCATGCCCGCTTCGTCGCCCTGCCGCACCTGGGCGCTTCCACCGAGGAAGCCGAGGAGAACTGCGCCATCATGGTGGCCGAGCAGGTCAGCGACTACCTGGAGAACGGCCACATCCTCAACTCGGTGAATTTCCCCAACCTCAGCCTGCCGCGCGAGTCCGCCTATCGGCTGGCCATCGCCAACGCCAATGTGCCCAACATGCTGGGCCAGATTTCCACCACCCTGGCGGGCGCGGGCCTCAACATCCACAACATGGTGAACAAGTCGAAGGGCGACCAGGCTTTCACCCTGGTGGACGTCGACAGCGCCGTGTCCGACGCGGTCATCGCGCAACTCGCCGCTATCCAGGGCGTGCTGCGCATCCGTTATCTGCCGGCGGATTGAACCCGGTCATGAGCGAGCAGCTTCTCGCCCTGCGCCGGCAGATCGACGCCGTCGATGACCAGGTCTTGCGCCTGCTCAACGAGCGGGCGCGGCTGGCCCAGGCCGTCGGCCATCTGAAGAACGGCATCATCTACAAGCCGGAGCGCGAAGCCCAGGTGGTGCGCCGCATGCAGGCGGCCAACGCGGGGCCGCTGACGGCGGAGTCGGTGTCGGTGATCTTCAAGGAAGTCATGTCGGCCTGCCGATCCCTCGAGCAGCCGCTGACCATCGCCTACCTGGGGCCGGAGGGCACCTTCTCCGAGGCCGCCGCCATCAAGCATTTCGGCCACGCCGCCATCGGCCTGCCCTGCGCCAGCATCGACGAGGTATTCCAGGCGGTGGAACGCGGCGAGGCGCATTACGGCGTGGCGCCGGTGGAGAACTCCACCGAGGGCGCGGTGAACCGTACCCTCGACCTGATGCTGAACAGTCCCCTGAATATCTGCGGCGAGGTGATGCTGCGCGTGCGCCAGCACCTGTTGCGCAAGCGGGACAGCCTGGAGGGCATCCGCGTGGTGTATTCGCACGCCCAGTCCCTGGCCCAGTGCCACGAGTGGCTCAGCCGCAACCTGCCGGGCGTCGACAGCATCCGCGTCACCAGCAACGGCGAGGCCGCGCGCATGGCGGCGGAGAACCCCGAGGCCGCCGCCATCGCCGGCGAGCTGGCGGCCGAGCGCCATGGCCTGGCCATCGTCGCCCGCGACATCGAGGACGAGCCCAACAACACCACGCGCTTCCTCGTGCTCGGCGCCGAGGAGACCGCCGCCTCGGGCAAGGACAAGACGTCCCTGGTCATCTCCGTGCGCAACCGTCCCGGCGCCCTCATGGAGCTGCTGGCGCCCTTCGCCGGCCACGGCATCGGCCTGTCCAAGCTGGAATCCCGGCCCGCGCGCAGCGGGGCCTGGGAATACGTGTTCTACGTCGACCTCGAAGGTCACATCAGCGATCCCAACATCCAGGGCGCCCTCAAGGAGGTGGAGGCCCACTCCATCTTCCTCAAGGTGCTGGGCGCCTATCCCCTAGCCGTCTGAGCATCGACCGCCATGTCCCTCGCCGAACTCTCCCCTCACTACATTCGCGCCATCGCTCCCTACCAGCCCGGCAAGCCCATCTCCGAACTGGCCCGGGAAATGGGCCTGGACGAGGCCGCCATCGTCAAGCTGGCCTCCAACGAGAATCCCCTGGGCGTCAGCCCGAAGGCGAGGGCCGCGATTGCCGCCGAGAGCGGCGAACTCGCCCTCTACCCGGACGGCAACGGTTTCGCGCTGAAGTCCGCCCTCAGCCGCAAGCTGGGGGTCGGGCTGGAGCAGATCGTCCTCGGCAACGGTTCCAACGACGTGCTGGAAATGGTGGCGCGGGCCTTCCTGGCGCCCGGCACCTCGGCCGTGTATGCCCGCCATGCCTTCGCCGTCTATCCACTGGCCACGCAGGCCGCGGGCGCCATCGGCATCGAGGCGCCGGCCAGGGATTTTGGCCACGACCTGGAAGCCATGCAGACGCGCGTGCAGCGGCACACACGGGTGGTGTGGATTGCCAACCCGAACAATCCCACCGGCACCCTGCTTGGCAATGAGGCACTGCATGCCGCCCTGGCCGGCTTCGCCGCGACCTCGGCGGTGGTGGTGCTGGACGAGGCCTACGTCGAATACCTCGATGCCGGGCGGCGGGCGCCTTCGCTGGAGTGGCTGCGCGAGTTCCCCAACCTCATCGTCTGCCGCACCTTCTCCAAGGCCTATGGCCTGGCCGGCCTGCGCGTCGGCTACGCGGTGTGCCGGCCCGAGGTGGCGGACCTGCTCAACCGCGTGCGCCAGCCCTTCAACGTCAACAGCCTGGCCCTCGCCGCGGCGACCGCGGCCCTCGACGATGCGGAATTCCTGGACCAGACCAAGCGTGTCAACGATGCGGGCATGCGCCAGTTGAGCGAGGGTTTCGCCCGGCTCGGCCTGGACTGGATTGCCTCCGCCGGCAACTTCGTCGCCGTGCGCGTCGCCCCCGGCGGCGATGCCATGCCCATCTTCCAGGCCCTGCTGCGCCGCGGCGTCATCGTGCGGCCGGTCGGCAATTACGGCATGCCGGAATACCTGCGCGTCAGCATCGGCCTGCCGGAGCAGAACGAGAAATGCCTCGCGGTCCTGGGCGACATCCTGGGGGGCCGGTGATCGGGCATCTGGTCGTCGTCGGCGTCGGCCTCATCGGCGGCTCCTTCGCCCTGGACCTCAGGAAGCAAGGCCTGGTCCGCCGTGTCACCGGGGTCGGGCGCGGTCGCGCCAACCTGGAGAAGGCGAGGCAACTCGGCATCATCGACGCCATCGCCGATTCCGTCGCGGAAGCGGTCGCGGACGCCGATCTGGTGCTTCTGGCCATTCCCGTCGGCGCCATGCCGGCGGTGTTTCGCGCCATCGCCCCGGCCCTGCCGCCCGCCTGCATTGTCACCGACGCCGGCAGTACCAAGCAGGACGTGGTGGCCGCCGCCCGCGCCGCACTGGGGGACAAGCTTGGCCGCTTCGTCCCCGGCCACCCCATCGCCGGCGCCGAGACCAGCGGCGCCGAGGCGGCGCGGGCCGGGCTCTTCCAGCATAAGCCGGTCATCCTCACACCCCTGGCGGAGAACGCCCCGGCGACCGTCGATACGATTGCCGATCTCTGGAAAGCCTGCGGCGCCCAGGTCAGCCTCATGCAGCCGGATCGTCACGACCATGTTTTCGCCGCCGTCAGCCATCTGCCGCACATGGTGGCCTTCGCCCTGATGGAAGAACTCGCCGGCCGCCCCGACGCCGACCTCTATTTCCACCACGCCGGCAGCGGCTTCCGCGATTTCACCCGCATCGCCGGCAGCCACCCGGAAATGTGGCGGGACATCAGCATGGCCAACAAGGAGGCGCTGGTGACCGAACTCGATGCCTTCATCGCCAAGCTGTCCGGCATGCGCAATCTGCTCGCTTCGGGTGACAGCGCGGCGCTGGAAGCCTTGTTCGCGCGGGCCCGCGAGGCCCGCCTGCACCGCATAAAAGGGAGACCCCATTGATCGATCATCTGGATCTGCCGGCCCTGTCCGGCGCCCGCGGCACGCTGCGCCTGCCCGGCTCGAAAAGCATCTCCAACCGCATCCTGCTGCTCTCCGCACTGGCCTCCGGCGCCACCCTGGTGAAAGGCCTGCTCGATTCCGACGACACCCGCGTCATGCTCGATGCCCTGCATCGCCTGGGCGTCAACTGGCAGCGCATCGAAGGCACGGATGACTATCGGGTCGCGGGTGTGGGCGGCCCCTTCCCGGTGAAATACGCCAACCTGTTCCTGGGCAACGCCGGTACCGCCTTCCGCAGCCTCACCGCCGCCTGCGCCTTCGCCCACGGCGACTACACCCTGTCCGGCGTGCCGCGCATGCACGAGCGTCCCATCGGCGACTTGGTGGAGGCCCTGCGCCAGGCCGGCGCCAACATCGACTACACGGAAAACGACGGCTTCCCGCCCCTGCACATCCTGCCCCCCGAACCCCAGGGCGGGGAGATTGCCGTCAAGGGCAACGTTTCCAGCCAATACCTGACAGGCTTGTTGCTGGCCGCGCCCCTGCTCGGCCGGGAAGTGATCATCAACGTGGTCGGGGAGCTGATTTCCAAGCCCTATGTGGAAATCACCCTCAACCTCATGCAACGCTACGGCATCGACGTGGCGCGGGCAGGCTGGCAACGCTTCACCGTGCCGGCCGCCACCTACCGAAGCCCCGGTGAAATCCTGGTCGAAGGCGACGCCTCCTCGGCTTCCTACTTCCTCGCAGCCGGCGCCATCGGCCACGGCCCGGTGCGGGTCCAGGGGGTGGGACGCAACAGCATCCAGGGCGACGTGCGCTTCGCCGAGGCCCTGGCCCGCATGGGCGCCGAGGTCGGCTTCGGCGCGGACTGGATCGAATGCCGCCTGGGCTGCGCCGACAAGCTGCACGCCATCGACCTGGACTGCAACCACATCCCCGACGCCGCCATGACCCTGGCGGTGCTGGCCTTGTTCGCCGACGGCACCACCACCCTGCGCAACATCGCCAGTTGGCGCGTGAAGGAGACCGACCGCATCGCCGCCATGGCCACCGAATTGCGCAAGCTCGGCGCGACGGTGGAGGAGGGCGCCGACTTCATCAAGGTCACGCCGCCCGCCTCACGCCTCACACCGCACGCGAAAATCGACACCTACGACGACCACCGCATGGCCATGTGCTTTTCGCTCGTCGCCCTGGGCGGCGTGCCGGTGCGCATCCACGATCCCAAGTGCGTAGCGAAGACCTTCCCGGATTATTTCGAGAGGTTCGGCGCCATCACCACTACCGCGAAGTTCTGAAACCATGTCCAGCGCAACCATTCCCGTCATCGCCATCGACGGCCCTTCCGCCTCCGGCAAGGGCACGGTGGCCGCCCTGGTGGCCCAGGCCCTGGGCTTCCACTACCTGGACAGCGGCGCCATCTACCGGGTTACCGCCCATGCCGGCCAGCGCGCCGGCGTGTCGCTGGACGACGAATCCGCCCTGGCGACTCTGGCCAGCGGGCTAGACCTGCGCTTCGACGGCGTCGAGGTCTATCTCAAAGGCGAGCCGGTGGGGGACGCGATTCGCACCGAGGAGGCCGGCCGCGCCGCCTCGAAGATCGCCGCCATGCCGGTGCTGCGGGCGGCCCTGCTGGAGCGCCAGCGCGCCTTTCGCCGGGCACCCGGGCTGGTCACCGACGGACGCGACATGGGCTCGGTGGTCTTTCCCGACGCGACGCTGAAAATCTTCCTTACAGCGAACTGCGAGGAGCGGGCGAAAAGACGCTATAAGCAGTTGATTGAAAAAGGATTCGATGCTAACCTCGCCGCCCTGTTTGAGGACTTGAGCGAGCGGGATGCGCGCGATGCGGCGCGGGCCGTGGCTCCCCTGAAACAGTCGGCGGATGCCGTGTTGCTGGATACCACCGGCCTCAGCATCGACGAGGCCGTGCAGCAGGTGCTGCGGGATTACCGCGCCGCTTCCGCCGTCTGAACCGCCGAAAGGCCGTGCCCGGAAACACCGGTGCGCCTTTCGGTTTTTGTTTTTTTAACCAACCCGCCGTGGCAACACGGTTTTTTCTAGGTTTCTACATGTCCACCGCAACCGCCAGCCAACCCATGGAATCCATGGAATCCTTTGCCGCCATGTTTGAAGAAAGCATTTCCAAGCAGGAAATGCGTCATGGCGAAGTCATCACCGCCGAGGTCGTCGGCATCGACGACAACTTCGTCACCGTCAACGCCGGCCTCAAGTCCGAGAGCCTGATCCCCGTCGAGGAATTCAAGAACGACCGCGGCGAAGTGGAAGTGCAGGTGGGCGACTTCATCCAGGTCGCCATCGAGTCCATCGAGGACGGTTACGGCTCCACCAAGCTCTCCCGCGATCGCGCCCGCCGCCTGGCCGCCTGGCTGGACCTGGAAGCCGCCATGGAAGAGGGCCGCGTGGTCAAGGGCGTGATCAACGGCAAGGTAAAGGGTGGCCTGACGGTCATGTGCAACGGCATCCGCGCCTTCCTGCCGGGCTCGCTGGTGGACGTGCGTCCCATCAAGGACACCACGCCGTTCGAGAATAAGGAATCCGAATTCAAGGTCATCAAGCTGGACCGCAAGCGCAACAACGTGGTGGTCTCCCGCAAGGCCGTGCTCGAGCAGAGCATGGGCGCCGAGCGCGAGAGCCTGCTGGCCAACCTGAAGGAAGGCGCCCAGGTCAAGGGCGTGGTCAAGAACATCACCGAATATGGCGCCTTCGTGGATCTGGGCGGCATCGACGGCCTGCTGCACATCACCGACCTGGCTTGGCGCCGGGTCAAGCATCCCTCCGAAGTGGTCACCGTCGGCGACGAGGTTACCGCCGTGGTGCTCAAGTTCGACCAGGACAAGAACCGCGTCTCCCTGGGCCTGAAGCAGCTGGGCGAGGATCCCTGGGTGGGTCTGTCGCGTCGCTACCCCACCGGCACCCGCATGTTCGGCAAGGTGGCCAACCTCACCGACTACGGCTGCTTCGTCGAGATCGAGCCCGGCATCGAAGGCCTGGTGCACGTCTCCGAGATGGACTGGACCAACAAGAACGTCAACCCGTCGAAGATGGTCTCTCTGGGCGACGAGGTCGAAGTCATGGTGCTGGAGATCGACGAGGATCGCCGCCGCATCTCCCTGGGCATGAAGCAGTGCAAGTCCAATCCCTGGGACGATTTCGCCATGAACTTCAAGAAGGGCGACAAGGTGAAGGGCCAGATCAAGTCCATCACCGACTTCGGCGTCTTCATCGGCCTGTCCGGCGGCATCGACGGCCTGGTGCACCTGTCCGACCTGTCCTGGAGCCTGACCGGCGAGGAAGCCCTGCGCAACTATCGCAAGGGCGAGGAAGTGGAAGCCGTGGTGTTGGCCATCGACGTCGAGAAGGAGCGCATCTCCCTGGGCATCAAGCAGATGGAGAACGACCCCTTCAACGCCTACGTGGCTACCCATGACAAGGGCTCCATCGTCAAGGGTGCTGTCAAGTCCCTGGATGCGAAGGGCGCGGTCATCACCCTGGACGGTGAGGTGGAAGGCTACCTGCGCGCCTCCGAGGTCTCCCGCGAGCGCGTCGAGGACATCCGCAACCACCTGAAGGAAGGCGACGCGGTGGAGGCGGTGATCATCAATCTTGACCGCAAGAACCGCCAGATCAACCTGTCCATCAAGGCCAAGGACGCTGCCGAGCAATCCGAAGCCCTGCGCAAGCTGGCGTCCGAGCAGTCCACCGGCACCACCAACCTGGGTGCCCTGCTCAAGGCCAAGCTCGACAACAAGAGCGCGGAATGATCGAGAAGGGCGCCATGACCAAGTCGGAGCTCATTGCCCGGCTGGCGGAGCGCCATCCTCATCTGGTGGCGGCGGACGCCGAACTGGCGGTGAAGACGATCCTCGATGCCATGACCAGCAGTCTGGTGGAAGGGGAACGCATCGAGATCCGCGGGTTTGGCAGCTTCAGCCTGAATTTCCGCCCGCCCCGGGTGGGTCGCAATCCCAAGACCGGCGAGAAGGTCCACGTCGAAGGCAAGCACGTGCCCCATTTCAAGGCGGGCAAGGAATTGCGCGACCGCGTGGATTTCAAGGACTGATTCGCGTCGCCGCGGACACTGGCGGGCGCTCCCTCGGGGGCGCCTTTTTGTTGGGCGCGCCGGCAGGGGGCAGTCACTTGGAGGTGGAAGTCCTCGATTCGCCCGGCAAGGGGAAGGGCCGGCCCGAACAACCGGAAGCGGACAAGGGCTGGGCGAAAACCGGTAGCCCGTTGCCGCCGGGCCGATCGCCGTCTATCGGTTGAATGCCGCGTCCAGCGCCTGGCGCAATTCTTCAACGCCGCGTGGATGATGCAGCCGGTCCACCAGATCACCGTTGCCGGCGAACAACAGCACGGTGCCATCCCCGGCGCGATATCGCTCGGCGAACGCCTGCCCATCCGCCAGGCCCAGATGCGCCACCAGGAAATCGACGCGTTGCGCGTAATCGCTGCGGATCACATTCATCAATTCCATGGCCGCCGCGCCGCCGCTGTAATTCATGTCGAAGGCCAATACCAGCGCCGGCCTGCCCGTCCCCACGCGGGACAGGTCGGTGGGGTAGGCGCCGCGCGGCAACTGGCTCCAGACCAAGGCGCCGACGATGGCGAACAACAGCACAACGACGATCGGCTTGCGCCAGCGCGGCGCGCGGGTCCGGGCTTCGGTGGGGTGCGGCATGGTGGTGTCCTTCGGCGTTGACAGCGGATGCGCGCACTGAGTCGTGCGGGCGCCTGGAGTTCCGCGAGTATGGTAGGGTCGAAATGTGGCCCGGCCCCGGCCATGCCGCTACAATCCAGGCCATTTCATCACCCGCCTGCTTCCGTGCGCACGCTGGCATTTCCCCTCAAGGTCATCCTGTTCCTGTTGCTGCTGGGGTTCGCCGCGCTCAACAGCGACAGCGTCACGCTGCGCTATTTCCTCGGCCTGGAATGGCAAGCGCCGCTGTCCCTGGTCATCCTTATCGTCTTCGCCGTCGGCCTGCTGACCGGCCTGCTCGCCTGCACCAGCCGACTCCTGCGCAGCCACCGCGAATTGCGCGACCTGCGCCGAGAACTGCACAAGGAATGAGCTTGGAATTCGAATCCTGGTACCTGCTGGTCATACCGCTGTTCTTCGCCCTCGGCTGGGTCGCCGCCCGCATCGACATCCGCCACGTCATGCAGGAATCCCGCGCGGTGCCGCGCTCCTATTTCAAGGGCCTCAACTACCTGCTCAACGAGCAGCCTGACAAGGCCATCGAGGCATTCCTGGAAGTCGCCAAGATGGACCCCGACACCCTCGAACTGCATTTCGCGCTGGGCGCCCTGTTCCGCCGCCGGGGCGAACTGGACCGGGCCATCCGTATCCATCAGAACCTGGTGGACCGCGCCGATCTGTCGCAGGACCAGCGCATGAAGGCGCTCTACGAACTCGGCGAGGATTTCCTCAAGGCCGGGCTGCTGGACCGCGCCGAGTCGGTGTTCCGCCGCCTGGAATCGGGCAGCCACGCCCGCGAGGCCCTGCGCAACATCCTCGATATCCAGGTGCTCACCAAGGACTGGCCGCAAGCCATCCAGACCGCCGCCCGCCTGGAAAAATTGGGCTGTCCGGCGCAGAACGCGGATACCGCGCATTACTACAGCGAGATGGCCGTGGCCGCCCTGCTGAAGGACGATTTCGCGGCGGCGCGGGCGCACCTGGATGAGGCCTTGCGGGAAAACAAGCGTTCCGCGCGGGCCTGGATGCTGCGTGGCGACCTGGAGGCGAAGGCGGGACGCGATGAAGAAGCCATCGCCGCCTGGCGCCGGCTGGAGGAGATCAACCCCTCTTTCCTGCCCACCGTGGCCGAGCGCCTGGTGCAGGCCCACATCCGCCTGGGCCGGCAGGAGCAGGTCATTGTTCTGCTGAAAGCCTATCTCGACCGCCAGCCCAGCCCCGACCTGCTGCATCTGGTGTTCCAGACCGTGGCCGAGCATCAGGGCTGGTCGGCCGCCCGCCAGCTGGCCGCGGAGGAGCTCAAGCGGCATCCCAGCCTGCGTGCCCTCGACGACTATCTGCAGGCCAGCAATGCCGTGCAGCCGGAATCGGTGGAGGGGCGACTGGCCCAGGACCTGGTGCATCGCCAGGTCAGCCGCACGGCCTATTACCTGTGCGGCAATTGCGGCTTCAAGGCGCGTCAGTTCTTCTGGCAGTGTCCGGCCTGCGCGCGCTGGGAAAGCATCCCGCCGGAACGGGTGGAGCATGACTGAACCACGCGTCATCGTCGCCCTCGATTACGCCGACGCCGCCACCGCCCGCGCCGTGGTGGCGCGCCTGCGGCCGGACCTGTGCCGCCTGAAGGTGGGCAAGGAGCTGTTCGTCGCGGCCGGGCCCGATTTCGTGCGCGAGCTGGTGGGACAGGGCTTTGCCGTGTTCCTCGATCTGAAGTTCCACGACATCCCGAATACCGTCGCCCAGGCCTGCAAGGCCGCCGCCCGCCTCGGCGTGTGGATGCTGAACGTGCATGCCAGCGGCGGTCCGCGCATGCTCGCAGCCGCGCGCGAGGCCGTCGAGAGTGGCCCGGCGCGGCCGCTGCTGATCGCGGTGACGGTGCTGACCAGCATGCGTAGAGAGGAACTGCAAGCCATCGGCGTCGACGCCGACCCGGAGCAGCAGGTCCTGCGCCTGGCCGGACTGGCGGGCGACGCGGGTCTGGACGGCGTGGTCTGCTCAGCCCTGGAGGCCCCCGCGCTGCGGCGGCACATGGGCGCGCATTTCCGCCTGGTGACGCCCGGTATCCGCCCCGCCGGCAGTGCCGCCGGCGACCAGACCCGCATTCTCACGCCGGCTCAGGCGGTGCGCGCCGGCGCCGATGATCTGGTGATCGGCCGCCCCATTACCCAGGCGACCGATCCCGTGGCCGAACTGGAAAAAATCGCCGCCGAAATCGCCGCGTGTTGAGGCCTCGCGGCGGCGTCGGGCGATCGCGCAGCAAGTAAAATCCTCAAGCAGTCCGCCATAGATCCTCCGCCATGTACAAGACCATCGAAGATTTCGTCGGCAACACCCCCCTGGTGCGCTTGCGCAAGCTGCCGGGCGCAACTTCCAACGTCGTCCTGGTCAAGCTGGAAGGCAACAACCCGGCCGGCTCGGTGAAGGATCGGCCCGCCCTGTCGATGATCGCCAGGGCGGAGGCGCGTGGCGAGATTCGCCCCGGCGATACCCTGATCGAGGCCACCAGCGGCAATACCGGCATCGCCCTGGCGATGGCCGCCGCCATCCGCGGCTACCGCATGGTGCTGATCATGCCCGAGCACCTCTCCATCGAGCGCCGCCAGACCATGAAGGCCTATGGCGCGGAGTTGGTGCTGGTGAGCAAGGCGGAGGGCATGGAAGGTGCCCGCGACCTGGCCGAACGCATGCAGCGCGAAGGCCGCGGCAAGATCCTCGACCAGTTTTCCAACCCCGACAATCCGGTGGCCCACTATGAAGCCACCGGCCCGGAAATCTGGCGGGATACCGAGGGTACGCTCACCCACTTTGTTTCCAGCATGGGCACCACCGGCACCATCATGGGGTGTTCGCGCTACCTCAAGGAAGTCAATCCGGCCGTCCAGATCGTCGGCGTGCAGCCGGAGGAGGGCGCCCAGATCCCCGGCATCCGCAAGTGGCCCGCCGAGTATGTGCCGAAGATCTGCGACTACGATCGGGTGGACCGCATGATCTACGTCGGTCAGGCGGAGGCGGAGGAAACCGCCCGCCGCCTGGCGGCCGAGGAAGGCATCTTCGCCGGCATCTCCTCCGGCGGTGCCCTGTACGCGGCGCTGCAACTGTCCAAGGAAGTGGAACACGCGGTCATCGTCTCCATAGTCTGTGACCGCGGCGACCGCTACCTCTCCACCGGCGTGTTCCCGGCCTGAGCATGACCGGGCGCGTCTACGTCTGGGACCTGCCGACGCGGCTGTTCCATTGGCTATTGGTGGTGTTGATCGCGGCCGCCTATCTCACCGCGTCCTTCGATGTGATGGACTGGCACCGGCGCATC
Organism: bacterium; assembly: GCA_009772925.1. Classification (GTDB taxonomy): domain Bacteria; phylum Pseudomonadota; class Gammaproteobacteria; order Burkholderiales; family Thiobacillaceae; genus PFJX01. Next base: position 96,625 of record WOUQ01000008.1, read on the forward strand.
GGCCTTACGCTGCTGGGTCTGGTGGTGTTCCGCCTGGTCTGGGGATTCGTCGGCAGCCGTCACGCCCGCTTCGCCGAATTCCTGCGCGGTCCCGCCGCCGTCCTTGCCTATCTGCGCGGCGCATGGCATGGCGTTGGGCACAATCCGCTGGGCGGTTGGTCGGTGCTGCTGCTGTTGCTGTTGCCGTTGGCCATGGTCGGCAGCGGCCTGTTCGCCAACGACGACGTGGCCTTCCAGGGCCCCCTGGCCGGTCTCGTCGACAAGGCGAGCAGCGACCGCCTCACCAGCCTGCATCACCTCGCCTTCGATCTGCTGCTGGGCCTCATTGGCCTGCATCTGGCGGCGATCGCCTACTACCGCTTGGCGCGTCGGGAAAACCTGGTGAAGCCCATGTTCAGCGGCTGGAAGGAGGGCGACTTCGCGGAGGAGCAGCCACGCCGCCCGGCGCGCTGGCCTGCCTTGCTGCTGGCCGTCGTGGTTGCCGGGGGGGTCGTCTATGCTGTGACGGCCCTGGAACCGCCGCCGCCCGCGCCGATTCCCGCCGAAGCCCTGCCGGACTGGTGAACTGACAAGCTTGGCCGCACGGCTCAGGCTTGTATGTCGGGACGCGCGCCTTACTTGACGCGGTAGCGGTCGTGGCAGGCTTTGCAGGATTCACCCAGCTTGCCGAACTGGGCGCCGATCGCCTTGGCATCGCCTGTCGCGGCAATCTTCGCCATTTCGTTGGCCTGGGTGTTGAAGTTGACGGCGATCTCGCGCACTTTCTCGGGTTCCTGGAAGAACTCCGACTTCAGGCGGGTCTTTTCACCGCCGACGTCGCGGTCGGTGCCCGGCGCGTAGAGCGCGCCCAGCCCGGAATTGGCGACCGTGGCGATGGCTGCCGCGGCTTTCGCCACTTCGTCCTTGTTGAAGTTGCCTTCCAGGCTGCCCTTGATCTTGCCCATGTTCCAGGCCATGAAGTTGTAGCTGGCCTTGCGGAACTTGATCATCTCCTCCGGCTTGAGCGGGGTGTTGGCGAGGGCGCTGCCGGCGACCGACAGGGCCAGGGCGGCCAGGACGAGTTTCAGGGTGGACTTGCACGACATGCTGATCTCCTTGGTTGGGGGGGTGTTGGGGGCGGGCGCATTGTCGCCTCATTCGCGCCAGAGCAGGAAGACACAGGGGTACTTGCGGAGTTCCGGCGGGCTGGCCGGCCATGCCGCGACGCGGGCGCTGAGGATGAGTTCGTCGCGACCGGTGAGGTCGCGTGCCACGGCCAGCCGGGTATCGGCGCGGCAGACCGCGAGGATGCTCTCCAGCATGGCCGGGTTGCGGTAGGGCGTTTCGATGAAGATCTGGGTGGCGTTGTCGGCGGCGGCGCGCGCTTCCAGGTCGCGCAGGGCCTGGGCCCGCTCATCCGGCTTTGCCGGCAGATAGCCGTGGAAGGTGAAACGCTGGCCGACCATGCCCGCGGCCATCAGCGCCAGCAGGATGGAGGAGGGGCCGACCAGCGGGCGCACCGGGATGCCGCGGTCGTGGGCCAGGCGCACCAGTTCGGCGCCGGGGTCGGCCACGGCGGGACAACCGGCTTCTGACAGCAGCCCCGCGTCGTGGCCGTCGAGCAGGGGACGCAGCAGGCTTTCTAGTTCGGCATTCCGGGTGTGCTCGTTGAGCTCCAGCAGGGTCAGTTGCTGGAGCGGCAGCGTGGTGGGCAGTTGCTTGAGGAAGGCCCGCGCGGTCTTCGCGTGCTCGACGATGAAGGTGGAGAGGCTGGCGGCGATGCGCCGGGTTGCTTCGGGCAGCACCGATTCCAGTGGGGAGTCGCCCAGAGGCGTGGGAATCAGATAGAGGGTGCCCGGCGCTGTTTCCGCCGCACGCCGCACGCCTTACCCCTCACGCCAGGTCAGCACATCCAGGCCCTCGTTGGCCAGCATCTCGGTGAGCTTGATGAGAGGCAGACCCACCAGGGCGTTGGGATCCTCGGTCTCGTAGCGAGCGATGAGGGCGATCCCCAGGGATTCGCTGCGGGCGCTGCCGCAGCAGTTGTATGGTTGGTCCTTGCGCAGATAGGCCTCGATCTGGGCATCGCTGTAGTGCCGCATCACCAGGCGTACCGGAACGTTGGCGGTCTGCACCGATCCGGTCCCGGCGTTGAGCAGGGTGAGGGCGGTATGGAATTCCAGGGTCTTGCCACGCATCGCGCGGAGTTGTGCCACCGCCTTTTCATGGCTACCGGGTTTGCCCAGTTGCACCCCTTCCAGCAGAGCGACCTGGTCGGAACCGATGATGAGGGCGTCGGGAAAACGCGCCGCCACCGCACGAGCCTTGAGGACCGAAAGGCGCTGGGCGGTTTCGTCCGGGGACTCGCCCGGTAAGGGCGTTTCGTCCACGTCCGGGGCCGCCACCTCGAAGGGCACACCCAGGCGGGCGAGGAGTTCGCGTCGGTAGGGGGAGGTGGAAGCCAGGACCAGCTTCATAGGACTGAGGACTGAGGACTGAGGGGGCGAGGTGGTCTTGCTCAGTCCTCGCTACTCAGTCCTCAGTCCTTCATTCTGGTTGTATCTCGACGAGAACCTGGTCCGGCGTCACCGCGTCGCCCTTGGCGACGAAGACATTGGTGACCACGCCGGACACCGGGGCCTGGACCTCGTTCTCCATCTTCATGGCCTCGATGACCAGGACACCGTCGCCGGCCTTGACCTTGTCGCCGGCCTTCACCTTCACGTCGACGATGGTGCCGGGCATGGCGGTGGTGACGCAGCCGGCGTGCGTGGGGCGCGGACGCTGCTTGCTGCCCACGCCGGCAGCGCCCTTCTTGCCGCCGACCGATTTGCGCGGCGCGGCGGCGCCGGGGGTGACTTCCACCTCGTCCAGGGCCTCCAGCAGGACTTCCTCGGCGACCCCGTCGACGTGCACGTAGAACGGGCGCTGGCCCTCGCCGCCATGGCCGGTACCCTTGATGCGGATATGGTAGGTCTCGCCGTGCAGGGTGACGTTGAACTCACTGGGCGCGTAGATGGCCGGGCAGGAAGCGGCTTCCTTGGATGCCGCGGGCAACAGTTGCTCGGGAGTCAGGGTGCCGGCGGCCCGCTCCTGCAGGAAGGTGCGGCCGATGTCGGGGAACATGGCGTAGGTCAGCACGTCCTCGTCGGACTTGGCCAGCCCCTCGGCCTCGCCGCGCAGCTTGTCGAGTTCGTCGGTGAGCAGGTCGGCGGGGCGGCAGGTGATGACTTCCTGGTTGCCCACCGCGAGTTTCTTCACTTCCTCGTTGACCTTGCCCGGGGCGGCGCCGTAGCGGCCCAGGAGGTAGCTTTTCACCTCGTTGGTGACTGACTTGTAGCGCCCGCCGGTGAGCACGTTGAGCACGGCCTGGGTGCCGACGATCTGCGAAGTGGGCGTCACCAGGGGAGGGTAGCCGAGGTCCTCGCGCACGCGGGGAATCTCCGCCAGCACCTCGTCCATGCGGTTCAGCGCGCCTTGTTCACGGAGCTGGTTGGTGAGGTTGGAGATCATGCCGCCCGGCACCTGGGAGACCAGGATGCGGGTATCCACTTGCGGGCCGGACATCTCGAACTGCCAGTATTTCTTGCGCTGTTCGCGGAAGTAGGCGCTGATTTCCTGCAGCTTGGCCAGATTCAGGCCGGTGTCGTACTCGGTGCCGGCCAGGGCCGCCACCAGGCTTTCCGTGGTGGGATGGCTGGCGCCCTCGGAATAGGCGGACAGGCAGGTGTCGATCATGTTGGCGCCGGCCTCGACCGCCTTCAGATGCACCATGCTGGCCAGGCCGGAGGTGGCGTGGCTGTGGGTATGGATGGGGATGCTGATGGCGGCCTTGAGCGCCTTCACCAGCTTCTCGGTGTCGTAGGGCGTGAGCAGGCCGGCCATGTCCTTGATGGCCAGGGTGTTGCAGCCCATGGCTTCCAGTTCCTTGGCCATGGCGACGAAGTACTCGATGCCGTGCACCGGACTGGTGGTGTAGCTGAGGGTGCCTTCGGCGTGCTTGCCGGCCGCCTTCACCGCCTCGATGGAGACGCGCAGGTTGCGCAGGTCGTTCATGGCGTCGAACACGCGGAACACGTCGATGCCGTTGTCCGCGCACTTCTTCACGAAGGCGCGCACCACGTCGTCCGGGTAATGGCGGTAGCCGAGCAGATTCTGGCCGCGCAGCAGCATCTGGATGCGCGAATTGGGCAGGGCGCGGCGCAGTTTCTGCAGACGCTCCCACGGATCCTCCTTGAGGAAGCGCACGCAGGCGTCGAACGTGGCGCCGCCCCAGGCTTCCAGCGACCAGTAGCCGGCGGCGTCGAGCGCGCCGCAGATGGGCAGCATGTCCTCGGTGCGCATGCGGGTGGCGATCAGGGACTGGTGGCCGTCGCGCAGGACCAGTTCGGTGACGTGTACTTTCGGCATGGGACTATCCTCTTACAAGCCCATATGGGCGGCGATGGCCGCGGATAATGCGGCGGCCACATGTTCGGCGGGGCGCTTGACCGCGTAGTTGAGCAGTTCCGGGTGGGCTTCGACGAAGCCGGTGTTGAAGCGGCCGGAGCGAAAATCCGGGTTCTGCAGAATTTCCTGATAGTAGGGAATGGTGGTCTTGACGCCGTAGACCTTCATGTCGTCCAGGGAACGGCGGCCACGCTCGATCACCGCTTCCCAGGTCAGCGCCCAGACCGTCAGCTTGGCGCACATGGAGTCGTAGTAGGGCGGGATGGTGTAGCCCGAATACATGGCCGCGTCCACGCGCACGCCGGGGCCGCCGGGGGCGTAGTAGCGGGTGATGCGGCCGAAGCTGGGCAGGAAGCTGTTTTTTGGATCCTCGGCGTTGATGCGGAATTCCATGGCGAAACCGCGGTGGCGGATGTCCTCCTGCTTGTACTGCAGGGGCAGGCCGTCGGCGATGCGGATCTGCTCCTGGACGATGTCGATGCCGGTGATCGTCTCGGTGACGCAGTGTTCCACCTGCAAGCGGGTGTTCATCTCCATGAAGAAGAACTGGTTGTCCGCATCCAGCAGGAACTCGACTGTGCCGGCGTTCCTGTAGCCGACCGCCTTGGCGGCGCGCACCGCCAGCTTGCCGATGTATTCGCGCTGGGCCTCGCTGAGCTGCGGCGAGGGGGCGATCTCGATCAGCTTCTGGTTGCGGCGCTGGATGGAGCAGTCTCGTTCGTACAGGTGGACGCAATCGCCGTGGCTGTCGCCGATGATCTGCACCTCGATGTGCTTGGGGTTCACCACGCACTTCTCGATGAAGACCTCCGGCTTGCCGAAGGCCTTGGTGGCTTCGGAAACCACCCGCTCGTAGTTCTTCACCAGTTCATCGTCGGAATCGCAGCGGCGGATGCCGCGGCCACCGCCGCCGTTGGTGGCCTTGAGCATGACCGGGTAGCCGATCTCGCGGGCCAGTTCGAGGGCTTCCTCGGCGTTCTCCAGGTTGTGGTCGGAACCGGGTACCACCGGGATGCCGGCCTTGATCATGGCCTGGCGGGCCTGGATCTTGTCGCCCATCTGGGTGATAACCTCGGGGGTGGGGCCGATGAACTTGATGCCGCGTCGCGCGCACACCTCGGCCAGCACGGGGTTCTCCGAGAGGAATCCGTAGCCGGGGTGAAGCGCGTCGCAACCGGAGGCCACCGCCAGATTCACGATGTTGTGAGCGTTGAGGTAGCCCAGCACGGGATCCGAGCCGATGTTGTAGGCGACATCGGCCTTCTTGACATGGAGGGCGTGGCGGTCGGCATCGGTATAGATGGCGACTGACTGGATGCCCATCTCCTTGCAGGCCCGCACGATGCGGACCGCGATTTCGCCCCGGTTGGCAATGAGTATCTTCTTGATCACGCTACAGCCTTTACTCGAGTGGAGCGGGGAGGATTCCGACACGGATGCGAAGTCGAAATAGTCCCGTAACTTTGACAAAAAAGGCCGTAAAGCTTAGCATTTACAGCTTATGTCTGCACCGGGAACCCTGGACGCACTGAGTTTCGCCCGCTCCGGCGCGAGCCTGGAAGGAGAACTACGCGCCGATCAGCTGCCCCGCTTGCAAAGCAATTTGACCTCAGATGATGCTGCGGTGCAATACCGGATCGCGGGCATAGTCGAAGCCGGCCGGCCGGCTTTGAGCTTATGGATCGAGGCGGATGTCCGCCTGACCTGTCAGCGCTGCCTGGAATCCTTCCGGCAACGTGTGGAACTGGAGAATGTGTTGCCCGTCGCGCGGGACGAAGCCGAGCTGGCGCGATGGGAAACGGATGATCCCCTGGTGGATGCGCTGGTGGCCGATGACCGGTTGGACGTGGCATCCCTGGTGGAAGACGAAATTTTGTTGAGCCTGCCCGTTGCGCCCCGCCATCCGGAGGGGGAGTGCGGCGCGGGATTCCAGGCTTGACGCGAGATCGATGTAAAGGAGAACGATATGGCCGTTCAGCAGAACAAGAAATCCCCGTCCAAGCGCGGCATGCACCGCGCCCACGACTTCCTGAGCAATCCGCCCACCGCGGTGGAAGCCACCACCGGCGAGGTTCACATGCGCCACCACATCAGCCCCAACGGCTATTACCGTGGCCGCAAGGTCATCAGCGGCAAGGCCGACAACAGCTGATCAACCGCCGCGATCCGGCCGGCCGTGGCCAGCGCCTCGGCTGATCGAACATGCGCGAAATCACCATCGCCATTGACGCCATGGGGGGCGACCACGGTCCCCACGTGACCGTCAAGGCCGCTTTGCAGGCCTTGCGCGCCGAACCGGACATCAACATAGTCCTGGTCGGCCTGGAGGACGTGATTCGCGCCGAGCTCAAGGCCAACCATGCCGAGACAGGGACCCACCTGCGCATCCACCACGCCAGCGAAGTGGTGAAGATGGATGACCCCCTGCCGGTCGCGCTGCGCATCAAGAAAGATTCCTCCATGCGGGTGACCGCCGATCTGGTCAAGCGCGGCGAGGCTGATGCTGGCGTGTCCGCCGGCAATACTGGCGCCCTCATGGCGGTTTCCCGCTTTGTCCTCAAGACCCTGCCTGGCATCGATCGGCCCGCCATTGCCACCACGCTGCCTTCCCGCAATGGCCAGACCTACATGCTGGACCTGGGCGCCAACGTGGATTGTGGCGCCGAACACCTGTTGCAGTTCGGCATCATGGGGGCTGCCCTGGTTGCGGCCGTCGAGCATAAGGAGCGCCCCAGCGTGGGCTTGCTTAACATCGGCGAGGAAGACATCAAGGGCAACGAGGTGGTTAAACGCGCCGGTGAGCTCCTCAAGGAAAGCGGCCTGAATTTCCATGGCAACGTCGAGGGCGACGACATCTACAAGGGCACCGTGGATGTGGTGGTGTGCGACGGATTCGTCGGCAACATCGCCCTGAAGACCTCCGAAGGCCTGGCCAAGCTGATCGGCGATCAGTTGCGCACGGAGTTCAAAAGGAATCCCGTGACCATGCTGGCCGGACTCATCGCCCAGCCGGTCCTGCGCGCATTCAAGCGCAAACTGGATCCCCGCCGCTACAACGGCGCCAGCCTGCTCGGCCTCAACGGGGTGATCATCAAGAGCCACGGTTCCGCCGATGTATTCGCCTTCGCCCAGGCCGTGCACAAGGCCGTCGAGGAGGTGCGCGGCGGACTGTTGCGGCGCATCGCCGAACAGGTGGGCAACCACCGCAATGGCTTGCCGGAAGAAGAAGGAGAAGCGGCGTGAGTCAAACGCCAAGCATTTTTTCCCGCATCATCGGTACTGGCAGCCACTTGCCGGCCCGTGTGCTGACCAATGCCGACCTGGAAAAGCAGATTGAAACCACCAGCGAGTGGATCCTGGAGCGTACCGGCATCCGCGAGCGCCACATCGCCGCCGAGGGCGAGCTGACCAGCGATCTGGCGCAGCAGGCCGCGGAAGCGGCGATCGAGGCGGCCGGCATCGATGCCGCCGAGATCGGGCTCATCGTCGTCGCCACCACCACCTCCGACCGAATCTTTCCCAGTACCGCCTGCGCGCTGCAGGCCAAACTGGGCATCACCAACGGCTGTCCCGCTTTCGATGTGCAGGCGGTGTGCAGCGGCTTCGTCTACGCGGTGTCCGTGGCCGACCAGTTCATCCGCTCCGGCCAGGTCAAGACCGCCCTTGTGGTGGGCGCGGAAACCCTGTCGCGCATCACCGACTGGAGCGATCGGGGCAACTGCATACTCTGGGGCGATGGCGCCGGTGCCGTGGTCCTGCAAGCCTCCGAACAGCCCGGCATTCTCAATACCCACCTGCATGCCGACGGCCGCTACCAGGATCTGCTGTTCGTCGATGGCGGCGTCTCCCTAAAGAAGGAAGGCGCCTGCTACATGCGCATGTCGGGCAACGCCGTGTTCAAGATGGCGGTGAATACCCTGGACGCCATCGTCGACGAGACTCTGGAAGCCAATGGACTGCAAAAGACCGACATCGACTGGCTGGTGCCCCACCAGGCCAACATCCGCATCATCCAGGCCACCGCCAGGAAGCTGGGCATGGGCATGGAGCGGGTGGTGGTCACCGTCGACCGCCACGGCAACACCTCCGCCGCCTCCATTCCCCTGGCTTTCGATACCGCCGTGCGGGAAGGCAAGATCAAGGCCGGCGAACTGGTGCTGATGGAAGCCTTCGGCGGCGGCTTCACCTGGGGCTCGGTGCTGGTGAGGATGTGATTTGGAGCCTGTAGCTCGTGGCTGGCAGCGGGTGGCTCCTGATTTCCGCGCCTGCGGCGCGCTGACTCAGGCTACGAGCTACCCTCTACGAGCTACCTGCTTCCCCAAGGAGACCCAATGAAATTTGCTTTCGTATTCCCCGGTCAGGGCTCCCAGTCCGTGGGCATGATGGCCCACTACGGCGATGCCGTCCGCGCAACTTTCGACGAGGCTTCCGCCGCCCTGGGCCAGGATCTGTGGGGCATGGTGGCCGAGGGGCCGGCCGACGCCCTCAACCAGACCGTCAACACCCAGCCGGCGATGCTGGTCGCCGGCGTCGCCGCCTACCGGCTCTGGCTGGCCCAGGGCGGTCCCGCGCCGGCCCTGATGGCGGGCCACAGCCTGGGCGAGTACACCGCCCTCGTCTGCGCCGGCGCCCTGGGGTTCGCCGATGCAGTCCGTCTCGTGCGCCTGCGCGCAGAGGCCATGCAATCCGCCGTGCCCGAGGGTGTTGGCGCCATGGCCGCCGTGCTCGGCCTGGATGACGATCTGGTGCGCGCGGTCTGCGCCGAGGCCGCCCAGGACGAGGTACTGGAGGCGGTCAACTTCAATTCACCCGGCCAAGTGGTCATCGCCGGCAACAAGGCGGCCGTGGACCGGGGTTGTGCCCTGGCCAAGGAGAAGGGCGCGAAGCGGGCGTTGCCGCTGCCGGTGTCCGTGCCTTCCCATTGCGCCCTGATGAAACCGGCGGCGGAGAAGCTTGTGGCCGCGCTGAACGGCATCGAGGTCAAGGCACCCGCCGTGCCGGTTCTGCACAATGCCGATGTGGCGGGACATACCGCCCCCGCGGCCATCCGCGACGCCCTGGCGCGGCAGCTCTTCAGCCCGGTGCGCTGGGTGGAGACGGTGCGGGCGATGGCCGCGCAAGGCGTCGAACTCATCGCCGAATGCGGGCCGGGCAAGGTGCTGGCCGGCCTCAACAAGCGCATCGTGGAGGTGCCCACCCTGGCCATCACCGACGCCGCCACTCTGGCGGACGTGCTGGGCAAGGTGAGGGGCGCCTGATCGTTTTTTTCCGGAAGCCGGGCATGGCTCGGCCCAGATAGGAGACAGACATGGAAACTCGCGTCGCTTTGGTCACCGGCGCTTCCCGCGGCATCGGCCAGGCCATCCTGCATGCCCTCGGCCGGGCCGGCTGCATCGTGGTGGGGACCGCCACCAGCGAAGCCGGCGCCGAGGCCATCGGCGCGGCTTTGGCGGGGGCCGGCCTGAAGGGCGAAGGCCTGATGCTCAACGTCAACGACGCCGCCCAGGTCGACGCGGCCATCGAGGGTATCCTGGCTCGCCATGGCCGCATCGACATCCTGGTCAACAACGCCGGCATCACCCGCGACAACCTGCTCATGCGCATGAAGGACGAGGAATGGGCGGCCATCCTCGACACCAACCTCACCTCGGTGTTCCGCCTCTCCCGCGCCGTGCTGCGGCCCATGATGAAGGCCCGCTTTGGCCGCATCGTCAACATCGCCTCGGTGGTGGGGGTCTCCGGCAACGCCGGCCAGACCAACTACGCCGCCGCCAAGGCAGGCATGATCGGCTTCTCCAAGTCGCTGGCGCAGGAGGTGGGCAGCCGCGGAATCACCGTCAACTGCCTCGCGCCGGGCTTCATCGACACCGACATGACCAAGGCCCTGCCGGAAGCCGCCCGCGCCAAACTGATGGAACGCATCCCCCTGGGCAAGCTGGGCAGCCCCGAGGACATTGCCCACAGCGTGGCCTTCCTGGCCTCGGACGGGGCGGGCTACATCACCGGTGCCACCCTGCACGTCAATGGCGGTATGTACATGGATTGAACCGACAGGTCGTATTATTCGCATCCGACCTGATTCTCCAGCCGGGGTTTTTGCTAGAATTTCCCCGCTTTTTTTCCTACCCGTAGGGAGTTTTCTGATGAGTGATATTGAGCAGCGTGTCAAAAAGATCGTCGCCGAGCAGCTGGGCGCCAACGAAGCCGATGTGAAGCTGGAGTCCTCCTTCGTGGACGACCTGGGCGCCGACTCTCTGGACACGGTGGAATTGGTGATGGCCCTGGAAGAAGCCTTCGAGTGTGAAATTCCGGACGAGGAGGCCGAGAAGATCACGACCGTGCAGCAGGCTGTTGACTACATCAACACCCACCTGAGCAAGTAATCGTCCTCCAGGCGCGTCGCCGGCCCCAGGTCGGCGACGCGCGGGCCCGGCTATCGAGCCGGGTTTTTTCTTTATACCGTCGAGGAGTCGCATCTTGTCCCAGCATTCACGCCCCGCCAGACGTCGAGTGGTGATCACCGGTCTGGGCGTCATTTCCCCGCTCGGCAACAGCGTGTCGGAGGCCTGGGACAAGCTCGTGGCGGGCAAATCGGGGATCACGCGGATTACTCGCTTCGATCCCGCCGCCTTCTCGTCGCAGATCGCCGGCGAGGTCAAGGATTTCGACGTGGCCAAGTACCTGTCGCCGAAGGAGGCGCGGCGCATGGATGTGTTCATCCATTACGGTCTCGCGGCGGGTATCGATGCGGTGAAGGATTCCGGCCTGGAAATCACCGACGCGAACCGGGAACGCATCGGCGTCAACATCGGTTCGGGCATCGGCGGCCTGCCAATGATCGAGGACACCCACAAGACTTACGTTGAAACGGGTGGCCCGCGTAAGATTTCGCCTTTCTTCATCCCGGGCACCATCATCAACATGATCTCCGGCAATCTGTCCATCCTGCTCGGTCTGAAGGGTCCCAATCTGGCCGTGGTCACCGCCTGCACCACGGGTCTGCACGCCATCGGCACCAGCGCCCGCATGATCGAGCACAACGACGCCGACGTGATGGTCTGCGGCGGCGCCGAATCCACCGTTTGCCCTCTCGCTGTAGGCGGTTTCTCCGCCGCCAAGGCCCTGTCCACGCGCAACGACGATCCCGCCACCGCCAGCCGGCCCTGGGACAAGGATCGCGACGGATTCGTGCTGGGCGAAGGTGCCGGCGTCATGGTGCTGGAGGAATACGAGCACGCCAAGGCGCGCGGCGCCCGCATCTACGCGGAAATCTCCGGTTTCGGCATGAGCGGCGACGCCTTCCACATGACCGCGCCGGACACGGACGGCCCCAAGCGTTCCATGCTCAACGCCCTGCGCGATGCCGGGGTGAACGCCGACGAGGTGCAATACATCAACGCCCACGGCACTTCCACGCCCCTGGGCGACAAGAACGAGACCGAGGCCATCAAGCTGGCCTTCGGCGAGGCCGCGCGCAATCTCGTGGTCAATTCCACGAAATCCATGACCGGCCACCTGCTCGGTGGCGCTGGCGGCCTTGAATCGGTATTCACCGCGCTGGCCGTGCATCACCAGGTCTCGCCGCCCACCATCAACATCTTTTCGCAGGATCCCGAGTGCGACCTGGACTACTGCGCCAATTTCGCCCGCGCCATGAAGATCGACGTCGCCCTGAAGAACAACTTCGGTTTCGGCGGCACCAACGGCACCCTGATCTTCCGCAAGGTGTGAGCCCGGCCATCGGGCGGCTCGATGGCACCCGCCGCTGAAGTGGCTCCCCGCATCCTCGTCAACGGCGAGGCGGTTGGCCACGTCAGCGCGCTGGACCGGGGCCTGGGCTATGGCGACGGGGTGTTTCGCACGCTGCGCATCGAGGCCGGGCAGCCCCGCTGGTGGGACGAGCATCTGGCCCGGCTGGCCGAGGATTGCGCCCGCCTGCGCCTGGATTGCCCCAGCCGCGACACGCTGGAACGCGATCTGTCGGACTTGGCGCCGCTGCCGGCCTGGGGCGTATTGCGCATCACGCTGACGCGCGGCGAGGGGCCGCGCGGCTATCGTCCGCCATCTCCGGCCTGCGGCACCCGCATCCTCGCCTGCTGGCCCGACCCCCACGCCTTGCCGCGCGACAACATCCGGGCGCGCGTATGCGACTTGCGCCTGGCCTGGCAGCCCGCCTTGGCCGGCATCAAGCATCTCAACCGCCTCGAACAGGTCCTGGCGCGGGCGGAATGGGACGACGCCGACATCGACGAAGGCATCCTGCTGGACCGCGACGGACGACTCGTCTGCGGCGTCTCGAGCAACCTGTTCTTCTGGCGGGACGATGGCCTGCACACCCCTGCCTTGCGTGGCTGTGGCGTCGCCGGAGTGAGCCGCGGCCGCCTGCTGCGCCGCGCCGCCTCGGCAGGCATCGCAGTGCACGAGGGCGAGTATGTCCTCGACGACCTCTGGCAGGCGCAAGAAGTCATGCTGACCAACAGCCTGACCGGTCTGCGGCGGGTGGCCAGGCTGGAGGAGAAGATCTGGGAGACGCCTGTCGTCAGCCCCCGTCTGCGCGAGTTGCTGGATGCTTAGATTGATCCGTCGGCTCATTCTGCTCGCGCTACTCGTCGTCCTCGCCGCGGCCGGCTGGCTGCTGTACTACGCCGTCACGCCAATGCTCGGTGGCGGCGCCGCCTATCCGCTGGCCTTCTCCATCGAGCGTGGTGCCAGCCTGCGCGCCGCCAGCGAGGTTCTGCGCGCGGCAGGCGCCCTCGAGCGGCCCGAAGCCTTCGTCCTCATCGCGCGCATGCGCGGCATGGCCGGCGACATCCGGGCGGGCGGTTATGCCCTGGAAGCGCCGGTCAGTCCGCTGGATCTGTTGCGCAAGATCACCGCCGGGGAGACCGTGCTGCAGAAGATCACCTTCGTCGAGGGCTGGACTTTCGCCGAGATGCGCCGCGCCATCGAGGCCCATCCCGGCTTGCGGCAGGACACCGCGGGCCTGTCCGAAGTCGATCTGCTGAAGGCCGTGGGGGCCGAGGTGGAGCATCCCGAGGGCTGGTTCCTTCCCGATACCTATTTCTTCGACGCCGGCAGTTCCGACCTGGCCATCTATCGGCGCGCGCATCGCGCGATGCGCAAACTGCTGGAGGAGGAGTGGCCGCTGCGCGCCGGCGGCCTGCCCTATGCCTCGCCGTACGAGGCCCTGATCATGGCCTCCATCATCGAGAAGGAAACCGGAGCGCCGGAAGAACGCCCGCAGATCGCCTCCGTGTTCGTCAACCGCCTGCGCATCGGCATGCGCCTGCAGACCGACCCCACCGTGATCTATGGCCTGGGTGCGCGCTTCGACGGCAATCTGCGCAAGGTCGATCTGCAGACGGATACCGCCTACAACACCTATACGCGTGCTGGCCTGACGCCGACCCCCATCGCCCTGCCAGGGGCCGCCGCCCTGCGCGCGGCGCTGCACCCGGAGCAGACCCGCTATCTGTATTTCGTTTCCATGGGCAATGGCCTGCATGTGTTCTCGGAAAACCTGAACGCCCACAACCGGGCGGTGAACCGCTACCAGAGACGCTAGGACACCCACATGAAGGGCATGTTTCTCACCCTGGAAGGCGTCGACGGCGCCGGCAAGAGCAGCCATCTGGAATGGCTGGCGACGTGGTTCCGCAGCCACGGCCGCGAGGTGCGCATGACGCGGGAGCCGGGCGGCACGCCGGTCGGCGAGAAGCTGCGGGAGATCGTGCTGCACGAACCCATGCACGCGGAGACCGAGGCTTTGATCATGTTCGCCGCCCGCCTCGAGCACATCGAGCGGATCATCCGGCCAGCCCTGGCGGCGGGCGAGGTGGTTATCTCGGACCGTTTCACCGATGCCAGTTTCGCCTACCAGTGCGGCGGCAGGGGCCTGCCCGAGGCCAGGCTGGAGATGCTGGAGGCATGGGTGCATGCCGATCTGCAGCCCGATCTGACCTTGCTGTTCGACCTGCCCACCGAAATCGCTGCGCGCCGCTTGGCGACGGCCCGTTCGCCGGACCGCTTCGAGCGGGAACAGGCGGACTTCCACGCGCGCGTGCGCGCGACTTATCTGCGCCGGGCCGAGCGACACCCCGAGCGCATCCGCGTGGTGGACGGCGGCCAAGGCCTGGAGGCGGTGCGCGCCCAGTTGCTGGCGATTCTGGAGTCGCTGCCATGATCCATCCCTGGAACCGGGCTCTGTTCGAGCGCCTGGGCGGCGACCGCGAGCGCCTGCCGCACGCTTTGCTGCTGCATGGCCGGGCCGGCGTCGGCAAGCGTGACCTGGCCCTCGATCTTGCGGCCTGGGTGTTGTGTGAATCCCCAAGCGGGGAGGGACCTTGCGGGCAGTGCGATGCCTGCAACTGGTTCGCTCAGGGCAATCACCCGGATTTCCGTCTGGTGGAACCTCAGGAAGAGGAAACCGACGACGCCGGCAAGGTGGTGAAGAAGGCCAGCCGGCAGATCAGTGTCGAAGCGGTGCGCGGCATCACGGAATTCCTCGGTCTCACCGCGCATCGCGGTGGCTGGCGCAGCGCGGTGATCCATCCGGCGGAGTACATGAATGCCGCGGCCGCCAACGCCTTGCTGAAGACGCTGGAGGAACCGCCGCCGCGCGTGCTGCTCCTGCTGGTATCGCATCAGCCGGGACGCCTGCCGGCCACCGTGCTTTCACGCTGCCGCCAGGTGGCGGTGATGCCGCCACCCGCCGCGGAGGCCCTGGAATGGCTGCGCCTGGCGCGCATCGACGAGCCCGAGGCGGCGCTGGCCGAAGCCGGCGGGGCGCCCTTGCGCGCCCTGGAATACGCCGACGCGGAGCGGCGTGCCCGCATGGAGTCCTTCCTCGACGCACTGGCCGCGCCGGAAGCGCTCGAGGCCAGCGATCTGGCCCTGGCCTACAAGGACGCCCTGGCCGACTGCTGGGGCTGGCTGGCCCGCTGGATGCACGACATGCTGGTCCTGCGCCTGGCCGGAAACGGCCGCTACTTTTCAGGACGCGCGGGAGTCCTGCGGCGACTGGGCGCCCATGCGGAACTGTCGGCCCTGCTCGACTTCCAGCGCGAGATCACCGAGGCGGCGCGCTGGTTGCGCCACCCGTTGAACGCCCAGTTGTTGCTAGAATCCTGGCTCATCCGCTACATCCAGGTCACGCGAGGCAACCCATGAGCGATAGCGCGCGTCAGCAATCCGGCCGGGCGGGCATGCTTTCCCTGGCCATCAAGGAACGTTCCGCCCTGTTCGCCGCCTACATGCCCTACATCAAGGGCGGTGGCCTGTTCATCCCGACCAATCGGCCCTATCAGATGGGCGACCAGGTCTACATGTTGCTGACCCTCATGGACGAGCCCAACAAGTTACCGGTTTCCGGCAAGGTGGTCTGGATCACGCCTTCCGGCGCCCAGGGCAACCGCCAGCAGGGCATAGGCGTGCAGTTCGACGAGAGCGAGGGCGCCGTGTCGGTGCGCCACAAGATCGAGGGCATACTCGGCAACGCCATGAAGTCGACCCGCCTGACGCATACGATGTGATTGAGGTGCAGCTTGTAGCTGGTAGCTCGTAGCGGGTGGCTTTTATTGCGCGCCGCAGGCGCGGAAAAATACGGCTACAAGCTACCGGCTACGAGCTACCCGCTTAAAAAATGTTCGTCGATTCCCACTGCCACATCGATTTCCCCGATTTCCAGGAAGGGGTGGAGCCCCTGCTGGCGCGCATGGCCGAGGCCGGCGTGGGGCATGCCCTGTGCGTGGCCGTGAACCTGGAAAACCTGCCACGGGTACTGGACCTGGCCCGCGCCCATGGCAACCTGTTCGCCTCGGTGGGCGTGCATCCCGACCATGACGAGGGCCGCGAACCCGGTGTCGAGGAACTGGTGGAACTCGCCGGCCTGCCCAAGGTGGTGGCCATCGGCGAAACCGGCCTGGATTACTACCGCATGCGACGCGAGGAGGTGGACTGGCAGCGGCAACGCTTCCGGGTCCACATCCGCGCCGCCCGTCGGGCGGGCAAGCCCCTCATCATCCATACCCGTAATGCCGCCGCCGACACCCTGGCCATCATGCAGGAGGAGGGCGCGGACCAGGCCGGCGGGGTGATGCACTGTTTCACCGAATCCTGGGAGGTGGCGCAAGCCGCCCTGGACATGGGGTTCTACATTTCCTTCTCCGGCATCGTCAGTTTCAAGAATGCCCTGGAGTTGAAGGAGGTGGCCCGGCGGGTGTCGCTGGACCGCCTGCTGATCGAGACCGACGCACCCTACCTCGCCCCGGTGCCGCATCGCGGGCGGCGCAACGAGCCCGCCTACGTGCGCCACGTGGCCGAGGAAATCGCCCGCTTGCGCGGGATTTCGCTGGAGGCGGTGGAGGCGGCCACCACCGCGAATTTCTTCAGGTTGTTCCGGGCCGCCGCCTGAAACGCAAAACGGGCACTGGTGTGCCCGTTTTGCGTGTGCCCGCCGCATCAGGCGGGTTCGAGTTCAGAGCTGAACTGCAGATGGAGGGTCCCGTCTTCGTCGACGTCCAGCGTTACCTCGCCCCCCTCGCTCAGTCGGCCGAACAACAGTTCGTCGGCAAGGGCCTTGCGGAGGCTGTCCTGGATCAACCTCGACATGGGCCGCGCACCCATCAGGGGATCGAAGCCCTTCTTCGCCAGCCAGGCGCGGAGTCCGTCGGTGAAGTGGGCTTCCACCTTTCTGGTGTTGAGTTGTTCCTCCAGTTGCATGAGGAACTTGTCCACCACGCGCAGGATGACTTCCTCGGTGAGCGAGGCGAAGGAGATGGTGGCATCCAGCCGGTTGCGGAATTCCGGCGTGAACAGCCGCTTGATCTCCGCCATCTCGTCGCCGGCCTTCGAAGCCAGGGTGAAGCCGATGCCGGTCTTGTTCATGGCCTCGGCGCCGGCGTTGGTGGTCATGATGATGACCACGTTGCGGAAGTCGGCCTTGCGCCCGTTGTTGTCGGTCAGGGTGCCGTGGTCCATGACCTGCAGCAGCACGTTGAAGATGTCCGGATGGGCCTTCTCGATCTCGTCCAGCAACAATACCGCGTAGGGGTTCTTGGTAATGGCCTCGGTGAGCAGGCCACCCTGCTCGAAACCGACATAGCCGGGTGGCGCGCCGATGAGGCGGGAGACCGCGTGGCGTTCCATGTACTCCGACATGTCGAAGCGGATCAGTTCGACGCCCAGGGTGTAGGCGAGTTGCCGCGCGACCTCGGTCTTGCCGACGCCGGTGGGGCCGGAGAAGAGGAAGGAACCGATGGGTTTGGCTGGATTGCCGAGGCCCGAGCGGGACATCTTGATGGCCGCGGAGAGGGCGTCGATGGCCTTGTCCTGGCCGAACACCACGGCCTTCAGGTCGCGGTCCAGGCTCTTCAGGGCGTTGCGCTCGTCGTTGGCGACGGTCTTCGCCGGCACCCGGGCGATCTTGGCGACGATATCCTCGATCTCCTTGGGTGTGATGACCTTCTTTTGCTTGGACTTGGGCTGGATGCGCTGGGCGGCGCCGGCCTCGTCGATGACGTCGATGGCCTTGTCCGGCAGATGGCGGTCGTTGATGTAGCGGGCGGACAGTTCGGCCGCGGTGGACAGGGCACCCTGCGTGTATTTGACGCCGTGGTGCGACTCGAAGCGGGATTTCAGGCCCTTGAGAATCTGCACGGTCTCCTCGACGGAGGGTTCTTTCACGTCGATCTTCTGGAAACGGCGGGAGAGGGCGTGGTCCTTCTCGAAGATGCCGCGAAACTCGGTATAGGTCGTGGCGCCGATGCAGCGCAACTGCCCGGCCGACAAGGCGGGCTTCAACAGATTGGACGCGTCCAGGGTGCCGCCGGAAGCCGCGCCGGCACCGATGACGGTATGGATCTCGTCGATGAACAGAATGGCCTTGGGATTGCCGGCCAGTTGCTTGATGACGGCCTTCATGCGCTGTTCGAAATCCCCCCGGTACTTGGTGCCGGCGAGCAGGGCGCCCATGTCCAGGGCATAGACCGTCGAGCCTTCGAGAATCTCTGGCACATTGTGTTCGACCAGGCGCCGCGCCAGGCCTTCCGCGATGGCGGTCTTGCCGACGCCGGCCTCGCCCACCAGCAGCGGATTGTTCTTGCGCCGGCGGCACAGGGTCTGGATCACCCGTTCCAGTTCCAGATCACGGCCGATGAGGGGGTCGATCTTGCCGGACAGGGCCAGCGCGTTGAGATTGTTGGTGAAGGATTCCAGCGGCGAGGCGGCCTTATCCTCGCCTTCCTGTGCCTCGCCCGCGCTGTCGCCACGGGCTCCGGCGGAGGATTCCTGGGGCGTCTTGGCGATGCCGTGCGAGATGAAGTTGACCACATCGAGCCGGCTGAGGCCCTGCTGGGACAGAAAGTGCAGGGCGTGGGAATCCTTCTCGCCGAAAATGGCCACCAGTACGTTGGCGCCGGTGACCTCCTTCTTGCCGGAGGATTGCACATGCAGGATGGCGCGCTGGATGACGCGCTGGAAACCCAGAGTGGGCTGGGTGTCGACGTCGGCCTCGCCAGGCACTCGCGGTGTATGACGCTCGATGAAATCGGCCAGCTTCTTGCGCAGGTCCTCGATATTCGCCGTGCAGGCCCGCAGCACTTCCGCCGCCGAGGGATTGTCGAGCATGGCCAGCAGCAGATGCTCCACGGTGATGAATTCGTGGCGTTTCTGCCTGGCGTCCATGAAGGCCATGTGCAGACTGACTTCCAACTCCTGGGCGATCATTCGTTTTCCTCCATCACGCACTGCAGTGGGTGCTGGTGTTCGCGCGCATGATCCGTCACCTGTCGCACCTTGGTTTCCGCCACGTCGCGGGGGTAGACGCCAGCCAACCCCGCACCCTCATTATGCACTTTGAGCATGACCCGTGTGGCTTGTTCACGGTCCATGAGAAAAAAACGCTGCAGCACGCCGATGACGAAATCCATGGGCGTGAAATCGTCATTAAGAAGCAAAACCTTATATAGCGGTGGCGGCGGGCGGACGCTTAATTCCGTGCCCGAGTCCAATTGTTCGAGATGCCTGACTGCCATGGTTGCGAGCCGATGCGCTGTGGAATTGATTGTGGCGGCGTGAAGATTTTTTTCAAGCCGATTGACGGAATGGATATTTGCCGGGTAAAAAGCCGCCGTTTGGCGGCGGAGCGCTTTTTTCCGGGCTGAACGGGTCAATTGTTTTGTTTTGCTTAGGAGCAGTTTAGATGGCCACTGGCACTGTGAAATGGTTCAACGATTCAAAAGGCTTCGGCTTCATCACCCCGGACGGCGGTGGTGACGACGTGTTTGCCCACTTTTCCGCCATTCAGAGCAAAGGCTTCAAGAGCCTGAAGGAAAACCAGCGTGTGACCTTCGATGTGGTGGATGGTCCCAAGGGCAAACAAGCCTCCAATATCCAGCCGATGTAAGAGTCGGTGCCGGTGTAATCCGGTTTTTCGGCGGGCGGGGCCATTGCCGCCCGCCAACCCCGGCCCCCTGTGCTATACGTCAAACAAGACGTTGGCGCAGGAGAGGCCAGATGAACACCCCCCATCAGGTTCCACCCATTGACGTGACACCGGGCAAAGCGCCGGGGAGCGAACTTGCGCATCTGCTTGCGGGCCTGGAACGCCAGAAGGAAGAACTGGGTCCCATCGCCGACGAGTTGATCGGCCTGCTGCACCACCTCGGGGTGGATCTCCCGCCCCGAGGCGACAAGCGCCTTAATCCATCCAGCGAATGATTTCCCTGCCGAACGCGGAGCAGGGGATCTGCGTCGCGCCGTCCATCAATCGGGCGAAGTCGTAGGTCACCTGTTTGCCGCGGATGGCGCCGTCCATGCCCTTCAGAATCCTGTCCGCGGCTTCAACCCAGCCCATGTGGCGCAACATCATTTCTCCGGACAGGATGATGGAGCCGGGGTTGACGTAGTCCTTGCCCGCGTACTTGGGTGCGGTGCCGTGGGTGGCCTCGAACATGGCCACGCTGTCGGACAGGTTGGCGCCGGGGGCGATGCCGATGCCGCCGACCTCCGCCGCCAGGGCGTCGGAGATGTAATCGCCGTTCAGGTTCATGGTGGCGATGACGTCGTAGTCCTCGGGCCGCAGCAGGATCTGCTGCAGGAAGGCGTCGGCGATGACATCCTTCACCACGATGCCATTCGGCAGTTTCACCCAGGGGCCGCCGTCCAGCAGTTCGCCGCCGAATTCGCGGAGGGCCAGTTCGTAGCCCCATTTCTTGAATCCGCCCTCGGTGAACTTCATGATGTTGCCCTTGTGCACCAGGGTCACCGATTTGCGCTGGTTGTCGATGGCGTACTGGATGGCGCGGCGGATCAGGCGCTCGGAGCCTTCCACGGAAACCGGCTTGATGCCGATGGCGGAAGACTCGGGGAAGCGGATCTTCTTGACGCCCATTTCCTTTTGCAGGAACTCCAGGACTTTTTTCACTTCGGCGGAACCAGCCTCCCACTCCACGCCCGCATAGATGTCCTCGGTATTCTCGCGGAAGATGACCATGTCCACTTTTTCCGGGGCCTTGACCGGCGAGGGCACGCCGTCGAAATAGCGCACCGGGCGCAGGCAGACGTAGAGGTCCAGCATCTGGCGCAGGGCCACGTTGAGGGAGCGGATGCCGCCGGAGGTGGGGGTGGTCAGCGGGCCCTTGATGGACACCACGTATTCCCGCACCGCCGCGACGGTCTCGTCCGGAAGCCAGCTATCCGCGCCATAGACCTTGGTGGCCTTCTCGCCGGCGTAGACCTCCATCCACTCGATCCTGCGCTTGCCGCCGTAGGCCTTCTCGACGGCGGCGTCCAGCACCGCGCGCATGACCGGAGTGATGTCCACGCCGGTGCCGTCGCCTTCGATGAAGGGGATAATCGGCCGGTCCGGCACGTTCAGGGAAAAATCGGCATTGACGGTGATTTTCTCGCCGGCTTGCGGCTTCTGGATGTGGCTGCTCACGATGACTCCTGGTCGAGATACGAAAAAACCGCTGATGGCCCGCATTCTCCTGTTCAACAAACCTTATGGCGTATTGAGCCAGTTCACGTCCGAGGACGGACATCCGGGGCTCAAGGAATTCATCCCGATACCGGGGGTGTACGCGGCGGGGCGCCTGGATGCGGATAGTGAAGGCCTGCTGATTCTAACCGACGATGGTGCGCTACAGCATCGGCTGGCCGATCCACGCCACAAGCTGCCCAAAACTTACTGGGCCCAGGTCGAGGGGGCGCCGGACGACACCGACCTTGAGCCTCTGCGCCGGCCCATGGACCTGGGTGATTTCATCAGCCTACCGGCGCGCGTCCGCCTGATGGACGAGCCGACGCAGCTCTGGCCGCGCGATCCGCCGGTGCGATTCCGCAAGGCCATTCCCACCACCTGGATCGAGCTGGTCCTGCTTGAAGGCAAGAACCGCCAGGTACGGCGCATGACCGCCAAGGCCGGATTTCCCACCTTGCGCCTGGTTCGCGCTGCCATCGGCGATTACACCCTGCAAGGACTGGCGTCCGGGCAGTGGCGCGAGGCATGAC
This sequence comes from bacterium, assembly GCA_009772925.1. Taxonomy (GTDB): domain Bacteria; phylum Pseudomonadota; class Gammaproteobacteria; order Burkholderiales; family Thiobacillaceae; genus PFJX01. The sequence goes on from WOUQ01000008.1 coordinate 118,564, forward strand.
GCGAAACGGCTGACGGCGCCCTCCGGCGCTCAATGTCGGCCGGCGATGCGTTCGCGCCAGGCGTGGGCTCGGGCCAGGGCCTCCGAGGCATCCACCCGTATGCTTTGCCCGCCGGCGACGACGGCCCGGCCGTTGACCCAGACATGGCTCACCTGTTCCCGTCCGGCGCAGTAGACCAGTTGGGAGACCGGGTCGTAACAGGGCTGGCTGCGCAGCGCCGCCAGATCCACCGCCACCACGTCGGCCGACTTGCCGACCTCCAGGGAGCCGATGCGATCGTCCAGTCCGAGGGCGCGGGCGCCCGCCAGGGTGGCCATTTCCAGCGCACGGTGCGCCGGCAGCACGGCCGGGTCGCCCGCCACGCCCTTCGCCAGCAGCGCGGCCAGGCGCATTTCCGCGAACAGGTCCAGGCGGTTGTTGCTGGCCGCGCCGTCGCTGCCGATGCCGACGTTGACGCCCGCCGCCAGCAGCCTGGCCACCGGCGCGAAGCCGCTGGCCAGCTTGAGATTGGAGGCGGGGCAGTGGGCGACGTGGCAGCCGTGGGTGGCCAGCGTGTCGATCTCCTCTTCGCTCACATGCACTGCGTGCACCGCCGTCAGATTCGGCCCCAGCAGGCCCAGGCCCCGGAGCCGGGCGAGGGGGCGCAGGCCGTGGTGCTGCAGGCTGTGGCGGATCTCGTCCTCGGTTTCGTGGACGTGCATGTGCACCGGCAGGTCCAACTGGGCGGCATAGGTGACGACCTTCTCCAGTGCCCGGTCGCCCACGCTGTAGGGTGCGTGCGGAGCCAGGCAGAAACGGACCAGTTCATGGTCCCGCCACGTATCCCGCACCGCCAGGCCCTTGCCCAGATAGTCGTCCGGGTCGGCGGCGTAGGGGGTGGTCGCATCCAGCACGATGATGCCGGCGGCGATGCGCATGCCGGTTTCCACCGCCGCTTCCACCGCCGCTTCCGGAAAGAAGTACATGTCGTTGAAACAGGTGATGCCGCCTTCCAGCATTTCCAAGCAGGCCAGACGGGTGCCGTCGCGCACGAAATCGGCGCATACGTGGCGGCCCTCGGCCGGCCAGATGTGTTGCGTCAGCCAGCTCATCAGCGGCAGGTCGTCGGCGTAACCGCGTAGCAGGTTCATGGCCGCGTGCGTGTGCAGGTTGACCAGGCCGGGCATGAGGACATGGCCCGGCAGGCGCAGGCGTTCGGCCACCTTCCAGGCATCGGCCTGGGAAGTCGGCGCCAGCGCGGCGATGCGGCCGTCGCGCAGCAGCAGGCTGTGCTGCTCCAGGACCCGGCCGCTCGGTCGCACCGGCACGATCCAGCCGGCATCGATGCGCAGATCGGCGTGCGGGTCGGGCGGTGGGCTCATGGCGGGCTCCGGACGGGCGGGAAGGGGGGCAATGCTACCGGCAAGGCGGGTTTCGAGTCACTTTTCCGGGGGTTGCAGGGGGGGTACGTGCTAAAATCGCGCGGATTTTTGCCCACCATAACAACTCCTTAAAGAGACCGCTTCCCCCATGGAAAACCAGTTCGCCAAAGAGACGCTCCCGGTCAGCCTGGAAGAGGAGATGCGCCGCTCCTACCTCGATTACGCCATGAGCGTGATCGTCGGCCGGGCACTGCCGGACGTGCGTGATGGCTTGAAGCCGGTGCACCGGCGCGTGCTGTTCGCCATGCACGAGCTGAACAACGACTGGAACAAGGCCTACAAGAAATCCGCCCGCGTGGTCGGCGACGTTATCGGTAAATACCACCCCCACGGTGACACGGCGGTGTACGACACCATCGTGCGTATGGCCCAGGACTTCTCCCTGCGCTACCCCCTGGTGGACGGCCAGGGCAACTTCGGTTCCGTGGACGGCGACAACGCCGCCGCCATGCGTTACACAGAAATCCGCATGGCCAAGCTGGCCCACGAACTGCTGGCCGACATCGACAGGGAGACCGTCGACTTCGGCCCCAACTACGACGGTTCGGAGCAGGAACCCCTGATCCTGCCGGCCAAGTTTCCCAACCTGCTGGTGAACGGCTCCACCGGCATTGCCGTGGGCATGGCGACCAACATCCCGCCCCACAACATGAACGAGATCGTCGATGCCTGCCTGGCGGTGCTGCGCGATCCGTTCATCGACATCGAAGACCTGATCGACATCGTCCCCGCCCCCGATTTCCCCACCGCCGGCATCATCTATGGCACGGCGGGCGTGAAGGACGGCTACCGCACCGGCCGCGGCCGCGTGGTGATGCGCGCCAAGTGCCATTTCGAGGACATCGACAAGGCCGGCGGCCGCCAGTCGGTGATCATCGACGAGCTGCCCTATCAGGTGAACAAGGCCAACCTGTGCGCCAAGATCGGCGAGCTGGTGCGCGAGAAGCGCCTGGAAGGCATCAGCGAGATCCGCGACGAGTCGGACAAGTCCGGCATGCGTGTGGTCATCGAGTTGAAGCGCGGCGAAGTGCCGGAAGTGATCCTGAACAATCTGTACAAAGAGACGCAGATGCAGGACACCTTCGGCATGAACATGGTGGCCCTGCTGGACGGCCAGCCGCGTCTGTTGAACCTGAAGCAGTTCCTGGAAGCCTTCCTCAAGCACCGCCGCGAGGTGGTGACCCGGCGCACCCAGTTCGAGCTGAAGAAGGCCCGCGACCGCGGCCACATCCTCGAAGGCCTGGCCGTGGCCCTGGCCAACGTCGACGAGATCATCGCCCTGATCAAGGCCAGCGCCACCCCGCCGGAAGCCAAGGCCGCCCTGCTGTCGCGGCCCTGGCGCTCGAAGGTGGTGGAAGACATGCTGATCCGCGCCGCCGGCGATCTGCTGGGGCCCAAGACCGACGCCTTCCGGCCCCAGGACCTGGCGCCCGAGTTCGGTCTGCACAAGCAGGGTTACTTCCTCACCGAAGTCCAGGCCCAGGCCATCCTGGATCTGCGCCTGCAGCGCCTCACCGGCCTGGAGCAGGACAAGATCGTCGGCGAATACGGCGAGGTCATGGAGCGCATCGCCGACCTGCTGGACATCCTCGACAAGCCCGAGCGGGTCACCGAGATCATCGCCACCGAACTGGCAGAAATCAAAGCCGCCTTTGGCGACAAGCGCCGTTCCGAGATCGTCGTCCATGCACAGGAAATGTCCATGGAAGACCTCATCACGCCGCAGGATGTGGTGGTGACCCTCTCTAGCACTGGCTACATCAAGGCCCAGGTTCTCGACGAATACCGCACCCAGAAGCGTGGCGGCCGGGGCAAGATGGCGGCGGGCACCAAGGAAGAGGATTTCATCGACAACCTGTTCATTGCCAACACCCACGACTACATTCTCTGCTTCACCAGCCGGGGCCGCATGTTCTGGCTCAAGGTCTACGAGGTGCCGCAGGGCGGCCGCGCGGCGCGGGGCAAGCCCATCGTCAACCTGCTCAAGCTGGAGGAGAACGAGAAGGTCACCGCCATCCTGCCGGTGAAGGAGTTCGACGATCAGCACTACGTGTTCATGGCCACCGCCCTGGGCACGGTCAAGAAGACCCCGCTTTCCGATTTCTCCCGCCCGCGCAGCGCCGGCATCATCGCCGTCAACCTGGACGAGGGCGACCATCTGGTGGGCGTCGCCATCACCAACGGCATGCAGCAGATCATGCTGTTCTCCGACGAGGGCAAGGCCAACCGCTTCGATGAGGAAGAGGTGCGCTCCATGGGCCGTCTGGCCCGCGGCGTGCGCGGCATCAAGCTGCCCGCCGGCGCCGAGGTGATCGCCCTGCTGGTCACGGAAAACGACGAACAGCAGGTGCTGGCCGCCACCGAGAACGGCTACGGCAAGCGCACCCCGGTGGGCGAATACTCCAAGCACGGCCGCGGCGGCCAGGGCGTCATCGCCATCTCCACCTCGGCGCGCAACGGCAAGGTGGTGGGCGCGGTGCTGGTGGAGTCGGACGACGAGGTCATGCTCATCACCACCGGCGGCGTGCTGATCCGCACCCGGGTCAAGGAAATCCGCGCGGCCGGCCGCTCCACCATGGGCGTCACCCTCATCAATCTGGGCGAGGGCGAGAAGCTGTCGGGCCTGCAGCCGGTGCTGGACTCGGAAGAAGACTGAGCGCCCCCATCCCGGACCTATCCGCCACGCAGCCGGCGCCGCCCGCCTCAAGCCGTGGCGGTACGTGCCGATAATCCACGGTCAAAGGAGGAAACAACATGTCCACCGCCATCATCTTCTGGACCCTGGTCGTCATCCTGCTGATCTACGGCGTGGTGATCTACAACGCCCTGGTGCAGCTCAAGCACAACGTTTCCAAGGCCTGGTCGAACATCGACGTGCTGCTCAAGCAGCGCCACGACGAGTTGCCCAAGCTGGTGGAAGCCTGCCGCCAGTACAAGCAGTTCGAGCAGGACACCCTGCAGAAGGTGACCGAGGCGCGCGCCCGCGTGCAGGCCGCCAGCCAGGCCCAGGACATCCCCGCCCTGGGGCTCGCCGAAAGCGCCCTGCGCGCTGGCCTGGGCCAGATCTTCGCGGTGGTCGAGGCCTATCCGGAACTGCGCGCCAACGAGCAGTTCAACCAGCTCATGGCCCGCATCACCGGCCTGGAGGAAGCCATTGCCGACCGGCGCGAGTTCTACAACGAGAGCGTCAATGTCCACAACGTGCGGGTCGAGCAGTTCCCGGACAACTTCGTCGCCCGCCTGTTCGGCTTCGCCCTGCGTCCCCTGCTCAGCTTCCCGGCCTCGGACCTCAAGGACGTCGACGTGAAGGCCCTGTTCGCAGGCGGCAACGCCCAGGCCTGAGCCCCCGCGTCCGGCCATGTCCATACTGCGGGCCTGGCGCGGCCGCTTTTATTCCATCCTGTTCATCGCCCAGGCGGCCTTGCTGGGTTTCGCCCTGCAACTGGGCGACGCCAAGGTCTGGACGCTGGTCCTGGGCATCGCCGCCGCCCTAAACCTGTTCGGCTGGCTGCGCGCACAGCGCATCGCCCGCGCCATCGCCGACACCCCCACCTCGCGCGTCGCCTCCGCCGCCCAGGGTTACGTCGAACTGCACGGCCAGGCCCAGGCACATGACGACGTGCAACTTCTCACCCCGCACAGCCAGTTGCCCTGTGTTTGGTATCGCTATCTGCTGGAGCGTCGCGAGGGCGACAAATGGCGGCACGTGGACAGCGCGGAGAGCGAGTTGGCCTTCGACCTCCGGGATGCCAGCGGCCGCTGCATCGTCTACCCCGCTGGCGCCCACATCGAAACCACGCGCAAGGAAGTACGCCGCCAGGGCGACCTGCGCCATACCGAATGGGTACTGCTGAAGGATGACCGGCTCTACGCCCTCGGTGCCTTCGACAGCCTGCGGCCGGAACAGCAGGTATTGAATGCGCGCGTCGACGAGGGCGATCTGCTGGCCGAGTGGAAGCAGGACCAGGAAGAACTGCGCCGGCGCTTCGACCTGGACGGCGACGGCACCATCAGCCCCAAGGAATGGATGCTGGCGCGCCAGGCCGCGCGCCGCGAGATCGCCCGCCGGCATGCCGAACTGCGCGCGGAATCCACGCGGCATACCCTGTCCAAGCCGCGGAATGGCCGCCCGTACCTCATCAGCAACCTGCCCCCGGACCAACTGGGCCGCCGTTATGCCTGGCTAGCCCGTCTGTTCATGGCCTTGCTGCTCGGCTGCCTGGGTGTCATCACCTACCTTCTGAAAACGGGGCGCTGAACCGGCCTGGGGGAGGGCGCCTGGGTCATCTGTCGTCGCAGAAAGTGCGCGACAGTTCCGGCCGTTCGTGAATCAGACCTTACTTTGGCCGCCAGCGCTTGAGCAGCAGCGAATTGCTCACCACCGACACCGAGGACAGGGCCATGGCCGCCCCGGCGATGACCGGGTTGAGATAGCCCAGGGCCGCCAGTGGCAGGGCGAGGACGTTGTAGAAGAAGGCGAAGAACAGGTTCTGGCGGATCTTGGCCATGACCGCGCGGGACAGGGCCACCGCATCGGCGACACCGTTCAGATCGGCGCGCATGAGGGTGATGTCGGCCGCTTCCAGGGCGATGTCACTGCCGCCGGCCATGGCGAAGCTGACGTCGGCGGCTGCCAGGGCGGGAGCGTCATTGACGCCGTCGCCGGCCATCCCCACCAGCCGGCCATGGCTTTTCAGCGCGGACACGGCGGCGGCCTTGTCCTGGGGTTTCACGCGGGCGCGGAAGTCGGCGATGCCGGCTTGCCGGGCGATGGCGGCGGCGGTGTCCTGGTGGTCGCCAGTGAGCATGATTGGGGTGATGCCGAGAGTCTGGAGCCGGGCCAGGGCCGCGACCGAGGTGGGGCGCAGGCGGTCGGAGAGGTCCAGGCGTCCAAGCGGTTTGCTGTTTTCGGACAGATGGATGGAGGTGACGCCGGCGCCGCCCGCCATCCTCTCCTCGACCCCTCCCTCTCCCGCGCTGCCGCTCACCCCTCCCTCGCTTGCGGGGGGCGAAGGCGGGAATTCGGCAAGCATCGCTTGCCGCCGCCGCAGCCGGACGGCTGTGCAAAGCCGTCCGTGGACGGGGCTGGGGGAGAGGGCGCCGTTCAGGCCCGCGCGTTCCAGATCCGTAACGGCCGCACCCAGCCGGAGATGACGGCCTTCCACTTCTCCGGCCACACCCTCGCCCGGCCGGTTCTCGAAGCCGGAAACGGGCGGAAAATCGATGCTCCGTTCTTTCGCGGCGAGCAGAAGCGCGGCGGCGATGGGATGGGTACTGCCCTGTTCCAGAGCGGCGGCAAGCCGCAGCAATTCGTCCTCGGATACGCCCGGCGCGGGTTGCAGGCCCACCAGGGCCATCTTGCCTTCGGTGAGGGTGCCGGTCTTGTCCACGGCCAGCACGGCGAGCTTTTCCGCCCGTTCCAGGGCCTCCGCGGAGCGCACCAGGATGCCCAGTTGCGCGCCACGCCCCAGGCCCACCATCACCGCCGTGGGGGTGGCCAGGCCCAGAGCGCAGGGACAGGCAATGACGAGCACAGCGACGGCGGGGATGAGGCTGTCGGTGAAGTCGCCGCTGGCCAGCCACCAGCCGGCGAAGGTGAGCAGGGCGAGGCCGATCACGGCCGGTACGAAAACGCCGGAAATCCGGTCCGCCAGCTTCTGGATGGGCGCCTTCGAGCCCTGCGCGGCCTCGGTGAGGCGGACGATCTCCATGAGCTGGGTATGCGCGCCCACGCCCTCGGCGCGGATGCGCAGGCTGCCATCGAGGTTCTGGGTGCCGGCGTGCACCGTGTCGCCCGCGGCCTTGTCCACCGGCAGGCTTTCGCCGGTAAGCAGACTTTCGTCCAGGCTGGAGGCACCGTCCAGCACCAAGCCGTCCACCGGCACCCGCTCGCCGGCCCGCACCCGCACCAGGTCGCCAACCTGCAAGAGGGCCGCGTCCACCTCCCTGGTTTCACCGCCTTTCTCGACCCAGGCGGTGCGGGGTTGCAGGCCCACCAGTTGCTCGATGGCCGCTGAAGTCCTCGACTTGGCGCGGGCCTCCAGCAGCTTGCCCAGGCGCACCAGGGTGACCACCGCGGCGCTGGCTTCGAAATAGACGTGGCTGTCCAGCCCCAGCAGGATGACCGCGACGCTGAAGAAGTAGGCGGCGCTGGTGCCCAGGACCACCAGCACGTCCATGTTGGCGCCGCCGCCGCGCAGGCTGTTCCAGGCACCGGTGTAAAAGCGGCGGCCGGCCCAGAACTGCACCGGCGTGGCCAGCAGCCATTGCAGCCAGGGCGGCATCCACTCGACGTGATGAGCACCCGCCATCATCGGCGCCATCTGTGCCAGCAGGGGCAGGGTAAAGAGGGCGGCGATGAGGAAGACGCGCAACTCGTTGCGGTACTCGGCGGCTTTGCGTGCCTTTTCCTCGGCCTGGCTGGCTTCGGTGATGGGGGTGGCGGTAAATCCGGCGCGGGCCACCGCGGCGACCAGATCGTCCGGACCGGTCAGCCCCGGCGTGTAGCGCAGGCGGGCCTTCTCGGTGGCCAGGTTGATGCGCGCCTCGACGCCCGGAACCTGGTTCAGCACCCGCTCCAGACGTGTGGAGCAGGCCGCGCAGGTCATGCCGGAAATGGCCAGGTCGAGGGTCTGCGGCGGCACCGAGAAGCCGGTCTTGCGGACCTGCTCGGCGATGGCGGCGGGGTCGGAGAGGGCCGGATCGAATTCCACCCGCGCCTTCTCCGTGGCCAGGTTGACGCTGGCGCTCACTCCCTGCAGCCGGTTCAGGTTTTTTTCCAGCCGCGTCGAGCAGGCGGCGCAGGTCATGCCGGCGATGGGCAGTTCAATGACCTGGAGGGTGGGGGAGGCGCGGGGTGCCATGCCCTGTTTTACACGAAAAAGGGACTGACCAATCAGTCCCTTTACCTCGGGCGACGGTTCCCGGAACGCTAAGGCTTACTGGCAGACCTGCTGCATGTTGAAGGGCAGCAGATTGGTCTTGTTGATGCCATCGAAGGCCAGATTCACCGCCTCATGCAGGGCGGCGGTGGGCGGGGGAGTGACCCCAACCAGTTCGGTGGGGCACTTGAAAGTCAACACTTTCAAGGGCTTCTCACCCGTCGGGTAGACCGTCTTGATGGTTGGCAGGATGGCCTGGCCCGAGGGTGGCGTGTTGGGGAAGATCGCGTACTTGAGTTTCTCCAGCATGCCCCCCACAGACGTGCTAACTGCCGTCTCGGGCTCGGGCTGAGGTGCCTGCGCGGACTGGACCGGGGTGGCCTGCGGTAGCGGGCTCGCGGGCACGCTGACCGGTGGCAGGGGCGCCTGGGCGACCGGTGATTTCACAACCTCCGCGAACTGGGGAGGCACTACCTGGGCGGGGGCGGAGTAGGTGGGCCAGACCGGCGGCTTCACGGCTTCGGGCTGTCGTGCAGCCTGAGCCGCGTGGGCGGGACGCAGATGAGCCAGATAGGGATTGTTCCACCAGGGCGGCAAAGTTGCTGCAGGCTGCGCGGCAACCGGGGGTACCACAGTGGCGGCCGCCACCGCCGCCGGGGGTGCATAAGGCTGGCTCCAGGCGGGTGGCGGGAATTGGGGAATCTGGACGGCGGGCGGTGTCCAGGGGGTGGGCGGAAGGATCGGCAGGCGATAGGCCAGATAGGGGTTCGTGGCGGCCTGTGGCGCAGGACTGGCCGGCTGCACGGCGGCTAGCGGCGCCGGGAACGGTGTCGGGGCTGCCGGGAAGGGGAATTGGAAGCCCTGGAACGGGTTGACCCAGGTGGGTGGGCTGTAACGGGGTATTTGCGTCGGCAGCACGGACCAGGGAGTCGGTGCCTCGGCCGTTAGAACTTGCGGACGGGCCGAATAGGGATTGACCGGGGCCGTGGTGTTCGTGGCTTGCGCATTCCAGGTGGTGGGCTGCGGCACGGGCAGGTAGGGATTGCCGGATGCCTGGGCCTGGATGCCCGGCGAAACTGGCTGCGCGGCGGGCGGCATGGCGGCCTGCACGGGCGCCGCAACGGCGGTAGCCTGGACGGCGGCGGGTGTAGACGTGGATGGCTTGGGCGCGGCGGTTCTGGCTTTCGGGCGCTTGCTCTGCGTGGCGGCCTTGGCTTTCGCCTTCTGCGGAGTGGCTTTCTTGACCGTGCTCTGCTTGGAGGCCTCGCTCCAAGCGGTATCCGCCGACAGCAGGGCCAGGGAGGCGACCATCATTCCGCCTAGCAGGGCAAAGATTGGTTTTCGCTGAAAATTCATGATCATGGCAAGCGGAAGGATGGAATGACAGCACGCTAATTACCGGCGCCACGGGCGTCAACAAAAGGCTTGATGCGCAGAAATAATGCCCCTGCGGTTGTGGCTGTGAGGTGTCAGTAGACTGCGCGCAGGGTGGGTGAGTTTCACCCATAGTCGATCAACCGATTTGACCCGATGGCCATTGGTTGCGAGGCAAAGGCTATCGAATCGAAGATCCGGAGAGAGTAGGAGAGTAGAGCGACGCTCGCGTACCTTACTCAGAAAAATATAAGGCGGATGCTAGTTATAAACACAATAAAAACAATATAGAGAGCAACACATATAAAGTAAATTATCAAGAATATAGTTGATGCCGTGTATCCCTACACGAATCATGGGAGACAAATAAACGTGCCGGGGGCATCATGTTGCAGTGCAAGCAAACTGCTCTTACTTCCCGTGTTTTCCTGTTTAGGTGTCGATTTCGGCATCGTCGGCCGCCTTATGTCCCACTGCAATGCTTGAATCTACTCCGGGCTCCTGTTGCGTGAGGGTGGAGAACCCGTCCGCCAAGTTGGAAGAGGTATTCCGCCGCATTGCCGCCACCCGCATGGCCGGCGCCGGCCTCCTCAACCCGGCCCTCGACGTGGAGGCGGTAGGGTTCCGGTCCTGGCGCGGCGACTGGGTAGGCGTGCTCATCACCCCCTGGTCCATGAACCTGATTGCCCTGCCCGGGCCGGATGCGGCCTGGGAGGTACAATCCAGCGGCAGCAAGCGGGACGTCGAACTGCCGGCGGGCAGCTACGAATTCCTGGCGGCCGACGAGGACGAACTGGGCGCCTACCTGACCAGTTCGTTGTTCTCGCCCATGTTCGAATTTGCGGACATGGAGAGCGCGCGGGGCGTGGCGCAGGCCGTGCTGGAGGAACTCTTCACGCCGGCAGCGCCGCAACCCGACCCGCCGCAGGCGCCCGTGGGCCTGTCCGCCAAGCTGGAGTACCCTGAAGGGCATAAACAGCCGGTCAGCCGGCGTGGTTTCTTCGGCGCCCTGCTGCGGCCTGGAGACGGGGCTTGAGTGCCAGCCTTGAAGGCCGTATCGACATTCGCCTGACCCGGCAGGGGACGGCCTTGGCCGGCGTGGAAATCTGCTCCTCGCGGCCCCTGCTTGCCCAGAAGCTGATGGCCGGACGTGGCCCGGACGAGGCCGCCGACCTGGCTGGTCTCATATTCAGCCTGTGCGGCAAGGCCCAGAGGGTCGCCGCCCAGACCGCCTGCGAGGCCGCGCGGGACATGGAGCCCGCGCCCGACGTCCGCCAGCGGCGGGAGCTGGAAGTGCGGGTGGAACTGGCCCAGGAACACGCCTGGCGACTGCTGCTGAACTGGCCGGAACAGGCCGGTCGGGCGCCGGATATGCCCAGCCTGTTCAAGCTGCGGCAGGTTGCCGCCGAGCCGGCCCGCTTCGCCGACGCCCTTGAAACCCTGCTGCAGACGGTGATGCTGGGCGAGGCGCCGGCCGCCTGGCTGGGCCGTGAAGGGGACGGCTTCGATACCTGGCGTCAGTCTGGCGCCACCCTGGTGGCGGAACTGTTCGCGGGCCTTGGCGACGGGCCGGACACGGGCGTCAGCCATTGCACCCTGTTGCCTGCCCTGGCGGACCTGGACGATGCCTCTGTCCGTGCTTTGGCCCGGCAAGCACTGGACGAGCCAAGCTTCTGTGCCGCCCCGATCTGGCAGGGCGAGCCCGCCGAAACCGGCGCGGTCGCGCGCAAGGTGGACCATTCCCTCCTGGCCGCCTGGATCGCCGGGCGCGGACGTGGCGCCGGCGCCCGCCAGCTGGCCCGCCTGCTGGAACTGGCGGAATTGCCGCAACACCTGCGTGCCGGATTGGAGTCCGGCGGCCGTGCCGAGGTGATCCGGGCCTGGCCCTTGGGGGACAATGCCGGCATGGCCGGCGTGGAAACCTCCCGCGGCCTGTTGCTCCATGTGGCGCGGCTGAAGGACGGCAAGATCGCGGACTACCGCATCGTTGCCCCCACGGAATGGAATTTCCATCCCGCCGGTCCCCTGGCCCAGGCCTTGTCCGGTCTGAGAACTGATGTTGGCCTGGAAGCGGCGGCACGGCTGGTGTCCCAGTCCCTGGACCCCTGCGTCGCCTATGGAGTCGAGTTGTTGGAGCAATGAAGATCGATGCATGAAATGTCCCTTGCGGAGGGCATCCTCCAGATCGTCGAGGACACCGCCGCCAAGCAGGGCTTCAAGCGGGTCACCGAGGTGCGCCTGGAGATCGGCGCTCTCTCCGGCGTGGAAGTGGAAGCCCTGAGCTTCTGCCTGGACGTGGTGCTGAAGGGCAGCGTTGCCGATGGCGCCCGTGTGGAACTGGAACGCCTGCCTGGCCAGGGTTTCTGCCTGGCCTGCGGCGAGACGGTGGAAATCCAGGCCCTCTTCGATGCCTGTCCCAAGTGCGGCGGCTATCAGGTGCAGGCCACCGGCGGCACCGAGATGCGGGTGAAGGATTTGTTGGTCGAGTAATTTTCAGGAGTCTGTCTATGTGTACCGTTTGCGGCTGCGGCCAGGGTGAAACCAAAATCGAGGGCCACGAGCATGACCATCCTCACGATCATTCCCACGACCACAGCCATCCCCACACCCACGACCACGATCATGTCCACGTCCATGGCCATGAACACACCCACGCCGACGGCACCGTGCACAGCCACCCCCACGAGCACGGCCACAGCCATGCTCATGAGCACAGCCACGAGCACGGGCATACCGGCCACGACCACCACCACGACCACCTGCACGACGTGGGTGCCGGCCACAGCCACAGCCACGCGGAAGCCGAACTCCACGGCGGGGAAGAGCGCATGCACTTCCACGAGCACAAGGGCGACCTCCACTATGGCCTGGGCCCCGCCCACGCCCACGCCCCGGGCCTCACCCAGGAGCGCATGGTCAGGATCGAGCAGGACATCCTGGGCAAGAACAACACCTACGCCGCCGACAACCGCAGGCACTTCTCCGAGCACGGCCTCTTCGCCGTCAACCTGGTCTCCAGCCCCGGCTCCGGCAAGACCACACTCTTGGTCAAGAGCATCGAACTGCTCAAGGACAAGGCCAGGGTGGCCGTCGTCGAAGGCGACCAGCAGACCAGCCACGACGCCGACCGCATCCGCGCCACCGGCGCGCCGGCCATCCAGGTCAACACCGGCAAGGGCTGCCACCTCGACGCCCACATGGTGGGCCACGCCCTGGAGCGCCTGAACCTCCCCGACGACAGCCTGCTCATGATCGAAAACGTCGGCAACCTGGTCTGCCCGGCCGCCTTCGACCTGGGCGAAGCCCACAAGGTGGTGATCCTCTCGGTCACCGAGGGCGAGGACAAACCCCTGAAGTACCCGGACATGTTCCACGCCGCCGACCTCATGATCCTCAACAAGGTGGACCTGCTGCCCTACCTGAATTTCGACGTGGACAAGTGCGTGGACTTCGCCCGCCGGGTGAACCCCAAGCTGCAAGTCATGCAGGTGTCCGCCACCAGCGGCTTGGGGCTGGACGCCTGGCTGGACTGGCTGCTGGCCGGGCTGGCCCAGGCCAGGGGAGCGCGGGAGGCGAATGTAGCGTTGCTGAAGAAGCGGATCGCGGAGCTTGAGGCGGCTTTGGCGGCAAAGGGCTGAACACAGCGACATGAACGCCCCGGCCAGTGCCGCAGCCTTGCACAACAGCCACCGAATTCAGCGCTGCCTGCGGGTCACCGGCATCGTCCAGGGCGTCGGCTTCCGCCCCTACGTCTGGCATCTCGCCCAGGCACTGAACCTCACCGGCTGGGTGCGCAACGATGCCGCCGGCGTGGAAGTGCTGGTGGAGGGCAACCCCGAGCAGATCGAAGTCTTCACCCGCCGCCTGCCCCAGGAAATCCCGCCCCTGGCCCAGGTGCGCGAGCTGACCTGGCGCGACGGCCCGGCCACGGGCGGGCACACCGATTTCACCATTACGGAAAGCGGGGCAGGGCAGGCCGCGACCCTGATCGGTCCCGACACCGCCGTCTGCCCGGACTGCCTGGCGGAGCTGTTCGACCCGGCCGACCGGCGCTGGCGCTATGCTTTCATCAACTGCACCCACTGCGGCCCCCGCTACACCCTGACCCGCGGCCTGCCCTACGACCGGGCCCAGACCAGCATGGCGGCGTTTCCCTTGTGCCCGGACTGCGAGCGGGAATACCGCGACCCGGCCGACCGGCGATTTCATGCCGAGCCGACGGCGTGTCCGGTATGCGGGCCGAAGCTTGCCTTTCGCCCTCTCCCCCCGGGAGAGGGCGGGGGTGAGGGAACAACGCTTGAGGATGCGCAGATCTTGCTCCCTCACCCGGCCCTTTGGGCCACCCTCCCCCGGGGGGGGACGGAAGAAGATCCCATCGCCGACGCCCTCCACCGCCTGCAAGTCGGCCAGATCGTCGCCATCAAGGGCCTGGGCGGCTTCCACCTGGCCTGCGACGCCCGCAATGCCGAGACCGTCCAAGCCCTGCGCGAGCGCAAGAACCGGGAGGAGAAGCCCTTCGCGGTCATGGCGGCCAACCTGGCTTCCCTGGGCGAGTGGGTGGAGATGAGTCCCGCCGAAGCGGAATTGCTGCAATCTCCCGAGCGGCCCATCGTCCTCTTGCGCAAGAAGCCGGGGGCCGACGCGGCCTTGCCCGGCATCGCCCCGGGTCTCGCCTGGCTGGGCGCCATGCTGCCCTATACGCCGCTGCATTGGCTGATCTTCCATGAGGCGGCGGGACAGCCCGCCGGCACGGATTGGATGCAACAACCCCAGCACCTTGTGCTGGTGATGACCAGCGCCAACCCTGGCGGCGAGCCCCTGGTGATCCGCAACGAAGAGGCGTTGGAACGCCTGGCCGGCATCGCCGACGCGGTGCTGATGCATGACCGGGATATCGTGGTCCGATGTGACGATTCGGTGGTGCGATGCCTGGCAGAAATCCCCCCTAACCCTACTTTTTCAAAGGCGGGAAGCTCGCACCCATCCACCCAATTCATCCGCCGCGCCCGCGGCTACACTCCCCGCGCCATCCGCCTGGCCCGCTCCGGACCGCCCGTGCTGGCTCTGGGCGGCTATCTCAAGAACACCCTCTGCGTCACCCGGGGCGACGAGACCTTCGTCTCCCAGCACATCGGCGGCCTGGACAACCCGGCCACCTGCACCATGCTCATGGAGGTGGCGAAGCACCTGCTGGACATCCTGAAGATCAAGCCCGAGGCCGTGGCCCACGACCTGCATCCGGATGTCTTCGCCAGCCGACACGCCCAGGAACTGGCGGAACAATGGGGTGTGCCCGCCGTAGCCGTGCAGCATCACCACGCCCATATCGCCGCCGTGGCGGCGGAACATGGCGTCACCGGCCCCCTCCTTGGCCTGGCCCTGGACGGGGTGGGCCTGGGCAGCGACGGCAGCGCCTGGGGGGGCGAACTGTTGCGGGTGGAAGGCGCCGGATTCACCCGCCTGGGCCATCTTTTCCCCCTGCCACTGCCCGGCGGCGACAAGGCGGCCAAGGAGCCCTGGCGCATGGCGGCGGCGGCTCTGTTCAGGCTGGGACGCACGCAAGAAATTTCCCGCCGTTTCCCCAACCAGCCCATGGCCCGGCAACTGCACGTGATGCTGGAGCATGACGTCCACTGCCCGCCCAGCACCAGCCTGGGCCGCTGGTTCGACGCCGCCGCCGGCCTGCTGGGGGCGCGGGAGGTGATGGCCTATGAGGGCCAGGCGGCCATGCTGCTGGAAGGATTGGCCGAGCGGGGCGGCGAGGTGGCGCCCTGGGCCGAGGGCTACGTCCTCGGCACGGACGGCCAACTGGACCTGCTGCCCCTGCTCGCCCGCCTGGCCGACGAAACCGACCCCGCCCACGGCGCCGCCCTGTTCCACGCCACTCTGGGCCAGGCCCTGGCCGACTGGACGGAACGGGCCGCGCGCCAAACCGGTCTCACCAGCGTCGCCCTGGGCGGCGGCTGCTTCCTGAACCACATGCTTTCCCGCAACCTGGGCCGACTGTTGACCGAACGCGGCCTCGCCGTGCTGGAGGCGCGCCAGGTGCCGCCCAATGACGGGGGCTTGAGCCTGGGCCAGGCTTGGGTTGCAATGCAGCATATTTCCTGAGGATTCCATCATGTGCTTAGCCATCCCCGCCCGCGTAGTTGAAGTTGCCGAAAACGACCTGGCCATCGTCGACCTCGGCGGCGTGCGCAAGGACGTTTCCCTGGCCCTGGTGGAGGGTGTGGCGGTGGGCGACTACGTCATCGTCCACGTCGGCTATGCGTTGACCCGGCTGGATCCGGAGGAGGCGGAGAAGACCCTCGCCCTGATGGCGGAAGCCGGGCTCATGGAACAGGCCCTGGGCGCATGAAATACGTCGACGAGTATCGCGACGGCGAGGTCGCCCAGGGGCTGGCGAAAGCCATTGCCGCCGAGGTCCGCCCCGACCGCCGCTACAACTTCATGGAGTTCTGCGGCGGCCACACCCACGCCATCTCCCGTTACGGGGTACCTGACCTGCTGCCCGAGAACGTGCGCATGATCCACGGCCCCGGTTGCCCGGTGTGCGTGCTGCCCATCGGCCGCATCGATCTCGCCATCCAGCTGGCCCTGGAACGGGGCGTCATCGTCTGCACCTACGCCGACACGGTGCGGGTGCCTGCCTCGAACGGCCTGTCGCTGATGAAGGCGAAAGCGCGTGGCGGCGACATCCGCATGGTCTACGCGGTCACCGACGCCCTGAAGATCGCCCGCGACAATCCGGGCAGGGAAGTGGTGTTCTTCGCCATCGGCTTCGAGACCACCACGCCGCCCACGGCGGTGGCCATCAAGCAGGCCCAGGCGGAAGGACTGAAGAACTTCAGCGTGCTGTGCTGCCACGTGCTGACGCCGTCCGCCATCATGAACATCCTGGAATCGCCCGAGGTGCGGGAACTGGGCACCGTGCCCCTGGACGGCTTCATCGGCCCGGCCCACGTCTCCACGGTCATCGGCAGCCGGCCCTACGAGTTCTTCGCCGAGGAGTACCGCAAGCCGGTGGTCATCGCCGGCTTCGAGCCTCTGGACGTGATGCAGGCCATCCTCATGCTGGTGCGCCAGGTCAACGAGGGCCGCGCCGAGGTGGAGAACGAGTTCACCCGCGCCGTCACCCCGGAAGGCAACGAGAAGGCCCAGAACCTGGTGTCCGACGTGTTCGAGCTGCGCCGCAGCTTCGAATGGCGCGGCCTGGGCGAGGTGCCCTATTCCGCCCTGCGCATCCGCGAGAAGTACGCCGAATTCGATGCCGAGCGGCGCTACCAACTGGAATACCACCCAGTCCCCGACAACAAGGCCTGCGAATGCGGGGCGATTCTGCGCGGCGTGAAGAAGCCCACCGACTGCAAGATATTCGGCACGGTGTGCACGCCGGAGAACCCGATGGGCAGCTGCATGGTGTCGTCGGAGGGGGCTTGCGCGGCGCATTACACCTACGGACGGCACAAGGACAGCGAGGAAGTTTCGCCATGAGCGGCCAAGTAAAGAAGGGCTACGCCCGCCCCCTGGACATCAAGCACGGCCGCGTGGACATGAGCCACGGCGGCGGCGGGCGGGCCATGGTGCAACTGATCACCGACCTGTTCGCCAGGCACCTGTCCAACGAATACCTCGCCCAGGGCAACGACGGCACCTGCCTGCCATTGGGTGAAGGAAAGCTGGTGGTGTCCACTGACAGCCACGTGGTTTCGCCTATCTTCTTCCCCGGTGGCGACATCGGCTGCCTGTCGGTGCACGGCACGGTGAATGACGTGGCGGTGATGGGGGCGACGCCGCTCTACCTGACGGCCGGGTTCATCCTGGAGGAGGGCTTCCCCCTCGCCGATCTGGCCCGCATCGTCGAATCCATGGCCAGAGCCGCGAATGAAGCCGGCGTGAAGCTGGTGGCCGGCGATACCAAGGTGGTGGAGCAGGGCAAGGGCGACGGCGTGTTCATCACCACCACCGGCATCGGCTTCCTGCCCGACGGCATCCATCTCTCCGGCGACCTGGCCCGGCCCGGCGACCTGCTGCTGGTATCCGGCAGTGTCGGCGACCATGGTGTCGCCATCATGTCCAAGCGGGAGAACCTGAGCTTCGACGCCCCCATCCTGTCCGACACGGCTGCCTTGAATGGATTGACTGCCGCCATGCTGGCCAGCGGCGCGGCAATCCGCGTCATGCGCGATCCCACCCGGGGCGGCCTGGCCGCCACCATCAACGAAGTCGCGCACCAGTCCGGCGTCGGCATCCACCTGGAAGAAGCCGCCATTCCCGTAAAGCCGGAAGTGGAAGCCGCCTGCGAACTGCTGGGCCTGGACCCCGTCAACATCGCCAACGAAGGCAAGCTCATCGCCGTCTGCGCCGCCGAGGACGCCGACAAGCTCCTCGCCGCCATGCGCGCCCATCCCCAGGGCCGGGAAGCGGCGGTCATCGGCAAGGTGGTGGAGGACGCCAACGCCTTCGTGCAGATGAAGACCAAGTTCGGCGGGCGCAGGATGGTGGATTGGTTGTCGGGCGAGCAGTTGCCGAGGATTTGCTGAGTGCGCATCCTCTTCCTCACTCACGCCTTCAACAGCCTGAGCCAGCGGCTCTACGTCGAGCTCACGGCTCTGGGCCACGAGATCTCCATCGAGTTCGACATCAACGACAGCGTCACCACCGAGGCGGTGGACCTGTTCCGGCCCCACCTGATCCTGGCCCCCTACCTGCGCCGGGCCATACCGGAAGCCATCTGGCGCGAGCATGTCTGCCTCGTCGTGCACCCTGGCATTGTCGGCGACCGGGGGCCCTCGGCCCTGGACTGGGCGATCCTGAAGGGCGAGGCGGAGTGGGGCGTCACCGTGCTGCAGGCGGAAGCGGAGATGGATGCGGGCCCGGTGTGGGCCAGTGAAGCCTTCTCTCTACGGGCGGCGAAGAAATCCAGCCTGTACCGCAACGAGGTCACCGAAGCGGCGGTGCTGGCGGTGAAGGCGGCCATCGGGCGACTGCCGGACTATCTTGCCGGAACCTGGCGGCCCCGGACGGTACCCCTGAAGCCCATGCACGCCCTCATGCAACAGGACGACCGCGCCATCGATTGGGAAAGGGACACCACCGCCATGGTGCTCGCCAAGTTCAACTGCGCCGACGGTTTCCCTGGCGTGCGCGACAACCTGTTCGGCCAGGCCTGCCAGGTCTACGACGGCCGGATGTTCCCGGCCCAAGGCCAGCCTGGCGAACTGCTGGGCCGGGCCGAGGAGGGCGTGGTGCGGGCGACCGCCGACGGTGCGGTGTGGATCGGCCATTGCAAGCTGGACGGAGGGATCAAGCTGCCGGCGGGCCTGGTGTTCCCGCAAGCGGCGGAACTCAGGGAACTGGACGGTCCTGTCCAGGACATCCGCTACGAGGAATCCGGCCCAGTCGGCTACCTCCACTTCGACTTCTACAACGGCGCCATGGGCACCGCCGCCTGCGAGCGCCTGCTGGCCGCCTACGAAGCCGCGAAACAGCGCCCCACCAAGGTCATCGTCCTCATGGGCGGCACCGACTTCTTCAGCAACGGACTGGACCTCAACCGCATCGAGGCGGCGGACAGCCCGCCGGACGAATCCTGGCGCAACATCAATGCCATGGACGACCTGTGCCGCGCCATCCTGACCACCGATTCCCACCTCACCGTCAGCGCCCTGCGCGGCAACGCCGGAGCCGGCGGCGCCTTCCTGGCCCTGGCGGCGGACCGGGTGTGGGCGCGGCGCGGTGTCATCCTCAACCCGCATTACAAGAACATGGGCAACCTGTACGGCTCCGAGTACTGGAGTTATCTGTTGCCGCGCCGGGTAGGCGCCGACAAGGCCGGCGACATCACGCGCAATCGGCTGCCACTGGGGGCGGATCAGGCCGTCACTTTGGGCTTCCTGGACGAGGACTTCGGCGACGATCCAGCCGCCTTCGAAGCTGAAGTGCGCCGCCGCGCCGAGGCCCTGGCCGCAGCCACCGACTTCGCCGAGCAGTTGCAGGCCAGGAACCGGCGCCGCGCCGAGGACGAGGCCGTAAAACCCCTGGATGCCTACCGGGCCGAAGAGCTGAAGCACATGCAGCGCAACTTCTACGGCTTCGATCCCAGCTACCACGTGGCCCGCCACCACTTTGTGCGCAAGACCCCGCATTCCTGGACGCCCAGGCACCTGGCCATCCACCGCGAACTGGGCTGGAAGGTGCCGGAGGACTACGGGACTGACCTGGGCGCAGCGGTCCTTCGGTAGGGCGCTTACTGCCAGTCGTGCACGTGGCTGTGGCGGTGCTCGACGCCGCCGTGACGGTGACGGTGGGTATGCACCAGGTTGGCGGCGGCGAGCAGCCGCATGTCGCCCAGCAGCCCCTGGATTTCGCCGTCGTAGATCAGGCGGTGGTCTTCACCCAGCACCAGTGCGCGGCTACCCAGTTCCGGCGCCAGACTCAGGTTGTGGGTGGTGATCAGGATGGTCACGCCCAGGCCGGAGAGGAAATCCACCAGCCAGCCGGTGGAGCGGGGATCCAGGGCGGCGGTGGGTTCGTCCAGCAGCAGCACCTTGGGCTCCAGGGCGAGGAGGGCGGCCAGGCAGACCTTCTGTTTCTCGCCGCCGGACAGGGAGAAAGGCGGGCGTTGCAGATGGGCGGCGACCCCCACCTGTTCCGCCCAGTGCCGCACCCGTCCCTCCACGTCGGCCAGCCCCAGTTGGCGCGGGCCGAAGGCGATCTCGTCGAACACCGTGGGGTTGAACAGCATGGCGTCCGGATTCTGGAAGAGCAGGGCGACTTCGCCACGGAAACGGCGATGCAGCTCCGCCTCTTTCAGGCTGGCCGGGGTGATGGTCTCCCCGTCATACGTGTAGCGGCCGGCGCTGGGGATGATGAGGCCGTCGAGGATCTTCAGCAGGGTGGATTTGCCGCTGCCGTTGCAGCCCAGCAGGACGACCTTTTCACCTGGGTGAATCTGGAAGCCGATGTCTGTCAGGATTTCCTTGCTGCCGAAGCGGTGGGAGATGCCGGTGGCTTCGATCAGCGCTTTTCCCCCTATTGCAAAGGGGGGAGTGGTTGTGTCGGCGCCCTTCACCACCCGGTAGCGCAACTCAGTCATGGAAGAACCCCCGCGAGCGCAGGGCCTGGGCGGATTGCGTGGCTGCATGCAGCGACTTCTCCAGGAACCAGGAGGCCGCCGCGGCGCTGGCCCGATAGCGGTCCATCAGGCGCGGTCGCCGCAGGGAACGGCTGGCCAGGGCCAAACGGAAGTCTTCGTGGGCGCGGCGGAAGGTGAGGGCCTGGCTGTAGGCAAGGCCCAGCACGTAGGTGAGTCCTTTCGAGAAATCGAGCGCGCGGAACAGGTTGGCGCGGGCGATGAACAGGAAGGTCAGGCTGGTGAGCAGCAGCACGCGCAGGTTGAGACGTGCCAGGGTGAGCCAGGGCGAGAGCTCCTGCCACCAGGCCATCAGCGCGTAGCCCAGGCTGATGAGGGTGTTGAAGGCGAGGATGGCGAGCAAGGCCCGCCGCAGCAGGCGCCAGGCGTCGCGTCCGGCCAGCAGCAGGACGAGGACGAGGCCGGCGCCCAGCCAGACGGGATCGTGCACCAGGGTCGCGGCGAGGATGCCGGCCAGATAAAGGTACAGGAGGAGACGGTCGCGGTTCATCGTCTGATTGTTGCTGACTTGGTTCGTTGTCCCAGTCCGTGAGTTCAGGCGTCGAGCCGCGACCGCAAGCGTGTCAGGTAGCGATAGCCGAGCACGGTGAGCACACCCTCGGCGATGCCGACCAGCACATGCGGCAATACCACCGCCGGCAGGGTGATGCTGAGGCCGAAGGGGAAGAACAGGGGGGCGCCCTGGGCATCGTGGGCAATCGCCGGCTGCATGCCGAGCACGACCGCCACCAGGGCAGCGGGCAGGACGATGGACAGCCAGCCGGCGAGGAACAGGGCGAGGGTCTCGTGCAGTCGCGCCAGCAGCTTCCAGGCGGCGAGGGCGCAGAAAGCGCCGACCATCCCCATGGCCAGCGCATTGATGGGCAGCGCGGTGATGCCGCCGTCACCGAACAGCAGGGCCTGCATGGCCAGCACCAGGGAGATGGCGAGGAAGGCCATCCAGCCGCCGAAGCACACGGCGAGCAGGCCGATGCCGGCGGCATGCGCGGTGGTGCCCCCGGGCAGGGGCAGTGCGACCATCATGAGCACGAAGGCAAGCGCGGTATAGGCGGCGACGAAGGGCAGGGTGTCGGCGTCCAGTTGCCGATGCACCCGCCGCGCCGCGTAGCCCCAAAAGCCTGCTGCCAGCGCGAAGGCGGGCAGGTAGGTCTGCGGCGAGATGAAGCCATCCGGAATGTGCATGCCAGAAGTCAGGGATCAGAAGGCGATGGACAGGTTGGCGATGAAGCGGTAGTCCTCCGTGCCCTCGGCGCCCTGCTGATCGTCTTCCTCGTTGAGGTCGGTCCAGACGGGTTTCTTCAAAGCCAAAGCCAGGCTCATGTTGTCCTTGTAGAGCCGCACGCCCAGCACGCCGTAGACCATTTTTCCGCCGGTGGCGTCCTCGCCCTGGCCGTTCGCCTCGTCCCGGCCCAGCTTCAGGTAATTCAGTTCCGCCACGCCATCCAGACGGAAGCGGCTCTCGGCATGCTTCATCAGGCGATAGGCCAGGGCGGTGTTGAGCCGCGTTTCCGTGCCAAATTTCATGCTGTTGCCGTCGTCATAGGTGTATTTCTGGAAACGCGTCTGCGCGGCCTCGGCGACGAAGGTGGCCTTCTCCGTGAATTGCCGGGTGGCGGTCAGGCCATAGCTGAAGGAAGGCTTGCCGAAGCTGGTGGACTTGCCGGGGTCGATGATGCCGCCCTGCAGGCGCTTGTTCGGGTTGCCGGTGGGCAGGGTCATGCCCGCCATGGCAGAGAAGTGCCAGTCCATGAGGTCGTCGAGGCTTTCGTTCACGGGGGTCAGTATGAAGCCGTCGTCATACTTGAAGCCGATCACCGCCCCCACCGAGAGATCGGCCAGGCCACGCGAATCGACGCCGTCGGGCTCGTCGACCTTGACGTTGTAGGGCTGCGTGACGTACGCCGTCAGCCAGGGCTTGAAGCCGTAGCCCAGGGTCAGCAGCCAGTACTGGTTGTATTCGCTTTCCGCGTTCTGGTCCGGCGGCGGGGTCCTGCCGGTCTCGAACTTCGCATGGTCCATCTTCAGGGAGAGCAGCCAGGAGCCCTGGCCAAGGGTGGCGGAGGAAGAGGTTTCCACCGGCGCGCCGGGGCCGTCCAGGGAAATGGCACCCAGTGTGGGCATGCCGTGGTGGGCCAAGACCGGATTGCCGACGGAGGCAAGGGCGAGGACGAGATAGCGGACGGATTTCATTGCGGGTGCTTCCTTCTTGCATACAGGCTAAGCAGGCCGAACAGGCCCAGGATGAGCGCCACGCCGACGGCAATGCGGCCATAGCGTTCGTATGCGGGTTTTTCGGTATTGGCCGGAACCGCGTTGGCATCCGTTTCCAACTTGATGTCGAGGCCGTGACCATCCTCGGAGAAGGCCTTCAAGCGCCAGGCGCCGGCACGGTCGGGCAGGAAGGCAATACGACCCTGGCTGTCGGTGCGGCCCACCTGATAGGGCAGCTTTTCACCCTCCCGGTAGATCTCGTAGGCCTCGAAGGCGAAGGGATGGTTGTCCATGTAGAACAGCTTGATGACGACGGCCGGAGCAGCGTCCACGCTGTGCTGAAGGTCGTGAGCATGCGCAGGCCATGCAGCGAACAGGCAGAACAACGCCGTGAAGAACGTTCGCCGGCTCATCGGATATCGAACTGCAGGCTGCTGGCGTGGATGGCCTTGTCGGCCTTGCCGTCGTTGAGCGGAAATTCCAGGCTGCCTTGCACGAGTTGGAAGCCGGGGTTCTGCAAACGGATGTTGACGGTGCCATCGGTATCGGTGATGCCGCGCGGCTTGCCGAAATAGGCAACGGTCACGCCGGCCGCCGGCTTACCCTGGTAATAGGCGCGCAGGCGCAGCTTGTCGCCGGCCTTGAGATTGAGCGGATTGACCAGCGGGACGAGTTCCAGGTCGCGCGTCAGCGGTCTGGACAGGGCTTCACCCCACTGGTCGATGCGCTTGATGGCCTCCACCGACAGCCAGCTGTCGATGACCGCTCCCGCCTCGTTCTTGGGCAGGTTCTTGGTGCCGTAGGGCGTCTTGCTCCAGTAACCGCTGGAAACCAGGAACCAGCTGGCGGCGCAATCGCCCTTCAGCTTCACCGGAGCGGTCTTGCTCCGCTCGGCTGGCTGTTCCCGGCCGGCGACGTCGAAACAACCGGCTGCCTTGACGGTGTCCGCCTTGTATTCCAGATGCTTGGCGCCTTCATGGGCGGAACGTTCGTGGCCGTAGGCCAGGGTATGTATAAAAGAGTCCCGCTCGATCCACAAATCATGAGCCAGGAGGGGCATGGAAAGCAGAGCGGGCAGGACGAAGAACAGGACTCGTAACATCGATGTAATGGATGGGTGGAATGCGCGCATCGTATTAGAAGTTAGGAATAAAACATAATACGTAATACTTATCGACGCGAAAGCATGGGGTGTGCCGCCTACCATGGCAGCTTTAGTGCACTTCGTCGTTGTGGTGGCGGTGCCAGATGACCGTCATGGCCAGGCTGATGAAGACACCGAAACTGACGATGATCCAGTGGATGTGCACGCCTTGCCCGACCATCAGGGCATAGGCACCGAGCAGCACGAGGATGCCTATGTTCTCGTTGAAGTTCTGGATGGCGATGGAGTGGCCGGAGCCCATGAGCAGGTGGCCGCGATGCTGCAGTAGGGCGTTCAACGGCACCACGAAGAAGCCGGCGAGGCCACCGATGACGAAGAGAATGGCAAGGGCGAGCAGCCAGTGCGTGACGAAGACCAGGGTGATGACGATGAGCCCCAGCAGGATGCCGGCCGGCAGCACCCGCACGGAGGTTTCCAGCTTGATGTATTTGCCGGCGAAGACCGATCCCACCGCGATGCCGACGGCCACCACGGCGGTAAGTTGGGTGGCCTGCGCCAGGTCATAGTTCAGATTGAATGCAGCCCAGGCCAGCACCACCAGGCGCAGCGTCGCCCCCACGCCCCAGAACAGGGTGGTGACTGCCAGGGAAACCTGGCCCAGCGGATCCTTCCAGAGCAGCTTGAAGGCGTGCCAGAAATCGTAGATCAGGAAAACGGGGTTCTTGCGGGGAGGCTTGTGATCGATGGGCAGGATCGGGATGTAATAGTTGAAAACCGCGGCGATGAGGTAAAGCACCAGGATGACTGAAATCGCCAACTGCGGCAGGCTCATTACCCCATCCAGGGACCAGGACTGCAGCAGGCCGCCGGCAAGCGTGGGATGGATCAGCAGGCCGCCGATGATGGCGCCCAGTACGATGGCTGCCACGGTGGCGCCTTCCATCCAGCTGTTGGCCTTCACCAGCAGGGACGGCGGCAGGTATTCGGTGAGGATGCCGTACTTGGCGGGCGAGTAGGCGGCGGCGCCGAAGCCAACGATGGCGTAGGCATACAGCGGCGGCATGCCCAGGAGCATGGCCAGGCAGCCGACGATCTTGACCAGGTTGGAGATGAACATCACCCGTCCCTTGGGCAGGGCGTCGGCAAAGGGGCCGACGAAAGGCGCGAGCAGAATGTAGGAGATTACGAAGAACTGCTGCAGCAGCGGCGTATGCCAGTCCGGTGCGGACAATTCCATGAGCAGGGCGATGGCGGCGAATAGCAGGGCATTGTCAGCCAGGGCTGAAAAGAACTGCGCCGTGAGGATGATGTAGAAGCCGCGATTCATGCGGACCTGCGGGCCGTGGGGCGGAAAGGGTGGCGCGTTATAACATGGTGCCTCCGAGGCGACTACCCGCGAAGCGTGAATACATGCTCTTTCTCGCATGCCACGCCGCCCATGAAAATGCTGTCTGGGAAGGGCTGCGGACTGTCATTGATAAGAAAATTATGATTGAATCACATAACTAAAATTTATCTCCGCATAAAAAATGGCTGACCGTCGCTTACAGGTGTTCCATACCGTTGCCAAGCAACTGTCCTTTACCAAGGCTGCGGAGTTGCTGTTCATGACGCAACCGGCGGTGACCTTCCAGGTCAAGCAACTGGAGGAACACTTCAACACCCGTCTGTTCGAGCGTTCGCACGGCCGCATCTCCCTGACCCCCGCGGGCGAACTGGCGCTGGACTATGCGGAGCGCATCCTCAACCTCACCGGCGAGATGGAAGCGCGCATTTCCGAGCTCACCGGTCAGGTCAGCGGCCCCCTGCTCATCGGCGCTTCCACCACCATCGCCGAATACATGCTTCCCCGCCTGCTCGGCGAGTTCAAGCGGCTGCATCCGGAAACCCAGGCCCGCCTGACCGTGGCCAACTCGGAAACCATCGAAAACAAGGTGACCGATCACACCCTCGACATGGGCCTCATCGAGTCGCCCTCGCATCATCCCAACCTCATCACCCAGGTGTGCTGCGAGGATGAACTGGTGATGATCTGCGCCCCGTTTTCCGACCTCGCCCAGCTCACCTCCGCCACGCCCAAGCAGGTGGCCACGCATCCCTACATCAGCCGTGAATCCGGTTCCGGCACGCGCGAATGCATCGATGACTTCTTCAAGATGAACGGCGTCTGTCTGGACGAGATCAACCTGGTCATGGAGCTCGGCAGCCGCGAGGCGGTGAAGGGTGCCGTGGCGGCCGGCCTGGGCGTCGCGGTGGTGTCCAGCACGACGGTAGCGAAAGAGGTGAAGCTGGGCGAACTGGTCGCCATTCCTCTCGACCCGCCGTTGCGGCGCCAGCTCTCCCTGGTCTATCCACCGGAGAAGTTCCGCAGCAAGCTGCTGCAGGCCTTCCTCGATTTCCTCGGCAGCAGTTCGCTTCTCAAGGAATATACGGTCAGCCGGTTGCGCGCATGACGGCGGACGAGCGGCGCCTGCTTCGCCTGTTCCGGGCGCTCGACGGCGGCCGGCAGGCCGGCCTGCTGGATTACGCGGAATTCCTGCTGAACCGCGCCGCGCCGGAGCGGCCCGTGGTGCCCACGCTGCCCCTGCCCATCCCCCGCCCGGACAAGGAGAGCGTGGTCAAGGCCATCCAGCGCCTGCGGGCAACCTATCCCATGGTGGACCGGGCGAAGATCCTGCACGACACCTCCGCCTGCATGACCAAGCATCTGGTGCATGGCAAACCCGCCGCCGAGGTCATCGACGAACTCGAGGTCCTGTTCATGGGTCACTATCAGGCCCTCGGCAAGGAGGAGTAGCGTCCCGCTCCGGCCTGCCGGACAATCCCGGCCCGTTCATCCCGGCATTACACAAGGAACACCATGGCCAACGCCGACCCCGTCGAACTGGAAAAATTCAGCCAGCTCGCCCACCGATGGTGGGATCCCAACTCCGAATTCAAGCCCCTGCACGACATCAACCCGCTGCGTCTGGAGTGGCTCGACCACCTCTGTGGCGGCATCCAGGGCAAACGCGTGGTGGATGTAGGCTGCGGCGGCGGCATCCTCGCCGAAAGCATGGCCACGCGCGGCGCCCGCGTCACCGGCATCGACCTCTCGGAGAAAGCCCTGCGCGTGGCCAAGCTGCACCAGCTCGAATCGGGCGTCGAGGTCGATTACCGCCTCGTCGCCGCCGAGGCGCTGGCGGAACAGGAGCCGGAACAGTACGACGTGGTCACCTGCATGGAAATGCTCGAGCACGTGCCGGACCCCGCCTCCACCATGGCCGCCTGCGCGCGCCTGGCCAAGCCGGACGGCTGGGTGTTCTTCTCCACCCTGAACCGCAATCCCAAGAGCTACCTGTTCGCCATCGTCGGCGCCGAATACATCCTCAACCTGCTTCCCAAGGGCACGCACGACTGGGGCAAGTTCATCAAGCCGCACGAACTCGCCGCCCACGCCCGCTCGGCCGGCCTGGAGCCGGTGGAGCTGATGGGCATGACCTACAACCCCATCAGCAAGGCCTACAAGCTGGAGCGGGACACCGACGTCAACTACCTGATGGCCTGCCGACGTGCCTGAAGTCCGCACGGTGTTGTTCGACCTGGACGGCACCCTGGTCGACACCGCTCCGGACCTCGGCCACTGCCTCAACGAACTGCGCCGCCGTCGCGGACTGCCGGATCTGGCCGAGGCCGACTACCGGCCGCAGGCCTCGCACGGCACCCAGGGCCTGCTGCGCCTGGGCTTCGGCCTCGCCGAGGGCGATCCCGCCTTCGCCGCGCTGCGCCGGGAATTCCTCGATATTTATGAGGCCTGCCTCACCGCGAACTCCCCGGTCTTCCCCGGCATGGGCGAAGTGCTCGAGGAGTTGGAGAACAGGGGGCTGCACTGGGGCGTGGTCACCAACAAGCCGGTCCGTTACACCGAACCGCTGCTTGACCACCTCGGCCTGCTGGCGCGCGCCGCCTGCGTGGTGTGCGGCGATACGCTGGCCTTCAACAAGCCGCATCCCGCCCCCATGCTGCATGCCTGCGCCCTGGCCGACAGCGCCCCGGAGCGTTGTCTGTACGTGGGCGACGCGGAGCGCGACATCATCGCCGCCCGCGCCGCCGGCATGCCCGCCCTGGTGGCCCTGTACGGCTATCTCGGCCCCGAGGATCGCCCCGCCGAATGGGGCGCCATCGGCCAGATCGAATCTCCGGACGGACTACTGGACTGGATCGATACCCGAAGGACGCAGGTTTGACGCGGCCCGACGCGGCGCGTAGATTGTCCTCGCCGCCGTCTTGAACTTTTCGCGAGCGACGGCATCTACGCATCACCCATCCGGGGCCGACCTGGTTTCGACGGGGGTCGCGAAGCAGACAAGTGCATACCGAGGACCAGTCACCTCGTAAATCCATCTGGAATCAAGTAATCGCCAACGACGATACTTACGCTCTGGCCGCTTGACGGTCAGACTCCACACCGGTTGGTCCATGGGCCGGGCTGGGAAACCAGCGGTGGAGTCATTTACATGGACTCGCGCTGAGCCGGGCCGCTTGACCCAGCGTTAAACCAAGGTGGCTCGCCTGAAACCAGCCTGTCCGATCGGCGGGTTCCGGGTCAAAACCAAATGACCGGACTAAGTATGTAGAACTTGCTGTAGAGGACTTTCGGACGCGGGTTCGATTCCCGCCGGCTCCACCATTCATACCCCCAGTAGCATCCAACGCCGTCCTAGAGACGGCGTTTTTCTTGGCTCAGTTCGCGTTAAGTGAGGATGCCCTCAGATGCGGACGGCAGAAGCCAGCAGGGACGCGGGGTTGAGTCCAGCGCCTCGCGTCCGGTCGATGGCG
>WOUQ01000026.1 GCA_009772925.1 bacterium
CGCTACCCATGCTTTCCATTCGCCCTTGGAGGTGTTCGCAAGAATGCTGGCCGCAGTCCATCAACCCTCTTCCTCAATTCATTGACTCAGGGGTGTTGCGCTTGGGAATTGAAACCGCCCGGCCATTGTTGAATCTCCCCGTGTAAGATGTTGGGTCATTATAATGTCTCTATGACCTTGGGCAGTACCGTCGTTCAGATACAAACCAGGATCACAAGAACCGTCAGCTCCGAGGCGGTTGCAGTCTGCACACCATCCCAGATTCACACCCGCCGCGTTCCATTGCCATGAAACCCCTCAACTCAGCACATGCTGCTGCAAGGCATCCAGGAGTTGGCGGGTGCGGCGGGCTTCCTTCAGATATTGCGCACCGATGTCGCCACTCGGGCCCACGTAAGGCCGCCACCATTGCGACGGTCGTTCCGCCACATGATCGATATTTTTCGCCAGTTCGACCAGGAGCTCCGCGTCCGCCGCGGACAACTCCACCTTCAGCGTCAACTCCTCGGCACCAAGATTGCGTTCGAGTGCAAGGGTGAGGATCAGGGACTTGATCAAGGTCTGCTCGTCATGGATGCCATCGTAGGGCACCACGCCAGTGCGCGACCGGGGGGCTGATTCAATGGTGATATGCATGTGCCGCTCCTTGAAATGAGGTGCATCCAGCTTAGGCGTAGCGCAAATTGGGCACATGACGCGCTACGCCAATCGCATGACCGTAGGTGACAGATTGCGAACGGCCGTGAGCATCACCCGGCAGGCACGCTCGCGAGCGGAGTTGGGCGCCGCTTGCGGCGCGCATGCAGGCTTTACCGGCGGCTTGCCCGATTGCCAGGACCGCTTTTGTTTGCGTGGTTGCGCGGGCGCGGCTGTGTGCGCGAATCAGGCCCTGACCAAGCGCTCCCGGTATGCCGTGGGGGCGTGGCCGTGCCAGCGCTTGAAGGCGCGCGTGAAGGCGCTCTGTTCGGAGAAGCCGAGCAGGAAGGTGATGTCGGTGACGGTTTTCCGCGGGTCATCCAGGTAGCGCAGGGCCAGGTCGTAACGGGTGCGTTCGAGCAGGCCGCGGTAGGTCAGGCCCAGCTCTCCCAGCTTGCGTTGCAGGGTGCGGCGGCTCATCGCCAGGGCACTGGCGAGTCCCTCCTCGCTGGGCTCGCCGGAGGTGAGTGCCTGCAGCAGGAAGCCGCGGCAGCGGGCCTCCAGGTCGCCATCGCGCAGTTCGGCCAACTGGCCCGCGAGGATGGCATCGAAGGTTGCGGCCAGGTCCTGGTTGGCGGTGGGCAGCGGCATCTCCGCATCACGCCGCGACAGCACGAAGTAATCGGCCGCCGAGCCGAATTGCACCGGGCAGCCGAAAAAGTCTTCGTAGGGCTGACGGTCGACCGGCGCCGGCCTGCGCAGGCCGGCCGCAACGGCCCGCAAAGAGGGATCGAGGTTGGTCCGGCAGAGGGACAGGATGATGGAGAGGGCGAAATCGGTGACGACATGACCCACGGGCGTATCGCCGCGCCCGCTGTCCAGGCAGAAACGCAAGCCCTCCGCCGGCTCCTCGCAGCGGCAGGACGCCTTTTGCCCGAGGATGCGCAGGTAGCGCTGCATGCGCTGCAGGGCAGTGCGCAGGGAGCCGCTGGACAGCCAGGCATAGCCCAGCACGCCAAGGTGGGACGGGTGCCAGCACTGCGCGGCCTTGAGGGCGAAGGCCGGGTCGGGGATCCACTCCATGGCCAGCCGGAAGGCCTTGTCGGCCAGGTCGCTGGGCAGGCGGGCATTGGCCTCCGCCGGCGTGGTCCGGGCGAGCCCGATGCGCTGGGCGAACGCCCGGGGCTCGATGCCATGGAGCTCGACCAGACGCAGGCCGACCAGGCCGAAAGTCGCCAGAAAGGTTTCCCCGGCCATATCGGCGTCGCGCCCGCCCTAGTTCTTCGCCGCCGCCAGCGCCTGCTCGATGTCTTCCATGAGGTCGTCGATGTGCTCGATGCCGATGGACAGGCGCACCAGGTCTTCGGAGACGCCGGCCTTGGCGAGTTCCTCGGGCGACAACTGGCGATGGGTGGTGGTGGCCGGGTGGCAGGCCAGGCTCTTGGCGTCGCCGATGTTGACCAGACGCACCACCAGCTTGAGGGCGTCGATGAACTTGGCGCCGGCCTCGCGGCCGCCCTTGATGCCAAAGGAGACGATGCCGGAGGCCTTGCCGCCCATGTACTTCTGCACCAGGGCGTGGTCCTTGTGCTCGGGCAGGCCGGCGTAGTTGACCCAGGACACCTGGGGGTGGGACGCCAGATGCCGGGCCACCGCGGTTGCGTTGTCGCAGATGCGGTCCATGCGCAGGTGCAGGGTCTCGATGCCTTGCAGGATCAGGAAGCTGTTGAACGGCGAGATGCAGGCGCCCATGTTGCGCAGGGGCACGACCCGGGCGCGGCCGATGTAGGCCGCCGGGCCCAGGGCTTCGGTGTAGACCACGCCGTGGTAAGAGGCGTCCGGCTCGTTCAGGCGGGCGAAGCGCACCTTGTGCTCGGCCCAGGGGAATTTGCCGGAATCGACGATGCAGCCGCCGATGCTGTTGCCGTGGCTGCCCAGGTACTTGGTCAGGGCATGCACCACGATGTCGGCGCCGTGCTCGAAGGGCCGGCACAGGTAGGGCGTGGGCACGGTGTTGTCGACGATGAGGGGGATGCCGTTGGCGTGGGCCAGTTCGGCCAGCTTCTCGAAGTCGGTGACGTTGCCCAGGGGGTTGCCCACGGATTCGCAGAAGATGGCCTTGGTGCGGTGGTCGATGAGCTTGGCGAAGCTGTCCGGCTGCCGGTAGTCGGCGAAGCGCACCTCGATGCCGTAGCGCGGCAGGGTGTGGGCGAACAGGTTGTAGGTGCCGCCGTACAGGGTGGAACTGGTGACGATGTTGTCGCCCGCCTCGGCGATGGTCATGATGGCGTAGGTGATGGCCGCCATGCCGGAAGCCAGGGCCAGGCCGGCGATGCCGCCTTCCATCTCCGCCACCCGCTTTTCCAGCACGTCGGTGGTGGGGTTCATGATGCGGGTGTAGATGTTGCCCGCCACCTTCAGATCGAACAGGTCGGCGCCGTGCTGGGTGGAATCGAAGGCGTAGGACGTGGTCTGGTAGATGGGCGGCGCCACCGCCTTGGTGGTGGGCTCCGGGCTGTAGCCGCCGTGCACGGCGATGGTTTCGATCTTCATTGTGTAATGTCTCCTTCGGTGGATCCTGCCGGGCATGCCGCCGACAAGCCGGCCGATTATGCCTGAGGCGAGTCCCGATGCTCGATCCGGCAGAGGCCGCGCATTTCACACCAGGCACAGGTTTCGGGGGCGCCCTGGGCGGGCAGCGGGGCGCCCGCCGCCAGGTCGGCCAGGGTGGCGCGCAGGCGGGCGGACTCGGCTTCGGCGGCTTCCGCCAGGCCCTCCGGCCAGGCCAGGGTTTCCACCTTGTCCGCGTCGACGGTGACGAAGCCGGCTTCAACGGCGCCGGCAAGCCAGGCGTAGGCGGGCAACTGGACATCCTCGCCGCCGGAGTCCAGCTTGCGCTTCAGGGCCTGCCGGGACTGGGTCTTGTAGTCCAGCAGGGCCGGGCCGCCCGCGTGCTCGTCCAGACGGTCGGCGCGGCCGTGCAGTTGGGTGACGCCGGCTTCGCCCCAGGTCACCTCCCGGGCCAGCGGCGCTTCCGCGGTGCCGAAGCGATAGCCCTCGCGCTCGCGCTGCAACGCCCAGTCGACGTAGGCGGCAATGTGCCGCTCCCAGCGCAGGCGCCAGGCCAGGCCCAGGTAGCTGGCGGCCTCCGCCGGGGCAAAGACGGCACGGGAGAGTTCGCTGAGGACCAGGGCCAGCTCTTCGGGGGTGGCGTCGCCCAGCACCGGCCGGCTCTCGTGAAAGCGCGCCAGGATGCGGTGCACCAGGCTGCCGTAGTCGGCCTTGTCCATTTCCTCCGGTACCTCGTCCCGCTCATTGAGCCTGAGCACATGGCGGGCGAAGAATTGATACGGACAGGCCACCAGACTCTGCCAGGCGCTCACGCTGATGCGCGCGGGCACGGCCGGCGCGCCGGGGGCCGGAAACGGTTCTGCTTGCCCGGTGCCGGCGAGTCGGCCCGCCAGGGGGCGCGGCGGTGCCGGGGTCAACCAGGCTTCATCCCAGGCCGCGCGCTGGAAGGCATCCAGATGCACCAGCCAGGGCGACAGCGGCGCCGGGTCGCCGTCGCGTTCGCTCTGCCAGATCAGGGCCACGCGAGGGACGCGGGCGAGGACGTCGCCGAGGGCGGCGCGCAGTTCGAGTTCACGCTCCGCCGCCGCGGGCAGGCCGAGTTGCAGGCGGGTGGCGTCGTTGAACAGGGCGGCGGACGGCACCCCCGGCAGATGCGCGGCGCCCGCGCCGAGGACGATGACGCCCTGCCAGTCGCGGGTGTGCGCGGCGGCCAGATGGGTCAGGCGCACGGGGCTGGACACCGTGCCGTCCAGGAAGGTGGACTCTTCCAGATAGTGGAACAGCCAGCGCCGCCAGTCGGCGAGGGCGTAGCGGGTGCGATGCGCAGCGCCCTCGCGCGCCAGGGTCTCCAGCAACGACCACAGTTGCCGACCCACCGGGTCGGCGCACAGCGCTTCCTCGGCGGCCAGGGCGCGCAAGGCGGCGAGCAGGCGGAGGGTCCATTCCCCCAGCGTCTGGCGGCCGCGCCCGAAGGCGCGGATGGCCGCATCGATGCGCCGCAACAGCGGCAGCGCCGCGTGCAGGCCTTCACGCCGGGCCAGTTCGAGGTGGCCGGCCAGGCCGTCCGGCGCGCCATGCCGGCGAAACGCCGCGTCCAGCTCGTGCACGGCGCGCTCGCGAAGTTCTCCGGCATCGGCGAAGACGTAGGGGGACTTGAGCAAGTCCAGCAGGTCGCGAAACCAGGCGTCCGCGGTCAGCAGCCTGAGCCAGGCCTCCGGCAGATGGCTGGCGGAGGCGGTGGCGAACGCCCAGCCGGTCTCGTCCTGCGTCAGGATGCCGTGTCGCTCCAGCAGGGCGCGCAGGCGGCGCGCCATGAGCCGGTCCTCGGCCACCAGGGCGATGTCGCGCAGGCCGTCGGCCAGCCAGCGCAGAACCAGTTCCTCGGCCGCGCGCGCGGCGGCTTCCAGGCCCGGCGCGGCGAGCAGGGTTTTCCGCGGCGACAGCGGGCTGCGCGGGTACCGCGCCGCGAAATCGCGCGCGCGTTCGGCCAGGGGCGGCTCGCGCGCATCCCAGGCCGCTTCCAGCAGGGCCGCGCAGGCCGCGTCGTCCGGCGGTGTCGGCAACTCCACCAGCCCGGCGCGCCGCTGCCAGTCCTGCAGACAGGCCCGCTCCGCGCCGCGCGTCGGCAGGCGACCCAGCACATAGAGCGGCCGCTCGGCGCCCTCCGCCAGACGCCGCAGTGCGCGGGCGCGCACCAGCGCGCGACCCGGCGCGCCGCTGGCGCGCAGCGCCCGCCAAACCTGGCGGACGATCTCCGCTTCCAGCGACAGGTGGCGGTTGGCGGATTCGGGCAGGCGCGCGAGAGCCGTCTCGTCGCTGTCGGTGCTATCCAGCTCGTCGAGCAGGTCGAGCAGTTCGCGCGCAGCATCCCAGAGCGCCGCGCGCGGCACCTGTCCGAGGCTGTCGAGGAAATCGCGCAGTTGCGCCAGGCGCAGGCTGTCGGGCTCCACCCGGATGTCGGCGGCGGCCTGCTCCGCCAGTTCCGCCAGGGTGGCCAGACGCGGCGGCAGAACATGCCGGCCCGGCAGGACCTCGGCCAGGGCGCGACGAAAGGCGACACCGGCATGCGGGTGCGGCACCAGCACCAGACAGCCGGAAAAATCCGGCACGCGCGCGCCCTCGTGGGCCAGAAAGGCGCGGGCTGCGGGGATCAGGGTGGCGGGCATGGGCGCATTCTCCCGACCGGCCGGCGAAAAAAAAACCCCGGCGCGGGGCCGGGGATAAGAGAGGAGGAGGATGTCAGTCGCACCGGTGCAGATGCGCGACCAACAATCCCGGCCTGACGGTCCGATGGCTCAGAACAGCCAGGGGGGGATTCAACATGAAACGCACAAACGCATTTCAGATGTCAATGTATGAAATGAAACCCTGGTTGTCAAACGGGTTTTTTCGCACGCGACTTTATTCCCGCCACGCAGCCCGATATGCGGGAAAGGATTACCGTGCAAATCGGCGCAGCCGATCTCGGCGCTCGCCTCTGCCGCGGGCGGGGCGAGAGGGGAATTCGGAATGCACAGCATTCCGCCCTCGCAGCCGGCCGGCGATGCATCGCCGGCCGTGGGGCGCGGAGCGGGGGCTGGTGGTGAGGGAACCGTGCATGGCCTGGGCCGCCGTTTTCAAGGGTGGGGGTGGCCTATCGGCCATGAACGGTTAGCATGGTCCCCCCCGCCGCCTTGCATGCCCGAGGAGCGTCATGGACGACCGCCAGCTCATCCGCTACAGCCGCCACATCCTGCTGCCCCAGATCGATCTGGCCGGGCAGGACAAACTCCTCGCCGGCCACGTGCTGCTCATCGGCGCCGGCGGCCTGGGTTCACCCGCCGCGCTTTATCTGGCCGCCGCCGGGGTGGGGCGTCTGACGATCTGCGACGGCGACCACGTGGACCTCACCAATCTGCAGCGCCAGATCGTGCACCGGGAAGCCACGGTGGGCGTCAACAAGGCGGAATCCGCACGCCGCGCGCTGGCCGAGATCAACCCGGACTGCCGGGTGATGCCCATCGAACACCGGGTCTACGCGGAAGAGCTGATGGACCTGGTGGCCGCCGCCGACGTGGTGGTGGACGCCTGTGACAACTTCGCCACCCGCCACGCGGTGAACCGGGCCTGCGTCCGCCTGAGGAAACCCCTGGTGAGCGGCGCCGCCATCCGCTTCGCCGGCCAGTTCGCCGTATTCGACCCACGCCGCGACGACTCGCCCTGCTACCACTGCCTGTTCCCGGACACCGCCGCCGAGGACGAGGAGCGCTGTGCGACCATGGGCGTGTTCGCCCCGCTGACCGGCATGGTGGGCACGCTCCAGGCCGGCGAGGCCATCCGCCTGCTGCTCGGCGCACCCAGCCCGCTGACGGGCAGGCTGGTGCTGATCGATGCCGGCAGCATGGAGTGGCAGACCATGAAGGTACCCCGGGATCCGGGCTGTCTGGTTTGTGGCCGGTCTTCCTTGCCTGCCGCGTGAGGGCATGCTGCGGCAACGGTATCCCGGGTCTCCTGCGATATTGCGCAGGAGCATGCGCCATCAGCCCGGCAGGCCCTCGAACAGCTCGACGTACTCGCGCGTCAGCTTGTGGCCGGGCAGCAGGTGGATGAGGGGCCGGCAGGCCTCGTGCGATTCCTTGATCTTGACCGAGGCGGACAGGTGCCGGGGCAGCACCGGCAGCCCCTCCTCCAGCAGTTCCGCCACCACCCGTTGCGGCAGCCGGGAGCGGGCCATGTACTGGTTCACGACGATGCCTTCGACGCGCAGTTCCCGGTTGTGGTCGGCGCGGATTTCCTCGACGTTGTCCATCAGGGCGTAGATGGCCTTGCGCGCGAAGCTGTCACAGTCGAAGGGGATCAGGCAGCGGTCGGCGGCAATCAGCGCCGAACGGGTGAAGAAATTGAAGGCGGGCGGGGTGTCGATCCAGATGTCATCGAACTCGCTCAGTTCCGCCAGGGCCTCCTTCAGCTTGTAGATCTTGTAGCGCGATTCCAGCTTGGGCCCCAGTTCCTCCAGATCGGGGTGTGAGGGCAGCAGCCAGAGGTTGTCGAAGGGCGTGGCGGCGGCGAACTCGGCAATCCTGCGTGGCCGCAGTTTGAAATTGAGGAGTTGATCGAACAAATCCGCCAGGCTCAGTGCCGGCGGCGTGGCGGCCGCCCCCAGCAGGTAGTGGCTGGCGTTGCCCTGCGGATCGAGGTCGACCACCAGGCTGCGGCGGCCGCGCGCGGCGCCGATGGCGGCCAGATTGCAGGCGATGGTGGACTTGCCCACACCGCCCTTCTGGTTGAATACGACCCGCTTCATCGTCGGCTCCTGGCCATTTGAATTCAATGGCTTATTGTCGCCGATCTGGATGTTGCGCCGCAACATATCGGTGCGCCGGGGTTCCACCCATTCAGGCTTGTGTGCCGATCCTCAGGGCGTCCAGCCGGGTCCGGGCAGGTACTCCACCACGTCGCCGGGCAGGATGGTGGCGCCGGCCGGAATGAGGGCCACGCCGTCCGCCCATGCCGCCGAGGAGATCACCGCGGAATCCTGGGTGGGGTAGAGATCCAGGCCACCCCGCTCGTTGCGCCGCACACGCACGAACTCCAGGCGGTTGCCCTTCAGGGTGTAGCCGAAATCGGCGCGCAGGCGCTGGCGCTCCGGTTCGATGCGGGCGAGGCCCTGGCGACGCCGGATGTAGGGCGCGACCAGGGTCAAGAGGCTGGACCACACCGCGACCGGGTTGCCCGGCAGGCCGATGAAGGCGGTTTCCCGCCCGGCGGCAACGACCGCGCCGAAGGCCAGGGGCTTGCCGGGCTTGGCGGCGATCTTCCAGACATCGATGTGGCCTTCGGCCTTCACCGCGTCGATGACATGATCTTCCTCGCCCACCGACATGCCGCCGCTGGTGAGGATGAGGTCCGCCTCGGCGGCAGCGCGGCGCAGGGCCGCCCGCGTCGCCGCGCGGTCGTCGGCGACGATGCCGAGGTCGAGGATGTCCACCCCCAGATCGCTGAGGAAGCCACGCATCACATAGCGGTTGGAGTTGTAGATATGGCCGGCGGGCAAGGGCTGGCCGGGCATCACCAGCTCGCTGCCGGTGAAGAAGATGGCGGCCTTCAGGCGGCGGAACAGCGGCACCCGGCCGATGCCGACCGAGGCCACCAGCCCCAGGCTGGCGGCGGCAAGCCGGCTGCCGGCGGTGAGCAGGGTCTTGCCCTGCGTCAGGTCGGAGCCTCGCAGGCGCACGTGCTGGCCGGACGCCGGCGGCTGCCGCACGATCACCGCGTCGCCATCCGCCTCGCAATCCTCCTGCATCACCACGCTGTCGGCGCCTTCCGGTACCTGGGCACCGGTGAAGATGCGCGCGGCGCTGCCCGCGGCCAGCGGCAACGGGACATCGCCGGCGGCGATGCGCTGGCTGACGGGCAGGCGGGCGCCGGGTTCGGCGGCGTCCGCCGCGCGCAGGGCATAGCCGTCCATGGCGGCGTTGGAAAAGGGCGGTACGGTCATCGGCGAAACCAGGTCGACCGCCAACACGCGGCCAAAGGCATCCGCCAGATCCACTTCCTCGATGTCGGCCATGACGCGGGCGGACGCCAGCAGGGCAGACTTGGCTTCGGCGAAGGGCAGCAGGGCCATGGTCGGGTCTTTCCTTGAATAAGGGAACGCGCATGTTACCGAGTTCACGCGCGCCGACCCAGTTCGGCGCACCCGCGCACGGCGGCCTTGACGCATGCCGCGCAGCACGTATAATTCCCGACCAATATTGTCAACTTTGAACTCGCCATGGACGCCCATACCCTCATCCACCAACAGGTCAGCGACAACCCGGTCGTGCTCTACATGAAGGGCACGCCGCAGTTTCCCCAGTGCGGCTTCTCGGCGAACGCCGCCAACATCCTCAAGGCCTGCGGCCTGACCCATTTCCTCGCGGTGAACGTGCTGGAGAGCGCGGAGTTGCGCGAGGGCCTGAAAACCTACGCCAACTGGCCCACCTTCCCCCAGCTCTACGTCAAGGGTCAGCTGGTGGGCGGCTCGGACATCATGCGCGACCTATTCCAGACGGGCGAATTGCAACAATTGCTGGCCGCAGCCACCGCCCACTGAGACCCTTCTTTCAGCCCTTCCAGGCCGGCGCAAGCCGGCCTTTTTTTCGCCCCCGGCGGGACCTGCGGCCATCTAAAGTTTTCACCCCCCCTGCCGATATTCCTCACGCCGGGCACCCCGCCCATTCCACCGAGGCTGAGATTGACTGTCACGCGCTTTACCCTGCTGGTCCTCGCAGCCGCCCTGCTGGTCGGTCTGGTCGTGTGGTTTGCCGACCCAGTCTGGGGCGTGATCGCGGTAGCCCTGGCGGCCGCGCTGGCGCTCTATCTGGGAGGACGCCACGGCATTGCCGCGGCGCCGCAACCGCTTCCCGCCACGGCGCTCCCGGTCGACGCGCTGCGCGGCGAAACGCGCAGCCTGCTGGATGAACTGTCCCGCCACGGCGCGGAGCGCCTGCAAGCCGGCGAACAGGATTTGCAGCGGGTCAAGGCTCTGCTCGGCGAGGCCATCCAGCAACTGGTCGCCAGCTTTGGCGAGATGAACCATCACATCCAGAGCCAGCGCGACCTGGCCCTGTCCATCGTGCACAGCATGGCCGACGAGGGCCGCAAGGAAGGCGACGTCAGCTTCGCGGAATTCGTCCTGGAAACCTCGAAGACCATGGGCGATTTCGTCGACAACACCCTCAACACCAGCAAGATCGCCATGGGCCTGGTGGAAACCATGGATGTCATCGACGGCGAAGTGCGCGCCATCGTAAACATCCTCGGCGAGATCGAATCCATCTCCAAGCAGACCAACCTGCTCGCCCTCAACGCTGCCATCGAGGCCGCCCGCGCCGGCGAGGCCGGGCGCGGCTTCGCGGTGGTGGCGGACGAGGTGCGCGCGCTTTCCCAGCGCACCAACACCTTCTCGCAGCAGATCCGCAGCCGCGTCGACAGCGTGCACGGCTCGCTGCACGAGGCCAATAAATCGATCTACAGCGTGGCCTCGATGGATATGAACTTTGCCCTGGAATCGAAGCACCGGGTGCAGTCCACCATGACGCGCATCAGCGAGGTCAACCAGGCCATGGCGCTGGCCGCGCGGGACATCAATACGCATGCCGAACAGGTCGCGGCCGGCGTCAACAGCGCGGTGACCGCCCTGCAGTTCCAGGACATGACCAGCCAACTGATCGGCCATGCCCAGAGCGGCATGGTCGCCGTGCGCGAAAGCACCGCGCAGGTCGGCGCCTGCCTGCGCCAGGATGCCGACTTCGCGCGCGCCCTCGCCGGCGCCCGCGCCCTGCTCGACGCCAGCGCGCGCAGCGACGCGCGTGCGCATCCAGTCAAGCAGGACAGCATGAGTTCCGGCGACGTTGAATTGTTCTGACCGACAAAAAGGAAACGAGGATGGGAAAAATCGTCCTGACCGTTGATGACTCCGCCTCCATTCGGCAAATGGTGGCCTTCACCCTGAAAAGCGCGGGCTACGAGGTGGTGGAGGCCGTGGACGGAGAAGACGGCCTCAACAAGGCCAAGGGCAAGCAGGCCAATCTGGTGCTCACCGACCAGAACATGCCGAAGATGGATGGCCTCTCCCTGATCAAGGCCCTGCGCGGCCTGCCCCAGTACCGGACCACGCCGATCCTGATGCTCACGACCGAGTCCTCCGACGCCATGAAGGCGGCGGGCAAGGCGGCGGGGGCGACCGGCTGGCTGGTGAAGCCTTTCGACCCGCAGAAGCTGCTGGAAGTGGTGAAGAAGGTCATCGGCTGATCCCAGCCCGGTTGGACCGATCCGCGTAATGCCATTGTTGCGCCCAGCACCCTGTTCGCGGGAGATGCCATGAGCATCGACATGAGCCAGTTCTACCAGGTGTTCTTCGAGGAGACCTCGGAGCATCTGGCGAACATGGAAAACCTGCTGCTCAACCTGGACGTCGACAACCCGTCCCTGGAGGACCTCAACGCCATCTTCCGCGCCGCCCATTCCATCAAGGGCGGCAGCGGCACCTTCGGTTTCAGCGACATGACCGAGGTGACCCATGTCCTCGAGGGTCTGCTCGACCGCCTGCGCAAGGAGGAACTGGCGCTGCGCCCGGACATGGTGGACGCCTTCCTGGCGGCGGGGGACGTGCTGCGCGGCCAACTGGAACACCATCAGGGCGGGCCGGAGGTGGACAGCGGCGACATCCGCGAGATCAGCGCCCGCCTGACGCAACTGGCGCACGGCGATAGCGCCGCGGCCGCGACCGCAGCGTCGGCGCCCGCCGAACCGGCGCGCGTGCTGAATCTGGTCTGCCTGTTCCCGCCCGATCTGGCCGCCTCGGAAGCCGAGGTCGACAACCTGCTGGCCGCGCTGGCGGAAATCGCCGCGGTGGATCTTCGCCACCGGCCGGACGCCGCCAATGGCCTGCTCGAGGCGCGCCTGACCACGGCCAGGAGTGATACAGAGTTGCGCGATGCCCTCGCCTTCTATGTCGGCCCGGAGGAAATCGCCCTGACTCCCGCCGTCGGCGGCGAACCCTCCGCCTATGGACTGTTCGAGGAAGCCGCCCCCGCCGCGCAAGAGGAGGCCTACGGCCTGTTCAGCGAGGACCCCGCGCCGGCAGCCGACGCCGCGGCGGCCTATGGCTTCTTCGACGACGCTCCGGCCGCGCCCGCCAGCGAGAAGCACGAGGAGGATGCGGGCTTCGGCCTGTTCGAGGACGCGCCGGGCCGACCCGAAGCCCTGCCCAACCGTGATGTGGCACCGGGCGACAGCCCGGCGGCGATCGAGGGTCCGGGCTACGGCCTGTTCGTCGATGCCCCGGGCGGACTCGGCGTGTTCGACAATGCCCCGGGCGCCGAGCGACTAAGCCGGCCCGCGGCCGCTCCCGTTGCGACAACGCCCGCATCGACCGGGCGTCGCCTGTCCGACCATCCCAGTGTCGAAGTCGCCAAGACCGGCCGCCGCGACACCGACAAGACCGTGGTCGCCGCCGGCGCCGACACCAGCATCCGCGTTTCCGTGGAAAAGGTGGACCAACTCATCAACCTGGTCGGCGAACTGGTCATCACCCAGGCCATGCTGGCGGAAACCGCCGGCAACCTGGATCCGATCCAGGCGGAAAAGCTGCTGGCCGGCATCGACCTGCTCGCGCGCAACACCCGCGATCTGCAGGAATCGGTGATGTCCATCCGCATGCTGCCGATGAGCATGGTGTTCTCGCGCTTCCCGCGCGTGGTGCGCGACCTGGCCGGCAAGCTGAACAAGCAGGTAGAGATGAAGACCATCGGCGAGAACACCGAGCTGGACAAGGGTCTCATCGAGAAGATCACCGACCCGCTCACCCACCTGGTGCGCAACAGCCTGGACCACGGCATCGAGATCCCGGAGAAACGCGTCGCCGCCGGCAAGAATCCGAAGGGCACCCTGACCCTGAAGGCCTCGCATCAGGGTGGCGCGGTGGTCATCGAGGTGATGGATGACGGCGGTGGCCTGAACCGGGCGCGCATCCTGGAGAAAGCCAAGGAACGCGGCCTGCCGGTGAGCGATTCGATCTCCGACCACGAGGTCTGGCAGCTCATCTTCGCGCCCGGCTTCTCCACCGCCGAGGTGGTCACCGACGTGTCAGGCCGCGGCGTCGGCATGGACGTCGTGAAGCGCAACATCGAGGGCCTGGGCGGCAAGGTGGAACTGGAATCCTCGCCGGGCTTCGGTACCCGCACCGTCATCCGCCTGCCGCTGACCCTGGCCATCCTCGACGGCATGTCGGTGGGCGTCGGCGGCGAGACCTTCATCGTGCCCATCACCACCGTGGTGGAATCCCTGCAACCCCGCCTGGACGACATCCGCACCCTGGCCGGCGATTCCCGCATGGTGCACATCCGCGGTGAATATCTGCCCTTCATCACCTTGTCCGAGGTGTTCGGCCTGGCCGGCGTGGAGGACATCACCAAGGGGATCCTGGTGGTGGTGGAAGGCGAGGAAGGCAAGGCGGCCCTGTTCGTCGACGAACTGCTGGGACAGCACCAGGTCGTCATCAAGAGCCTGGAAGCCAACTACCGCAAGGTACCGGGCATGTCCGGCGCCACCATCATGGGCGATGGCCGCGTCGCCATGATCCTCGACGTGGCCGCCGTCATCCGTCTGGGCCTGGCCAACGCCAAGCGGCGCGCGGCCGCATAAGGAGCAAGCATGGACATCGTGGATAGCAGCGGCGTGCCGGCCTCGGGGGAATACCTGACCTTCACCCTGGGCCAGGAGGAGTACGGCATCGACATCCTCAAGGTGCAGGAAATCCGCGGCTACGAGGCGGTCACGCGGATCGCCAACTCGCCCGCCTTCATCAAGGGCGTCATCAACCTGCGCGGCGTCATCGTCCCCATCGTCGACCTGCGCCTCAAGTTCAACCTGGGCGAGCCCAGCTACGACCAGTTCACCGTGGTCATCATCCTCAACATCGGCAAGCGGGTCATGGGCATCGTCGTCGACGGTGTGTCCGATGTCATCCAGCTCAACTCGGAGAACCTGCACCCGGCCCCCGAGTTCGGCTCCATCCTGGATACCCGCTACCTCCTGGGCCTGGGCACGGTGGAGGAACGCATGATCATCATGGTGGACATCGAACAACTCATGACCAGCCAGGAAATGGCTCTGGTGGAAACCGCCGCCGCCTGACCCGCCCGCCGAGGAGACCCGATCATGCGCACCAACCTGCCCGTCACCGGCGTGGAACGCCATCTGCCCGAAGGGGAATTCATCGTCTCGCGCACCGACCCGCGCGGGGTGATCACCTACGTCAACCGCACCTTCCTGGAGATCAGCGGCTTCAGCGAGGCCGAACTGCTCGGCGCGCCGCACAACATCGTGCGCCATCC
This sequence comes from bacterium, assembly GCA_009772925.1. GTDB lineage: Bacteria > Pseudomonadota > Gammaproteobacteria > Burkholderiales > Thiobacillaceae > PFJX01. The sequence continues at coordinate 14,568 of WOUQ01000026.1, forward strand.
CGACATGCCGCCCGCCGCCTTCCAGGACCTTTGGGAAACGCTGGCCGCGGGCAAGCCCTGGAGCGGCCTGGTCAAGAACCGCTGCAAGAACGGCGACCATTACTGGGTGCTGGCCAACGCCACGCCGGAATGGGAAAACGGCCAGATCGTCGGCTACCTCTCGGTGCGCAGCCGGCCTTCCCGCAGTCACGTCGAAGCCGCCGAATCCCTCTACAAGGCGATTCGCGAAGGCCGCGCCGGCCGCGTCGCGGTGCGCGAAGGGCAGGTCATCAAGACCACGCCCTGGGCCAGGCTCACGCGCAAGCTCGGAAACCTGCGCATCCGTACCCAGATCATCGTCCTGCTGGTGGTGGTGCTGGCCATGGTGGCCCAGCTCGGCTTCATGGGCCTGCGCGGACTGGAGCAGACCAGCCAGGGTCTGCGCACGGTGTACGCAGAACGCGTCGTGCCCCTGAAACAGCTTAAGGGCGTGTCGGACTACTACGCCGTCAATGTCATTGATGCCGTGAACAAGGCCAATACCGGCCTCATCACCGCGGAGGAGGCGACCAAGAGCATCGCCGAAGCCCAGGAAGGTGCCAAGGCCTTGTGGGCACCCTACGCCGGCGCCGAGACCAGCGACCTGGTGAAACCCCTGCTGGCGGAAACCGCGCCCCTGATGGAGAAAGCCGACGCCGCGACGGCCAAGGTCGCTGCCCTGGTCGGCGGCTTGCAGGGCAACATCACGGGCCGCCTGAGCGCCGAGATCGGCCCGTTGTACCGGGATATCGATCCCCTGACCGTCAAGGTCGGCGAGGTCTTCGACATGCAGATGCGGGTGAGCGCCATCACCTATGCCGAGTCGGAAGATACCTATCAGCACGTGCGCAACATCAGCCTGGTCTCCATGATCACCGGCCTGCTGTCGGTGGCCCTGCTGGGCTGGCTGGTATATCGCGCCGTGGTGCCACCGCTGCGCCGGCTGGCAGGGCAGATGATCGAGATCTCGCGCGGAAATTTCAGCCTCGCCACAAACAAGGAGCGGGATGATGAAATCGGCGTCGCCGCCGACGCCTTCAAGTCCATGTACATCCGCCTGGGCTTCGACGTGGCCGAGGCGAAACGCGTCGCCGCCGACAGCCTGCGGGTGAAGATCGCCCTGGACAATGTCAGCGCCAACGTGATGATGGCCGACAAGGACCGGCACATCATCTACATGAACAAGGCGGTGGAAGCCATGTTCCGCGTCGCCGAGGCCGATATTCGCAAGCAATTGCCGAATTTCGACGCCGGCAAGCTGCTCGGCGCGAGCATCGACAGCTTCCACAAGAATCCCAGCCACCAGGCCCAGTTGCTCGCCAGCCTCAACGGCACCTACAAGAGCACGCTCAGCATCGGCGGGCGCACCATGACCGTCGTCGCCAACCCGGTGCTCGACGAGCGCGGCGAGCGCCTGGGTGCGGTCGTCGAATGGGCCGACCGCACGACCGAGGTGGCCGTCGAACAACAAATCGCCGACCTCGTCGGCGCCGCCGCCGCCGGCGACTTCAGTCAGCGTCTCGACGTCGCCGGCAAGGACGGCTTCTTCCTGCAACTGGCCGAAGGCATCAACAAACTGGTGCAGACCAGCGAACGCGGCATGCACGACGTC
>WOUQ01000027.1 GCA_009772925.1 bacterium
GGTGATCGCCGCCGTCAGTGTCGTCTTGCCATGGTCCACGTGCCCAATCGTACCTACGTTCACGTGCGGCTTCGTACGCTCGAATTTTTCCTTGGCCATTTCGCTTACCTCAAATCACTTCTTGCTGTTGATGACGGCTTCCGCCACGTTCTTGGGCGCCTCGGAGTAGTGCTTGAATTCCATGGAGTAGGTGGCGCGGCCCTGGGACATGGAACGCAGATCGGTGGAATAGCCGAACATTTCGGCCAGCGGCACCTCGGCCTTGATGGCCTTGCCGCCGGGCAAGTCTTCCATGCCCTGGATGATGCCGCGACGCCGATTGAGGTCGCCCATGACATCGCCCATGTAGTCTTCCGGGGTCTCCACTTCGACGGCCATCATCGGCTCGAGCAGGGACGGGCTGGCTTTGCGCATGCCGTCCTTGAAGCCCATGATGGCGGCCATCTTGAAGGCCTGCTCGGAGGAGTCCACCTCGTGGTAGGAACCATCGAACAGGGTGACCTTCACGTCGACCACCGGGAAACCGGCGAGAACGCCATTGTTGAGCGCCTCCTTGAGGCCCTTGTCGACCGCCGGGATGTATTCGCGCGGCACGGTGCCACCCTTGATGGCGTCGATGAATTCGTAGCCCTTGCCGGGCTCGTTGGGCTCCATCTTGAGCCAGACGTGGCCGTACTGGCCCTTGCCGCCGGACTGCTTGACAAACTTGCCTTCCTGCTCGATCTGCTTGCGGATGCACTCGCGGTAGGCCACCTGAGGCGCGCCCACATTGGCTTCCACATTGAACTCGCGACGCATGCGGTCGACGATGATTTCCAGGTGCAGTTCACCCATGCCGGAGATGATGGTCTGGCCGGACTCCTCGTCGGTGCGCACGCGGAAGGAAGGGTCTTCCTGCGCCAGACGATTGAGCGCCAGCCCCATCTTCTCCTGGTCGGCCTTGGTCTTGGGCTCGACGGCGACGTGGATCACCGGCTCGGGGAAGACCATACGCTCGAGGATGATGGGCTTGTCGAGAGCGCTCAGGGTATCGCCGGTGGTGGCGTCCTTCAGGCCCACGGCGGCGGCGATGTCGCCGGCGCGCACTTCCTTGATCTCTTCGCGGTTGTTGGCGTGCATCTGCAGGATGCGGCCCAGGCGATCCTTCTTGCCCTTCACCGAGTTGTAGATGGTGTCACCGGAATTGACCACGCCGGAATAGACGCGGAAGAAGGTGAGCTGTCCGACATAAGGGTCGGTCATGATCTTGAAGGCCAGGGCGGAGAACGGCGCGTCGTCGGTGGCGGGACGCTCGTCCTCGGAGCCGTCCTCCTTCTCGCCCTTGACCGGAGGAATATCGACCGGGGAAGGCATGAAATCGATGACGGCGTCGAGCATGCGCTGCACACCCTTGTTCTTGAAGGCGGTGCCGCACAGCATGGGCTGAATTTCGCTGTTGATGGTGCGAACGCGGATGCCCAGCTTGATGTCGGCCTCGGAGAGGTCGCCCTCTTCGAGGTACTTGTTCATCAGCTCCTCGGACGACTCGGCGGCCGCCTCGACCATCTTCTCGCGCCACTCCTGGGCGGTCTCGACCAGATCGGCAGGGATGTCACGGTAGTCGAACTTCATGCCCTGGGACGCCTCGTCCCAGAAAATGGCCTTCATCTTGATGAGGTCCACCACGCCGGCAAAGTTTTCTTCGGCGCCGATGGGAATGACGATCGCCACCGGATTAGCCTTCAGGCGCGAGCGCATCTGCTCATAGACTTTGAAGAAGTTGGCGCCCTGACGGTCCATCTTGTTGACGAAGGCCAGACGGGGCACGCCGTACTTGTTGGCCTGACGCCACACGGTTTCGGACTGCGGCTGCACGCCGCCCACTGCGCAATAGACCATGCAGGCGCCATCCAGCACGCGCATGGAGCGCTCCACCTCGATAGTGAAGTCGACGTGACCCGGGGTATCGATGATGTTGATCCGGTGCTCGGGCAGGGACAGGTCCATGCCCTTCCAGAAGCAGGTGGTGGCGGCGGAGGTGATGGTGATGCCGCGCTCCTGCTCCTGCTCCATCCAGTCCATGGTGGCGGCGCCGTCATGCACCTCGCCAATCTTGTGATTGACGCCGGTGTAAAAAAGGATGCGCTCGGTGGTGGTGGTCTTGCCGGCGTCGATGTGGGCCGAGATACCGATGTTGCGGTAGCGCTCGATGGGGGTCTTGCGTGCCACTTGATTGTTCCTTGTTTCTTAGAAGCGGAAATGCGAGAAGGCCTTGTTGGCCTCGGCCATGCGGTGCACTTCCTCGCGCTTCTTCATGGCGCCACCGCGGCCCTCCGCGGCATCCAGCAATTCACCGGCCAGACGCTGGCCCATCGACTTCTCGCCGCGCTTGCGGGCGGCTTCCTTGATCCAGCGCATGGCCAGGGCGGCGCGGCGGGCGGGACGCACTTCCACGGGCACCTGGTAGTTGGCGCCGCCGACGCGGCGGGACTTGACCTCGACCACGGGACGCACGTTGGACATGGCCTGGCCAAACACCTCGACCGGATCCTTGCCGCTTTTCTTGCCGATCTGCTCGAAGGCGCCGTAGACGATGCGTTCGGCCACGGACTTCTTGCCGCTGTTCATGATGACGTTCATGAACTTGGCCACTTCCACGTTGCCGAACTTCGGGTCCGGCAGGATGATGCGCTTGGGAACTTCACGACGACGGGGCATGTTTTCCTCGCTGTAATCTGATCAGGCCGGCACTCAGGCCTTTTTGGCGCGTTTCGCGCCATATTTGGAACGGCTCTGCTTGCGGTCCTTGACGCCCGCGGTATCCAGGCTGCCGCGGACGATGTGGTAACGCACGCCGGGAAGATCCTTGACCCGGCCACCGCGCACCAGCACCACGGAGTGCTCCTGCAGGTTGTGCCCCTCGCCACCGATGTAGCCGATGATCTCGAAGCCGTTGGACAGCCGCACCTTGGCGACCTTGCGCAGCGCGGAGTTCGGCTTCTTCGGCGTGGTGGTATAGACGCGCGTGCAGACGCCGCGCTTCTGCGGGCAGGCCTCCATGGCCGGAACCTTGCTTTTTTCGATCGGAGCCTGACGAGGCTTCCGCACCAGTTGGTTGATGGTCGGCATCTAACGCTTTCCCGGATATATCAATGACCTGAACAAATTGGCCCGCGCATCGGCTAACAGCACCACGCGGGCCACCGTAAAAAAGACTGTGGATTTTAGGATTGGGGCCTTGGCCTGTCAAGCTTGGCCGTCGTCGATCTCCTCGGTGACCACCAGGATGGGCTCCCCCTCCACCGGCGGGTAGTCCTGCGCCGCGGCCTGGCTCTTGCGATTGCGGTGATAGGCCAGGCCGGTACCGGCGGGGATGAGGCGACCGACGATGACGTTCTCCTTGAGGCCGCGCAGGTCGTCCTTCTTGGCCATGATGGCGGCCTCGGTAAGCACCCGCGTGGTTTCCTGGAAGGACGCCGCCGAGATGAAGGAGTCGGTCGACAGGGAGGCCTTGGTGATGCCCAGCAGGATGTTGTCGTGGCTGGCGGGCTGCTTGCCCTCGGCCACCACCCGGTCGTTTTCCTGCAACAGTTCGGAACGCTCCACCTGTTCGCCCGGGATGAAGCCGGTATCGCCCGGGTCGGAGACGTTGACGCGGCGCAGCATCTGGCGCACCACCACCTCGATGTGCTTGTCGTTGATCTTCACGCCCTGCAGGCGGTAGACGTCCTGCACCTCGTCGATGATGTAGCGGGCCAGCGCCTCGATGCCCTGCAGGCGGATGATGTCGTGCGGGTCGGCGGGGCCGTCGACGATGGTCTCGCCCTTCTGCACCACCTGGCCGTCATGCACGGTGACGTGCTTGTCCTTGGAGATCAGGTACTCGTGCGGCACGCCATCCAGGTCGGTGATGACCAGGCGCTGCTTGCCCTTGGTGTCCTTGCCGAAGGAGACGGTGCCGGTGATTTCCGCCAACACGCCGGCGTCCTTCGGAGAACGCGCCTCGAACAACTCAGCCACGCGCGGCAGACCGCCGGTGATGTCACGGGTCTTCGAGGTTTCCTGCGGGATGCGCGCAAGCACGTCGCCGACGTTCACCTCCTGGCCGTCCTTCACGGTGATCAGGGAGCCGACCTGGAAGGTGATGCTGACCGAGATATCTGTGCCGGGCACCTTGACGTCCTGGCCGTCGGCGCCGATCAGGCGCACCTGCGGCCGCACGCCCTTGGAGGCGGCGGAACCGCGGCGCTTGCCGTCGATGACGATGAGGGTGGAGAGGCCGGTCACCTCGTCGATCTGCTTGGCGACGGTGACGCCCTCTTCCACGTTCTCGAACTTCACGCGGCCGGCGTGCTCGGTGATGATCGGCCGGGTGTGCGGATCCCAGTTGGCCAGGGCGGTACCCGCCTTGACCGTCTGGCCGTCCATGACCGCCAGGGTGGCGCCGTAGGGCACCTTGTGGCGCTCGCGCTCGCGATGGTTGTCGTCGACGATGATCAGTTCGCCGTTTCGCGAGATGGCCACCGGCTCGCCCTTCACGTTGGTGACGTAGCGCAGGGTGGGCAGGAAGCGCAGGGTACCGGCGGACTTGCCTTCCAACTGGCTGGCGGCGGCGGCGCGCGAAGCCGCACCACCGATGTGGAAGGTGCGCATGGTCAGCTGGGTGCCGGGTTCGCCGATGGACTGCGCGGCGATGACGCCCACCGCCTCGCCCACGTTGATCAGGTTGCCGCGGCCCAGGTCGCGTCCGTAACACTTGGCGCAGAGGCCCCAGCGGGTATCGCAGGTCAGCGGCGTGCGCACCTTGACCTCGTCGATGCCCAGTTCGTCGATGAGGTCGACCGTGGCCTCGTCGAGCAGGGTGCCGGCATCGATGACGGTTTCGCCGGTATCCGGATTGACCACGTCGGCGGCCGCCACCCGGCCGAGAATACGGTCGCGCAGGGGTTCCACCACGTCGCCGCCCTCGACCAGGGCCTTCATGAACATGCCGTTGGCGGTACCGCAATCGTCCTCGGTAATGACCAGATCCTGGGTGACGTCGACCAGGCGGCGGGTCAGGTAGCCGGAGTTCGCGGTCTTCAGCGCGGTATCGGCCAGGCCCTTGCGGGCGCCGTGCGTGGAGATGAAGTACTGCAGCACGTTGAGGCCTTCACGGAAGTTCGCCGTGATGGGGGTCTCGATGATGGAGCCGTCCGGCTTCGCCATCAGGCCGCGCATGCCGGCCAGCTGGCGGATCTGCGCGGCGGAGCCGCGGGCGCCGGAGTCGGCCATCATGTAGATGGAGTTGAAGGACTCCTGCTTGACCTGCTTGCCCTCGCGGTCGGTAACGGTCTCGTGCGAAAGCTGCTCCATCATCGCCTTGGCCACCTTGTCGCCGGCCTGGCCCCAGATGTCCACCACCTTGTTGTAGCGCTCGCCCTGAGTCACCAGGCCGGAGGTGTATTGCGATTCGATCTCCTTCACCTCCTTCTCGGCGGCGGCGAGGATGTCGTGCTTCTGCGGCGGCATCAGCATGTCCTGCATGCAGATGGAAATGCCGCCGCGGGCCGCCATGGAGAAGCCGGTGTACATCAGCTTGTCGGCGAACACCACGGTGTCCTTGAGGCCGCACTTGCGGAAGGCGGCGTTGATGAGCTTGGAGATTTCCTTCTTCTTCAGCACCCGATTGACGTGCGCGAAATCCAGGCCGGGAGGCAGGATTTCCGAGAGGAAGGCACGCCCGGCCACCGTCTCGTGGCGCTTCACGCGTTCCGCGACGCGGCCGGCGTCGTCATACACGCGCTCCTTGAGGCGCACGGTGACCCTGGCATTGATGTCCACCAGGCCGGATTGCCAGGCGCGGCGCAGCTCATCCACGTCGGCGAAGAGCATGCCCTCGCCCTTGGCGTTGATGCGCTCGCGCGTCATGTAGTAGAGGCCCAGCACGATGTCCTGCGAGGGCACGATGATGGGCTCGCCGTTGGCCGGCGACAGCACGTTGTTGGAGGCCAGCATCAGGGTGCGGGCTTCCATCTGGGCTTCCAGGGACAGGGGCACGTGCACGGCCATCTGGTCGCCGTCGAAGTCGGCGTTGAAGGCGGTACACACCAGGGGATGCAGCTGGATGGCCTTGCCCTCGATCAGCACGGGCTCGAAAGCCTGGATGCCGAGGCGGTGCAGGGTCGGCGCCCGGTTCAGCATGACCGGATGTTCGCGGATCACCTCTTCCAGGATGTCCCACACCACCGGCTCCTCGTCCTCCACCATGCGCTTGGCGGCCTTGATGGTGGTGGCCAGGCCCATGACTTCCAGGCGGTTGAAGATGAACGGCTTGAACAGCTCCAGGGCCATCAGCTTGGGCAGGCCGCACTGGTGCAGCTTCAGGGTGGGGCCGACGACGATGACGGAACGGCCGGAATAGTCGACGCGCTTGCCCAGCAGGTTCTGACGGAAGCGGCCACCCTTGCCCTTGATCATGTCGGCGAGAGACTTGAGAGGACGCTTGTTGGCGCCGGTCATGGCCTTGCCGCGGCGGCCGTTGTCGAGCAGGGAATCGACGGATTCCTGCAGCATGCGCTTCTCGTTGCGCACGATGATGTCCGGCGCCTTCAGTTCCAGCAGGCGCTTCAGGCGGTTGTTGCGGTTGATGACGCGGCGGTAGAGGTCGTTCAGGTCCGAGGTGGCGAAGCGGCCGCCGTCCAGAGGCACCAGGGGACGCAGTTCCGGCGGCAGCACGGGCAGCACTTCCAGGATCATCCAGTCCGGGCGGATGCCGGACTTCATGAAGGCCTCCAGCACCTTCAGGCGCTTGGCGTACTTCTTGATCTTGGTCTCGGAGGAGGTCTTGGACAGCTCGGAGCGCAGTTTCTCGACCTCGGCGGGCAGATCGATACCCTTCAGCAGATCGCGCACGCCCTCGGCGCCCATGCCGGCCTTGAATTCGTCGCCGTACTCTTCCAGCTTGGCCAGGTAGTCTTCCTCGGTGAGGAGTTGGCCCTTGGCCAGCGGGGTCATGCCCGGCTCGGTGACCACGAAGGCTTCGAAGTAGAGCACCCGCTCGATGTCGCGCAGGGTCATGTCCAGCACCATGCCGAGGCGGCTGGGCAGGGACTTGAGGAACCAGATGTGGGCGACCGGCGAGGCCAGTTCGATGTGGCCCATGCGCTCACGCCGCACCTTCGCCTGGGTGACCTCGACGCCGCACTTCTCGCAGATCACGCCGCGGTGCTTGAGGCGCTTGTACTTGCCGCAGAGGCACTCGTAGTCCTTGATGGGGCCGAAGATCTTGGCGCAGAACAGGCCATCCCGCTCCGGCTTGAAGGTGCGGTAGTTGATGGTCTCCGGCTTCTTCACCTCGCCATAGGACCAGGAACGGATCTTGTCGGGGGACGCGAGGCCGATCTTGATGGCGTCGAATTCCTCGTTCTGGGTGACCTGCTTGAAGAGATCCAGCAATGCTTTCATCGTTTCATTCCCCCATTAGGGATAAACCTTGTACGGAGAATCGGGAAACGCGAAACGGGAAACGCAAACGCGCCCCGCAACTCACTTTTCCCGTTTCCCATTTCCCGTTTCCCGCTTTTCAGTAGCGCTCGAGATCGATGTCGATGGCCAGCGAGCGGATTTCCTTCACCAGCACGTTGAAGGACTCCGGCATGCCGGCGTCGATCCTGTGCTCGCCCTTGACGATGTTCTCGTACACCTTGGTGCGGCCGGTGACGTCATCCGACTTGACGGTGAGCATCTCCTGCAGCGTGTAGGAGGCGCCGTAGGCCTCCAGCGCCCACACTTCCATCTCGCCGAAACGCTGGCCGCCGAACTGGGCCTTGCCGCCCAGGGGCTGCTGGGTCACCAGGCTGTACGGGCCGGTGGAACGGGCGTGCATCTTGTCGTCCACCAGGTGGTGCAGTTTCAGCACGTGCATGATGCCCACCGTGGTGGTGCGGTCGAAGGCGTCGCCGGAGCGGCCGTCGTAGAGTTGCACCTGGGTCTTGGCCGGGGTGAAGCCATTGCGCAGGGTACGCGCGTCGTCCTCGGGATAGGCGAGATCGAGCATGGCCTTGATCTCGTTCTCGTGCGCCCCGTCGAACACCGGCGTGGCGAACGGCACACCCTTGGTCAGGTTGCCCGCCATTTCCAGGATCTCGGCGTCCGTGAGGCCCTTGATGTCTTCGCGCTTGCCGGAAGCGTTGTAGATCTTGTCCAGGAACTTGCGCACCTCGGCGGCCTTGGTCTGCGCGGCCAGCATTTCGTCGATGCGCACGCCCAGGCCGCGCGCGGCCCAGCCCAGGTGGGTTTCCAGGATCTGACCGACGTTCATCCGCGACGGCACGCCGAGGGGGTTCAGCACGATGTCGACGGGGGTGCCGTCGGCCATGAAGGGCATGTCCTCCACGGGCACGATCTTCGACACCACACCCTTGTTGCCGTGGCGACCGGCCATCTTGTCGCCGGGTTGCAGGCGGCGTTTCACGGCCAGATAGACCTTGACCATCTTGATCACGCCCGGCGGCAGTTCGTCGCCCTGGGTCAGCTTCTTCTTCTTGTTCTCCTTCATGCGGTCGAATTCGACGCGCTGCTTGTCCAGGGCATCCTTGATGCCTTCCATCTGGCGGGCCAGATCCTCGTCGGCGACGCGAATGTCGAACCAGTCATGGGGATCCAGGCCATCCAGGTACTCGTCGCTGACCTCGGCGCCCTTGGCCAGCTTCTTGGGACCGCCCTTGACCGGCTTGCCCACCAGCATGCGCCGCATGCGGGCGAAGGCGTCCTCCTCTACGATGCGCATCTGGTCGGCCAGATCCTTCTGGTACTTGCGCAGCATCTCCTCGATGATCTGGTTGGCGCGGGTGTCGCGCTCGATGCCCTCGCGGGTGAACACCTGCACGTCGATGACGGTGCCGCTCATCCCCGTCGGCACGCGCAGCGAGGTGTCCTTCACGTCGGAGGCCTTCTCGCCGAAGATGGCGCGCAAGAGCTTCTCTTCCGGGGTGAGCTGGGTCTCGCCCTTGGGGGTGACCTTGCCCGCCAGCACGTCGCCGGCGGTGACCTCGGCGCCGACGTAGACGATGCCGGCCTCGTCCAGGCGACCCATCTGCACCTGGGACAGGCTGGAGATGTCGCGTGTGATTTCCTCCGGACCGAGCTTGGTATCGCGCGCCACCACCGAGAGTTCCTCGATGTGGATGGAGGTGTAGCGGTCTTCCGCCACCACCCGCTCGGAGATGAGGATGGAGTCCTCGAAGTTGTAGCCGTTCCAGGGCATGAAGGCCACCAGCATGTTCTGGCCCAGGGCCAGTTCGCCCTTGTCCGTCGAGGCGCCGTCGGCGATCACGTCACCCTTGGCGATCTTGTCGCCCAGGCGCACCAGCGGACGCTGGTTGATGTTGGTGTTCTGGTTGGAACGCTGGTACTTGGTGAGGGTATAGATGTCCACGCCCACCTCGCCGCTCACCGCCTCGTCGTCGTTGACCCGGACCACCACGCGGCTGGCGTCGACGTAATCGACCACGCCGCCGCGGCGGGCGGTGACCACGGTGCCGGAGTTGACGGCGGCGGTACGCTCGATGCCGGTGCCCACCAGGGGCTTGTCCGGGCGCAGGCAGGGCACGGCCTGGCGCTGCATGTTGGAACCCATCAGCGCGCGGTTGGCGTCGTCATGCTCCAGGAAGGGGATCAGCGAAGCCGCCACGGACACGATCTGCGACGGCGCCACGTCCATGTACTGGATGCGGTCCGGGGTGGCCAGCGTGAATTCGTTGCGGCTGCGGCAGGACACCAGGTCGCCGGTGAAGCGGCCTTCCGCGTCGAGTTCGGCGTTGGCCTGGGCGATCACGTACTGGCTTTCCTCGATGGCCGACAGATACTCGATCTGGTCGGAAACCTTGTGATCCACCACCTTGCGGTAGGGGGTCTCGATGAAGCCGTACTCGTTGGTCCGTGCGTAGAGCGCCAGGGAGTTGATCAGGCCGATGTTCGGACCTTCCGGCGTTTCGATGGGGCAGACGCGGCCGTAGTGGGTCGGATGCACGTCGCGCACTTCGAAGCCGGCGCGCTCGCGGGTCAGACCGCCGGGGCCGAGGGCCGAGATGCGCCGCTTGTGGGTGATCTCGGACAGCGGGTTGGTCTGGTCCATGAACTGGGAGAGCTGGCTGGAGCCGAAGAACTCCTTGATGGCGGCGCTGATCGGCTTGGCGTTGATCAGGTCGTGCGGCATCAGGTTGTCGGATTCGGCCTGGTTCAGGCGTTCCTTGACGGCGCGCTCGACGCGCACCAGGCCGGCGCGGAACTGGTTCTCCGCCAGTTCGCCGACGGAACGCACGCGGCGGTTGCCGAGGTGGTCGATGTCGTCGATTTCGCCGCGGCCGTTGCGCAGCTCGACCAGGATCTTGATGACCTCGACGATGTCGCGCGGCGACAGCGTGAAGCGCTCCTCGATGCGGGCGTTGAGCGCCTTGGCATCGAAGCCGGCGGCCTTCAGGTGCTTGTTCAGTTCCGCCAGTCGGGCCTCGGCCTCCTCGCGGGTGGCGATGCCCTCCAGGCTGACCTTGGACAGGCTGGCCTCCGGGCATACGCCGTAGAAGCCACGCAGCGCCGCGGCCAGCTTGTTCTCGCGATGATGCGGCGGAAACACGATCTGCCAGCTGGCCTTGGCCGGCGCGCCGATGCGCCGGTTGAACTTCATGCGGCCGACCTTGGACAGGTCGTAGCTCTCGTCGCTGAAGAACAGCCGGTTGAACAGGGCCTCGACGGCATCCTCGGTAGGTGGCTCGCCGGGACGCATCATGCGGTAGATGGCGACACGGGCGGTCCACTGGTCGACCGTCTCGTCGGCGCGCAGGGTCTGGGAAACGAAGGGGCCGTGGTCCAGTTCGTTGGTGTACAGGGTATCGAGGACGCTGACCTTGGACTCCTGGATCTTGGCCAGCAGGGTTTCGGTGATTTCGTCGTTCGCGCGGGCGATGAGCTCGCCGGTTTCTTCATCCACCAAGTTGCGCGCCAGCACCCGGCCCAGCACGAACTCGCCGTCCACCAGCAGCTTCTTGATGCCGGCGGCCTCCAGGTCGCGGATGTGCTTGGCGGTGATGCGCTTGTCCTTGGCGACCAGCACCTTGCCATCCTTGCCGTGAATGTCGAACTTCGCGGTCTCGCCCTTCAGGCGCTCGGGCCGCAGGGCGAACTCGATGCCCTTCTTGCCGAAATGGAAGGTGTCGGTCTCGAAGAACATCTCCAGGATCTGCTCGATGTTGTAGCCCAGGGCCTTGAGCAGGATGGTCATCGGCAGCTTGCGGCGGCGGTCGACGCGGAAGTAGACGAAGTCCTTGGGATCGAACTCGAAATCCAGCCAGGAACCGCGGTAGGGGATGATGCGCGCGGAGAACAGCAGCTTGCCGGAGGAATGGGTCTTGCCCTTGTCATGCTCGAAGAAGACGCCGGGCGAACGGTGCAGCTGGGAGACGATGACCCGCTCGGTGCCGTTGATGACGAAGGAACCGTTGGGGGTCATGAGCGGCATCTCGCCCATGTAGACCTCCTGCTCCTTCACCTCCTTGATCTTCTCCTTGACGCTTTCCCGGTCCAGGATGACCAGACGCACGCGGGCGCGCACGCTGGCGGCGTAGGTGAGGCCGCGTTGCTGGCACTCGACGATGTCGAACACCGGGGTGCCCAGGGTATAGCTGACGAACTCCAGGCGCGCGTTGCCGCTGTGGCTGACGATGGGGAAGATGGAAGTGAAGGCCGCTTGCAGACCCACGTCCTGGCGCGCCTCCATCGGCACGTCTTCCTGCAGGTAGCCGCGGAACGATTCGATCTGGGTGGTCAGCATGTAGGGCACCGGCAGAACGCTCACGCGCTTGGCGAAGCTCTTGCGAAGGCGCTTTTTCTCGGCGAAGGTGTAGGTCATGACGGCTCCAGCTCCAGAGGACGGGAATCAGGGATCAGAAATCAGGCGATTGAGACAGCCAGAATGGCCGTTCGATCCCGGACTGCTGATGTCTGATACCGCAAAAGACTAAAGGCCGACGGCCCGAAGGCCGCCAGCCGGCTTGCTTGCGGGGTGCTCGCGCACGCCGCGATTACTTGATCTCGACCGTGGCGCCCGCTTCGGTGAGCTGCTTCTTGATGTCCTCGGCCTCGGCCTTGGGGCAGCCTTCCTTGACGGGCTTGGGCGCGCCGTCCACCAGATCCTTGGCTTCCTTCAGGCCCAGGCCGGTGATCGCGCGCACGACCTTGATGACGTTGACCTTGTTGGCGCCGGCGGCGGTCAGGATCACGTCGAACTCGGTCTTCTCCTCGGCGGCGGGGGCGGCGGCACCGGCGGCCGGGCCGGCCACGGCCATGGAGGCGGCGGACACGCCGAACTTCTCTTCGAACGCCTTCACCAGGTCGTTCAGTTCCATCACCGTCATGGCGCCGACGGCTTCCAGGATGTCTTCTTTGCTGATTGCCATTTCAATAACTCCTAATTCGATAGCGTGAGAATGCGTGGGAAACGATCAAGCGGTGACGGCTTCGGGGGCCGCCTCGGTGGCGCCACCTTCCTCGCGCTTCTTGGCGAGGGCGGCCATGGCCGCGGCGAAACCGGTCAACGGGGCCTGCATGACGCCCATCAACATGGCGATGAGTTCGTCGCGGCTGGGGATGGTGGCCAGCGCTTGCACGCCGCCCTTGTCCAGCACCTTGCCGGCGTAGGAACCCGCCTTCAGCACCAGCTTGTCATTGGTCTTGGCGAAGTCGTTCAGCACCTTCGCGGCGGCCACGGGGTCGGCGGACACGCTGTAGATCAGCGGACCGACCATGTGTTCGGCGAGGCCTTCGAACGAGGTGCCCACCACGGCGCGACGCACCAGGGTGTTCTTCAGCACACGCAGATAGACGCCAGATTCGCGGGCCTTCTTGCGCAGCACGGTGAGATCGCTCACCTGCACCCCGCGATACTCGGCCACCACGATGGTCTGGGCATTGGCTACCTGTGCCGACACCTCCGCCACTACGGCTTTCTTGTCATCGAGATTCAGACTCAAGGTCTTTCCTCCTTTCAAGTCAACATGCGGCGGAAAATTCCGCCGCGCCCACGGCGACCTGAATCAGGAGCTTTGCTGGCATGCGCCTGAGCCCATGCCGACCAACTATCCTGTTCGGGTAACACCGTCTGCGTAGACAGAGGCCGGGTGACAGGTGACAGGGTCCGGAAACCCCACCACCGTACCGACCGCAATTGAGCCTCGCGGCATCTACGGTCTTTGACGATCCACCGCCTTTCCCCGAGGGGTCGGGCGACGGCCCAAAGCTCTGCCCCGGCGAAAGCCGGGGTCCAATTCGTTTACTGCGGCTGCACCAGGCTGGCCTGGTCCACGCGCACGCCGATCCCCATGGTGCTGGAGACCGACACCTTCTTCATGTACACGCCCTTGCTGCTGGCGGGCTTCGCCTTGTTCAGGGCTTCAACCAGCGCGGCCAGGTTTTCCTTGAGCGCATCCACCTCGAAGGAGGCGCGACCGATGGTGGCGTGGATGATGCCGGCCTTGTCGGTGCGATACTGGACCTGGCCGGCCTTGGCGTTCTTCACCGCGTCGGCGACGTTGGGGGTCACCGTGCCCACCTTGGGGTTGGGCATCAGGCCGCGCGGGCCGAGGATCTGGCCGAGCTGGCCGACCACGCGCATGGCGTCGGGAGTGGCGATGACCACGTCGAAGTCCATCTTGCCAGCCTTCACCTCGGCGGCCAGATCGTCGAAACCGACGATGTCGGCGCCGGCGGCCTTGGCGGCCTCCGCATTGGCACCCTGGGCGAACACGGCGACGCGCACGGTCTTGCCGATGCCGCGCGGCAGCACCACGGAACCGCGCACCACCTGGTCGGATTTACGGGGATCGACACCCAGATTGATGGCGGCGTCGATGGACTCGTTGAACTTGGCGGTGGCGGCTTCCTTGACCAGCCCCAGCGCCTCGTCGACGGGATAGTTCTTGGTGCGCTCGACCTTGGCTTTCAGCGCGGCGATACGTTTGGATGCCATGTCACACCCCCTCCACATTGAGACCCATGCTGCGCGCGCTGCCGGCGATGGTGCGCACGGCGGCGTCCATGTCGGCGGCGGTGAGGTCGGGCATCTTGGTCTTGGCGATTTCCTCGAGCTGGGCGCGGGTGACCTTGCCCACCTTGTCGGTATGGGGCTTGGCGGAACCCTTCTGGATGCCCGCGGCCTTCTTGATGAGCACCGTCGCGGGCGGCGTCTTCATGATGAAGGTGAAGGACTTGTCCGCGTAGGCGGTGATCACCACGGGGATCGGCAGGCCCGGCTCCAGACCCTGGGTCTGGGCGTTGAACGCCTTGCAGAATTCCATGATGTTCAGACCGCGCTGGCCCAGGGCGGGACCGATGGGCGGCGAGGGATTGGCTTTGCCAGCTGGCACTTGCAGCTTGACGTAGCCGACGATCTTCTTGGCCATGTTCAATAACTCCTAAAAGTGAGTCCAATCGCGCCGCCGGTTGCCCCGCGACGCTCCTCGTACCGGGCCATCCCGGCGCAGGATGGGAAGGCTTAAGCCTTCTCCACCTGGGAAAAATCCAGCTCCACCGGCGTGGCGCGACCGAAGATGGTCACCGACACGCGTACCTTGTTCTTCTCGTAGTTCACGTCCTCGACGGCGCCGTTGAACTCGTTGAAAGGCCCGTCAATGACGCGCACCAGCTCGCCGGTCTCGTAGGTGACCTTGTGCTTGGGCTTCTCCACGCCTTCCTGCATCTGATGCAGGATGGCCTGCACTTCCTTCTCGCTGATCGGCGCCGGCTTGTTGGCGGTGCCGCCGACGAAACCGGTGACCTTGGCGGTGCTCTTGACCAGGTGCCAGGTGTCGTCGTCCATCTGCATCTGCACCAGCACGTAGCCGGGGAAGAACTTGCGCTCGGTGGTCCGCTTCTGGCCGCCCTTCATCTCGACGACCTCTTCCACCGGCACCAGGATCTCGCCGAACCGGTCCTGCATGCCGGCGCGCTCCACCCGTTCCTTGAGGGCGCGCATGACGCTCTTCTCGAAGCCGGAATAGGCGTGCACCACATACCATTGCATCGTCATCGATCACTCCCTGCCCATGATCCACTGCACCAGCCAGGTCAGAGTACCGTCCACCAGCCAGAGGAACAGCGCCATGACGATGACAAAGAGAATGACCACGCCGGTCATCTGCATGGTCTCCTTGCGGGTGGGCCAGACCACCTTGCGCGCTTCGTTGACCGATTCCTGGCTGAAGGCGAAGAAACGTCGGCCGGGCTCGGTGAACCAGGCCACGCCCACGGCGGCCGCGAGTCCGCCGAGGACGGACAGCACGCGCACCACCGTCGGCATCTCCGACAGCACATAAAAGCCGGCTATGCCAGCCGCGATGAGCAGGCCGGCAGCGATTAATTTGATGTTGTCCGCCATTAGAGGGGTCGTTCCACCCGGCTTATCCGATGTGTTGGTGTTGTCTGGCAGGCCAGGAGGGTCTCGAACCCCCAACCTTCGGTTTTGGAGACCGACGCTCTGCCAATTGAGCTACTGGCCTGTACTAGCAAGTGGCAAGTGGCACGCGGCAAGTGGCCAACAGCCACTCGCTACTCACCACTCGCCACTCGCGCTTACTCGATAATCTTCGCCACCACGCCGG
The DNA here is from genome assembly GCA_009772925.1 of bacterium. GTDB lineage: Bacteria > Pseudomonadota > Gammaproteobacteria > Burkholderiales > Thiobacillaceae > PFJX01. The sequence goes on from WOUQ01000027.1 coordinate 15,612, forward strand.
CGCCGACGGTACGGCCGCCTTCACGGATGGCGAAGCGCAGACCTTCTTCCATGGCGATGGGGGCGATCAG
>WOUQ01000002.1 GCA_009772925.1 bacterium
GCTGGTCGAGGAGGCGGCCGCCGCCGCCGAATCCCTGCAGGACCAGGCCGGCAGCCTGGCCGAGGCGGTGTCGGTGTTCAAGCTGGATGGCGGCGGTGGTCGCCTGGCGCAGGCGCCGGCCCTGCCGGCCCGGCGCGAGCGCGCGCCTTCCCTGCCCGGACCCGAGCGCGCCATGCGCAGGCTGTCCCCCAGCGCCAACGCGGGCGCGGAGGATGAGTGGGAGGAGTTTTGAAGGTTCGCCTTTAACCTCCCCGCCCCCTATACTGCCCCCCGGAGTCGGCCAGACAGCCGCCGCGCGGTTTACCGCGCGGAGGAAAGTCCGGGCTCCACAGGGCAGGATGCCAGGTAACGCCTGGGCGCTATAAGCCGGGGACGCGAGTCGCCGGCCCAAGGCGACGGAAAGTGCAACAGAAACATACCGCCGATGGCCCGGACTTTGACGCGTAAGCGGCAAAGTCCATCCTTCCAGAGGGTGTGGCGAAAGCCGCACTCTCAGCGGGGTGTGGCGAAAGCCGCATTCGCGGAGGGAGCGGATCACGCGCGCAAGCGCGTGGCCAATCCCCGCAAGGGGATGGGCACAGGCAAGGGTGAAATCGTGCGGTAAGAGCGCACGGCCGCGCCGGCAACGGCCGCGGCGGGCAAACCCCATCCGGAGCAAGGCCAAATAGGCAGACGTTGAGGCGGCCCGCCGAGTCTGCGGGTAGGCTGCTTGAGGCGACGGGCGACCGTCGTCCCAGATGAATGGCTGTCCACGACAGAACCCGGCTTATCGGCCGACTCCCCCTCCCTTCTGCTGTACCCCCGGATCGCGGATCCTCTGTCAAAATCTATCCCACTTTGCCCCACTACTTAATGTTCTACATTAAGTTAGTTGCTTATCCCACGAATAGAAAAGCATATTTAAATCTTTGGGCTTGCGCGGTAAGTCCTTGAACCCAAAGTATTTTTTTACTTTTTCAGCTTGACGGTGGGGAATTGTGTTCTCTATAGTGGGAAGAAGTGGGAGAACGTGTGGCCTGGTGGCCACAAGTGCACCATGGAGGAGTCAACGGGGATGTTCAGGGGATCGACGCTGCTGGCGCTGGACGGGAAAGGACGCTTGTCCGTGCCCGCGAAGTACCGTGAGCGCCTGTCCGCCCAGTGCGGCGGCCGTCTCATGCTGACCGTGGATCCCAGCAACGGTTGCCTGCTGCTCTACCCGACTCCCGAATTCGAAACCCTCGAGCACCAGATCAACGCCCTGCCCGGCTTCAACCCCATGACCCAGCAGTTGAAACTGCTGTTCATCGGCTCGGCCGAGGAAGTGGAGCCGGACGGCGCCGGCCGCATCCTGATCTCGCCCTTCCTGCGCAAGTTCGCGAAGCTGGAAAAGGGCGTGGTGCTGGTCGGCCAGGGCAACAAGTTCGCGATCTGGAGCGAGGTCGCCTGGCAGGCCAGGCTGGATGCCGCCTCGCAGTTGCCGGACCAGCTGGCGGCCGCAGCCGAGAACGGCACCCTTCCCGAGGAGCTCAAGGGCTTCTCGCTGTGACCCATGGCCATGTCTCCGTCCTCCTCGAAGGCGCGGTGGATGCCCTGGCACCCCGCCCCGACGGCATCTATGTCGACGCCACCTTCGGCCGGGGCGGCCACAGCCGGGCCATCCTGGCCCGCCTGGGGCCGGACGGGCGCCTGCTGGCGATGGACCGGGACCCGGCGGCCGTCGCGGCAGCCGGGACGTGGAACGATCCCCGCTTTGCCATCGCCCATGCCGCGTTTTCGCGGCTACAGCAGGTGCTGGCGGAGCACGGCATCGAGCGGGTGGACGGCGTGCTGTTCGATCTGGGCGTGTCCAGCCCGCAGCTGGACGAGGCCGAGCGGGGATTCAGCTTCCGCTTCGACGCGCCACTGGATATGCGCATGGATACCAGCCGCGGCATGACGGCAGCGGAATGGCTGAACGAGGCGAAGGAGGAGGAGATTGCGAGCGTTGTCCGGGACTATGGCGAAGAGCGGTTTGCTCGGCAGGTTGCGCGCGCGCTTGTTAAGGCTCGAGCGCTCGCGCCGCTGCGCACCACGCGGCAGCTCGCCGGCGTCGTCGCCGGCGCCGTGCGTACCCGCGAACGGGGGCAGGACCCGGCCACCCGTACCTTTCAGGCTGTGCGGATTTTCGTTAACCGCGAGCTTGAGGAAATCCAGGCGGCGCTGCCGCAAGCGGTCGATCTGCTGAAACCGGGCGGGCGGCTGGTGGTGATCAGTTTTCATTCCCTGGAAGATCGAATGGTGAAGCGCTTCATGCGGGACGAGTCTCAAGGGGAATCGGTGCCCCCCGAGATCCCCCTGCCCGCGCATGCCCTGCGTGGCGGCCGGCTGCGCCTGGTGGGCCGGGCGATGAAGCCGGATGCCGGCGAATGCGCCGCGAACCCGCGCGCGCGCAGCGCGGTGCTGCGAGTCGCCGAGCGCACCAACGAGGTCGCCGGCCGGCGCGGGGCGCCCGGCGGCTTGGGTGGGAGGGCGGCATGGTCAAGCTGAATCTGCTGCTCATCCTGGTGCTCGTCGCCTGCGCCCTCTCCGTCGTCTCCGCGCGCCACCAGGCGCGCAAATTGTTTGTGACCCTGCAGTCCGAGCAGGCCCATGGTCGCAGCCTGGACGTGGAGTGGGGACAATTGCAGCTGGAGATTTCCACCTGGCTGATGCACAACCGCGTGGAGGAGGTGGCACGCGGCCGGCTGCGCATGACCATACCGGAACCTTCCCGTATCTTCGTCCTGCGCGCCGAGGAGCAGCCCTGATGCGCGCGCGCCACGCCACCGCCGCCCATCCCCTGCTGCATCTGGACTTGCAGCGCTGGCGCATGCGCCTGACCCTGGCCCTGCTGTTCGCCGGCTTCGCGGCCCTGACCGCGCGCGCCGTGTACCTGCAGGTGTGGCAGAGCGACTTCCTGACCAATCAGGGGGAAAAGCGCGCCCATCGTGTCGAGTCGATCCCCGCCTACCGCGGGGTGATCACCGACCGGCGCGGCGAGCCCCTGGCCGTGAGCACGCCGGTGGAGACGCTCTGGGCGAATCCACGCGAGGCCTCGCCCGACGCCGGCCAGATCCAGGCCCTCGCCCACCTCCTGGAGAAGAACCCCGATCAATTGCGCAGGCTGTTCGCCGACAAATCCAAGGCTTTCGTCTATCTGGAGCGCCTGGTGGAACCGGCCCGCGCCGAGCGCGTGAAGGCGCTGGGCATCAGCGGCGTCTACGGCAAGCCGGAATTCCGTCGCTATTACCCGGCCGGCGAGGTGACGGCGCACGTGCTGGGCATCACCAACATCGAGGATCAAGGCCAGGAAGGCCTGGAACTGTCCTACCAGGCCTGGCTGGCCGGCGAGCCGGGCGCGCAACGCGTGGTGAAGGATCGTCCGGGCAACGTCGTCGAGGTACTGGAGCGCTTGAAGGCCCCCAAGCCGGGGCGCGACCTGGTGCTTTCCCTCAACCAGCACATCCAGTACCTGGCCTATCGTGAACTCAACGACGCGATGCAGCAGCACCAGGCGCGGGCCGGCTCGGTGGTGGTGCTGGATGCCAAGACCGGCGAGGTGCTGGCCCTGGCCAACAGCCCCAGCTTCAACCCCAATAGCCGTGCCACCTTCGAGACGGCGCGCCTGCGCAATCGCGCGGTCACCGACACCTTCGAGCCCGGCTCGACCATGAAGCCGCTGTTCGTCGCCGCCGCCCTGGACGCCGGCGTGGTGAATCCGGAAACCCGGATCGATACAGGACCGGGCTGGTTCATCGTGGGCGACCGACGCATCACCGATGTCCATCCCAAGGGGGTCATGAGCATTTCCGATGCGATTCAGGTATCCAGCAACGTCGCCCTGGCCAAGGTGGCCCTGGACATGCGCGGCGAGGACTACTGGAAGGTGCTCTCGCGCGCCGGACTTGGCACCCCGCCCAAGTCGGGCATGCCCGGCGAGGTCGGCGGCCGCCTGCGGCCCTACACCAGCTGGCGCCCCATCGAGAAGGCCACCATGTCCTATGGCCACGGCCTCTCGCTCAGCCTCTTGCAACTGGCGCGGGCCTATACCGCCTTCGCCAACGACGGCGTCATGCCCGCTGTCACCACCCTGCGCCGCGAGGGCGTCGCCACGGGCACCCGCGTCATGAGCGCGGAGTCCGCCCGCCAGGTGCTGGCGATGTTGGAGCGCGTCACCGAGGATGGCGGCACCGCGCCAAACGCGCGCGTCGCCGGCTACCGCATCGCCGGCAAGACCGGCACTGCCCACAAATTTGTCGATGGAGCCTACGCGAGAAACCGCTACATCAGCTCCTTCGTCGGCCTGGCCCCGGCCTCCAACCCCCGCCTGGTGGTGGCGGTGATGATCGACGAGCCGACCGGCCGGGTGTACTACGGCGGCCTGGTGGCCGCCCCGGTGTTCTCGCGCGTCATGGCCGGCGCCCTGCGCTTCATGGCGGTACCCCCTGACGCCCCCTTCAGCCAAGGCGACAGCCGGCCCGAAGCGCTATCCATGGTCCCGGAGTCGACATGAGCATGCAGATCGACACGGCCACCCGCCACGCCATGGCCAACGCCTTGCGCACGCTGGCGCCGGAAGCGCGCGGCATGAGCGCGGACAGCCGGCGCCTGGCGGCCGGTGACATCTTCCTGGCGTATCCCGGCCGGACGCACGACGGCCGCGCCCACATCGCCCAGGCCATCCAGGCCGGCGCCGCGGCGGTGGTCTGGGAAGCTGAGGGCTGGGCCTGGGACCCCGCCTGGCGCGTGCCCAATCTGCCGCTCGCCGGGCTCGCCCGGCACGCCGCTTCCCTCGCGGCCACCTGGCACCACGATCCCTCGCGCGCGTTGTGGATGACCGGCATCACCGGCACCAACGGCAAGACCTCGGTGGCCCACTGGCTGGCCGCGGCGCTGTCCCGCGCGGGCCGCCGCACCGCCACCCTGGGTACGCTCGGCAACGGTTTCGTCGATGTCGAGGGCAGGGTGGCCGGCAGCCACGCCAGCCACACCACGCCGGATGCAGTCACCCTGCAGGGCCTGCTCGCAGGCTACCGCGACGCCGGCGCGCAGGGCGTCGCCATGGAAGTCTCCTCGCACGGCCTGGACCAGGGCCGGGTGGACGGCGTCGCCTTCGACGTGGCGGTGTTCACCAACCTGTCGCGCGACCATCTGGACTACCACGGCAGCATGGAAGCCTACGCCGCCGCCAAGTCGCGTCTGTTCCACTGGCCCGACCTGGGCTGGGCGGTGCTCAACACCGACGACGAACTCGGCGCCACCTTGGCCGGCCAGTTGCGCGGCGGGCGTTGCCGGGTACTGAGCTATGGCCTGCGCACCGGCGACCTGCGCGCCGAAGACTGCCGGGCCGATCGCCACGGCCTGCGCCTGCGTATCGCCTCGCCGTGGGGCGGTGGCGAACTCGTCTCCGGCCTGCTCGGTGAATTCAACGCCTACAACCTGCTGGCCAGCCTGGGCGCCCTGCTGGCCGCCGACATTCCCCTCGAGCAGGCCCTCGCCGCCCTGGCCGAGGTCCGCCCGGTCAGTGGCCGCATGCAGCGCGTCCCCACGCAAGAGAGCGAGCCGACGGTGATCGTCGATTTCGCCCATACCCCCGACGCCCTGGACAAGGTGCTGCGTTCGCTCAAGCCGCTCAGCGGCGGCCGCCTGGTCTGCGTGTTCGGCTGCGGCGGTGGCCGCGATACCGGCAAGCGCCCGCTGATGGGCGCGGCGGTGGCGGCGACGGCGGATCTGGCCATCGTCACCAGCGATAACCCGCGCAACGAGGACCCCGCCGGCATCATCGCCGACATCCTCGCCGGCATGCCGCCCGGCCAGGAAGCCATGGTCGATCGCCGCGCCGCCATCCGCGCCGCCATCCTCGCGGCGGACGCCGAGGACATCGTCGTCCTGGCCGGCAAGGGCCACGAGGATTACCAGGAAATCCAGGGCGTGCGGCAGCCCTTCTCGGATTTCGCCGAGGCCCGCGCCGCCCTGCGCGAACGCGCCGCGAGGAGCCAGCATGCGCCTGTCTGATGCGGCCCGCGCCCTGGGCGTCACGCTGACAGGAGCCGACGTCGAGTTCACCGGCGTCAGCACCGACACCCGCCAGTTGCCGCCCGGCTGCCTGTTCGTCGCCCTGCGCGGCCCGCGCTTCGACGGCCACGCCTTCGTCGACAAAGCCATGCAACTGGGCGCCGCGGCGGTCATGGTAGAGGCCTCGCACGCCGCACACCTGACGTCGCACGCCTCGCTCCATGTGGCCGACACGCGCCTGGCCCTGGGCCGCCTGGCCGCCTGGCACCGCGCGCAAATGCCGGCGCGGCTGGCCGCCATCACCGGCAGCAACGGCAAGACCACGGTGAAGGAAATGCTGGCCGCCATCCTCGCCGAGGAGGTCGGCGCCGACGCGGTGCTGGCTACCGCCGGCAACCTCAACAACGATATCGGCATGCCGCTGACCCTGTTGCGGCTGACGCCGGCCCACCGCTACGCGGTCATCGAGATGGGCATGAACCACGCCGGCGAGATCGACTCTCTGACGCATCTGGCCCGTCCCGACGTGGCCCTGGTCAACAACGCCCTGCGCGCCCACCTGGAGGGTCTGGGCAGTGTCGAGGCGATCGCTCGCGCCAAGGGCGAGATCTACGCCGGCCTCAAGGAGGGTGGCATCGCCATCGTCAACGCCGACGATCCCCACGCCGACTACTGGCTCGGCCTCAACGTCGGCCACCGGGTGCTGCGCTTCGGCCACGCCGCCGGGGCGGACGTGCGGATTTCCGACCATGGGGAGTCGGGAGGGGAGAGCGGAACAACCCATGCGAATGCGGCCCAACTTCCCGCTTCCCGCTTCCCGCTTGCCCTCGACACGCCTCAAGGTCGGGTCGAGACGGTCTTGCGGGTGTCCGGCGAACACAACCGGCGCAACGCCGCAGCCGCAGCCACGGCGGCCCTGGCGCTGGGCGCATCGACCGGCGCCGTGGCACGGGGGTTGGCCGCGTTTACCGGCACCAAGGGCCGCCTGCAGGTACACCCCTGCATCCTGGGCGCCACGCTCATCGACGACACCTACAACGCCAATCCCGACTCCATGCTGGCCGCCATCCAGGTGCTGGCGGCGCGGCCCGGCAGCCGCATCCTGGTGCTCGGCGACATGGGCGAACTGGGGCCGGATGCGGCGGCGCTGCATCGGGAAGTGGGGGAACAGGCCAAGGTCGCGGGCATCCAGCGCCTGCTCTGTCTGGGCGAGATGTCGGCCCACACGGCGCAAGGCTTCGGCGCCGGCGCCATGCACTTCGAGCGCATCGAGGAACTGCTCGCGGAAATCGAGTGCGCCCTGGGCCCGGAGGTCACGGTGCTGGTGAAGGGTTCCCGCTTCATGAAGATGGAACGCGTGGTCAACTCTTTCATGGAGAAGAACCAATGCTCCTGATGCTCGCCAAGTGGATCGGCACCGACATCCGCCTGTTCAACGTCTTCCACTACATCACCCTGCGCGCGGTGCTGGCGGCGCTCACCGCCCTGGTCATCTCCTTCATCGTCGGTCCCTGGATGATCCGCAAGCTGGCCGCCCTCAAGGTCGGCCAGCCGGTGCGCGACGACGGGCCTCAGACCCACCTGGTCAAGGCCGGCACGCCCACCATGGGCGGCGCCCTGATCCTCGCTTCGATCATCGCCACCACCCTGCTTTGGGCCGACCTCACCAACCACTACGTGTGGATCGCCCTGCTCACCCTGGTGGGCTTCGGCGCCATCGGCTGGGTGGACGACTGGCGCAAGGTGGTGGAGAAGAACCCCAAGGGCCTGGCCTCGCGCTGGAAGTACTTCTGGCAGTCGGTCATCGCCATCCTCATCGCCGCCTGGCTGGCCTGGTCCGCCCACCTGCCGGCGCAGACCGAACTCATCGTGCCCTTCTTCAAGCAGATCGTCATGCCGCTGGGGGCGATCGGTTTCGTGGTGCTGGCCTATTTCGTCATCGTCGGCACCAGCAACGCGGTGAACCTCACCGACGGCGCCGACGGCCTCGCCATCCTGCCCACGGTGATGGTGGCGGGCGCCCTGGCGGTGTTCGCCTACGTCGCCGGCCACGCGGTGTTCTCCAAGTACCTGGGCCTGCCGCACATCCCCGGCGCCGGCGAACTGGTGGTGTTCTGCGCCGGCATGGTGGGCGCCGGACTCGCCTTCCTGTGGTTCAACGCTTACCCCGCCGAGGTCTTCATGGGCGACGTCGGGGCACTGGCCCTGGGCGCGGCTCTGGGGGTGGTAGCGGTCATCGTCCGCCAGGAAATCGTGCTGTTCATCATGGGCGGCGTCTTCGTCGCCGAGGCCATCTCGGTCATGGTCCAGGTGGGTTCGTACAAGCTGCGCGGCAAGCGGGTCTTCCTCATGGCGCCCATCCACCACCACTTCGAGAAGAAGGGCTGGAAAGAGACGCAAGTGGTCGTCCGCTTCTGGATCATCAGCATGATGCTGGTGCTCATCGGTTTGGCATCACTGAAGCTGAGGTGAGCCGATGACCAAGCGCAAGATCTCCAACTACAAGGGCTGCAAGGCCCTGGTCGTGGGCCTGGGCGACACCGGCGCCGCCTGCGTGCGCTGGCTCATCGAACATGACGCCCAGGTGCGCGCCACCGATACCCGGGAGGAACCGCCTCACGCCCAGCGCGTCCGCGAGGCCTTCCCGGAAGCCACGCTGCGCCTGGGCGGCTTCGACCGGGCCGACTTCGCATGGGCCGACCTCGTCGTCGCCAGTCCAGGCGTCGCCCTGGCCACCCCCGAGCTGCAATGGGCGGTGAAGGCGGGCAAAGACGTGGTGGGCGACGTGGAACTGTTCGCCCGTGCCATTCAAGGCACTTCCGCCTACGTCATCGCCATCACCGGCTCCAACGGCAAGAGCACGGTCACCAGCCTGGTGGGCCACCTGTGCGCCGCCGTGGGCCTGGACACCGTGGTCGCCGGCAACATCGGCCTGCCCGTCCTGGACGCCCTGGACAACCAGGATACCCTGGGCCGCTGCCCGGACGTGTGGGTGCTGGAGCTGTCCAGTTTTCAGCTGGAAACCACCAGCAGCCTCAAGCCCGACGCGGCCACGGTGCTCAACATCTCCGAAGACCACATGGACCGGTACGCCGGCCTTGATGACTACGCGGCGGCCAAGGCCCGCATCTTCACCGGCCTGGGCGTCCAGGTGCTGAATCGGGACGACCCGACGGTGATGGCCATGGCCCTGCCGGACCGCATCCAATGGAGCTTCGGCCTGAACGTGGATGAGCCCCTTGCAGCCGGCCACTTCGGCCTCGCCACGCGCAAGGACCGCCTGTGGCTGTGCGAGGGCGAGGAAGCCTTGCTGCCGGTGGACAAGCTGCCCATCGCCGGCCTGCACAACGCCGCCAACGCGCTGGCGGCGCTGGCCCTGTGCCGCGCCATCGGCCTGCCCTACGAGGGGCTGCTGCCGGCGCTGAAAACCTTCGAGGGCCTGCCGCACCGGGTGCAGAAGGTGGCGGAGGTGGAGGGCCGCACCTTCTTCGACGATTCCAAAGGCACCAACGTCGGCGCCACCGCCGCGGCCCTGCTCGGCTTCACCGTGCCGGTGGTGCTCATCGCCGGCGGCGATGGCAAGGGCCAGGATTTCTCGCCCCTGCGGGAGGCCGTGAAGAATGCACGCGCCGTGGTGCGAATCGGCCGCGACGGTCCGCTCATCGAGGCGGCCATCGGCGGCGCCTGCCCGGTACATCGCGCGGAAAGCATGGAGGAGGCGGTGAATCTTGCCTTCCTCCTGTCGCAACCCGGCGATGCCGTGTTGCTGTCGCCGGCCTGCGCGAGCTGGGACATGTTCCGCAACTACGCCCACCGCGCCGAGGTATTCATCGCCGCGGTGCACAAACTGGCGGTGGGCGGCAAAGCGCCGGGAGCGGGTCATGTTCCATAACGCCGCCCTCAAGCGCACGGCCCTCACCCCTTACGACTGGGGGCTGGTGTTCGCCGCCCTGGCTCTGCTCATGCTGGGCCTGGTGATGGTGTATTCGGCTTCCGTCGCCATCGCCGAGGCCAAGTCCGCCAGCAACCAGTCTTCCTTCTACCTGATCCGCCACGCCATGTACCTGGTGATCGCGCTGGGCGCCGGCTACGCCGCCCTGCAGATACCCACGCCAACCTGGCAGGCGCTCGCGCCCTATCTGTTCATGTGCTGTGCCGTGCTGCTGGTGGTGGTGCTGATCCCCTTCATCGGCAAGGAGGTGAACGGCAGCCGGCGCTGGATTCCGCTCGGCCCCCTGGGCAACCTGCAACCCTCCGAACTGATGAAGTTCGCCACCATCCTCTACGCCGCCGACTACACGGTGCGCAAGGCGGCCTTCATGCAGAACCTGACGAAGGGCTTCCTGCCCATGTTCCTGGTGATGCTGGGCATCGGCGGTCTGTTGCTGATGGAGCCGGATTTCGGCGCCCTGGTGGTCATCGTCGCCATCGCCATGGCCATCCTGTTCCTCGGCGGCTTCAACGCCAAGCTGTTCTTCGGGCTGTCCATCCTGCTCGCCATCGGCTTCGTGCTGATGATCGTCACCTCCGACTACCGCTACGAACGGGTGCTGGGCTACCTGAATCCCTGGAAGGATCCCTACGGCGCCGGCTACCAGTTGTCGCACGCCCTCATCGCCCTGGGCAGCGGCGAGCTCACCGGCGTGGGCCTAGGCGACAGCGTCGAGAAGCTGTTCTACCTGCCCGAGGCCTACACCGATTTCCTGCTCGCCGTCATCGGCGAGGAACTGGGACTGATCGGTGTGCTTACCGTCATCGCCCTGTTCGCCTGGCTGACCTGGCGCGCCTTCTCCATCGGCTGGCAGGCCGGCCTCATGGGCCGCAACTTCGCCGCCCTGGTGGCGCAGGGCGTCGGCGTCTGGATGGGCGCCCAGGCCTTCATCAACATGGGCGTGAATCTCGGTCTGCTGCCCACCAAGGGCCTCACCCTGCCGCTGATGAGCTATGGCGGCTCCGGCATCGTCGCCAACTGCCTGGCCCTGGCCGTATTGCTGCGCATCGACTTTGAAAACAGATGCCTGATGCGGGGGAAGAAAGCATGAACTGGGGGAAAAGGGAAAAGGGAAAAGGGAAACGTGGCGAAGCGACGGGGGCTGACGTTTCCCGTTTCCCGTTTCCCGTTTCCCGTCTCCCGTTTCCCGTTTCCCGCACCGTCCTCATCATGGCCGGCGGCACCGGCGGCCACGTCATGCCGGCGCTGGCGGTGGCCGAAAGCCTGCGCGACGACGGCTGGCGCGTGGTCTGGCTGGGCACGCGGGCCGGCATGGAGGCGAAGCTGGCGGTGGAAAAGGGCTTCGACATGGCCTGGGTGAAGATGGCCGGGGTGCGCGGCAAGGGTCTGCTCGCCAAGCTGTTGCTGCCCGCCAACCTGCTCGCTGCCTTCTGGCAGGCGGCCCGCGCCATCTTCCGCGAGCGCCCCGACGTTGCCCTGGGCCTGGGCGGCTACGTCGCCTTCCCCGGCGGCATGATGGCCAGCCTCTTGGGCAAGCCTCTGGCGATCCACGAGCAGAACGCCATCGCCGGCCTGACCAACAAGGTGCTTGCCCACGTCGCCGACCGCATCCTGCTCGGCCTGCCCCTGGCCAGCCCCGACTCGCCGCTGACGAAGAAAGGGGAGTGGGTGGGCAATCCGGTGCGTCCGGCCATCGCCGACCTGCCTGATCCCGCCGCGCGCATGGCCGGCCGCAGCGGCCCGCTGCATCTGCTGGTGGTGGGCGGCAGCCTGGGAGCGGCGGCATTGAACGAACTGGTGCCGCAGGCCATCGCCCGGCTGCCGGAAGCGGCGCGGCCGCTGGTGCGCCACCAGTCCGGCGCGAAGCATCTCGATGTGCTCCAGGCCAATTACGCGGCGGCGGGCGTACAAAGCGAGTGCCTGGCTTTCATCGAGGACATGGCGGCGGCCCTGGCCTGGGCCGACGTGGTCCTCTGCCGCGCCGGCGCGCTCTCCGTCGCGGAAATCGCCGCCAGCGGCTCGGCCGCCCTGTTGGTGCCCTTCCCCTACGCCGTCGACGACCACCAGACCGCCAACGCCCGCTTCCTGGCCGACCAGGGTGCGGCCTGGCTCATGCAGCAAAAGGAGCTGGATACCGCGAAATTGGCTGAATGGCTGGGCGGCTTGACGCGCGAGGCCCTGCTGGAACGTGCGCAGAAAGCCCGCGCCATGGCCAAGCCGGAGGCCACGGCCAGCGTGGCGCGGGTCGTCAAGGAGTTGGCGAAATGCGCGTAATTCAGGAAATGGGAAAAGGGAAAAGGGAAACGAGTAATGGGCACGCGGCTTTGCGTTTCCCGTTTCCCGTTTCCCGTTTCCCCGATGCAAGGATCCTGCCTTGAAACACAAGGTCAACCGTATCCACTTCGTCGGCATCGGCGGCGCCGGCATGAGCGGCATCGCCGAGGTATTGCTCAACCAGGGCTACGCCATCTCCGGCAGCGACGGCGCCAGCAACGCGGTCACCCGACGCCTCGCCGACATGGGTGCGACGGTGTTCCAGGGCCACGCGGCCGAGCACGTAAGCGACGCCGACGTACTGGTGGTGTCCACCGCCATCCGCGACGACAACCCGGAGGTGATGGCCGCCCGCGAGAAACACATCCCGGTGGTGGCGCGCGCCATGATGCTGGCCGAGCTGATGCGCTTCAAGCAGGGCATCGCGGTGGCCGGCACGCACGGCAAGACCACCACCACCAGCCTCATCGCCAGCATCCTCAACGAGGCCGGCATCGACCCCACCTTCGTCATCGGCGGCAAGCTGCTCGCCGCCGGCGCCAACGCCCGCCTGGGCCAGAGCGAGTGGCTGGTGGCGGAGGCCGACGAATCCGACGCCTCCTTCCTCTACCTGTCGCCGGTGGTATCGGTGGTCACCAACATCGACGCCGACCACATGGAGACCTACGGCCACGACTTCGAGCGGCTCAAGGGCGCCTTCGTCGAGTTCCTGCACCGCCTGCCGTTCTGGGGCATGGCCATCCTCTGCGCCGACGATCCCGTGGTGCGGAACCTGCTGCCGCGCATCACCAGGCCAGTGATGACCTACGGCACCACGGAGGACTGCGCCATCCAGGCGGTGGATATCGTGGCTTCCGACGGCCGCATGCGCTTCACCGCCCTGCGCAACGGCACCCGCTCGCCCATCGAGGTGAGCCTCAACCTGCCCGGCCTGCACAACGTGCTCAACGCTCTGGCGGCCATCGCCGTGGCCTGGGAGTTGCAGGTGCCCGACGCGGCGGTGCAACGCGCCCTCGCCGGCTTCAGCGGCGTTGGCCGGCGCTTCCAGCGCTACGGCGAGATCCACCTGGCCGACGGCCGCCGCTTCACCCTGGTCGACGACTACGGCCACCACCCGGTGGAGATGCGCGCGACCCTGGCCGCCGCCCGCGGCGCCTTCGGCGGACGCCGGCTGGTGCTGGCCTTCCAGCCCCACCGCTACACGCGCACGCGGGATTTGTTCGAGGACTTCGTGCAGGTGCTGTCGCAAACCGATGCCCTGCTGCTCACCGAGGTCTACGCCGCCAGCGAACCGCCCATCGTCGCCGCCGACGGCCGCAGCCTGGCGCGGGCGGTGCGCGTCGCCGGCAAGGTGGAGCCGGTGTTCGTCGCGGACGTGAACGATCTGCCCGCCACGCTGGCGGATTTCATCCAGGACGGCGACGTGGTGCTCACCATGGGCGCCGGCTCCATCGGCCAGGTGCCGGCCCGGCTGGCCGCCCTGGGCAGCCAGGAAGACAGCAAACCATGATCCTCGCGGAAAGAATGATGGTCGACAGCCCCATGCCTCCCCCCCGGATTCCTCCCGGCACCCCGGGTTCGCAGGGCACGCTGGAAAACGACGCGGACATGAGCCGCTACACCAGCTGGCGCGTGGGCGGCCGCGCCGACCGCCTGTACACCCCCGCCAGCCTGGACGACCTGGCCGCCTTCCTGGCCGCTCTGGAGCGGGACGAGCCGGTATGGTTCATCGGCCTGGGCAGCAACCTGCTGGTGCGCGACGGCGGCCTGCGCGGCACGGTCATCCACCTGCACGGCGCCCTGCGCCACATCGCCATCGAGCAGCGCCGGCAGGATGGCTGGGCCGGCCAGGACAGCGGCAAGTTCGGCGTGGTGTATGCCGAGGCCGGCGTGGCCAGCCCCAAGGTGGCGCGCTTCGCCGCTACCCACGACCTGGTGGGCGCGGAATTCCTCGCCGGCATTCCCGGCACGGTGGGCGGTGCGCTGGCCATGAACGCGGGCTGCTACGGCCACGACACCTGGGAATTCGTCACCCAGGTGCTAACCATCGACCGCCAGGGCCGCATCACCCGGCGTGCCCCCAAGGATTTCCAGGTGGCCTACCGCCACGTGGCAAGGCGCGAGCCGCGCGAGGAATGGTTCGTCGCCGCCTGGTTCATGTTCCCCAAGGGCGATGGCACGCAGGCGCGGGAGGAAATCAAGCGCCTGCTGGAAAAGCGCATCGCCACCCAGCCGCTGGAACTGCCCAATGCCGGCTCCGTGTTCCGCAATCCACCCGGCGACTTCGCCGCCCGCCTCATCGAATCCTGCGGCCTCAAGGGCCACCGCATCGGCGGCGCGCAGATCTCGGAGAAGCACGCGAATTTCATCGTCAACACCGGCGGCGCCACGGCGGCCGACATCGAAGCCCTGATCGACGAGGCGCGCACGCGGGTGGCGCGGAAATCCGGGGTGGAATTGGTCACGGAAGTGAGGATCATCGGTGAACAGGCCTGATCTAGACCCCCGCTCCTTCGGCAAAGTGGCGGTGCTGTTCGGCGGCACTTCGGCGGAGCGGGAGATATCCATGAAGAGCGGCCACGCGGTGCTGGCGGCCCTGCAGAGCCGGGGCGTGGACGCGCAGGCCTTCGACCCGGCCGAACGGCCCCTGGCCGATCTCAAGCGCGCCGGCTTCGAGCGCGTCTTCCTCATCCTGCACGGGCGCGGCGGCGAAGACGGTACCGCCCAGGGCGCGCTGGAACTCATGGGCATTCCCTACACCGGCAGCGGTGTCATGGCTTCGGCGGTGGGCATGGACAAGTGGCGCAGCAAGCTGCTGTGGCGCGGCGCCGGCCTGCCGGTACCGGATTACGCCCTGCTCGACGCCGACAGCGACTTCGCCGCGGTGGAACGGCAACTGGGCCTGCCCCTGTTCGTGAAGCCCGCCAACGAGGGCTCCAGCGTCGGCATCAGCAAGGTGAAGGCGCCGGGCGAACTCGCCGCCGCCTACGCGGAAGCGGCGAAACACGACAGTCTGGTGCTGGCCGAGCGTTTCCTCGGCGGCGGCGAATACACCGTCGGCATGCTCGGGGAAGGCGCGAACCTGCGCGCCCTGCCGGTGGTGAAGATCGAGCCCGCCAACGAGTTCTACGACTACGAGGCCAAGTATTTCCGCGACGACACCCGCTACCTCTGTCCCTGCGGCCTGCCCCCCGAGCGCGAGGCGGCCATGCAGGACCTGGCCAGGCGGGCCTTCACGGTGCTCGGCTGCCGCGGCTGGGGCCGCGTGGACGTGCTGCTGGACGGCGACGGCAAGCCCTACCTGCTGGAGATCAACACCGCGCCGGGCATGACCGATCACAGCCTGGTGCCGATGGCGGCAAGGACGGCGGGCATCGATTTCCCAGAGTTGTGCCTGCGCGTGCTGGAGCTGGCCCATGTGGGATAACCCGCGCGCCCTCAACCGCCTGACCCGCCTGATCCTGGCGGCGACCCTGCTGTTCGCCCTGTGGACAGCAGGCCGCACGGCGCTGGACGCGTGGTTCCCGTTCCGCCAGATCACCATCACCGGCGCGGCCCACGCGGAGACGCTGGAGGCCGCGCATGCCCTGGTGCCCAAGCTCAGGGGCGGCTTCTTCTCCATGGACCTGGCCAGCGTGCACGACGACTTCGGTCGCCTGCCCTGGGTACGCAACGCCGACGTGCGTCGGTTGTGGCCGGGCCGCCTGGTGGTGCACCTGGAGAACCATCGCGCCGCCGCGTCCTGGAACGACCGGGCGCTGCTCAACGTCTACGGCGAGGTGTTCGCGGGCACGCCCTGGCGCAGTCTGCCGCGTTTCTATGCGCCGGAAGGCATGCAGAAGGAGGTGGCCCGCCGTTACGCCGAATTCGCCGGCATCGTCGCGCCGCTGGACTTGCGCGTCGAACAACTGGTGGTGAGCACCCGCCAATCCTGGCGCATCCGCCTGTCCGGCGGCGTCAGCGTGGAGCTGGGCCGCGAAAAGCTGCACGAGCGGCTACGCCGCTTCACCGATTTCTACCCCCGCGCCGTGGCTGCGGTGGGGCCCATCCCCAGGGTGGACATGCGCTACCCCAACGGTTTCGCCGGCGAGGTCCAACCCAGGCCGGGCCCATCGCAGCAAGCAAGGCAGGCAGGACAGGCATGAAAAAAATCACGGAAAGCAAGGATCTGATCGTCGGCCTCGACATCGGCACCTCCAAGATCGTCGCGCTGGTAGCCGAGCCGACGCCGGAAGGCAGCCTCAACATTCTCGGCATGGGCCAGTCGCCCTCGCGCGGCCTGAAGAAGGGCGTGGTGGTGAACATCGAGGCCACCGTCTCCGCCATCCAGCGCGCCCTGGAAGAGGCGGAGCTGATGGCCAACTGCAAGATCACCCACGTCTACACCGGCATCGCCGGCAGCCACATCAAGGCGCAGAACTCCAGCGGCATGCTGCCCATCCGCGACCGCGAGGTCTCGCAGGCGGACATGGACCGGGTCATCGAGATCGCGCGGGCGCTGAACATCCCCGCCGACCAGCAGGTGCTGCACGTGCTGCCGCAGGAATACATCATCGACGGCCAGGATGGCGTGCGCGAACCGCTGGGCATGTCCGGCGTGCGCCTGGAGGTGAAGGTGCACATCGTCACCGGCGCGGTCTCCGCCGCGCAGAACATCGTCAAGTGCGTGCGCCGCTGCGGCCTGGAGGTGAAGGACCTGGTGCTGCAACCGCTGGCCTCCAGCCACGCGGTGCTGAACGACGACGAGAAGGACCTGGGCGTGTGCATCGTCGACATCGGCGGCGGTACCACCGACATCGCCGTGTTCACGCGCGGCGCCATCCAGCACGTGGCCGTCATCCCCATCGCCGGCGATCAGGTCACCAACGACATCGCCATGACCCTGCGCACGCCGACGCGGGAGGCGGAGGACCTGAAGATCCAGCACGGCATCGCCCTGCGCCAACTGGCCGACCCCAAGGAAATGATCGAGGTGCCCGGCATCGGCGAACGCGGCCCGCGCATGCTCTCCAAGCAACTGCTGTCGGAGGTCATCGAGCCGCGCGTGGAGGAACTGTTCAGCCTGGTACAGGCGGAATTGCGCCGCTCCGGCTTCGAGGAGCAGATCTCCAGCGGCATCGTCCTCACCGGCGGCTCCAGCCTGATGCGGGGCATGGTGGAGCTGGCCGAGGAAGTCTTCCACATGCCGGTGCGCATCGGCGTGCCGGAATACATCGGCGGCTTTTCCGAGCGGGTGCGCAATCCGCGCTTCGCCACCGGCGTCGGCCTGCTGCTTACCGGCCTGGAACGCCACGAAATCGACGAGGCGGCCCGCATCCAGGGGGCCAGCTTCCGCCAGACCCTGGAAAGGATGAAGACATGGTTCCAACAGAATTTCTGAATCGCCGGAGCGATCCGGCGTGCTTTGTTTCAACCGCGCGCGCGTAACCGAAGGAGGGACGAAAGATGTTGTTCGAACTGGAAGACATGCAAACTCAGGAAGCCGTGATCAAGGTCATCGGCGTAGGCGGCTGCGGCGGCAACGCCGTGGACCACATGATCGGCAAGGGCATGAACGGCGTTGAATTCATCGCCGTCAACACCGATGCCCAGGCGCTCAAGCGCAACAAGGCGCCGATCCAGTTGCAGATCGGCAACTCGGCCACCAAGGGCCTGGGCGCCGGCGGGCGCTGGGAAGTGGGCCGCGAGGCAGCGCTGGAGGACCGCGAGCGCATCGCCGAGATGATCGACGGCGCCGACATGCTGTTCATCGCCGCCGGCATGGGTGGCGGCACCGGTACCGGCGCCGCGCCGGTGGTGGCCGAAGTCGCCAAGGATCTCGGCATCCTGGCGGTGGCCGTGGTGACCAAGCCCTTCGTCTTCGAGCAGGCCAAGCGCTCGCGCTCGGCGGAAGCCGGGCTGAAGGCTTTGTCCGAGCACGTGGACAGCCTCATCGTCATCCCCAACGAAAAGCTGATCCAGGTGCTGGGACCCAAGACCAAGCTGACGGATGCCTTCATCGCCGCCAACGAGGTACTGCATTCCGCCGTCTCCGGCATCGCCGAGATCATCAGCAACCCGGGCATGATCAACGTCGACTTCGCCGACGTGAAGACGGTGATGAGCGAGGTGGGCATGGCCATGATGGGTTCCGCCTCCTCCGCCGGCGAGGAACGCGCGCGCGAGGCGGCCGAAGCGGCCGTCGCCAGCCCGCTGCTGGAGAACGTCGACCTGAAGGGCGCGCGTGGCGTGCTGGTGAACATTACCGCCGACGACTCCCTGACCATGGAGGAGTACTACGAGGTCATGAACACCATCCAGGGCTTCGCCGCCGAGGAAGCCACGGTGATCGTCGGCACCTCGATCGACGAGGCCATGGGCGGCAGCCTGCGCGTCACCATGGTCGCCACCGGTCTGGGCAACCCGGTCCGCAACCAGGCCAAACCGCCGGTGATCAAAATCGTCGAACCCATGGCGCCGCCGCTGAACGGCACCGACGGCATGCCGGTACTGGGTGGAGGTGGCTACGATCCGGGGCGCGACTACGACATGCCCACCACCTTCCGTCAGGCCGGCAGCCGGCGGGGCAACCAGGCGGCGGTGGAAATGGCGCAGGCGGCTGGGATCGACACCCTCGACATCCCGGCCTTCCTGCGCAAGCAGGCCGACTGAACCGGCGCGCCCAAAGGCACGCGGGACACGGCCGGCCACGCGCCGCCGGTCTGCCTCGTTTACGCCACATCCGTTGCGCGAGAGCGCTGGGAACGATTCCGGGCGGGGTGCCCTCCTCCCCGTCCGGGATACAATTCCCTCAATTATTCAAGGCGTTAGGCACATGATCCGACAACGCACCATCAAAGCTCTGGTCAGCACCACGGGCGTGGGCCTGCACACCGGCGCGCGCGTGCGGCTGACACTGCGTCCGGCGCCGGTGAACAGCGGCATCGTGTTCCGCCGCACGGATCTGCCGGAACCCCGTGAATTCGCGGTAGCGCCGGAACGGGTCTGCGATACCCGACTGTGTTCCGCCCTCGAAGGCAACGGCGTGCGCGTCGCCACCGTCGAACACCTCATGTCGGCGCTGGCCGGCCTCGGCATCGACAACCTGTTCATCGACCTGGACGGCCCCGAGGTCCCCATCCTCGACGGCTCCGCCGCGCCCTTCGTGTACTTGCTGCAATCCACCGGCATCGACAGCCAGAACGCAGCCAAGCGCTTCATCCGCGTGAAAAGGACGGTGCGCGTGGAAGAGGGCGACAAGTGGGCGGAACTCAGCCCGCGCGAGGGCTACGCCCTCACCTTTCGCATCGATTTCGATCACCCCGTGTTCCGCCGCTCCGCCAAGGAGATGCGCATCGACCTGGCCCAGCAATCCTATGTCAGCGAAGTCAGCCGGGCGCGCACCTTCGGCTTCATGAATGAAGTGGAATACCTACGCAGCCATGGCCTCGCCCTGGGCGGCACGCTCGACAACGCCATTGTCATGGACGAGTTTCGCGTGCTCAACAGCGACGGGCTGCGCTATGCCGACGAGTTCGTCAAACACAAGGTGCTGGACGCCGTGGGCGACCTCTACCTGGTCGGCCACCCGCTGCTCGCCGAATTCACCGCCTACAAGTCCGGCCACGGCCTCAACAACAAGCTGCTGCGCGCCCTCATGGCCGACGCCTCGGCCTGGGAATGGGCGACGTTCGAAAGCGAGGCGGAGACCCCCGCCAGCCTGCTCCGCCTGTACCCGCAGACCGCCTGATGCTGGCCCTGCGCCTGTTCCTGGCCCTGATCGGCATCCTGCTGGTCATCAGTCTGCTCGGCTACACCATCAACCGCGACCCGCGCTGGCTGCGCCTGGCGGGTCTCGGTTTCAAGGGTGGCGTCGCCCTGGTGGTGCTGCTGATGCTGATCTATGTCACGGAGAGGCTGATCCTGGTGCTGTGATCACCCGCTGAAAATGGAAAAGGGCGCCGGACATGGCGCCCTTTTCCATTCAGTTCAAGGCCCCGGCTCAGCGAACCGCGGCCAGGTTTTCGTCGATGATGCGGGGCGTCAGGAAGATCAGCATTTCCCGCTTTTCGTCCTTCTCGGTCCTGCTCTTGAACAGGTAACCCAGGATAGGCAGGTCACCCAGGAAGGGCACCTTCTCTTCGCCCTGCTCGGTTTCCTGCTCGAAGATCCCGCCCAGGATCGCGGTGTCGCCGTTGTTGACCCGCACCTGGGTCTTGACCCGACGCACGTTGATGGCCGGCGGGCTGAAGGTGCGGTCGGGCACGTCCTTGGTCACTTCGACGTTGAGGATGATGGAATCGTTGTTGAGGATCTGCGGCGCTACCAGCAGGCACAGCAGCGCATCCTTGAACTCGGTTTCCGTGCCCGTGTTGGCGCTGGAACTGAGGTAGGGAATCTGCGTGCCCTGCAGGATCACGGCAGGCTTGAGATTGGTGGTGACCACACGCGGGTTGGACATCACCTTGCCCTTGCGGTTGATTTCCAGTGCCTTAATTTCCAGATCCAGCAGGAAGTTCGAGGCCGCATTCACCAGGCTGACTCCAAACGTGGGAGCTCCGACAATGCCCGCCCTGGGCAAGTCCACGTCGGTGCCGACACTACCCGTCGTGTTGCCGGAATTGTCGAACTTCCTAAAGCCCAGCTTCACCCCCAGATCCTGGTTGAAGTTGTCCCCGGCAATCACCACGCGTGCCTCGATCATGACCTGGCGAGTGGGCACGTCGACGCTCTTCAGCACGTCCTCGACGGCGGCATGGCGACTCGGGGTGTCGGTGACAATGAGGGTGTTGGTGGTAAGGTCGAAGGTGGCACCACCGCGTTCGGACAACACCCGGTTGACGTTGTCCTTCGTGGCGCGGCCGCCGCTCCCGGAAGTGGAGGTGCCACCCATGGTGCTGCCGCCGGTGACCATATCCGCCTTGATGCCGGTAGAACTGGGCGAACAGGTCGCATCATCCTGGGTGCTGGACATGTTGCGCGAATCCCCGGTCACTACCGCGACGGCATCATTGGCGCGCAGGTAGTTGAGGGGGTAGCTGCGCGTCACCAGCGGTTCCAGCTCCGCTACCGACTTCCTGGCTTCCAGTTCCAGCTTTTCCTTGGCCATCAGCTCATCGCGCGGCGCCACCCAGATGACATTGCCGCTGACCCGCTTGTCCAGGCCCTTCGCGCGCATGATGATGTCCAGGGCCTGGTCCCAGGGCACGTCCTTCAGCCGCAGGGTGACGTTTCCGGCCACCGTGTCGCTGGCGATGATGTTGAGGCCGGTGAAGTCGGCGATGACCTGCAACACCGCGCGGACTTCCACGTTCTGGAAATTGAGGGTCAGCTTCTCGCCGGTATAGACGGGCTTGTCCGCTTTCGCCGCGCGCGGATCCTCCAACGAGCGCAGTTCCATGATGAACTGGCTGCCGGCCTGGTGCGCGGATTAGTCCCATTTCCCACGCGGGGTGACCAGCATGCGGGTGTTCTTGCCCTGTTCGAAGGTCTCCACCAGTTGCGCGGGGGTGGCGAAATCGGCCACATCGAGGCGCCGCTGCAGCGGCTTGGGCAGCGAGGTATTGAGGAAGTCCACCTGCACCGCCTTGCCCTTCTGCTGGATGTCGATGCCCACGCCCGGATCCGAGAGGCTCACGACGATGCGGGCTTCGCCGTTTTCGCCGCGGCGGAATTCCACATCGCGGACTCCGTGGGCACGCGCCGTGCCGGTCTCGGGGAAAACGGTGGGGATAACGGCGGCCGTCTGTGCGCCAGCCGGTTTCTCGGCAACGCGCAACACCGCGAGCAGCGTGTTGCCTTCGCGGCGCAGTTCATGACTGGTGGGACCGTTTAGATTGAAGACGACACGGGTGCGTTCCCCCGCCTGCACCACCTGGTAGTTGCGGATCACGCCCAGGTTCAGGTTGACCGGAGCGCGGCCCACGCCACTGCCGGTGCTGGGGAAATCCAGCACCAGACGATGCGGGTTGCTGGTGGAAAAAGCGATGGGCTCCTCGCTCAGCGCCTCCTTGAAGGCGATCTTGACCACTTGGGTGTCATTCTGGCCGACCGACACGGACACGGCGTTGAGGGCATTCTGCGCCGCCAGGGCGGGCAGGCCGAGAAGACAGGCCAGACCGGCCAACCAGGCCCGCCAACCGGGCATGCGTTGCATGGACATACGCGTCGTTTTCATCGCCTTTACTCCTGAAGGGCCAGCGTGGCCTTGGTTTCGGTCCAGTCGCCGGCGCCATCCTGGACGGTTTCCCTGAGCTCGATGCCCGTATCGTTGATGGCAACGACGAGCCCGAAATTCTGTCCCATGTATTCCCCCTTGCGGATCCGGTACAGCGTGTTTTCCGGGGTACGGATCAGGGCGTAGGTCTGTCCGCCCTTGTTGAGGGTACCCACCATGCGCAGGCCATCGAGCGGGAATTGCTCGAGGGGCTGCCGGGGGCGGCTGAGATCCGGCTGGAATGCCCCGCCTGACTTGGAGGCCTTGAGGGTACGCGGCCGGAACGGGTCAGGCTGTTCGGCCGCATCGTAGCTGAAGATTTCCTGCACCTGCACCGGCGGCAGAGGTTCCAGGGCCTGTTGTCCACCGGCGCCGGCCTGGGCCATGAAGGCGCGCAGGTCTGCATGCTCGTCCTGGGCGCAACCGGCCAGCAGGATCACGGAAATGCCTGTCAGAGCATAAATACCCTTGCGGGCATGAATACCTTTCAGGGCATAAAGGAGCCATGCCTGTTTCATGGTTTCGCCGCTCCCATTTTCTGTTTCTTGACCTCGGCGAGTTCCTTCTCGTCCAGATAACGATAGGTCTGAATGCGCGCCTCCATGCTCAGGTTGGCATCCTTGCCCGGGGTCAGCACCACGTCGTGCAGGGTGACGATGCGCGGCAGTTTGGCGAGGTCGTTGGTGAACCAGCCGATGTCGTGGTAGCCGCCGGACACCTTGATGGCTACCGGCAAGGTGGCATAGAAATCAGCGAGGGTCTCGGCGCCGGGACGGAACAACTCGAACTCCAGGCCGCGCCCGACGCCCACCTGGTTGATGTCGGTGAGCAAGGCGTCCATCTGCGAGCGGTCGGGCAACTGGCGGAGCAGGGCGGCAAGCGACTGCTCGATCTCGCCGAGCCGCCGCTTGTAGGCCTCGTAATGCACGGCCTGGCCCTTCTTCACGGTGTAGGTATCGCGCAGCGACTGTTCCTCGCGTTGCGCGCTCTCCAAGTTGTTGAGGGCATCGGACCACACCAGGAACCAGCCTCCCGCAAGCACCGCCGCGAACAGCAGGACCAGGATGAGGACGCGCACCGGCGCCGGCGAAGCGGCGATGTCCTTCATATCCAGGTTGTTGAGATCGGACAGGTTCATGGCTTGGCACCTTTATGCCCTGGAGGGGTGTTCGCCTCGGTGGCCGCTGCCTGCTTGCTGATTTTCACGTTCATCGCGAACTCGTTGACGCGCAGGGTGCCGACCATGGCGGCCTTCACCTCCACCAGCGTCGGCTCATCGAACAGCTCCGTCTGCGCCAATGCCCGCATGAAGCTGGACACCCGCGCACTGGACTGGGCGAAACCGGAAAGCGCCACCATGTCGCCGCTCTGTTTGACGCTCTTCAGGTACATGCCCTCGGGTAGCTGCCTGGCCAGCACATCGAACAGGCGCACCGCCTCGTCACGGTTGGATTGCAGGGACTCCACCGCCTGCTTGCGGGCAAGCAGATCGTTGGTCTTTTCCTTCAGTTGGGCGATCTCGGCGATCTGCTGATCGAGCTTGGCGATTTCCTCGCGCAGGAAGGTGTTGCGTCGCTCCTGGGCGGCCTTGGCCTCCACCAGGTAGGCCTGGCCGAGTGCGACCAGCGCCAATCCGGCGCCCAGGGCCGCGACGGCGAGGATGGCGAACAGGCGCTGCTTTCTCGCCTTCCTGATCTGGCGATGGGGTAACAGGTTGATGCGGATCGGGTTCATGTCGGATCGAACCTCCGCAGGGCCAGGCCGCAGGCGACAAACAGGCCGGGCGCTTCCGCGGCCAGTTGGCGGGCCTTCACGTTGCTGGAAACCGCCATTTTCGAGAAGGGATTGGCGATCATCGTGCTGGTCTGCACCTTGCCATGCACCACGTCATCCAGACCGGGAATGGAAGCGCAACCACCAGCAAGAAGGATATGGTCGACGCGCTGGTACGACGTCGCCGAGAAGAACAGTTGCAGCGCGCGGCCGATTTCCTGGGCGATGGAATCCAGGAAGGGCTGCAGCACCTCGGCCTCGTAGCTGTCCGGCAGCAGGCCCTTGCGCTTGGCATCCTCGGCCTCCTCCAGGGGCAGGTCGAAGCGCCGGCTGATCTCGTTGGTCAGGGTGTTGCCGCCGAGGGCATGTTCGCGCTGATACACCATCTGATTGTCCAGCAACACGTTGACGTGGGTGGAACTGGCGCCGATATCGATGATCGCCACCACCTGCCCCGCGCCCTGGTCGGGCAGTTGGAATGACATCTGCTCGTAGGCGGTCAGGGTGGCGAAGGCGTCCACATCCATGATGGCGGTGTGCAGGCCGGCGGCTTCCGCCACGGCGACACGCTCTTCCACGCGTTCACGCCGGGCCAGCACCAGCAGGGCATCGTTCTCGGTGGGATTCTTCGCGTTCGGCCCCAGGATCTGGTAATCGAGGCTGACGTCGCCGAGCGGGAAGGAGGCGACCTGATTCGCCTCGGCGTTGATCTGTGTCTCGATTTCGGCCTCGGTGGCGGCGCCCGGCAGCATCAGCTTCTTGGTGATGACCGACGATGCCGGCAAGGCCAGGACGATGTCCCTGGTTCTGGAATTCAGGTTCTTCCAGGCCTCGCGCAGCGCGGCCTCGACCGCCTCGGGCTTGGAGATGGCGCCTTCCTGCACGGATTCCTTCGGCAACGGCACCACGGCATAGCGCTCGACGCGGCGCATGCCACCGCCGCTATCCGCCAGCTCAAGCATTTTCACGGCCGATGAGCTAACATCGACCCCGATGAGTGGCCTCGAACCTCGGCCAAAGAGCTCGAATCTCAAACCACTTCCCCTTCCGTGCCGGCCCATCCGGGCGTTTATTTAATAATCTGGATTAAATGCTAGCAACAACTTATTAATATCTACAACATTTTTTCCATTTAATCCAATCATCGCATTCTCCTAAATGCCCCGCTGGTCGCTCACCCTGATGGCCATCCTGGCCAGTCTGGTCATTTCCATCACCGCCGTGGTGGCTTTGGCGGCGGCGATGATCTATCCCAGACTCCCCAGCCTGGAGGCACTGAAGGACTATCGGCCCAAGCAACCCCTGCGCATCCTGACCGAGGATGGTGCACTTATCGGCGAATTTGGCGAAGAGCGTAGGGCAGTGGTGAAAATAAATGAAGCCCCCGTGTTCCTGCGCCAGGCCATCCTCGCCGCCGAGGACGAGCGTTTCTACCAGCACGGCGGCGTCGATACCCTGGGCATCCTGCGCGCGGCCATGGCCAACGTGGTATCCGGCCGGGTCAAGGAGGGGGCGTCCACCATCACCATGCAGGTGGCGCGCAATTTCTATCTGAGCGCCGAGAAAACCGCTACCCGCAAGCTCAACGAGGCCCTGCTGGCCATCAAGATCGAGCACACGCTGAGCAAGGACGAGATTTTCGAGCTCTATCTCAACCATATCTACCTGGGGCAGCGCGCCTATGGTTTCGCCGCCGCCGCCCAGATCTATTTCGGCAAGCCGCTGGCCAAGATCAACCTGGCGGAGGCGGCCATGCTGGCTGGCCTGCCCAAGGCGCCCTCAGCCTACAACCCGGTGGTCAATCCCTCCCGCGCGAAAACCCGCCAACTGTATGTGCTGGGGCGCATGCGCAGTCTGGGCCACATCGGCGAGGCCGAATACCGGCAGGCCAGTGAGCAGCGTCTGCCGCTGAAGTACTCGCCCCTCAGCTACGAGGTACAGGCCCCGCATCTGGCCGAACTCGTGCGCCAGCGCATGTTCGAGAAGTATGGCGAAAGCATCTATTCCAGCGGCATGAAGGTCTACACCACCCTGCGCCGGGTGGATCAGCAGGCGGCGGTGAGTGGCGCGCGCCTGGGTATCCTGGAGTTCCATCGCCGCCGCGGTTATGTCGGGCCGGAGGGACAGATCAAGTTGCCCGACAATGCCGAACTGGCCGACAAGGCCATCGAGAACGCCCTGCTCGACCGCGAGGAAGTCAACGGCCTGCTGCCGGGAGTGGTGCTTTCCCTCGACAAGCAACGTATGCGCGTGCGCCTGCGCAGCGGCGAGGACATCGACCTGGGCGCCAGCGAACTGAAGTTCGCGGAGCGTTTCATTTCGCCGAAACAGGCCAAGGACAAGCGCCTGGGTCGCGGCAGCATCGTGCGCGTGGCGCGCGCCGAGCCGGACGCGCCCTGGCAGCTGAGCTACGTGCCACAGGTGGAAGTCGCCCTGATCGCCCTGGACCCGGCGAATGGCGCGATCCGCGCCATGGTCGGCGGCTTCGACTTCAAGCGCAGCCAGTTCAACCATGTCACCCAGGCCTGGCGGCAGGCGGGTTCCAGCTTCAAGCCCTTCATCTATTCCGCCGCCCTGGAGCGGGGCATCACGCCAGCCACCGTGTTCGACGACGCGCCCATCACCGTGGACCCCGCCGAAACTGGTGGCGTGCATTGGGAACCGAAGAATTACGACGGCACCATGGAAGGCCCGATGACCCTGCGCTCCGCCCTGGCGAAATCGAAGAATCTGGTTTCCATCCGCGTGCTGCAGGCCGCCGGCGTCCAACACGCGCACGAGCACGTGGCCAAGTTCGGCTTCGACATGCCGCGCATTCCGCCCTACATGACCATGGCCCTGGGTGCCGGTGAGGTCACCCCGCTCACCCTGGCCGCCGCCTATGCGGTGTTCGCCAATGGCGGCCAGCGGGTCACGCCCTGGCATCTGCTGAAGGTCACAGACAAGGACGGCCGCGTACTGGAGAGCTTCACGCCGCCGCCCACCAGCCCGGCCATCGACCCGCGCAATGCCTATCTCACCACCAGCCTGATGCAGGACGTGATCCGCCGCGGCACAGCCACAGGCGCCCTGAAGCTGGGGCGTGGCGACCTTGCCGGCAAGACCGGCACCACCAACGAGCACCGCGACGCCTGGTTCGCCGGCTTCCAGGCCACCCGCGTCGCCGTGGCCTGGATGGGCTACGCGCAGCCGCGCTCGCTGGGTGGCGGTGAGACCGGTGGCGGCACCGCGCTGCCGATCTGGGTGCGCTACATGGGCGAGGTCCTGAAAAACACCCCGGAGATGCCCCAGGCCATGCCGGCCGGACTGGTGCAGCAGAACGTGGAGGCGCAATCCGGAGCCTCGACGCCGGAGCAGGGCGGTGTGCCGGAGATCTTCTTCGAGGAATACGCGCCGGGCGCCCGACCACCCGCCAACCCGTTGGACGCATTGCCCTAACGGGCATGACTTTGAGAAGACGTCCCGGAATATGAAAGCCATGCCCGTTCCCCCTCACTTGCAGTGCGCGCCCCGGACTGCATTCCGGGGCCGTTCGGCGAGCGCGGAGCATGCTCCGCGAAACCCCCGCCTCACCCCCCAACCCCTTTTACCCCCGAATGGGGGCTCCCGCCCGCGGGAGAGGGGAGCGTCAAGAGTCGCCGTGCGACTTTCACGTTAAGCATGCCGGTCCGCGATGGCCGATCCAGGCGCGATCGCGCACATATCGCCGAACTGGCGGCGCGCTTTCTGGCGGAACACGGTATCCGCGACTACGGCCTGGCGAAACGCAAGGCCGCTCGACAACTCGGCCTGCCCGATGGCCACGGCATGCCCAGCAACGAGGAAGTGGACGCGGCCCTCATGCTGCGCCGCGATCTCTATGCCCCGGAAGAGTTGACCGGCACGCTGGCCTCGCTGCGCGCACAGGCCCTTGCGGTGATGCGGGTGTTCCAGCGCTTCGACCCCGTGCTGAGCGGCGCGGTTGCCAGCGGCGCCGTCTCCGAACACAGCCTCATCGAACTGGATATCGCCGCCGATAACAGCAAGGACTTCGAACAATTCCTGCTCAACCAGGGCATCGAATTCAAGGTGCGCGACCAGGCCGGACGTCAGGCCTATCTGGTTTACGCGGAGCCCGCCGATGTATGGGTGCGTCTGCTGCCCGCGGAAAACCACTCGACGCCCGGTGGCGCGCGGGCGCGCATCACGCTGGCCCGCCTGGAGAAGCTGGTGGAGGGGGAAACGTCGCCGTAGGGATGCGCGCCCTCGCCGAGTCTCTTTCCACCGGTACAGGGGCATCGCCGCCATCGCGAGCGCAGCGTGGCCGTCATCGCGAGCGCAGCGTGGCGATCTATACAACGCGTCTTGGGCTCCCAGATTGCCGCGTCGCTGCGCTCCTCGCAATGACACCCAAGGCAGGGTTTCATTAAGTTAAAGTCGGCGCGCCCCGCGCCGATATGTGTTTCTGCCGCACGCCCCACCCAGCCCAAGATGATCCGTTTCTTCCGCCACTACATCCCCGTCAGCATGCTCGTGCTCACCCTGGCGGAGTTCGTGCTTTTTCTGGCGATCGGTTTCTTCGTTTCCGAACATTACACACGCTCAACCCACGCTGTTGCGGCCCACGCCACGGTTTACAAACCCTGGCTGTTCGCCCTCGTCCTCACGCTGATCCATTCCGCCGCCGGGCTGTATGACTGGGAATGGACCAAAGGCCTGAACAGCCTGCTGCTGCGCATCGCCGGCGGCATGCTGGTGGCGGCCGCCGTGCTGATGCCGGGCAGTCATGCCTTCCCCGGCTGGTTTCCGGAAAACCTGGAATTGCTCGCCGGACTCGCCATGGCCGGATTCAGCGCCCTGCTGATCCGCCTGTTGTTCATGGAATGAGACAAGACCGGCTTGTTCAAGAAGCGCATCCTGGTCCTCGGGGCCGGTAGCCGGGCGGCGAAAATCGAGGAAATGATCCACCAGGGCGAGGCCCAGGGCATCGACGTCGTCGGTTACGTGCCTTTGGGCGCGCTGCACCGCTATGTGCCGCACGATCGCCTCATCGCGGACGAGGACTCCATCTTCGAACTGGCCCAGCGCCACAAGGTGGGGGAAATTGTGGTGGCGGTGCGCGAACGCCGGGGCGGCGGCCTGCCCATGGCGGAATTGCTGGAATGCAAGCTGCGTGGTTTGACCGTCCTCGACCTGCCCGCCTTCTTCGAGCGGCAGACCGGCATCCTGCCCCTGGAGGCCATCAACGCCAGCTGGATGATCTTCGCCGAGGGCTTCGCCAACGGCTCCCTGCGCGACCTGGTCAAGCGCCTGTTCGATATGCTGGTGAGCGGGTTCTTCCTTGTCCTTTTCATGCCCTTCATGCTGCTTACCGCCCTGCTCATCCGCCTGGAAAGCAGGGGACCGGTGTTCTACACGCAGGTGAGGGTCGGGCAGTTCGGCAGGCCTTTCACCATCTACAAGTTCCGCAGCATGCGCACCGACGCGGAGAAGGACGGCGTGGTCTGGGCGCGTCAGAACGACGACCGCACCACCCGCGTGGGCCGCTTCATCCGGCGCACGCGCATCGACGAACTGCCGCAGATCATCAACGTGTTTCTGGGCCACATGAGTTTCGTCGGCCCGCGCCCGGAGCGCCCCTTCTTCGTCGAGCAACTGGCCGCGCAACTGCCCTATTACCAGGCCCGTCACAGCGTCAAGCCCGGCATCACCGGCTGGGCCCAGGTCAGGTTCTCCTACGGCGCCAGTATCGAGGACGCCATGCACAAACTGCAGTTCGACCTCTACTACGTGAAGAACCACAGCCTGTTCCTCGATTTCATGATCCTGCTGCAAACCGTGCAGGTGGTCCTGCTGGGCAAGGGGGTGCGTTAGGGTGCCGGCCACCGCCGTCAGCTACGCGCTGGGCGCACTGGCCTTCGCCCTGCTGGCGGTGGCATGGTTGGTCAGCCACCGGCGCGCGACCACGCGCGCCTACCGCCTGGAGATTCCCGCCGCCGTCACCGCCCTGTGGGCGGCCCTGGAGGTGGCGCGCGCACTCTTGCAGACCGGGCGCGAGCTGGTGGCCCTGGCGGAACTGGCGCGCAACCTGGCCTGGCTGTGGTTTCTCTGGCACAACATCCGCGAACTGCGCGGCCAGAGCGTGGGGGGCTTCGGGCCCGCCGGCCTGGGCCGCGCCCTCGTCCTGCTGGGCGCGGCGGCCCTGGCCGCGCAAGCAGCGGCCCTGGCGCATCCGCACGGCACACCGCCCTATCTGGCCTATGCCTTGTTCCCCACCCTGCTCGCCATCGCCGGCCTGGTGCTGGTCGAACAGCTCTACCGCAACGCCCTGCCGCAGGATCGCTGGCGCCTGAAGTTCCTCTGCCTGGCCCTGGGCGGACTGTTCGCCTTCGATTTCTATCTCTATTCCGAGGCCATGCTGTTCTCGGCCTATTCCCCCGACACTTGGGCGGCGCGCGGCGCCGTGAACGCCATGCTGGCGCCGCTGTTGTGGGTCTCCGCCCGGCGGCGGCCGCGTGACAACTGGCCGGTGGTGATCTCCCACCGCATGGCCTTCCACACCATCGTCCTGCTCGGCGCGGGCATCTACCTGATGCTGATGGCGGCGGCCGGCTATTACATCCGCATCGTCGGCGGCGACTGGGGCAATGTCCTGCAGTCGGTGTTCCTGTTCGGCGCCGGCGTGCTCCTGCTGGTGGTGTTCTTCTCCGGCGCCGCGCGCGCCCGCGTGCGGGTGTTCCTGTCCAAGCACTTCTTCCGCTACCGCTACGACTATCGCGAGGAATGGCTGCGTTTCACCTCGCTGCTCAGCGAGGGCGAACCCGGTTCCCAGGTCAACGAGCGCAGCCTGCAGGCCGTGGCGCGCCTGGTCGACAGTCCCAAGGCCGCGCTCTGGGCGCGCCAGGATGACGGCGGCCCGTTGCGGCGCGTCGCGCACTGGAACTGGTCCGACCTGGACGGCCAGATTGCCGCCGAGCATCCCCTGCTGGCCTTCATGGAACGCCGCCAGTGGGTGCTGGACCTGAACGACTACCGCCTGCGCGACGATGCCTTCGAGGACGCCGCGCCACCCGACTGGCTGGCCGAACGCGAAGAAGCCTGGCTCATCATTCCGCTGTTCTGGCATGAACGCCTGATGGGCTTCGTGGTCCTCGCCCAGTCGCTGGGCAAGGCCAGCTTCAACTGGGAGATGAGCGACCTGCTGAAGACCGCCGCGCGCCAGGCCACCGCCCACCTGGCGCAGGCCCGCGCCGCCGAGGCGCTGACCGTGGCGCGCCAGTTCGAGTCATTCAACCGCGCCTCCGCCTTCGTCGTGCACGACATCAAGAACCTGGTGGCGCAACTCTCCCTGCTGCTGGCCAATGCCGCGAAACACAAGCACAAGCCGGAATTCCAGGAGGACATGCTGGCCACCATCGAAAGCTCGGTGGCGCGCATGAACCGCATGCTCGCCAAGCTGAGCGAGGCCCCGGACGCCGGCGCGACGGACCGCGTGGAACTGGATGACCTGCTCGACGAGGTGATCCGCTCCAAGCACGGTTTCAGCCTCAAGCCCGCCCTCGACAAGCAGGCGGCGGGCCTCGGCGTGCATGGCGACCGCGAGCGCCTGGTGCGGGTGATCGGTCACATCGTGCAGAACGCCATCGAGGCCACCCCTTACACCGGCCGGGTGGATGTTAAACTCGATCGCCAGGACGACTGGGCGATCATCACCGTTCGCGACACCGGCACCGGCATGGATGAAACCTTCATCCGCGAGCGTCTGTTCCGCCCGTTCGCATCGACCAAGGGGACGGGCATGGGCATCGGCGCCTACGAAAGCAGAGCGTACATCGAGGAACTGGGAGGGGACATCCAGGTGACCAGCCAGCCCGGCCAGGGCACCTGCTTCAGCATCCGGCTGCCCCTTCTGCCCGACGAGGAGAGCGCGACCCCATGAGCGACAAGGCCCCCAAGATTCTTCTGGTGGAGGATGACGTCGGGCTCCAGAAACAGATCAAGTGGAGCCTGGACGATTACGAGGTGCTGATCACCGGCGACCGCGAATCCGCCCTGGCCCAGTTGCGCCGCTTCGAACCCGCCGTGGTGTTGCTCGACCTGGGTCTCCCCCCCGACCCGGACGGCGCCACCGAAGGGCTCGCCACCCTGCAGCAGATCCTGCAACTGTGCCCGGCCACGAAGATCATCGTGGTCACCGGCAACCAGGATCGCGCCAATGCCGTGCGCGCCATTGGCCTGGGCGCCTTCGACTTCTACCACAAGCCCTTCGAGGAACAGATCCTCAAGCTGGTCATCGACCGCGCTTTCCGGGTATACGGCCTCGAACAGGAGAACCGCGCGCTGTCCGCGCGCAAGCGCTCCGAGCCGCTACAGGGCCTGATCACCAACGACCCGGAGATGCTCAAGGTCTGCCGCACCATCGAGAAGGTCGCCCCCAGCGACGCCTCGGTGCTGCTGCTGGGCGAATCCGGCACCGGCAAGGAGGTGCTGGCGCGCGGCCTGCACGAGTTGTCCAACCGGACCAAGGAGAAGTTCGTCGCCATCAACTGCGCGGCGATTCCCGACAATCTGCTGGAATCGGAACTGTTCGGCTACGAGAAGGGCGCCTTCACCGGCGCCGCCAAGCAGACCATCGGCAAGATCGAATACGCCAACAAGGGCACCCTGTTCCTCGATGAAATCGGCGACCTGCCCATGCCGCTGCAGGCCAAGCTGCTACGCTTCCTGCAGGAACGGGTGATCGAGCGCCTGGGCGGCCGCGGCGAGATTCCAGTGGACGTGCGCGTGGTCGCCGCCACCCACCAGAAACTGGCCGATTTGATCAAGGCGGGGCAATTCCGCGAAGACCTCTATTACCGCCTGTCCGAGATCAGCGTGCGCATCCCGCCCCTGCGCGAGCGCCAGGGCGACCGCTCGCTGCTGGCACACGCCTTCCTGGAGCGCTTCGCCCAGTCCCAGGGCCGCGCCCTGCGCGGCTTCGCGACGGAAGCCATCGAGGCCATCGAGGCGCATCCCTGGCCCGGCAACGTGCGCGAGATGGAAAACACCATCAAGCGCGCGGTGATCATGTCCGACGGCCCGCAGATCAGCCAGGACGACCTCGGCATGGCGCCGCCCACCGATGCCGGCGACGAGCCCCTGAACCTGCGCAGCGTGCGCGACGAAGCCGAGCGCCGCGCGGTGGTCAAGGCGCTCGCCCGCTGCAACCACAACGTCGCCCACGCCGCCGAGATGCTGGGCGTTTCCCGGCCCACGCTGTACGACCTGATGGGGCGGTTCGGCCTCAAGTAGCCGCCATGGAACCACGCAACCCGCATCGGCGACCTGTATGCCCGCGCGCCCACCCTTCTGCCACGAATTGATCGAGTACACCCATGCCACGTAGACACAGCCGGAATCCCCTGCAAAAACTGCAACCCCATCTCCCCAAACTGCTGGCGGCGCTGGCGGGCTCGGCGGTCCTCGCCGGAGGCGCCTACATCGCCTTGAGGCAATCGCCGGATGACCATTTCCAGGCTGGCAGCGCTCTGTTCCAGCAAGGCGACATCCAGGGCGCGGCCATCGAACTGAAAAACAGCCTGCAAGCCGATCCGAACAACGCCGCCGCCCGTTTCCTGCTTGGGCGGGTGCATTTCGTCAATGGGGATTTCGCGGCCGCTGAGAAGGAACTCCGCACGGCCCGCGACCTTGGCTCGAAGGAGGCGGATCTTGAACCGCTGCTGGCCCGCACCTTGCTGCAGATCAACCAGCCACAGCGCATCCTGGATGAAATCCGTGCCCGGGAGGAGTACCCCGCCGAGGTGAACGCGGCCATCCTCGCCCTGCGGGCACGCGCGCACCTGCTGCTGAAAGAATCCGTGGCGGCCGACACGGAGTTGGGCAAGGCCAGGGACATCTCTCCGGATCACCCGGAGGTGCTCGTTTCCCTCGCCTACGCCGCCCTCTCCGACCAGAATCTGCAATCGGCGCTGGACCTGGTGGATCAGGCGGTGGCGAAAGCGGACTCGCGCGCCGACCTGTGGATCATGAAAGGCGATCTGCTGCGCGCGGCAACTCGCAACCCGGAGGCCGCGCAAGCCTACGCCAAGGCGCTCACCCTGGATCCCGCGAATGGCCCCGCGCGCCTGGCAAGCGCCCAACTGCACCTGGAAAACAACGACCTGGACAAGGCCGAGGCGGATCTCAAACAACTCCTCAAACACGCGCCCAACAGCTTGTTCGGACGCCATCTGGATGCCTTCATCGACTTCCGCCGCGGGCGCCATGCCGAAGCCAACGCCAAGCTGCAGGACATCCTCCGCGCCGCGCCGACCTTCCTGCCCGCCCAGTTGCTCGCGGGCGCCACCAGCCTGGCCCTGGGCAACCGCGAGGCCGCCAAGTCGCACCTCAACAAGGTGCTGGAAGCAGCCCCGGATCATGCCCTGGCGCGCAAACTGATGGCGGCGACCCTGACCGAGCTGGGCGAGGTGGATCAGGCCAAGCACCTTCTGAGCGGCTTCGAGGCAGCCGGCAACGATCCTCTGCTCAACACCCTGCGCGGCGAACTCGCCTTGCGCCAGGGCGATTACGCCCAAGCCCGCAAACAGTTGGAGGCGATGGGCGAGGCGGCGCCGCAGACCGCGAAATATTTCACCGATCTGGCGGCCAGCCGCATGGGCAGCGGCGACGAAGCGGGCGCCATCGCCGCGTTGACGAAGGCCGCCGAGCTGGACACGACATCGGCCCGGCCGGATGCCCTGCTGGTCATGACCCACGTGCGCGAGAAGCGCTTCGCCGAAGCCGACAAGGTTGTGGACAAGCTCGAGAAAGAGCGAGCCGACGATCCGCTCGTGCACAACCTGCGCGGCACCATCCACATCGCGCGGGACGACAAGGCGCGGGCGCGGGCGAGCCTGGCCAAGGCCTTGCAGATCAAGCCCGACTACTTCCCCGCCGCCTCCAATCTCGCCCTGCTGGACATGATGGACAAGGACCACAAGGCGGCGCGCTCGCGCTTCGAGCAACTGCTCAAGCACGCCCCCGCCGAGAGCCGCGCCTGGCTCGCCCTGGCGGCCCTCGACGCGCGCGAGAACAACGAGGCGGGCTATCTGAAGAACCTCGAACAGGCCAAGAAGGCGAACAGCAAGAATCCCCAGGCGCATGCCCTGCTCACCCGCTACTGGCTGGGCAAGCAGGACGGCGGCAAGGCCCTGGCCGCGGCGCGCGATGGCCTGACCGCGACCGGCTTGCCGGAATTCCACGAGCTCGTCGGCCTGGCGCAAATCCAGCAGAAGGATCCGCTCAGCGCCCAATCCACCTTCTCGCGCTGGGCGGAACTCTCCCCGGCCAACCCACTCGCCCACTTCCGCCTGGCCCAGGCGCAAATCACCAACAAGGAGCGGGAGGCCGCCCTCAAGTCGCTGGACAAGGCCCTGTCCCTGCGCGCCGATTTCACCGAGGCGGTGATGAGCAAGGCCCTGCTCCTGGTGGAAGCGGGACGCTCGGCGGAAGCCCTCAAGCTGGCGCGCGGCTTGCAGGCCGGCGCGCCGAAGAACGCGGCGGGCTACCTGGTGGAGGCGGAAGTGCATCTCGCCGACAAGAAATTCGCCGAAGCCGCAAAACTGTTCGCGAAATCCGCCGAACTCAGCGGCCAGGGGCAGGTGCTGGGTCGCGCCTATCAAGCCTACGCCCGCGCGAATCAGGCGGCGGAGGGGGAACGGTTGCTGACGCAATGGTTGAACAACAAGCCCAAGGACGCCATGGTCCGGCACATCCTGGCGTCCGCCCAGCTATCCGGCAAGCAACTGAAGGAAGCCGCGCAGAACTATCGCCTGCTGGTCGGCGCCAACCCCAAGGATGTGATCGCCCTCAACAACCTGGCCTGGATACTGGGGGAACTGAAGGATCCTCAGGCCCTGACCTTCGCGGAACAGGCCCTCAAGCTGGCCCCCAAGGATGGCGGCGTGCTGGACACCTACGGCTGGCAACTGGTCCTCGCCGGCCAGGCGAAGAAGGCGTTGCCCTACCTGCGCGACGCCGTAAAGGCGCAGCCCAACAATCCCGAAATCCGCTGGCATCTCGCCGCCGCGCTGGAAAGCAGCGGCGACAAGGCCGCCGCCCTGGAGGAACTCGATCGCCTGCTGACCAGCCGCATGGAGTTCTCCCAGAAGACCCAGGCCCAGGCCCTATACGACCGGTTGAAGGGCAGGTAAGACCACCCCATGGACAGCAGGCTGGAGCACATCCTCGACGCCGCACGCTGGGCGCCCAGCGGCGACAACACACAGCCCTGGCGTTTCGAGATCGTCGACGCCGGTCACCTGATCGTGCATGGCTTCGACACTCGCGAGCACTGTGTCTACGACCTCGACGGACACGCCAGCCAGCTCGCCATCGGTTGTCTGCTGGAAACCCTGGCGATCGCCGCGAGCGAGCATGGGCTGCGCGCCGAGTTCGCCCGCCGCCCGCACGCGCCGGAGCACCAGCCAACCCTGGAGGTCACCCTCACCCCCGACGTGGGCATCGTCGCGGACCCGCTGATCCCGTGCATCCGCGAACGGCGCGTGCAGCGCCGGGCGATGTCCACGCAACCGATCGGAGCCGTGGCCAAGGAAACCCTGGCGCGCTCCCTTTCGCCGGACTTCCAGGTCGTGTGGAAGGAAACCACGCGGGAGAGATGGGCGCTGGCCCGGCTGATGTTCGCCAACGCCTACGTCCGCCTGACCACGCCGGAAGCCTATCGGGTGCATCGCGACGTCATCGAATGGAACAGCCGCTTCAGCGAAACGCGCATTCCCGACCAGGCGGTCGGCGCGGACCGTCTCACCCTCAAGCTCATGCGCTGGGCCATGCACAGTTGGGAACGGGTGGATTTCCTCAACCGCTATTTAATGGGGACACTCATGCCCAGGTTGCAGATGGACCTGCTGCCCGGCCTGGCCTGCGGCGCCCATTTCGCCATCGTCGCGGCCAAACCGCCGGCGAACGTCGACGACTACCTGGCCGCCGGCCGCCAGGTCCAGCGCTTCTGGCTCACCGCGACCCGCCTGGACCTGGAAGTGCAGCCGGAAATGACGCCGCTCATCTTCTCCAGGTACGTGCGTGAAGGGCGGGGATTCAGCCGCTTGAGTCGACCGGGGGAAATCGCGGCAAGCCTCGCCGACCGCCTGGCCGGAGAGTTCGCGCCAATCGACCCGGCGCGCCTGGTGTTTCTAGGCCGCATCGGTGCGGGGCCGCAAGCCACGGCCCGCTCGACCCGCCTGCCGGTGGAGCGCCTGCTGCGCTCCGATTGAGGCGTAGCAGGTCAGAAGGTGTAGCGCACCTCCGTATACACCCGATCCCTGTCGCCATACTGACCGAACAGGAAATCACCGGAGAACACGTCGACGCCGAACGAGGCGCGCCAGTTGCCGTCCATCCTCCAGTTCATCTTGAACTGGGCCAGCCAGTCGCGGTGATCGAGACTGCTGAACAGGCGCACGTCGGTTTCCAGTCGGGGGTGCAGGGCCTTGCTGACATGGTTGAAGGACAGGCCGCTTTCGACCTTGTCTACCAACAAGTCGGATTTTCGGCCGGGGATGCGCTGCTGATAGAACTGCACGTTGAAGCGTGTCTCCTGCGGGAAGCTCCACTCCAAACCAACGATGTAGTTGAGTGCGTTCTGTGCCACCAGGCCGTCGGCGTCGGCGGGATCCGAGGTGTACATCTGTTTGCCCGAGGTATAGACCGCCTCGGTCTTCAGCACCATGCTGCCCAGGTCCTTGCTGGTGGTGAGACCCCATTGCTGAATGCGTTTGTGGATCGGTCGGAACGTGACCACGGATCCCGCCACCGCCACCCGCTCGAATGCCGGCGAGGAATCGTTCGAACTGTAAAAAAACAGGGCCATGTCCCACCCATCCTTCAGATAGGACAGACGGGTGCCATAGGCGGAATCGTCCAGGCCTTTGGGCTGATCTTCGGAAAGGATGTTGGCGGTGATGCCGGGCGGCGGCATGAAAGGATAGAACTCCGATCCGGGCTTGCCGATATCGTTGTAAGTCATGTGGGGGATCCACACCAGTTCGCCGTGGAAGTCCCCCATGAAGTACTCCGCCCTGGCCGCCCATTGGGGGAGGCGCGTCATGTCGAATTCGCGCAGTCCCGCCTCGCGCAGATCCTTGGCGGAGAC
This sequence comes from bacterium, assembly GCA_009772925.1. Classification (GTDB taxonomy): domain Bacteria; phylum Pseudomonadota; class Gammaproteobacteria; order Burkholderiales; family Thiobacillaceae; genus PFJX01. Next base: position 38,338 of record WOUQ01000002.1, read on the forward strand.
GACATCGGCGAAGAACAGTCCGACCATTTCCCCCCAGATGATGTGCTGACGTCCCAGGCGGAATTCCCAGTCATCCAGGTTGAAATCCATATAGGCTTCGCGGATGTCGGCCTGCAGACGCTGGTCGTCGCGCACACGGGAAGGGTAGAAGTCCGTCAGGTCGTAGATCGGGTCGTAATTGAGCTGGCCGCCCAGTTTCCAGGCCACTCCTCCGCTGCGCCCGGTGGCCGAGACATCCAGGGTGTTCTCGAACTTGGACCAATGCCGTGGCTTGGCGTAGGTATAGGCGAGGCGGTTCTGATAGAACCCGGTGATCTTGGTCTGCCCTCCATCCTGTTTTGCCACCGCCGACCGGATCCCCGCAGCCGCCTCGGTCGGGGCCGCCGGCTGCGTGGTCCCCGGCGCGGGCTGGGCCACGTCCTTGTCGAGAAACAAATCGTCCAGGGAGGCCGGTTCCTTTCCGGGCTCGGGCTCCGGCGGCACGGTCTTGACGAACAGGTCATCCAGCGAAGCGGGATCCTTCTCCGCCGCGGGCTTGGCATCCAGGAACAGATCGTCCAGGGACTGCGGCTCCCCCGCCGGCTTCGCGGCGATGCCTGGCGATGTCACGGCGGCCATGGCAAAAGCAAGCAGGAAGAATCCTCCCGCTCGGCTCAGGTCGGTGTGCCTGCTGGATATTGCTCGACATGTGAACGACACGGATTGCTCCCTATTCAACAATTTGTCCGTCGGAGAGTTCGACGACCCGATCCGCCATTTCCATCACCCGCGGGTCGTGGGTGGAAAAAATGAAGGTCGTGCCTTCCTGTTGATTCAGTTGACGCATCAATTTGAGGATGTCCTCTCCGGTCTTGCGATCCAGATTGGCCGTCGGTTCGTCGGCCAGAATGATCCTCGGCCGCGTGGCCAGGGCGCGGGCAATCGCCACGCGCTGCCGCTGGCCGCCGCTGAGCTCGTTGGGTCGGTGCCCCGCGAAACGCTCCAATCCGACAGCCTGGAGGGCGTGTTCCACCCGCTCCCGCCGTACCTCCTTGGTCAAATCTTTCTTCTGCAGCAGGGGATATTCCACGTTCTCCCGCGCAGACAGAACCGGCAGCAGATTGAAGGTCTGGAATACGAAGCCGAGCGTGTTCAGCCTAAGATCGGCCAATTCGTCGGCGCTCCTGCTGCCCACATCCTGGCCATGGATGCGCACGCTGCCCGAGGAAGGCGAATCGATGCAGCCGATCATGTTGAGCAGGGTGGATTTGCCGCTGCCCGAGGGGCCGGCCAGGGCCAGGAATTCCCCCTGAAACACGGTCAGGGATACCTTGCTCAGGGCAATCACAGTCTGTTTGCCCAGGGCATACTCCCGGCTGACTTCCTGAATCTCCACCACCCGCTCGGCGGAGCGGGCCTCCGCCTCCACGTCTATCATGAATTGCAGGTGGAAAGGGGGGATGTGGATGCGGTCCCCATCGCGCAACTGCTCGTGCTGGATTTTTTCCCGGTTGACGTACACCCCGGCGCGGCTTTCCAGATCCTCCAGGAAATACAGGCCGTCATTGCAGGTCAGCCTGGCGTGGCGGCGGCTGACGGCAACGTCCGTCAATTGGATGTCGCACTCGTGCGAGCGGCCGATCAGCAGCGTCGGCTTGTACAAGGGGATGCTGCGCGCGACCTGCTGGTCCTGCCAGATCAGGATTCTTGCCATGATGGATCCGTTATGCCCTTATGCGATATCGGCATCCGGTCGAACAACTGAAATGCGACGCGTCCCGCGGATGCGCGCCCGAACGCCGGCAATATAATACAGACGAACCAGCCCATTCAGCGATCGCCCGGGGTATCTTCCCCACTGAAACAGGCAAGAGGACGGGAATCGACATGAAATCGCATCGCATGATCGTAGGCGGCCTGCTGCTTTGCATGGCCGCCCTGCTTCCGGCATCGCCGATCACCGGCGCGCTGGCCTCCGCCGAGGAGGACGAGGGCGGAGACCGTCTTGCGCGCGAGGTGCTGGCCCGCGCCGACCGCATCCGCTTCCCCGAAGAGGGTTTCCAGGTCGACATCACCATCACCACCACCACGCCGGACAATGACCCGGAGGTGCGCGCCTACCGCATCCTGTCCAGGGGCAACAACCAGACCCTGGTGCAGACCACGGCTCCGGCGGTGGACCGGGACCAGATCCTGCTCATGCGCGACCGCGATCTCTGGGCCTTCCTGCCCAACCTTTCCCAGCCCATCCGGCTCCCCCTCTCCCAGCGCCTCACCGGACAGGTGGCCAACGGCGACCTGGCTCGCGCCAATTTCGTCGGCGATTACACCCCACGCATCCTGCGTTCCGAACGCATCGGCGGCGATGCCTTCCACGTGCTCGAACTGACCGCCGTGGACCGGTGGGTGACCTACCACCGTGTCCTCTACTGGGTCAACGAACGCAACGGCCGGCCTCACAAGGCCGAGTTCTACACCCTGTCCGGGCGGCTGCTGAAGACCTGCCAGTACCAGAACTTCAGGCAACTGGGTGGCGCGGTGCGTCCCACCGTGCTGGTGATCGACGACGCCCTGCGCGCGGGCAACCGCTCCGTCCTGGAGTATGCCAACATGACCTTGCGGGATTTGCCGGAACGAGTCTTCAACAAGGATTACCTGAAGAAGCTGAGCCGCTGAGGGCCGTTCCGGCGTGGAACGTCTTGCTCACACGTTTTGGCGCAAGGCGTCCACCACCGGCAGCCGCGCGGCCCGCCGCCCCGGCAGCACCGCGGCCAACACCGAGGCCACCGCGCCCACCACCAGAGCGGTCAGCAACACCCAGGGCACCACGCGCACGCTGGCCACGTAATCGGCGTTGGAACCCGGCGGCGGCGGCATGGCAATTCCCACGCTGGAAATACCCAGCGCCAGGGCGACGCCGAGCACCACCCCGGCCAGGCCGCCGATCAGACCCAGCAGGCCATACTCCAGCATGACCAGCCGGAATACGTTGCCGCGCCTCTGGCCGAGCGCGAGCATGGTGCCGAATTCGCCGGTGCGTTCGTAGACCGCCATGTTCACCGTGCTGGCCACGCTCAGCACCAGCATCACCAGGATGATGAACTGCAACGCGCCGAACTGGCGGCGATAGAGCGCCACCGTCTTCTCGTAGAAATCCGCCAACTCGTACCAGGGCTTGACCTCGAACCCCAGTGGTTCCAGTTTCGCCTTCGCCAGGGCCAACGCCGCGTCCGTGGCCTCCGTCTCGCGCAGGGAAACGACCAGATTGTCCACCGCCGCGGTGTACATCAGCTCCTGCGCCGCCGCCTGGGGAATGCGCACCGCGCGGTCGTCGTATTCCTTGAAGAACGTGCGAAACACGCCGACAACCTCGAACTCCAGGGTATTGAGCGCGCCGTCGTGGGTGTTGACCACCAGCGTGATGTATTTGCCTGGACTCAGTTGCAGCGAGGCGGCCACGCCCTCGCCGACGAGGATGCCGTAGGCATCGGCGTCCCGCAGTTGCCGCCCGGCGACGATGACCGTGGCGCCGCCGAACTCGGCTTCCAGGTCGGGCTCCACGCCCTCGCCGAGGATGGGCTGGTCGGCTCGGCCGTTGTTGGCCAGGCCGGAGAAATTCAGGCGGGTCATCACCCCCGCCACCTGCGGGATTTCGCGCAAGGCCGCCACGGCCGGCTTGGGGTCCTCGATCAGGTAGCGGGCGGGTTCCCGCTTGGCGAATTCCAGATATCCCTGGCGGTAGACCTGCATGTGGCCGATGCGGGAGTGGATGGTGGCCTCGCGCAACTGGATGAAGACGTCCTCCACGAAGCCGCCGCTGACGATGATGGCCACCACGCCCGAGACGATGGCCGCCAGGGTGAGCGAGGTGCGCAGCCGGTTGCGGAAGATGTTGCGAAACGCAAGCTTGAGCATGGCCCGGGCCCCTGAGTCAGATGTTGTGCCGCAAGGCGTTGACGATTTCCATGCGGGAAGCCTTCCAGGCGGGATAGAGGCCAGCGAGCAGGGTGGTGAGGAAGGCCATGGCGAACGCGGAGAGCAGCAGGTCCCAGGTGACCATCACCTCCCCCCGGTATCCTTCCTCCATGCCGGGCGGGGGCGGCATGGGGATGCCAACGTAGGAGATCAGCTCGGCCAGGCCGAAGCCCAGTGTCACGCCCAGCAGGCCGCCCGCCAGACCCAGCATCAGCCCCTCGGCCGCGAACAACTGCAGGATGCGGCGGCGCCTGAAGCCGATGGCGAGCAGGGTGCCGATCTCGCCGGTGCGCTCCAGCACGTTCATGACCAGCATATTGGAAATGCTCAGCACGATGATGCAGGCGATGATGAAGCGCAGCACCAGCATCTGTTTGGAGAACAGGCTGACGGTCTTGTTGTAGAAATCGGCACGTTCATACCAGGGTACGAATTCCAGGCCGCCGGCCTCGCCGCCGTAGCGCGTCCTGAACTCCGCCAGGCGCGCGTCGGTATGCTCGGTCTCGTCCAGCAGCACCAGCCAGGCATGGGCGCCCTCCGCCCGCAGCAGGCGTTGCCCCAGGCCGATGGGCAGGCGCAGGGCGGAATCGTCGTAGGCCTGGCTGCCGGTGATGAAGATCCCCGCCACGGTCGCCTCCACCGCATTCACCCCGCCGGTGGAAGGGCTGGCCAGCAGGGCCACGGTGGCGCCCGGCTTGACATCCAGGCTGCGCGCCAGGCCGCGCCCCAGGATGACCTCGGGCGCGTCGGCAGCGGACAGGTCGCGGCCCTCGACGATGCGGAACGCCTTGCTGAGTTCCGCCTCCTTGGCGGGATCCACGCCATCCGCGAGGAAAGACACGGTGTTCTCGCCATGACTGATCAATCCGGCCAGGCTCAGACGGGGCGCCACCAGCTTCACACCGGCATGGTTCTCGATGGCCTGGCGTTGCTCCACTTCGCCGGGCAACAGATAAGCGAAGGGATCGGCGGCGCCGGCCTTGAAATAGCCCGGTCGGACCACCTGGACGTGGCCCAACTGGGACTGGATGGTGCCTTCCCGCATCGCCCAGAAGATCCACTGCACGAAACCTTCCGCCAGGACCATGGCGATCACCCCCACCGCCACGATGAGAAGGGCGATGGAGGCGCGGCGCCGGTTGCGCGCCAGGTTGCGCGCGGCGAAGCCGAGTCCGGACAGCAAATCCCGCGCCTTCATCAGCGGCCTCGCCGCCCGCCGCGGGCGGGCGATGAGTTAGCATGGCGATGCCGCGCCGGCGCCGGCGCGGCCTGGAACTCCCGCATGCCCATGGTTGGAGAAATATGCCGAATCATGTTTCCTCGCTGCCGCCCGAGTCGGCGCGGTCCGCCGGGCAAGGCCCCGTCATTCTACTCGTGGCGGAAGCGGTCACACTCGCCCATTTCGCCCGCATCGCCACGCTCGCAGAAGCGCTCCACCCGGGGCCCTGGCGCGTGCAGGTCGCCGCGGATCCGCGCTACGCCGCGCTGGCGCCAGCACTCGCCGACCGGTTGCTGCCACTGCGTTCCATCTCCGGCGCCGCCTTTACCGACGCACTGACGCGCGGCCGGCCCCTCTATGACGAGGCGACCCTGGCCGCCTACGTGGAAGACGACCTGGAACTGCTGGACCGGGTCCGGCCCGATCTGGTGGTGGGGGATTTCCGCCTGTCCCTGGCAGTCAGCGCCCCCCTGCGCGGCATCCCCTATGCCGCCCTGGTCAACGCCTACTGGAGCCCCTACGCCGAACTGCGCTACCCGGTGCCCGATCTGCCCGTCACCCGCCTGCTCGGCGCCGGCATCGGCCAGGTCCTGTTCGATCTCGCCCGGCCGCTGGCCTTCGCCCTGCATGCCCGCCCCCTCAACCGGCTGCGCCGGCGTTTCGGCCTGCCCGCCCTGGGCGCGGACCTGCGCCACGTCTACACATGGGGCGACCAAACCTGGTACGCCGACCTGCCGGAACTGATCCCCACCCGGCCGCTCCCCCCCCATCACCGCCATATCGGCCCGGTGCTCTGGTCGGCGCGCGCGCCCCTGCCGCCCTGGTGGCGCGAACTGCCGGAAGATCGACCGATCGTTTGCGTCACCCTGGGCAGCTCCGGTCGCGCCGACATGCTGCCGGCGATCCTCGACACCCTGGCCCGCCTGCCGGTCACGGTGGTGGCGGCCACCCTGGGCCAGCAGGTCGCGACCCCTCTCCCGGACAACGTCTTCCTGGCCGATTACCTGCCGCTGGCGGAAACCCTGGCCCGTTCCCGGCTGCTGGTTTGCAACGGCGGCAGCCTGTCCACCTACCAGGCCATGGCCGCCGGCATAGCGTGCATCGGCCTGGGCTCGAACCTGGACCAGATGCTGAACATGGCCGCCGTGCGGCGCCTGGGCTGCGGCCTCGGCCTGCGCGCGGCGAACCTTTCCGCCGCCGCCCTGCGCGCCGCCGTGCTGTCCGTGCTCGACGACCCCGCGCCGGCCGAGGCGGCCCGGCGCATGGGCCGGATCCTGCAAGGCTATGATTCCCCCGGGCGCTTCCGCGCGGCAGTGGCGGACATGCTGCGCTGAACCACCCCCACGCCCAACCCGCAACCGTCCGAGGAGTCCCATGCGCGCCATCGATGCCAAGCAGATCAGCCTTTTTTTCCTACTGTTGGGCGTGATCATCGCCCTCGCCGTAGCCACCACCTGGTTCGCGCTGGGCGGTCTCCCCCTCGGTGATTTCCGCGGCGTCGTCCTGACGGCCGCCGGCATCCTGCTGTTCTATCTGTATGCCTTCGCCGTCTATCGCCTGTTTCTGTGGTTCATGCCCCTGCGCGAAGGCGAGCTGGCGGAAGGCTCGCGTGAGGAATTCGCCGCCCAGGTCAACATTCTTTTCTATCTCATGCTGTTCAACAGCCTCATCCGCACCCACTTTCTGCCCGTGCCCCTGATGCGCCTGGTCTACCAGGCCCTGGGCACGCGTATGGGCGCCAACACCTACAGCGCCGGCGTGATCCTCGACCCGCCGCTCACCGAACTGGGCGCCAACTGCATCATCGGCCACGACGCCGTGCTGTTCAGCCACGCCATCGAAGGCCGCCACTTCGCCCTCGCCCGCATCCGTGTCGGCGACAACGTCACCATCGGCGCCACCGCCGTGATCATGTCCGGGGTGAGCATCGGCGACGGCGCCATCGTCTCCGCCGGCTCCGTGGTGCTGAAGGACACGCAGATCGGCCCCGGCGAGATCTGGGGCGGGGTGCCGGCCAAGCGGATCAAGTGAACAGGCCAGCCGCTGCCATGCTGGCGTTCTTTCCCGGGCAGGGCTTGGCCCCGATCTACGACATGCTGCCGATGGGCTACGCCCCGCAACCTGGGGGCGAAGTACCGCCCCACGAATACCGCCCCCCTTTACCCTTGCCCGTGGATGCAACGGCATGGCGCAAAGCGGGTGAAGCCGCCCTGGCCTACTGGCGGAGATGCGCGGAAGACCCACTCATCAGCGAGGAATTCCGGGCCATTTGCGCGGCAAACCACGGCACGCTGCGGAGGGTGCTGGACTGACGCGCCGCCACCGTCCCCTAACCCGGACTTTGCATGCAATGCATTGGCGCGACCTCTCCCGTAGGAGCGGCTTCAGCCGCGAAGCTCGCGTTCATGACCGCACACACCGAATTCGCGGCTGAAGCCGCTCCTACCAGGGCTTTGGGGGTTTCGCGAAAGATCCGGCCTCAGAGCCACACCTTGTTCGACAGGCCAGCCGCTGTCGGGGATTTTTACACTTGCCTTGGCCCGACCATCCTTTACTTTTCAATGACTTGTGCTCACCTGCTAACAAGTATCTGGAAAACGCGCGGCCGCGCGGGCAGCGTGGCCGCGGGGCGGCCCCCGGCGCCCGCGGGAGTGTCGGGGGTTTTTACACTGGCGCGGCCGTTCTCCTGCAAACGCCCGGAAAGTTCTCGTAGGTGATTGATTTATATAGGACATTAAAAGTTGGCACGTTCCCTGCTTTATATTCGTTGCGTAGCTGATTCAAGCATCGCGAGTGAGGTCAGGTAGGTCGCCTCAGTCCGTGTAAATGCAAACTTGATTGGAGAAACATCATGAAAACGCTGAAACAAACCACTCTGGCGGCCGCCGTTACTGCCGCGCTCGCGTTGGGCGCTTCTGGACAGGCTGCCGCCTATGTTTATGCGCATTCTTCACTTAACATTCAGAATCTTCAGATCGGCATTACTGGTCAAAACCTTACTGGGGTTAACATTGGCCGTTTCGATTTCAATCTGACCAATACGGCTAACCTGAACGGCAGTGCTGGCATAGCATTCGCGACATGCGGCGGAACGCCCGGACTGCCTGGTTCTGGCGCTAACAATTGCCAAGCCAACCCCGCACTGGACGCTGCCGCTGTTAACTTGGGTGGCGCTATCAGGACAAATAATGCCGTTATCAATAATTCCTTCACCGTTTACGGGCCTGTTGGACTGAACGTCCCCGGCGATTGGTCGAATTCCGACAGCGTTATCACTTCCGCTGAACTGGTTAACCTTGGTTCGCCGACCAACACGAACCAAATTGCTGAATCACTGTTGAATTCCGGTACTTCCGCTGGTGCATCTGCCCAAATTCAATCCATTACTGGATTCACGATGACCTTTGCCATCGCTGCTGGCACCGCTGATTTCTCGCTTAGCTTCTTGGCCGACCCGGATATGTATGCTCAAATCCTTGGCGAAGCCCCGACGGGTAACAGTGCCCAAGCCAACATGAATGCATCCATTACCCTTCAGAGAGATGGTGGTGGTGGGTTCGTGCAATGGAACCCGGAAGGTAATGGGATCAGTGCGGGTGACTGCCTTGCTGCTGGCCCAGGCGTTACCTGTGTTGAGACCGCCGATGCGGAAGATCTGAACATCAACGTTGGTGTGACCACTAATAACTTCGCCTCACATAGCTATGGTCCTAACGTTCCTGGGCTGGTCAACTTTGGCATCCTGGCAAGCGGTCTTGGTGCAGGCACTTGGACGCTTACGTTGAACGCTGTGACCTCTACTCAACTTAACCGCACCGCCGTCCCCGAGCCCGGCATGCTGGCCCTCCTGGGCATCGGTCTGGCCGGCCTGGGCTTCGCCACCCGCCGCCGCGTCAAGTAATCCGACAGCAACAGTTCAAGGGCGCGGCTTGCCGCGCCCTTTTTCATTGCCGCTGCCGGGGCGGCGTCCGCTTGCCAACGCGGCTCACGCCGGGGGAAATCGGGGACAGACCACGACTCTTTCCCCGCATGCGCTTCAGAACAGGAAATCGTGGTCTGTCTGCCCCTGTTTATGCCGGTTTACCGCTCTATCAAAGAATGGGGGTAATCGGGGACAGACCACGTTTTTGTCCCGCATCGTTGCGGTGTATGTACGTGATACGTACAATCGCGGCATGTCAAGCATCCGGTTCGAGTGGGATCCCAAGAAGTGAGCTGAACCTACGGAAACACAGCGTCTCGTTTGAAGACGCGCAGTCTGTGTTTTCTGACGAGCAGGCCCTGTTGATTGACGATCCCGACCACTCCGACCACGAAGATCGGTTCATCCTGCTGGGCTTGAGCCAGAGTCTTCGCCTCCTCGTCGTCGTTCACAGCCACAGAGCCGAAGGCAAGGTCATTCGCATCATCTCGGCTCGCAAAGCAGACGCCAAAGAACGCTCCAGCTACCAAAGGTGAGCTTATGCGCAAGCACTACGACTTCAGCAACGCCAGGAAGAACCCCTACGCCTCACAGCTCAAGAAGCCTGTGACGATCCGCCTCGACGAAGGGTCGATTGCCTACTTCAAGAACATGGCCGAGGAGACAGGAATTCCGTACCAGAGCCTCATTAATCTGTATCTCAAGGACTGTGCGGCAACGCAAAAGAAGCTCAGTCTGGCCTGGAAGTCTGAGTAATCGGCAGTAATCGGGGAAGTAATCGAAGTAATCGGGGACAGACTTGGGGAAAGCCGGCGGCACGTTTAGTCCAGCACCCTCTGCAGCAAACCATGGTTTGCCGCGCAAATGGCCCGGAATTCCTTGCTGATGCGGGAGTCTTCCGCGCATCTTCGCCAGTAGGTCAAGGCGGCTTCGCCCGCTTTGCGCCATGCGGGTTCATCAAGGGGCAACGGTAAAGGCGGCCGGTATTCGTAGGGCGGCACTTCGCCCCCGCGCTGTGGGGCGTAGCCCATTGGCAACATGTCGTAGACCGGGGCCAGCCTCAGCCCGGGTAAGAACGTGAGATTGCCCAGGTGCATATCCGTGTTGGCGATGAGGCGGCCAAACCACCAGATGTTGGACACCGTGGCAGCCTCGGACTGAGGCAGCCATCCGTGTCGGACCAGCTCTGACGCAAGGGCCGGCCAGGGCGCTCCTGCCCGGCCAATGAGGTCGTTGTCCAGGCTGGTTAGGCTGCAGACCGGTCGCCGACCAAGAGCGCCATGCCGGTCGAAGCGGACGACCTCCAGAAACGTGCGACCGGCATGGCGCCGGATGGCGCTTCTGGCTGCCGGGATGCCCAGGGCCACAGGCAGTGTTTCCAGGGCCAGGTGTTCGCAGACGAGAAGGTCCGACCAGCGCTGCACGGCCGCAGAGTTTTCCGAACCGGAGAACTTGACGATCACGGCGGTCGGCTCGCCATCGAGCATCCGCAGCGCGGTGAACTTGGGGAATTCGCCGCCAGCAGAAGAACCTGCCACACCTTGGGCCAGGGCCTGCGCCGCCAGTGTCGGGTACGCCTCCGGGACCCCAGACTCCGCCACCAGCGCCTGTTCCCAGTGGCGTCGGGCCTCGAGGTGGCGTTCATAAGCGCGGTCGCCGAGAATCAGGTCACCACTTTGGTCATGGCCCTGAACGGCCAGGACATGGAGCACATCATCGTCCGTCCAGTTGTTCAGGTTTTCCGGAACGCCAAGATCTCGCCAATACTGGTGGGCAAAGTTCCGACCCAGGAATCCCGAAGGCCGCATGTCTTGCAGTGGATAGGGAATGCCTTCGAACCAGCCCTCCAGCATGCGGCCCGGGGCCAGCGGCCAAGGGAAGGACTCGCTGAACTCCAGTGCGCTGCCCTCCGGATAGAGGGGCGCCAATGCGCCCACGACATGGCCAGCCCCCACTGCGTCAATGCGATACAGCGGCAGACTACCCTGATGCCCGCGCAACGGGCGACGCAGCGCATATCGGGACCGGCGCGCTGCACCTCGGCGTATCACCGCGTCCCCCAACTGAGCAACCAGGCGCATCAGGGTAGACCGGTTGATATCCTTCAGGGCGTGGCACGCCTCCGCGCTGCTGGCGCAGGGGTGGCGGGACAAGTACAGACGGAGATCATCGGGGCGAACTTTCATGGCGCGCAATATGGCGTATTGCAACAATAAATGCAACGATATATGCAACAGATATCTAACTATTATGCATGTACATCAATACGTTACAACTTATTGCAGAATTACCCTGCAACGATATGGTGCGAAATCGGAGACTGCGAAATCGGGGACAGACCACAATTCCCCGTTTACGCCATCATCCGGCCTGCCAAGGGTCAAGCAGCACCAGACCCGGAATGTCGGCGAAGTCGATGGTGTTGCGTGTGGCAAGCGACAGCGTGTTCGCTAGCGCAATGGCCGCGATTTGCGCGTCCTGTGTGGTGATGGGGCGGCCGATGCGGCGCCTTTGCGCAACGATCTGCGCAAACAACCCGGCTGCGGCCGCATCAAAGGGCAGGCAGCGCGCCGCAAAATCCTCTTCGAACATTTGCCGGGCGGCCGTTGCCAGCAAATCGCGTCGTTTTCCTTCCGGCAGCAGCGCAATGCCCAAATTGATTTCCGCCAGCGTGATGGCGCTGACGTGTATGCCGCCGGACTGCGCATCCACCCAAGCCACCACCCCGGCATGGGGGTGTGGGCGCATCAACTCGGACAGCACGTTGGTGTCGAGCAAAATCATTGCCCGTCAGCCTCGATCAGGTTTGGCAGCGGCCGGTCGGGTAGTCGATGGCGGGGGAGTTCCACGCCGCCCAGCGCGGCAAACCGGCGCTGCAGGCGTGTACCCAGGCCTTCGCTCGGCGTCGCCGGATTGACCGCCTTGCGTAGCAAGCGCCGCGCTTCTTCTTCCATTGATAGCCCGTGGCGCGCCGCTTGTAGCCGGAGGTTGGTTTTTGTGGTTTCGTCCAGATTACGAATCATGATGGTCGCCATGGAAATCTCCTTCTGCATGCAGCGCTAGCATTGTATGCATGGATTTGAGCAGATTCAACAACGAATCGAAAGAATGTGATCGAGGTAATCGGGCAGTCGGTTTACGCTCATACCGGCTGCGCCTCCGCGAGCACCCTGTCCCGAAACTTCGGCGGCAGGTCGCCGGGTGTCCGCAAATCGACGTTCACGACGAGCAGCGACTTCAGTTCTTCTTCCAAGTCGCCCAAGTCCAACTGGTCGGCTGCCAACAATCCAGGCGCTGCTTATGACTTCTCCAGATCGTCAGCCAGAATTCTCGCGGTCACGATGTGTGTTTTACCGTGGCGTTCCAGCTTGAGCAAACAAACGTGGTCTGTCCCACTTTTTGCCCTTTTGCCTTTTTCTATTGAACGTACATATGTATGTGCATACAATTTAAACCATGGAAATCGAGTTCGACCCCGACAAGGCTGCCGCCAATCCACTGAAGCATGATGGTGTCACCTTCGACGAGGCCAAGACCGTGCTGCTCGACCCCTATGCACTCACCAAGGAAGACTCCGACGTGACGGGGGAACAGCGGTTCGTGACCTTGGGCATGGGCGGCAAGGGTCGGGTTCTGATTGTGGTGTGGACGCGCGGGGTGAAACCGTGCGTCTGATTTCGGCCTGGAAGGCCAACCAAGCCCAACGGAGACGTTATGAACAACAGTTCTGACCCCATGTTCGACCGCTATGCCAACACGGACTTCACCGACGCCAAGCCGGTGGCCAAAGTGCCGGCGTTGGCCAAGCTGCAAGCCGAACACGGCGGCAAGTCGCGCATCACCATGCGCGTGGACAACACCACTTTGGCGGTGTTCAAGGCCCGCGCGGAGATGACCGGCGGCAACTACCAGACCATGATGAACGAGGCCCTGCGCCAGTATGCCGAAGGCCTGACCTTGGCCGATGTGGTGCGGGAGACGATCCGGCAGGAGCTGCATCACGCCTGAGTCTTGGCGCTGGACTGAAACCCACTTAGGGCGACGGTCCTATTGAAGCATGACATGAACCGCCGGGTGGGGAGGCTGGAATCAGCGCGAGCCCTTGGGCGTTTCGTGAGCAAGTGCCCGTTCCGAGAGGCATAGCCCGCGCGAAGGGCACCGGGCATATTCGCCCTTACACGGCAATCACCCGACGCGCGCCTCTGACGTTCAGGCCGTCGTCTTCCCCTCCAGCTTGTCCGCCGCCAGCCGCGCCCCGTCCCAGGTCCGCAGGCCGGGCGCGAAGGCTTGCGCGGCCTGGCGATAGTCCGGCGTCGCCAGCACCTCGGCCACCGCCTGCACGAGCGCGCCCATACCTTGTCGACGCAGCCATTTGAGGGTCATGGCGCGACCCAGCCCCAATTGGCGGATGCGCTTGCCGCCGTAATGCTGTTCCGCGTGGGTGGCCACCACCACGCAGGGCAGACCATGCGCCAGGGCCTGGTAGAGGGTGCCGTTGCCGCCGTGGCAGCAGACCAGGTCGCAGCGCGGCAGCAGCAGGTCGGTGTTGACGTATTGCTCGAGGAAAACACCCGGTGGCGTGCGGATTGCCGAAAGATCGGCGGCGCCGGCGGCCACCACCACCTGCACATCACGTGCGGTCAAGGGTTCGAGCTGGGCCACCAGTTCCTCCAGGCCCTCGCTGCCCAGGGTGAAATAGGCGGTGGGCCGGCCGGCATCCAGGCGGTCCAGACAGGCCGGCGGCGGCAGGGTATTGCGCCAGGTCATGGGGCCGATGAAGCGGGCGTGGTCGGGCAGGTGGCTGACGGGATTGAACTCGGGTACGTCGGCGAGGAAGCTGAGGTCTCCCTCCTCGTGCTCGTAGGCATAGAGGCGGGGCAAGCCCATGCGTCGGCGCACCCGGTTCAGCCCGCCCATCACCAGGCGGTCGTAGACCTGGCGCTCGATGGCGTTCTCCAGCCGGTCGGCCAGGGCGAGGCCGGGGATCGGCCGGCCGCCAGCGAGCTGCACGTAACTGAAGAAGGGAATGGCGCGGTAGTTGCTCATGTGCACGTTGAGCACCGCGGCACTGGGAATGCCGGCCCGCTGCGCGGAGGTGCGCGCGGTGGGCCGGTTGTCGATCAACACCCGGTCGGGGCGGAACTCGTTATAGAGGGCCAGTTCCGCGGCGATGAAGGTTTCCAGTTCCTCAGCCCGGTAGAGCTCCCACAGCTTTTGCGTACGTACCGCGTGCACCACGCGCTCCACCGTGATGTAGGGCAGCTCGCGGGTGGCGAAGCCGTCCCAGCCCGCTACCTGGAGATACTTGCCATACCCGGCGAACAACACTTCGTGCCCGCGCTCGCGCAAGACCTTGGCGATCTCCAGCAGGCGGGAGACGTGCGCCAGGGCATGCGCGTTAGGCAGGGCGACGAAGCGCATGGCGCGCGGCCTAGGGCTTCGCTCCCAGGCTCGCGAGCAGGGTCTTCGCTTCCTTCGCCTGCTCGCTGTTGGGCGCCTTTTTCACCAAGGCCTGCAACACCTTGATGGCCTCGCCGCGACGGTCCTGCTTGGCGAGCAACTGGCCCAGGTGCAACTGGATCTGCGGGTCCCCCGGCGCCAGTTCGGCGGCCTCGCGCAGCAGGGCGAGGGCACCCCGATCATCACCCCGCTTGAGCAACAACATGCCCAGGGTGTCCTTGACGTAGGGATCGCGCGGCGCGAGGGTCTGGGCGTGCTGGGCGTGCTTGATGGCCTGGTTCAGGTCCTTGTCCTGGCCCAGCCAGGCCAGGTTGTTGAGTGCCGGCACATGGTTGGGATAGCGCTCGACGATGCGGGCGTAGACGGCGCGCGCCTCCTCGTTGCGCTTCAGGCCCAGGTAGGCGCCGGCCTGGTGCATGAGCATGGCGAGGTCGTCGGGGTGGCTCTTGAGCCAGTCGCGCATGCCGGCCAGGGCCGCGTCATGTTTCTTCTGCGCCCATTGCGCGCGCACCCGCAGGATGGCCAGTTCGCTGCCGGGGTTCTTCTTGAGCGCGGCGGCCAGGCTCTTTTCCGCGCCGGCGTAGTCGCCGGTGCCGAGGGCGAACCAGCCTTCCAGGCCGAGCACCTCGGCATGCTCGCCGAAATCCTGGCGCAGCTTGGCCAGCGCCTTGCGCGCGGCGTCGAGCTTTTTCTCCTGCACCAGCATCTTGACCTCGCCCACCCGCGCCGGGAGATAGCGCGGCGCCAGCTTGATGGACTGTTCGAGGGCCTTGCGCGCGGCGGCGACGTTGCCGGTACGGGCCAGGGCATCACCATGATAGAAGTGGGCCGGCCCCGACTTGGGCGCCAGCTTCGCCCACTGTTCGAAGATCTTGCGCGCGGAAATCACATCGCCCTGGCGCATCAGGGCCTTGCCGCGCAGTTCCATCAGCATGGGTTGCCGCGCCAGTTGCGCCTCGGACAGGTTCTGGGTGAGCTCCAGCACCTGCGGCAGCCGGCCGGCGCGCAGATGCTCCAGGGCCAGACGGGCGCGGATGCCCAGGGCCTCCGGGTTGGCGCGCATGGCCTGGTCCAGCAGGGGCTGCACGGCGCCGGCGTTGCCCAGCCGTGTTTCCAGTTCCGCCAGCAGCAGCACCGCCTCCTCGTCGCCGGGGTTGGCCTTGACGAAGGGCGAGAGCAGCTCGCGGGCGCGTTTGGTGTCGCCCTTGAGGGCTTCCAGCTTGGCCAGGGTGCGCGTGGCGCTGGGTTCGCCGGGCTTCAGGCGCAGCGCCTTCTCCAGTTCAGCCTTAGCCTGAGCCCCTTGACCCGACATCAAATAGCCTGCTGCCATCAGGCTGAGGGGGTCCACCTTGTCGGGATGGGCGGCATGCAGCTTTTTCGCCAATTCCACGGCCTTGAGCGGCTGCTTGTTGCGCAGGGCGTCCACCGCCAGGAGGAATTCGGTGGTGTAGGCGTCGCCGGCCGCCCCCCCGGTCGGGGACTGGCCGGCGAGCAGCTTGGCCAGCATGAGCTGGTTCTTCGCCTCGGCGGAATCCGGCTTCAGGCTCACCAGCCGGGTGGCATATTCCAGGGCGCGCGTGCGGTCGCCTTCCATGAGGGCGACACTGGTGAGCATGCTGAGCAGGTTGGCATCCTTGGGCGAGGCCGCGAGGGCGCTGTTGAGGGTTTCCCGCGCCGCGTCGAACTCGGAGCGGGTCATCTGGATGCCGGCCAGCAGGCGCTTGGCCATGAGCGAACCGGGCGCGTCGGCGCTCAGACCCTTGGCCAGGGAGAGGGCCTTCTCGTTTTGCCCCAGATGGTGGTAGGAAGCCGCCAGGTAGAGCCGGTTCATGCCATTGTTGGGGTCTGCCTGCCTGCTGACCTCGAAGGCTTCGGCGGCCTGGGTGTATTGCTGGCGCGCATAGTGGATACGGCCCTGCACGTAGCTGACATAGGGATGCTTGGCGAAGCCCTGCTTGTTCAGGGCGTCGATGTCCTTCGCGGCGTCATCCAGCTTGTTCATCTGGACCAGCAGCAGGGCGCGCTTGGCGTTGTCCAGCGTGGCGATGGGCCGGTTCTTGACGGCGTGGCCGTAGGCTTCCACCGCCTTGGCCAGTTGGCCCTGGGCCTGCTCGATGTCGCCCAGGGCGCTCCAGGCCTCGGGCATCTTCGGGTCCGCCTTGAGGGCTTTGTCCACCCATTGCCGCGCCTCGTCGAACTCGCGCTTGACGCCGTGCAGGGCCGCCATGCCATGCAGCGCGGTGGTGGAGGCAGGGTCCACTTCCAGCGCCTGCGTCAGGTTGGTTTTCGCCAGGTCGAGCTGGTTCTTCAGGATGAAGGCCTGGCCACGCAGGGCGATGAGGGTCGCCTTGTTCTTCGCGGTGGGCAGATCGAGGATTTTTTCGGTTTCCTTCAGCACCTTGTCGACCTCGCCCTGGGCGAGCAGGGCCTTGGCCAGCAAGGGTTGGGCCTCGGAACGGGAGAAGCCGAGCTCCACGGCTTTTCGCGCTTCTTTTTCGGCCGTGGCGCCATCCCCCAGATCGAGGGCCACCTGCGCGCGCAACCAGCGGCCCTGGGCAAAACCGGGGTTTTTTTCGACGGCGTTGGCGATCTCGATGGACGCGGCGCGCAGGTCGCCCTGGCCGATCAACTCCTGCGCCTTGGCGATGTGTTCCTCGGGTGTGAGGTTGCGCCCGCAGCCCAGCATTCCGCTCAGCAGGATCGCCGTCAACAGGCTGGAAAACGCGATGCCTCGGATGGGGGACATGAATGGATTCCTCGTGGAGTAAGGTTCGATGTTCTCGCCGTGGCCTGGATCGCGCCGATACGGCGCGCGGATGAGCCACGGTTCAGTTGGCAATAACGGCGTCGGATTGGAAAAACACAGGGGACCCCATGATCCGACGATCCGCGCCGTCTTCTCCCATATCGTTGTGCCGCGTCAGAACGGGCATTGTAGAGAGCCCGGCAGGGCTTATCCAGCCCGCGCGGACAGACGCCCCTGCCATTCCCCCGCATTGGTGATCAACTCCCATACCGGGGGGGCGACCAGATGAATATTGTCGGTGGCGTCCGCCAGGGGGATCAGGCAGGGCACGCGCAGGCCGTGGTAGTTCACGTCCGGACCGATGCGCTCGTAGAGGACGCCAAACCGGGAAAGCAGGCGCAGCAGGGCGGGCTCCATGACGGCATAGCAGTGGCTGACGCCGTGTGCGTGCGCCATGCCCAGGATGGCCGCCATCAGCCCCAGGGAGATGTGGTTGAGGACACGCCGCTCGTCCTCCTCGAAATAAATCTCCACGTCGTCGGCGACACCCGCCAGGGTGCCGGCTTCGCCGATCCGTCGCTTGAACACCTTGGATACCGCGAAGCGCGAGATCTCCCCCAGGCGGAGGCGCAGATCGGTGTCGGTCACCGGCTTGTCCAGACTGCAATGGCTCTCGATGGGGTAGATCGCTTGCGGCGACAGCCGATCCGGCAGGATCAGCCGGGTGGTGGCGGCGAACACGCCGGTGCGGCGGTGACGCACCAGATAGTGGTCGGAACGCGCGTCGAACTCGTCCTTTTCCATGCAAATGCGGCCATTGCCCGGGAAGTCCTGGCAGATGCAGCGGTCAGGGGGCTCGAAGCCGGTCTCCAGGACGTACACCTGATAGCGCAATTGATAGACCTGATGGCGCAACTCCTCGGTGTCGGCGTGGATCAGCTCGAAAAATTCGTTGAAGGCCTCCCTCAGTCCCAGCGTCATGCGCAATCCCTTCGTATAGGCGGGGTCGGGCGGATTACATCATGGACGGACGGCGTTGTCCGCCATTCCCAGCATCTTGCCGGCCACGGCGATGGCCAGGCGGTTGAGCGGGTGCCGGTTACCGCCCGGTCGCCAGGTGTGGCCAAGCTTGTTGCGGTAGGCATCGAACTGCACCGCGTGCGGCGCGGCGAGCACGCGACCGCGGCCGAGCAGGATCTTCAGCGCTTCGCAGCCGGCGACCCCGGCGCACAGGGAACAGGCCATGACCGTCGAGGGACCGCGCCGCTCGGCCAGATTCACGCGCGAGCGGTCCGCCAGATAATGGCGATGCAGGGCGTTGGGCGCCAGGCCGACGAGGAAACGAACGGCCTTTTCCAGTTCCGGCCGGTCGCCCCACTGGAAATAGTCGGCGAAACTCATGCCGCCGGGCAGAAAATTCACCAGCGCGGCGCTCATGCCGAGGGGCGCGACGGTGATGGCGGGTATGCCGCGCGCGTGGCAATGCGCGAAGACCATTTCCCGTGCCGGAAAAGCGAAGAAATCGAGGCCGTCGACGTAGAGATCGACGTCGCGGAAGAAATCTTCCAGGTTGTCGGCGCGCACACCTTGCGGGAACACGCGGAGGTCGAGTTCGGGGTTGATCTGGCGGGCCTGCTCGGCCAGCACCTCGACCTTGGCCCGGTCGATGGAAGCCATGCCGGCACCGGCCTGGCGGTTGAAGTTGGCCAGTTCGAAAGTGTCCAGATCGGCGATGTTGAATTTCCCTACGCCCAAGCGGGCGAGCGTGAGCAGGTGAAAACCGCCCACTCCGCCCATGCCGGCGATCGCCACCCGCTTGCCACGCAGGCTCGCCTGCTCGGCTTCGCTCACCCAGCCGATGTTCCGGGAAAAGGCAAGTGCGTAGTCAAACGCGGACAAGACAGGTCCTCCGGCACTGGGGGAGCGAACTCACGGATGCGATAAGCGCTTGATGATGGTGTCCTCTTCCTCGGGCGCGAGGAAGTAGGGATACAGGGTTTTTTCCTGGCGAAATTGGCTGGCGCGCCCGCCAAACTCGCGGATCATGCGCTCGGCCAGCAAGGCATCGAGTCGCAACAGCACGGCCGGCGCGCCGACCCGCGTGCACAGGCGCTCGGGGCCGCACACCTCGAAACCTAACATGCGCTCGTAGAAACTGATGTGGCTGGGATTCACCTCGATGAGGATGTCGGTGTAGCCCCAGATGCGATGGGCATAGAGGTAGGCGATATGAAACAGCCCGGCCATCATGCGCTTGGAGGCGCGCCTGGAATCGATGGCCAGCTTGGTGAACTCGCAGACCAGACTGCCTGGTCTGTTCCGATATGCGTCGACTTCCGCCTTGTACAACTCGTCCGCGAACAGGCCGGACCCCGTGTCGAAGCCCACGGACAGGGTACCCACCACTTCCTCGTCCTTGTAAGTGGCCAGGGTGATGCGTTCCGGGCTTGCGGGATGCCCATTGGTTCCGGCGGTGGCATACCCCTTTTCGCCATAGCGCTTTTCCACCAGGAAGCGCGCATCCCGCGCCCTCTCCTCGTCATGCGCCAGACGAATCTTGAAGGCGTCCCGACGGATGTGTTCGCTGTCGGCGTCGGTCACGAAACTGCTTTGCGGACCGACGACGCCCGCATTCTTCAAGCGCGCCTGTTGCACTTCGACTATGGTCTTGGCCCATTGCCGGCTGCCCATGCGCAATTTCTCGAATAATCCCACTCAACCCCCTTTACACCCGACCACCACAGTCATGCGCTGGCCCCTTTGCCTACAAAACATGGCCGAAAAACCACCTAGCATCTCTATCGGCCTGTGCGCGCACCATCTTGAATAGGCGTCGAAAATGAACCCCTATCTTGTGCTCTCTATAACTAAAGTCTAGCCCACCCTCCATTACAATTCCGCGCATGAAGATCGAACTTGTCTCCACGGAGGATCGCGGTCGCTATCTGGTCAGTCATCTGCGCGATATCCAGCGTTATCTGGCCGAGGTGATGAACGGCAAGACCCTGGTCGCCCTGTACGCCGAGAACGGCAAGGACTTCGTGCTTTCCACCGTGCTGGGCATGGACGAGCGGCAGGGCTGCGTGTTTCTCGAGCAGGGGGTCGATGCCCGCATGAACGCCAAACTGCTGGCCGGCAAACAGTATACGGTGGCCACCACGCACGACCAGGTGCACATCCAGTTCTCCGGCGAGCGCCTGGAAGAAACACTGGTGGACGGCAAGCCGGCCTTCAAGGTTCCCATGCCGCGCGAAATACTGCGCCTGCAGCGCCGCGAGTATTTCCGTTTGGGCACTTCCATACTCAATCCGGTGAAATGCCTGATCAACACCGAGGCCGGCCTGCTGGAAACCGTGGTGGTGGACATCAGCATCGGCGGCGTCGGCATCCTCGCCTACCAGCAGGAGGGCCGCCTGAACGCCGGCGAGGTCTACCACGGCTGCCGCATCGCCCTGCCGGGCACCGGGGAGTTCGCCCTGAGCCTGGCGGTGCGCACCACCTTCGACGTCACCCTGAAGAACGGCCGCCTGACCCACCGCGCCGGCTGCGAATTCATCGACCTGCCGCCGAGCATCGAAACCGCGATCCAGCGCTACATCATCCAGGTGGAACGCGAGCGACGGAACCGCTACCTGTAAGCAGGCGGGCTACAAGCGAGGGCGGATCAGCCGCAGGCACAATCCGCCGGATGCGGACTCTCAGGCCTCGCCCCGCGCCAGCCAGCGCGCCGCATCCAGGGCGAAGTAGGTGAGCACCGCGTCGGCGCCGGCGCGCTTGAAGCCAAGCAGACTTTCCAGCACGCAGGCCTGCTCGTCCAGCCAGCCGTTCTGCGCGGCGGCCTTGAGCATGGCGTATTCGCCGCTGACCTGGTAGACGAAGGTGGGGGCCTGGTAGGTCTCCTTCACGCGGCGGACGATGTCCAGGTAGGGCATGCCGGGCTTGATCATCACCATGTCGGCGCCTTCCTGCAGGTCCAGCCCCACTTCCCAGAGCGCCTCGTCGGAGTTGGCCGGGTCCATCTGGTAGGTGTACTTGTTGCCCTTGCCCAGGTTGGCGGCGGAGCCGACCGCGTCGCGGAAGGGGCCGTAGAAGCTGGAGGCGTACTTGGCGGAATAGGCGAGGATGCGGGTGTGGATGAAGCCGGCGGCGTCCAGGGTGTCGCGCACGGCGTGGATGCGGCCGTCCATCATGTCGGACGGGGCCACCACGTCGGCGCCGGCGTGGGCATGGCATTCCGCCTGGCGCGTGAGCACGGCGATGGTCTCGTCGTTGAGCACGTAGCCGCGCGGGTCGTTGGGGTCGATGAGGCCGTCCTGGCCATGGCTGGTGTAGGGGTCCAGGGCGATGTCGGTGATCACGCCCAGTTCCGGAAAGCGCGCCTTGAGGCCGGCCACGGCGCGCGGCACCAGGCCTTTCGGGTTGTAGGCCTCGGCGGCGTCCAGGCTCTTGAATTCGGCATCCACCACCGGGAACAGGGCCAGGGCCGGCACGCCCAGCTTCAGACACTCCTCGGCGACGGCGTACAGCCGGTCCAGGCTCATGCGCCGCACGCCGGGCATGGAAGCCACGTCTTCGACGCGGTTCTCGCTGTCCAGCACGAACACCGGCAGGATCAGGTCGGCGGCGGTCAGGCTGTGCTCGCGCATCAGCCGGCGGGAAAAGTCATCCCGGCGCATGCGACGCATGCGTTTGCGGGGGAAGCTGGACAGGTCGAACATGAAAGCGGTCTCCATCATCCGAAAGTTAGGGGCGTTGCCTGGATTGTTATGGATTCCGGCCTGCGCCGGAATGACGGCGGTGAATTTTTGCCGCTTTTAAAGGAAGCTGCGCGGCCGGCTGAATCCGATGTGGCGCCCTTATCCGAGTTTTTTGCTCAAGCTTGGGAACCAATGCCCGGCACCACGGCTCAGTGCATACAGACGAGTCGCTTCGTCTCCCGCTTCTCCTCCCTGAGCGGGTGCCTTAATGCAACATTAAGGCGATATTTGCCCGGCTCCCTCCCCTTGAGCCGGGTTTTTTTTGGGCACGCCCAGCCAGTCGCGCAAGATCGCCTCCGCCTCCTCGGCGCCGTCGCGCTTGAGGCTGGAGAACAACTGTACCGTGGCGTTGAGGCCCATGTCCGCGAGATCCGCGCGCACCCGCCGCAGGGCCTGCTGCCCGGCGCCGCGCGCCAGCTTGTCGGACTTGGAAAGCAGCACGTGCACCGGCTTGCCGGCGGGCCGGAACCACTCCAGCAGGGAACGATCCAGTTCGGTCAGCGGGTGGCGGCAATCCATGATGAGAACGAGGCCGGCCAGTTGCGGCCGGTCCGCCAGGTAGCCGCCGATGAGGGCCTGCCAGACGTGCTTCTGGTCCTTCGGCGCGCGGGCGAAGCCGTAGCCGGGCAAATCCACCAGGAACCGGCCGGTCTCCACGCGGAAGAAGTTCAGATGCTGGGTGCGGCCGGGCATCTTGCTGACGAAGGCCAGGCGCTTGTGGTTGCACAGGGTGTTGATGGCGCTGGACTTGCCGGCGTTGGAACGTCCGGCGAAAGCGACCTCGGCCAGGCTGTCGGCGGGCAGGTCGCGCACGCTGGCGACGGTGATGTGAAAACTGGCGTTGAGCATGGCGGTGAAGTCCGACGGTGGGGGAGCCTGCTCAAAAGGCTGGCACTATAGCAAACGGGTCGTTAAAATGCCGCGATTTTCCCTTGCTGTCATCCTGGATTTAAGGAGTCTTGCATGAAATCCTCCGCGCTGTTGACCGGCCTGCTGTTCGCCGCGACTTCCTGGGCCATCCCCGCGCAGGCCGCTACCGCCAAGGGCGACCCGGCCAAGGCGCAAAAACTGGTAAACGATGTTTGCGGTGCCTGCCACGGCGCCGACGGCAACAGCACCTCGCCCGCCTACCCCAACCTGTCCGGCCAGAGCCCCGAGTACCTGTTCAAGCAGCTCGTCGAGTTCAAGTCGGGCGCGCGCAAGAACGCCATCATGGCGCCCAACGTGACCAAGCTGTCCGAGGACGACATGCACAACCTGGCCGCCTACTACGCCGCCCAGCAGCCGAAGCCGCGTCTGGCCAAGGATGCGGCGCTGGTCGCGGAAGGCCAGAAGATCTACAAGGGCGGCAACGCCGGCAGCGGCGTGCCCGCCTGCGCCTCCTGCCACGGCCCCGCCGGCGCCGGCATCCCCTCCATGTTCCCGCGTCTGGCCGGCCAGCACAGCAAGTACGTGCTGTCCCAGTTGAAGAACTTCCGCAGCGGCGACCGCGCCAACGACGGCGGCAAGATGATGCAGGTCATTGCCCGCAAGATGACGGACCAGGAAATGAAGGCCGTTGCCGAGTACATCTCCGGCCTGCGCTGATTCGGTTTCCAACACAAACGGCCCGCGTTGCGGGCCGTTTTCTTTTCCGGACATGCTCGCCGACCTCAACCCCCAGCAGCGCGAAGCCGTGCAGTACCTGGACGGTCCCCTGCTGGTGCTGGCCGGGGCGGGCTCGGGCAAGACCCGGGTGATCACGCGCAAGATCGCCTGGCTGGTGAACCAGTGCGGCATCGAAGCCCGGCATGTCGCCGCCATCACCTTCACCAACAAGGCGGCGCGGGAGATGCGCGAGCGCGTCGGCGAGCTGCTGCCGGGCAAGCGGGGGCACGGTCTGACCGTCTCCACCTTCCACTCCCTGGGCCTTTCCATCCTCCGCGCCGAGGCGGGAAGGCTGGGCTACAAGCCGCGTTTCTCGGTGCTGGACGCCACCGATGCCCAGCAGATCCTGTCCGACATCCTGAACAACCCGGACAAGGCCGGCCTGCGCCAGGCCGCCGCCCTCATCTCGCACTGGAAGAACGCCCTGCTCGACCCCGCGGCCGCGCGGCAAGCCGCCGGCGACGAGGGCGAGCGCCAGGCGGCGGCGGCCTACCAGGCTTACCAGGACACCCTGCGCGCCTACCAGGCCATGGATTTCGACGATCTCATCCGCCTGCCGGTCGGCCTCTTCCGCGAACACCCGGAGGTGCTGGCCACCTGGCAGGGCCGGCTGCGCTACCTGCTCGTCGACGAGTATCAGGACACCAATGGCGCCCAGTACGAGTTCCTCAAACTGCTGGCCGGACCCATGGGCCGCTTCACCGCCGTGGGCGACGACGACCAGGCCATCTACGCCTGGCGCGGCGCCGACGTGGAGAACCTGCGCCGTCTGCAAGAGGACTGGCCGCGCCTGAAGATCATCCCGCTGACGCAGAACTACCGCTCCAGCCAGCGCATCCTGCGCGCCGCCAACAGCGTCATCCGCAACAATCCTCGGCTCTCCGACAAGAACCTGTGGAGCGAGCTGGGCCTGGGCGACCACGTCGAACTGGTGGAATGCCGCGACGACCGCCACGAAGCGGAATGCGTGGTGATGCGCATTTCCGCGCACAAGTTCGAGCACCGCACCCGCTTCGCCGACTACGCGATTCTCTATCGCGGCAACCATCAGGCGCGGTTGTTCGAAGAGGCCCTGCGCGAGGCGAAGATGCCCTACCAGATCTCCGGCGGCCAATCCTTCTTCGACCGCACCGAGATCAAGGACCTCACCGCCTACCTGCGCCTGATCGCCAACCAGGACGACGATCCCGCCTTCATCCGCGCCGCCACCACGCCGCGCCGCGGCATCGGGCCGGGCACCCTGGAAAAGCTCGGCGAACAGGCCGGAAAACGCCATGTCAGCCTGTTCGCCGCCGCTTTCGAGGCCGGCTTGCAGTCCCTGCTGCCGGCGCGGCAACTGGAGCCGCTGCTGGAGTTCTGCGCCTTCATCCAGCGCATCGCCGATCGCGCCGAGAAGGAACCCGCCGGCCGTCTGCTCGAGGAGCTGCTGGCCGCGATCCGCTACGAGGAATGGCTGTACGACAGCGAGGACGACCGCGCCGCTCGTACAAAATGGGAGAACGTGCGCGACTTCGTGGACTGGCTGGCGAAGAAGGGCGAGGACGAGGAGCGCAGCCTGATCGAGCTCACCCAGACCGTCAGCCTGATGAACCTGCTGGAGGGTCGCGAGGAAGCCGAGCCGGACGCGGTGCGCCTGTCCACCCTGCACGCCGCCAAGGGCCTGGAGTACCCCCACGTCTTCCTGGTGGGCGTCGAGGAGGACATCCTGCCGCACCGGGAATGCCTGGAAGGCGCGCGGCTGGAAGAGGAACGCCGGCTCATGTATGTGGGCATCACCCGCGCCCGCCGCGGGCTCACCATCACCTGGTGCGGCAAGCGCAAGCGCGGCGGCGATCTCGTCGTCTGCGAGCCCTCCCGCTTCCTGATGGAACTGGACCCGGCCGAGGTGAAACGGGCCGGCGCCCAGAGCGAAAGCCAGGCCAGCCGGGAAGACGGCCGCAAGAAGCTGTCGGCCCTGAAAGCCATGCTGGGCGGCCACGCCAAATAAAAACGCGGCCCGCGGGCCGCGTTCTCGACCAGGGCAGGCTTACTTGGCCTGGGCCGCTTGCTTGGCGGGCTGTTTCGCCGCCGCTTCGATGGCCAGTTTGGCTTCCGCCACCATGTAGTCGACCGCCAGGCGGGTATCGGCGTCGGACAGCTTCTCGTTGCCGCCCTTCGCCGGGCCGCCGAAGCTGCCGTTGATGGCGGCGGCGTACAGATATTCTTTGCCTTCCTTGATCAGCGCGGCCCAGGCCTTCGCGTCGCTGAGTTTCTGCGCGCCAGTGACGCCGGTGTCATGGCAGCTCGCGCAGTTGTCGGCGTACACCGCCTTGCCGCGCGCCAGTTCGGCGGCGGTGGGTTCCGGTTCTTTCTTCAGGGTCGCCTCGAAACTGGCGCCGACCGCGTTGGTCATGTAGACCACGCCACGTGCCACTTCCAGATCGCTGAGGTCGGGATCGCCGCCGCGCGCGGGCATCTTGTTGAAGCCCTTGATGGCATGTGTGAGCAGGGTGTCATAGCCGCCGGCCAGGCGCTTGCCCCAGTCCGCACGCTCCTTGTGCTTGGGCGAGCCGAGCGCGCCGGAGGCATGGCAGCCGGCGCACACCTCGTTGTAGACCTGTTCGCCGGTGCGCTCGACCTTGGGCGCGTTGGGGTCGACGGCGATGGACTTGCCGAAGGGCTGGATGCGTTCACGCACCGCCTGGTCGGACAGCGGCGCCGCATCCGGCTGCCCCATGCGGCCCTGGATGCCGAGCAACAGCAGGACGATGAGGACGATCGCCAGACCGGGCGCGAACAGACCGCCCAGGGTGGCGTACAAAAATTCCTTCGGGGTGGTCTTGGTCATTTCGACGTGCTCGGCCATGGTGCGGTCCCTGCGGCTTGGATTGAAAAATCGTGTGATTATAAGGGTTATCCTCTGCAAGCCGAAAGCGGCCTGTGCTATTCTCCGGCCCCCGTGGCGCCCGTAGCTCAGCTGGATAGAGTACTGCCCTCCGAAGGCAGGGGTCGTGCGTTCGAATCGCGCCGGGCGCGCCAGTCAATCAAGGGGTGTCTGCTGATACCCTTTTCTTCAGGCTGCCCTCCCCGGCTTGCGGTTGCCGCCCGCCACCAGACGATACTCATACAGCCGGCACTCCAAGGGTCCGTTGAACAAGGGCGTGCGTCGGCTCGCGCTGAGGCCGATCTGCCTGGGAAGCTCCGGGTCGGCGGACAGCAGGTAGGCGGACCAGCCCGGGAAATGCTGCTTCAGGTTGTCGCCGATGTCCCGGTAGAACGTGGCCATGTCCTCGGTCGACAGGCGCACGCCGTAGGGCGGGTTGCTGACGATGAGGCCGCCCGGCGTCGGCGGATTCACGTTGAGGAAGTCGGCCTCCATGATGCGCACGCAGTCCAGCAGGCCCGCCGCCTTCAGGTTGAGGCCGGCGGCGCGCACCATGAGCGGGTCGATGTCGGAGCCGAAGATGGGCAGGGGATGCGGCCCCGCCATGGCGGCCTGGGCGTCCTTGCGCAGGCGCTGCCATTCCACCATGTCGAAATTCTTCAGGTTCTCGAAGGCGAAATGCCGCTTCAGGCCGGGGGCGATGTTGAGGGCCATGAGTCCCGCTTCCAGCAACAGGGTGCCGCCGCCCATCATGGGATCGTAGAGGGGGATGCCCGGCCGCCAGCCGGCCAGCTTCAGGAGGCCCGCCGCCAGGTTCTCGTTCAGCGGCGCTGCGGCGGCCTGCACCCGGTAACCGCGCCGGTTGAGGGGCTCGCCGGAGAGATCCACGTAGATCGAGTAGCGCTCGTCGGTGAGATAGGCCACCAGGGGCACGGCCGGTTCGCGGGTATCCACGCTGGGCCGCTGGCCGGTGGCTTCGCGGAAGCGGTCGCAGACCGCGTCCTTGATCTTCAGGCTGACGAAGTTGAGGCTCTTCAGGGGGCTGTTGCGGCCCACGGTGGTGACGGCCAGGGTGCGGGAGACGTCGAACAGGTCCGGCCAATCCACGCCAAGGGCGCCGCGATAGAGGTCGTCCTCCATGCGGTAGCGGCCCTCCGTCAGCCGCCACAGCACGCGGACGGCCAGCCGGCTCCACAGATTCACCTTCCAGCCCAAAGCCATGCCGCCGCGGAAGGCGACGCCGCCGGCGGCCGGCAGCGCCTCGTCGGCGCCCAGGTCGACGATTTCCTTGAGCAGTTCGGCTTCCAGGCCCTTCGGGCAGGGCGCGAAGAAATGTTCCCGCCGGGCGGCGCGGGGCAGCGGCTTGTCCGCCCGGCGCGTGGCTTTCTCCGTGCGTGGCGGCCGCTCGCCGCGCAGCACCCCTCGCGTGGGAACGGGCTCGCCGGCAGGCGCGGGCCTGGCGCGCCGACGCGGAACCGGAGGCGCCACTTCGGTCACGGCCGCGGCCTTGGCGGCGGGCGCCGGTTGCGCGACCTTGTCCGCCAGGCTGGGACGCTTGGGAGCGCGGTGACGACCGCGAACCGGCGGTCGATCGCCGGGAACTTGCTTCTCCCCCCCCGTATCAGGTTTGATGGAAAGAATGCTGCGTTTGGGTTTATCCGATGACGACACGGGAATTCCTCAAGAAACTGACCCCCAGTCCGGTCACGGCCATCCTCATCGGCCTGATCGTGTACCTCTGGTTCCGCCCGCCGGCCTTCGTTGACGAGTTGCGCCAGCCGGCCCCCGACCTGCCCGAACTGTCCGCCCTGCGCGGACAGGTCGTGCTGGTGAACTTCTGGGCCACCTGGTGCCCCTACTGCCGCCATGAAATGCCGGCCATGGAGACGTTCTACCGGCAACACCGGGAGAAGGGCTTCGCGATTGTCGCCTACAGCCTGGATAAATCCCAGGCCGAGGTGGATGCCTTCATGCGCGAGGAGGGCTACACCTTTCCGGCGCCCCTGGCCGATCAGGCCGCCACCAGCGCTTTCGGCGGGGTGAACCGGGTGCCCCTGTCCTTCGTGGTGGATCGCGACGGCATGCTGCGCCACAAGGTGGCCGGCCAGGTACACGCCGGCCGCCTGGACGACCTCATCACGCCTCTGCTGGCGGTGCCTGCCGCGGCTCGCTGAGCAGGCGCTCCATCTCGCGTTTGTAGAGGACGAAATCCATTTCCGGGCAGGGTGCGCCCAGACGCGTGGCAACCGCGGACACCTGGCCACGATGATGCGCGTAATGTGTGAACAGGTGCGTCAGGGCATCGCGCGTCCACATCGTGCGCGTCTTGCCGTCCCCGCCCAGGAACTGGATCTGCGCGTCGAAGAACTCCACCGGCTGGGCTTCCAGCCAGGCTTGCAGGCGACGGGTTTCGCGGCGCAGGGCGGTCTTCAGCTCGCGCCAGTCCGGGTTGTGGAGGATCCGGTAGTTGATCGCCAGATGCTCTCCTGTCAGCCGCGCCTGCCAGGACTGGCTGACCACCAGGATGTGGTCGACGGTGTGGTGGATGCTGCGGAAAAACAGGCCCTGGTCGCTGGCGAGGACCTCGGCCTGGAGGCGGTCCAGGGCGGAAAACATGACCTCGTTGGCCCAGTGCTGGTAATCGGCCTGCACGACGAAATAGCTTTTCCACGCATACATGATCTGGTTCCCTCACCCCCAGCCCCTCTCCCGCCGGCGGGAGAGGGGAGCTTCGAGAAGTCGCTGCGCGACTTGCACGCTAAGCTACCCCCAAGCGCGCTCACTCGACAAGCGTGGCGGGCGGAAGGTCCTTTTCCCAGGACAAGCGGTCGTTCAGCCCGCGCGTCACCCAGACCTGACCCGTATCGTCGATGCGCAGAACCTCTTCGATGCCCAGACGCGCGGCCAGGCGCCGCCAGTCTTGCGGGCCGGCGATGAACAGCGGCTTGCTGGCCACGTCCGAGAGGGTGCCGGCGCGCTCGCCGCGGGCGATGACGGTGAGCGCGCGGGTATGCTCGACCGGCCGGCCGCTGCGTGGGTCGATGAGGTGGCAGTAGCGCCGGCCTTCCAGCTCGAAGTAGCGCTGGTAGTCACCCGAAGTGCCGATGGCCTCGCCGTCCTTCAACTCCAGGGTGGCCAGGGCCCCGGCCCGGCGCGGATGCTGGATGCCGACCCGCCAGGGCGTGCCTCCCTTCGATCCCAGCGCGAGGATGTTGCCGCCGATGTTGACGAGGGCGTTCTTCACGCCCTGGCTGCGCAGATACGCCGCCGCCCGGTCCAGGGCGTAGCCCTTGGCGTAGCCGCCCAGGTCCAGGCGCACGGCGGGATTCGTGCCGGTGACATGGCTGCCGTCGATGACCAGGTCGGTCATGCGCGGATTCGCCCGCACCAGATCCTCGATCGCCCTGGCGTCGGGCAGGCGGGGCTCGAAGCTGTCGGTATGAAAGCCCCACAACCGCACCAGATTGCCGATGGCGGGGTTGAACAGCCCCTCCCCCAGTTCGGCAAGGCGGGCGGCATCCTTCAGCATGGCCGCCAGTTCCGGTGCGACTTCCGCCCGGGCCGGCGCGCCGGGGCGGGCCGCCGCGAGGACGCCGTTGAGCTCCTCCAGGTCGCTCGGCTGCCAGGCATGCAGGGACCGGTGCATGGCGTCGAAGTCCCGCAAGACCTGGTCCGTCACGCGTCGGGCTTTGTCCTCGGCCTCGCCGTAGACGGTCACCTCCACCAGGGTGCCGAAGACGTAGGACTGCTGGCGATGGCTGGTGGGACCGCAGGCAGTGAGGCTGATGCCGGCGATGATCACCAGGGTGAGGCGTGAGATGTGAGTTGTGAGGAGAAGACCCCATCCGGCCAGCACCCCGACGCTTACCCCTTCACGCCTCACGCCTCACGCCTCACGGCATGTTCCAGCGCATCCATGAACCTCCCCGCCACGTTGAAACCGGTCTGCTCGGTGATTTCCCGGAAGCAGGTGGGGCTGGTGACGTTGACCTCGGTGAGGCAGTCGCCGATCACGTCCAGGCCCACCAGCAACAGGCCGGCGGCCTTCAATTCCGGGCCCAGGGCGCGGGCGATCTGCCAATCCCGCTCCGACAGCGGCCGGGCCACGCCGGTGCCGCCGGCGGCCAGGTTGCCGCGGGTTTCGCCTTGCTTGGGGATGCGCGCCAGGCAATAGGGCACCGCCTCGCCATCGATGACCAGGATGCGCTTGTCGCCCTGGCTGATCTCCGGCAGGTAGCGCTGGGCCATGACGGTTTCGGCACCGTGACGGGTAACGCTCTCCAGGATCGCGCCCAGGTTCGGGTCGCCGGGCCTCAGGCGGAAGATGCCGGCGCCGCCCATGGCGTTCAACGGCTTCACCACGATGTCGCCCTGCTCGGCCAGGAATTCGCGGATCAGGCCGGCTTCGCCGCTCACCAGGGTGGGCGCGATGAACCCGGCAAAGCGGGCGATGGCCAGCTTCTCGTTCCAGTCGCGCAGGGCCTGTGGCCGGTTGAACACCCGGGCACCCTGGCGTTCCGCCATGTCCAGCAGCCAGGTGGCATAGAGGTAGGCCTGGTCGAAGGGCGGGTCGCGGCGCATGAGGACGGCGTCGAAATCAGCCAGGTCGCGCCATGCGTCGTCACCCCGCATGAACCAGGGATCGCTACCGGTCAAGCCGATCGACTGGCAGCGGCCCGTCACCCGCCCGTGCTTCCAGGCCAAATCCTCGCTCACCATGGCCCACGTTTCATGCCCGCGCCCCGCCGCTTCCAGCATCATGGCGTAGGTGGAGTCCTTGTGGATCTTGAAGGTCTCCAGGGGATCGGCGACGAACAGCAGCTTCACGGCGCCGTGCGCTCCAGTTCGATGGCCGCGGCGAGGGCGGCAAGGCGGGCAATGACGCCGTAGGTGTAGAAGCGGTTCACCGGGGAATCCGGGCGCGCGCCGCAGTCGCAATAGCTGCAACTGGTATCGAAGGCCAGCGGCACGAAGTGCATGCCCGGTGAATTCAGGTTCTCGTCGGCGCCGCGGCCGGTGTGCACCCGGTAGAAGCCGCCGATGACGAAGTGGTCGATCATGTAGACCACCGGCTCGGCCACCGCTTCATGGATGCTCTCGAAGGTGTGTACACCCTCCTGCACCAGCACGTCGCTGACCGCCAGGCCCTCCTTCACCACCGCCATCTTGTTGCGCTGCTTGCGGTTGAGGTCGCGCACGTCGTCCGGCGACTTCACCGTCATGATGCCCATGCCGTAGGTGCCGGCGTCGGCTTTGACGATGACGAAGGGCTCCCGGTCGATGCCGTGCTCGGCGTACTTGGCGCGGATCTTCTTCAGCACTTCCTCGACGTGGAAAGCCAGGCATTCCTCACCCTCCCGCGCCTGGAAATCCACCTCGCCGCAATTGGCGTGGTAGGGGTTGATGAACCAGGGGTCCATGCCGATGAGGCCGCAGAAATCGTGGGCCACCTGGTCGTAGGCGGCGAAATGCTTGGACTTGCGGCGGACGGCCCAGCCCGCGTGCAGGGGCGGCAGCATGCCCTGGGCCGGGTTGAGGTCCTTGAGGATGTCCGGCACGCCGCCGGACAGGTCGTTGTTGAGCAGGATGGCGCAGGGGTCGAAGCTTGTCCCGGACTCCGGTCCGGGATCCAGCCTGATGCGATCGCCCTCGCGGCGGATGGGCTCCAGGGTGATGCGGCCGCCTTCCGGCAGATCCAGAACCAGGGGTTGCTCCAGGCCGGGGATGAGGCTGCCGAAGCGCACCGTCAGGCCGACCTTGCGGATGATGTCGGCCAGGGCCGCCACGTTCTGCAGGTAGAACAGGTTGCGGGTGTGGTTCTCCGGCACGATGAGGAAACGGCGCGCGTCACTGCACAGCTTCTCCACCGCCACCTGGGCCGCCTGCACCGCCAGCGGCAGGAAATCCGGGTTCAGGTTGTTGAAGCCGCCGGGGAACAGGTTGGTGTCCACCGGCGCCAGCTTGAAGCCGGAATTGCGCAGATCCACCGAGCTGTAGAAGGGGGCGTTGTGCTCCAACCATTGCCGGCGGAACCAGTGCTCGATGTCCGCCTGCGCCTCGATGACGTGCTTTTCCAGTTCGCGCAGGGGACCGGTGAGGGCGGTGGTGAGGTGGGGAACCATGGCGGGAAGGTACCCGGCGCAGGCCGCCGGGTTCAAGTCGGAGTCGAATTGTCCTGATATTAGACCGGATCGCCCGTCTGTCGTCCGGCTCCCGGATGGCCGAAAATGCCGGACATGTTCGACATCGTCCTGTTCCAGCCGGAAATCCCGCCCAACACCGGCAATGTCATCCGCCTTTCCGCCAACACCGGCTGCCGGCTGCACCTGGTCAAGCCCCTGGGCTTCGAGCTCACCGACAAGCAGATGCGCCGGGCCGGGCTGGATTACCACGAGTACGCCGAGATGAAGGTGCACGAAACCTGGGACGGGTTGAAAGCCGCCCTCGCCGGCCGCCGCCTGTTCGCCTTCACCACCAAGGCCTCCGCCGATTTCAGCCAGACGCGCTTCCAGTCCGGCGACGTCTTCGTTTTTGGCCCGGAAACGCGGGGGCTGCCGGCTGCGATCCTCGACGAGTTCGCGCCGGACCGGCGCCTGCGCCTGCCCATGTTGCCCGGCCAGCGCAGCCTGAACCTCTCCAACTCGGTTGCCGTGGCGGTCTACGAGGCCTGGCGCCAGAACGGTTTCGCGGGGGCCCGCTGAACTTGGTTTTCGCGGCATTGCCCCCATGCTGACCTCATCCCCCCCGAAAGCCATCCCATGAGCGCCCTGGAAAACTTCGAGAAACTCCTCGC
Organism: bacterium; assembly: GCA_009772925.1. Taxonomy (GTDB): domain Bacteria; phylum Pseudomonadota; class Gammaproteobacteria; order Burkholderiales; family Thiobacillaceae; genus PFJX01. The sequence continues at coordinate 71,699 of WOUQ01000002.1, forward strand.
CCAAGGCAAGGACAACACCCTGTTGCGCTACTCGCTGGGCAACGAATGCCTGAAGCTGGGGCGGACCGACGACGCCGTCGCCCATCTCCGCGCCGCTCTCGCTTTCGACCCCGGCTATTCCGCCGCCTGGAAGCTGCTGGGCAAGGCCCAGGCCGAGGCCGGGGCCACGGCCGAAGCCCTCGACACCTACCGCCAGGGCATCGACAAGGCCGAGGCCAAGGGCGACATCCAGGCCGCCAAGGAAATGCGGGTGTTCGCCAGGCGCATCGAGAAACAACTGGCCGGCGAGTGACCGGAACCCCCGAGCCGATTTCCGTCGTGAAGCGACGCTTGAAGCTCCCCTCGCCCGCAAGCGGGAGAGGGGTTGGGGGTGAGGGGAAACGGGCCTCCCTTGACGCTTTCCATGTGGCAGCCATGCCCGTTTCGGCTACCATCTCCCCTCATTGGATTCACAGACTTAGGAGCAGCACATGGCGCGTATGGTGCAATGCGTGAAACTCGGCCGCGAGGCCGTAGGCCTGGACTTCCCGCCCCTGCCCGGCGAACTCGGCAAGCGGGTGTTCGAGAGCATCTCCAAGGAGGCCTGGCAGGGCTGGATCAAGCTGCAGACCATGATCATCAACGAGAACCGCCTCAATCTTGCCGACGCCCAGCACCGCAAGTATCTGATGGAACAGGCCGAGAAGTACTTCTTCGGCGAAGGCGTCGGCAACCCCGAGGGCTTCCGCCCGCATTGACGTCCACACCGAGCCCGCCGTGAGCGAAGACAAGCAAACCCACTTCGGCTTCAAGACCGTCGCCGAGGAAGAAAAGGCCCGCAAGGTGGCCGAGGTGTTCCATTCCGTGGCCAACCGCTACGACGTCATGAACGACCTCATGTCCATGGGCCTGCACCGCGTCTGGAAGCGTTTCCTGGCCCTGCACGCGCGCCTGCGCCCCGGCCACAAGGTGCTCGACATCGCCGGCGGCACCGGCGACATCGCCCGCCTGCTGGCGGAGGAAACCGGCCCCACCGGCGAGGTCTGGCTCACCGACATCAACGGTTCCATGCTGGGCGTGGGCCGCGACCGCATGCTCGACCAGGGCCTGATGCTGCCCGTGGCGCAGTGCGACGCGGAGAAACTGCCCTTCCCGGGCGACTACTTCGATCTGGTCACCGTCGCCTTCGGCCTGCGCAACATGACGCACAAGGAAGACGCCCTGGCCGAGATGCGCCGGGTGCTGAAGCCGGGCGGCAAGCTCATGGTGCTGGAGTTCTCCAAGGTCTGGAAGCCGCTGCAACCCCTGTACGACCTCTACTCCTTCCAGATGCTGCCGCGCATGGGCCAGGCCGTGACCAAGGACGCGGAAAGCTACCGCTATCTCGCCGAATCCATCCGCATGCACCCGGACCAGGAAACCCTGAAGGGCATGATGGAAAGCATCGGCTTCCGGAAAGTGGACTACTTCAACATGACCGCCGGAGTGGTGGCGCTGCACGTGGGGTACAAGCTGTAAGCGGTATGGTCGGGCGCCAGGCCCGGGCAGTTGTTCTCCCGATAATCCGCGTATATCCTGTATATACAAACAAGGGGACACAGCATGCTTACACGTGTATTTAAAAGCGGTAATTCGCTCGCTGTTCGCATTCCCAAGGAATTGGTATTCGCGGACGGCCCGCAGGATGTGGAAATCGAGCGTAAGGGCAACTCGCTGGTCATCCGCCCCGTCGAGAGTCAATCCCTAGCCGGCATCATCGATGCGTTCCAGGCCTTTCCCGCAGGATTCATGGGCGAAGGGCGCGAATTCAACGAGCAGAAGGATCGTGACTGGCGTTGATATCGGGAGGGCACCATGCGCTACATGCTGGATACCAACATCTGTATCCACCTCATCCAGAATCATCCACCGGAGGTGCTCGACCGCTTTCGCGGCCTGCGCCAGGGCGATGTGGTCATTTCCGCGGTCACGCTGGCCGAACTACGCCATGGCGTGGAACGCGCCCCGGCCGTTAGAGATCTTGCCGCGCGCGCCCTGGACAATCTGCTCGCCTACCTGCCCGTCATGCCCTTCGACGAAGCCGCCGCCACCCGCTATGGCGTGTTGGCTGCCCTGGTGAAAGACCGCAAGCGGGATGCCCTGGATCGCCTCATCGCCGCCCATGCCGTCAGCCTGGAACTCATCCTGGTCACCAACAATGAGGTGGACTTCAAGGACTATCCCGGCCTCACCCTGGAAAACTGGTGTAAGCCCGCCCTATAGAACGCGCTATTTCTTCTTCGCCCGCGGATGCGCCTGGTCATACACCTGGGCCAGGCGCTGGAAATCCAGATGGGTGTAGACCTGGGTGGTGGAAAGGCTGGCGTGGCCCAGCATCTCCTGCACCGCCCGCAGATCCCCGGATGACTGCAGCACGTGGCTGGCGAAGGCGTGGCGCAGGGCGTGCGGATGCACGTGGGCGGTGATGCCCTGACGCTGGGCCAGGTGCTTCAGGGCCATGCCCAGCACACTGGGAGAGATGCGGGCGCCACGAGCGCCGACGAACAGGGCATCCGGGTCGCGGGCCACCGGGTCGCGCACCGCCAGCCAGCATTCCAGGGCCGCCAGGGCCCGACCGCCCACCGGCACCACACGGGTCTTGGCGCCCTTGCCGGTCACCTTCACCTCCGCCGCCTGGCGGTCCACGTCCCCCAGGTTCAGGCCGATGAGTTCCGCCCGGCGCAGGCCGGAGGAATACATGAGTTCGAACATGGCCGCGTCGCGCCGGGACCAGACGTCGTCGCCGGGGTGTTCCAGGAGGTGGGCCATCTCGTCCACAGAGAGGGCGTTGGGCAGTTTCTTTTCCCCCTTGGGCGGACGCAGGCCCAGGCAGGGGTTGGCCTCCACCGCGCCCTGGCGGGCCAGGTAGTGGAAGAAGCTGCGCCAGGCGGACAGGGTGCGGGCCAGCGTCTTGGCTTTCAGGCCCGCACCGTGCAGGCCGGCCAGGGCGCGGCGGATGTCGTGCGAAGTGAGTTGCGCCGGCGGCCGCTCGCCGACCCGTTCCAGCAGGTGGCGCAAGTCGAAGGCGTAGGTGGCGACGGTGTTGGGGCTGTAGTGGCGCGCCGTCAGGTGGGCGAGGAAGGCGGCGACGGGCTGGGAGAGGATGCCGGCGTCGACCATGGCGGATCAGTCCGGCCCGCGAAAAACACCCTCTCCCGCACTGCCGCGCACCCCTCCCCCGCAGGCGGGGGGCGAAGGCGGGAATTCGGCAAGCATCGCTTGCCGCCGCCGCAGCCGGACGGCTGTGCAAAGCCGTCCGTGGACGGGGCTGGGGGAGAGGGAATTCATCACGCCGCCGCCGGTCACAAAAACCGGGATACGGCCGCGCCGGACAATTCGGCCAGCCAGGACAGGTAGAGGGTGCCCATCTCCGGATAGAAGCGTTTCGCGTCCTCCGAGGCCAGCACCAGCAGGCCGTTCAGGTTGTCCTCGCGCAGGGGAGCGAGGGCGAAGGACTTCTGGTTGCCGCCGACGGCGCCGAACCAGCCGCGCACCTCGTCCGGCACCTCGGCCCCGCAGCGGGGCTGGGTGAGGCCGGTCATGAGCACCTTGACGTCGGCGCTGACCGCTGAGAATTCAGGCATGTCCGGCGCGCTGTCGGCCCATACCCGCAGCGTGGCGTGCGGCACGGCGAAACTCTCCGACAGGGAAAGGTGCAGCGACTGGAACACCGCCTCCAGGCTGCGCGCCCGCATCAGGCCCAGTGACAGCTGGTGCAGCTTGTCGCCGATGGCGTCGTTCTCCTCGGCGAACTGGATGAACTCGCGCAGCTTCAGTTCCAGGCCGCGGGACTTGTCGCGCAGGGCCAGCACCTGGCGCTCGCCCAGGGAAATGGCCTGGCCGCTGTAGGGATGGGGCACGCTGATGTCGGTCAGCAACTCGGGGTGGCCGACGAAGAACTCCGGGTTGAGCCTGAGGAATTCGCTGATCTGTTCGGGGGAAATGTTCATAGATCGATCTCGCCTTCGAAAACGGTGACGGCCGGGCCGGTGAGGAATACGGAATGGGTAGCACCGGCCCAGAAAATGGACAGGTCGCCGCCGCGGGTGTGGACGCTGACGGTATCGTCCAGCAGCCCGCGCGTGATGCCGGCCACCACGGCGGCGCAGGCGCCGGTGCCGCAGGCCAGGGTCTCGCCGCTGCCGCGCTCGAACACCCGCAGCCGCACCGCGCGCCGGTGCAGCACCTGCATGAAGCCGACGTTCACCCGCTGCGGGAAGCGGGGATGGTGTTCGATCCTCGCGCCCAGTTCGCACACCGGGGCGTCGTCCAGGTTGCACACCACCCGCACGGCGTGGGGGTTGCCCATGGACAGGGCGGAGATCTCCACCGGCTCGATGCCCCGCGGGCCTTCGACGTCGATGACGTAGGTAAGGGCACGGGCATCGGCGATGAAGGGGATGTCGGCGGGCTCGAAACGGGGCGGCCCCATGTCCACGGTGACACGGCCGTCGTCCTCCAGCTTCGGCACGATGATGCCGGAGGCGGTCTCGACGCGGATTTCCCGCTTCGGCGTCAGGCCCTTGTCATGCACGAAGCGGACGAAGCAACGGGCGCCGTTGCCGCACTGCTGCACCTCGCCGCCGTCGGCGTTGAAGATGCGGTAGCGGAAGTCGGTGTCGGGCCGGGTGGGCGCTTCCACCAGCAATATCTGGTCGCAGCCCACGCCGAAATGGCGATCGGCGATGGCCCGGTACTGGTCCGGGCTGAGGTCGACGCGTCGGCTGATGCCGTCGAACACGACGAAGTCGTTGCCGGCGCCCTGCATCTTGGTGAAGGGAAGTCTCATGCGGGGATTATCCCGTTGTCGCCTCTTCCTGAGCCAGCCTCAGGATGTAATGGGCGAAATCCGGGTCCTCGCCGCGCAACAGCTCGGGCAGGCGTTCGCGAAACTCCTCGCGCTGGCACCACTCGCGCATGTAGTCCTCCCAGGAATGCCAGCGGCGCAGTTGCTTTTCGCTCATGCCCGGCTCCCAGACCAGGAGATAGGCGCGCTCGAACAGCGAGATGAGCATGTCGAAGATGACCCACATGCGCTCGCGCTGCTCTTCGCTGAGGTCGGGCGTCGAGGTCTGGCTGCGCAGCTTCAAGTCGGGATTGGCGAGCACCACTTCGAGGAAGTCGATGTAGGCGTCGGAAAGCTGCTGCCAGGTGGCCTCCTCCTCGTTCTCCCGCTCCTTGCGCTGGTCGAACAGGAAGACGCCGATGGCGAAGGGCAGACCCACCACGGTGACGACGTAGGACAGCAGTTCCCAGGTTTCCAGTGCCACGCGCGTCACCCCATCAAGGCCACGTAGTCCTTGAAGATGCAGCGGTCCATCACCACGCACAGGCCCGCCTCGCGCGCTTTCTCGGCGGCCTCCTCGTGGACGATGTCCTCCTGGATCCAGAGGGCCGGGGCGTTGATGGCCAGGCACTCATCGACGATGCCGGGGATGGCGGATGACTCCCGGAAGACATTCACCAGGTCCACAGGGAAAGGGATGTCGGCCAGACGCGCGTAGGCTTTTTCGCCCAGCACCTGCTCCACCGCCGGACGCACCGGCACGATGCGGTAGCCGAAGCGCTGCATGGCCTGCGACACGCCGAAGCTGGGGCGGTCGGGCTTCGGCGAGAGGCCAACCACGGCGATGGTTTTCACCCGTGTCAGCAGGGCTTTGAGGTCTTCGGGTCCGGGGTTCTGAAAACTCATGGCTTCTCCTTCGATGCTCAGCGTCATCCCGGCATGGCCGCGGGCAGATCCATGCAGAGGACGTAATCATCCATCACAAAGCCCCCACCGATGTCCTCGACAATGAGGGTGGCGACCGTGAAACCGTGCTTCAGGTAGGCCTCGATGGCCTGCCGGTTCTGCCGGTTGACGCGCAGCACCAGGCGGCTGAAGCCGTGTTCGCGCGCGCGCCGGGCCACCTCGGCGATGAGTGTGCCGCCGATGCCGCGGCGCTGCCAGCCGGTGTCCACGTAAAGCTTGTCGAGCTTGTAGTCGCCGGCTTCCAGCGTGTGCCCGTGCGCGAAGCCGACCAGGGTTCCCGCCGCGCGCGCCGCCAGCCACAGATCGCCGCGCGCCAGCAGCTGCCGCACCAGGCCGGGCTTGTAGCGCTGGCCCAGCATGTACTCGATCTGTTCCGGGCTGATGATGCCGGGATAGTGGGCGCGCCAGACCCGCCCGGCCAGTTCAACCAGGGCTTCCGCCTCGTCCAGGCGCAGGGGGGCGACCTCAATCGTCATAGAGTGCGCCCTTGGCGCCTTCCGGTTGGGTCTTGAAGCGCCGGTGCAGCCAGAAATACTGCTCCGGCATTTCCCGCACCCGCTCCTCGATGAAGGCGTTCATGCGCCGGGTGTCGGCTTCCACGTCCTGCGTCGGGAAATCCTCCCAGGCCGGATAGAACCGGGTGGCCCAGCCCGAACCTTCGCGGCGCGTGATGCAGGGCACCACCACCGCGCCGGTGGCCTTGGCCAGGCGCGATAGGCCGGTGACGGTGGCGGCGGGGACGCCGAAAAAAGTGTCGAAGATGGCGTCTTTGGGCCCGAAGTCCATGTCCGGCAGGTAGTAGAACGGCAGCCCCTTGCGGATGGCGCGGATGACCGGCTTGATGCCGTCGCGGCGCGAATACATCTCGGAATGCCGCCCGCCATGGCTGAACCGGGTGCGGGCATGCAGCATGACGCGGTCCAGGTGGGGATTCTTGATGCGTGCGTAAAGCGAAACACAGGGGGCAAAATCGACGCTGACCCGAACGCCGCCGACGTTCAGGCCGACGAAATGCGGCGCCAGCCAGATGACCGGCTTGCCAGCGTGAGCCGTGAAGTGTTCCAGGCCTTCCAGGCGGGTCAGCTGTTCCACCTGTCTGCGGCTGCCCCACCAGGACACCGTGTCCTGCATGAACGCCCGCCCCAGCAAGCGGAAATGGGCCTTGAGCACACGCTCGCGCTCGGCCTCGGACCACTCCGGGAAGCACAGGCGCAGGTTGGTCCCCGCGATGTGGCGCCGGCTCGCCGCAAGGAAATAGAGCAGCCGCCCCAACAGCTCGCCCAATGAGCCGAGGGCGGCGGCCGGCAGCAGGGCATGCGCCAGGCGCAAGAGCAGGATGCCGAGACGTTTCATCGACGGACCTTGTCGGAAGGCATGGGGCGCCCGGCGAGCGCGACCACCTCGCGCCCGATGGGCGGAGAAGCGGCGTGAACCGTGGAAGCGGAAGCCAGACGCATGCGGATGGCAGGAAAGTTGACCCGATAACCCATGCAAGGCTAGCATGCGCCTGCCGCCGAGTTAATTGCAGCGATGCATTCAGACAAATTGCGGGCGGGGTACAAATCCAGCTAAAGCGTCCCGCTCCTGTTCCCCGGAGCCGGTTCGCCGGTCTAGATGGGGAAAACGTTTACAGGAGCTTTTCATGAGCAGGGACTACCTCTTCACCTCGGAATCCGTTTCCGAAGGCCATCCTGACAAGGTCGCCGACCAGATCTCCGACGCCATCCTCGACGCCATCCTGACCCAGGATCCCACCGCCCGCGTCGCCGCCGAGACCCTGGTGACCACCGGCCTGGTGGTGCTGGCGGGCGAGATCACCACCCACGCCCAGGTCAACTACGCCAAGGTCGCCCGGGAGACCGTGCGCTCCATCGGCTATGCCGACCCGCACCTGCGCTTCGACGCCGACGGCTGCTCGGTGCACGTCTGCTACGGCCAGCAGAGCCCGGACATCGCCCAGGGCGTGGACCGGGCCTCCGACGACTACCTGAACCAGGGCGCCGGCGACCAGGGCCTGATGTTCGGCTACGCCTGCGACGAGACGCCGTCGCTGATGCCCCTGCCCATCTACCTGTCGCACCGGCTGGTGGAACGCCAGGCCATGCTGCGCAAGGACGGCCGCCTGCCCTGGCTGCGCCCGGACGCGAAGTCCCAGGTGACCCTGCGCTACGTCGACGGCAAGCCCCACAGTATCGACACCGTGGTGCTCTCCACCCAGCACCATTCGGAAATGGCCGAGGAGATCGACGGCAACAAGCGCATGAAGCAGGCCGCCATCGACGCCATCATCGAGGACATCATCCAGCCCGTGCTGCCCAGGGAACTGGTCAAGGGCGACATCAAGTACCTGGTGAACCCCACCGGCGTCTTCGAGATCGGCGGCCCCCACGGCGATGCCGGCCTCACCGGCCGCAAGATCATCGTCGACACCTACGGCGGCGCGGCCCCCCACGGCGGCGGCGCCTTCTCCGGCAAGGATCCGTCCAAGGTGGACCGCTCCGCCGCCTACGCCGCCCGCTACGTGGCCAAGAACATCGTCGCCGCCGGCCTCGCCAGCAAGTGCCTGGTGCAGGTCAGCTACGCCATCGGCGTCGCCCAGCCCACCTCCATCATGCTGGAGACCTACGGCACCGGCAGGATCGCCGACGAGAAACTCACCGAACTGGTGAAAGCCCACTTCGACCTGCGCCCCAAGGGCATCGTCGCCATGCTCGACCTGCTGCGGCCCATCTACCGCAAGACCGCCGCCTACGGCCATTTCGGCCGGGACGAGCCGGAGTTCACCTGGGAAAACACGAACAAGGCGGAAATTCTCAAGGCCGACGCCGGTCTGTAAGCCATTTGACCCCGCCGAGGGGCGCTGCGACCCATGCCCATGGGCCAGGCTCGGATGGGGTTACCTGATGGAACCGCGCCCGTTCATGCAAGGAGTTGTTCAATGAACGCGTTCACCGACTACAAGGTCGCCGACCTGGCCCTGGCCGACTGGGGCCGCAAGGAAATCCGCATCGCCGAGACCGAGATGCCCGGCCTCATGGCCATCCGCGAGGAATACGCCAGGAGCCAGCCCCTCAAGGGCGCCCGCATCACCGGCAGCCTGCACATGACCATCCAGACCGCGGTGCTGATCGAAACCCTGACCGCCCTGGGGGCGGAAGTGCGCTGGGCCTCCTGCAACATCTTCTCCACCCAGGACCACGCGGCCGCCGCCATCGCCGCCGATGGCATCCCGGTCTACGCGGTGAAGGGCGAGAGCCTGACGGAGTACTGGGACTACACCCACAAGATCTTCGAATGGGCCGATGGCGGATACAGCAACATGATCCTGGACGACGGCGGCGACGCCACCCTGCTGCTGCACCTGGGAGCGCGCGCCGAGAAGGACATCAGCCTGCTGGCCAAGCCCGGCAGCGAGGAAGAGACCGTCCTCTACGCCGCCATCAAGGCCAAGCTGGCCGTCGATCCCACCTGGTATTCCGTGCGCCTCGCCCAGATCAAGGGTGTCACCGAGGAAACCACCACCGGCGTGCATCGCCTCTACCAGATGCACGAGCGCGGCGAACTCAAGTTCCCCGGCATCAACGTCAACGATTCCGTCACCAAGTCCAAGTTCGACAACCTCTACGGCTGCCGCGAATCCCTGGTGGACGGCATCAAGCGCGCCACCGACGTCATGGTCGCCGGCAAGGTCGCCCTGGTGTGCGGCTACGGCGACGTCGGCAAGGGCTCCGCCCAGGCCCTGCGCGCGCTGTCCGCCCAGGTCTGGGTCACGGAAGTGGACCCCATCTGCGCCCTGCAGGCCGCCATGGAAGGCTACCGCGTGGTGACCATGGAATACGCGGCCGACAAGGCCGACATCTTCGTCACCGCCACCGGCAACTACCACGTCATCACCCACGACCACATGGCCGCCATGAAGGACCAGGCCATCGTCTGCAACATCGGCCACTTCGACAACGAGATCGATGTCGCCTCCGTCGAGAAGTACCAGTGGGAAGAGATCAAGCCCCAGGTGGACCACATCATCTTCCCGAACGGCAAGCGCATCATCCTGCTCGCCAAGGGTCGCCTGGTGAACCTGGGTTGCGCCACCGGCCACCCCAGCTACGTGATGTCCTCCAGCTTCGCCAACCAGACCATCGCCCAGATCGAGCTGTTCACCCAGACCGACAAGTACCCGGTGGGCGTCTACACCCTGCCCAAGCACCTGGACGAGAAGGTCGCGCGCCTGCAGTTGAAGAAGCTCAACGCCCAGCTCACCGTGCTCACCGAACAGCAGGCCGCCTACATCGGCGTGCCGGTGCAGGGGCCCTACAAGGCGGAGCACTACCGCTATTGACAGTCCTCCGGGCGGGTTCCATATTGGCTCCATAACGCATCCGTTGTGGAGCCCATCATGCCCAACCTGTCCATCAAATCCGTGCCCGAGGAGCTGGCGGAAAGCCTCCGCCAGCGGGCCGCTCGCAACCATCGCTCGCTGCAAGGCGAATTGATGGCCATCCTGGAGGCAGCCGTGGCGGAGGCCGCCGCACCCTCCACATCCCAAATCACGGCTGAACGCACCGCATCCAGACCAAGCTTCAGCGAGGCGGCGTCGGCGTTCAGGCAACGCTTCTCGACCCCCTTAGGTGAAAAGCTGGATTCGACCGCGATCGTTCGCGAGATGCGCGACACCCACTACGGCGAGGCTTGGGTCATGGCCCGCGTCAAGGACGGGCATTGGCCCCCACAAGAGGGTGATTCCGAGCCCATTCCCAAGGACGGTCCGGTCCATAAAGCCCCATGAAGCTGATCGTCGCCGAACCGCCCGCCACGTATCGCCGGAACCCACCCGCCGTCGTCGATTCCAGCGTACTCGCGGCCTTCATCTATCTGGAGCCGGAGGCCGCCGAGGTCGAGGCGCGCGTGAGCCCTTGCACGTTGTTCGCCCCCAACATCCTGCCTCTGGAAATCGCCAATGTCGCCATGAACAAGCTGCGGCGCGGCATTGCCAGCGCGCCCGAATTGGGCGAGCGGCTGGCCGGTTTCGATTTCGCCTGCGTCAATTTGCGTGAAGTCCCGGCGGTGGAAGCCTTCGCGCTCGCCGCCCATTACCGCCTCTCCGCCTACGACGCCGCCTACCTCTGGCTGGCCGGCGAACTGCGCGCGCCACTGCTCACCTTTGACAACCGGCTGGCCGAGGTGGCCCGGGATTACCTGGCCCGGCTGCCGCCGCCGTGATACGGGCGCTGTTAAAGCCAGCTTTGATTTGCCAGGCCGCTATTAAAAGTTGGGGCCGTTTTCTTGAGTAAGTCTGCAATACGACCCCAGTCTATTGTACTAATCGTATATTTTATGCAATATCTTGAAACATTATTGCATCCATCCGCCCATGCGACCCGAGGACTTCCCCAGCAATCGTGCCGGTCAGGTCATCAAGACCCGGACCAGTTATTGGGCATTCATCCCCAATCCGCTGCCTCCGGAGTTGGTCTACGACACTGCATTGGTTCGCTTGCTTGGCGAAGCAGAGCGCGCCATCGGCGAACTGGCCGGCGCGAGCCGGCTGCTGCCCGACCCGCATCTGCTGATCGCCCCCGCGGTGCGCCGTGAAGCGGTGCTTAGCTCCAAGATCGAAGGCACCCATTCGGGGCTGGACGACCTGTACTTCTTCGAGGCCGCGCCCGATGAAGTGCAGGACAGCGCCGATGTGCGCGAGGTCTCCCATTACGTCACCGCCCTGGAGTACGGCCTGGCCCGGCTGGACGAATTCCCGCTTTCCCTGCGCCTGATTCGCGAGATCCATGAACGGCTGATGCGCAACGTGCGCGGTGATGCCGCCCGAGCGGGCGAATTCCGCACCACCCAGAACTGGATCGGTCCGCCCGGCGCCACGCTCCTGGAGGCCACCTTCGTCCCGCCCCCCGTGCCGGACATGGAAGCGGCCCTGGACGCCTTCGAGAAATACCTGCATGCGGAAAACGATCAGACCCCGCCGCTGATCCGTCTCGCGTGCATTCACAGCCAGTTCGAGATGATCCACCCCTTCGCGGACGGCAACGGTCGGGTGGGCCGCCTCCTGATCGTATTGCTGTTGGTGCACTGGGGCTTGTTGCCCGCGCCATTGCTCTATTTGTCCGCCTTCTTCGAACGACACCGGGATGCTTACTACCGACACCTGCTCGCGGTCAGCAGCGAAGGCGCATGGGAATCCTGGGTCGTCTTTTTCCTGCGCGGCGTGCGCGAGCAGGCCCAGGATGCCGCCCTCACCGCCACGCGCCTGCTCGATCTGCAACAGGATTACCGCCAACGACTTGCCGCCAAGCGTCTATCCAAGATCACGCTGCCCCTGCTGGACGCCCTCTTCCTCAACCCGTTCACTACGGCGCCGCGCGTGCGTGATCGTTTCCAGGTCAACTTCCGCACCGCCCAGGGTGCCATCGACGACTTGGTCGATATCGGCGTCCTGCGCGAAATCACCGGCCAGCGGCGCAATAGGGCCTGGTTGGCGGATGGGATATTGGCTGCGATATCCGGGCAACCCGAAACACAAAGGGAGGCAACATGAGCCAAGACGCCAAACCAAAGACTCCGCAAGCCACACCCATTCCAGCCGTAGGTTCGTAGGTTCGTACCGCGACGGCGTCCGCTCTGGCTTCCCCTACGCACTGGCCAGCCGTCTGTAACCGCGATGGCTAGACGGTGGCGGTTATCTGACAGGTAACGTAACGCATTGCTGCCTATCAGCTTTGGCCAACCAGAAGCCACACATGACGTGGAGGGCGAACGTCTCCACATGACCCCGACCTGCCCGACGCAGGCTGCTTCCCAAGGACAGCAACGAGGCGTTCTCGGCCATTAGCTGATCTCGGGAAAATGGTCGGGAACTTCGCCATCGCCGCGTCACGGCGTGGAATCCGGCTGGCCCGCCGCGCCTGATAAGCTTTCACACTCGCACCGAAAAACTCCAATCCAAGACCCCAGCATGGAACCCTACAGCGCCCCCCCTACCGATCCGGCCGCCTTCGACTTCGCCCTCTCCCTGGCCACCCGCATCGCCCTGAGCCACGACGACCCGAACAAATTCCTCGACTGGCTGCGCCAATACGGCCTGGAGTTCTTCATCAAGGCGGAGGCGATTCCGGCCATCCCCAAGGAGGACTGGCCGGCGCTGGGCTCGGTGTTGGGGCGCGCGATCCTCAACCATCTGCCGGATCCGCGCAACGACTTCAAGCCGCGCAAGCTGCCCGAGCCGGGCCGCAATGATCCCTGCCCCTGCGGTTCCGGGCGCAAGTTCAAACAGTGCTGCGGCGGGGTGGGCATGCCGCCCATGGACTTTCCCGCGGAATTGCTGCTGCCCCACGTGCTGCGCCTGCTGAGCAAGAAGGACTTGCCGGCCGTGCCCCATCGCCGCTTCAACCCGGAACTGCTGGCGGCCGTTGCCCGGGACTGGGCGGAGAAGGGCGAGGCGGATCGGGGCCGCCTGCTGCTGGAGCCCATGCTGGCCGACTCTCGCCATCTGGACGGGCGCCATGCCGAGCCTTTCGACGCCCTGATGGATATCTACCTGACCCTGGACAAGCCTCGCAAACGCAAGGAACTGCTTGCGGTCGGCCTGGCCGCGGCCGACCCGGTGTTGCGCAGCGCGGCGCGCCAGCGCCAGGCGGTGATGCTGCAGGACGCGGGCGATCTGGCCGGCGCCTGGGAGGCCTTCCACGCGGCCATGCTCGACAACCCGGACGATCCCAGCCTGGCCGCCCTGGAAGTTTCCATGTTGCAGGGCATGGACGAGTCGGAACGGCTGCGCGAGCGCGCCCGCTTCTGGGCCGCGAAACTACGTCGGCGCGAGGACGCGGAGGAGCTGGGCGACATGATCGCCATGCTGGAGAACGCGGCGGCCGATCCCGACAGCTTCGCCGAGCGCTTCATGAACGTCTCCATGCCGGACATGGTGGCGCTGGCGGGCCTGTTGGCCGGAATGCCGGCCGTGGCGAACCCGCCCCGCATCGAGGTGTTGGATGACGGCGTGGGCGTCGTCCACGACCCCATGGACGACGCGGCCTATGAAGCGTGGGCGGCGGTGCTCGACGAGGACGACGACGAGGCGATCCACGCCTGGCTGGGTGGACACCCCGAAGCCTGGGATTCCCTGCGCGTCATCGAAGACCTGCTGGGCGATATCCGTGAAATCGAGCCCACCCGTTGGCTCGACGACCACGTCCACAGGCCGTTGCTGGAGCGGGCGCGGCGGCTCATGCAGGCCGCCGTGGCCGGCGCCGCGCCGAAGACGCTGCCCTGGGGCTTCCCGGACAACCGGCCCTGGCACCTGCTCGCTTTCTGGCGCCTGGAAATGCTCGCCACGTCTGGCCGAAACGAGGAGGCCATCGACGCCGGCAAGGAAATGCTGGCCTGGAATCCGGGCGATAACCTGGGAGTCCGTTTCACCCTGGCGAATCTGTACGCTCGGTCCGGCCGCCAAGCGGACCTGCTCGCGCTGGCAGAATCGGGCGAGCCCGAGGCGGGTGCGATGGCCTTCAACCGGGTGTTCGCCCTGCACGGCCTCGACCGCAAGGGTGACGCCCTGAGCGCCCTGGCCGATGCCCACCGCGACTCGCCGAAATTCCTCAAATACCTGCTGCCCGAAAATCCGCGCCCACCCAAGCCGGACCGGTTCGGCGTGCGACTCGGCGGTGATTACGAGGCCTGGCTGTACCGCGCCTCGATGCGCGCCGCGTGGGACGATTCCGGCGCCCTGGCCTGGGCGCGCGCCTGCCAGCCGGCCCTCAAGCGCCTGGGCTAAGGCTGCCCGGTCACCGCCGATGCCGGCTCCCTATCGCGGACGCTTCGCTCCCACCCCATCGGGACTGCTGCATTTCGGTTCCCTGGTGGCGGCCCTGGGCAGCTACCTGGATGCGCGCGCCCACGACGGCGCGTGGTTGCTGCGCATCGAGGACGTCGATCCGCCGCGGGTGGTAGCCGGTGCATCCGACGCGATCCTGCGCGGCCTCGACGCCTTCGGTTTCGAGTGGGACGGGCCGGTGGAATCCCAGAGCGGCCGGGGCGCGGCCTATCAGGCTGCCCTGGACCGGCTGGACGTCCTCGGCCTGGTCTACGGCTGCCATTGCAGCCGCAAGGAGATCGCCGAGGTGGCGCGGCGCGGCGTCGACGGGCCGGTCTATCCCGGCACCTGCCGGGAGCTTGGCTGGCGCGGCGACCCGAGGCGGGAACCGGCCTGGCGCTTGCGGGTGCCCGAGACGCGCGTGGATTTCCGCGACCGGCTGCTCGGCCGGGTGGCCTGCGACATCGCGCGGGAGTGCGGCGATTTCGTGCTGAAGCGGGCGGACGGGGTGTTCACCTACCAACTGGCGGTGGTGGTGGACGACGCCGAACAGGGCATCACCCACGTAGTGCGCGGCGCCGACCTGCTCGCCTCGACACCGCGCCAGATCGTGTTGCAGCGGGCGCTGGGCTATCCCACGCCGGTGTACCTGCATCTGCCGGTGGTGCTCGACGCGGCGGGCGACAAGCTGTCGAAGCAGACGCTGGCGGCGCCGCTGGAGGACAACGATCCGCTGCCCGCCTTGCTCGCCGCGGCGCGTTTCCTGGGCCAGGCGCCGGCGCCGGACATCGGCTCCCCGGCGGAATTCTGGGATTGGGCGAAACGAAACTGGCGGCCAGAGTGGCTGCCGATGCTGCGCGCGAAAAAACTGGCGGGTTGACGGCGGCCGGCTTCAGCCGCCGGTCATGTTCATGAAGCGCACCAGCTTCTGCGGCGCTTCGATGAATTCGTGGCGTTCCGGCTTCAGGTCGATGGCCCGGCGGATGGCTTCGACGATGTCGCTGTCGCTGGCGCCGGCGCGCATCAGGGCGCGGAAGTCCATGCGCTCCTCCTGACCCAGGCACAGGTGCAGCACGCCGTCGACGGTGAGTCGGACCCGGTTGCAGGTCTCGCAGAAGTGCTGCGAGATGGGGGTGATGAAACCCACGCTGAAGCGTCCGTCGGGGGTGCCCAGGTAACGGGCCGGGCCGCCGCCGGGCATGACCGTATCGACCAGGCCGAAGCGTTGCTTGAGTTGCGCCTTCACCGGTTGCAGATCGACGTAGCCCATCTTGCGGGCGGTGTCGCCCATCGGCATGACCTCGATGAGGCGCAGCACGAAGCCCTGGTCCATGCAGTAGGCAACGATGTCGTCGATCTCGTCGGCGTTTTCCCGCATCGCCACCATGTTGACCTTGATGGGATTGAATCCCGCCGCGCGGCCGGCTTCCAGGCCGGCGAGGATCTTGTCCAGCACCGGCCGGCCATTGATCTTTTCGACGCCCTCGGCGCGCAGGGAGTCGAGGCTGACGTTGAGGCGGGTGACGCCCGCCGCCTTCAGGTCCGTCGCCATCTCGGCGAGCTGGGTGGCGTTGGTGGAGATGGACAGGTCGTCGATGCCGGGGATGGCCGCCAGACGCCGGCTCAGCCCGACGATGTCCCGCCGCAGCAGGGGCTCGCCGCCGGTCAGGCGCAGGCGCTTCAGGCCCAGCCCGGCGAACAGGCCCATGAGCCGCTCGATCTCGTCGAAGGTCAGCCAGTGCTCGGGCTCCTCGAAGCCCTTGAAGCCTTCCGGGATGCAGTAGGCGCAGCGCAAGTCGCAGCGATCCGTAACGGATAGCCGGAGGTATTCGATGCGTCGTCCGAAGCGGTCAACCAGGGTGTGCATGGGTTTTCTCGGCGGGAGGTTTTCTCGGCGGGTGTAGCGCGGCAGAATGTCGACGATTGCCCACAACCAGTGAAGCACGGGTCTTGATCTTCGACAAGTCGGCATGGACTCGCCTTGATCTGGATCATGAACCGGTGTCATGCGCAGCCGCGCCCCACGTCGACGTACCCCGCATTCCTGCATACGAACGCCATGAAAACATTGGGCTTCGCCGGCTACAGCGGCGCCGGCAAGACCACCCTGATCGAGCGCCTGCTGCCGCGCCTGGCGGCGGCGGGCTTGCGCGTTTCCGTCATCAAGCAGAGCCATCACGATTTCGCGGTGGATACGCCCGGCAAGGATTCCTGGCGCCACCGCCAGGCCGGCGCGCGCGAGGTGCTGCTCACCTCGCCGCACCGCTGGATGCTGGTGAACGAGTTGCGCGGCGCGCCGGAACCCGGTCTCGCCGAGCACATCGCCCGCCTCTCGCCCTGTGATCTGGTGCTGGTGGAGGGCTTCCGCCACGCCGAACTGCCCAAGATCGAGGTCTGGCGCGAGGCCAATGCCCAGCCCTGGCTGCATCCGGGCGATGGGCGGGTGATCGCGGTGGCGGCGGACCGCGACCCCGGCGGCGCCTTGCCCTATCTGCCGCTGCAAAACGATGCCGCCGTCGCCGCCTTCATCCTGGCCTGGACGCGAAGCTGAACGCCGACCCGGCCGGCAAACTGCTAACCTAGCCGCCTCCGAGGAATCGACATCATGCAGATCCGCGTTCTCTACTTCGCCCGCCTGCGCGAGACGCTCGGCCTGGACCGGGAGACCCTGGCCCTGGACGGCGATGCGCCCACCCTCGACGACCTCCTCTCCGTCCTGCGCGCGCGCGGCGGCGCCTGGGCCGAGGTCCTGGCGCCCGGCCGCAACTTCCGCATGGCGGTGAACCAGGACATCGCCGCCGCCGGCACCGCGCTGCGCGAGGGCGACGAGGTGGCCCTGTTTCCGCCGGTGACGGGTGGCTGAACAAGACCCGGGCCTGCTACCTTCCGCGCCCGGCATGACCACCGAGTTTCCGCGCACCCCTCCGGCGGAGCACGACGACACCCTGTCGCTGCGCCAGCAGCTGGTCAACTGGCTGTTCACCCCGCTGTTCCTGCTGCTGCTGTTTTCCACGGTGACCGGCTACATGGCGGCGGTGACCCTGGCCAACAAACCCTACGACCTGGTTCTGCTGGAACGCGCTCGCCTGCTGGCCAGCCGTCACGTCCTCGCGCCCGGCGACCACCTGGCGGAGACCTACCGGCTATTCCCCGGCCAGGCAGACGATTTCCGCTTCTCCTTGCACGACATGGCCGGCAACGGCATCGTCGCCATCGGCCGTCTGCCGAGGCCGCGTCCCCTCGACTACCAGATCCAGGCGCCGCAGTGGCGCGACACCCAGTACCAGGGCCGCAAGCTGCGCCTGGTCACCTTCCGCTTCGCGGTCGCCGGCGGCGAGGCCCTGCTGGCGCAGGCGGCGGAGCCCATCGATGCCCGCCAGAGCCTGGGGCGCAGCATCCTGGGCAACATCGTCATTCCCCAGTTCATGTTCATCGTCATCGCCGGCATCGCCGTGTGGATCGGCCTCAAGCGCGGCTTCGAACCCCTGGAGCGGTTGCGCCGAGAGGTGGCGGCGCGTCCGCGCGACGACCCGCAACCGCTGGACGAGACCCGCGCGCCGGACGAGGTGCGTCCACTGATCCTGGAAGTGAACGCCCTCATCGAGCGGCTGAAGACGATGATGGAGGCGCAACGCCGCTTCGTCGCCGACGCCGCGCACCAGTTGCGCACCCCCTTCGCCGGTCTCAAGGCGCGCGCCGAACTGGCCCGGCGCGAACCGGTGGCGGAACCGGTGCGCGACGCCCTCGAACGCATCTGCGACAGTGCGCAACGTTGCAGCCACCTGGTCAACCAGCTCCTCACCCTGGCCCGCAACGAGCCCGGCGCCCGCCCAGGCGCGCCCATGCATGTGCTCGACCTGCGCCGGGTGGCGCAGGACACCGCCGCCCACTGGGCGCCCGAGGCCCTGCGCCAGGGCGTCGATCTGGGTTTCGAGGGCATCGACATGCAGCTCCCCGTGCGCGGCCATGAACCCAGCCTGCGCGACCTGCTCGACAACCTGCTCGACAACGCCGTCCGTTACACCCCCGCCGGCGGCCACATCACGGTGCGCGTGGGCTACGGTGACAGCGCCTGGCTGGAGGTGGAGGACGACGGTCCCGGCATCCCGGCCGAACAGCGCGGCCAGGTGTTCGAGCGTTTCCACCGCATGCCCGGCACCGAACAGTCCGGCAGCGGCCTGGGCCTGGCCATCGTGCAGGAAGTCGCCAGGCGGCACGGCGCCGTCGTGCTGCTGGAGGAGGGCCGCGACGGCGCCGGCTGTCGCTTCACCATCCGCTTCCCGCACCACGGCGCGGCGGAAGGCGGGGAACCGGGCTGAGCACCCAGTCCCTGGCTTCAGAACTGGAAGTAACTCTCCAGCCTGCCCTGCAGCTTCTTCGCCTGGCGCAGGGATTCCTTGAGGAAGGTGCGGTCCAGGGTCGACAGGTCGTCCGGGGTCACCCGGTTGCCGAGCGGCTGCTCCTGCGCCAATTGCTGCAGGTGCAGGCGCAGACGCAGGCCCTGGATGAGGTGGAAGGCGACGATCCAGCCGCCCACCTCCGCCTCGTCCAGCTTCCAGGCCGCGGCGGCGGCTCGCAGGCGGCCGGCGGTGGTGGTCTCGGCGCTGCCGGCGGCGAGGGCGAAGATACGCGCCGCGTCGACAAAAAGGGTGGCGCCGTTGATCTTCAGATCGAGGGTGCCGGCGGCCTCGCCCTCGCCATCGCTGACGAAATCCCTTACCAGCCCCAGTGGCGGGCGGTTGCCCAGGGCGTTCAGGGTCATCAGCTTGAGGAAGCGGCGGTTGCCCTTGATCTTTTCGTTGAGCCATTCGCGCAAGGCGACGGCGAGATTGGCGTCGCCGGCGAGGGGGCGGAAGTCGAAGAAGATGCTGGCGTTCAGCAACACCGGCGCGTCGCCGCGGAACAGCCAGTCGGAGAAGGTGTTCTGCCACTCCTCCAGGGACAGGCACCACTTCGGGTTGCCGGCCATGATCTCGCCCTTGCACAGCGGGAAACCGCAGGCCGCGAGCCATTCGTTGACGCGCCGCGCCACCGGCAGCAGGCGCTCGCGCAGGGACTCGGCATCGGTCCCCGCGGGCGGCACGAAGATCAGGCCGTTGTCCTGATCGGTGAGCAGGGTCTGCTCGAAACGTCCTTCCGAGCCCAGCGCCAGCCAGCACCACGACACGTCCTCCAGGCCGGTGTCGGCGAAGGCCAGATAGAGAATGCGCTGGGCGAGCTGGTCATTGAGCTCGGAGACCAGGCGGGTGAGCTGCTCGGCCTCCAGGCCCTGGGCCATGAACATGCGGGCCAGCCGGCGGATGTCGGCGGCGGCGCCCACCAGCGCATCCAGATTGTCGGCCTCGGCCAGGGTAGCGGCGATGTGGCCCACCCCCAGGCGTTGCAGGGCGAACAGGTCCTTCTCCGAGACCACGCCGAGAATGCGGCCTTCGGCCGAAGTCACCACCACGTGGTGAATCAGGCGCTGCGCCATGGCCAGGGCGGCTTCCAGGGCGGTGGCGTCGCCATCCAGGCAGAACGGGTTGGGCGTCATCACCGTGCTCATGGGCCGGTCGAGATCGCATTCCTCGGCCGCCACACGGTCGCGCAGGTCGTTGAGGGTGAACACCCCGGCCGGCCGCCCGTCGGCGTCCACCAGCAGGATCGAGCCCACCTTGTCGCGGCGCATCATGCCCAGCGCGGCGCGAATCGGGGTGTCCGGCGGACAGGTCACCGGCGCCCGGCGCAGCAGGGAGGAGAGGGGCGTGGTGAGGGTTTCCGGCAGGGGCGGCATGGCAGGCAGGGAAATTTGTGCAGTGCATCATAGTGCCATGTCGCGCAGCACCCGCCAAGCCCCCTGACGCGCCGCCCACTCGCGCGCCAGGGCAAGGAAACGGTCGGCCTCGCGCAGTGCACCGCCGGCCTCGAGGGCGCGGGCCTTGAGGTGGAGCAGGCGGACCTTTAGGTGATGCTGGCCGAAACGTTCGCCCTGTTCCAGGGCCTCCTCCAGCCAGACCAGGGACAGGGCGGGCGCGAGGTGGAAAGCGGCTTCGGCGTATACCGCCGCGGCGTGCGCTGCCTCGGCCGGCGCCTGTCGGCGCAACGCGGCGAGCGCCGCATGGGCGTCGGTGGCGGACGCCGGCTGGCCGACGCGCAGGCGCGACCAGTACACCAACAGGGTGAGCCACGCGCCATGGAAGTCGTCTGCGGCCAGGGCCGCCTGCCAGGCAGTGTCCTCCGGCGGCAGCGGCCGGTCGCTGAGAAAGTGGAAATAGGCACGCCGCAGCAACGCGGCGGGAGCCGGGGGGCAGCCGGGCGGCGACACGTCGGGTGGCGGCGCGATGTCCTCGCCCATCCACCAGAGACAGCGGCGGCGCAGATCGTCGACGGCGGCCGCCAGCTCGGCGTCATCCTCCTCCAGAAATAGATCGGGCGACAGATTGCGCAGGGCTTCCGGGAAGCGCCCCAAGCCGTACAGCGTCAGGCTCAGGGCCAGCGCCGCGCGAACGCTGGCGAGCCGGCCCTCGCCCCGCGCCAGCTCGGGCAGGCGCCAGGCGTAGGGATAGGCGCGGGCGGGGCCGAAGCGGGCATGCAGTTCCGTCCAGCGGGCGTGGCGCGCCGCGAACGGACTCGGTTGTGGCTGCCGGGGCATGGGCGGCGTGGCCGGCTGCCCGGACGCGTCAGGCGCCTTCGTCCTTGAGGTCGCGCGCGAGCAGGGCGGCCACCGCCTCGCGCGGCGGCAGTTCCTGCCCGAGCACCCGTGCCACCGCCTCGGTGATGGGCATGTCGACGCCCAATTCGCGCGCCAGGGCGTCCACCTCGACGGCGGTGGTGGCGCCCTCGGCCACGTGCCCGAGTTCGCGCAGGGCACCTTCCGGGCTTTCGCCGGCGGCCAGGCGCTGGCCCAGTTGCCGGTTGCGCGAGAGGTCGCCGGTGCAGGTGAGGATGAGATCGCCCATGCCGGACAGACCCATGAAGGTTTCCGGACGCCCGCCCAGCTTGAGGCCGAGCCGGGTCAGCTCGGCCAGACCGCGCGTGATCAGCGCGGCGCGAGCGTTGAAGCCGAAGCCCAGGCCGTCGGAAATTCCGGCGGCGATGGCGATGACGTTCTTCACCGCGCCGCCCAGTTCCACGCCCACCACGTCGCTGCCGGAATAAAGGCGCAGGCGGGAATCGTGCAGCCGGCGCGCGACCTGCCGGGCGAAATCCGCGTCGTCGCTGGCCACGCTGAGCGCGGCGGGCAGGCCCTGCGCCACTTCCTTGGCGAAGCTGGGCCCCGACAGCACGGCAGCCGGCGGATGCTCGGGCCAGGTTTCCGCCAGCACCGCGTGCGGCAGCTTGCGCGTGCCGGTCTCCAGGCCCTTGCACAGCCACACCAGGGGCTGCCGCGCGCCGCAACGGCGCAACTCCAGGAGCAGGGCACGGAAGCCGTTGCTGGGCACGGCGGCGATGATCAGGTCGGCGTCCGCCAGCGCGGCGCCCAACTCGCCAGTCGGCGCCAGCCCCGCGGGCAGGGCGAAGCCCGGCAGATAGCGGTGATTCTCGCGGTCGCGCGCCATGGCCGCCGCGTGCTCGGCGGAACGCGTCCACAGCCTCACCGCATTGTGCCCGGCCAGGCGGATGGCCAAGCCGGTCCCCCAGGCGCCGGCGCCGAGAACGGCGATGCTCACCGGGCCACCCGCTCGTCGCCGCGCGCTGGGCTCATGCGGACCATGCCCGGCGCGGGGTCAGTTCGGTTGCTGCGTTTGCTGCTGCTGCAGGGCCTGCTGCTGCTGCATGTACATCACCTCGAAATTGACGGGTTGCAGCATCAGCGGCGGGAATCCCGCCTTCAGCACGGCGTCGGACACCGCCTCGCGGGCGTAGGGGAAGAGGATGTTGGGGCAGCCGATGCCGAGGGCCGGCTCCATCGCCTCCTGCGGCACGTTCTGGATGCGGAAGATGCCGGCCTGTTGCAGTTCCACCAGGAAGGCGGCCTTGTCCTTGATCTTGGCGTTGATGGTCAGGGTCAGGATGGTCTGGTAGATGCCGTTGGCGGCATCCACGGGCGCGCTCTGGGTGTTGAGCTGCATGTCGATCTGCGGCTGGTCCCTTTCCAGGAAGATGGCGGGCGCGTTGGGCACCTCGACGGAGAGATCCTTGACGTAGATCTTCTCGATCTGGAAGACGGGCAGGGCTTGTTGTTGCGGTTGCTGATCGGTCATGACGGGATCCGGGTTGGAAAGAAGGCCGGGAATTATAGCCTTTCACCATTACGGCTTCGCGGACCCCTTCAATACCGCGCCAGCCAGGCCTGCAACTGTTGCGGCGGCAACGCGCCAGCCACACGGTCCACTTCCTGCCCGCCCTTGAACAGGGCCAGCGTGGGAATGCTGCGGATGCCGTGGCGGGCGGCCAGCCCCTGTTCCGCCTCCGTGTTCACCTTGGCGAAGCGCACCCGGTCCAGGTACTGGCCGGCCATCTGCGCGAAGGTGGGGGCGAACATCTTGCAGGGGCCGCACCAGGGCGCCCAGAAATCCACCAGCACGGGCAGTTCGTTTCTGGCGATGAACTTGTCGAAGTTCGCGGCAATGAGTTCGACGGGATGGGCGGGCAGGACTTCGGCGCCGCATTTGCCGCACTTCGGTTGCTGCTTCAGGCGATCGTCGGGCACGCGGTTGACCGCGCCGCAGTGGGGACAGACGAGTTCCATGACTGGGCTCCGTGCATCAGGACACTGCAACCAAAATGGCGGCGCACCGCCGCGAATTCAAGCGCCTTGAGACTCAGGCGGCGAGCAGGGGATCCAGTTCGCCGGCCGCGTCCAGCGCGGAAATGTCGTCGAAGCCGCCGACGTGACGGTCGCCGATGTAGATCTGCGGCACCGTACGGCGGCCGGTGATGCGGATCATCTCGTCGCGCTGTGCCGGATCGAGGTCGATGCGGATCTTCTCGATCTGGCTGACGCCCTTCTTGTTCAACAGCTTCTCGGCCATGATGCAGTAAGGGCATACGGCGGTGCAGTACATCTTCACGGGGGGCATTGCGTGTCCTTTCCAGTGGGGCCGAGAAACCACCTGCTCGCGTCTACTTTTCTCTCGGCAGTCCGGCCTGTTCCCAGGCCTGCATGCCGCCGGCCAGGTTGTGCACGTTCTCGAAGCCGGCCTTGCGCAGCAGGCCGCAGGCGTGCCGGGAGCGGTTGCCGCTGCGGCATACGGCGACGATGGGCTTGTCCTTGAACTTGTCCAGATCGCCCATGCGGTTCTTCAACTGGCCGAGGGGCACGTGCTTGGCCTTGGCGATATGGCCGTCGGCCCATTCGGATTGCTCGCGCACGTCCAGCACCAGGGCATCCTCGTGGTTGAACAGCAACACCGCCTCCTGCGGGCCCACCTGCTTGATGCCCGAGAGCCGGCCGAACAGGCCGCCGCCGAACAACATGAAGCCGGAAACCACGACCAGCAGGATGAGCCAGATGTTTTGCAGTACGAATTCCATGGGTTACGGCGGCAAGAAAGTGAAGGCCGCGATTCTAACCTCAGTTGCAGGAGGCGCCGGCTTCCTTGAAGCCCATCTTCTTGAGAATGCCGACCAGCGGACAGAAGTTGGTGAAGCCGGACTGAAACAGATTGAGGCCGACGAAGGCGGTGAACCACATCCAGCTCACCTGCGTCAGGTCGGCCTGACCCATCATGTGGGCGAGGCCCAGCGACAGCAGGATGAAGAAACCGGCGACGATGCGGACAATGTTCTCGATGCTCATGGGAAGCTCCTTACAGGTCAGTTGAGAGTGGGGGGGTCATGCGGCGGCGGACGGCTGGCGGCGCTGCCACAGCAGGTACAGCAAGGGGATCACCACCAGGGTCAGCGCCGTCGAGGCGAAGGTGCCGAAGATCAGCGATACGGCGAGACCGCCGAACACCGGGTCGGTGACCATGATCGCCGAGGCGGCGATGATCGCCAGCGCGGTGAGCAGGATCGGGCGGAAGCGCACGGCGCCGGCCTCCATCACCGCCTCTTCCAGCGAGTAGCCCTGGCGGCGGTAGTCGAGGATGAAGTCGATCAGGAGCAGCGAGTTGCGCACCACCACGCCGGCCAGGGCGATGACGCCGATCATCGAGGTGGCGGTGAAGGCCTGACCCATCGCCCAGTGGCCGGGGAAGACGCCGACCAGGGTGAGCGGGATGGCGCCCATGACGATGATCGGCAGCATGAACGACTTGTAGTAGGCGGTGAGCGTCAGGTAGATCAGCACCAGGGCGACGATGAAGGCGGAGCCGAGGTCGCGGAACACGTCGAGGGTGAGGCGCATCTCGCCGCCCCACAGCAGCGTGTAATCCACCACATCCTTCGGCTGCGCCTCGGTGAAGCCGAGGTTGCCGGTGGTGAAGGTGGCGCCGCCGGGCAGGGGCTTGCCGTCCAGCATCTGGTCGAGCGCGAGCACCGCATAGACCGGGCTGGATTTCAGCATCTCGCCGCCGACCATGACGTTGGCGTGCAGGTCGCGCGCGTGGATCGGCTTCGCCTCCGTTTCCCGCTCCACCGTGGCGATGGCGGACAGCGGGATCTGCGCGCCCTGCGCGTTGGCGACGCGCAGGCTGAGCAGGGCGGCCGGGTCGGCGCGCTGTGCGCGCGGCAGGCGCACGCTGATGTCGATCGGTTCACGCGCGTCGACCACGTGCAGGGTGCCCATCTTGAAGCCGGACACGAAGTCGCGCAGCAGCTTGGCGACCTGCGCCGGAGCGACGCCGGCGAGCATGGCCTTCTCGGCGTCGACGCGCACGCGGTAGCCGTGGACGTCGGCGGTGACGCTGTCGTCGACGTTGATCAGGCCGTAGACCTGCTCGAAGGCGTCGCGCACCTCGCCGGCGGCGCTGCGCAATGCGTTGTAGTCGGGTCCGTACAGTTCGGCCAGCACTTGCGAGGGCACCGGCGGTCCGGGCGGCGTTTCGTAGATCTTGATGCGCGCCTCCGGATAAGCCGCGCGTACGTCGCGCAGCGCCGTATAGAACTCATCGGCAATTTCGTGCGAGGACAGCGAACGGTCGTGCTTGTCGCTCAGATTGACGCGGATCTGCGCCAGGTTTTCGCCGCGCTTGAGCATGTCGCCGCGCACCAGGGCGGCGAAGTCGATGGGCGCGGCCATGCCGACGAAGGCCTGGTAATCGGCCACCTCGGGGTGGCGCGCCAGGGTATCACCCAGGGCGCGGGCGACGCCGTCGGTGGCGGCCAGCGCGGTGCCGGCCGGCATGTCCACCTGCAGCAGCATGGAGTTGGTGTTGTCGTTGGGCAGCATCTTCAGCTCGACGCCCAGCGGCGACAGCGGTCCGTTCATGCCGGCGGGACGCATGAACTGCCAGGCCGGCATGAGCATGGCGCCGATCAGCAGGCCGAGCACCACCAGGAAGAGCAGGTTGCGCTTGGCCGCGCTCTCCATCAACGGACGCGCCACCGCCAGATACATGCGGCGCAGCGGATCCGCCTCGGCGTGGCCGTGGTCCTCCAGGCTTTCCCGCTTCTCCATCTCGCGCAAGGCCTTGCCGCGCAGCGCCCGGCGCGCCGCCCAGGGCACCACCGAGTAGGCGATGAGCAGCGAGGCCAGCATGGCCACCGGCACGTTGATGGGAATGGGCCGCATGAAGGGGCCCATCATGCCGGTGACGAAGGCCATCGGGATGAAGGCGAGGATCACCGCCAGGGTGGCGACGTTGGTGGGGTTGCCGATCTCGTTGGTGGCGTTGACCAGGGTCTTGCCGAACTCCTCCATCTTCACCTTGCCGTGGTGCAGGTGGCGGTGGATGTTCTCGATGACGACGATGGAGTCATCCACCAGCAGACCCAGCGCGAGGATCAGAGCGAACAGGGTGATGCGGTTGATGGTCTGGCCGAGCACCAGGCCGACCGCCAGGACGATGAACAGGATGAGCGGGATGGTCAGGGTGACGATGCCCGCCTCGCGCCAGCCGAGAAACCACCACATCAGCAGGATCACCGTGAAGATGGCGATGCCGAGGTGCTCGACCAGCAGGTTGACGGCGGCGTCGGCGCGCTCGCCGTCGTCGCGCGTGATGGTCACCTCGATCCCTTCGGGGATGGCCTGGCGCTTGAGATCATCCAGTTTGCCCTGCACGGCGGCGGCGACGTCGACCGCGTTGGTGCCGGCCTTCTTGGCGATGGCCAGGGTCACCGCTGCCGAGGTACCGTCGCGCGCGGCCTTGCCGGCGGCCGGACCGAAACCGATCCAGGTCGCCTCTTCCACCTCGGCGCCGCCCTGCTCGACGCGCGCGATGTCACGCAGATACACCGGGCGCCCCTGGGAGACGCCGACGACGATGGCGCCCACCTCCTCGGGACTACCCAGGAAACCGTCCAGGCGCAGTGGCGTGGCGCGGTTGTCGCGCGTCAGCGTGCCCAGCGGCGCCGACACGTTGGCGCCGCGCAGGGCCTGGTCGACGCGGTCAAGGCTGAGGCCGGCGCCCGTCAGGCGCTGCGGGTCGATCCATACGTTGAGGGCCGGCGCACGGCCGCCGATGAGCTGGGTGAACGACACGCCCGGCGCGTTGCGCAGGTGTTCCAGCAGGCGCGCACCAATCTCGCGCAGGACGCGGTCGTCGTGCTCGCGCGAACTCAGCGTGACGGTCAGGATGGGCACGTCGTCGACGTTGATCGGCTTGATGATGGGCTCGTTGGCGCCGGGCGGAATGCGATCCATGTTCTGCACGAGCTGGTTGTAAAGCTTCACCAGGCTCTGTTCCTGATCCTCGCCCACCTCGAACTGCACGGTGACCACGCCGTAGTCGTTGGCCGCGTAGCCATAGCTGTGGTCGACGCCGGACTGGGCGTGCATGATCGCCTGCAGCGGCTTGACGATCAGGTTGTTGACCTCCTCGGCGGAGGCGCCCGGCTTGGTGACGACGATGTTGGCCGCCGGCACCACGATCTGCGGGTTGTATTCGCGCGGCGTCAGGCCCAGCGCCAGCATCCCCAGCATGAACAGGCCGAGGATGACCAGGGGCGTGATCTTGGATTCGAGGAAGGCGTCGGCCAGCTTGCCGGCGATGTTGATCTGCGAACCATTCATGGACATGGCGCGTTTCCCTCTCGTCGGGCGCTCAGGCGCCGGCCTTGTCGCCGGATTCCAGCTGCTCCAGGGCGCCGCCGGTTACGACGCGCTCGCCGGCGGCAAGTCCCGCCTGCACCTCGACCGCGCCGTCCTGGCGGGTACCGGCGCGCACCATGCGGAAACGCGCGATGCCGTCGGCGCCGACCACGAACACACCCTCGATGCCGGCCCGACGCACCAGGGCGGCGGCCGGCACCGTCAGCACCTCGCGTTCGCCGGCGGGGAAGAGGACGCGCGCGAACAGGCCGCTCTTCAGGCCGGCGCCGGCGATGTCGAGCTTGACCAGGAAGGTGCGGGTGACCGGATCGGCGGCGGGCGACACGCGCGCCAGGCGGGCGGACAGCGGGCGCTCCTGGCCCTCCACCTCGACCAGAATCTGCGCGCCGGGCTTGAGACCACCCAGCACCGGTTCGGGAACCTGGGTCTCCACCTGAAGGCGGCCGGGATTCTCCACCACCAGCACCGGACGTCCGGGCGCCGCCAGATCGCCCGCGTGCGCCAGCTTGCGCGTGACCACGCCGGCGATGGGCGAGGTGACGCTGGCGTAGCGCAACTGGCCGGTGGCGGTGTCGAGCCCGGCGCGGGCCTGGTTCAGACGGGATTCGGCGATGTCGTGCTGCAGCTTCATCTTTTCGAACTGCTGGCGGGTGACCGCCTCTTCCTTGTACAGGGCCTCGAAGCGCTTGTACTCCAGGCTGGCGTCGGCCAGCGCGTCCTCGGCCTGCTTGACGCCGGCGCGGGACTGCTGCACCTGGCCCTGCAGATCGACGGGATCGACGCTGAACAGGCGCTGCCCGACTGCCACGCTCTGTCCTTCTGCCACGTCGATGGAACGGATGTAACCCATCAGGCGGGAAGCCACCTGGACCTGCTGTTCCGCCACCAGCGTGGCGGGCGCGGGCTGATAGGCGGCGACGCGCAGGAGCGCCGCCGGCGCGGTTTCCACCGGCACGACGCGCGGCGCGGCGGCCTGGCCGGAGGCCGGGTCCTGGTTGCCGCAGCCGGCGAGGAGCGCAGCGATAAAAAGGGAAATGGGCAATTGTTTCAACATGGTCCGATCCCCATCAAAGTTGGTCCAAATCCAGCAGGCCGGCGGCGTGCAGCACCTGCCCGCGGCTCACCGAAAGGTCGAAGCGCGCGGTGGCCAGGTCGGCGCGCGCCCGGTCGAGCAGCGTCTGCGCGGAAAGCAGGTCGACCAGGGTGGTGACGCCGTTCTCGTAGCGCAGCTTGGTGAGGCGCTGCACCTCCTCGGCCTCCCTCGCCGCCTCCTCGCGCGCCGCCAGCCGCTCTTCGGCCTCCAGCGCGCGGCGGCGCGCCTCGGTCAGGCCGAAGATGACGCCATCCTCGGCCTGGCGCAGGCGCGCGACCTGCTCCATGCGCGCCGCCTGGGCTCGGTCAATGGCAGCGTTGTTGGAGCCGCCATCGAACAGATTCCACGACACGCTGCCACCCAGGGTGTAGGACGAGGCATCGAAGCCGAGATTTTCGTCATTCCAGTCCTGGCGTGCCATGACGTTGACCTGCGGCAGCTTGGCGCCCCGCGCGGCCAGTGCCGCGGCCTGCATCGCCTCGACCTGGGCGCGCAAGGCGCGCAGCCCGGGATGCGTGGCCAGGGCCTGCTCGCGCAACGACTCCAGGCCACCCTCCGGCAATTTCAGCCGCGCTTCGTCGCCCACATCGACCGTCTCGGCGAGACCGCGGCCCATCAGCAGCTTCAGACGGTCCAGGGCGGTGGCCTCATGGCGCCGTGCTTCGCTGACGCGCAACCGGGCGTTCTCCAGATTCACCCGCGCCGACAACACATCGCTGCGCACCGCCATGCCCTGCTTGTGCAGATTGCCGGCGGCGCGCGCGTATTCCGTCGCGGCCGCCTGCGCCCTTTCGCTGACGCGCAGGTTGGCGCGGGCCAAATGCACGCCCTGGTAGGCCTCCAGCACGTCCAGCAGCACGCTCTGCCGCGCCGCCAGATCGCCGTCGCGGGCAGCGCGGGCGTAGGCGCGGGCCTCATCCTGACGAGCGCTGATCTGGCCGCCGCTATAGACGGGAGCGGTGACCTCGACACGGCTATTGAAATTGCTTATTGATGAAGGGTCGTTCAGCGTCGCCGGATTGAAATCCGACGCCTTGATCCGTTCCTGCCCCAGCCTCAGGCCAAAAGCGGCGAGGGGGTCATTGGTCTGCGTGGCATTGAGGGAAACGGTGACACGCGGCAGACGCGAGCCATCGACCTGACGTGTTCCCGCCTCGGCCTGCGCCACCCGCGCCTGGCTGGCCGCCATGTCGGGGTTGCCCGCCAGCGCGGCCTCGGCCGCCCGACGCAGAGTCAGGGTCTCCGCCGCCGCCACGCCCCAGGCCAGGGCCAGGGCCAGGCTGACGGCGAGCATGTTGCCGATCAATCGTGCAATCCGCATGTCACACCTCTTGCATGCCGACCCGGGGGCGGGCGCTGAAGTATTAGAGGACGCTAATATTAAAGATAAAATAAACTTATGGCAAGATAAGTGCCACCGGATATTGTATAGCCTCGCTTCAGGGGAAAAATACGCAACATGCGAGGGCTAGCCGCGGGGGAGCCTGTCTCCGACCTGTCATCTGATACCGACAGGGCGCCTCCGGCACACCTAGCGTGCGCCGGCACTCGGGAGTTGATGCCTGTTAAAGCAGCGGCTTATTTGGCAAAGGCACAGAAGACGTCGCGCATCATGCCTATGAGTTGCAGGGTACGGGTGTCACCCACGCGGTAATAGACACGGTTCGCGTCCTTGCGCGTGCGCAGTACTCCCTTGTCGCGCAGGATGGCGAGGTGCTGCGAGATGTTGCTCTGGGAGGTGCCGACATTCTCGACGATGTCCTGCACGCTCACCTCCTTGTCCCCGAGCACGCAGAGTATCTTCAGCCGCAGGGGGTGCGACATGGCCTTGAGGGCCCGTGACGCCTGCTCGATGTGTTCGTCCTTGTCGATGAGTTCAATGGACTCGGTCATGCTGTCTCCGTACTGCCAGATAATGTTGTGCCAGTGGCCGGCGGCCGGGCTCCTAGCGCCACGATCCGCTCGTGCCAGTATACCCCTCCAGTATTCAAATATACTAAAATACCGAGCGAAATTTACGTCCTGAATAAAGATAAAATAGACCGATGCCGAATCATCCCGCCGTCAAGCCCGTTCTGCTCCTCATTCTGGACGGCTTCGGCTGCCGCGAACCCGACCACCACAACGCCATCGCCCTGGCCCGCAAGCCGAACTGGGACCGGTTGTGGAACACCTATCCGCATACCCTGATCCAGGCCTCGGAAGCGGCGGTCGGCCTGCCCGCCGGACAAATGGGCAACTCCGAGGTGGGACACCTCAACATCGGCGCGGGTCGCGTGGTGTACCAGGAATTCACGCGCATCGACCGCGCCATCCAGGAAGGTCATTTCGCCGGCAACATGACGCTGCTGGACGTCATCGATCAGGTCAAGCGGCGCGACTCCACCCTGCACCTCTTCGGCCTGTTGTCCGACGGCGGCGTGCACAGCCATGAGAACCACTTCCACGCCATGCTCGGCATGGCGGCGCAGGCCGGTCTGCGCAATGTGTACGTGCACGCCTTCCTGGACGGTCGGGATACGCCGCCGAAAAGCGCGGAAGCTTACCTGCGTTGTTTGCAGGACAAGGTCGACGGCCTCGGCGTGGGCCGCATCGCCTCCATCGTCGGCCGCTACTTCGCCATGGATCGGGACCGCCGCTGGCCGCGGGTCAAGCTCGCCTATGATCTGTTGACCCTGGGCCACGCCGAATTCAGCGCGCCTTCCGCCAATCTCGGCCTGGAAATGGCCTATGCCCGGGGCGAGACCGACGAATTCGTCAAACCCACCGTCATCACACCGGCCGGCGAGGCGCCTCCGCGCATGCGCGACGGCGACGCCGTGGTGTTCATGAACTTCCGTTCCGACCGCGCGCGCCAGTTGACGCGGGCCTTCACGGCGCCGGACTTCGCCGAGTTCGAGCGGGAATACGTGCCGCAACTCTGCCGCTACTGCACGCTCACCAGCTACAGCGAGGAATTCGACCTGCCGGTGGCCTTCCCGCCGGACCGGGTGCGCAACGGCTTCGGCGAATACATCGCCAACCTCGGCCTGCGCCAGTTGCGCATCGCCGAAACCGAGAAATACCCGCACGTCACCTATTTCTTCAACGGCGGCGAGGAAACCGTCTATACGGGCGAAGACCGCATCATGGTGAAGTCGCCGCCGGTCGCCACCTATGACCTGAAGCCGGAAATGAGCGCCTTCGAGGTCACCGACAAACTGGTCGAGGCCATACTCAGCCGTAAATACGACGCCATCATCTGCAACTTTGCCAATACCGACATGGTCGGCCACACCGGCATCCTGGAGGCCGCCATCCAGGCGGTGGAAGCGGTGGACGTCTGCATCGGCCGGGCGGTCGAGGCCATGCAGTCGACGGGCGGGGAAGTGCTGATCACCGCCGACCATGGCAATGCGGAAACCATGCTGGATCCGCTCACCAAGCAGCCCCACACGGCGCACACCACCAATCTGGTGCCCTTCGTCTACATCGGCCGCGCCGCCGACATGCAGGACAGCGGCGCCCTGGAAGACATCGCCCCCACCCTGCTGAGGATGATGGGCCTGCCACAGCCGCCGGAAATGAGCGGCCACCCACTCATCCACTTCAGGCATTCGCCGGACTGACCGGTCCGGCTGTCCCCGTGCGCGCGCTGCTGGTTTCTCTGATGGCCCTGTTCGCGTCGGCGGCGGCGGCCTCCCCGGACAGCGGCAAACAGCAGGAGCTGAAGGAACTGCGCGGCCGCATCCAGGCCCTGCAGGAAGAAATGGAGCAAGCCCGCGAGGACCGTTCCGAGGTATCCGACGCGCTCAAGAAATCAGAACGGCGCATCTCCGACGTAAACCGTGGCCTGCGTGATCTGGAACTGCGCAAACGCCGGCTTTCCCGCGATCTGCAGCAGCTCAACGAGGACACCCGCGTGACCCAGAGCGAGATCGCCGAGCAGCAGAAACGCCTCGCCGAACTCCTGCGCGAACGCTACATGCAAGGGGGCGGCGACGCCATGAAACTCTTGCTGAACGGCCAGAACCCGTCCGAGGTGGCGCGTAATCTCGAGTATTACGGCTACATTGGCCGCGCCCGGGCGGATCTCATCCGCGCCCATCGCGAGTCCCTGGCCCGCTTGCGCGGCCTGCACGAGAAAACCCAGCAACAGAACGATGACCTGACACGGGTGCAGCAGGACAAGGTGGCACAACGCAAGACCCTCGAGGCAGAGAAGGGCGAGCGCCAGCAGGTGCTCTACAAACTCTCCGAGCAGATTCGCAAGCAGCGCAGGGAAATCGACACCCTGGCGCGCGACGAAAAACGCCTGGCCACCCTCATCGCCCGGCTGGCGAAAATCACGCCCGCCCGCCCAGCCGCCGCCACCAAGCCCGGCCAGAAGGTGGAACGCGTGGCGGATGCGAGTCTCGCCGGCCTGGATTTCGCGCGCCTGCGCGGCAAGCTGGCCTTGCCCGTGGCCGGCGAAATCCGGCACAAGTTCGGGCAGGGCCGCGAGGGCGGCGGCCCTGCCTGGAAAGGGCTGTTCATCCGCGCGCGCCAGGGCCAGGAGGTACGCGCCGTGGGCAGCGGCCAGGTCGCCTTCGCCGACTGGCTGCGCGGCTTCGGCAACCTGCTCATCGTCGATCATGGTGCCGGCTACCTCAGCCTATACAGTAATAATGAAAGCTTGTATAAACAGCCGGGCGAGTCTGTGCGCGCGGGCGACGTGGTGGCCGCGGTGGGCGCCACGGGGGGTCAGGATGAACCCGGCCTCTATTTCGAACTACGCCACCAGGGCAAACCTTTCGACCCTCTCACCTGGGTCCGTTGAACTCGGAGCGATCCGCGGCATCAAGAGGCAGTATGACAAGCAAATTCAAACAAATCAGTCTGGTCGCTGTCGGCATCCTGCTGGGCGCCGGGCTGACCCTGAACTATTCGGCGGTCGCCAACCGCGAACCGCAGCCGCTGCCCATCGAGGATCTGCGCGCGTTCAGCGAGATCTTCGGCAAGATCAAGAGCGACTATGTCGAGACGGTGGAGGACAAGAAGCTCATCACCGAGGCCATCAACGGCATGCTCTCGGGTCTGGACCCCCATTCCGCCTACCTGGACAGCGAAGCCTTCAAGGAACTCCAGGTCGGCACCCAGGGCGAGTTCGGCGGACTGGGCATCGAGGTGGGCATGGAGGACGGCTTCGTCAAGGTGGTGGCGCCGATCGACGACACTCCCGCCTTCAAGGCCGGCATCAAGAGCGGCGACCTCATCATCAAGCTCGACGACACGCCGGTGAAGGGCCTGACCCTGGGCGACGCGGTCAAGAAGATGCGCGGCAAGCCCGGCACCGACATCACGCTGACCGTGGTGCGCAAGGGCGAGGCCAAGCCCCTGACCATCACCCTGACGCGCGCCGTCATCAAGATCCGCAGCGTGCGGCACAAGCTGGTGGAAGCCGATTTCGGCTATGTGCGCATCTCCCAGTTCCAGGAGCATACCGGCGAGAATCTGGTCGGGGCGCTGAAGGACTTGCAGGAACAGAACAAGGGCGCCGCCCTCAAGGGTCTGGTGCTCGACCTGCGCAACGACCCGGGCGGCCTGCTGAATACCGCCGTGGGAGTGGCCGGCGCCTTCCTCAAGTCGGGTGAACTGGTGGTCTACACCGACGGCCGCACCGAGGACGCAAAAATGCGCCTCACCAACAACCGCGAGAACTACCTGCGCCCCACCGAGAGCGATTACCTCAAGAGCCTGCCGGCCTGGGTCAAGACCGTGCCCGTGGTCGTGCTGGTCAACGGCGGCTCCGCCTCCGCCTCGGAAATTGTCGCCGGCGCCCTGCAGGACCACCGGCGGGCCCTGGTGGTGGGCACGCAGACCTTCGGCAAGGGCTCCGTGCAGACCATCCTGCCGCTCAACAACGGCACCGCCATCAAGCTCACCACGGCGCGCTATTACACCCCGAACGGCCGCAGCATCCAGGCCAAGGG
The DNA here is from genome assembly GCA_009772925.1 of bacterium. Taxonomy (GTDB): domain Bacteria; phylum Pseudomonadota; class Gammaproteobacteria; order Burkholderiales; family Thiobacillaceae; genus PFJX01. The sequence goes on from WOUQ01000002.1 coordinate 106,409, forward strand.
CATCGTTCCCGACATCGTCGTGGAAGAAGCCACCATCTCCCCCACCGACGGCGCCAAGCTGGAGGTGCGTGAGGCCGATCTGGACAAGCATCTGTCCAACGGCCAGGGCGACGACCCCGCGAGCAAGCCGGTGGATGGCAAGGCCGACAAGCCCGGTGCGAAGAAGGACGGCGGACCTCGGCTGGAACCGGGCGAGGTGGTGAGCAAGCACGACTACCAGTTCAACCAGGCCCTCATCCTGTTGAAGGGACTATCGTTGCTGAAATCGGGCAAGGACTAGAAAGGGATGGCATGACGTCTCCCTGCGACATCCAGAAGCGCCGCGAGATCGTCTTCCATCCCACGCCACCCGGCCAGGTGGACCGCGCCCTGGCCCTGCTAAGCGGACTGCCCGGGCTCGCCGCCCACCCCACCGGCCCGCGCACGCTGCTGCTCGAATATTGCGTGGCCGAGTACACCCTGCAGGACATCGAGACCGCTCTTTCCGACCAGGGCTTCCATCTGGAATCCACCCTGCTCATCCGCATCCGGCGTTCCCTGGCTTACTACAGCGAGCGGGTGCAGCGCGAAAACATGGTGAAGCCCGAGCATCGCACGAAGAATTACCAAGCCCACATGGAGGCCTGGAACAAGCATCCGCACGGCGATCACGACGAAACCCCCGCCGAATGGCGGCAATACAAGTAGGCGGTCAATCCGGGTCAGGCGGCCGCGCCCAGCCCCTGCCGCAACAGCGCCCATTGGCTGTCCCAGCGCTGCATCGGCGGTTGCCGGAAACCGCTTTTCACGAACAGCTGCCAGCGCCCCAGCACCCAGCACAGCAGCAGATTCGCGGCCGCCGCCGGCTCCAGCCCGGAGGCGACTTCGCCCTGGCTGGCGGCGATGCGCAGCGATTGCTTGAGACTGGCTTCCACCCGCTCCAGCAACTGGTTGACGCGCGCCTGCAGGCGTTCGTGCTCGTTCACCAACGCCTCGCCGATGAGCACGCGCGTCATGCCGCGGTTCTTCTCCGCGAAGCCGAGTAGCAGCTGGAGCATGGCCTGCGCCTGCAGGAGGCCGCGCGGCTCCTCGGCGAGGATGCGGTTGATGAGGCCGAACAGAGTCTGTTCGATGAACTCGATGAGGCCCTCGTACATCTGCGCCTTGCTGGCGAAGTGGCGGTAGAGCGCCGCTTCCGAGACCTCGACGCGGGCGGCGAGGGCCGCCGTGGTGATCTTTTCCGCCTGGGGCGTCTCCAGCATGCCCGCCAGGGTTTGCAGGATCTGGATCTTGCGTTCGCCGGGTTTGCGCATGGGAAGTTCAGGATTCGACCGCGCAAGCGGTAATCACGGGCGCATCGGCGAGGAAGCACTCGGTACGACGCGGACCGTCGAGAAACATCTCCACGTCGAATTCGTCGACAACCTGGGCAAGCCGCCGCTCGAAGGTCGCGGCGTCGGTGACGCCCACGTAGACCTCCATCCACAGGCGCGGCTCGTCCGCCTTCCTGTTGAGGACGCCGGTAACGCCGGAGCGACAGGCCAAGCGCGCCATCATGCCGCGCACGGCGGTTTCCGTGTCCCGGTCGGCGCTGGCGACCCGGTACCAGACGTAATAGTCGCGGCGCTCAGGCAACGGGATAAGGCAGGGGTGCGAAGCTGAGGCGGGCGCCATCCCGGCTCTTCAGGCGGATATCGCCGGCTTCCACGCTGGGGCTCAGGGCCACCGCCAGCACATCCCAGCCACCGCCGGGGGCGGGGGCGGCGTTGGCGATGAGGCCGGCGGCCTGGTCGGCGGGCTCGGGCGCGAACAGTTCGTCGCCGGGCCGCGCCTCGGCATCCACATGGGCCAGATACAGGCGGCGCTTGACCTTGCCCAGGTACTGGCTGCGGGCGACGATTTCCTGGCCGGGGTAGCAGCCCTTGTTGAAGCTGATGCCGCCGAGGATTTCCATGTTGGCCATCTGTGGCACGAAGTGGTCCTGGGTGGGCGGCAACACCACCGGCACACCGGCCCGCACCATCAGCCAGTCCCATGCCGGGGCGCCCACCGGCCGGGCGCGGGCGGCGAGTTGCTCCCAGACGGCGGCGGCCCGATCCGGGGCGACAAACAGGTCATAACGCGCATCGCCCAGGCACAGCGCGAAAGCGGCTGCGGACTGGGTCATGCTCATGATGCCGACGGGCGCGTCACGGCCGAGGACCTCCGCCACCCGTGCCGCGGCCGCGGGACCGTTCACCCCCAGCCGCACCCATTCCGCACCCGCATCGCGCGCCTTGACCTGGCTGCGCAGGATGAACATGGACAGGCGTTTCTGGATGCCCTCGCGCAGGGATTCGGGCAGCATCACCAGCAGTTCGCCGGCCCGCCGCATGACCAGGAAATTGGCCAGCATGCGGCCTTTCGCGGAAAGGTAGCCGGCGAATATCGCCTTGCCGTCGGACAGGGCGCGCAGGTCGTTGGTGATCTGGCCGTGCAGGAAGGTCTCGGCGTCCTCGCCGGAAAAACCGATCAAGCCGAAATGGGACAGATCGGCCAGCACATCACCGCTGGCAGCGGCGGCGAGTTCAGCCTTGGGATCGCCGAAGTCGGCAACCCCGCCGTGTTCGAAACGGGCGCCCCGGGAGGCGAGGAAGTCGGTCCAGGCAGTCATGGTCAATCCAGGAAGATGGCAGCCGGAGGCAGATGGGGAAGCCTCCGGCGAAAACAAGTGGGCGCTAACTTAGCGGCCTGCGCGCCGTCTGGCAAGGTGAGTATTCACTTTCGTTCCCGATCAGGCGGCAGGCAGCTTTCCCGGCAACCCAGGATGGAGAAATACCTGAGCCACAACCAGGCCAGCATTGGGAAAGCGAGTACCCCCAGCCAGTCCCAAAACGCCATGGCTTCGCCCCGCAGCCAGGTGGCAACGCTCCCTATGGCGGGAAACAAAGCCAGCAGGAGGAGAAACAGCAGGACCGGTTTCCAGCGTCGGTCCGGGGCCATCACAACAGGCTGGCCTGTGGCAGACGGCTCACGCTCAGGGTGTGCAGGCGCCGGCTGTCGGCGCGCAACACCAGGAAGCGGAAGTCGCCAATCTCCACGCTTTCGCCGCGCTTGGGCAGGCGCCCGAAGGCGTTGGCGACCAAGCCGCCGACGGTGTCGAACTCGTCATCGGCGAAGCTCGCGCCCAGGGTCTGGTTGAAATCAGCGATCTCCGTCTGCGCCTTGACGCGGAACACCGCATCGGCCTCGGCCAGAATGTTGTCCTCGGCCTCGTCGTAGTCGTACTCGTCCTCGATGTCGCCGACGATCTGTTCGAGCACGTCCTCGATGGTGACCAGGCCGGCGACGCCGCCGTATTCGTCGACGACGATGGCGATGTGGTTGCGCGAGGCGCGGAAATCGCGCAACAGCACGTTCAGCCGCTTGGATTCGGGAATGAACACCGCCGGCCGCAACTGCTCGCGCAGGTTGACCTCCTCGCCGTTACAGAGCCGCAGCAGATCCTTGGCCAGCAGGATGCCGACCACGTGGTCGCGCTCACCGTCCACGGCGGGAAAGCGCGAGTGGGCGGTTTCGATGACGTAGGGCAGCAACTTCTCGGGCGGATCGTTGATGTCGACCACGTCCATCTGGGCGCGGGGAATCATGATTTCGCGCGCCTGCATCTCGGACACCTGCATGACCCCCTCGATCATGGACAGGGCGTCGGCATCCAGAAGGTTGTTGGCGTAGGCGGCGTGGAGGAGTTCGAGCAACTCCTCGCGGTTGTCGGGCTCGCGGGAGAGCCAGGAGGTGAGACGTTCGATGAGACTCGGTCGCGGACTACTGTCGTCGTTCATAAGTTATTGATAAGGGTCGGGAAATCCCAACGCCCGCATGATAAAGCTTTCCACGGCTTCCATGGCGATCGCGTCCGCCTTGCCGGTCTCGTGGTCATAGCCCTGGAGATGCAACATGCCATGGATCGTAAGGTGGGCGTAATGGGCGGCGAGGGGCTTGCCCTGTGCGGCCGCCTCCTGCTCCACCACCGGCGCGCACAGCACGATGTCGCCGCTCCGCGCGCCGCTGTCCGGATCGGGGCCGTAATCGAAGGTGAGCACGTTGGTGGCGTAGTCCTTGCCCCGGTAGTCGCGGTTCAGGGCCCTACCCTCCTGTGCATCGACGATGCGCAGGGCGGCGGCCACCTCACCCCGCAGGCTGGCCTTCGCCCAGCGGCGGAAGTCGGCGCGGGTGGGCAGCCCCTCCCTGCCGCAGACGTACTGCACGCTGAGGTCCAACCCCGCCGCACGCTTCACGCCTCAGCCCTCACGCTTTGAATAGGCGTCATAGGCATCGATGATGCGGGCCACCAGCGGGTGGCGCACCACATCGTCGTTGCGGAATTCGGTGAAGGCAATGCCGCGCACTTCCTTCAGCACTTCTCTGGCCTCGATGAGGCCGCTCTTCTGGTGGCGCTGCAGGTCGATCTGGGTGACGTCGCCGGTGACCACGGCGCGGGAGCCGAAGCCGATGCGGGTGAGGAACATCTTCATCTGCTCCGGCGTGGTGTTCTGCGCCTCGTCGAGGATGATGAATGCGTGGTTCAACGTCCGGCCGCGCATGAAGGCGAGCGGCGCCACCTCGATCATCTGTCGCTCGAAGGCGCGGTTGGCCTTGTCGAAACCCATCAGGTCCCAGAGGGCGTCATAGAGGGGACGCAGGTAGGGGTCGACCTTCTGCACCAGGTCGCCGGGCAGGAAGCCCAGGCGCTCGCCGGCCTCCACCGCCGGGCGCACCAGGACGATGCGCTTGACCAGATCGCGTTCCAGGGCATCGACCGCCCCCGCCACGGCGAGATAGGTCTTGCCGGTGCCGGCCGGGCCGACGCCGAAGGTGATGTCGTATTCCTGGATCTGGCGGATGTAGGCGTTCTGCCGCGCGGTACGGCCGTGCAGGCCGGCGCGCCGGGTCATCAGCACCGGGATGTTGTCTTCTTCAGGAGAACCGCCCTGGCCCGGCGGCGGCTTGTGGGCGACCTCCACCAGGGCAAGCTGGACGTCGTCGATGTCCAGGGGCTTGCGTGCCCGCTGGTAGAAATCCTTGAGCAGGCGCGCGGCCTCGGCGGCCTTGTCGCCTTCCACCTGGAACACCTCGCCACGGCGGGCGATGCTGACGTTCAGCGCCGTCTCGATCTGGCGCAGGTTCTCGTCCAGCACGCCGCACAGGTTGGCCAGGCGGCTGTTGTCGGCATCGTGGAAGCTGACGGTTTCGCTCATCTCAAGCGGCGATGCGCACTTCGCCGCGCAGGGAATGCGGGTTGGCCTGGGTGATGGTGACCTCGGCGAACTGTCCGATCAGGCGAGGGGGTGCGGGAAAATTGACGATGCGGTTGTTCTCGGTGCGACCCATCAGTTCCTTGGCATCTTTCTTCGAAGGTCCTTCCACCAGCACCCGCTGCACCGAGCCCACCATGGCCGCGCTGAGGGCCGCGGCCTGGGCGTTGATCAAGTCCTGCAGACGGTACAGACGCTGCATCTTCTCGTCCTGCGGGGTATCGTCGGCCAGGGCGGCGGCCGGCGTGCCGGGCCGGGCGCTGTAGACGAAGCTGAAGGAAGCGTCGAAGCCGACGTCGGCGATGAGCTTCAGGGTGGCCTCGAAGTCCGCCTCGGTCTCGCCGGGAAAGCCGACGATGAAATCCGAGGCGATGCTGATACCGGGCCGCGCCGCCTTGATGCGGCGGATCAGGCTCTTGTATTCCAGCGCCGTATAGCCACGCTTCATGGCCGCGAGGATGCGGTCGGAGCCGGACTGCACCGGCAAATGCAGGTAGGACGCGAGCTTGGGCAGGCGGGCATACGCCTCCACCAGGCGCGGCGTGAATTCACGCGGGTGCGAGGTGGTGAAGCGGATGCGCTCGATGCCGGGAATCGCATGCACCAGCTCCAGCAGCAGCGCGAAATCGGCGAGTTCACCCGTCTGAGCCGCCCCCTCCATGGCGCCGCGGTAGGCGTTCACGTTCTGGCCCAGCAGGGTCACCTCGCGCACCCCTTCCGCGGCGAGATGCGCCACTTCGGCCAGCACGTCGGCGAGGGGACGCGACACCTCCTCGCCGCGGGTATAGGGCACCACGCAGAAGGTACAGTACTTGGAGCAGCCTTCCATGACCGAGACGAAGGCGGTGGGGCCCTCGACGCGGGCGGGCGGCAGGTGGTCGAACTTCTCGATCTCGGGGAATTCGATGTCCACCTGGGGACGCCCGGTACTGCGCCTGCGCTCCATCATGCGCGGCAGGCGGTGCAGGGTTTGCGGGCCGAAGACGAGATCCACGTAGGGCGCGCGCCGTACGATGGCGGCCCCTTCCTGGCTGGCGACACAACCGCCCACGCCGATGAGCAGGTCCGGATTCTTCTGCTTGAGGTGGCGCACCATGCCCAGGTCGGTGAACACCTTTTCCTGAGCCTTTTCCCGCACCGAGCAGGTGTTGAAGAGGATGACATCGGCCTCCTCGGGGCGGTCTGTCTGCTCAAAGCCTTCCCCGGCGGCCAGCACATCGGCCATCTTGTCGGAGTCGTACTCGTTCATCTGGCAACCGAAGGTGCGGATGAAGACTTTGCGGGCCATGCGCGGGAATTGCCGAGGGGGGAGGGAGAAGGTGGTGGTGATGGGCAGAATCGAACTGCCGACCTGTGGGTTATGAATCCACCGCTCTAACCGTCTGAGCTACATCACCACGGCAGAAAAGAGGCGCGGATTATCCCGGCCACCCCCCAGCTATGTCAATGATTGGGCGAGGGAAAGCCAGGCGAGACAAGGTAAATAGAAAAACCCTATGGCTATCGCAGTTGAATTTATCTGACTATTTCACTAAGGTATTAGCCAGGCGCCGACATCAGCGCCTTTCATTGGCCCCCATATATCAGTATTTGCTTATTTACTTGAGGAGTTCACCATGTCCACTCTCATCAACGGCTTCAACAGCGACGGCGTCGTCACCATCAACCGCGTCATCCTGCGTCCCGAATACAGCACCGACGACCTGGAAATGCGCGTGGCGGAACTGTGCGAGAACGTAAAAACCTACCACTCCGACACCGGCTTCGTGGGTGGCTTCGTGGCCATGAATTCCGGTCAGGTCTCGAACGAGGGTTCGACCATCGGCCAGCCGGTGGACAACCCCCTGAAAGGGCGCGAAGCGCTCATCGTCACCTTCTGGCAGTCCTTCGACGACCACGAGAAGAGCCACCGTTCCGAGACCTTCCAGCCCCTGTTCGCCAAGGTGCTGGAGTTGTGCGAGAACGGCAACGAGGAGGTCGCCTACAACATGCTGTGGTCCGGCAAGGCCTACAGTCCCGAGGAAGCCCGCGAGGCGCGTGCCGCCAAGGAACGCTACCTGAAGGCGGCCTGAGGGCCCCCGGGGAGATCCCCAGCAGACTTGTACTGGCCGCGAGCACGCGGCCAGTACAAAACACGACACCCCGCGAGCGGTGTCGATGTACTCACTTTTTCCTGGAGATGTACTTCTCCACCGCCTCCCGCTTCAGCGCCCCCACGTTGTACGCCACCATCTTGCCCTCCGGGTTGTATAGGTAGGTGGTCGGCAAACCAGGTACGGAGCCGATCTGAGCAGCCATGCTCTTGTCACCGAGAATGATCGGATAGCTGACCATCATCTGCTCGGCGTATTGCAGAACCTGCTTGGGATCCTTGTAATCCAGGGCGATGCCCAGTACTACCAGGTTGTTCTTCTTGTCCTCGTGCAGGGCGATCAGGTCGGGAATTTCCTCCAGACAGGGGGGACACCAGGTGGCCCAGAAATTGACCAGCACCCATTTGCCCTTGTATTGGGCCAGGCTGTGGCTCTTGCCCTTGCTGTCCACCAGGGTGAAGGCAAGCGCCGGGAAGGCCAGCAGATAGAGCAGGGCGACGAGGACAAGGCGACGGATCATGGCGGGCTCCGGATAGGGGTCGGAAATGGAGTCGAAGTAGACGGCGAAGTTCAGCCTAATGGTGCGAACGCGGTGATTTCCACGCCGTCCGGGCAAACGCCTATGCGCCGCCGCGGTGCAAAAGTAGAATCCGGCCCGAGGAGTGACGGAATGTCCATACTGCCCAGATATGCCCTGCCGGACCGCGAATCGGCCAGGAATATAAACGTGGAGACGAAACCCAGGCAAGTCGAGGCCTGGCTGGGACGTCTGCCGCTGTCGAATCCGCTCGAGGCGGCCGAGGAACTGTCGGACTATCTGGCCACCCTCAACGCCATCGAGGTTAGCCACGACACCCGCGCGAAGATCGTCGAGCGCCTGGCGCCCGTCGCCGAGGAAATCGTTGCCTCGCTCTACGAGCAGTATGGCAACGCCCCCCTCCCCCTGCAGCCAAAATCGCATCGCAACGCCATGCTTGCGCAGAAGCTGTTACGCGGCATGGCGGACGCCTACAAGGTGCTGCTGGTGGACTGGCTGCGCCGACGCTTTCACCTGTTCGGCGGCAATCCGGCGCCGGTCTACCTGCAACGCATCCTGCTCGCCCTGCAGGCGGTGCTGGAAATCAGTTTCGAAATCCACGATCCCGTCCCCGAGGGCGTCTGGGTCGACCTGCACCAGACCTACAACTACGCGCTGCGCAGCGGTCTGAAGGACGTGATTCCGGAGGGCGCCGCGAAGATGCTGGCACCCGAGCAGATCTACAAATCCTCGCTGCTCATGGCCCTGGCGGATCCATATCGCCTGCCCCAGGTGGAAATCCCCTGGGCGCGCGACATCATCGCCCGCTTCTCCAACCTGGTAGGGCTCAACCCGGCCGAGGAATCGGTGCAGGCCCGTTCCGGCCTGTTCCTCGTCGACGTCAACACCGACTCGCCGCCCAAGCCGGTGACGCGCGAGGCCCACCCCACCAATCCGCGCTGGGACCTGCTTCTCAACACGGCGGAGCTGGTCAAGCACCTGGCTCTCATCGCCACGCAGATCAAGGGTCGGGAGGATCTCGACAAGCTGGGCCTGCCGGAAGCCGCGCGCGATCCCGCCTATCCGGCGATGCTGCATCGTCTCAAACAGAATCTGGGCGCCTCCCTGCAACGCCAGTCGCAACGGAGGCGGCACCAGGACGGCCGGGATGTGGAAGTCTGCTTCGGCCTCAAGTCGGTGCACCACCTGATCGCCCCGCCCAGTCGCGGCGACACCATCCATTATGGTCTGGCGGGCAACGAGCCACCGCCCGTCGTGTTGCGCTGCAAGACCCTGAATGACAGCATGGGCGGCCTTTCCCTGGGCAAGCGGGGTACCCAGGGCATGCAGATCCGCGTCGGCGACGCGGTGGGTACCCGCCAGGGCGGCCCAAGCTGGAGCGTGGGGCTGGTGCGCTGGTTTCGCTCGCCCGCCGAGGGTGAGGTTTCCTTCGGCGTACAGTTGCTCTCCCCGCAGGTGCAGGCCATCCAGTTGCGCCGCCCGGACAACGGCCGCCAGTGGCCCTGCCTGCTGCTGCACCCCAGCCCTGCGGGGCCGCAGGGCATGCTGTTGATGGCGCAACCCGGCTGTTTCCTGCCCGAGGGCCCCGTGGAAATGCGCGCCCCGAAAGGCACCCTGGAGGTGTACATCGGCAAGCGCATCGAAGCCACCCCCAGCATCGAGATCTTCCGCTTCCAGCCGGAAGTGCCCGCACCGACCTCCGGCTGACCGCCGGTCGGCGCGACGGTTCAGACCGCCTGCCCGGCAACTTGCCCCGTTATCGGGCCGCCGGCGGTGCCACCGTGCTCGGCGAAGCCGGCGCCGGCGAGTCGGCCAGCGGCAAGCCCAGTGCGATTTCCTGAGTGACCCCTCCGACCTCGTTGAGGATGAGCACGTTGACGCGGCGATTGCGGCCGCGCCCATCGGCCGTGGCATTGGTATCGATGGGCCGGTTGTCGGCGTAGCCGATGGCCACCATGCGCATCGTCGGCACGCCTTCTTCGGCGAACAGCCGCACCACGCTGCCGGCCCGCGCGGAAGACAGCTCCCAGTTGGAAGGAAAGCTGGGATTGCGGATGGGGACATTGTCGGTATGCCCTTCCACCTGCACCGGGTTGTCCACCTGCGCCAGCACTCGCGCCACCGCCGCCAGGGTATCGGTGGACTGCGGCTGGAGTATGGCCTCGCCGCTCTTGAACAGCACGCTGGCGTTGATCTCCACCGTCACCCCGCGCGGCGACTGGGTGACGCGCACATGGCCGTCGCGCACCAGCGGCTGCATGACGTCGAGGACGTTGCGCGCCACCTGCTTCATGCTCTCGGCGGCCCGCTTGCGCTCCGGCGTGTCGGCGTCGCCGTGCGGCTGCTGCTGCATCTTGCCGATCGGCTTGCCACTTCCCGGAAGGATTTCCCCCTGCTTGCTGGTCAATTCGATGAGCTTGTCCGAACGCGGCGTTTCCTTAAACGCGCTGACCAGGGAATCCGACAGCACCCGATATTTACCCTCGTTGATGGACGAAATCGCGTACATCACCACGAAGAAGGCGAACAGCAGGGTGATGAAATCCGCGTAGGAGACGAGCCAGCGTTCCAGGTTCTCGTGTTCCTCGGGCGGTTTCCGGCGTGCCATGGATGCCTCTCAGCAAGTCATGCCAGATAGCCCTGCAGCTTGGCCTCGATGATGCGCGGGTTATCGCCGTTGGCGATGGAAACCAGGCCCTGGATGAACAATTCCTTGTCCGCCACCTGGCGGCCCACCCAGTAGCGTAGCTTGCCCGCCACCGGCAGGAAGAACAGGTTGGCGCCGCCGACGCCGTAGATGGTGGCGACGAAGGCGACGGCAATGCCCGCGCCCAGCTTGGACGGATCCGAAAGGTTCTCCATGACGTGGATGAGCCCCATCACAGCGCCCAGGATGCCGATGGTAGGCGAGTAGCCGCCGGCCGCCATCCACACCTTGGCGGCCTCCAGGCGATGTTGTTCGTAGGCCTGCAAGTCGAGTTCCAGGGTTTCCCGCAGGATTTCCGGCTCGGCGCCATCCACCAGCATCTGCAAGCCGCGCCGGTGGAACAGGTCCGGCAACTGCTCGATGTAGGGCTCCAGCGCGAGCAGACCGCCACGCCGCGCCTTCTGGCTCCACTCCAGGATCATGTCCAGGGTTTCCCGGCTGGCGACGCGCGGCGGCTGGAATACCCAGCGCAGCATGGACAGCCCGTCGAGGAACACCTTCAGGCTGGTTTGCAGCATCACCGCGCCCAGGGTGCCGCCGATGACGATGAGGAAGGCGGTGAACTGCAAGAGGGAACCGACATGCCCCCCCTCCAGCATCTGCCCGACCAGGATCGCAACCAGGCTGAGGGTGATACCGACCAGACTGATGATGTCCATGGCGCGGGAGGGCGATGTTTATTCGGGATTCGCCGACCAGTCCCGCAGGCGTCCGCGCAAGCGGGCGATGGCCTGGCTGTGCAACTGGCAGACGCGGGATTCGGAGACGCCGAGCACGGCGCCGATCTCCTTGAAGTTCATTTCCTGCTCGTAGTACATGCCCATGAGTTGCTTCTCGCGCTCCGGCAGGATGCCCACCGCCTGCGCCAGGGCGCCCTTGAAATGGCGCGAGGCGAGGACGTCGAAGGGCGCCTGGGTGTGGTTGTCGGCGAAGCGTTCGAGGAAATCGTCGCCGTCCGAGTCGTGCAGATCCTCGTAATAGACCAGTTGCGCGCCGCGGGCATCGCTGAGCAGTTCGAAATAGGCCTGGATGTCCATGCCCATTTCCTCGGCGATCTCCTGCTCCGAAGGAGGCCGCTTGTGCCGCTGCTGCAGGACATGGATGGCGTTCTCGATCTGGCGGCCGGCGCGGCGCACGTTGCGCGAGGCCCAGTCGGCGTCGCGCAGCTCGTCCAGCATGGCGCCACGCACGCGCTGGGTGGCATAGGTCTCGAAATGAGCACCCTGCTCGTCGTCGAAACGCTCCACCGCGTCCAGCAGTCCCAGCAAGCCGGCCTGCACCAGATCGTCCACCTCCACGCAGGCGGGCAGGCGGGTCATCATGTGATAGGCGATGCGCTTGACCAGGGGGAGGTAGTTCCTCACCAGGTCGTCTTTATCGCTACCCTGAACTCCAGCGTACATTCCGCGGCCCCTCGCTTGCTGATTCCCTGCTTCCGGATTCCGCCATCAGACGGCTGTGCAGCCACATGCGCTGCCAATACTGCTCGAAATCCACCCGTCCCGCTTCCACGGCGGCGTCCGGCTCCTCCACCAGCCGCTCCATGAGGCCGGCCTCGGCCGGCGAGGCGGCGCGTTCCCGCGGCAGATGTCCGAGAAATTCCGGAACGATACCGAGGAAGCGCCGCGCTGTCTCCGCCAGGGAATCGAACAGCGCGCGCGCGCGCGCGGCGTCGCCGTCCTCCACCAGCACACGCCAGGCCCGCGCCGGCCGGAAGGCATGCGCCGCTTTCATCAGGGCATAGGCCTCCGCCAGGCGCGCGCGCGAGGCGGTCAGCACGAGGACGCGCTCGTCCGCGGTCACCGCCAGGCCGCTCTCCGGCAAAGCCGGGCCGCTGTTCAGCAACAGCCATTCCGGCGTCTCCTCGCGGGCGCGCCAGTCGTCGGCCAGGCGTCGCAGGGCGGTCTCGGACAGACCGCGCAGGGCGGCCAGGCCATCGACCGCGGAGAGCAGGACGACGCCCTCGCCGGCGGGCTGGACGATGTCCAGCAGTCCGCGCTGGCGCACCTCGTTCAGACCATGCCGGACGAGCACGCCCAGGAGTCCGCCGGCATGCCGCGGCGGCGGCACCTCGTCGACCAGCATCACCCGCTCGCCGCGCTTGCCGAGGCCGCGCGCCAGGGCGACACAGGCCCGCGTCGCGGCCGCGGCGTCCGCTCCGAGCACAGCCAGGGCGCGGAACGGCACCTCGGGCGTGAACAGCCGGCGCAGCCCGGTGGCCTGGTCGACGGGTTCAGCCAGCCGCACCCAATGCTCCCTCGACCAAATCCTGCGCGATCGCGCTCTGCTGGGCCGCCGCCATGAGGATGGGATAGTCGCCCTCGTCCTGGGTGAAGGGCGACTCCGGCTGGTGGATGCGGAAGGCCCGGTCGGCCAGGTAGGTGGCGTTGGCCAGGTGCAGGTCCTCGGGCACGCGCTGGCCGTTGGTGACGTAGTGCACCGGCAGCTCGTGGCGGATGGCCACGTCCAGCACCGGCCCGTAGGTGAGGGCCTCGTCGATCTTGGTGAGGATGCAGCCGATCAGGCCGGGGCCGCTGTAGGCGCGCGCCACCTCCTCCAGGGTCACCCCCTGGCTGGGCGCGCCCAGCAGCAGCAGGCGCTTGACGTCGCGCTGCTCGCCGCAGAGCATGGCCACCTGCTCGGCCACCCGCTTGTCGCGCTGGCTCATGCCGACGGTGTCGATCAACACCAGATGGCGGTTGGCCAGATCGGAAAGAGTCAACTCCAGGTCGTTCTCGTCACGCACCGCGAACACCGGCGTACCCAGAATGCGGCCGTAAATGCGCAACTGGTCCTGGGCGCCGATCCGGTATGTATCGGTGGTGACCAGCGCCACCTTGGCGGCGCCATGGCGGAGGACGGCGCGGGCGGCCAGCTTGGCCACGGTGGTGGTCTTGCCGACACCGGTGGGTCCCACCAGGGCGAACACGCCGCCCTGCTCGACGATGTCGTCGGCGCTGCCGGCGATCTTGAGGTTGTGCGTGATGGTGGTCTTGAACCATTTCATGGCGCGCGTCAGCTCGGCCTCCTCGCGCGGCAGGCGCTCCAGCAGCTGCCTTGCGAAAGCAGGGGAAAAGCCGGCCGCCAGCAGCCGCTTCATGGCCTCAGCGCGCAACGGATCGCGCCGGGTGAGGTCGTTCCAGGCGAAACCGGCGAGCTGGCCTTCGACCAGGCCGCGCAACATGCGGACCTCGCGCGCCAGTTCCTGCACCGCCGCCGGCGGAGCGGCCGGCGCCTCGGCGGCGGGCTCAGCGCCGTTGCCGGCAGCCTGGGCATGCGCCGCGCGCGCCGGGGAAGGCCGGATCAGACTGGCCTCCTCCTTCTGCGCCAGATAGTCGGCGAGGGTCGCCAGTTGCGGCCGGGCCGCCTCGGGAATGACATCGGCTTCGGGCCGACGCGGCGGCGGCGCCGGTCTTTCAGCCACCGGCGGACGCGCGGCGGGAGCGGGCCGCGGCGTCTGCGCGGCGGCCCACAGGGCGGGCTCGGCTTGGGCGGTGAGGGCGGCCATGTCCATGTCGGCCACGGCGATGATCTCGATGCCGCCGGCCACCTGCCGGTTGGACAGGATGATGGCGCTCGCGCCCAGCGCATCGCGCACCTGGCGCAGGGCGTCGCGGGCGTTCTGGGCGTGGAACTTCTTGATCATGCTCCGCTACCGATGAGGGTGACGATGCGGATGGTCTTGCCATCCGGCACCTCGGCATGGGAGAGCACCTTGAGGCCGGGCGCGGAGCGGCGCAGGAAGCGCGCCAGCACCGGGCGAATGGCGGGCGGAGACAGCAGGACCGCGGGCATGCCCGCCGTTTCCTGTCGCTCCACGGCCTGGACGGTTTCCCTCACCAGCCGCTCGGCCAGCCCGGGCTCCAGTCCGACCCCCGTGTCGCCACGCGAGGCCAGGGCCTGCATCAGGATGTGCTCAAGGTTTGGCTCCAGGGCCATCACCTGCAATTCCTGCGCTCCTCCAAAGGTTTCGTGGATGATAGCACGGCCCAATGCGGTTCTCGCCGCGGCGGTCAGTTCGTCGGCGTCCTGCGTGCGGCCGGCATGTTCGGCCAGGGTCTCGAGGATGGTGCGCATGTCGCGGATGTGTACCTGCTCCTCCAGCAGGTTCTGCAGGATCTTCTGCACGGTCGCCACCGGCAGCTGCTTCGGCGTCAGGTCCTCCACCAGCTTCGGATGCTGCTTGGCCACGTGGTCGAGGAGTTGCTGGGTTTCCTCGCGCGCCAGCAGTTCCGGCGCGTGCTCGTTGATGACCTTGGTGAGATGGGTCGCCACCACGGTGCCGGCGTCCACCACGGTATAGCCGTAGGTCTGCGCCTGATCGCGCTGGTTGCCGTCGATCCACACCGCCGGCAGGCCGTAGGCGGGGTCGGTGGCGGCCTGACCGGTCAGAGTGCCCAATACGCGGCCCGGATTGATGGCCAGGTACTTGCCCGCCACCGACTCCCCCTCCGCCACCGCGACCCCCTTGAGGGTGATGCGGTAGGCGTTGGGCTTGAGCTGCAGGTTGTCGCGGATGTGCACGGCGGGTACCAGGAAGCCCAGATCCTGGGCGATCTTCTTGCGGATGCCGCGAATGCGGCGCAGCAATTCCCCGTCCTGATGGCGATCCACCAGGGGCACCAGGCGGTAGCCTACTTCCAGCCCCAGGCGATCCACCGGCGCGACGTCGTTCCAGCCCACCTCCAGGGGTTCCTCCGGCGCCGCGGGTGCCACTTCCGCCAACGCTGCCGCCGCTTCCTGCCGCCGCGCGCTCTGCGTCAGCCACCAGCCGGAGGCGGCCAGCACGCTGCCGATGAACAGGAAAACGGCGTTGGGCATGCCGGGAACCAGGCCGAGCAGGCTGATGATGCCGGCGGTCATGAACAAGGCCTGGGGCCGGCCGAACACCTGCGAAAGGAATTGCTGGTTGAGATCCTGTTCGCTGGAAACCCGGGTGACGACGATGCCGGCGGCGGTGGAGATGACCAGCGCGGGAATCTGCGCCACCAGGCCGTCGCCGATGGCCAGCAGAGTGTAGTTGCTGGCGGCGCTGGCGAGGCTCATGTCGTGTTGCACGACGCCGACGATGAGGCCGCCGAAGACGTTGATGAGCATGATCAGGATGCCGGCGATGGCGTCGCCACGCACGAACTTCGAGGCGCCGTCCATGGCGCCGTAGAAGTCGGCCTCCTGCGCGATCTCCGCACCCCTCCGGCGGGCCTCGTCCTCGCCGATGAGGCCGGCGTTGAGATCGGCGTCGATGGCCATCTGCTTGCCGGGCATGGCATCCAGGGTGAAGCGGGCGGACACCTCGGCGATGCGGCCGGCACCCTTGGTGATGACCATGAAATTGATCAACACCAGGATCAGGAAGACCATCAGGCCGACCGCGTAGTTGCCGCCCACCAGGAAGTGGCCGAAGGCCTCGATCACCTTGCCGGCGGCGTCCGTGCCGGTGTGTCCATCCATCAGCACGACGCGCGTCGAGGCAACGTTGAGGGACAGCCGCATCAGCGTGGTGATCAGCAGCACCGTCGGGAAGATCGAGAATTCCAGCGGCTTCAGGGTGTTTAGGCTGATCAGCAGGACGATCAGGGACAGGGCGATGTTGAAGGTGAAGAGGACATCCAGCAGCACCGGCGGCAGCGGCAGGATCATCATCGACAGCACCAGCACCACCAGGACTGGCGCCGCCAGGCGCTGCCAGACCATGGCGCTGGGAACGGGAAGAGCGGCCGCCATCAGTGCGTGCCTCCCTGCCTGGCGGTAGGGAACTCGCGCCCCACCTCAAGCGCGCCGCATCGCAGCCACGCGTTCACACGGCCTCCCGCGCGGCGGCAGGATCCAGATTCGGCGGTACTTCCCAATGCTCGGGCAGCACCGGGTTCAGCGAGCGGTTGAGCTGATGCACATAGGCCAGCAGCTGGGCGACGGCGGTGAACAGGGCGCCCGGGATGGTCTCGCCGATTTCCGCGTGGCGATGCAGTGCGCGCGCCAGCGGCGGCGCCTCGACGATGGGTACGCGGTGCTCGCGCGCCAGTTCCTTGATGCGCTCGGCCACCAGTTGGCTGCCCTTCGCCACCACCTGCGGCGCGGACATGCTGCGTTCCTCGTATTTCAGGGCCACGGCGAAGTGCAGGGGGTTGGTGACCACCACGTCGGCCTTGGGCACCGCCTGCATCATGCGCCGGCGCGCCGCTTCGCGTTGCAGCGAGCGGATGCGCGCCTTGATCTGGGGGTCGCCCTCCATCTCCTTGCCTTCCTGGCGCACCTCCTGCTGGGTCATGCGCATGCTGCGCTGATAGTTCCACAGCTGGAAAGGCACATCCAGCAGGACGATGAGCCCGAAGGCGGCGGCGGCGGCCAGGAAGGTAAGCAGGGTGATCTGGCCGAAATGGACCATGGCGGCTTCCAGAGGCTCGGCCGCGAGTCCGAGGATGCCCTCGCGCTGAACCCAGATCATCCAGCCCGCGACGCCGGCGATGAGGCCACCCTTCAGCAGGGCTTTCACCAGTTCCGCCAGGGACGACCAGGAGAAGATGCGGGCCAGGCCGGTGATGGGGTTGAGCTTGCTGAAATTGAATTCCAGGGCCTTCGGCGAGAACACCCAGCCGGACACCATCAGGTTGGCCACCACGGCCGCCACCACCACGGCGGCGGCCAGGGGCAGGAAGAGCAGGACGCCATCCATGCCGGCCTGCATCAGGTTGCGTCCCATCATGGCGGGGGTAGAGATGTCGACGGCGTTGAAGGACAGCGTGCTGTGCATCACCCCGTACAGGCCGCGCAGCATATGCAGGCCCATGAAAGCGATCACACCGACGCTGGCGAGCAGCACCGCCAGGGTGGCCAGCTCGCGGGAGCGGGGCACATTGCCCTGTTCCCGCGCCTGTTCCAGCTTGCGCGCGGATGCTGGTTCCGTGCGTTCGAGGTCACTGTCTTCCGCCATCCCCGGGTCCGGCGGCGAGCCGGCGCAAGGTTATGAAATGCGCGCGAGTTTAGCACGCCACCCGCGGCCGCCCGGCCGTTGAATATAAGCAAAAGGCCGCCCGCGGGCGGCCTTTTCAAGATACCGGAAACGCTCAGTGCGCCTGCACGCCGGGCCCGAAAAAGCGATAACCCATGCGCATCTGGCGGCTGCGCTCGAAACGCTTCCTATCGGCTTCCGCGGCGAAGCTGGCGGCGATGCCGGCGTAGGCTTTCTCGGCCCAGGCAGCGTCCAGTAACAGGTCGGCCACGCCCTCGGCCCAGCGCAGCTTGTCGCCCGCGTTGCCCAGGCGGCCGCCGCAGGCGTTCATCAGCGGCGCGATTTCGGAAGCCGGCAGTTCGTAGGCCTTCAAACGGGTGGCCAGTTGCACGCACTGGTCGCCGTTGGCGCAGGCTTCCACGGCCTTGGCGAACAGGGCGTTGGCGGCGGCGTGGTCGCCGATGTCGCGGTACAGCTTGGCGGTGTGGGCCAGGGCGTAGTGGTCCTTCGCCCGGTTCGCGGCGTCGTTCAGGAGCTTCGCGGCCAGCGCGGAATCGCCCAGCGCGGTCTGCACGGTCTCGGCCATCTTCGTGTAGTCGTAGGCGTTGTCGCCCAGGGCGCGACCCTCGGCGTAGGCGCGGGCGCGGGCCTTGCCGTAGTCGGCGTCGGTGAGCTCGGTGGCGCAGGTCATGACGATCTCGCGGAACCAGACAAAATCGGTGGCGTTGGCCACGCTCTCGTCGAGCAGCTTGCCTAGCCATGTCTTGTCGCCCAGACGGTCCACGCCCAGGATCAGCGACTTGAAGCGGGCGAAGTGGAAGGCGCCTTCCTCGCGCATCCTGCCCTCCGCCACGCCCAGCACCTTGCCGGCGTACGCGGCATCGTCCAGTTCGGCCATGATGCGGCCGGCCAGGGCGATGAACTGCTTGGTGGTGGTGCACTTGCCCTCTTCGTTCTGCATCGCCACGTACTTGGCCTGGTTGGCCTCGCGCTTGGCCAGCTTGCCCTTGACACGCTCGACGCGGGCCACGTCAGCGGCGGCGTGCTTCTCCACCGCCTCCACCACCTTCCGCATCTCGTCGAGGTTGGCCACGCCCTCCTCGGCCTTGTCCAGCATGTCGGTAACGCCTCTGGCATCGCCCAGGTCGGCATAGACGCCCACCAGCTGGATCAATTCGCCACTGGCGGTAGCGACGGCGCCTGCCTTCGCCAGCACGGTCTTGGTGAACTCGGCGTTGCCGGCGGCGGCGGCCAGCACCTGCATGAGGGCGGTGAAATCCTTGGCGGACTCCAGGGCCTTGTCGTAGAGCGCGCCGGCGGCGGCCGGGTCGATCTCGTTCATGGCGCCGGACAGGGCGATGAGGTCGGCGGGGCTGCCATACTTGGCCGCGCCCTCATTGATGGTTTCCACCGCCTTGGCCTGGTTGCCGCCCTTGGCCAGCAGCTTGGCCAGGCGCGCGAAGTCGGCGGCGCGGCCGGCCTTGGTCTTGATCTTGTCGGCGATCTGGCCGAACAGCTCGGCGTTGTTCAGCTCGGCCACGACGCCGGCCAGGCCGTACAGCTCCTCGGTGGCGGAGACTTCCTTGAGCGCCCCGGCCAGGGCCTTGCCGGCGGCGGCCGCATCCGCCAGAGCCAGCCACTGGCCCATGCCCACCGACACCTTCTCGCCGCCGTCCATGGCGAAGTCGGCGCCCTGCCCCAGCATCTCCTTGGCCTTGCCGGCGTCGCCCAGGGCCGCGTAGCCGATGGCCAGGGTGACGAAATCCTTGGTGAACATGGCGTCGCCCGCCACCTTGTCGAGGGCGGCCTTGGCGTCGGCGGCGCCGGCAAAGGCGGCGGACGTCAGGATGTCCTTGGCATAGGCCATGTCCGCCGGCTCGTCGAAGCACTCGCGGGCGAGGGCGAAGAGATCGGCCGCCTTGGCAGCCGCGGCGACTTTGGGTTCGAGGGTGGAACGGTTGGCCATGGAAATCTCCGGGAATGAGGGAAATCAGAAACTTGCAAAGTTTACAGGCGCACAGGCAGGACAGGGTGCGGGGTTTTTTATTGGGGGATAAGGGATTTTTTAAAGCACGTAGCGCGCCAGGTCCTCGCTCGCCGCCAGGGCGGACAGGCGGGCATCGACGTAGGTGGCGTCGATGCTCTGGGTCTCGCCGTCGCGCTTGTCGGCGTCGAAGGAGAGTTCGTCCAGCAGGCGTTCCATCACCGTGTAGAGGCGACGGGCGCCGATGTTCTCGGTGCGTTCGTTGACGCTCCAGGCGATCTCGGCCAGGCGGCGGATGGCGTCCGCGCTGAATGCCAGCTTCACCCCCTCGGTTTCCATCAGCGCCTGGTACTGGCGGGTGAGACAGGCGTCGGTGCCGGTGAGGATGCGTTCGAAGTCGGCCACGGTCAGGCTTTGCAGCTCCACCCGGATGGGGAAGCGACCCTGCAGCTCGGGGATCAGGTCCGAGGGCTTGGCCAGGTGGAAAGCGCCGCTGGCGATGAACAGGATGTGGTCGGTCTTCACCATGCCGAACTTGGTGGAGACGGTGGCGCCCTCCACCAGGGGCAGCAGGTCGCGCTGCACGCCCTGGCGCGAGACGTCCGGGCCGGTGCCCCCATCGCCACCACCTCGGCCGGCGATCTTGTCGATCTCGTCGAGGAAGACGATGCCGTTCGATTCCACGTTGCGCAGGGCGGCGAGCTTGATCTCCTCCTCGTTGACCAGGCGCCCGGCCTCCTCGTCGGCGAGCTGGCGCATGGCCTCGGCGATTTTCAGCTTGCGTTTCTGCGTGCGCTTGCCACCCAGGTTCTGGAACATGCCCTGCAACTGGTTGGTGAGCTCCTCCATGCCCGGCGGGGCGAAGATTTCCATGGTGGCGGGGTTGGCGGCCAGGTCCAGCTCGATCTCCTTGTCGTCCAGCTGGCCCTCGCGCAGCATCTTGCGGAACTTCTGCCGGGTGGCGGACTCCTCCGGCTTCGCGTCAGCCTGCCAGGCGTCGCGGGCGCCGGGCAGCAGGGTATCGAGGATGCGCTCCTCGGCGGCCTCCTCGGCGCGCAGGCGCACCTTGCGGGTGGCCTCCTCGCGCGCCTGCTTGACGGCGATCTCGGTGAGATCGCGGATGATGCTGTCGACGTCCTTGCCGACGTAGCCCACCTCGGTGAACTTGGTGGCTTCCACCTTGATGAAGGGGGCGCCGGAGAGGCGGGCCAGACGGCGGGCGATCTCGGTCTTGCCGACGCCGGTAGGGCCGATCATGAGGATGTTCTTGGGCGTGATCTCCTGACGCAGGCTGTCGGCCACGCGCATGCGCCGCCAGCGGTTCCTCAGGGCGATGGCGCAGGCGCGCTTGGCGTCGTTCTGGCCGACGATGTGCTTGTCGAGTTCGTGGACAATTTCCTGGGGGGTCATCTGGGTCATGGCGTCACGCGGTGCGGATGGGCGGGCTGCGGGGCGACCCCGCTCTGAAGGGAAGCGTCCCGCCGAAAGCGTTACTATATTTCTTCTTGCCGGCCATGGACGAGGAGGAGGACATGATTACACGCGCTTTGCTGCTGGGCATCGCCGTCGGATTCGCCAGCGCAACGCCGCAGGCGGGTGAAATCGCCCGGGCCGGCGATCTGGAAATGCACTGCGCCGCGCTGCCCAGCCTGGAACTCACCGCCGAGGCGGCGCGCGAGCACAACGTCGAGCCGCGGTCCGGACGCGGCCTGCTCACCGTCAGCCTCTACCGCAAGAACCGCGCGGGCGGCATGGTATCGGTGCCCGGCCAGGTCTATGCCGGCGCCATTCACCAGAGCAACCGCCTGTCCAGCATTCCCATCCGCGAGGTGCGCCGTGGCAACGAGGTGTATTACCTGGGCGAATACCAGCTCGACGGCCCGGACACCCTGCGTTTCCTGGTCAACGCCAACGTGCTGGGAAAACCCCTGAAAAGCGAATTCACGCGCGTCTTCAGCGCGCCCTGACGCTCAGGTCCCGCCGCGCGGCAGGAGCAGGGCCAGGCCCCAGACGCCGATGCCCGCCACCAGCAGGCCGGCGACGCGGCGCGCCCAGGGGTTGCGGGTGAAGCGGCGCAGGCCTTCGCCCGCCCAGCCCATCAGCAACAGGTTGGGCAGGGTACCGAGCCCGAAGGCCAGCATGAGCAGGCCGCCGCGTGCCGCGTCGCCAGCGGCCAGGGCGGACACCAGCACGCTGTAGACCAGCCCGCAGGGCAGCCAGCCCCAAAGCCCGCCGGCCACCAGGGCCTGGCCCAGGCCGCGGATGGGCAGCAGGCGGGAGAGCAGGGGTTGCAGGCGACGCCAGAGCGCGCCGCCCATACGTTCCAGCACCAGCACGGATTGGTTGAGGCCGGCCAGATACAGGCCCAGCAGGATCAGCACGACCTGGGCGAGCGCATAGAGCCCGTATTGCACGGGCAACAGATGCTCGGAGAGAAAGGCCGCCGAGCCAAGCAGCCCGGCGAGGATGCCGGCGAGGGTATAACTGGCGATGCGGCCACCGTTGTAGGCCAGGTGGAAGGCAAGCGGACGCCGCCCGCCGGGGCGCGCGTCAGCGCCCGGCTGCAGGGACATGGCGGCGACGATGCCGCCGCACATGCCGACGCAGTGCACACCGCCCAGCAGGCCGGCGAGGAAGGCGGCGAAGAGGGAAAGTTCGGGCATGGTGGGGTGGGAAACGGGAAACGGGAAACGGGAAGTGGGAAGTGGGCGGTGAGTTGGGAAGCTTGCACCTACTCCCTAATCCCTACTTCCCAATCCCTAATCCCCACCTCCTGCCTCCTCATTCACACAACATGCCGCCCTCGATCCAGGCGCGCACGTCGCGCACCCATTCCTCATAGCCACCGGGCACGGTGGGAAAGCGCCCGGCCGGCGTCATGCCGCTGTCGAGGGCCCAGCGGATGCGGCTGTCGTGCAGCAGGTGCTCGATCAGGCGCGCGGGCGCATCGACCACGCCCATGTTGCGCTGGATGAAGCGACAGGTATCCGCCGCGTCCAGGCCGGTGTAGTCGAGCTTCTCCGGCGGCGCCATCCAGACGCCGCGACCGAGGCCGGTGATATGCCGGGTATGGCAGTTGTCGCACAGATAACGCGAGCGGTGGCTGCCGTAGCCGCGGCCGTTGTGCTTTCTGCTGCCGAACTGGTGGCACTGCAGACAGCGCTCGTGGTGGAACTTCTTGTGCAGCGCATCGCCGAAAACGACCGGGGCGGCACCCCAGGCGGGCATCGCCAGCAGACCCAGGACGAGCAGGAGCGGCGCCAGACTCATGCGCTGTCGGCCTCCGCCGCGACGAAGATGGCCTGATAGGCGGCATAGGTGGAGGTGAGGGTCCAGGGCACGAACACCAGCAGGCCCAGACCGAAGGGGATCATCACCGCCACCACCCCGACCAGACCCAGGATCAGGCTGTAATAGAAGATGGCGCGCCAGTTCACGCCACAGGCCCACAGGCTCCACCACATGGCGCGGCCGGCCGGGAAGCGCTCGAACAGCGCCAGACCGGGGGCGAACCAGGTGGCCATGAGCAGCGGCGCGAACAGCAGCGTGCCGAAGCCCAGCGCCGGCATGGCCGTGGCCAGCAGGCGTTCCGCCTCCTCCGGCGTCATGGCGGCGGGGTTCTGGGTCTGCCGCACCATCTCTTCCAGATCGGCGCCGGTGAGAAAGCCGACCAGCTTGAAGATGAACAGGGTCGCCAGCATGTATACGGCGCCGATCACCAGCAGGGCAAAGCGGCTCTCGCGCCAGCCCGCGCCCAGATAGAAGAAAGTGACCGGTTCGCCGCCGCTGCCACCGCGGCTGGCGGCGAGGAAGCCGGCGACGATGAAGGGGGACAGGGCATGCACCAGCACGCCGCCGACGACCGGCAGCAGGCTCAGCGCCATCAGCACCAGGAAGACCAGCGCCGTCATGCCGGTCCAGGCCACCGGGGCGAGCTTGAACAGGTGCCAGCCTGCCTTGATCCAGGCGAGGCCGGCGGCGGCGGGGAGTCGGGCTACGGTCAGGTTGGGCATGGCAACTCAAACGAAAACCGCCGCGGGCGCGGCGGCGGGGTGGTCGTGGACACGATGGCTCAAAATTCGAAAATGACCCACATCGGCACCATCAGGCTGGGCGTCACACCCTCGAAGCGCGACATCTGGCCGTCGCCCAACTGGTCGATGAGGTAGTAGGGCCGGCCGTGCGGCGGCGTCACCTTCAGCATGTAAAGCCGGCCCTTGAGGCGGAACTCCTCGACCCGGTCCTCGCCGCGCTGGACGATGGTGATCTGCGGCTCCAGGTCCGCGTCGACGATGCCCGGCGGCGGCGGAATCTCGGGCAGGGGTTCGAGACCGGGCGGCCGTTCGGCGGCATGGGCCAGGGGCGCGGCGAGCAGGCAGGCGAACAACAAACGGACGAGGCGCATGACGACAATCTCGGGTTGGTTGATCTGATTCTAGCAGCCCGGCCCGCGCTCAGAGATTCAGCAGGATTTCGCGTTCCTGCGCGGAAGGCTGGAAACCGCGGCTCTCGTAGTGGCGGAAAATGGCCTCCACCATCTGGTCCGGCTCGTCGATGACCTGGATCAGGCCCATGTCGGCCGCGTCGATCATGCCCTCCCGCACCAGGGTGTCGCGGAACCAGTCCACCAGGCCGCCCCAGAACGCGGATTTCACCAGGATGATGGGAATGCGCCGGGTCTTGCCGGTCTGCACCAGGGTCAGCGCCTCCATCAGCTCGTCCAGGGTGCCGAAGCCGCCGGGCATGACCACGTAGGCGCTGGCGAACTTCACGAACATCACCTTGCGCGCGAAGAAATGGCGGAAGGTCTGGCTGATGTCCTGGAAGGGGTTGGCGCGCTGCTCGTGCGGCAGCTGGATGTTAAGGCCGACGCTGGGGGAGTGGCCGAAGAAGGCGCCCTTGTTGGCCGCCTCCATGACCCCCGGGCCACCCCCGGAAATCACCGCGAAGCCGGCATCCGACAACTTGCGGGCGATGGTCTCGGTGAGCATGTAATAGGCCGAATCGGGCTGGATGCGGGCGCTGCCGAAAATGCTGACGGCAGGGCGGATGGGCGCCAGACGCTCGGTGGCCTCGACGAACTCGGCCATGATCTCGAACATACGCCAGGACTCGCGCGCGGAAAGCCGCGCCTCGTCGCTGCCGCCGGGGTCGGAGAGGTCGGGTAGCTTGGGGTTGCTCATGGCGGTCCGGGTCGGAAGGGACGCCTGGATTGTAGCCGGCGGCGGACGGACAACCGAATACAATGCGACCTCCCCCGGAGGCCCCATGTCCCGCATCCTGCTCCTGGTGGACGGCTCGTCCTACCTGTACCGCGCCTTCCATGCCCTGCCCGACCTGCGCAGCGCCGACGGCTTCCCCACCGGCGCCATGCATGGGGTCATCGCCATGCTGCGCAAGCTGCGCCGCGACTACCCCAGCGCCTATGCGGCCTGCGTCTTCGACGCCAAGGGCAAGACCTTCCGCGATGACTGGTACCCGGACTACAAGGCCCACCGCCCACCGATGCCGGAAGACCTGGCGAAGCAGATCGCCCCCCTGCACGAAGCGGTGCGCGCCCTCGGCTGGCCCCTGCTGATGGTGGAGGGCGTGGAGGCGGACGACGTCATCGGCACCCTCACCCGCCAGGCCGAGGCGGCCGGCATGGAAGCAGTGGTGTCCACCGGCGACAAGGACCTGGCGCAACTGGTCACGGGCAAGGTGCGCCTCATCAACACCATGAGCAACGAAGTGCTGGACGAGGCCGGCGTGTTCGCCAAGTTCGGCGTGCCCCCCGGCCGCATCGTCGACTACCTGACCCTGGTGGGCGATACGGTGGACAACGTGCCCGGCGTCGACAAGGTGGGCCCCAAGACGGCGGCGAAGTGGATCGAGCAGTTCGGCAGCCTGGACGAACTCATGGCCAGGGCCGGCGAAGTGAAGGGCGCCGTCGGCGAGAACCTGCGCCGCGCCCTGGACTGGCTGCCCACGGGGCGCAGGCTGGTCACGGTGAAGACCGACGTGGCCCTCGACGTGCATCCCAATGACCTGGCGTGGAAGGCGGAGGATACGGAGGCGCTGCGGGGGTTGTTCACGAAGTACAGTTTCCGCACGTGGCTAAAGGAGATGAATCCCGCCTCTGCCGCCGGCGGGGAGGAGGCAGCAGGACGAGCTTCCTCCCCGGCCACGGGCGACAAAGCCAAAGCCCCCTCACCCCTGGCCCCTCCTCCGCCTGCGGGAGAGGGGAACGTGGAGCGCCGTTACGAAGCCATCCTCGACTGGCCAAGCTTCGAACGCTGGCTCGCCAGACTCCAGTCCGCCGACCTGGTCTGCCTGGACACGGAAACCACCAGCCTGGACCCCATGCGGGCCAAGCTGGTGGGCCTGTCCTTCAGCATCGCAGCCGGCGAAGCCGCCTACCTCCCCCTGGCCCACCACTACGCCGGGGCGCCCGACCAGTTGCCCCTCACGGATGTGCTCGCCCGCCTCAAACCCTGGCTGGAGGACCCATCCCGCGCCAAGGTGGGCCAGAACCTGAAATACGACTGGCATGTGCTGATGAACCACGGCGTTCATCTGGCCGGCATCGCCCACGACACCCTGCTGCAAAGCTACGTGCTGGAAGCGCACGAGCGCCACGACATGGACACCCTGGCCGCCCGCCACCTGGGGGAAACCACCATCAAGTACGAAGAGGTGTGCGGCAAGGGCGCCAACCAGATCGGCTTCGACCAGGTGGACGTGGAACGGGCCACCGCCTACGCCGCCGAGGATGCGGACATCACCCTGCGCCTGCACCGCGCCCTGCATCCGACCCTGGTGGCTACGCCCCGGCTGGAGGCCGTGTACCGGGACATGGAGATGCCCCTGCTGCCCATCCTGGCGCGCATGGAGCGCACCGGGGTCAAGCTGGATGCCGACCTGCTGCGGCAGCATTCCGGCTTCCTCGCCGGCGAGATGCTGGAACTGGAAGCCAAGGCACACCAGGCCGCCGGCCAGCCCTTCAACCTCAACTCCCCCAAGCAGCTGGGCGAAATCCTGTTTGGCCAGCTCGGCCTGAAGCCGAAGAAGAAGACCCCCGGCGGCGCTCCTTCCACCAACGAGGACGCCCTGCAGGAACTGGCCCTGGACCACCCCCTGCCGAAACTCATCCTGGAATACCGGGGCCTGGCCAAGCTGAAGTCGACCTACACCGACAAGCTGCCAGGCATGGTCAACCCCGCCACCGGCCGGGTGCACACCACCTATTCCCAGGCGGTGGCGGTCACCGGCCGGCTCGCCTCCAACGACCCCAACCTGCAGAACATCCCGGTGCGCACGGTGGAAGGCCGCAAGATCCGCGAGGCCTTCATCGCCGAACCCGGCTGCGTCATCGTCTCCGCCGACTACTCTCAGATCGAGCTGCGCATCATGGCCCACCTGTCCGGCGACGCCGGCCTGCTGAAAGCCTTTCACGAGGACGCCGACATCCACCGTGCCACCGCCGCCGAGGTCCAGGGCGTGCCCCCCGACCAGGTCACGGCGGACATGCGGCGCATGGCGAAGGCGGTGAACTTCGGCCTCATCTACGGCATGTCGGAATTCGGTTTGAGTCAGCAGCTCAACGTCGAGCGCAGCGTGGCGCGGGCCTACATCGACCGCTATTTCGCCCGTTATCCCGGCGTGCTCGACTACATGAACCGCACCCGCGAGGCGGCCCGCGCCCAGGGCTACGTGGAAACCCTGTTCGGCCGCCGCCTTTACCTGCCGGAACTCAGCGGTGGGAGCGGTGGCAACAGCGCGGCCCGGCGCCAGGGCGCCGAACGCGCCGCCATCAACGCGCCCATGCAGGGCACCGCAGCGGACCTCATCAAGCTGGCCATGATCGCGGTGCAGGGCTGGCTGGACAGCAGCGGACTGAAGTCGAAACTCATCATGCAGGTGCACGACGAACTGGTGCTGGAGGTGCCGGAAGCGGAACTGGAATCCATCCGGACAGGATTGCCCGAGAAGATGTGCGGCGTCGCCAAGCTCGCGGTACCGCTCAAGGCCGAGGTGGGCGCGGGGCCGAACTGGGAGGCGGCGCATTGAATCCATGTGCCGCACGCCTCAGATAAGAGAAAGTCGTGGGGGCGAATCAATTCGCCCCCACAGGACCTAGGAGCACCACCATGACCCACACCCCGGAAACACACATCCGCAAGGGCCTGAGCGCCGGCCATGCGCTGTTCTACGTGCTCTGCCAGGAAGAAGCGCGGCTGGAACGCATGCTGGCGGAAATCAGCGCCGGCCATTACGGCGACGACCGGCCGCTGGTGATCTGGACCAGCGCCGCCGGTTTCCGGGCCGGGGATGCCGATCCGCAGCCGATCACCGATCCCCTGGAGGCGGTACGCCACGTCGCGACCGGTCAACGCGAGGCCTTCTTCCTGATGGAGGACCTGCCAGCCTGGTTCGACAGCCGTCCCGACCTCGTGCGCGCCCTGCGCGACCTCGACAAGACCCTGGCGGGCGGCGGTGCGCATGTCTTCCTCTCCCACCCGCAACTGCTGCTGCCGGAAACCCTGAAGCACCAGGTCTTTCCCGTCGAACTCGGCATGCCCACGGAAAACGAGATCGCCGCCTACCTGCAGGGCGCCATAGCCGGCGGCGTGATTCCCGCCCAGACCGAGGAGTGGCTGTCCACCTGCGGCGGCGCCATGCGCGGCATGAGCCTGTACGAGATCGGCCACCTGCTGCGCCGCCTGGCGCGGGACAAGCGGCTGCGCCTGGACGATGCCCTGCCGGAGATCATCGAGGCCAAGTCCGCCGTGCTCATGAAGGAAGGCTGCCTCAAATACATCGGCGAGTGCGCGGACATCGCCCATCTGGGCGGCCTCGACAACCTGAAGGAGTGGGTGCTCAGCCGCAAGTCCCTGTTCACCCGCCAGGCCATGCAATCAGGCCTGCCGCTGCCCAAGGGCGTGCTGTTCATGGGCGTCAGCGGCTGCGGCAAGAGCATGGCGGCGAAGGTCATCGCCGGCACCTGGAACCTGCCGCTGGTGCGCCTGGACATGAACCTGGTGCTGTCCGGCGCCTTCGGCGCGCCGGAGTTTGCCTTCGACCGCGCCCTGCGCGTCGCCGAGCAAATCGCGCCGATGGTGCTGTGGATCGACGAAATGGAAAACAGCTTCGGCTACGACGTCGGCGCCACTGGCGGCAACACCAACATCTTCTCCAGTTTCCTCACCTGGATGCAGGAGAAGCCGGATTCGGTGTTCGTGGTGGCCACCGCCAACCGCATCGAGAAGCTACCCGCCGAGGTCATCCGCAAGGGCCGCTTCGACCAGTTGTTCTTCCTCGACCTGCCCAGCGACGAGGAACGCAAGATGATCTTCCGCATCCACATCGCCGCCTTCGGCCTCGACGCGGACGTCTTCAACCTCAACCTGCTGGCCGCCGCCACCCGCGAATGGAGCGGCGCCGAGATCGAGCAGGCGGTGAAGGCGGCGCGCATCCGCGCCTTCACCGAGGGACACCCCTTCGGCCAGAACGACATCATCTGGAACACCGCGCGCATGGTGCCACTGTCGCGCACCATGGGCGAGCAGATCAAGGCCTTGCGCCAGTGGGCGCAGACGCGGGCGACGCCGGCCTCGAAGAAGGCCGAGGCCTGAACCGGTTCAAGGGTTCCAGCGCGCGGCGGCCTGATCGTCGGATTCCCGGGCGTCCACCCATTTTTCCCCGTCCGGCGTCGCCTCTTTCTTCCAGAACGGCGCCCGCGTCTTCAGGAAATCCATGATGAACTCGCAGGCGGCGAAGGCGTCACCGCGATGGCCGGAGGCGACGGCGACGAGGACGATGGGGTCGGTGGGCCACAACGGGCCGACGCGGTGGATGACGCTGGCGTCCAGCACTTCCCAGCGCGCGCGGGCCTGTTCGACGATGTCGGCGAGGGCTTTCTCGGTCATGCCGGGATAGTGTTCGAGGGTCATGGCGGACACCTCCTGGCCCTCGTTGACGTCGCGCACCAGGCCGAGAAAGCTGGCGACGGCGCCGACCTTGGGGTTGGCCTGATACAGCGCCTGGATTTCGGCTTGGAAATCGAAGGCTTCGGTTTGCACGGCGATTTTCATGGCAGGCGGCTTGCGTTCAGATCTTGTCCATCAGATAGCCCAGGCCGCGCAGGGTGCGGATCGTCACCCCGGCGGGTTCCAGCTTGCGGCGCAGGCGGTGCATGTAGACCTCGATGGCGTTGGCGCTGACTTCCTCGCCGTAGCCGCACAGGCTCTCGATGAGCTGGTCCTTGCTCACCACCTTGCCCTGGCGGAACAGCAACGACTCCAGCACCGACACCTCGCGCTGCGACAGTTCCAGGGCTTCGCCGGCGACGCTGGCGCGGCGGCCGACGGTGTCGTAGTCGAGGGCGCCGCAGGTCAGATGCGGGCTGCCGCCCTGGCCGCGGCGCAGCAGGGCGCGGGCGCGCGCCTCCAGTTCGGCCAGGCTGAAGGGTTTCGTCAGGTAATCATCGGCGCCCAGGTCGAGGCCTTTCACCCGGTCCTCGACGCCATCACGGGCGGTGAGGATGAGCACCGGCGTCAGGTGACCGGCGGCGCGGTGGCGGCTGAGCACCTGCAAACCGTCGAGCCGGGGCAGGCCGAGGTCGAGGATGACCAGGTCGAAGCCGCCGGCGCGCAGCAGGGACAGCGCCGCTTCGCCGTCCATGGCGAGATCGGTGGCGTAGCCGGCGGCGCGTATGGCGCGGGCCAGACTGTCCTGCAGGATGGGATCGTCCTCGACGATGAGCACTCGCACGGCGTAAGGATGGCGTAAGGCGGCCTGGCTAGGATACCGCAACCCGGCCGCTCGGCGGCCGCATCGATCCTCCCCCGTCCGTTGCTTCGGTAACGGACACCGCCCCCCGGCTTGTCCGGGGGGTTTCCATTTCAGCTCCGCACGACCGTTCCGAAGGAACCGCATCCCCCCCGTGGGGAAACGAGCGGAGCGGGTAAGAGGGGCCGCCTCAATTCGGACCCGCGTATCCGCGATGTAAGGGGGCTGTAAGTCCCGCCGCGTAGCATCACTCCATCGTCCGAGGGGAAGGCGGACGCTTCTTCCTTTGGAGTGATGCCATGGCAAAAACCGTAATGAACTGGGCGGCGATCGACGCCGACCCGCGCTTTCAGACCCTGCACAGAAAGAAGACCGCCTTTCTCTGGGGGCTGATGCTGTTCTCCGTGATCTTCTACTTCCTGCTGCCGATCGGCTCGGCCTACTTCCAGGAATTGTTCAAGGTGAAGGTCTGGGGGCCGCTCAACATCGGCATCGTCTTCGCCCTCTCGCAATTCATCGTCGCCTGGGCCATCGCCGGCATCTATGCGCGGCGCGCCAACCGGGAGTTCGACGCGATGGCCGAAGCGATCATCCGCGACGCGCACAACATCCGCTAGGTCGGGCTGAACTTGTCCCCCGCGGGGGAAGCCCGACGCGCCGGCCACGAGCCGACCCACCCATGATCAAGGAATCAGCATGAACCTGAAACTGATCGGCGGCGCCGCCGCCCTCGCGCTCGTCAGCACCCTCGCCTTCGCCGGCGCCGGCGCGGTGGCCGACGAATACAAATGGATGACCTTCGCCGTGTTCGGCGGCATCATCGCCCTGACCATGTACGTCACCTACTGGGCGGCACGGCAGACCCACTCCACCTCGGAGTTCTACGCCGCCGGACGCTCGGTCACCGGCGTGCAGAACGGCTGGGCGATCGCCGGAGACTACCTGTCCGCCGCCTCCTTCCTCGGCATCGCCGGCCTCATCTCCCTGTATGGCTACGATGGCTTCATGTACTCGGTGGGCTTCCTGGTGGCCTACATCACCGTGCTGCTGGTGATCGCCGAGCCCTGTCGCAACATCGGCAAGTACACGCTGGGCGACATCCTCGCCTTCCGCAACAACCCCAAGGCCTCGAAGACCGTGGCCGCCATTTCCACCATCACCGTCTCCACCTTCTATCTCACCGCGCAGATGGTCGGCGGCGGCGTGCTGATCAAGACCCTGGTGGGCATCGACTACCATGTCTCGGTCATCGGCGTCGGCATCCTCATGCTGACCTACGTGGTATTCGGCGGCATGAAGGCCACCACCTGGGTGCAGATCATCAAGGCCGTGCTGCTGGTCACCGCCTCCATCCTGCTGGTGCTGTTCACCTGGGGCCAGTATGGCTTCAGCCTGCCCGGCTTCCTCCAGGCCGTGGTCGGTGACCCCAAGGTGCAGGCGCAGGTGGCCAAGCTGGTGGGTGACGCCGCCACCAACATGACGCCCGAGGAACTCGGCCAGCGCTTCCTGGAGCCGGGCCTGTTCCTGAAAAACCCCATCGACCAGATCTCCTTGGGCATGGCCCTGGTACTGGGCACCGCCGGCCTGCCGCACATCCTGATGCGCTTCTTCACCGTACCCACCGCCCAGGACGCCCGCAAGTCGGTGCTCTGGGCCATGGGCATCATCGGCGGTTTCTACGTGCTGACCCTGTTCCTGGGCCTGGGTGCGGCCATCAACGTTGGCCCGGTCGATATCCTCGCGCTGGACAAGGGCGGCAACATGGCCGCGCCGCTGCTGGCCCAGTACGTGGGCGGCGGCGCCGACTCCGTACTCGGCAACCTGTTCCTCGCCTTCGTCGCCGCCGTCGCCTTCGCCACCATCGTCGCGGTGGTGGCCGGCCTGGTGCTGGCGGCGGCTTCCGCCATGGCGCACGACATCTACGTCGGTATCATCAAGGGTGACCGCGCCTCGCCGCAGGAACAGGTCATCGCCGCGCGCCTCTCCTCGGTGATCGTCGGCATCCTGGCCATCGCCGTCGGCATCGCCGCCGAAGGCCAGAACGTCGCCCACCTGGTCGGCATGGCCTTCGCCGTGGCCGCATCCTCCAACCTGCCCGCCATTATCTTCACGCTGTACTGGAAGCGTGCCAACACCTATGGCGTGGTGGCCGGCATGATCGTCGGCGCCATGACCGCCATCGGCCTGGTGATGATCTCGCCCAACATGACCTACCCGCAGGCCGTGCTCAAGGAAGCCAGGAAGGTGCTGGAAGGCGAACCCGCCCAGCCCGCCAAGGAAGCCAAGCCCGCCGTGGCGGCCTCGAGCTTCATGTGCGAGCTGTTCGCCATGGAGGGCTGCGTCAAGTCCGAGCCCGCCAAGGCCGCTTCCATCGAGAAGCCGGCCAAACCGGGGGCGGCCGAGAAGCTGACCCTGTTGAACGAGAAGCTGGCCACCCTGACCGACGCCAAGGACATCGAGAAGGTCAAGAAGGACATCGCCGCCACCGAGAAGGCCAAGGCCAAGGCGGAGTCCGACCTGAGGAAGTTCGACGGCCAGACCACCAGCATGATGGGCCTGGAGAAGCCCTTCTTCCTGCTGAAGAACCCCGGCCTCATCTCCATCCCGCTGGGCTTCCTCTGCGTGATCGTGTTCTCGCTGATGTTCCGCGACAAGCGCGCCGAGGAGATGTGGGACGAACTCTACGTGCGCCAGAACACAGGCATCCACGCGGAAGGCGCGACGGCACACTGAAGCCCCACCCCGACCCCACGTCCGCGACCCCCGGCCTGTCCGGGGGTTTTTCATGGCGGGAAAAAATTCAGTTTCTTAAGTCTCTGTTAAGTCACCACACGGAAAATGCCCTCCGCCAGACATCGTGTATGGCACCTTTCCTTACATTCAATTGGAGATCCCCATGAACAAGACCCTGATGGCCCTGCTCGCCGCCGCTTCCATGTTCGCCTTCGGCGCCGCCCAGGCCGCTGACGCCAAGCCCGCCGACAAGGCCGCTCCCGCCGCCGTGGCCGCCACCGACGCCGCCGCCGCCAAGAAGGAAGCCAAGCCCGCCAAGAAGGAAGCCAAGAAGGCTGATAAGGCTGCTCCCGCCGCTGACGCCGCCAAGCCCGCCGAGCCCGCCAAGAAGTAATCGGCGCTCACGGCACTGCAAAAGCGGGGTTCGCCCCGCTTTTTTCATGCCTCGTCACCCACTCGTCGGACCTGGCACGATAATTCGTCCATGAAACTGCTACTCGCCGAAGACGACCCGATGATCGGCTCCAGCCTGGTGCAGGGGCTCAAGCAGGC
This sequence comes from bacterium, assembly GCA_009772925.1. Classification (GTDB taxonomy): domain Bacteria; phylum Pseudomonadota; class Gammaproteobacteria; order Burkholderiales; family Thiobacillaceae; genus PFJX01. The sequence continues at coordinate 140,008 of WOUQ01000002.1, forward strand.
GGGCTTCGCCGCGGACTGGGTGCGCGACGGACGCGAGGCGCGCAGCGCCGTGCACGCTGGCGGCTACGCACTGTTGCTGCTGGATCTCGGCCTGCCCGGCCTGGACGGCGTCGCCCTGCTGCGCGAACTGCGCCGCGACCAGATCGACATTCCCGTGCTGGTGATCACGGCGCGGGACACGGTGACGGACAAGATCGCCGGCCTCAACCTGGGCGCCGACGACTACCTCACCAAGCCCTTCGACCTGAACGAACTCATCGCCCGCATCCATGCCCTGCTGCGCAGGCTGGGCGGCCGCGCGCAGAGCCACATGTGCCTGGGCGGCCTGTGCCTGAACCCACTGACGCGGGAAACCACCCTCGACGACAAGCCGCTGTCCCTGTCGCAGCGCGAGTTCTCGCTGCTGGAAGCCCTCCTGCAAAAGCCGGGCGCGGTGCTGTCCCGCGAGCAACTGGAAGACCGCCTCTACGGCTGGGGCGAGGAAGTGGCGAGCAACGCCGTCGAGGTCCACCTGCACAACCTGCGGCGCAAACTGGGCGCCGACTGGATCCGCAACGTGCGCGGCGTCGGCTACAAGTTGGCGGAGCCAGCCGCCCCCGCGGACGCGGCGGCGCCGACACGGCAATGAACTCCATCCGCGGCCGCCTGTTGCTCTGGCAGATCAGCGCGCTCCTGCTGACCGGCATCCTCGCCAGCGTCGTCACCTACCTGCTGGCCTGGGACGGCTTCAACCGCATCCGCGACTTCGGCCTGGAACAGATCGCCTACTCGGTGGTACGCCACGGCGTCGAATACGAGGACGACGAGGAAGTCCGCAACGATCGCGGCCAGTTCATCAGCCAGATCTGGGCGTCCGACGGTCGCCTGCTCAATTCCTCCATCGACGACATCGGTCCGCCACTGCAACAGCCGGGCCTCCATGTGGTCGACTGGGACCAGACCGAATGGCGCGTATATGCCCTCAAGGAGGGCGGCCTCACCATCCAGGTAGCGTCGAACATGGCCAACCGCGCGCGCAAGTTCGCCAACATTGTGCCCTGGCTATTCATCCCGCTGGGCCTGCTGGTAGTGGTTCTCGGCCTGCTCATCCGCGCCGCCGTGGCGCGCGCGCTGGCCCCCCTCGAACAGGTGCGCGGGGAGATCGTGCAGCGTGGCGCGCCGCGGCTGCAGGCGCTGGACAGCGCGGGCTTGCCGAGCGAGGTCGCGCCCCTGGTGGATGCCCTCAACGACCTGCTCACGCGTCTGGACGGGGCCATGGCCGGCCAGCGCCGCTTCATCGCCGACGCCGCCCACGAACTGCGCAGTCCGCTCACCGCCATCCGCCTGCAATCCCAGCTCGCCAGCCGGGCGCAGGATGCCGCCACGCGCGAGCACGCGCTGGAGCAACTGGCGGCGGGCGTCGATCGCGCCGCCCATCTGGTGGAACAACTGCTGAACATGGCCCGCCTCGAACCGGACGCGCGGCGCGTGCAATTCGAGCCGCTGGCCCTGGACGCGCTGATCAAGGAATGCGTCGCCGATTTCTCCGCGCTGGCCGACGCCCGCGGCATCGACCTGGGCGTCGGCGAGTGCGTGTCCCTCACCCTGATGGGCGAGAGCGCGAGCCTGCGTATGCTGCTGCGCAACCTCATCGACAACGCCCTGCGCTACTGCGCGCCGGGGGCGCGCGTGGACGTGGAACTGCGGGCGGACGCGGAAGTGGCGCTGTTGACCGTCAGCGACACCGGCCCCGGCATCCCGCCCGAGGCAAGGGAACGGGTGTTCGAGCGCTTCCAGCGTCTGGCCGGCGCGGAGGTACCCGGCAGCGGCCTCGGCCTCGCCATCGCCAGGCAGGTGGCCGTCATGCACGGCGGCGAGATCCGGCTCGCCGACGCAACGGGCGGCGGCCTGCGCGTGGATATCCGTCTGCCGCTCCGGCACTGAGCCTGAATACCGCCCCACGCGCGCGAGCATTCCTGCAACCCCGCCCGATGGCATAAGCTATTGGTTTTCGTGCCAGCCAACCGCCATGCCCGCTCCCAACTCCCTCATCCTGGCCACCGCCGAACACCTGAGCCGCTTCGCGCCCTTCGACAGCATGGCGCGGGAACACCTGATCTGGCTGGCCGAGCGGCTCAAGCTGGCCTACTACGGCAAGAACGAGGTGCTGCTGTCGCCGGAGCACGGCGACGTCAAGCGCCTGTACATCATCAAGCAGGGCGCCGTGCAGGTGGAGCAAAGCGGCACCGGTGGGGCCTGGCTGGAACTGCACGAGGGCGAATCCTTCCCGCTCGGCGCCCTGCTGGGCGGACGCGTGGCGATCTCCACCTTCACCGCCATCACCGACGTCTTCACCTATGAGCTGTCGGCCGACGAGTTCCGCGAACTGCTGCGCCTGTCCCCGGTGTTCCAGGATTTCTGCACGCGTCGCATCGCCACCCTGTTGGAACGCTCGCAGCGCAGCGTGCAGGCGCGCTATGCCGCCTCCACGGCGGAACAACAGTCGCTGCGCAGCCCCCTGTCCAGCATCGCCCGGCGCAAGCCGGTGACCTGCCGGCCGGAAACCCCGCTGCGCGAGGCTCTGGACACCATCCAGGAAAACCGTATCAGCGCCATCGTCGTGGTGGAGGACGGCGACCGCCCGGTGGGCGTGTTCTCGGTGCGCGACCTCATCAGCCGCGTCATCCTGCCCGCCACCGACCTCGCCACCCCGATGCGCGAGGTGATGACGCCGAACCCCGTCTCCCTGCCTTCCACCGCCCACGCCTTCGAGGCCGCCATGCTCATGGCCCGGCACGGCTTCCGCCACGTGCTGGTGGCGGACGCCGGCCGCCTGACCGGGGTGATCTCGGAAAAGGACCTGTTCTCCCTGCAACGCGTGGGCGTCACCCAGATCTCCGCCGCCATTCGTAGTGCCATGGACCTCAACACCCTGGTGCGCGCCGCCGAGGACATCCGCCAGTTGGGCCACAACATGATGGCCCAGGGCGTCGCCGCCGAGCAGCTCACGCAGATCCTCTCCACCCTCAACGACCTGCTCACCCAGCGCGTCATCGAACTGGAGTGCTCCGCCACCAAGGACTGCCGCTATCACTTCTGCTGGCTGGCCTTCGGTTCCGAAGGCAGGCTGGAGCAGACGCTGTCCACCGACCAGGACAACGGACTCATCTTCACCGTGCCCGAGGGGGAGACCGTGGAGCAGGCGCGCGCCTGCCTGCTGCCGCTGGCGGAGCGCATCAACCGCGCCCTGGACGCCTGTGGCTTCCCCCTGTGCAAGGGCGAGATCATGGCGATGAACCCGAATTGGTGCCTGTCGCTGGATGAATGGAAGGCCACCTTCTCGCGCTGGATCGATGCCGGCGACCCGGAATCCCTGCTCAACGCCAGCATCTTCTTCGACTTCCGGCCGCTGCTGGGCAAGGAGCAACTGGCCGAGGAACTGCAAGCCTGGCTGCTGTCCAAGACCACCGCGAACCCGCGCTTCCTGCACCAGATGGCGGCCAACGCCCTGCGCAACCGGCCGCCGCTCGGCCTGGTACGGGACTTCGTGGTGGATGGCGAGGGCGACCAGGCCAACACCCTGGATCTCAAGCTGAACGGCACCACGCCCTTCGTCGATGCCGCCCGGGTCTTCGCCCTGGCCACCGGCGTCGCCGCCACTGGCACCGCCCCGCGCCTGCGCGGGGCGGCCCCGAAGCTGAACATCCCGGAGTCCGAGGTGGAGGCCTGGCTGTCCTCCTTCTTCTTCATCCAGATGCTGCGCCTGCATGGCCAGCACGAGGAAATGCAGGCGGGCAAGGCGATGGATAACCGCATCGATCCGGACGAACTCAACGATCTGGACCGCCGCATCCTCAAGGAATCCTTCCGCCAGGCGCGCAAGGTGCAGGCCCGGCTGGCCCTGGACTACAAGGTGTAAGCCATGGGATTGCTCGATCGCCTGTTCGGCCGCCGCGTCCACCTTGATCCCGCCCTGAGCGGCCGCTTGGACGCCTGGAGCGGACGGCCCGAGGCCGATCTTTCCGAGGATTTCGATGCCACCCGCTACGTCGTGGTGGACGTGGAAACCACCGGCCTCGACCTGGCGCGCGACCGCCTCATCGCCATCGGCGCCTGCGCGGTGGAAAACGGCGAGGTGGTAATGGCCGACAGCTTCGAGATCGTGCTGCGCCAGGACCGCATCAGCACCAAGGACAACATCCTCATCCACGGCATCGGCGGCGAGGCCCAGCGCGAGGGCCTGGAGCCCGCGGAGGCGCTGCTGCGCTTCCTCGATTTCCTCGGCAAGTCGCCCCTGGTGGCCTTTCACGTCACCTTCGACCAGACCATGATCAAACGCGCGGTCAAGGAATACCTGGGCTTCGACTTCAAGCACCCGTGGCTTGACCTGGCCTACGTCATGCCCGGCCTGCTGCCCCAGTTCGCGCAACGCTACCGCGCCCTCGACGACTGGTCCAACTACTTCGAGATCAGCAATTTCGCGCGCCACAGCGCGCTCGCCGACGCCCTGGCCACCGCCCAACTGTTCCTCTGCGCGCTGCCGCTGGCGCGCGACAAGCAGTCCTCCTGTTACCGCAATCTGCAGGATCTCGAGAAAGCGCAGCGCTGGATCAACTGGACCGGCTGAGCCGGCTGGCCGGCTTCGCATTTGTGCGCCGCAAAATTAGCCCTTTCTAATCAACGGCTTATTTCTTTTCCAATTGGCTTGAGCCGGCCTCTTTCCGGCTATACTCCGCGAGCCGCTGCGTGGCTGTCTGCGCACGGGTCTGGGGGAGGAGGGTCTGCTCACGCGGGCTTCCCAGACAGTGCCACCTTGTTTCCAAATGGAGGAGCGCAATGCAACTGACGGACAAGCACCGTGAGTATTGGAGCAAGAATCTGCGGCTGACCGCAGTTCTGCTCGCCATCTGGTTCGTAGTGACCTTCGTCGTGATCTGGTTCGCCAAGGAACTCAACGAAATCGTCATCGCGGGCTTTCCCTTCGCCTTCTACATGGGCGCCCAGGGAGCTTTGATCATCTACGTCATTGTTATCTGGTTCTACGCAAACAAGATGAACCAGATGGACAAAGACTATGGCGTCCACGAAGGGGAGGACTGACATGGCCAACGCGGTATCTTCCAACCAGGCCTTCTTCAATCAGCTGAAGAAGTACTACAGCTTCTATACCGGCGGCTTCATCGCCTTCGTCATCGTCCTCGCCATCCTGGAGCAGATGGGCCTGTCGCCCAAGTGGATCGGCTACATCTTCCTGGCCGCCACCATCGCCCTCTACGCCGGCATCGGCATCATGTCGAAGACCGCCGACGTGTCCGAGTACTACGTCGCCGGTCGTCGCGTGCCTGCGCTGTTCAACGGCATGGCGACGGGCGCGGACTGGATGTCGGCGGCATCCTTCATCGGCATGGCGGGTACCCTGTACCTGACCGGCTATGACGGCCTCGCCTTCGTCATGGGCTGGACCGGCGGCTACGTGCTGGTGGCGCTGTTCCTGGCGCCCTACCTGCGCAAGTTCGGCCAGTTCACCATCCCCGACTTCCTGGGCGCCCGCTACGGCGGCAACCTGCCGCGGACGTTGGGCGTGCTGGCGGCCATCATCTGCTCCTTCGTCTACGTGGTGGCGCAGATCTACGGCGTCGGCCTGATCACCAGCCGCTTCACCGGCCTGGAGTTCCAGGTGGGCGTGTTCGTCGGCCTGGCCGGCATCCTGGTGTGTTCCTTCCTCGGCGGCATGCGCGCCGTCACCTGGACCCAGGTGGCCCAGTACATCATCCTGATCATCGCCTACATGATCCCGGTGGTGTGGCTGTCGGTAAAAATTACCGGCAACCCGATCCCGCAGATCGCCTACGGCAGCGTCCTGCAGCAGGTGACCCAGCTTGAGAAGGAGCTGAACAATCCGGATACGCCCAAGGGCGCGGCCGAAGCCACCGTGCGCGCGATCCACAAGGAGAAGGCGACGGAGATGGGCGACAAGCTCAAGGCCCTGGACGAGGCGGTGAAGGCCGGCAATGGTGCCGCCTTCTACGCCGAGCAGAAGGCCAAGGTGGAACAGAAGGTCACTGACCTGAAGGCCGCCCCCGAGCCGGACGCCAAGGCCATCGCCGGCGCCGAGAAGGCCGTCAAGGACTTCCCGCCCAACGTCGAAGCGCTGCAGGCAAGCTGGAAGAAGGCCGAGGCCGGCGCCAAGGGCAAGGCCGGTCCGGTCGCGGGCCATGCCACCCCCTTCTCCGGCAAGGGCGCCGAGGCGAAACTGATGAAGGAAAATCCGAACGCCACGCCGGAGGAAATCGCCAAGGCCAAGGCCGAGGACAAGAAGGCCTCCGACACCAAGCGGCTCAACTTCATCACCCTGGTGCTGTGCCTGATGGTGGGTACCGCCTCGCTGCCGCATATCCTGATGCGCTACTACACCACCCCCTCGGTGCGTGATGCGCGCAAGTCGGTGTTCTGGTCGCTGTTCTTCATCTTCCTGCTCTACTTCACCGCCCCGGCCCTGGCCGTGTTGGCGAAGTTCGAGGTGTACAACAGCCTCGTGGGCTCGTCATTCGCCTCGCTGCCAGCCTGGGTATCCAACTGGTCGGCGGTGGATGCGACGCTGATGAAGATCGTCGACATGAACAAGGACGGCTTGATCCAGCTCGCCGAGATCACCATCGGCGGCGACCTGATCGTGCTGGCCACGCCGGAGATCGCCGGGCTGCCCTACGTCATCTCGGGTCTGGTCGCCGCCGGCGGTCTGGCCGCCGCGCTGTCCACCGCCGACGGCCTGCTGCTGACCATCGCCAACGCCCTGTCGCACGACGTCTACTACAAGATGATCGACCCCAACGCGTCCACCGTCCGCCGCATCACCATCTCCAAGGTCCTGCTCCTGGTGGTGGCCCTGGTCGCGGCCTACGTGACCTCGCTGAAGCCGGGGGACATCCTGTTCCTGGTGGGTGCGGCCTTCTCGCTGGCGGCCTCGGCCTTCTTCCCGGCCCTGGTCCTCGGGGTGTTCTGGAAGCGCGCCAACTACCTGGGCGCCGTCATCGGCATGATCGCCGGCCTGGCCGTGTGCATGTACTACATGTTCACGACCTACGACTTCTTCGGCGGCGTCGCGGCCAACGAATGGTTCGGCATCAAGCCCATCTCCGCCGGCATCTTCGGCATGCCCGCCGGCTTCCTGGGCGTGATCATCGGCTCCCTGCTCTCCCCGGCCCCGTCCAAGGAGATCCAGGATCTGGTCGACCACGTGCGCTACCCCAGCCTGGAAGGCGACATCAACACCAAGGCGGCCTAAGCCCCGCGGTGCAACCACCCCGGCCTGCCGGGGTGGTTCCCAGAAAAGACAAGGCCCGCATCTGCGGGCCTTGTCTTTTCTGGGAACGGGAAGTGCGGATCAGCGCCCGGGCAGATGGGCAACCAGATCTTGCAGGTCGCTGCGTTGCGCGTCGTGGATCAGGCGCTTCGCGGTCTGCGGCTCGTAGTCCACCAGGTGGCGGATGACCGCCTCCACCTTGTCCGGCTGGTTGTTGTGGTAGCGGGCCATGCCCAGGGCATACCAGGCCACCCCGTTCATCGGCTGCAAGGTCGCGGCCTGTTCCAGGGCCTCGGCGGCGGCGGCGTGGTCGCCCTGATGGGCATGCATCATGCCGATACCGTACCAGGCCAGGTCGTGCTTGGGGTTCAGCTCGACGGCGCGGCGCAGGGCGACCAGGCCACCCTCCGGGTTGCCGAGTTGCTCGCGCGCGTAACCCAGGTTGTACCAGGTGTCGGCATGCTCCGGCTCCAGCGCCAGGGCCTTGTCGAACCAGTCCGCCGCCGCCGCCCAGCGCTTCTTGCGCGCGTGGATCCAGGCGATGCTGCGCGCCGCGCGGACGTCGCGCGGATTCGCGCGGAAGCTCTCGACATAGGCTTCCGCGGACTTGTCCGGCATGCGCAGCCAGTCGAAGACGATGGCGCGCAGGGTGTAACGGAAATGGTCGAAGTTCATGGCGGCGGTCGGCGGACGGAAGGGCGATTTTCCCGGCGTCGGCGGCGCTCGGCAAGATAAAATACGCACTTCCACCGACCCCATCCACCGCCTCCATGCCCCTCGATCTCCTGCTGGTGTCCATCCTGCGCGTCCTCGTGGAGGTCGCCGGCTTCGCCCTCCTGGGCCAGGGCGTGCTCGCCCTGCTGGCGGGCAAGTACCGCCACCAGAACATCTTCTACAAGGTCCTGCAGGCGGTCACTGCGCCGGTGGTCAAGGCGACGCGCTTCGTCCTGCCACGCTTCATCATCGACGCGCACGTGCCCCTGATCGCCTTCTTCCTTTTGTTCTGGCTGTGGATCGTGCTGGCCGTGGCCAAACGCCATCTGTGCGGGCTGCATGGACTCGCCTGCTGAAATAGGCTCCAAGCGCAGCGCCCCTCCGGAAACCTCGTTCGCGATCTCCTGGAAGGTCCTGCTCGCCTATGGCATAGGCAGCATGGCGCTGGACGCGCTCAGCAACCCGCAGACCATCCTGCCCCTGGCCCTGGCGCCGTGGACGCCGCCACCGGGCCTGACCCTGGCCTTCCTGCTGCTGTACGGGCTGCATTACGCACCCTTCCTCATCGTCGTCACCTTCCTCGCGGGCATTCCCCTCTATGGCCTGCCTGCCGAATGGCTGCCGGCGCTGTGGGCCGCCACCCTGCTCATGCTCGGCCTGATGGCCCTGGCAGCCTGGCTGCTGCGCGGTTTGCGCTTCGATCCGCAGCTCTCCAGCCAGCGCGACCTGTCCTGGTTCCTGCTGGTGGCGGTGCTGGCGGCCTGGCTCGATTCCGGCGTGCACGTGTTCTCGCGCAGCCCGGAGGCGGCCCCCGACGTCTGGGCCTGGCTCGCCGATCTGGTCAACTACTGGGTGGGCGCGCTCATTCGCCTGCTGGTCATCGTCCCCCTGGTGCTGGTGCACGCGCGCGACGACTGGAACGCCTTCCGCCCGGAACGCGAGATGGTGTTGCAGGCTCTGGCCATCGCCCTCGCCCTGTGGGTGATCTTCGCCCTCAAGTACACCGACGAGTTCAAGTTCTTCTATCTGCTGTTCCTGCCCCTGATCTGGACCGCCATGCGCTACGGCATCCAGGGCGCCACCGTGGCCCTCGCGGCCTGCCACATCGGCATCAACGCCATCCTCGAATGGCGCGGCCTGCAAGTGGTGACGGTGGTGGAATTCCAGATGCTCATGCTCGGCCTGGCGGTGACCGGCCTGTTCCTGGGGCTGGCGGTCAGCACCCGGCGCGCCGCCGAGGAACGCCTGCTGCAACGCGAGGCCGAGCTCAACCAGGCCATGCGCCTGGCGGCGGCCGGCGAAATGGCGCAGGCCATCGCGCACGAACTCAACCAGCCGCTGGTGGCGGTGGCCAACTACGCGCGCGCCGGCCGCAGCATGCTGCAAGACCCCGCGCGCCACGCCGAACTGCTCGCCGACACCCTGGACAAGATCGACCGCGAAGCCAATCGCGCCGGTCGCGTCATGCGCCGGCTGCGCGAGTTCTTCCGTGGCGGCGGCCTGCGCCCGGAGAGCTTCACCGCCCAGGCCCTGGTGGAGGAGAGCCTGGCGCACGTGCGCCGGCGTACCGAGCGCCAGGGCATCGCCGTGCAGACCCTGTTCGAACCCGCGCTGCCCCGCCTCTACGCCGACCGCGTGCAGATGGGCACCGTACTGCACAACCTGCTGGCCAACGCAGTGGAGTCCCTCGGCGAACAGCCCAGCCTGTGGCGCGACATCAAGGTCGAGGTGACGCGGCAGGGCGCCGACCAGGTCTGCGTCTGCGTCGCCGACAACGGCCCCGGCGTCCGCGCGGACATGGAGGACAAGCTGTTCGAATCCTTTGCCACCAGCAAGACCGAGGGCATGGGCCTCGGCCTGGCCATCAGCCGCACCCTGGTGGAGGCCCACGGCGGCCAGCTGTGGCTGGATCGCGCCCGCCCCGCCCGCTTCTGTTTCACCCTGCCGACGGAGGCCGTCGAGCCTTCCACCCCCGATTCCTAGTGTTTTCCTGGAGTACGCCATGCCCGTCAACCTGTCCGCCCCCGATCCTCACTCCCTGTTGCCCGTTCCCGGTGTCGAGCTGGGCATCGCCAGCGCCGGCATCAAGAAGCCCGGTCGCCGCGATGTGCTGGTGATGCGCCTCGCCGCCGACTCGGAAGTCGTCGGCGTGTTCACCCAGAACCGCTTCTGCGCCGCCCCGGTCACCGTCTGCAAGGAACACCTGCACGGCGAGCAGGGCATCCGCGCCCTGCTGGTCAACACCGGCAACGCCAACGCCGGCACCGGCGCCGACGGCCTCGCCCGCGCCCGCGAGACCTGCGCCGCCGTCGCCGCCGAGCTGGGCCTCCTGCCGGAACAGGTGCTGCCCTTCTCCACCGGCGTCATCCTGGAACCCCTGCCGGTGGGCAAGCTGATCAACGCCCTGCCCGCCGCCGTCGCCGACCTCAAGCCCGCCAACTGGGCCGCCGCCGCCGAGGCCATCATGACCACCGACATCGTCGCCAAGGCGGCCAGCCGCAAGGTGGCGCTCGATGGCGTGGAGTTCGCGGTCACCGGCATCGCCAAGGGCTCCGGCATGATCCACCCGAACATGGCCACCATGCTGTCCTTCCTCGCCACCGACGCGCCGGTGTCCTGCGAGGCCCTGGAAGCCATGCTGCGCCACGCCGTGAACAAGTCCTTCAACTGCATCAGCGTCGACGGCGACACCTCCACCAACGACTCCTGCATCCTCATCGCCACTGGAACCACCCCGGCGCCGGTGATCATGGATGACGGCGATTCCCGCTTCGCCAGCCTGCAAGCCGCCGTCACCGAGGTCATGATCCAGCTCGCGCAGGCCATCGTGCGCGACGGCGAGGGCGCCACCAAGTTCATGGAAGTGCGCGTCGAAGGCGGCAAGGACGAGGCCGAGTGCAAGCAGGTGGCCTACGCCATCGCCCGCTCGCCCCTGGTGAAGACCGCCTTCTTCGCCTCCGACCCCAACCTCGGCCGCATCCTCGCCGCCGTCGGCTACGCCGGCATCGAGGATCTGGACGTGGATCGCATCCGCCTCTGGCTGGGCAACGTGCTGGTCGCGGAAAACGGCGGCCGCGCCGCGTCCTACCAGGAAGCCGAGGGCGCCCGCGTCATGGCCGCCCCGGAGATCGCCGTGCGCGTGGACCTGGCGCGGGGCAATACGGTGGCCACCGTGTGGACCTGCGACTTCTCCTACGACTACGTGAAGATCAACGCGGAATATCGGACCTGAACCTTCTATCATTCCCCCTATGAGGTCCAGCAGGCACAAGAAGGAGCCATCATGAACACCCGAGTTGAGGCCATGGTCGAGCAAGCGAAAGTCCTGTCGGCGGAGGAGCGGGTCGCACTGCTCGACGCGCTGGGTGAGTTGTTCAGCCCGCCCGATGCGCAATGGCAGGAAGCCTGGGCCAGGGAAAGCGAGGACCGCCTCGCGGCCTATGAGGCGGGGAAGATCGAGGCGGAGGACTTCGATGTGGCGATGGCCCGGCTGCGCAGGGAATTCCTGGGGTAATGAAGGTTCGCCTGCTGTCCGTCGCCAGTGCCGAATTGGCGGAAACGCTGGCCTGGTATCGTGAACGCAGTCCCCGCGCGGCGGAGGGTTTCTGGTTGCGCGTCCAGGAAGCGCGGCGCTCTATCGCCTTGTTCCCGCTTGCCGCGCCACCCATCTCCCGGCGGGCGCGGCGATTCATTCTTTCCGGTTACCCCTACGATCTCGTCTATAGCGTACTGGCGGATGAAATCGTTGTTCTGGCCGTGGCTCATCACAGCAGGCAACCGAAATACTGGTCGCATCGTTTGCGGCAGGTTCCGGGAAAGGTTGCGCCGCCGAAGTCTGAGTAGTCGCCGTTACTTGCCGCCGCCTTACCCGCCGGCCGGCACCAGGTCGCGGTAGGCATGCCAACTGGCGTGCCCGATCAGGGGCAGGGCGATGACCAGCCCCAGATAGAAGGTGGCCATGCCCAGCCCGACGATGCCTACGATCAGGCTGGCCCACAGCATCATGGCGGGCATGTTGCCCAGCACCGACTTGATGCTGAAGCGAATCGCGGTAAAGCCATCCACCTGGCGATCGATGAGCATGGGCACGGTGATGACGCTGATGGCGAAGGCACACCAGGCGATCACAAAACCGACCAGGATGCTGGCGAGGGTGAACGTGAACCCCTCCTCGGACAGAAATACGCGAGCGACAAAGTTGTCGAATGTCGGTGAGCTGCCCTCATAGAGCAGCGCGAACAGTCCGACGTTGGCGACAAACCAGATGTTCAGGAGAATGGTGAAGCCGGTGCTGACCATGGACACCTGGCTTTGGTTGAGCTTCCAGGCCTGATACGCGCTGCACCCCGCGAGGGGCTCGCCCCGCTCCAGATGCGCGCTCATCAGGTACAGGCCGATGCCCAGTGGTGGCGCGACGATGAAAAAGCCGGCGACCAGGAAGGGCAGCATGAACAGGCTGTCCGTGCTCCACACCAGCCAGGTGATCAGTCCGCTGATCAGCACGATGCCCGCGCCGTAGCGCAGGCTGTAGAGCCCCGCCGAGCCGATATCGCGCCAGCCCTTGGCCAGCCAGGTAAACGGCTGGCCAAGGGGGATGCGGTTGACTTCGAGCTCGTCCCATCGCGTGCTTCCTGTGTAGGCGGTCTGTTCCATGGTTCTCCTCTCTTATTGCTTTACCGCGGAATGCGGCAAATCGTATGCGACCCGAACAACCCTCTGCATCCTCGGTGCCACTTCCCCACTCCAAGCGCCCGGAACCCTCTCAAAACAGCAGGGCCGCGACAAAAATGCCCACCATGATAAATGCCAGCCCCACTTTGGCGATGAGCCCCAGCATGATGCCGACCCAGGTGGCGACCCCGACCTTGACGGCGCGGGCCTGGTCTCTCCGCGCCAGGTACTCGCCCACTGCGGCGCCGACCAGGGGCATGAAGAACACGCCCACCAGGCCCATGAAAAGACCCAGCACCGTGCCCACTGCCGCCCCCAGCAGAGCCAGTTTGCTGGCGCCGGCTTTCCTAGCGCCGAGGAGCCCGGCGACATAGTCCAAGGCCCAGGCCAGCACCGCCAGCACGGTGATCACCACCACGGTGGTCATGCCGACACGAGCGAAATCGTCGATCCAGGCCCCCAGCACGATGCCGCCCCAGACCAGCACGGTGCCCGGCAGAACAGGCAGCACGGTGCCCGCCAGGCCCAGCAGAATCAGGATGACGGACAAGATCCACAACAAGGTGATTTCCAAGATACGCCCTTGATTTCAACAATAAGACGCGCATTGTGCGTCATCCGGAAACCGTGGATGCATCGCTCCACCCCGGCTCATCGTTAAGGTTACCCAGGTCGCTACCATGTGGACCCACGATTTCTCCTCCGGCTCCGTGAAGATCGACGCGGAATACCCGACCTGATTTCCCGCGCAGCCACCTCGCCAACGAGAATGGAACGTGCAATTTCTCAATTCAATTGACCATTTGCACGAAAGAGCCTCGGATTCGCCCCGATCCCTCGTGAAGCCGCCTCCAGTCTTCGCCAGCTTGCCGGCTGGTACCCCGTGGTCGCCCTCACCGGCCCGCGTCAGGCCGGCAAGACCACCCTGGCCCGTGCCGTCTTTCCGGACAAACCCTATGCCAGCCTGGAAGATGCCGATACCCGCGCCTTTGCCCTGGCTGATCCGCGCCGCTTTCTCGGCCAGTTCCCCGAGGGCGCCATCCTCGACGAGGTACAGCGCGGCCCTGGACAGGTTCGACGCGCTGGCCGGATCCACTCAGGGCATGGTCGTCATGGGTGGCGACCAGGGGCAGCCGCGTAGTCCTTTCCCGGCCATTTCCTGGCGGGAGCTGGGAGATGCGCTGAAAAGCAGCCTGGGAACCCGCCAATCGCCGTGAATATTTCCGGCCGCCCGGCCATCAGTGGGCGAGCGTCTTCGAGAACACATTGAGGACCACCACACCGGCGATGATCAGCGCCAGACCGATGAGCGCGGGCGTGTCCAGCACCTGCCCGAAGAACAGCCAGGCGATCAGGGCGATCAGCGCAACGCCCACGCCGGACCAAATCGCATAAGCCACGCCGATCGGGATGGTCTTCAGCGTGAGCGACAGAAAGTAGAACGCGGATGCATAGCCGACGGTGACGATGACGGACGGCCATAAGCGGGTAAAACCTTCGGACGCCTTCAACGCCGAAGTCGCGACGACTTCGCTGACGATCGCCACGGACAGAAAAACCCATTGCTGCATGCTTGTAATCCTCGGTATTGGGACGCCCGGCTAGAACAGCCCGGCAAGCGCCGAAGACGTGGTGGTGCCGGGCACGGCCCGGTCCGCGACATAGACGACGGACAGGAGGGCCACGGACAAGCCCGGCGCCACCGCGAAAACCACGCCTGGGCGCAACCCGCTTGCGGCGCACCACCCACGTATCAAGGCCTCGCAGCCGCCCCGAGCGCCCAGGCCGAGGATCAACTCCCGCAGCGACTGCACAAGCTCGAAGCGCGCGGGATCGAGAAAGCGGATGTCTTCGAGAAGTTTTTCGATGCGTTCGGCGGACATGGAGTCAGGGATGTAAGGAGTGAAGGCGTCGGGCGGGTTTCATCGTGGCTTGAAGGTTGATTGACTCTGACCCCATTGGCCTACCATTGGCCTATCGGACCGAGGTCATCGCCGCCTTATGCGGCGCGCTCAAGCGAAACCTCCCAGCCGGGGAATACGAGAACAGCGGGATGGCAGTTAAGGGCGCGGGCGAGTACCTTGGCGCGTTCAACACCCAAATTAACGCGACTGTTCTCGATGGCGGAAATGGTCGCTTGAGGAATGCCGGTAAGTTCGGAGAGTTGGCTTTGGCTCAACTCCTGGAGTTCGCGCAGAATGCGGACAGACTCTCCCACCGAGACCTCGATGCGTTTTTTAGCAGGGCGGAACTCTTTCATTTCATGGTCTCCTGTAATCGTGGGCGGTGACTTGGACAACCTGAATCTGCATTACGCTGGCAACAACCCGGTAGATCACCCGCAACTGAAGCCCGAGCCGAGAGGATCGATGGTCTTTCCACTCGCCAGACAGGGCTTCATCGTGAAACCCCTTGATGGCTCTCAGTCCTTGTGGCCCTGAAAGCCTGGCAATGTCCTTCCATTTTCGTAACGCTTTAGAACCTTTGCTTAAAACCACTTATTACCCATGCAATACCGTAGCCGACTGCATAGATTAATATGTTTATAGAGAGCCAGGCGAGTATATTACTCAGAACAAGAGACAAGTTTCGCCTTTTGGATTCTTCTTTCAAGATGTCAAAATAGTGATTACTTACCTGTTCAATGGCGGCGACATTGTAATCCTTGTCAAAATGTAGTGTGTGCCCATTAGGAATACTCACAGACGTGGCAGAATGCACATCACTATTTCCAATTGTATTATTTGGCTTAATGATTAGTTTCTTCCTGTCCTCATCGTTCAATCGTAAATAATAGGCGTCGTCATGCGGTATATCCACAGCGGTTGCAAGATTAGAAAACACAAAATAACCAAATGGGGTTATAGATACCACAGATAAAACAACCCACAACCGCAGCCATCCATTCAATTTTACTGTCATGTTATACGCCACCACTGTTATAACATTAAAACACTAAAAAAAGCATCCGAATGCACGTGAGTACGCAGATAAAAGCGCTCTTGATGCATTGTCAGTGTTTGATAGATTGGCCTTCTTAAGATACGTCCTAAATACTGATAGTAAGTAGTGCACATCTTGAGGACCTCCATTATCACATTTAATATTGGGCATATGTCTCAAGGCATCTAAGGTTGCTGTAAGATAACCAGAACAGTAGTCATTGAGCTTGTCGCCAACAATCTCCCCACTTCCGCTCATAACAAATTGCTTCTTATCACACTTTTCTCCCAGTTGCTCAATAGTTAAGTCCGTGGCAAAAGTTTCCACAGATATCATGCAGACTAAACATGCTGCGACGAACCGGTGTTTCATACAATTTCTGACTCTATTTTATTTCCAAGCGGAAGGACCGGGGTCACATTATGTTCCATGAATGGTTGATTTGACCCTGACCCCATTGATTTACCATTGATTTAATCGCCGTCGTGAAACGCAAAGACAACATCGGGCCAACCTTCGCGGGTCAGCGTGCGATGAGAACCGGATTGCCGTTTCAGTATCCACCCAATGCCAAACAGCGCGGCAGGCAGGCGCTTGGCCTTGATGGACGGCCACTGACACAGAAAGTTAATCGTCTCTGACCCCGTTTGCCTAGCATCAATAATATGATCATTGATCAATTACATGGGAAAGCTCTAATCAAAGCGGCACGGACAAGTGATGCGGCTGTGTCGCCTGCACTTTGCGGGTGTGACTTCAAGTATTTCCGTAAGACTGACTCGAAATACTCAGGGCGTGGGGGCAGTCTTTTAAAACATATAATGCGCTCTAGTGCTAACGCGTCTGCGTATGCAGATAAATACCCTTCGCAAAATGGGGCCATGGTTTCTGCAATCTCCTGAAGCTTTCCATCTGCGCGCCCTACAACTGACATAGGTTTGTTACATGATTCCATAAGGTCGACCGCAGATGTCTCTGCGAAGACATTTGAACTGAGCGAAGCTAATGCCAGAACATATGAGGCTTGTATCTTGACCATGCTTGAATTTCTAGCCATTTTTGAATCCTGTTCTAATCCAGTTCAACGCATAACCAAGCAACAAGACAACCAAAGGCGGGATAAGCATGATTGCTATAGAGTGCTTTATTAGAGCTTCTCTCATATCACTTTCTGTTTTGTCCGTATCTTCTTCTAAACGAATATAATCTTTGGCCATATCAATCGGCACATCTTTTGCAAAGTAATAGTGTTTTCCTGATGTGCGGTTGATCATATGAATAACGCCATTTTGGTCTGATGAATATGTGACAACTGGCAGTGAAGGCCAAGCAATGACTGTCCAGGCGGACACGCCTGTAATATGTATTGTCGTAAGAACAAGCCACAGCCTGATCCATCCATTTAGCTTCATGATCTATTCACCGTAGCCATCAGTAATTCCAACCCAGTTTTCGTAGAACCAATTGTCAAGCCTCTGCATATTCTCGGTTCTCTCTAGCCCGAGACGATCATAGTTTGCGCATGCTCTGACCAACATCCAAAGTGCTGCGTCTTGCATGTCAACAGTTATTGTTGTCTCACTCGGCATTCGTATGTGTTTGGCTGCATTTCGAGCAAGGTTTTCTCCATCCTTGAAATCTTGCCATTTCAATGGGCGGCCATGTAGAGCTTGATAGGTAAAATTCATTGTTTCGAAGTGTCGTTTCAGGACTGTATCACCACCTTGGGATGATAGTGCTGTACCTAAAATCTCTTCCGCTGCGCCAGCAAGTGTGAGTGCTGAAACGTAGCTACCACTATTTAAGAAGATGCGCAATGCAACTTCGAGTTGCTCTATTGCAAGGTCAATTCGATGGTATTTCTGTGATGTCATGTCCACGAGAAGTCTAACCTCAGCGTTGAGGGGCGCATAGCCAGCAAGCAAAGCTTGCTGGCTATGCACCCTTCTCGAACAGCTTGTTATGCATAAGACAGACCGCTATTGACAGGTAACCACACCATTGCCGTGATCGATGCATGTTATTGGTCTCACAGGTGGCTGTGGTTTACTCTGCTTCATCATTTCCATGCTGGCATTAAATGTGTCCCTGTTGCGTTGCAAATCTGTTGCGTATTCGCCGCTCTTGTAGTAAGCATTCATCACTTCGGCACAGTTTAATTTTCTTCTTTTTGCCTCTTGCCGAGCATTGTCGATGTCTCCTTGTGCGTAGAACCAAGGATTTTGGCCAGCCAAGTTGCAAATTTTACTATCGGACCAATGTGCCAACTGTGCGGGCGTAGTTGTAGCGCAAGCGGCGACAAATAATGACGCGGCAATAGACGCCAATATGGTGGGGATTCTATAGCCAGATACCATGACTTACTCCATAAGTGTATTGATTTAAGACTATTATCAATTGACGGCAAGTGATTATGCTGAAAATCATACCCCAGTCATTTTGGAGATTGCTTTCTGGGCTAGGGATTCCACTGCCTGTACGAACCCATAGATTGCCTGAGGCAAGTGACCAGTTAAAGCCAGTAGTGAAATAACGAAAAGCAAGACGTCGCCCCCAGTAAAATCTCGGGTTGAAACTGGTTGTCCATCCAGTCTTGATACCAATACATAAAAACAGCACCATCCAGCGAAAGAACCGATAAAGTTGAAAATAAATTGATAGCTTCCAATAAAGAAAGTTGCCCACTTTGATGGCGTAGCAGATTTAAAAAGCCAAGCACTCCGGACACCCCAGAAGAGGCTAAAGAAGATTGCGAGCGGTAGCCAGTATTGGTGAAGGCTGGAGATTACTGACTCCATGATGCGTTTCTCATGGGCGCATAACGTAAAGTAGACGACACTTCCATAGATGGAAACATATCCATATCTGGCAGCCGATGCCTACCAATGGAAATGTCCATTACTGGATACCTGGCGACTTCAACGGATAGCGGACTGCAGAAAGTGGGACTGCCGGTCATGTCACCCCCCCCCTTGTTTTGCGGCAATCTACGCCCGTTTCGCGCCCAACGGCAAGGGGCGGCTCGACACCGCTTATTTCTTGTACTTACTCACGCTCTTCGCCTTCATGCGGTAGCTGGAATTGCCCATATCCGTGGTGGAGAGGGCGATTTCCACGGTGCCTTCCACCCATACCGGGTCCATGGCCTGCATGCCTTTCGCGGGGTTTTCGGCGATCACGTGGATGATCTGGTTGGCGGGGGGCGGCGGGACGTGGATGCAGGCGCCGAAGTAGGGCACCAGCAGGAATTCGCGCAGGGCCTTGTCGCCCCATTCCAGGGGCACCAGGAAGCCGGCGATGCGGATGTTGCGGCCGTTCATGGCTTCGTTGGCGGGGGCGGCGTCCCAGGCCTTGCGCAGCTTGCGCAGAGCCTCGTCGGCGCGGGGGTCGGAATCGCTCAGTTTGGCAACGTCCAGGCCCTTGAAGGCGGCCAGCGGGTCCCAGCCCTTGGGCAGCAGGTCGTCCCAGCTCGTCTCCGGGTAGGCGGTCTTGGCCTTGCCGGCGGCGGCGGGGAGGCGGTCGCCCACCTTGAAGTCGGGCTTGCCCTGGGCGGATGCCGCAAGGGAGAAGACGAGCAGGAAGGGCAGGATCCAGATCTTGTGCATGGGAACCTCACAGGCGCGGCGTCATGCCGTCGGCCAGGGATAGACGATAGGCGCGCCAGCCGGGCAGCAGGCTGGCGAGCAGGCCTGCCAGCAAGACCAGGCCGAGCGCGTACAGTTCCTCGCCGCCGGGCCAGGCCAGGCGCAGGACCAGGCCGTACTCGGCCTGCACCCAGGGGGCCAGGGCGAGGACGAGCGCGCTTTTCAGGGCCAGGCCGAGCAGGGCGCCGGCCAGGGTGACGGCGCCGCCCTCCAGGGCCAGCAGCAGGAAGATGTCGCGCGGGCGGGCGCCGTTGGCGCGCAGGATGGCGAGTTCGCGCCGACGCTGGTCCAGGCTGGCCAGCACCACCGCCACCAGGCCGGCCAGGCCGGCGGCGACGGCCAGGGCGGAGACCGCGCGCAGCACCTGTTCGGCCACCGCCAGCAGCTCCCACAACTGCGACAGGGCTACGCCGGGCAGCACGGCCATGAGGGGTTCGTCGCGGTAGTCGGCCACGTGGCGCTGCATGGCGAACACCGCCGCCCGGCTCTTCAGGCCCACCAGCACGGCGGTAACGGATTTGGGGGTGAGGTCGAACTTCTTCACCAGCTCGGGCGGGATGACCAGGCCGGGAATCGGGGCGCCGCCCTGTCAGTCCAGGTGGATGGCCTCCAGGGCTTGCAGGCCGATGTGCAGGCTGCGGTCCACCGGCGTGCCGGTGGGGGCCAGGATGCCGACCACGGTGAAGGGCTTGTCGCCGTGCTCGGCGAGCCCCTCGCCGCCCATGCCGTGGCTGAGGGTGATGCGATCGCCCGCGCGGTAGCCCAGCTTGCGCGCCACCTCGGCGCCCAGCACCACCTCGAACAGGCCGGCGAAGGGCCTGCCGGCGGCGAAGGCCAGGGGCTGCTTGTCGCCGTGGCGGAAGTGCTCGAAGTAGGCGGACGTTGTGCCCAGCACCGGGTAGCCGCGATGCGAGTCGCCCAGGGAGACGGGGATGGTCCAGGCCACGGCGGGATGCGCGGCGAGGGCTTGGGCGCTGTCCCAGCTCATGTTCTGGCTGGCCTCGCCCATGCGGAACACGGCGTAGAGCAGCAATTGCAGGGCGCTGCCGCGCGCGCCCACCACCAGGTCGGTGCCGGACACCGCCTGGGCGAAGCCGTCGCGGGCATCCTGGCGCAGACGTTCGATGCCCAGCAACAGGGTGACGGAAAGGGCCACGGCGAGCAGGGTGAGGCCCAGGCTGTAGCGCCGGTTCCAGGCGCTCTTCAGGGCCAGCGGCAGCAGATGCGTCATGCCGCCTCCGCCGCCACGCGGTTCAGTTCGGCCATCGCCAGGCGGCGCGGGAAGCCCTGTTGCAGGCGATGGTCGTGGCTCACGAAGAGCAGGGCGGCGCCGGAATCCGCGCATTCCCGCCGCAGCAGCTCCAGGAAAGCCTCCTGGCGGGCGGCGTCGAGGGCCGAGGTGGGCTCGTCGGCGATGAGCAGTTCCGGCCGGCCGATGAGGGCGCGCGCCGCCGCCACGCGCTGCTGCTGGCCGACGGAGAGCTGGGTGGCGGGACGTCGCCAGAGCGCTTCGGCCAGGTCCAGATGGCGCAGAAGGGTGGCCGCCGCCGCGCGCGCATCAACGGCCCGCTCGCGCCGCCGTCGCGAAAATCGGCAGGGCAGCAGGACGTTGTCGAGCACCGAGAGATAGGGGATGAGGTTGAACTGCTGGAAGATCAGGCCGACGTGATCGACGCGGAAACGGTCGCGATCGGCGGCGGAAAGCTCGCCCAGTACTTGGCCCAGAACCTCCACCCGGCCCCGCGTCGGCGCCAGCACGCCGGCCACCAGGTTGAGCAGGGTGCTCTTGCCGGAGCCGGAAGCGCCGTGCAGAAACACCTGCTCGCCCGTCTCCAGGCGCAGGTGGGGGATGTCCAGGCAGGCTTCCGCCTGGCCCGGCCAGCGGAATTCCAGGTCTTCCAGGAGGAGGAGGGGGGCAGTCGTCATGGCGACCGCTAGCTTACCAACTCAGCAGCCGCATTTTCGGCGTCAGTCGCCGGGCGCTCTGCCCCTTGCCGCTCACCACCTGGGCGTCCAGGCGGCGCAGCTTGGGGAAGCTGCCGAACAGGCGGGCCTCCAGGCCGGTGAGCTTGTCGGGCTGGGCACAGGTGAAGCGGTATTCCGCCACCACGTCGCCGTGGCCGTCCTGGCCGGCGCCGGGCTTGCCGTCCAGCACGTCGGAATTCACGCGGGTTTCCGCGAGCTTGCAGCCTGCCGCCGTGGTCGGCGCGAACAACTGCTCGCCGGCCGCCAGGGTCTTGCGCAGCGCGGCCACCGCCGCCCGCTCCTGGTCGTTGCGCGGCGCGTGCTCGAAGCCCAGCACCGCCTCCAGCGGCGATTCCAGGCGCAGGTCGAGCCGGCCGCCGTCCACCGCCACCTTCAGTTCCGCCTGGCCGTGCACGTGGGTGTGCTGGTGGCTGTGCTTGTGGTCATGGGCCAGGGCGGGCATAGCCAGGCCAAGGGCCAGCAATAGCGGGAGTATTCGTTTCATGTGATCACCTCAGGAGGAAGATGCCGGCCAGCAAGGTGAGGCCGGCGGCATGGGGAACCGGCGGATCTGTGCAAGCCAGCTGGCGCGGGGTTATTCTGCCCTAGCCGGTGGACACTCGGCAGGCCCGAAAGGTGCGGTGCAGCACGCTTTCGGCAACCGCAGCGCCGATCCATCGGCCACGACTAACGTAATCATTCGGAGAGGAGTCCAGCATGAACCACACCTTATCGCGCGTTTCCCTCGTTCCCGCCCTGCTGCTCGGCCTGGTCATGCAGACCGGGCTCGCCCAAGCCAGCGGCGATCTGTCGGCCGAGGCGGTCAATACCCTGCTCAAGGACAAGACGGTATTCGCCTGGCATGAAAGGGGGCGTTTCAACTACACCAGCTTTTTCGCAGCGGATGGCACTGTCAAACAGGTCAATGAGAAGGGCGAAAAACTCAGCGGCTCCTGGAGTGTGGACAGCAGCGGCACTCTGTGCGTGACCTGGACGGACAGCAGCGACTCCAATTGCGGCAAGCTCCAGGCCAACGGCGACGGCACCTACAAGCGCATGCGTACCAACCCCCGCAACCTCATAGGCGGCGCCATTCATTTCGTCACCTTCAAGCGGTTTGAGAACGGCAACTCGCAGGGCTTGTGATCCCGGCCCGGGGTGGGTGGAGCTCCGCCCGCCCCGGCACCCTAGCGGGTAAACTTCGAGGCGTCCCCGCAACACGGTACTTCGCAATGAACCGCTTCGCCGCTGCCCTTGCCTGCCTGACCTTCTCGTGGTGGATGGCTGTGAGCGCTCACTCACAAGAGCCCATGCACCGCGCCACGCATCTTGGCAACCCGGCGACCCGTTTCGCGGATCCCCTGAAGACGCCGGACGATCTGCGTCGCACCCTGCAAAGCGAGGCCCTGCGGGAAGACGTGCAACGGGTGCTGCGCATGAGCGGTTACACCGGCAGCATGGACGACTTCCTGCGCGCGGCCGCGCAAGCCCCGGTCCAGGCTTTGAGCATTCCGGTCGGCAGCGTACTGCCTGCCATGTCCACCCGCCGCAAGGGCCGCCCGCACCTGCTGCGCAACGTGCTGTGGGCGGGCAAGGCCCCCATCGACGCCTACGAGTTCTCCTTCATCTCCGGCGAGCGCCGCTACCGCGTGGTCACGCCCAAGGCGTGCAGCAATTTCTGGGTGGAAGAACAGTTGCCGCCGCCCCGGCACGCGCTGGACCTGAGCTGCGAGACCCCGGAGGAGGTGCCGCACCCCTATCTGGCGCAGGTGTGCAACACCCTGCGCAACGTCGGCGACCTGACCGAACCGCGCGCGCTGCTCAGCCTGCCGATGCCGGCCGGGGCCAAGGTGCGCTGCGTTTCCGGCGGCGCCGACGTGAGCGATCCCACGCGGCTGAGCTGGGCCTTCGCCAATTTCGAACCCGGCGCCGCCCGCACCGTGTGCGCGACCTTCGCCCCGGACCAGGCCGCGCGCATCGAGTTCGCCGGTTCCGCCACGGGCGAGCGGGCGCCGGCCGTGACGAGCCGCTGCGCCACCCGCTTTTCCGCCAGCGATGTCGAGCCCATCCGCATCGTCGGCCCGCAAGCGCCGGCGCCGGTGGGGACAGAGGCGGAGTACCTCGTGCGCGTGCGCAACCCCGGCGCGGCGCCGCTGGCTAACGTGCGCCTGGCGGTGCGGCTGGATCAGCGCCAGAGCTTCGTCGGCGGTTCCGGCCCCACCCCGGTGGTGGTGGCGGCGGATGGACTGCTGCGGACCGGCGCCCTGGCCAGCCTGGGTCCGGGTGAACAGGCGGAATGGCGTCTCGTCGCGAAGACCCTGGAGACGGGCGAGGCGCGGATGGAGGTGGACCTGGAGACGGACCAGTTCTTCTGCCCGCTGCGCAAAACCTGGGCCGGCGCGGGAAATTGAGCATGCCGGCTGACCAGGCTCCCTGGCGCGCGGTGGCAGTGCGCCTACAATCCAGGGCATGAAACCGGCGACTTTATCCCTGATCTGCCTGGGCGCCCTGCTCGGCGCGGCGACTGTTCATGCCGGCCAGATCTACAAGTGGGTGGACAGCACCGGCCAGGTCACCTATTCCTCATCGCCGCCCCCCGCAGGCGCGCAGGTCGAGAAGGTGACGGTGCCGCCGCCGCCCACCCAGGAAGAAGTGTCACAGGCGCGGGAACGTGCCCAGCGCGACGAGGAGCAGGCGCGAGCGCTGGAAAGCCGCCGCCGGGAACAGGAAGCGGCGCGCAAAGCCGAGGAAGCCCGGCTCAAGGCCTTGCAGGAGTCACAGCAGCCGATGGTGATCGAAAAGCACGTGCCGCAGCAGCCGAACTATTACTACCCGGTCAATCCCAGGCCCGGCACACCTGCCGACCGACCCCGGCCCAAGCCCGTACCGCGCTGATTTCGCCATGCACGACGATCCGGGAACCCTTCCCACTCCCGAGCTCGCCGTGCTGATCGCACGCGCCAGCGAACTGCTCGGCCGCCTGGACGCCTGGCTGCCACCGGTACCGCCGCCCGTGGACTGGCGCGCAACCCTGGCCTGCCGCTGGCGCAAGCCGATGGGCCGGGGCATGCTGGCGCCGGTCACCACCCTGAACTGCCCGCCCTGGCAGGCGCTGTCCGGCATAGACGCGCAGAAGGCGGCCCTGGACCGCAACATGCGCCAGTTCCTGCGGGGGCTGCCGGCCAACAACGTGCTGCTTGCCGGCAGCCGGGGCTGCGGCAAATCCTCACTCATCAAGGCCCTGTTGCCGCGCTACGCCAGCAAAGGCCTGCGCCTGGTGGAAGTGGATCGCGACGATCTCATCGACCTGCCGGACATCACCGACCGGCTGGCCCAGCAAGCCGGCAAGTTCATCCTGTTCGCCGACGACCTCTCCTTCGAGCCCGGGGATGCCGCCTACAAGCCCCTGAAGGCGGCCCTCGACGGTTCCATCGCCGGCCTGCCGGACAACGTGATGCTCTGCGCCACCTCCAACCGGCGCCATCTCATGCCCGAGTTCTTCGCCGAAAACGCGGCCACCCAACACCTGGGCGGCGAGGTCCGCCCCGACGAAAGCATCGAGGAAAAGATCAGCCTGTCCGACCGCTTTGGCCTGGTACTCACTTTCTACCCCTTCAACCAGGACGACTACCTGGCCATCGTCGCCGGCTGGGTCACCGCGCTGGGCGGCCAGGCGGACGAGGCCATGCGCGAGCAGGCCCTGCAATGGGCCATCCAGCGTGGCGGCCGCTCCGGTCGGGTGGCGCAGCAGTTCGCCCGGGACTGGGTGGGCAGGCGGGGTCTGCGACGCAAGGCAGCGAAGGCTTGACCCTCCGCAGGAGCGGGCGCCAGCTCGCGATTTCAGCGGGCCCTTGCCGAGCGCGCCGGCTCCGACCAAGATTCGGTCACGTACAAGAATGGGGAGTTCCGCATGACCCTGGCCGTCGTCAGCAGCCGCGCCCTGGCGGGCATGGAAGCGCCGGAGGTGGTGGTGGAAGCGCATCTGGCCAACGGCCTGCCGTCCTTCACCCTGGTGGGCCTGCCGGATACCGAGGTGAAGGAGGCGCGCGACCGGGTGCGCGCGGCCCTGCTGCAATCCGGCTTCGAGTTTCCGCAGCGCCGCATCACCGTCAACCTGGCACCGGCGGACCTGCCCAAGGAATCCGGCCGCTTCGACCTGCCCATCGCCATCGGCCTGCTGGCCGCCTCCGGGCAATTGCCGGGCGGAGCGCTGAAGGACTACGAATTCGCCGGTGAACTGGCGCTGACCGGACAGTTGCGGCCGATACGCGGCGCCCTGGCGATGATGCTGGGCGCCGCCCGCGACCGCCGCGCCTTCATCCTGCCGCGCGCCAGCGCCGAGGAGGCGGCGCTGGTCGAGGACGCCGAGGTGTACGGCGCCGACAGCCTGCTCGCGGTGTGCGCCCACCTGATGAACCGGGAGGCGCTGCCCCGCGCGGTTCCACGTGAAACATCGGCGGCGCCGGCCTATCCCGATCTCGCCGACGTGAAGGGCCAGCAAACGGCGCGGCGGGCGCTGGAGGTGGCCGCAGCGGGGGGGCATTCCCTGCTCATGAGCGGCCCTCCTGGCACCGGCAAGTCCATGCTGGCGGCGCGTCTGCCCGGCATCCTGCCGCCGATGACCCAGGCCGAGGCGCTGGAATCCGCCGCCGTGCTGTCCCTGTCCGGCCAGTTCCGACCCGAGGCCTGGCGCGCGCGGCCCTACCGCTCGCCGCATCACACCGCCTCCGGCGTGGCCCTGGTGGGCGGCGGCAATCCGCCCAGGCCGGGCGAGGTCAGCCAGGCCAGCCACGGCGTGCTGTTCCTGGACGAGCTGCCGGAGTTCGACCGCAAGGCCCTGGAGGTGCTGCGCGAACCTCTGGAGGCGGGCCACATCACCATCTCGCGGGCGGCGCGGCAGGCGGATTTCCCCGCCCGCTTCCAGTTCGTGGCGGCGATGAATCCCTGCCCCTGCGGCTTCCTCGGCCACCCCTCCGGCAAATGCCGCTGCACGCCGGAACAGGTGGCCCGCTACCGCGGCCGCATCTCCGGCCCCCTGCTGGATCGCATCGATCTGCACATCGAGGTGCCCGCCCTGCCCGAGACCGAGCTGACCGCCGCGGCCGGCGGCGAGGATTCCGCCAGCATCAGGCAACGGGTGGCCGCCGCCCGCGAACGCCAACTGCTCCGCCAGGGCAAGCCCAACGCGCGGCTGGCGGGCAAGGAGATCGACCTGCATTGCGGCCTCGACGACGCCGGCCAGACCCTGCTGAAGCAGGCCATCACCCGTCTCAACCTGTCCGCCCGCGCCTACCATCGCATCCTGCGGGTGGCGCGCACGGTGGCGGACCTGGCCGGGCAAACGAACCTGGGCGCCGCGCATGTGGCCGAAGCGGTGCAATACCGGCGCGGCATCGGCACCTGAGCCGGGCCATAATGCCGTCGGCACTAACGGACATAACTTTCAGAAGACGCCCCGAAGCATGAATGTCATGTCCGTTTCCCTCACCCCCAACCCCCGCTCCGCGCCCCACGGCTGGCGATGCATCGCCTGCGGGAGAGGGGAGCTTCGAGAGTCGCTGTCGCGACTTTCACGTTAACCCACGCGAATCGCCATGCACGCACTGCAAAGCTGGATCGAGGAGAAACGTTCCGCCTGGCTTTACCGCGTCGTCTCCGACGCGGAATGCGGTTCCGCGCGCCAGGTGCTGTTCCTCGAGCTGGCCCGGTCTGCCGACCAGCAGGCGGTCCTGTGGGAGGCGGAGTTGAGGAAGGCGGGCGTCGCCGTGCCCGACCGCTTCCGGCCGGACGCGCGTACCCGGCTGGTGGGCTGGCTGATCCCGCGCCTGGGCATACGCCCACTGCGCGGGGTGTTGTCGGCCATGAAGGTGCGCGGCATGAGCCTTTACCATACCGCCCAGCCGCCGCACGTCACGCCAGTAAGCCTCGAGCAGATGCGTGCCGAGCGGCACAAGATGGGCGGCGCCGGCAACCTGCGCGCGGCGGTGTTCGGTGTCAACGACGGTCTCATCTCCAATACCAGCCTGATCCTGGGCGTGGCCGGAGCCGGCGCGGCCGCCGACGTGATCCTGCTTTCCGGCACCGCCGGCCTGCTCGCGGGGGCCTTTTCCATGGCCGCCGGCGAATACGTGTCGGTACGCTCCCAGCGAGAGTTCCATGAATACCAGATCACCCTGGAACGCGAGGAACTGGACCAGTATCCCCAGGAAGAAGCGGCGGAACTGGCCCTCATCTACCAGGCCAAGGGCGTCGACGGCGAGGCCGCCAGGCGCATGGCCGAGGCCCTGATCCGTGATCCCGACCGGGCCCTGGACACCCTGGCGCGGGAGGAGCTGGGCCTCAACCCGGAGGAACTGGGCTCGCCCTGGCAGGCGGCGATCTCCTCCTTCCTGGCCTTCGCCTGCGGCGCCTTCATTCCCGTGCTGCCCTTCCTGCTGCTCTCCGGCCACACCGCCTTCAGCGGCGTGCTGCTGGCCAGTGGCATCAGCCTGTTTGGCGTGGGTGCCGCCATCAGCCTGTTCACCGGCAGGCGCGCCCTGCTCGGCGGCCTGCGCATGCTCAGCATCGGCGCCGCCGCCGGCGCCGCCACCTGGTTCATCGGCGGCGCCCTGGGCGTGGCCCTGGGATAGAATCAGCAGTCACAACGCAACCGCATTCCGTCATGGCCGAGCGCACCTTCAGCATCGAATTCTTCCCACCCAAGACCCCGGAGGGCATGGCCAAGCTGCGCGAGACCCGCCGCCAGTTGGCGCAGTTGAAGCCCAAATTCTTTTCCGTAACCTTCGGCGCCGGCGGCTCGACGCGCGACCGCACCCTGGAAACCGTGCTGGAAATCCAGGCCGAGGGGCTGGCCGCCGCGCCGCATCTGTCCTGCATCGGCTCCACCCGCGACAGCCTGCGGGAAATCCTGGATACCTACCGTGCGCAAGGCATCCGCCACATCGTCGCCCTGCGCGGCGACCTGCCCTCGGGCATGGCCGAGCCCGGCGAATTCCGCTACGCCAACGAACTGGTGGCCTTCATCCGCCAGGAAACCGGCGACTGGTTCGAAATCGAGGTGGCGGCCTACCCGGAAACCCACCCGCAGGCGCGCAATTACCAGGAGGATCTGCGCAACTTTCAGCGCAAGGTGGCGGCCGGCGCCAACGCCGCCATCACCCAGTACTTCTTCAACCCGGATGCCTACTTCAATTTCGTCGACGATTGCGCCGAACTGGGCGTGAGCCTGCCCATCGTCCCCGGCATCATGCCCATCTCCAACTTCAGCCAGCTCTCGCGCTTCTCCGCCGCCTGCGGCGCCGAGATTCCGCGCTGGCTGTCGCGCAAGATGGAAAGCTACCTGGACGACACCGCCTCGATCCGCGCCTTCGGCCTGGATTTCATCACCGGCATGTGCGAAAAACTGCTCGACGGCGGCGCCCCGGGCCTGCATTTCTACGCCCTCAACCAGGCCGGCCTGACCAGCACCATCTGGCAGCGTCTCGGCATCGAAAAATAAGCGCCGCGCATGGCCATGTCCGGGAGGGCTCGATGAAAATACTGCTGGCCGACGACCACCCCCTGTTCCGCGAGGGCGTGAAACCGCTGTTGCGCCATCTGGAAAGCGACATCGAGGTCTTCGAGGCCGTCGACTTCCCGTCCGCCTTCGATACCATGCGCCGCCTCGGAGACGTCGATCTGGCGCTGATGGACCTCAACATGCCGGGCATGGACGGCATCGATGGCGTCAGCCGCTTCCGCGCCCTGTTCCCCATCGTGCCGCTGGTGATGCTGACGGCCTCCGAGGAGGAGGGCCCCATCCGCCAACTGCTGGCGGCCGGCGTGCTGGGCTACATCACCAAATCCACCCCCAGGGACGGCATCCTGGCGGCCCTCCGGCAGGTCATGGCGGGCGGCATCTACACCCCGCCGGGCATGCTGGAGGCCGAGCAAGAAACGGAGAACCTCCCCGCGCACTCCGCCGCGTACCTGGCCATAACCCGCCGCCATCCCAGCCTGTCGCAACGTCACCTCGAGGTCCTGCGCCATCTGGTGAAAGGCCTCAGCAATCGCCAGATCGGCGAGGCCCTGGACGTCACCGAGGGCACCGTCAAGCTGCACGTGACGGCGATATTGCGCATCCTCAAGGTCGCGAACCGCACCGAGGCCGTCCTCGTGGCCCAGAAGATGGGGCTCGATGCCGACGACTGAGGAGCCCCCTTCCCTCCTGGTGGCGATCTGCCTACCGGTTATTTCCAGTTTCAATCCGCCCCTATGAAAACCATCTCCCTGATCCTGCTCATCACCGGCCTGCTGGCCGGTCCCGCCTACTGGGTGTACGCCAAGTTTTTCACCGGCAGCCGTGTCGCGCTGCTCAGCCTCGAGCGCGCCGACGCTGAAGCCGCCGCGCCATGGCGTTCGGCGCCCTTCACGCTGAGCCCGGAGATGGCGCCGGTGGGACTGATCCTGCACGCGCAGGGCAGCTTCTCGCCCAACATGATGGAGAACAGCCCGCCCAAGGACCGTTATGCGGCGACGCTGTACAGGGACGAGGAGGCGGCCCAGCCGCTGAACTTCACTCTGGGCGTGAAAAGCGTGGCCGACTCCAACCCTGTGTTCAAGGAACACCTGCTGTTCTTCAAGGTTGTCCAGGCCGGCCAGTACCGCCTGGAAGTCGCGCCCGTCGGCGAAGCCGACATCAAGCTGGAGCGCGTGCAACTGGAAGTGCGCCAGCATCTGCACGAGCCCGACAACCGGATTGTCACCGGCGGCATGGTGGTGATGATCCTCGGCCTGCTGGGTTTCTTCATTTAACCGCTTGAGGAGAACGACCATGCGTTCCAGATATTCCGCCGGCATCGCCGCGCTGTTGGCCCTGTCGCTGTCCGTTCCGCTCGGGGCCACCCCGCCCGACCATGCCCCGGCGCACGGCTGGCGCAAAAAGCACGATCCCGGCTATCTGGGCTACACCGGCAAGAAATGGGACCAGGACTACGGCATCCTCGCCGGCCGCTGCAACCGCGAAGCGGTGGGCGCAGTGCTCGGCGCGGCGGTCGGCGCCGCCATCGGCAGCCAGATCGGCAAGGGCGACGGCAACAAGGTGGCCATCGTCGTCGGCACCGCCCTCGGCGCCATCCTTGGCGCGCACGCCGGCCGCGAGGCGGACCGCAATGACGCGGCCTGCATCGGCCATGCCCTGGAACTGGCGAAGGACGGCCAGCGCGTGGCCTGGAGCGATGACCGGGGGACCGCCTACCGGGTCAAGCCCCTCAGGGCCACCAGTGTGAACGGCCTGCCCTGCCGCGTGTTCGAACTGACGGTGGCTGGCAAGACCTCCCGCCAGACCGCCTGCCAGAGTGCACCGGGCGTCTGGGAGCTGCGATAAAGTGAAAGTCGCGTAGCGACTTCTCGACGCTCCCCTCGCCCGCAGGCGGGAGCCCCCATTCGGGGATAAAAGGGGCTGGGGGGTGAGGCGGGGGTTTCGCGGAGCATGCTCCGCGCCCGCCGAACGGCCCCGGAATGCAGTCCGGGGCGCGCCCTGCAAGGGAGGGAAACGGGCATGGCTTCAATTACTCAGGGGTGTCATACAAAGACATGCCCGTTAACAGAGGCAGCCCCCGGCCGGCGCGCTCAGGAGAACGTGGGCAGCAGGTTCTCCTCGCCCGCCAGCACCTCCTGGGCGCTGCCCACCAGCAAGGGGTCGGGCGCGTGGGCGATGTGCACGTC
Source organism: bacterium (assembly GCA_009772925.1). Taxonomy (GTDB): domain Bacteria; phylum Pseudomonadota; class Gammaproteobacteria; order Burkholderiales; family Thiobacillaceae; genus PFJX01. The sequence goes on from WOUQ01000002.1 coordinate 170,932, forward strand.
CTTGTTCGGGTAGGGAAGGCTGTGCAGGAAGTGGCGCATGCAATTCAGGCGCGCCCGCTTCTTGTCGTCCGACTTGATCACCACCCAGGGCGAGTCCGCGGTATCGGTGTGGAAGAACATGGCGTTCTTCGCCTCGGTGTACTGGTCCCACATGTCCAGCGACTTGATGTCGATGGGCGACAGCTTCCAGTGCTTGAGGGGATCGTCGCGACGGGAGATGAAACGGCGCAACTGCTCTTCCCGGCTCACCGAGAACCAGAACTTGTAGAGTCGTACGCCGCTGTTCACCAGCATGCGCTCGAACTGGGGAGTCTGCCGCATGAACTCCAGGTACTCGTGCGGGGTGCAGAAGCCCATGACCCGCTCGACACCGGCGCGGTTGTACCAGGAGCGGTCGAAGAAGACCATTTCCCCGGCGGTGGGCAGGTGCTGGATGTAGCGCTGGAAATACCACTGGCCGCGCTCCCGCTCGGACGGCTTGTCCAGGGCGACGACGCGGGCGCCGCGCGGATTCAGGTGCTCCATGTAGCGCTTGATGGTGCCGCCCTTGCCAGCGGCGTCGCGGCCCTCGAACAGGATGACGAACTTCTGGCCGGTTTCCTTGACCCAGCTTTGCACCTTGAGCAGCTCGATCTGCAGCTTTTCCTTCTGCGCCTCGTAATCACCGCGCCGGATCCGGGTGCGGTAGGGATAACTGGCCGGCAGGGCGGCATAATCGCTTTCCTCGGCCGTGCCGTGCGGGGCGTGGGCCACCGCCATGGCCACCGGCTCGTGGCTGACCGCCTCGATCTCGGCGACAGCGGCCGGGTTGGCGTCATGGCCGGCGGGCGCCTGCGGCACCTTCACGTCGCCGTCCGGGGTGTGCACTACCACCACGGCTTCCACCGCGTCCGGGGCGGCGTCCAGCGCCGGCGCCGGGGTCGCGGTCTTGGCCGCGGCGGGCCGGCGGCGGCGGGTCGGGGTGGCGGGTTTCGCGGCGGGGTCGCGTTTGGTCACGGCCATGTTGTTCTCCTGGGTCGCAAAGTTTCAAATTATGACGCCGGCGATCCTTCAGCGGCATCACGGTTATTTATTGTGGCGCGGATGGGGATGCTCGTCTGGAACATTCGATCTCCTTTATTTTCGCGCGCTTACAGACAAACTTAAGCAATTCATTCTTTGAGGACCATCATGAAATTCTTTGTCCTGCTCGCCCTGCCCCTGTTTCTCACCGGCTGCATCTCCTTCCATTCCAGCGAAACCCCCGCTCCTGTTTATGTCGACGCCTGCGCCAACAAGGAAAGCCAGTGCCGCGAAATCTGCGGCAACACCGGCGTCCAGGCGTTCAGTTGCAGCGCCCGACCTGGCGAAGGCATCCACCTGAAGTGTGAATGCCGCAAGTCCGGCCAGGCGCTCTGATCCGCTCGCCATGCAACTTTGCCGCGCGTTGCAGTGCCAGGGCTTCGGCAGCCGCAAGGCCTGCCGGGAACTGGTGCGCGCCGGGCGGGTAGCCGTCAACGGTGTCGCTTGCGTGCATCCCGATCGGGAATTCGAGACCGAGAGCCTGATCCTGAACGTGGATGGCGAGGACTGGATCTTCCGGACCCACGCCTATCTGGTCCTGCACAAGCCCGCCGGCTACGAATGCTCGCGCCAGCCCCGCGACCATCCCAGCGTCTTCGCCCTGCTGCCTGCGCCCCTGGTGACCCGTGGCGTGCAGTGCGTGGGACGGCTGGACCAGGACAGCACCGGTCTGCTGCTGTTTTCCGACGATGGCGATTTCATCCACCACCACACCTCGCCCCGGCGCGCGGTGGGCAAGACCTACCGCGTCACCTGCAAACACCCGCTGAGCGACCACATGCTGGAGCAACTGCGCAGCGGCGTCCTGCTCCGCGACGAGACTTCGCCCCTCGCCGCCCGCCGCTGCCTCCGCCTCGGGGAACACGAATTGGAGCTGACCATCGCCGAAGGCAAGTACCACCAGGTCAAGCGCATGCTGGCCGCCGCCGGCAACCGGGTCGTCCGCCTGCATCGCAGCGCGCTGGGTGGCTACAGCCTGCCCGCGACGCTGCCGGAGGGACACTGGCAATGGCTGGATGCGGCGGAGTTGGAGATGCTGCGGTCACCGCCCGTTGAGATCTAAGGAACCCCCCTTCAGCCGGCCGCCTTCGCCAGGAAACGGTCCAATTGGTTGGCGAAGGCCTGGCGGTCGGCCTGGGAGAAGGCCGGCGGCCCGGACGTCGCCAGGCCGGCGTCGCGCAGGCCGGCCATGAAATCGCGCAGGTTCAGGGCTTCGCGGATGTTCTCCGGACTGTAGAACTCGCCGCGCGGGTTGAGGGCATGGCCGCCCTTTTCAATGACCTGCGCCGCAAGGGGGATGTCCGCCGTGATGACCAGGTCGCCTGGCTCCACCCGCCGGGCGATCTCGGCGTCCGCCACATCGAAGCCGTGCGGCACCTGCAGGGCCTGTATCCAGGGCGAGGGCGGCACCCGCAGCAGCTTGTTGGCCACCAGGGTGGTGGGGATGTGCTTGCGTTCCGCCGCCCGGAACAGGATGTCCTTGATCACCGCCGGCGTGGCGTCGGCGTCCACCCAGATGTGCATCAGCCCCTCCCCGCCAGCCATTCCAGGGCGCCCCGGCCCGCCGCCCGGCCTTCGGCGAAGCAGGCGGTGAGCAGGTAGCCGCCTGTGGGCGCTTCCCAGTCCAGCATTTCGCCGGCGCAGAACACGCCGGGCAGGGCGCGGAGCATGAGGCGTTCATCCAGGGCATTGAATGCGATGCCGCCGGCGCTGCTGATCGCCTCCTCCAGGGGGCGCGGTGCCAGCAGGCGCAGGGGCAGGGACTTGATGGCGGCAGCCAGGCGACCGGGGTCGGCGAAGGCTCCGGCATCCAGCACTTCGCGCAACAGGGCCGTCTTCACCCCCTTCAGCCCCAGCCGGCTTTGCAGATGGCTGGACAGGGAACGGGCACCGCGCGGGTGGGCGATCTCCTCGATCAGACGCGGAAGTTCCCAGTCCGGCATGAGGTCGAGATGGATTTCCGCCGCGCCGGTGTGCTCGATGGCTTCGCGCAAGGCGGCGGAGAATGCGTAGACGAGGCTGCCTTCGACGCCGGTTTCGGTGATGACGAACTCGCCCCGGCGGCGCTCCCCGGCCCATTCCAGCGCCACCGATTTGAGCGGTTCCCCGGCATGGCGAGCGCGGAAATGGTCGCTCCAGCCGACGTCGAAGCCACAATTTGCGGGCTTCAGGGGTGCCACCGGAATGCCGCGCCCGGCAAGCACAGGCACCCAGGCGCCATCGGAACCGAACTTCGACCAGCTGCCGCCGCCCAGGGCGAGGATGACCGCATCGGCGCGGACGTGCGACTCGCCATCGGGTCCCTGAAAACGGAGCGCGTCGCCCGCCCAGCCCAGCCAGCGATGACGGACATGGATGCGGACAGCGGCCTGGCGCAGGCGATGCAGCCACGCCCGCAACAGGGGCGCGGCCTTCATCTCGCGGGGAAACACCCGGCCGGAACTGCCGATGAAGGTTTCCACCCCCAGGCCTTCGGCCCAGGCGCGCAGATCGTCCGGGCCGAAGGCGGCGAGCAGCGGTTCGATCTCGCGCCGCCGATCGCCGTAGCGGGAATTGAATTGCTCCGACGGTTCGGCATGGGTCAGGTTGAGCCCGCCCCGGCCCGCGAGCAGGAACTTGCGGCCCAGGGAGGGCATGCGGTCGTAGACATCCACTTGCACACCGCCGGCCACCAGGGTTTCCGCCGCCATCAGCCCGGCGGGCCCGCCGCCGATGACCGCGACCCGGGGCACCATCAGGCCTGGCCCGCCACCATGCTCAGGGCCACCGCCTCCGCCACCTGGATGCCGTCCACCGCCGCCGAGAGGATGCCGCCGGCATAGCCCGCGCCTTCGCCGGCGGGATACAGGCCCCGGGTGTTGCGGCTCTGGCAGTCGTCGCCGCGGGTGATGCGGAGGGGCGAGGAGGTGCGCGTCTCCACCCCGGTGAGCACCGCGTCGTCCATGGCGAAGCCACGGATCTGCCTGTCGAAGGCGGGAATGGCTTCGCGAAGGGTGGCGATGACATAGTCGGGCAGGCAGGTGGAGAGGTCGGTCCAGTGCACGCCGGGGGTGTAGGAGGGGATCACCGTGCCCGGCCCGCTGGAAGGCCGGCCGGCGAGGAAATCGCCGACCTTCTGGGCCGGCGCCGCGTAGGTGCGCCCCCCGGCCTCGAAGGCCGCCGCTTCCCAGCGGCGCTGGAAATCGACGCCGGCCAGGGGGTTGTTTTGCCCGTCGCCGGGGAAATCCGCCGGCGTGATGCCCACCACGATGGCGGCGTTGGCGTTGCGCTCATTGCGGGAATACTGGCTCATGCCGTTGGTCACCACCCGCCCCTCTTCCGAGGTGGCCGCCACCACCGTGCCGCCCGGGCACATGCAGAAGCTGTAGGCGGAACGGCCGTTGCCGGCGTGGTGCACCAGCTTGTAGTCGGCCGCGCCCAGCAGCGGATCGCCGGCCTGGGCGCCGAAGCGACAGCGGTCGATGAGGGACTGCGGATGCTCGATGCGCAGGCCCACGGAGAAGGGCTTGGGCTCCATGAAGACGCCACGCCTGTGCAACATTTCGAAGGTGTCGCGAGCGCTGTGGCCGAGGGCCAGGATGACGTGCTCGGTGGCGATGCGCTCGCCGCTTTCCAACACCACGCCGCGCACCTGGCCGTCGACGATGTCCAGGTCCGTCACCTTGCTCTTGAAGCGGATCTCGCCACCCAGGCTTTCGATGGTGGCGCGCATGTGCTCCACCATGGATACCAGCTTGAAGGTGCCGATGTGGGGCTTGCTGACGTAGAGGATCTCCTCCGGCGCGCCGGCCTTGACGAACTCCTCCAGCACCTTGCGGCCGTGCTGGTGGGGATCCTTGATCTGGCTGTAGAGCTTGCCGTCCGAGAAGGTGCCGGCGCCACCCTCGCCGAACTGCACGTTGGATTCCGGGTCCAGCTTGCCCTGGCGCCACAGGCCCCAGGTGTCCTTGGTGCGTTCCCGCACCGCCTTGCCCCGTTCCAGCATGATGGGCTTGAAGCCCATCTGCGCCAGCACCAGGCTGGCGAGCAGACCGCAGGGACCGGCGCCAATCACCACCGGCCGGGTGGCCAGGCCTTCCGGCGCGCGGGCGACGAACTTGTAGGCCATGTCCGGGGTGACGGCGACATGCTTGTCGCCCGCCAGGCGCTTGCGTACCGCGTCTTCCCGGGTGAGCTCGACGTCCACCGTGTAGACCAGGGCGATGTGGCCGCGCTTGCGGGCATCGTAGCCGCGCCGGTGGATGTCGAAGCGGATGAGCTCGTGTTCGGGAATGCCCAGGCGGCGCAGGATGGCCTCGCGCAGGGCACTTTCCGCATGGCCCAGGGGCAGTTTCAGTTCGGTGAGTCTGAGCATGGCTTTCGGTGGGCGGACGGAAGGCAAGCTGTCACACTTCCGCAAAACTCCTATTGTCCCGTCGAAGCATGCTCTCCGATACCCCCGATCTCATCGGCTATGGCGCCGCCGTGCTAACCACCGCCGCCTTCGTGCCCCAGGCGGTGAAATCCTGGTTCAGCCGCGACCTTTCCGGCATCTCGCTGGCCATGTACGCACTGTTCACGCTGGGCGTCGGGCTGTGGCTGGTCTATGGCCTGTTCATCGGCAGTTGGCCGGTCATACTCGCCAACGGCATCACCTTCGTCCTTGCCGGCACGGTACTTGCCCTGAAGATAAGCCACTCATCGCGTAAGTGAGTGCTAACCATTCCAGTCCAGACAGAAGCATTCGCAGTTGCCGATGCCGCCCCGGGCGGCGCTTTCCGGGTCCCGCCCGGCCAAAGCGGAAACGGCCAGGATGGGGTTTTCGTGGGAGACCACCAGTACGGTGGCAGCGGGGTCTTCTGCCCGCAACTGATCGAGAAAGGCGCGCACCCGTTGCATCTGTTCCAGGAAGGATTCTCCCTTTTCCGGCCTGGCATGCACCGGGTCCGGCCGCACCAGGCCATTGAAGACTTCCACCGGCTGGCCGTCCAGTCCGGAATGGCGCTCGTCCAGGCGGGCATCCTGAATGAGGGGGAGGTCGAGCCCAAGGCCGGCCAGCAGGATTTCCGCGGTCTGGCGGGCGCGGGGAAAACGCGAGGAATAAGCCCGGGTAAACGCTACGCCCATCAACCCGGCGACGGCCTCCCGCGCCTGGCGACGGCCCCGCTCGGTGAGGTTTACCGGACGGGCGGGGTCGTCGTTGATGCAGCCCGCCACGTTGGCTTCGCTTTCGCCGTGGCGGACCAGGTAAAGCTTCACCGCCGCCTCAGCGGTCGCCCACGGTCAGCGAACAGCCGTTGTCGGCGGGACCCAGGGCGAGCAGGTAGGGCACGGCGATGCGCGCCCATTCTTCCGGGCCCGGATAGCTCGCCGCCTGCGCGCCGAAGCAGGAACGCAGCATGTCGGTGTCGATGATGCCGGGGGACAGGGGAATCGCCGCCATGCCCTGGGGCAGTTCCTGGGCCAGGGCCTTGGTCAAACCCTCGATGGCCCATTTGCTGGCGCAATAAGGTGCCACATCGGGGTCCGTCTCGCGTCCCCAGCCGGAACTGAAATTGACGAGGACGCCGGTGCCGCGGGCGACCATGGCGGGCGCGAAGTGGCGGATGACGTTGGCCACGCCCTTGATGTTGATGTCCACCAGCGCGTCGAACTCCGCCGCCGGCACCTGCCAGAGGGGTGCATTGCGGTGGATGACGGCGGCGTTGTTGAGCAGCAGGTCGGGCGGCCCGAAGTCGCCGAGGACGGACGCCGCCCAATCCGCCACCGCCGCATCGTCGCGCACGTCCACCACGTGGAAACGGTGTTCGGGCGCGTGGGCCAGGTTCAGGGCGGCGATCGCCTTTGCGTCAAGGCCACAACCGGCGACGACATGGCCACGCGCGATGAACTCCGCGGTCAGGGCTCGTCCCAGGCCGCGGCTGACACCGGTAATGAGGATGCGCATGGCCCGGCGCCTGGTTAGACGTCCAGGTTGCGTACCCCGAGCGCGTTGGTCTCTATGAAATTTCGGCGCGGTTCCACTTCTTCCCCCATCAGGGTGGTGAAGATGCCGTCGGCGGCGATGGCGTCCTCGATCTGAACGCGCAAAAGGCGACGCACGGCGGGGTCCATGGTGGTTTCCCAGAGCTGTTCCGGGTTCATCTCGCCCAGTCCCTTGTAACGCTGGATGCCCAGGTTCTTGCGCACTTCGTTGAGCAGCCAGTCCAGGGCCTGCTTGAAGTCGTAGGCGGGTGTCCTGGCCTCGCCACGGCGGATTTCCGCACCGGTTTGGATGAGGCCGGTGAGGATTTCCGCGGTGCGGCGCAACTGGTCATAGTCGCCGCCCTCGACGAAGTTGGCGTCCAGGAAGCTGGTGTGGCCGATGCCGTGGCGGGTCTTGGTGATTTCCAGGCGGAAGCCCGCATCACCCTCGAGCTGGACCGGGGTGATCTTCACCGGTCCCAGCCGGCCCAGTTCACCGGTCAGCAGTTCGCTGGCCCGCGCCGCTTCCTCCTGCGTATTGAGGCTGATGGCGGGGATCTTCAGCAGGCAGTAGAGCACGTCCGCGTCCAGGCGGCGCGCCAGGCGCTCGATCATGGCCTCGGCCAGCAGGAATTCCCGGGCGATGCGCTCGAAGGCATCCCTGGCCAGGGGTTCGGCGCCGGCGGCCGGAATGAGTTCGGCGCCGTTGAGGGCCTCCCGCAGCAGGTATTGTTTCAGCTCGTATTCGTCCTTGATGTAGCTTTCCCGCTTGCCCTGCTTGACCTTGTAGAGCGGCGGCTGGGCGATGTAGATGTGGCCGCGCTCCACCAGTTCCGGCATCTGGCGGTAGAAGAAGGTGAGCAGCAGGGTGCGGATATGGGAGCCGTCGACGTCCGCGTCAGTCATGATGATGATGCGGTGATAACGCAGATTGGCCGGGTTGTAGTCGTCCTTGCCGAGGCCGGAGCCGATGCCGGTGCCCAGGGCGGTGATCAGGGTGACGACTTCCTGGGAGGACAGCATCTTGTCGAAGCGTGCCTTCTCGACGTTGAGGATCTTGCCCTTGAGCGGCAGAATGGCCTGGAACTTGCGGTCGCGGCCCTGCTTGGCGGAGCCGCCGGCGGAATCACCCTCCACCAGGTAGAGTTCGCAGAGGGCGGGATCCTTCTCCTGGCAGTCGGCCAGCTTGCCGGGCAGGCCGGCGCTATCCAGCACGCCCTTGCGCCGTGTCATGTCGCGCGCCTTGCGCGCCGCTTCCCGGGCGCGGGCGGCCTCGACGATCTTGGCGCAGATCAGCTTGGCGTCGGCGGGACGCTCCTGCAGGTATTCGGAGAGCTTGGCGGAAACGGTTTCCTCCACCGCCGGGCGGGCTTCCGAGGACACCAGCTTCATCTTGGTCTGGGAGCCGAACTTGGGGTCGGGCATCTTCACCGAGAGCACGCAGGCCAGGCCTTCGCGCATGTCGTCGCCGGTGATTTCCACCTTCGCCTTCTTGGCGATGTCTTGTTCCTCGATGTATTTGTTGATCACCCGGGTCATCGCCGCGCGCAGGCCGGTGAGGTGGGTGCCGCCGTCGGATTGCGGGATGTTGTTGGTGAAGCAGAGCACCTGTTCCTGGTAGCCGCTGTTCCACTGCATGGCCACTTCCGAAGTGATGACGACGCCGGAATCCCCCACTTTCGATTCGCCGGTTGCGTAGAACACGTTCGGATGCAGCACAGTCTTGGATTTGTTGATGTATTCGACGAAGCCCTTCACACCGCCGGAGAAAGCGAAGTTCTCGGTGCGGCCGTCGCGTTCGTCGATCAGCTCGATCTTGACGCCGTTGTTGAGGAACGAGAGTTCGCGGATGCGCTTGGAGAGGACGTCGTAGTGGAAATCGATGACGTTGCCGAAGATTTCCTCGTCCGCCGAGAAGTGGATCTCGGTGCCGCGCCGCACGCTGTCGCCGATCACCTTCAGCGGCGAGACCTCGACGCCGTTGTGCACTTCGATCAGGCGGTTCACCGGCGCGCCGCGCTGGAATTCCATGAAGTGTTTCTTGCCATCCCGGTGGATGGTCATGCGCAACCATTTCGACAGGGCGTTCACGCAGGACACGCCGACGCCGTGCAGACCGCCGGACACCTTGTAGCTGTTCTGGTTGAACTTGCCGCCGGCATGCAGCACCACCATGACGATCTCTGCGGCGGAACGCTTGGGTTCGTGCTTGTCGTCCATCTTGACGCCGACCGGGATGCCGCGGCCGTTGTCGGACACGGAAATGGAGTTGTCCGGATGGATGATGACCTTGATGTCGTCGCAGTAGCCGGCCAGGGCTTCGTCGATGGCGTTGTCCAGCACCTCGAACACCATGTGGTGCAGGCCGGAGCCGTCGGAGGTGTCGCCGATATACATGCCGGGACGCTTGCGCACCGCCTCCAGGCCTTCCAGTTGCTGGATGCTGTCCTCGTCGTAGCCGCCGTTGCCGGCACCGTTCTGTTGTTCCACGTGAAACCTTCTTTCTGGGTAATGAATGAACGGGGCGAGGCACCGGTTGGTGCCTCGCCCCTTGCTCCCCGCTTGCTTAAATGCGCATCGGCATGACCACGTAGCGGAAGTTTTCCTCGCCCGGCACGGTAATCAGAAGGGAACTGGTGGGATCCCCGAAGCTGCACTGCACGGCTTCCGCCGTCAGGTTGTTGAGCACGTCCTGCAGGTACTGGACGTTGAAACCGATGTCCAGGGGTTCGCCCGCATAGTCAATGTCCAGTTCCTCCTGCGCCTCCTCCTGCTCGTTGTTGCTGCAGGCGATGCGCAGACTGCCGGCGGTCATGGCGATGCGCACGCCCCGGTACTTGTCGTTGGTGAGGATCGCCGCGCGGGTCAGGGACTGCGACAGTCGCTGGCGCTTGATGATGAAGTTCTTGTCGTGACCCACCGGGATGACCCGCTGCCAATCGGGAAACTTGCCGTCCACCACCTTGGAGCGCAATTCGAAATCGGGCCGGCGGAACACCACCTGGCTCTGGTTGATCTGGATGTGCACCGGGTCGTCGCCATCGCCCAGCAGCTTGCCCAGTTCGAGCACGGTCTTGCGCGGCAGGATCACGTCCACGCCCTGCGTCACCGCATCCTCCAGATCGACGCCGTCCACGGCCAGGCGGTGACCATCGGTGGCCGCCACGGTAAGACGCTTGCCCTGCACCGAAAACAGCATGCCGTTCAGGTAATAGCGGATGTCCTGCACCGCCATGGCGTACTGCACGCGCGACAGCAACTGCTTGACCTTGCCCTGCGGCAGGCTGAAGGCCTGACCCTGGCCCTCGGGAATCTGCAGTTTTGGGAAGTCCCGCGCCGGCAGGGTTTGCAGGCTGAAGCGGCTGCGTCCTGCCTGCACCTTGAGTAGTTCACCGCTCAGATCGAAGGCAATCGGCTCCAGGTCGGGAAGGGAACGGCAGATGTCCAGCAGCTTGCGCGCCGACACCGTCAGGGAAGCGTCCGCCGCACCCGGTTCCTCCGCCCAGGTGCTGATCTGCAGTTCAAGATCGGTGGCGATGAAGGCGGCGCGGCCGCCGGTGACTTCCACCAGCACGTTGGAAAGGATGGGCAGGGTGTGCTTGCGTTCCACCACGCCCGCCACCGCCTGCAGAGGTTTGAGCAGGGCGTCCTTGGATGTTTTCAGTACAAGCATGGATATTTTCCTGATGTTATTGATAGGTCAGCGTGTCTCTTCCGGATAAGCGCGGAAAGTTTATCAAAATCATCGAGTTAAGCTGTGGAAAAATAGGTGGGTAAGCCTGTGGGCGGCAAGGGGAGGAAATGTGGGTAATTCCTCGCCGGTGAAGAAGAGCGACCTTTATGCACAATGTGTCCAAGGCTTGCGCACAGACTTATCCAGTCAGGACCTGGATCAACAGGGTGTAGTCCTTGCGCAGGCCGGCGTCGGAAGCCTTGAGCTCCTCGATCTTGGCGCAGGCATGCAGCACCGTGGTGTGGTCGCGGCCGCCGAAGGACTGGCCGATCTCCGGGTAGGAAAGGTCGGTCAGTTCGCGCGCAAGATACATGGCCATCTGGCGGGGACGCGCCAGGGCGCGCGTGCGTTTTTTCGAATACATCTCCGCCACCTTGATCTTGAAGTAGTCGGCGACGGTCTTCTGGATGTTCTCGATGGAGATCTGGCGTTTCTGCACCGCCAGCAGATCCTTCAGCGCTTCCTTGGCGAGTTCCACCGAGATGGGCTGCTTGTTGAAGCGCGCATAGGCGATGACCCGCTTCAAGGCGCCCTCCAGTTCGCGCACGTTGGAGCGCACCTGCTTGGCGATGAAGAAGGAGGTGCCCTCGTCCAGGTCGGCCTTTTCCAGGCGCGCCTTGTCCAGCAGGATGGCCACCCGCATCTCCAGCTCGGGGGGTTCCAGCATTACGGTCAGGCCCCAGCTGAAACGCGACTTGAGGCGTTCCTCGATGCCTGCCATGTCCTTCGGGAAGGTATCGCTGGTAATGATGACCTGCTTGTGTTCCTCGATGAGGGTGTTGAAGGTGTAGAAGAACTGTTCCTGGGTGCCTTCCTTGCCGGCGAAGAACTGGATGTCGTCGATGAGCAGCAGATCCAGGGAGTCGTAGCGGCGCTTGAAGTCGTCGTAGGAGTTGGCGCGCACCGCCCGCACCATGTCGGACACATAGCGGTCGGCATGGATGTAGCGTACGCGGGCCTTGGGGTTCTGCCGCACCATGCGGTTGCCGATGGCCTGCACCAGATGGGTCTTGCCCAGACCGACGCCGCCATAAACGAACAAGGGGTTGTAGCCGGCGCCCGGATTGTCGGCGACCTGCAAAGCCGCGGCGCGGGCCAGGTCGTTGGCCTTGCCGGGCACGAAAGTGTCAAAGGTGAACAGGGCGTTGAGCCGAGTTTCATCGATGCCGGCGGGTTTGTCGGTCTTTGCCGCGATCGGGGCCGGATTGCGCACGCCCGCGGTCTTCGCGCCCGCGGTATCCGCCGGCTTGGCCGCGGGCGGGGTGGAAGGTGGCACGGGAGCGGGCTTGTCCGCACGCGCTTCGCTGATGTTCAGCGATACCGCCGGAGCTTCCGCGAAAAAACTGCGTGCCAGCAGATCGATCTGCGGCAGGAACTTGTCGCGGACCCACTGCGCCACGAAGCGGTTGGGCGCATGCACCACTACGTGCCCATTACCCACGTCCACCACCAGGGGTTTGATCCAGGTGTTGAGCTGCTGGGCGTTCAGGGAACGCTCGAAATGGGCGAGGCAATGGCTCCAGAAGTCGTCCATGTCGCAGCGTGTGGGAAGGCCGGTGGGAGGGGAAGCGGGCATTCTAGCACCGAGCTTTGGAGAGCCGGAAAAGTTTGACAAATCAGGGGGCTAGCGGTCTAATAACACGCTTTTTCGCAGCTGACTTTTCCCCCGAGGATTCGCCATGAAACGTACCTATCAACCTTCCGTTGTCCGTCGCAAGCGCACACACGGATTTCGCGCGCGCATGAAGACCAAGAGCGGACGCGCGGTGATCAACGCGCGTCGCGCCAAGGGCCGCAAGCGCCTGGCGGTCTGACGCATCCGTCGCATCGCGGGCCGGGCGCCATGCCCCTCGCCTTCGGGCGGCATATGAAAATGCGCAAAACGGATGAGTTTTCATCCGTTTTTCGTTTCAAGTGTACGGGTGGCAACGCCGGACTCGCGGTAATGGCCGCGCCCAACGGGCTGGAGCATGCCCGCCTGGGCCTCATCATCCCGAAACGGATCATTGCCGACGCGGTGCGCAGAAACCGCGTCAAACGGTTGCTCAGAGAGGGATTTCGTTTGCGGCAACATGAATTGCATGGTCTGGACATCGTCGCCAGGATGAAAGCCGAAATGACGGAAACCGACCTGCTCGCCACCTTCGGCAGCGCCATGCTGCGATGCGAATCCTGCGTGCGGAAAAGGCTCCGCAACGCCGCCGCGTCCCCCGCCTGAGTTCACCCGCCTTCATACCTTTCGCTAGCGATCGCCATGGATATCCAACGCATCATCGCGTTCATCGTGTTTTCCTTTTCCTTGCTGCTGCTCTGGGAGTCCTGGCAGAACTATTCGAATCCCAAGCCGGTTGCCGTCGAGGCACCCGCGGCACAGCAGGCCGCCGTGCAAGCCGCGGCCCAGGGCGCCGATCCGGCCAGCCTGCCCAAGCCCGGGCAATCGCTGAGTCCGGGCGCGCCGTCCGTTGAGGCCGCGCCGACGGAACGCGGCGCCCGCGCCCGCGTGATCACCGATGTACTGGTCGCGGAAATCGACGCCAATGGCGGCGACCTGCGCGAACTGTTGCTGACCAACTATCTGCATCAGGAAAACTCGGACGCGCCCATGCGTCTGTTCGAGGAGAAGAGCGGTCGTAACTATTTCGCCCAGAGCGGTTTTGTAGGCGGTGGCTTGTCCACCCACAAGACGCCGTTCAGCCTGACCCCCGGCGAATACCGCCTGAAGGAAGGCGAGAACGCCTTGAGCGTGGAACTCCGCGCCAGCCTCGAAGGCGCCGAGGTGGTGCGGACCTATACCTTCCGCCGCGGCAGCTATCTGGTGGAGATCGACACCCGCGTGCGCAACCAGCGCGGCGAGGCCATCGAAGCCTTCCCCTATTACCAGTTCCAGCGCCACGGCAAGGCCCCGGAAGGCGAGTCCTGGATGGTCTACACCTTCACCGGGCCGGCGGTATATACCGAGGCCGGCAAGTTCCAGAAGATCACCTTCGAGGACATCGCCAAGGGCAAGATGGATTACGTGCGCGAAGCCCGCGATGGCTGGCTGGCCATGGTCCAGCACCACTTTGTCGCGGCCTGGCTGGCGCCGGAAGTCGCGGGCGGACAGGCGCGCGAGTTCTATACGCGGGCGCTCGGCAACGAAGACTACACCGCGGGCGTCATCCTGCCGGCCGTGCAGGTCGCGCCCGGCGGCGAGGCTTCCACCAGCATGCGTCTGTATGCCGGCCCGCAGGAGCTTTCAAAGATCAAGGCATTGGCGCCGGGACTGGACCTGGTGGTCGATTATGGCTGGCTGACCGTGCTGGCCTATCCTCTGTTCATCCTGCTCAATTGGCTGCACGGGCTGGTGCACAACTGGGGCGTGGCCATCATTCTGCTCACCGTCATCATCAAGCTGGTGTTCTTCCCCCTGTCCGCCGCCAGCTATAAGTCGATGGCCAAGATGCGCAAGCTGGCACCCCGCTTGCAGCACCTCAAGGAACGCTATGGCGACGACCGCCAGAAGCTGCACGAGGCCATGATGAAGATCTACAAGGAGGAGAAGATCAATCCGCTCGGCGGCTGCCTCCCCATCCTGGTGCAGATACCGGTATTCATCGCCCTCTACTGGGTGCTGCTCGGCGCGGTTGAACTGCGGCAGGCGCCCTTCGCCCTGTGGATCACCGATCTGTCGGTGCCGGATCCGTATTACATCCTGCCCATCGTCATGGCGATCACCTCGTTCATCCAGGTCAAGCTGTCGCCGGTTTCTCCGGACCCGGTGCAACAGAAGATCATGATGGCCATGCCCATCATGTTCTCCATCATGTTCATCTTCTTCCCCGCCGGCCTGGTGCTGTACTGGCTGATCAACAACGTGCTGTCCATCCTGCAGCAGTGGCATATCAACCGGCTTATCGAAGGCGGTACGGCGGCCGCCAACGATAGCAAGCACTAACTTACTACACCCTGGCCATGGCGGGCGCCCCTGCCGAAGCGATCGCCGCCATCGCCACCGCGCCCGGCCGCGGCGGCATTGGCGTGGTGCGGATTTCCTGCGCGGATCCCGAACCTTTCATCCAGGGCCTGTTCGGCAGGCCGCTGACCGAGCGCACGGCCGTATACGCGCGATTCCTGGATGCGGCGGGGGAGGCCCTGGATGAAGGCATCGCCATCTGGTTCGCCGCGCCGCGCTCCTTCACGGGCGAACACGTACTGGAACTGCAGGGACATGGTGGGCCGCAGGTCTTGCGCATGCTGCTGGAGCGCTGCCTGGAGCTGGGCGCGCGGCCGGCCCAGCCTGGAGAATTCAGCCGCCGCGCCTTTCTCAACGGCAAGATCGACCTGGCCCAGGCCGAGGCCATCGCCGACCTCATCGACGCTGGTAGTCGGGAAGCCGCGCGCGGCGCCCTGCGCTCCCTGGAAGGCGAGTTCAGCCGCCGCCTGAGCGCCCTTCGGGATGGCTTGGTGCGCCTGCGCATGCTGGTGGAGGCCAGCCTGGATTTTCCCGAAGAGGATGTCGATTTCCTCGAGCAGGCCGATGCCAGCGGCATGCTGGAGCGTCTCGCGACAAGCCTCGATGCGGTACTGGCCGAGGCCCGCCAGGGCGCGATGCTGCGCGACGGCCTCAGCGTGGTCCTCATCGGCCAGCCCAACGTCGGCAAGTCCAGTCTGCTCAACCAGTTGGCGGGCTACGACGCGGCCATCGTCACCGATATCGCCGGCACGACCCGCGATACCCTGCGGGAAGCCATCAGCATCGACGGCGTACCCCTGCATGTCATCGACACGGCGGGTTTGCGCGAACCCGACAACCCGGTGGAGAAACTGGGCATCGAGCGAGCCTGGACGGCGGTTGGCAAGGCCGACCTGGCGGTGCTTCTGACGGACGCGCAGCATGGTGTGGGTGAACGGGAAGCCGATATCCTGGCGCGCCTGCCCGATATTCCCGTGCTGACCGTACACAACAAGGTGGATTTAACCGAGGAAGCGGCACGCGTTTCGGCGGGTGGGGGCGAACTTTGGCTTTCCGCCCTCACCGGCGAAGGCATCGGGCTGTTGCGCCAGGCCCTGCTGCAACGGGCCGGCTGGCAAAGCACGGGCGAAGGCCTCTTCACCGCACGCGCCCGCCATCTGCAGGCCCTGCGGCGCGCCCGCACGCATGTGCAGGCGGCGCGCGGCGCGCGGCGGCAACTGGAACTGTTCGCCGAGGAATTGCGCCTGGCCCAGCAAGCCCTGGCAGAAATCACCGGCGAATTCAGCGCCGACGACCTTCTGGGCGTGATCTTCAGTCAGTTCTGCATCGGCAAGTAGACATGTGGCGATACCGCGCCACCCAGGGCAGAGCGCGCGGAAGCGGGCGCCGCATTACCCGGGGCGGCGCGGCGAATCCGCGCTGGAGCACGGCTTTGGACTGGCCGGGGGCGCGATGCATGCGGGACCTGTCCTTCGCCAGCATGACGCCTCCCGTTTACTGTGGCTCAGGTCAACACCCAGGAAGTGGCCCCGCCGCAGCGGCGGAAACCATCCATGCAGAAACTGAACTCGTCGCGCGGGCTTTCCATGGTCTGCGGCGCTTCGGTCCGGCTCAGGTACCAGCGCACACCGGCGAGGAACATGATTTCCTCGAGCACGTCGGCGGGAAAGCCCATGCGGTCGCCACGCGTGTCGATAAGCAGGCTATCGATGTAGAAATCGATGCCTGGGCTCCGCCAGCGGGCGGCGAGCTCTCGGGCGATGCGGGGGAAGCGGGTCTCGAGGGAGGATCGAGGGCCCGGAACCAGAGGGGGCAACTGAAGATCACGCCGACCGAATTCGGACAGATAGTCGATCATGGCGGTCTCCGTGTGGGTTGAGGTAGCCATGACCAGCACGCGGCGTGCCAACCCATGCAAATAAATAATCCCTTTCATGACAATGGCTTGCGCTTAATTGCGGCGGGCATTGCCCGGCGTGGCCCGTAGCCGATAAGCTCGTTCCGACATGACTGACGAAAACACGACGATTTCCGCAACGCCCCCGGAGACGCTGACCTGGGCCTCCATCCTCGATGAAGTGCGCACGCACCGGCGCGATTTGCTGCGCGGCAACCTCGTCGCCCTGCTGGCGGTCATCTGCGCCGTGCCGGTGCCCCTGTTCCTGCCCGTGCTGGTGGACGAGGTGTTGCTGGACAAACCGGGCGCCTTCATCGCCTTCTTCGCGCCCTGGTTCCCCAACTCCTGGCACGGGCCGGTGCTGTTCATCCTGATCGCGTTGCTGCTGACCCTGGGTTTGCGGCTGGCCTCAATTTTCCTGAACGTCTGGCAGACGCGGTTGTTCTCGCTGATTTCCAAGCAAACCGTCTACCGTATCCGCGCGCGCATGCTCGATCGCCTGCGCGGCATCGCCCTGTCGGAGTACGAGACCCTGGGATCCGGCCGGGTCACCTCGCATTTCGTCACCGATCTGAACGCCCTGGACAGCTTCCTGGGCGCTTCCATATCCGGTTTCCTGGTGGCCTGTCTGTCGTTGCTCGGGGTCGCCGTGGTCCTGCTCTGGATGAACTGGCAACTGGCCCTGTTCATCCTGCTGCTGAATCCCCTGGTCATCGCCTTCTCCACCCGCCTGGGCAAGAAGGTGAAGGAGCTGAAGAAACGCGAGAACACGGCCTTCGAGGCATTCCAGGAAGCCCTCACGGAAACCCTCGACGCCCTCAACCAGATCCGCGCGATGAATCGCGAGCGGCACTATCTGGCGCGCGTGGCGGACAAGGCGGCGCGCATCCGCGAGGATGCGGCGGCCTACGCCTGGAAGTCCGACGCCATGAACCGCGTCTCCTTCTTCGTCTTCCTGTCCGGTTTCGATGCCTTCCGTGCCGGCGCCATGCTCATGGTGGTGTTCTCCGACCTGACCATCGGCCAGATGCTGGCGGTGTTCGGTTACCTCTGGTTCATGATGGGTCCGGTGCAGGAGATGATCAACATCCAGTACTCCTGGTATGCGGCCAATGCCGCCATGGCGCGCATCAACAGCCTGCTGGCTCTGCGCCCAGCCGAGGAAGGGGAGGCACGCCACAACCCCTTCCGCGCGGGAGAAACGGTCGGGCTGCGGCTGGAAGGCGTCAGCTTCGCCTATGGCGAGGGCGACAGCGTGCTCGACGGCGTCGACATGCGCATCGAACCCGGCGAGAAGGTGGCGCTGGTGGGCGCCTCGGGCGGCGGCAAGTCCACCCTGGTGCAGGCCCTGCTCGGCCTCTATCCGCTGAAGTCCGGCGCCATCCTCTATGGCGGCGTCGACGTGCGCGACATCGGCTGGTCCACCGTGCGCGACCACGTCGGCGTCGTGCTGCAGCATCCCGTGCTGTTCAACGCCAGCCTGCGCGAGAACCTGGGCCTTGGCCGCGACCACGCCGAGGAGGAATTGTGGAACGCCTTGCGCATCGCCCAACTCGACGACTTCGTCGCCGGTCTCGCCGAGGGGCTGGATACCCAGGTGGGCAAGAACGGCGTGCGCCTGTCCGGCGGCCAGCGGCAGCGGCTGGCCATCGCCCGCATGGTGCTGGCCAGGCCGGCGGTGGTCATCCTCGACGAAGCTACCTCCGCGCTCGACAGCGCTGTCGAGCGCCGACTGCACGAGGCGCTGGCCGCCTTTCTGCGCGGCCGCACCACGCTGATCATCGCCCATCGCCTGTCCGCCGTGCGCCAGGCCGACCGCATCCTGGTGTTCGAGAACGGGCGGGTGGTGGAGGCCGGCGACCACGACAGTCTGCTGCGGCGGGGCGGCCTCTATCACAAGCTGTATGCGCACGCCTGAGCACCTCGCGGGCGGCTTGCCCGAGGTTTCACGTGAAACAGGCCGGTCGCCGGCCGGCAAGGTTTCCCCCGGGGCTTCGCGGGTGGTACCTTGCGGCATGCAACTCGCGCCCATGCCCGGATGATGTCCAACCCCCTTCAAGATCCCGCGCTCAACCGTCGCGTGCGACTGCTGGCCCTGCTGCTCAGCAGGGTGCTGAAGCGCGAACTGCGCCCCGCTACCTATGAGGCCTTGAAGGATCTGCGCCTGGGCTTCGTCGCTCTGCGCGAGCGCGACAACCCGCCGGCGCGGGAAAGCCTGATGGTGCGTATCGACGCCCTGGAACCGGAAGCCCTGAGCCAGATCATCCGCGCCTACAACATTTATTTCAGCCTGGTGAACATCGCCGAGGAAACCAGCCATCTGGCCGAGCGGCGCCGCCAGGTGCGCGACGGCGGCCGCATGTGGCGGGGATCGTTCCACGACAGCCTGGCCGAGCTGCGCGACGCCGGCGTGGGCGCCGCCGAGGTCGGCGAACTGCTGCACGGCCTGTGCTATATGCCGGTGCTCACCGCGCACCCTTCCGAGGCGAAGCGCAGGACCGTGAAGGGCGCGTTGCGCAACATCTTCCTCAGCCTGGAGGCCATGGACGACCCGCGCCTGACCGGCATGTACCGCGACGAGGCCGTCACCCGGCTGGGCAACCAGATCCAGATACTCTGGAAAACCGACGAGGTGCGTACGTCCCGGCTTAGCGTGCGCGACGAGATTCGCGCCGGATTGTCCTACTTCCCGCTTTCCCTGTTCCAGGCCGTGGCGGCGGCCTATCGCAACTTTGGCGCCTCCCTGCGCGACGTTTACGGCGCGCAGGCGGCGCAGGCAATCGCCACCCCGGTATTCCTGCGCTTCGGTTCGTGGATCGGCGGCGACCGCGACGGCCATCCTTTCGTGACCGCCGAGGTCACCGCCCTGGCCTGGGGCATGCAGGCGCAAACCGCCTGCGAGGAATACCTGCGGCGCATCGATCTATTGATCGACCAGCTGTCCTATTCGACCCGCCTGTGCCAGCCATCGCCGTCCTTTCTCGCCAGCCTGGAGGACGACGCGCGGAGGTTCGAGCCGGCTTCTCCACCCCGCTTCGCGCAGGAGCCTTATCGCCGCAAGCTCGCCTTCATGCGCCATCGCCTGCTGCGCAACCTGGAATTGATCCAGCGCGGCCTGGAAGGCAATGACGCTGCCTATGAGACGCCCGGCTATGTCAGCGTCCAGGCCTTCCTCGATGATCTTGGCCTCATCCGCGAGTCCCTGGCCAGCCATGGCGATGCCGCCGTGGCCGAGCGCGAATTGCTGGATCTGATCCTGCTGGTGCGCACCTTCGGTTTTCACCTGATGAGCCTCGACGTCAGGCAGGAGTCGGGCCGGCATGGTCGGGCCATCGCCGAGATCGTGCGCATCGCGCTGCGGCGCGATTACGCCGCCCTCGACGAGGAGGCAAGGCTGGAACTGCTGTCCGAAGCCACGGCCAATGCACTCGCATTGAGTTTCAACCTGGCGCGCCTGAGCGAGGAGACCCAGGAGACTCTGCGCGTGTTCCAGCTCATCGCGCATACGCGGCGCGCGCTGGGGCCCGAGTGTTTTGGGCGCTACGTGATTTCGATGACGCACAGCGCTTCCCACGTCATGGAGGTGATGTGCCTGGCCGCGCTGGCCGGCCTCGCCGGGCGGCTGGCGGGCGGCTGGTATTGCCACATCGGCGTCAGCCCACTGTTCGAGACCATCGAGGACCTCGCCCAGGTGGAATCGGTGCTGGCGCGGTTGTATCGCCTGCCGACCTATCGCAGCCTGCTCGATGCGTATGGCGAGGGCCAGGAGGTGATGCTCGGGTACTCCGACTCCTGCAAGGACGGCGGCATCCTGGCCTCGTCCTGGGGACTCTATGCGGCGCAGAAGTCCATCGTCGCCCTGTCCGAGCGCGAGGGCGTTCCCTGCCGGCTGTTCCATGGCCGCGGCGGCACCATCGGCCGCGGCGGCGGGCCGACCCACGAGGCCATCCTGGCGCAGCCGGCCGGCTCGGTGCGCGGGCAGATCAAGTTCACCGAGCAAGGCGAGGTGCTGTTCTACAAGTACAACAATCTGGAGACCGCGACCTATGAATTGACCATGGGCGTCAGTGGCCTGCTGAAGGCCAGCGTGCATCTGATCCGGCCGGCGGACGAGGATCGCCGCGATTACCTGGGCATCATGGACGAACTCGCACGCCTCGGCGAGGCGCATTACCGGCAACTCACCGAGGCCACGCCCGGCTTCCTGGATTATTTCTACGAGGCCACGCCGGTCCGCGAACTCGGCTGGCTGAACATCGGTTCAAGGCCTTCCCACCGCAAGGCGGAGGACCGCTCGAAAGGCTCGGTACGCGCCATCTCCTGGGTATTCGCCTGGGGCCAGTCGCGCCACGCCCTGCCGGCCTGGTATGGCATCGGCGCCGCCCTGGAGTCCTGGCGCGGCCAGGATCCATTGCGGCTGGCCAGATTGCAGCGCATGTACCTGGAGTGGCCCTTCTTCCGCACCCTGCTGTCCAACGCACAAATGGCGCTGGCCAAGACCGACATGGGCATCGCCGGGGAGTATGCCGAATTGTGCGAGGACGCGCGCGTCGGCGCCGCCGTGTATGCCCTGATCCAAGCCGAATGTCGCCGCGCGCGCCGTCAGATTCTCGAGGTCGCCAACAGCAAGGCGCTGCTGCAGGACAACCCTGAGCTGGCCTTTTCCCTGGCCAGCAGGAACGCCTATCTGGATCCACTCAACTCCATCCAGGTCACACTGTTGCGCCGCCTGCGCGGCATTCCGGCGGAAACCTGTCAGGACAGCCCATGGCTGGAGCCCCTGCTGCGCTCCATCAACGCCATCGCTGCCGGCATGCGCAATACCGGATAGGGCCCGGCGCAAACATCGTTTTCCGGACCTTTGCCGGGCATGGACCGCAGGTTGGGCGCACGCTGTTCCACGTGAAACAAGCGCGTTCCTGGCGTAGAATGCGCCGCCTCAGCGCCTCCCGCCATTGCAAGCCAAGTCAATGATTTTTCCAGATAAATTCGATGTCATCGTGGTGGGCGGCGGCCATGCCGGGACCGAGGCGGCCCTTGCCGCCGCGCGCATGGGCGCGACCACCCTGCTGCTCACCCACAACATCGAAACCCTGGGCGCGATGTCCTGCAATCCGTCCATCGGCGGCATCGGCAAGGGCCATCTGGTCAAGGAGGTCGACGCCCTCGGCGGAGCGATGGCGCTGGCCACCGACGAGGCCGGCATCCAGTTCCGTATCCTCAATTCCTCCAAGGGACCCGCCGTGCGCGCCACGCGCGCCCAGGCCGATCGCGCGCTGTACCGGCAGGCGATCCGCGCGCGCCTGGAGAATCAGCCTCGGCTCAGCCTGTTTCAGCAGGCCGTGGACGACCTCATCCTGGAGGCGAACGCCGTCGCCGGGGTGAGGACGCAACTGGGGGTCGAGTTCAGGGCGCCGACGGTGGTTCTCACCGCCGGTACTTTCCTGGCCGGACTCATCCACGTCGGCCTGGAGCATTTCCAGGCCGGACGCATGGGCGATCCGCCCGCCGTCAGCCTGGCCGGCCGTCTGCGCGAGCTGGGCCTGCCCGCCGGCCGTCTGAAGACGGGCACGCCGCCGCGCATCGACGGGCGCAGCATCGATTTTTCCGTGATGCAGGAGCAGCCGGGCGACGACCCGACGCCGGTGTTCTCCTTCCTCGGCCGCCGCGAGACGCATCCGCCGCAACTACCGTGCTGGATCACCCAGACCAACCCGCGCACGCACGACATCATCCGCCGCGCGCTTGATCGTTCGCCGCTCTACACCGGGGTCATCGAGGGTGTGGGGCCGCGTTACTGCCCCAGCATCGAGGACAAGATCCATCGTTTCGCCGACAAGAGCGGACACAACGTCTTCCTGGAACCCGAGGGCCTCGCCACCCGCGAGTTCTATCCCAACGGCATTTCCACCAGCCTGCCCTTCGACGTGCAACTCGAGCTGGTGCGTTCCATCCGCGGCCTGGAGCGGGCGCACATCCTGCGCCCCGGCTACGCCATCGAATACGACTACTACGACCCGCGCGGCCTCGCCCCGAGCCTGGAAAGCAAAGCCATCCCCGGCCTGTTCTGCGCGGGACAGATCAACGGCACCACCGGCTACGAGGAGGCCGCCGCCCAGGGCCTGCTCGCCGGCCTCAACGCCGCCCGCCGCGCCACCGGCCTGGAGGCCTGGTGGCCGCGCCGCGACCAGGCCTATCTCGGCGTGCTGGTTGACGATCTCACCACGCGCGGCGTGCTGGAGCCCTACCGCATGTTCACCAGCCGCGCCGAGTACCGGCTCAGCCTGCGCGAGGACAACGCCGATCAGCGCCTCACCGGCATCGGCAGGGGCCTGGGTTTGGTGGATGACGTGCGTTGGGCGCGTTTCCAGGAAAAACAGGAGGCCATCGCGCGCGAGAGCGAACGCCTGAAATCGACCTGGGTGAATCCGGCCATGCTGCCCGCCGCGCAGGCGGAACGTGTGCTGGGCAAGGCCATCGAGCGGGAATACAGCCTGTTCGACCTGCTGCGCCGGCCGGAAGTGGACTACCCTGGCTTGATGACCCTGCCATCGGCCGGCCCCGGCATCGCCGACCCGGAAGCGCGCGAGCAGGTCGAGATTGCCGCCAAGTATGCCGGCTACGTGGTCCGCCAACAGGAGGAAATCGAGCGCATGCGCGCCCTCGAGGACGAGCCCCTGCCCGCCGATTACGATTACATGGCGCTGAGCGGTCTGTCCATCGAGGTGCGCCAGAAGCTGAACCAGGCCAGGCCGGCCACGCTCGGTCAGGCCTCGCGGCTGCCCGGGGTCACGCCGGCGGCCATTGCCGTGCTCACGGTACATCTCAAGCGCGGCGCGCTGCTACGGGAGTCGGTGTGAACCTGGCGCGCGAGCTCGACGAGGGGCTAGCAGGCCTCGGCCTGCAAGTCGATGCCCGGCGGCAGGCCGTCCTGCTGGCCTACCTGGACTTGCTCGCCAAATGGAACCGGACCTACAACCTGACGGCCATCCATGAGCCCGAGCGCATGCTCACCCACCATATTCTGGATAGCCTGAGCATTGCCGCCCACGTCGGCGCCGGTAGCCTGCTCGACGTGGGCAGCGGCGCCGGCCTGCCCGGCATTCCCCTGGCCATCCTGCGGCCGGACCTGGAGGTCACCTTGCTCGACGCCAGCCAGAAGAAATGCAGCTTCATGCAGCAGGCGGCCATCGAACTCAAGCTGCCGGTGCGGGTGGTGCATGGCCGCGCCGAGAGCCACGCGGCCCCGCGCCCATACCACCATATTGTTTCGCGGGCGTTCGCCGATCTGTCCGAATTCGTCCGCCTCACCGCCCACCTGCTCGCCCCCGGCGGCAGTTGGCTGGCGATGAAAGGCCTCTATCCGCACGAGGAGGTCGCGCAGCTCAAGGGCGCCCGCGTCGGACGGGACATCCCGTTGCGCATCCCAGGCCTGGAGGCGGAACGGCATCTCATCATCCTGGAGCCGCTGTCATGACCCGCAGAATCGCCATCACCAACCAGAAGGGTGGTGTCGGCAAGACCACCACCGCGGTCAACCTGGCCGCCAGCCTGGCGAGCCTGGGCCGCCGGGTCCTGCTGATCGACCTGGATCCGCAGGGCAACGCCACCACCGGCAGCGGCATCGACAAGCAGGGCCTCGCCCGCACCGTCTACCACCTGCTGCTGGGCGCCGCCGACGCGGCCTCGGTGCGCGTGCGCGCCGAGGCGGGCGGCTTCGACCTGTTGCCCGCCAACCGCGATCTGGCCGGCGCCGAGATCGAACTGGTCGAGCAGAAGCAGCGCGAGTTCCGCCTCAAGCAGGCCCTTGCGGGCTTCGCCGATGGCTACGATTACATCCTCATCGATTGCCCGCCCGCCCTCAATCTGCTGACGGTCAACGCGCTGACCTGTGCCGACGCGGTGATCATTCCCATGCAGTGCGAGTACTTCGCCATCGAAGGCCTGGCCGACCTGGTCAACACCATCAAGAAGATCAAGGCGCGGCTCAACCCGGCGCTGGTCATCGACGGCGTCGCCAGGGTGATGTTCGACAACCGCAACACCCTGGCCCAGCATGTTTCCGACCAGCTCAAGGCGCATTTCGGCGGCAAGGTCTTCGATGCCCTGGTGCCGCGCAATGTGCGGCTGGCCGAGGCCCCCAGCCATGGCCTGGCGGCGCTGCAGTACGACCGTTCATCCCGTGGCGCCCAGGCCTATTTGCAGATGGCCAGGGAACTCATCGAAAAACAGGAAGGAATCCGTCATGGCTAAACTCAAGGGACTCGGGCGTGGCCTCGATGCCTTGTTGGGAGAAGGGGAAACCAGCGATGGTGAGCGCTTGCTTACATTGCCGGTGGAAAGCCTGGTGCCGGGAAAATACCAGCCCCGCACGCGCATGGATCAGGCGGCGCTGGATGGACTGGCCGATTCCATTCGTGCCCAGGGCCTGATGCAGCCCATCCTGGCGCGCGTGGTGCCTGGCGGGCGTTACGAAATCATCGCCGGCGAGCGGCGCTGGCGGGCCAGCCAATTGGCCGGCCTCAAGGAAGTGCCGGTGCTGGTGCGCGTGGTGGAGGACGAAGCGGCGCTGAAGATGGCACTGATCGAGAACATCCAGCGGGAGAATCTGAATCCTCTGGAGGAGGCGCAGGGCATCCACCGCCTCATCCAGGAATTCGACATGACGCATCAGGCCGCCGCGGAATCGGTGGGCCGTTCACGCGTGTCGGTGTCCAATCTTTTGCGCCTGTTGCACCTGGCCAAGCCGGTACAGGCGATGCTGATGAACGGCGAACTGGACATGGGCCATGCCCGCGCCCTGCTGCCGCTTTCGCATGCCCGCCAGGTCGATGCCGCGCATGAACTGGTGCGGCGCGGCATGTCCGTGCGCGAGGCGGAGCGGCTGGCCGCTCGCCTGAGCAAGCCGCCGGCCCGGCCGGCCGCGGAAAAACGGGATCGCGACGTGCTCCGGCTGGAGGAGGAATTGTCCGAAAAACTGGGCGCCGGGGTGCGCATCAGCGCGAATCGCAAGGGTGCGGGACGCATCAGCATCGAATTCGCCAGCCTGGATCAACTGGATGGATTGCTGCGACGCATCAAATAGCGCAAACTTCCGGCTGTTCGCGGGCATGGTTTTTCATCAATCAGTTTGATGATTGCATTAGCCGCACTAATTCTTATATCATTGTCCTCTAATGTTTTTGGGCCTGGTCCTGCAAGCAAGCTTCATCGTGATCGTGGCAATGCTGGGCTTGGCGTGGCAGGGATGGACGGTGGCCGGCGCCACGTTGTACGGTGGCGGCGTGGCGTTGCTCAATACCGCGATGCTGGTCTGGCGCTGGCATCGGGGTCTGCGTGATTACCACTGCGATGGCGAACGCCATCTGAAGTCTTTTCACCGTTCCTTCCTGGAACGGTTTTTTGTTGTCGCGATTCTTTTGGCGACGGGGCTGGGCGTGCTGAGCCTGGCCGCGTTGCCGTTGTTGACGGGCTTCATCGTCGGACAGCTGGCCTGGATGGCCGCCAGTCTGGGCCCACGTGAGAGAACTTGAGCATGGCTGCTGAAGCGCATACTTCGTCGGAATACATCAAGCACCACCTGCAGAATCTGACCTTTGGCCAGCATCCCGACGGAACCTGGGGCATCGCCCAGTCCGCCGAGCAGGCCAGGGAAATGGGGTTCTGGGCCGTCCATCTCGACACCCTGGGCATGTCCATCCTGCTCGGCGCGCTGTTCCTGTTCCTGTTCCGCAAGGCCGCCGCTGGCGCGACCGCCGGCATCCCAGGCGGCTTGCAGAACTTCGTCGAATGGGTGGTGGAATTCGTCGACAGCAGCGTGAAGGGGTCCTTCAGTGGCCGCAATCCGCTGGTTGCGCCGCTCGCCCTCACCATCTTCATCTGGATCTTCCTGCTCAACCTCATGGACCTGGTACCCATCGACTGGATACCGGGCCTCATGGCCGCGCTGGGCGTGCCCTATTTCAAGCTGGTGCCCACCACCGACCCCAACGCCACCTTCGGCATGGCCATCGCCGTGTTCTTCCTGGTTCTCTACTACAGCATCAAGATGAAGGGTGTCGGCGGCTTCGCCGCCGAGCTGTCGCTGCAGCCCTTCGGCAAGTGGGGCCTGCCCGCCAACCTGCTGCTGGAAGGCGTCAACCTCATCGCCAAGCCGATCTCCCTGGCCCTGCGTCTGTTCGGCAACCTGTATGCCGGCGAGATGATCTTCATCCTCATCGCCCTGATGTTCTCCGGTGGCGCCGTGCTGTTCCTCACCGGCGGCATCCTGCAATGGGCCTGGGCGGTGTTCCACGTGCTGATCATCACCCTGCAGGCCTTCATCTTCATGACCCTGACCATCGTCTATCTCGACATGGCGCATCAGGAACACCATTGACCTATTCGTTGTACTTGCTTCGTTAAACAGGAGAAACCAGATGGAACAAGCTCTTCTTTACATCGCCGGCGCCATCATGATGGGCCTGGGCGCGCTCGGCGCCTCGGTGGGCATCGGCATTCTGGGTGGTCGCTTCCTGGAGGGCGCCGCCCGCCAGCCCGAGCTGATTCCCATGCTGCGCACCCAGTTCTTCATCGTCATGGGTCTGGTCGACGCCGTGCCGATGATCGCCGTGGGCCTGGCCATGTACGTCCTCTTCGCGGTCGCCGGCTGACTCGGAAGCTCGCCAACCCGACTATGCACAACCCGAAAGAGGTCCGGGCATGAACATCAATCTGACCCTGATCGGCCAGTCGATCACTTTCGCAATCTTCGTGTGGTTCTGCATGAAGTTCATCTGGCCGCCCATCGTCAACGCCCTCGATGCGCGCAGAAAGCAGATCGCCGACGGCCTGGCCGCCGCAGATCGCGGCAAGCACGAGCTGGAACTGGCCGCGCGGCGTGCCAGCGAGTCCCTGCACGACGCCAAGCAGAAGGCCGCGGAAATCATCGCCCAGGCCGAGAAGCGCGCCGCCCAGGTGATCGATGAGGCGAAAACGGCCGCCAAGGAGGAAGGTGATCGCATGATCCTTGCCGCCAAGGCAGAAATCGTCCAGGAAAGCCACCGCGCCCGCGAGGCGTTGCGCGGCGAGATCGCCGGCCTGGTGGTGGCCGGCGCCAGCAAGGTCCTGCGCCGCGAGGTGGACGCCAAGGCGCATGCCGATCTGCTGGAAGCCGTGAAGAACGAACTTTGACCATGGAACGCGCGACCCTAGCCCGTCCTTACGCCGACGCGGTGGCCAAGCTGGCCGCCGAGAGCGATGCCTGGACCGCCTGGTCGGAACGGCTCGCCCTGCTCGACATGGTGCTTGCCGACCCGCAGATCCGGGCCCTGGCGGAAAACCCCGGCGTCTCCTCCGACCGCCTGGTGGAGGTGATCCTGGCCGTATGCGGCGAGCGCATCGGCGCCGAGGGCGCCAACCTGCTCGGCGTGCTGGCCGAGAACAAGCGCCTGGCCCTGCTGCCTGAAATCATCACCCTGTTCGAGGCCGAGAAGGCCGCCCGCGAGGGCGTGCTGGAGGCCCACTTCACCACTGCCTTCGAATTGAGCGCGGAGCAGATGTCCGCCCTGGTCGCCAGGCTGGAGTCGCGCTTCAGCCGCAAGATCGCCGCCAGCCAGAGCGTCGATAGCGCCCTCATCGGCGGCGTGGTGATCCAGGTGGGCGACGAAGTCATGGATGCGTCGGTGCGCGGCGGGCTGCAAAGCCTTGCCGTCACCCTGAAAGCTTGATTGGAGAATCGGAGTAGCTATGCAACTCAACCCGTCTGAAATCAGCGAGCTGATCAAGAGCCGAATCCAGAACATGGAATCCGGCTCGGAGCTGCGCACCCAGGGCACGGTGGTATCCGTCACCGACGGCATCGTCCGCATCCATGGCCTGTCCGAGGTCATGCAGGGCGAAATGCTGGAGTTTCCCGGCAACACCATGGGCATGGCCCTGAACCTGGAGCGGGACTCCGTCGGCGCCGTGGTGCTGGGTGAATACGAACATATTTCAGAGGGCGACACGGTGCAGTGCACCGGCCGCATCCTGGAAGTGCCGGTCGGCGAAGCCCTGCTCGGCCGCGTGGTGGACGCCCTGGGCCGGCCCATCGACGGCAAGGGTCCGGTCAACGCCAACGCCACCTCCCCCATCGAGAAAATCGCGCCCGGCGTCATCGCTCGCCAGTCGGTGTCGCAGCCGCTGCAAACCGGCCTCAAGGCCATCGACGCCATGGTGCCCATCGGCCGCGGCCAGCGCGAACTGATCATCGGCGACCGGCAGACCGGCAAGACCGCCGTCGCCGTCGACGCCATCATCAACCAGAAGGGCACCGGCGTGGTGTGCATCTACGTGGCCGTCGGGCAGAAGGCCTCCTCCATCGCCAACGTCGTGCGCAAGCTCGAAGAGCACGGCGCCATGCAGCACACCATCGTCGTCGCCGCCACCGCTTCCGACCCGGCGCCGATGCAGTACATCGCGCCTTATTCGGGCTGCTCGATGGGCGAGTATTTTCGCGATAGCGGCCGCGACGCCCTCATCGTCTTCGACGACCTCACCAAGCAGGCCTGGGCCTACCGTCAGATCTCCCTGCTGTTGCGCCGGCCGCCTGGCCGCGAGGCCTATCCCGGCGACGTCTTCTACCTGCACTCGCGCCTGCTGGAGCGCGCCTCCCGCGTCAACGCCGAGCATGTGGAGCATCTCACGCAGGGCGCGGTGAAGGGCCAGACCGGTTCCCTCACCGCCCTGCCCATCATCGAAACCCAGGCCGGCGACGTCTCCGCCTTCGTGCCGACCAACGTGATTTCCATCACCGACGGGCAGATCTTCCTGGAGACCGACCTGTTCAACGCGGGCATCCGTCCCGCCATCAACGCCGGCCTGTCCGTGTCCCGCGTCGGCGGTGCCGCGCAGACCAAGGTCATCAAGAAACTCGGCGGCGGCGTCCGCCTGGCGCTGGCCCAGTACCGCGAGCTGGCCGCCTTCGCGCAGTTCGCCTCCGACCTGGACGACGCCACGCGCAAGCAGCTGGACCGCGGCAAGATGGTCACCGAGCTGATGAAGCAACTGCAGTATTCGCCCTTGTCCGTGGCGGAGATGGCCGTCACCCTGTTCGCCGTCAACCGCGGCTACATGGATGACGTCGAGATCAAGCGCGCGCTGGCCTTCGAGGCCGCCCTGCAATCCTACCTGCTGGGCAAGTACGCCGCGCTGATGGACAAGATCCAGGGCAGTGGCGATCTCGATGCCGAGGCCGAGAAGCAGCTCGCCGCCGCCATCGACGACTTCAAGGCCAACGCGGCCTACTGAGCGGACAGGAAGCAGACATGGCCGCCGGCAAGGAAATACGCAGCAAGATCAAGAGCGTCGAAAGCACGCGCAAGATCACCCGCGCCATGGAGATGGTGGCCGCCGCGAAGATGCGCAAGGCGCAGGAACGCATGCGCCATGCGCGCCCCTACGCCGATAAGATCGGCCGGGTGGCGGCCCACTTCAGCCAGGCCCACCCGGAATACCGCCACCCCTTCGTGGTTTCACGTGAAACCATCAAGCGCGTCGGCCTCATCCTCATCACCACCGACAAGGGACTGTGCGGCGGCCTCAACACCAACGCGCTGCGCCTGACCCTGGGCAAGCTGAAGGACTGGGACGAGCAAAAGATCGAGGTGGATGTCTGCGCCATCGGCAACAAGGGCATGGGCTTCGTGCAGCGGCTGGGCGCCAATGTCGTCTCGCATATCGTCGGTCTCGGCGATACGCCGCACATGGAGCGTTTCATCGGGCCGCTGCAGGTCATGCTGGACGCCTACAAGGAAGGCCGCATCGACGCCCTTTACCTGGTGTTCAGCCGCTTCTTCTCGACCATGAAGCAGGAGCCGGCATTCCGGCAACTGCTGCCGCTATCCGGCGAAGGCGCGATGGAAAAGGCCGAACACCATTGGGACTACATCTACGAGCCGGAGGCGCGGACCGTGGTCGACGGCCTCATGGTGCGCTACATCGAGGCCATGATCTACCAGGCCGTGGCGGAAAACATGGCCTGCGAGCAGTCCGCCCGCATGGTCGCCATGAAAGCCGCGTCCGACAACGCCAAGAGCGTGATCGAGGAACTCAAGCTGGTCTACAACAAGACCCGCCAGGCAGCCATCACCCAGGAACTTTCGGAGATCGTGGCCGGCGCGGCCGCGGTCTGAGCTCCACGAATTCGCTATCAGAGACTAGGAAACAACCATGACCGAAGGAAAAATCGTTCAGATCATCGGCGCGGTGGTGGACATGGAGTTCCCCCGCGGCTCCCTGCCCAAGGTCTACGACGCCATCAAGATGGACAATCCGCCGCTCACCTTCGAGGTACAGCAGCAACTGGGCGACGGCGTCGTGCGCACCATCGCCATGGGCTCCACCGACGGCATCCGGCGCGGCTCCGCGGTGCGCAACACCGGCGCCGCCATCTCCGTTCCGGTCGGCAAGGCCACCCTCGGTCGCATCATGGACGTGCTGGGCCAGCCGGTCGACGAGATGGGTCCGGTGAACGCCGAACAATCCATGCCCATCCACCGCAAGGCCCCTGCCTACGCCGATCAGGCCCCCGCCGTCGAGATTCTGGAAACCGGCATCAAGGTCATCGACCTGGTCATGCCCATCGCCAAGGGCGGCAAGGTCGGCCTGTTCGGCGGTGCCGGCGTCGGCAAGACCGTGACCCTGATGGAACTCATCCGCAACATCGCCGTGGAGCACAGCGGCTTCTCCGTGTTCGCCGGCGTCGGCGAGCGCACACGGGAAGGCAACGACTTCTATCACGAGATGAAGGAAGGCGGCGTGCTGGACAAGGTGGCCCTGGTCTACGGCCAGATGAACGAGCCGCCGGGCAACCGACTGCGCGTGGCCCTGACCGGCCTGACCATGGCCGAGTTCTTCCGCGACGAGGGCCGCGACGTGCTGCTGTTCATCGACAACATCTACCGCTACACCCTGGCCGGTACCGAGGTGTCCGCTCTGCTTGGCCGGATGCCCTCCGCCGTGGGCTACCAGCCCACCCTCGCTTCGGAAATGGGCGCCCTGCAGGAGCGCATCACCTCCACACGCACCGGCTCCATCACCTCCTTCCAGGCCGTCTACGTGCCCGCCGACGACCTGACCGACCCGTCGCCGGCGACCACCTTCGCCCACCTCGACGCCACCCTGGTGCTGTCGCGGCAGATCGCCGAGCTGGGTATCTATCCCGCTGTGGATCCTCTGGATTCCACCTCCCGCCAGCTCGACCCCCTGGTGGTCGGTGAGGAGCACTACACCGTCGCCCGCTCGGTGCAGTCGACCCTGCAACGCTACAAGGAACTGCGCGACATCATCGCGATTCTCGGCATGGACGAACTCTCCCCCGAGGACAAGCTGGCCGTGGCCCGCGCCCGCAAGATCCAGCGCTTCCTGTCGCAGCCCTTCTTCGTCGCCGAGGTGTTCACCGGATCGCCGGGCAAGTATGTCACCCTCAAGGATACGATCGCCGCCTTCAAGGCCATCGTCGCCGGCGAGTACGACCATCTGCCCGAGCAGGCCTTCTACATGGTGGGCACCATCGACGAAGCCGTGGAAAAGGCGAAGACTTTGCAGTGAAGCGCGAGGCTACAGGCGTGAGGCGCAACCCGCCGTCTATCGCGCCTGACGCCTAACGCCTCACGCCTTACGAGGATTCAAAAATGGCCATGACCATCCATATCGACATCGTCAGCGCGGAGGCCTCCATCTACTCCGGGCTGGCCGAGTTCGTGGTGGTGCCCGCCGAAATGGGCGAAGTCGGTATCTATCCCCGCCATACCCCCATGCTGACGCGCATCAAGCCGGGCTCCGTGCGCATCAAGTCGCCGGACAAGGTGGAAGAGGACCTGATCTACGTCTCCGGCGGCATCCTCGAGGTGCAGCCGGGGGTCATCACCATCCTGTCCGACACCGCCCTGCGCGGTGCCGACCTGGACGAGGCGCGCGTCCTGGAAGCCAAGCGCGCGGCCGAGGACTCCATGCGCAACCGCACCTCGTCGATGGATTACGCCCGCGCCCAGGCGGAACTGGCCGAGGCGGTGGCACAGCTGGCAGCCATCCAGAAACTGCGCAAGATCAAGCACTGAGAACGTGCACACCGATCCGGGAACGGCAGCCTACGCGGGCTGCCGTTTTGCATTGCGCGCATCGGACAGCGACGGACCGGCTGTTTATACTTACGCGCGATCCGCCTAACGACACGCCCTGTCCCCCTATCCCACCATGAGCGCACCCCTCAACGTCGTCATCCTCGCCGCCGGCAAGGGCACGCGGATGCAATCCGACCTGCCCAAAGTCCTGCATCCCCTTGCCGGCCGCCCCCTGCTTGGCCACGTGTTGGCCGCCGCCGACAGCCTGTCGCCGGAAAAGATCTGCGTGGTCTACGGCCATGGCGGTGAAACCCTGCCGCAGGTGATTGGCCGCCCGGAACTCGCCTGGGCGAAACAGGAACCCCAGCTTGGCACCGGCCACGCCGTGCAACAGGCAGTGCCGCACCTGAATCCGGATGCCCTCTGCCTCATTCTCTATGGCGATGTGCCGCTGACCCGTCCGGAAACGCTGCAGGAGATGACGCTCATCGCGCGCGAAGGCGCCATCGCTCTTCTCACCGTGCGTCTCGCCAACCCCTCGGGCTACGGCCGCATCGTGCGCAACGCGCGCGGCCAGGTGGAACGCATCGTCGAGCACAAGGACGCGAGCCCCGAGGAACTGGCCATCGAAGAGGTCAACACCGGCATCCTCTGCCTGCCCGCCGGCAAGCTGGCCGGCTGGCTGTCACGCCTGACCAACGAGAACGCCCAGGGCGAGTACTACCTCACCGACGTAATCGGCATGGCCGCTGCCGAGGGCGAGCGCGTGATTCCCTGTCACCCCGCCGCAGCCTGGGAAGTGTTGGGCATCAACAGCCGACAGCAGCTGGCCGAGCTGGAACGTACCCACCAGCGCAACATCGCCGAGGCCCTCATGGCGCGCGGCGTGACCCTCATCGACCCGGCCCGCCTGGACGTGCGCGGTAGCCTCGAATGTGGCCGCGACGTGCTCATTGACGTCAGCTGCGTGTTCGAAGGCAAGGTCACCCTGGGCGATGGCGTGAAAGTGGGCGCTCACTGCGTACTCAAGGACGTGGAAGTGGGCGCCGGCGTGGAGATCAAGCCCTTCTGCCATGTCGAGTCCGCCAGGCTGGGTGCGCGGGCGATCATCGGCCCCTACGCGCGCATCCGTCCCGGCACGGTCCTGGATGAGGAGGTGCACGTGGGCAACTTCGTGGAACTGAAGAACGCCCAGGTCGGCTTCAATTCCAAGATCAACCACCTGTCCTACGTGGGCGACGCCACCGTGGGCCGCAAGGTCAACGTCGGCGCCGGTACCATCACCTGTAACTACGACGGTGCCAACAAGCACCGCACGGTCATCGAGGACAACGCCTTCATCGGCTCCGACACGCAACTGGTCGCGCCGGTGACCGTGGGCGAAGGCGCCACCCTCGGCGCCGGCACCACCCTGACCCGGGACGCGCCCGCGTATCAGCTCACCGTGTCACGGGCCAAGCAGGTCAGCCTGCCCGGTTGGCAACGGCCGGTAAAAAAACGTGAGGCGTGAGGCGCGCAGCCCTCGCTTTGGAGGAAGCATCTTGAAGCTTGAACATCGTATGGCGGGGATGAGGAAGTCGGAGGCCTACGCCTCACGCCTATCGCCTCACTCCTCACACAAAATGGAGCTTTGAACATGTGTGGCATCGTCGGCGCAGTCGCCCAACGCAACGTCGTTCCCATCCTGCTGGAAGGCTTGCAAAGACTGGAATACCGCGGCTATGACTCGGCTGGTCTGGCGGTACGCCAGGCGGATGGCAATCTGGCGCGCATCCGCGCGGTGGGCAAGGTGGCGATGCTGCGCCAGCTTGAGGCGAGCAGTCCCATCCAGGGTGACCTCGGCATTGCCCACACGCGCTGGGCCACGCACGGCATGCCGGCGGAGCGCAACGCCCACCCGCACATGAGCGGCGAGAAGGTGGCGGTGGTGCACAACGGCATCATCGAGAACCACGCCGAGCTGCGCGAGGAATTGAAAGCCAAGGGCTACTTCTTCACCTCGGAGACCGACACCGAAGTCATCGCCCACCTACTCGCCCATTTGCTGGAAAGCGAACCCGACCTGCTCAAGGCCGTGCAGAAGGCGGTCAAGCATCTGGTGGGTGCCTACGGCCTGGCAGTGTCCTCCCCCGACGAGCCCGACCGGCTGGTGGTGGCGCGCGCCGGCAGCCCCCTGGTGGTGGGCCTGGGCGTCGGGGAGAACTTCATCGCTTCCGACGTCTTCGCCCTGTTGCCGGTCACCCAGCGTTTCATCTTCCTTGAGGAAGGCGACATCGCCGAGATCCGCCGGGACGGCATCCGCGTGTTCGACGCCGCCGGCAACCCCGCGCAAAGGCCGGAACGGATTTCCCAGATCTCCGCATCCACCGCCGACAAGGGCCCCTACGCGCACTACATGCTGAAGGAGATCTTCGAGCAGCCCTCGGTCATCGCCGAGACCCTGGAAGGCCGTATCCACAAGGGCCGCCTGCTCGAGGAAAGCTTCGGTCATGAAGCCCGCGCCCTGTTCGACAAGACCCGCGGCGTGCACATCATCGCCTGCGGCACCAGCTATCACGCCGGCCTGGTGGCCCGCTACTGGCTGGAGGAGATCGGCATCCCCTGTGCCGTGGAGGTGGCCAGCGAATACCGCTACCGCAAGGTGGTGGTGCCGGAGGGCACCCTGTTCCTGTCCATCTCGCAGTCCGGCGAGACCGCCGACACCCTGGCTGCATTGCGTTTCGCCAAGAGCGCCGGCTACGTGGGTTCCCTCACCATATGCAACGTGCCGGAAAGCTCGCTCACGCGCGAATCCGACGTCGCCCTGATGACCCGCGCCGGCCCGGAGATCGGTGTGGCCTCCACCAAGGCCTTCACCACCCAGCTCACCGCCCTGCGCCTGGTTACCCTGGCGCTGGCGCGCCGACGCGGCCTCGCCGCCGAGGACGAGAAGCGCCTGGTCGACGAGCTGCACGCCCTGCCGCGCCAGGTCGAGGTGGTACTGGAACTGTCCGAGGCCATCCGCGCCATGGCCGCCGCCTTCGCCGACAAGCAGGACGCCCTCTTCCTGGGACGCGGCGCCTTCTATCCGATCGCCCTGGAAGGCGCGCTGAAGCTGAAGGAAATCTCCTACATCCACGCCGAGGCCTACCCCGCCGGTGAACTCAAGCACGGCCCGCTGGCCCTGGTGGACGCCAGCATGCCGGTGGTCTGCGCCCTGCCCGACGACCCCCTGCTCGACAAGGTGCTGTCGAACCTGCAGGAAGTGCGCGCGCGTGGCGGCGAACTGTTCCTGTTCAGCGACCACAAGGTGAAGATCGAGCTCGACCGCTACCAGAACCTCACCCTCGCCGACATCTATCCGAGCACCGCGCCCATCGTCTACAGCGTGCCGCTGCAACTGCTGGCCTACCACGTTGCCGTGCTCAAGGGCACCGACGTGGACCAGCCCCGCAACCTGGCCAAATCGGTCACCGTCGAATAGGGACGCGAACATGGCAGTCATTGCGGTATTCAACCAGAAGGGCGGGGTCGGCAAGACCACCACCACGCTCAACGTCGCGGCCTCCCTCTCCCTGCTGGAGCGCAAGCCGGTGGTGGTGGACCTGGATCCCCAGGCCCACGTCAGCCTGGCGCTGGGGGTCAGGCATCCGCCCAGCGCGGCCACCCTCGCCGCCTTCTTCCGCGACAAGACGCCGATGGACCGGCTGGTGCGCCGACTCGCCAACGGCATCCGGCTGTTGCCGGGGCATCCCGACCTGTCGAAGATCGACGCCATGCTCGGCGCCACCGCCGGCGTCGCCGCCACCCTCCGGCGCGGTCTGGAGGCGAGCGCCATGGCCTGGGACGACGCGCCCATCCTCATCGACTGCGCGCCGGCCCTGGGCGTGCTTTCCCTCAACGCCCTGTTCGCCGCCGACCGGGTGCTGATTCCCGTCACCGCCGATTTCCTCTCCGTGCAGGGACTCAACCGCCTGGACCTGGCCCTCAACGTGCTGGAGGGCCCCCTGCGCCGCCGCATCGAGCGCCGCGTCGTGCTCACCCGCTTCGACGAGGGCAAGGCGCAGTGCCGCGAAACCCTCGCCAGCCTGAAAAGCCGCTATGGCGAGAAGCTGTGCGAAACGCGCATCGCCGACGATCCGGCCCTGTCCGAGAGCCCTGCACATGGCATGGACATCTTCGCCTATTCGTCGGACTCCCCCGGCGCCCACGACTACCGGCTGCTGACCATGGAGTTGCTGTCCAAGGGCTTCTTCCAGTAACGCTGCGACACCCCTCGCCCGTGGGCGGGAAAGAGGTCTGGGAAGAGGAAATCCGTCATGGCGACCGAAGATTCCGGCAACAGTGACTGGCTGACCCGCTCGCGGGCCGCGCTCTGGCACCCCTGCACCCAGATGAAGCATCTGGAACGGGTTCCGCCCCTGCCCATCGCCCGCGGCGAAGGTCCGTGGCTCGTCGATTTCGACGGCCGCCGCTACCTGGACGCCATCTCCTCCTGGTGGGTCAACCTGTTCGGCCACGCCAACCCGCGCATCAACGCGGCCATCGTCGACCAGATGTGCCGCATCGAGCACGTCATGCTGGCCGGCTGCACACATGCGCCCGTGGTCGAACTCTCCGAGCGTCTGGCCGGCCTCACTGGCCTGGGCCATGCCTTCTACGGCTCCGACGGCGCCAGCGCCACCGAGATCGCCCTGAAGATGAGCTTCCAGTTCTGGCGCAACGTCGGCCAGCCCGCCAAGACCGGCTTCGTCAGCCTGGAATACGGCTACCACGGCGAGACCCTGGGCGCCCTCTCGGTCACCGACGTGGCCCTGTTCAAGGATACCTACGCCCCCCTGCTGCGCCCCACCCACCAGGTCATCAGCCCGGACTGGCGCCGCGCCGAGGACGGCGAGTCGGCCGAGTCCTACGCCCTGCGCGCGGCCGCCAGCCTGGAGGACTTCCTCGCCGAATGCGCCGACACCACCGCGGCGGTCATCCTCGAACCCCTGGTGCAGGGCGCCGCCGGCATGGCCATGTACCACCCCGTCTATCTGGCTTGCGCGCGGGAGAGCTGCGACCGCCACCGCGTCCACCTCATCGCCGACGAGATCGCCGTCGGCTTCGGCCGCACCGGCACGCTGTTCGCCTGCGAACAGGCCGACATCCGCCCGGATTTCCTGTGCCTGTCGAAAGGCATCACGGGCGGCTATTTGCCCCTCTCCTGCGTGCTCACCACGGATGCCGTGTTCGCCGCCTTTTATGACGACGCCACCGCCCGCGGCTTCCTCCACTCCCACTCCTACACCGGCAACGCCCTCGCCTGCCGCGCCGCCCTGGCGGTGCTGGACCTGTTCGAACAGGACGAGGTCCTCGCCGTGAACCGGCACAAGGCCGTCCGCTTCACGCAACTGCTCGCCCCCATCGCCGCCCATCCCCGCGTCCGCCACTTCCGCCACACCGGCATGATCTGGGCGTTCGACGTGGAGCAGGCGCCAGCCGGATTCAGTGTGGATTTCCACCGCCGCGCCCTGGAAAGGGGCCTGTTCATCCGCCCCATCGGCGCCAGCGTATACTTCATGCCCCCCTACGTCATCGGCGAGGCGGAAATGGCGCACATGGCGAAGGTCACCCTGGAACTTCTGGACACCCTCTGAAAGGACCGCCCATGCGTCGCATCGTCCCCCTTTTCCTCGCCCTCGCCACGCTCGCCGCCCACCCCACCGGCGCCTCCGAGCCGGGGTCGCATCAGCACGGCAAGCCTGACGATAGCCGCAAACCGCTCGTCTTCAACTCCGAGGAAGCCGCCCATGTCCGCCAGGAGATGCGCCTGTTCCTGGTATCGGTGAAGAAGATCGTCACCGCCGCCGCCGACAACGACATGAAGATGGTGGCCGAAGCTGCCTCCGAGGCCGGCCTGGCCGCCGCCCACCAAGTGCCCGCCGGCCTGCGCGCGAAACTGCCCCTGGAATTCAAGCAACTGGGCCACGCCACCCACGTCGGCTTCGACGACCTGGCCCGCGACGCCGCCAGCCTGGGCGATGCCAATCTGGCCATGAAGCAACTGGGCCAGGTCATGCAGAACTGCGTGTCCTGCCACGCCTCGTTCCGGATCGCGGCGACAAAGGCAAAGGCGCGCTAAGTCTCGATCAGATCGGGATTCGAGTTTGACTGGAAGCCGAGTGCCGGCGCGGTTTGCCCAGTGCGCGTGGCGGCAAGGAAGGCGAACTGTGCGAGTTGATTCCCGATAAAATAACTCGGGAATAGGCGCTATTTCCTGCGCCCTCGGAGACTGCCATGCCCAACCGCCTTGCCCGGGAGACCAGCCCGTATCTGCTTCAGCATGCGGACCAGCCGGTGGACTGGCAGCCCTGGGGGCCGCAAGCCCTGGAACAGGCGAAACGGGAGGACAAGCCCATCCTGCTGTCGGTGGGGTATTCGACCTGCCATTGGTGCCACGTCATGGCCCGCGAGTCCTTCGAGGACCCGGGCGTGGCGGTGGAGATGAACGCGCATTTCGTGTGCGTGAAGGTGGACCGCGAGGAGCGGCCGGACCTCGACCAGATCTATCAGGCGGCCCAGCAGATGCTGAGCGGCCGGCCGGGGGGCTGGCCGCTCACCCTGTTCCTCATGCCGGACGGTACGCCTTTCTTCGGCGGCACCTATTTTCCCAGGGAGCCCCGCCACAACCTGCCCGGCCTGATCCAGGTCCTGGCGGCGGTGCGCCAGGCCTATCGGCAACGGCGCGCGGACCTGGAGGAACAGAACACGGCGCTGCTGCGGGCGTTCGCGACCGAGGCGCCGGCCGCGCAGGACGGGGCCATCGGCCCGGCCCCCATCCGCCAGGCGGTGGCCGACCTCCGCTCCGGTTTCGATCCCGTCCATGGCGGGTATGGCGGCGCGCCCAAGTTTCCCCGACCGGCGGAGCTGGAGTTCCTGTTCTGGAGCGGCGACGCGGAGGCGCGCGCGCAGGCGCTGTTTACCCTGGAGAAGATGGCCGCGGGCGGCCTCATGGACCAGCTCGGCGGCGGCTTCTTCCGCTATTCCACCGATGTCCGATGGGCCATTCCCCATTTCGAGAAAATGCTCTACGACAACGGCCCCCTGCTGAGCCTCTATGCCGATGCCTGGGCGGCCACCGGGCGCCCCCTGTTGCGGCGCGCGGCGGAGGGCATCGTCACTTGGCTGGCGCGCGAGATGACCACCCCGGAGGGCCTGTTCCAGGCCGCCCTGGACGCGGAATCGCAGCATGAGGAAGGACGCTTCTATGTCTGGACGCCCGCGCAGGCCGAGGCCGTGCTGTCGCCGGAGGAGTTCGCCGTGGCCTGCCCGCATTGGGGGCTGGACGGCGCGCCCAACTTCGAGGCGCGCGCCTGGCATCTCGTGGTGGCCAGACCCCTGGACGAGGTGGCCGGGCTGCTGGGGATCGCCCCGGAACAGGCGGAGGCGCGTTTGCAGCGAGCCCGCGCCAGGCTGTTCGCCGCGCGGGAAACCCGGGTCCGCCCGGGCCGCGACGACAAGGTGTTGACCGCCTGGAATGCCTTGATGATCAGGGGCCTGGCCCACGCCGCGCGCCGCTTCGACCGGCCGGATTGGCTGGCCATGGCCCGCCGCGCCGGCGACGCCCTGCGGCGCCTGGTCTGGGCGGAAGGCCGTCTGGCCGCCACCTTCCAGGGCGGCCAGGCACGCCACAACGGTTACCTCGACGATCATGCCTTTCTGCTCGACGCCCTCCTGGAGTTGGCGCAGGCCGACTGGCGCGACGCGGATCTGGCCTGGGCGCGGGAACTGGCCGATACCCTGTTGGCCTGGTTCGAGGATGAACGGGCCGGCGGTTTCTATTTCACCAGCCATGACCACGAGCGCCTGATCCATCGGCCCATGCCGATCCACGACCAGGCCACGCCGGCAGGCAACGGCATCGCCGCGCTGGCCCTGGGCCGCCTCGGTCTGCTGCTGGAGGAGCCACGCTACCGGCGCGCGGCGGAGCGCGCCCTGGCCCGCTTCCAGGCAAGCCTGGCGGCCACGCCGGCGGCCTGCCCGAGCCTGTTGACCGCCCTGGGCGACTGCCTGAGCACGCCACGCCTGATCGTGCTTACCGGGCCGGAGCCGGAACTGTCGGTCTGGAAGCAGGCGGCCGACCGCGCCGCCGGCCTACGGGATCTGTTGTTCAAACGTACCGGGGACGCACGGGAAATTCCAACCAGTTTGCGCAAACCGGTAGGTAACACTGTCAACGCCCATGTTTGCGCTGGCGTTAATTGCCTGCCGGAGATAGTCCAAATTGATGCCCTGATGGCTATTTTCAGTAACCAGGCTGTCCAGTAACATCCCCGACGCAACGTGAGTTGCCTTTTTCGCAAATAAGGAGAGTTAGCATGAAAGCAATCGTAGTTGCCGCAGCTGCCGCCCTCGCTCTTTCCGCCGGTGTGGCCTCCGCCGACGAGGCCCTGGCCAAGGACAAGAAATGCATGAGCTGCCACCAGGTAGAGAAGAAGGTGGTGGGTCCGGCTTTCAAGGACATCGCCAAGAAGTACAAGGGCGACGCCAAGGCCGTGGAACACAACGTCCAAGTCATCAAGAAGGGTGGCAAGGGCGTCTGGGGCGCGGTGCCGATGCCCCCGCACCCGCAGGTTTCCGACGCCGACGCCGAGAAGCTGGCGAAATGGGTGCTGTCCCTCTGAGCCTCACCGCTTGGGAAAATGGCCGGAAATTCCGGCCATTTTTTTTGCCCGCCGGTCGCGCCGCGGGGCCGGCGAGGAACCGCGAATTCCGCGTCCGAGCTGGCACGGTGTGATATAAATCCGGCGTTTTTTTCATCCGTCAGGGGAATCGCATGCAAGCCACCAGGTTTTCCATTTCCGCCTTGATCGTCGCCATGACTCTCGCCCTGTCCGCTTGCGGCGAGAAGACGGCGGAAGGCCCCGAGGTCATCCGCATCGGTTCGGTGGCGCCGCTGACCGGGCCACAGACCCACATCGGCAAGGACAACGAAAACGGTGCCCGCCTGGCGGTGGACGAGATCAACGCCCAGGGCCTGGAACTGGGCGGCAAGAAGGTGAAGCTGGAACTGCTGGGCGAGGACGACCAGGCCGAGCCCAAGACCGCCACCATCGTCGCCCAGAAGCTGGTGGACGCGGGTGCCGTGGCGGTGATCGGCCACCTGAATTCCGGCACCACCATCCCCGCCTCCAAGATCTACCACGACGCCGGCATTCCGCAGATTTCCCCGTCCGCCACCGCCGTCGCCTACACCGCCCAGGGTTACAAGACCGCCTACCGGGTGATGGCCAACGATGCCCAGCAGGGCAAGGCCCTGGGCCAGTACGCCGTGGGCAAGATGGGGGCGAAGAAGATCGCCATCATCGACGACCGCACCGCCTACGGCCAGGGCCTTGCCGACGAGTTCGAGAAGGCCGCCAAGGCCGCCGGAGGCGAGGTGGTGGCGCGGGAATTCACCAACGACAAGGCCACCGATTTCACCGCCATCCTCACCAGCATCAAGGGCAAGAACCCCGATCTGGTGTTCTTCGGCGGCATGGATCCGCAAGGTGGACCCATGGCGCAGCAGCTCAAGCGCCTGGGCCTCTCCGCCAGGCTGTTGGGCGGCGACGGCTTGCAGAACGTCAACTTCCTCAAGCTGGCCGGCGCCGACGCCGAGGGCGTGGTGGCTTCCTCCCCCGGTCTGCCCATCGATTCCATGCCCGGCGGCCCCGACTTCCGCAAGCGCTTCGAGGCCAAGTACGGCGTCATCCAGGTCTACGCGCCCTATGCCTACGATGCGGTCTACGCTTTGGTGGACGCCATGAAGCGGGCCAATTCCGCCGAGCCGGCCAAGGTCCTGGCCGAGTTGCCCAAAGTCGAGATTCAGGGCGTGACCGGTCCGGTGAAGTTCGATGCCAAGGGTGACACCGTCGGCGGTGCCGTGACCGTCTACGAGGCCAAGGGCGGTGCCTGGCAGGTGCTGGAAACGGTGAAGTGAAGCAGCGGGTAGCGGGTAGTCTGTAGCGGGTAGCCAATATTTCCGAGCCTGTGGCGCGCAAGTAAAAGCTACGCGCTACCGGCCACCAGCTACCCGCTTCCCCAGCCATGGACATCTTCACCCAGCAACTCATCAACGGCCTGGTGCTGGGCAGCATCTATGCCCTGGTGGCCCTCGGCTACACCATGGTCTACGGCATTCTGGAGTTGATCAACTTCGCCCACGGCGAGGTCACCATGATCGGCGCCATGGTGGCCCTGTCGGTCATCGGCGTGCTGCTCGGCGCGTCGCCGGACCTGCCGGGGCTGATGGTGGTCATCGCCGGATTGCTGGTGGCCATCCCCGCCTGCATGGCCCTGGCCTTCGGCATCGAGAAGATCGCCTACCGGCCCTTGCGCAAGGCGCCCCGGCTGGCGCCGCTGATCACCGCCATCGGTGTTTCCATCATCCTGCAGAACGTGGCGATGCTCGTCTGGGGGCGGCAGTACGTGTCCTTTCCCGCCATCCTGCCGCGCGGCCAGCACGAGATCCTGGGCGCCCACATCACCGACCTGCAGATCGCCATCGTCGTCCTATCCCTGCTCTCCATGGCAGGACTCTGGCTGCTGGTGGAGAAGACCCGGCTGGGCCGGGCCATGCGCGCCACCGCGCAGTCCAAGGAGGTGGCGGAACTGATGGGTGTGAACGTGGACCGGGTGATCTCCTACACCTTCATCATCGGTGCCGCGATCGCCGCGATCGCCGGCGTAATGGTGAGCGCCTACTACGGCCTGGCTCACTACTACATGGGCTTCATGCTGGGCCTGAAGGCCTTTTCGGCGGCTGTCCTGGGCGGCATCGGCAACATCGCCGGGGCCATGCTGGGCGGCCTCCTGCTGGGGGTCATCGAGGCGCTCGGCGCGGGCTACATCGGCGACCTCACCGGCGGTTTCCTGGGCAGCCATTACCAGGACGTGTTCGCCTTCTTGGTGCTTATCCTGGTGCTGGTGTTCCGGCCCTCCGGCCTCCTCGGCGAGCGGGTGGCCAGCCGTGCCTGAACTGCTTCCAGCGGCCTTGCGCGAGCGGCCCCGGCTCGCCCTGGCCTTGCTGGCGGTGCTGCTCGCCGCGCTGCCTTTCCTGATAGGCACCGGCCTCGG
The DNA here is from genome assembly GCA_009772925.1 of bacterium. Classification (GTDB taxonomy): domain Bacteria; phylum Pseudomonadota; class Gammaproteobacteria; order Burkholderiales; family Thiobacillaceae; genus PFJX01. The sequence goes on from WOUQ01000002.1 coordinate 214,680, forward strand.
CAACTCCTGGGTGCGAGTGCTGGATTTCGTCCTGCTCTACGTGCTGCTGGCCCTGGGCCTCAACATCGTGGTGGGCTATGCCGGGCTGCTCGACCTGGGCTACATCGCCTTCTATGCCCTTGGCGCTTATCTCTATGCCTGGCTCGCCAGCCCCCATTTCGGCCTGCATCTGCCGTTCTGGATGGTGCTGCCGCTGGGCGCGGCCCTGGCCGGCGTGTTCGGCGTGCTGCTGGGGGCGCCCACTTTGCGCCTGCGCGGCGACTACCTGGCCATCGTCACCCTGGGCTTCGGCGAGATCATCCGCATCTTCATGAACAACCTGAACGCGCCCTTCAACCTGACCAACGGGCCGCAGGGCATGAACCTGATCGACCCGGTGAGCATCGGCGGCGTCTCCTTAGGGAAATCGCTGGAAGTGGCCGGCATCACCCTGCCCTCCACCTACCTCTACTACTACCTGTTCCTCGCCGCCACCCTGTTGGTCATCGTCGTCGCCATGCGCCTGCAGCATTCCCGCGTCGGCCGCGCCTGGGCGGCGCTGCGCGAGGACGAGATCGCGGCGGCGGCCATGGGTATCAATACCCGCAACGTGAAGCTCCTGGCCTTCGCCATGGGTGCCACCTTCGGCGGTCTGGCGGGCGGCCTGTTCGCCGCCTTCCAGGGCTTCATCAGCCCGGAAAGCTTCACCCTGTGGGAGTCCATCCTGGTGCTATGCATGATCGTGCTCGGCGGCATGGGCAACATTCCCGGCGTGATCCTCGGCGCGGTCTTGCTGACGGTGATTCCCGAAGCGTTGCGCTACATCGGCGATCTGCAACGGGCCACCCTGGGCCAGGTGGTGGTGGATCCGGCCGATCTGCGCATGTTGTTGTTCGGCGTCGCCCTGGTGGCCATGATGCTGTTCCGGCCTGCCGGCCTGTTGCCCTCGCGCCAGCGCAAACGTGAGTTCAGCGCCCAGGACGGTGTGGCCGAACAGGAGCAGGCGTCGCTCTACGATACCAAGGCATGAGCGCGCCGGCACTGCTCCAGGTCTCCGCCGTCAGCAAGCGCTTCGGCGGCCTCGCCGCGCTGGAGGACGTCAGCCTGAGCGTCGGGCGCGGCGAAATCTACGGCCTCATCGGCCCCAACGGCGCCGGCAAGACCACGCTGTTCAACTGCATGACCGGGCTCTATGACCTGAGCGCGGGACACATCCATCTGGACGGCGCGCCGCTGCACGGGCGCAAACCCCACCACATCGTCGAGGCTGGATTCGCGCGCACCTTCCAGAACATCCGGCTGTTCGCCAACATGACTGCCCTGGAAAACGTCATGGTGGGGCGTCATCCGCGCACCCGCGCGGGCGTGCTGGGGGCCGTCCTGAGAACGCCGGGCGCGCGCGCCGAGGAGGCGGCAATCCACAACCGGGCGCGCGAGCTGATGGAGTATGTCGGTCTCAAGAACAAGGGCCGCACCCTCGCCGGACACCTGTCCTACGGTGATCAGCGGCGCCTGGAAATCGCCCGCGCCCTGGCCACCGAGCCGCGCCTGCTGGCCCTGGACGAACCCGTCGCCGGCATGAATCCCACCGAACGCCGGCAGATGAGCGACTTGTTCCTGCGCCTGCGTGCGGGCGGCCTCACCCTGCTGCTCATCGAGCACGACGTCAAGCTGGTGATGGACCTGTGCGATCGCGTGGCGGTGCTTGATTACGGCCGCAAGATCGCGGAAGGCGAGCCGGCTCTGGTGCAGCGCGATCCCGCCGTCATCGCAGCGTATCTGGGCGGAGATGAGGCATGAGTCTGCTCAGCGTGCACGGCCTCAAGGTTGCCTACGGTGGCATCCAGGCGGTGCGCGGCATCGACATCGAGGTCGCCGAGGGGGAACTCGTCTGCCTGATCGGTGCCAACGGTGCCGGCAAGAGCAGCACCCTGAAGGGCATCATGGGCCTGGCGCATCCGCGCGGCGAGGTGCTGCTCGCCGGTGAACGCCTGCACAAGCTTCCCACCCACGCCATCGCCGCCCGCGGTCTCGCCCTGGTACCCGAGGGGCGCGGCGTGTTCGGCCGCCTGACGGTGGCGGAGAACCTGGACATGGGCGCCTACGCACGCCGCGACCGGGCCGGCATCCAGGCCGATCTTGCGCGCGCCTACGATCTCTTCCCGCGCCTGGCGGAGCGCCGCGCGCAACTCGCGGGCACCCTGTCCGGCGGTGAGCAACAGATGCTCGCCATTGCCCGCGCCCTCATGGGGCGGCCGCGCCTGCTGCTGCTGGACGAGCCCAGCATGGGGCTGGCGCCGCTGATGGTGCGCAAGATCTACGAAACCATCGCCATGATCGCGGCCGAAGGCGTCACCCTGTTGCTGGTGGAACAGAACGCCCACCTGGCCTTGAAGGTGAGCCAGCGCGCCTACGTCATGGAGAGCGGCGAGATCACCCTGTCCGGCGCGTCCGCGGAACTTGCCGCGAATCCGCGCGTGCGCGCCGCCTATCTGGGCGAGTAATCCCCGCCCGACGTTTCGTTGCAACCTCGCAACATCCTGCATGCGGCAGCCGCACATATCCGGCCAAACAATCGAATGTACTAATATTCGCAAATATACTGTCGGCTCAGTACCGAATTCGTTTTACCCCTTTTTAATCAACTTGTTAGGAGTATTGCCATGAAGAAGCTTTCCGCCCTGATCCTGGCCCTGGTTGCCCCCGCCGCGTTTGCCCAAACCGCCGCCACCCCCGAGTCGACCGCCGCCCAGCTGCTGGACCCGGTCAAAGCCGCCGACATCGCCAAGGATCCCAAGGCCGCCGTCGCCGCCATGACCAACCTGATGGATCCCGCCACTTCCATCATCATGATGCAGAAGGGCATGGACCCCGCCACCTACACCCGTATGGTCCAGGCCGGCATGTCTCCCGACATCCTGAAGTCCTACGCCGCCTTCATGGACCCCAACATGTACACCAAGTGGCTGGCCGCCTCCATGGACCCCAACTTCTACATGGCCGCCATGGCTCCCCTGCTCAACCCCAACATGTACATGAAGTGGATGATGTCTCCTCTGGATCCCCGCGTCCTGCAGATGGGCATGGCTCCCCTGAACCCCAACATGTACATGAACTGGGCAATGGCTCCCATCGCTCCGGCCAACATGAACCTGATGATGGCTCCGCTGAACCCCAACCTGTACACCCAGTGGGCCGGCGCCGCGGCTGATCCCAAGACCTACGGCACCTGGGGCGCGCTGATGAACCCCGCCACCTACGGCAACATGGCCAACCCCTTCGCCGGCTTCATCCCGGTCCCGGTTGCTCCCGCCGCCGCTCCGGCTCCCGCCGCCAAGTAATTCACGGTTGCTCCCGGCCTGAAAGGGCGGAACTTCGGTTCCGCCTTTTTTTTCGTCTATGCTAGTCAAAGAAGCATGTTAATATGCGCTAATATTTCACTATCTCCATGATTTGCATAGGTCGTGTCATGACAAGCCGGGCAACTTTGGCAATCTCCCTGCTGGCGTTGGGTCTTTCCCTGGGCGCGCGGGCGGAGGAGGTCAAGGTCCGTAAAGGTGGAGAGGTGGGAAAACGTGCTGAGTTGCCGACCCAGCGCGTCCGCCAGAAAGACGGCAGCGTCATGCTTCGCCTGGCCCTGCCCAAGACGAGCAAAGGGCCCGCCGCCAAGGCGCACACCGTGCCCATGCCGGAGCGCGCGGAACCGGGCGCGCAATTTCCCGGTGCCGACTCCGGGCCCGAGCGATCCGCCGCCTTGCAGGCCTGGCTGGACGCGGTCGCCGAACCACGCGTGATGACCGCGCTGGCGGCAGTGGCGATGCAACCCGGAGTTCCGGTGCAAAGTCTCGGCAGCCAGCCGGACCCGGCCCTGGTGCGCAGCGGCGAAGAATACAAGGATCCCAGGTTGTATCTGGCGTGGCAGCTGGCCGGCATGGATTTCATGTATGGCCGTGCCATCCTTCGGCAATCTCCGAACGGGGTGGGTTCACCCGCGCAAGGCTTCCTCGCCATCAACCTCATGATTCCCGAATTCGCGCGCGCCGGAGTTCCCTTGAAGCCCACGCTATGGTCCAACGCCTTCGGTGAAGGACCCGGTGGACACGCGGCGGCGCAGGAATGGTTGAAGCTGCCGACGCCGGACCCGCGCGCAAATTCCTGGCTCAGCCACAACCAGCACTACCGTTACTGAGTTTTACGTGTTTTTCCGCGGACCGCCAGGTAGCGGCGCTCCGTGAGAACCCCATCGAGCGGCACGTCCCAGGCATCGCGCGGCACACGATCCACCTCCTGGACCGCGTAGGCCACGCCGATCAGGCGCGGCTTGCGCCAATGCCGGCGGATGCGCAACGCGGCCAGACTGGCGTCGTAGTAGCCCCCGCCCATGCCGATGCGCCAGCCCTCCGCGTCGAATCCCAGCAGCGGCAGGAACAGGGTTTCCAGGGAGCCGGCGCGGCATTTCCTTGGCGCTGGCGGGTGATATTCCGGAATGCCGAAGCGGTTGACGAACCAGGCCGGCCGCTCGCCCAGCCGGGTGAACCACAGTTTCTTGCGGCCCCGTCCCGGCACGATGGGGAGAAAGCAGGCGGCGCCCAGGGCCAGGGCTCTTTCCAGAAGAGGCAGGACGTCGATCTCGTGCCTGGTCGGAACATAGAAACCGGCGCGGCGCTTGCGCATGAGCAGGCGGTGACGCAGGGCCAGGCGCAGCAGTTGCCTGGACGCCCGGCGTCGCTCGGCGGTCGACAGGGCCGCGCGGCGGGCGCGCAAGGCGCGGCGCAAGGCGGCTTTGTCGGGAAATTCGCGCGCGCGGATCATGAGGATGGAAGGGTCTCCCCGCTTGCGCCGTCCAGGCCGCTATCCTGAACCCTGGGGTTCAAGGTCGGTCGCGATTCCGCCGCTTCGGGTACATGGGCAAGCCACGCGCACGCCCGCGAAGGAAACCCGCGACCTGCGCTTACGCTTATCGGTTCAAAGAATATGCGACCTTCGCGAACGCAGCAGGGAGATTGAGCACCGCCCGCGGGGAGCCCAAGAAACCCTTGGGGCGGCCCGGCGAGTTTCTTGAAAGACGCCCCGTGGCAAACGCCGCGAGCGGTCAAAACAGATTATCTTGCTGGGCCAGGGCCTGATCAAGCAGGCCGACGAGGCGTTCGACGCGCTCGCGGTCCTGGCGATCATCGGGCTGCATGGGGCGGGCGGCGAGATAGTCGTGGGTGATGTTGAGGGCGGCCATGATGGCGATGCGTTCAAGGCCGATCACCTTGCCGCTGTCGCGGATCTCGCGCATCTTGCGGTCGAGGTGGGTGACCGCCTGCAGCAGGCCCTCGCGTTCGTCATCCGGGCAGGCCACGCGGAACTCGCGGCCCATGATGGTGACGTCGAGACTGACGTTGTTGGTGGTGGTCATCTCAGTCGGGGATCCGGTTCAACAGGGTTTCCATGCGCGAACGCGCCTCCTCCAACCGCTCGGTCAACTGCTTGTTGCTGTTCTCCAGCGCCACCACCTGCTGGCGCAACTTGAGGGTTTCCTCGCGCATGGCCCGATAGCGGTCGAGCATTTGCGTGAGCCTGCTTTCCAGCATGTCCAGTTCGGTTTGCATGGCGGCACTATAAGTTGCGGCATTTTCCCGCGTCAACAAAGGCTTTCCCGGCGCGCCGCGGGCTCAGGCGGCGTGATAGGCGCGGCTCGTCTCGCGCACCGTCTCCACCAGCACGCTGACGTTTTCCGGCGGCGTGTGCTGAGAGATGCCGTGGCCCAGATTGAAGACATGGCCGCTGCCCTGGCCGTAGCTGGCCAGGATGGCCTTCGCCTCGGCCGCCACCGCTTCCGGCGTGGTGAGCAGGATGCCGGGATCCATGTTGCCTTGCAGGGCCACCTTGTCGCCGACGCGGCGGCGTGCGTCGCCGATGTCGATGGTCCAGTCCAGGCCGACGGCATCGCAGCCGCAGCCGGCGATGCGTTCCAGCCAGAGGCCGCCACCCTTGGTGAAGACGATGCGCGGCACCACGCGGCCCTCGCGCTCCCGCGTCAGGCCGGCCATGATGCGGGCCATGTAGGGCAGGGAGAATTCCAGGTAGGCGGCTTGCGACACCATGCCGCCCCAGGAATCGAACACCATCACCGCCTGGGCGCCGGCCTCGATCTGCGCGTTGAGGTAGTCGATGACGGCCTGGGCGGTCACGTCCAGGATGTGATGCATGAGGTCCGGACGGCTGTACATCATGCGCTTGACCTGGGTGTAGCTGTCGCTGCCCTCGCCCTCGATCATGTAGCAGGACAGAGTGAAGGGACTGCCGGAGAAGCCGATGAGGGGCACGGAACCGTCCAGCGCCTTGCGAATCTCGGCCACCGCGTCGATGACGTAGCGCAGATGGTCGTGCGGATCCGGCGCCTTGAGATCGCGGATGGCCCACTCCTCGCGCAGCGGCCGCTCGAACTTCGGCCCCTCGCCCTCGGCGAAATACAGGCCCAGGCCCATGGCATCCGGCACGGTGAGGATGTCGGAGAACAGGATGGCGGCGTCCAGGTTGTAGCGCGCCAGCGGCTGTAGCGTCACCTCGGTGGCCAGCTGCGGCGACTTGCAGAGGTTCAGGAAGCTGCCGGCGCGGGCGCGGGTGGCGCAATATTCCGGCAGATAGCGGCCGGCCTGGCGCATCAGCCAGGTGGGGGTGTAGGCGGTGGGCTGGCGCAGCAGGGCGCGCAGGAAGGTGTCGTTCTTCAGGGGGGTCATGGTGGAGGCCGCGGAAAAAACCGCGTTATTCTACCGGAGGCGACGCGGCGCCGGTCTTGCCGCCGCCCGTCGGGTAACGGATGTGATCCACCAGGGCGCGCGTCGACGCGTCGGGCGCGGTGCTGAGCAGGCTCACCAGCAGCATGGCGAGGAAACCGGCGGGAATGCCGAACACGCCAGCGGACACGTCGCCGATACCCCACCATTTCTCCATGCCCAGGAACTTCACGCCGAGCAGGTAGTAGAGGGTCACGCCCAGGCCGGTCAGCATGCCGGCCACCGCGCCCTGCCGCGTCGCCCGACGCCAGAAGATGCCCAGCACCAGGGCGGGGAAGAAACAGGCGCCGGCGATGGAAAAGGCCCAGGCCACCATGGAAAGGATGGTGTCCGGCCGCAGCGAAGCCACCCAGGCGGCCACCACCGCGACGCCCAGCAGCAGCGACTTGGAGATGGCCAGGCGGCGCGCGGCGCTGGCGTGGGGGTCGATCATGCGGTAGTAGACGTCGTGCGAAAGGGCATTGGCGATGGTCAGCAGCAGGCCGTCGGCGGTGGACAAGGCCGCCGCCAGGCCGCCCGCCGCCACCAGGCCGGCGACCACGTAGGGCAGGCCGGCGATCTCCGGTGTCGCCAGCACGATCACGTCCGGATTCAGGGTCAGTTCGGCCAGTTGCAGGATGCCGTCGCGGTTGATGTCCTCCACCGCCACCAGGCCCACGCGCGACCAGGACGCCACCCAGGCGGGCAGCTCGGCGATGGCCGTGCCGATGACGTTGGTGTAGACCTCGTACTTGGCGAACACCGCGTAGGCCGGCGCCGTGAAGTACAGCAGGAAGATGAAGAACAGCGACCAGAACACCGATTCCCGCGCCTCGCGCACCGAGGGCGTCGTGTAGTAGCGCATGAGCACGTGCGGCAGGGCAGCGGTGCCGACCATCAGACAGAACACCAGGGCCAGGAAATTGCGGCGCGCGTCATCCCGCTGCTCGGCCGTCTCGCCGGGAAACGCCTCGGCGTGGGGATGGGGTGGCGCCGCCTTGTCCTCGGCGCCGCGCAGTTCGCGCAGCAGGCGGTCGCGCTCGGCCGCGGCGGGCGGCGGCGATGCGGCCAGGCGACGTTCCAGCGCCTCGGCGCGCGCCGCGTAGAGCGCGCGAACCTCGGCCTGGGCCGGGTCGGCCCACAGCGCCCGCTCGCGTTCCGCCAGATCCTGCATGACGCTGCCATACACCACCTGCGGCAACGGCACGCTGGTGACCTTGTAGGACAGGAACACCACCGGCACCAGGTAGGCGATGATGAGCACGATGTACTGCGCCACCTGGGTCCAGGTCACCGCGCGCATGCCGCCCAGGAAGGAACACAGCAGGATGCCGGCGAGGCCGACGAACACGCCGGTCTCGAAGGCGATGCCAAGGAAGCGGCTGGTGACGATGCCCACCCCGTAGATCTGCGCGGTGACGTAGGTGAAGGAAGCCAGGATGGCGCCCAGCACGGCGATGGCGCGCGCCAGGTTGCCGCCGTAGCGGGCGCCGATGAAGTCGGGAATGGTGAACTGGCCGAAGCGGCGCAGGTAAGGTGCCAGCAGCAGGGCGACCAGCACGTAGCCGCCGGTCCAGCCGAGGACGAAGGCGAGGCCGTCGTAGCCCCTGGCGTAGAGCGTGCCGGCCAGGCCGATGAAGGAGGCCGCGCTCATCCAGTCGGCGCCGGTCGCCATGCCGTTGTACACCGCCGGCACGCGCCGCCCCGCCACGTAGTACTCGTCCACGTCGGAGGTGCGGCTGACGAAGCCGATACCGGCGTAGAGGGCGATGGTGGCGGCCATGAACACCCAGCCGATCCATTGTTCCGGCATGCCCATGAACTCCGCCACCGCCAGGGTGAACAGGAACAGCACGAAGCCGCCGGTATAGAAGCTGTAGTAGCGGAACAGGTTGCGGAGGTAGACCTTCTTCACGGCCGGTCACGTGTTCCAGGGAGCAACGCGGCGATTGTAGCCCCCGCCGGGCAAGACGGGCGGAGACGCCTGGTGGCTGCGATGCGGCAGCCGGCCCGCCTTACCCCGTTCGCGTCAGGCAAAAAAAAGGCGACCGCTCTGGTCGCCTGAAAGAAGCTGCTATCGCTCTTACGCAGCTAAGCCCTGCTCAAGGGATGGCCTCAGGATAAAGCGGAAAAGAAGGGCCCGTAATTGCAGGAACGCGTAAGGGAAACACTTACAAGAAGGCGAAAGACGAGTCCGCTACCGAGCGCCCGGTGTTTGGCCGCCGAGCGGGCGGGCGCTAACTTTTCGGTCTTTCCGACGAAATAACCGGGCCGCGCGCGGACGTGCCTGCTTCCTGGTCAGCGTCCTTGCCAAGGCGCGGCAGGTTCAGGTGCAGCGCCGCCTTGGCCAGCAGGTGCGCGGACACCGGCGCGGTGATGAAGAGGAACAGGGTGACCAGGATCTCGTGCAGGCTGAGGCCGTCGCCCTGATGGCTGAAATACACCGAAGAGGCGATCAGCAGGCTGCCCACGCCCAGGGTGGTGGCCTTGGTCGGGCCGTGCAGGCGGGTGTAGAAATCGCGCAGCCGGGCCAGGCCCAGCGAGCCGATGAAGGTGAAGATGGCGCCGGCGAGGACGAGGAAGGCCAGCAGGGTATCGAGCATGGCGGGCCTTCTATTCGATGATGTCGCCGCGCAGCAGGTACTTGCACAGCGCGACGGTGCCGACGAAGCCCATCAGGGCGATGAGCAGGGCCGCCTCGAAGTACAGGGCGGTGCCGAGCTGGATGCCGAGCAGCACCAGCAGGGCGATGGTGTTGATGTACAGGGTATCCAGGGCGAGGATGCGGTCGGGCGCGCTGGGGCCGCGCAGCAGTCGCCAGAAGCTGAGGGCGAAGGCGGCGGCGACGAGGGCGAAGGCGATGGGCAGGACCTGGTTCAACATGGTTCGAACACCTCCTTCAGCGGCGCTTCGTAGCGCGCCTTGATTTGCGCGCGGACCTCGTCCGCGTCGGGTGCGTCGAGGGCGTGCACGAGCAGCGTGCGGCGGTCGCCTGAAAGCCGCGCCGAGACCGTGCCCGGGGTCAGGCAGATGGTATTGGCGAGCAGGCTGATGGCGAGGTCGCCGCGCAGGTCCAGCGGTACCTCCACCAGCGTCGGGTGCAGACGCTCCGGACGGCCGAGGATGCGCAGCGCCACCACCATGTTGGCCAGCACGATGTCGTGCAGCACGACGAGCGTGAAGCGCAGCAAGAGCAGAGGCCGATGAATCGTCACGGTCTCCGGCCAGAAGCGCACGGTGAACAGGGGAATCAGCCAGCCCAGCAGGGCGCCGAGCAGGATGTGGCCCGGATGCAGGCTGTTGTTGAGCAGCAGCCAGACCGCCGCCAGGACCGGGGTGAACAGGGGATGCGGCAGCAGGCGCGAACTCATGGGCGGCCTCCGAGAACGGCGTCGATGTACAGGCGTGGCTGCAGCAGTTGCTCGGCGATCTGCCCGGCGAAGGCGTGGATGGGGCCGGCGGCGACGGTCATGCCGAGCCCAAGCAGCAGCAGGCCCACCGCCGGCGCCACCGGCACCGGCAGTTCGGGCGAGTCGTCGCGGTGCCGATCGACGCGCAGGAAGAACAGGCTGCCGACGCGCGCCAGGGCGATCAGGGCAAGCAGGCCGCCGACCAGCAGCACGGCGAGGATCCAGGCGCGCGCCGGATGCGCCAGAGCGGCCTGCAGGATGAGGAACTTGCCGATGAAGCCCGACAGCGGCGGCAGGCCGGCGAGCAGGATGCCGGCGATGAAGAACAGCCCGCCCAGCCAGTACTCCCCGGTCATGCGCGGCCCCACTTCGAAGCGGTCCGCCTGGGCGCCGCGCGCGGCGGCGATGCGCTCGGCGAGCAGGAACATGGCGGCGGCCGCGAAGGTGGAATGCGGCAGGTAGTAGAGGCCGGCGGCGAGGCCGGCATGGCTGCCCAGGGCGAAGGCGGCAAGCAGGGTGCCCACCGAGGCCACCACCATATAGGCCGCCTGTTCGCGCAGATGGCGCGCCGCCAGCACGCCGAGCAGGCCCACCAGCAGGGTGGCCAGGGCCAGGGGCAGCAGCCAGGCATCGAGCAGGCCGGCGAGGCCGCCGGCCTCGGCGCCGAACAACAGGGTGGACGCGCGCAGGATGGCGTAGGCGCCGACCTTGGTCATGATCGCGAACAGTGCCGCTACCGGCGCGCTGGTGCTGGCGTAGGCGGCGGGCAGCCAGAGATACAGCGGCAGCAGCGCCGCCTTGAGGGCGAACACGGCGAACAACAGCAGGCCGGCGGCGCGCGCCGGGCCGAGGTTTTCGGCGGGGGTGGCGGGTATCAGCCGGGCCAGGTCGGCCATGTTGAGGGTGCCGTAGAGGCCGTACAGGGTGCCGACGGCGATGAGGAACAGCGACGAGCCCGCCAGGTTGATGACCACGTAATGCAGGCCGGCGCGGGTGCGCTCGACGCCGCCGCCGTGCAGCACCAGGCCGTAGGAGGCGAGCAGCAGGACCTCGAAGAAGACGAACAGGTTGAAGACGTCGCCGGTGAGAAAGGCGCCGGACAGGCCGAACAGCTGCAACTGGTAGAGCACATGGAAATGGCGTCCGCGCGTGTCCAGCCCATGGCTGGCGTGCCAGAGCGGGAACAGGGCGAGGAGGGTGGTGATCAGCAGCATCCAGACCGCCAGGCGATCCGCCACCAGGACGATGCCGTAAGGCGCCGGCCAGGCGCCCAGCGCGTAGCTGAGGATGGCGCCGTCCGCCACCGCCCGCGTCAGCGCCACCGCCACGCCGATCTGCGCCAGCACCGCGGCCAGGGCCAGCGCGCGCCGCAGGCGGATGTCGAGATGGCGCAGCATGAGCAGGACGATGCCGGCACACAGCGGCAGCAGGATGGGGGCGATGGCCAGATGACTCATCGTGCGTCCCTTTTCCCGGTGCCGGCGCTCATGGCTTGTGCTCCGCGTCGACGTGATCGTCGCCGAGCTCGGCGCGCGCCTTCAGGGCCAGCATGATGACGAAGGCGGTCATCGCGAAGCTGATGACGATCGCCGTCAGCACCAGGGCCTGCGGCAGGGGATCGGTGTAACCGGGCAGGCCGGTGCCGATGACCGGCGGCTGGCCGATGGCCAGCCGGCCCATGGCGAACAGGAACAGGTTGACGGCGTAGGACAGCAGGGTCAGGCCCAGCACCACCGGGAAGCTGCGCCCGCGCAGCATGAGATAGACACCGCCGGCGGTGAGCACGCCGATCAGCGCGGAGAGCAGGGCTTCCATCAGCGCGCCTCCCCGCTCGAAGTGGCGGCGGCATCGTGGCTGGCGTTGTGCATCAGGCCCAGGTGAATGAGGATGAGCAGCGTGGCGCCCACCACGACGAGATACACGCCGAGGTCGAAGGCCATGGCGGAGGCCAGATGGATATCGCCGACCAGCGGCCAGTGCAGGTGACCGAAGGTCGAGGTGAGGAAGGGATGATCGAAGTAGAAGGAAGCCAGCCCGGTCAGGGTGGCGATTCCCAGGCCGGCGGTGATGGCGGGGTGCATGTTGGCGGGCAGCCGCGCGTGCGTCCAGGCGACGCCGTTGGCCAGGTATTGCATGATCAGGGCGACGGCGGTGACCAGGCCGGCGATGAAGCCGCCGCCCGGCAGGTTGTGGCCGCGCAGCAGGATGAACACAGACACCAGCAGGGCCAGCGGCAGCAGCAGCCGGGTCAGCGAAGCCATGATGGCCGGATGCAGGTCGCCATCCCAGGCGCGTCCGTCGGCGTCGCGCGGATGGCCTTGCAGGCGCAGATTGCTCAGCATGGCGTAGATGGCCAGGCCGGCGAGGGCCAGCACGGTGATTTCGCCGAGCGTGTCGAAGCCGCGGAAGTCCACCAGGATGACGTTCACCACGTTGCCGCCGCCGCCGCCGGGCACGCTGTGCGTGAGGTAGTAGCCGGAAATGCTGGAGAATGGCCGCGACAGCACCGCCCAGGCCAGGGCGGCGACGCCGAGGCCGGCGAGGCCGGCGATGCCGGCGTCGCGCAGGCGCCGTGCCGCCGACGATTCCACCGGGCTGTAATGCGGCAGGAAGTAGAGCGCCAGCAGCAACAGGATGACCGTCACCACCTCCACGGAAAGTTGCGTGAGGGCGAGGTCGGGCGCCGAGAACTTGACGAAGGTCAGCGAGACCAGCAGGCCCACCGAGCCGATCAGCACCAGCGCCAGGAAGCGTTGCCGGTGCAGGGCGACGGTGGCGACGGTGGCGATGACCATGGCCAGCGCCGCCAGCCCGCTCACCGGATCCACCGGCAGCGAAGCGCGCGCGCCCGACAGCGGGCTGCCGCTGCCCAGCCAGCCGGCGAGGCCGAGGCCGAGGGCGGCGAGCATGAACACCACCAGCATGCGTTGCAGGGAGGCGTTGTCGAGAACGCGGGTGACGCCGACGGCCGCGGCCAGGAGGGCGCCGAGCAGACGTTGGTAGATGCGCTTGGCGTCGAGCCGGCCCTCGTTGCGCGCGTGCCAGGCGAACAGCGGCTTGCGTCCGGCATACAGCAGGGTGCCGCCAGCCAGGGCGATGACGCTCATCCATAGCGCCGGACTGAAGCCGTGCCAGAGGGCGAGGTCGAATTCCGGCGGCGGCGCCTGCAGCACGGCGGCGGCCACCAGACTGAGCAGCGGCGCCACGGTCAGCGCCGGCAGGATGCCGACCAGCAGGCAGAGCGCGACCAGGATCTCCACCGGCACCTTCATCCAGCGCGGCGGCTCATGTGGGGTTCTAGGCAGATCGATGGGGTCGCCGTTGAAGAAGACGTCGTGGATGAAGCGCAGCGAGTAGGCGACGGCGAAGACTCCGGCGAAGGTGACCGCAGCCGGCAGCAGCCAGCCGAAGGACATGCTGTCGGCGAGGTCGACCGCCTCGGCGAAGAACATCTCCTTGGACAGGAAGCCGTTGAACAACGGCACCCCGGCCATCGCCGCGGCGGCCACCATGGCCAGGGTGGCGGTGTAGGGCATGAACTTCCAGAGGCCGTTGATGCGGCGCATGTCGCGCGTGCCGCACTCGTGGTCGATGATGCCGGCGGCCATGAACAGGCCGGCCTTGAAGGTGGCGTGATTGATGATGTGGAACACCCCGGCGACGGCGGCGAGCGGCGTGCCGATGCCGAACAGCGCGGTGATCAGGCCCAGATGGCTGATCGTCGAATAGGCCAGCAGCCCCTTCAGGTCGTGCTTGAACAGGGCGATGACGGCGCCAACCAGTAGGGTCGTGAGACCGATGCCGCCGACCAGCAGGGTCCATTCCCAGGTGCCCGAAAGCGCCGGGAACAGGCGCGCCAGCAGGAACACCCCGGCCTTCACCATGGTCGCCGAGTGCAGGTAGGCCGAAACCGGCGTCGGCGCCGCCATGGCGTGCGGCAGCCAGAAGTGGAAGGGAAACTGGGCGGACTTGGCGAAGGCGCCGAGCAGAATGAGGATCAGCGTCGGCCGGTACAACTCGTGGCCGCGGATGAGGTCGCCGGCGGCCAGCACCGCGGAGAGTTCGTAGCTGCCGACGATCTCGCCGAGCAACAGGATGCCGCCGAGCAGGGCGAGGCCGCCGGCGCCGGTGATGGCCAGCGCCATGCGCGCGCCGGTGCGGGCATCCTCGCGATAACGCCAGTAGCCGATGAGTAGGAAGGAGGACAGGCTGGTCAGTTCCCAGAAGATCAGCAACTGGATCAGGTTCTCCGACAGCACCACGCCCAGCATGGAGCCCATGAACAGCAGCAGATAGGCATACAGCCGGCCCAGGCTGTCCCGCTCCGACAGGTAGTAGAGCGCATACAGGATGACCAGCAGGCCGATGCCGAGGATCAGTCCGGCGAACAGCAGGCCGAGGCCGTCGAGGCGGAAAGCGAGATCGAGGCCGGCGGACGGTATCCAGTGCAACCGCTCGATGGTGGTCGCCCCGGAAACCCCCACCATGAATGCCGGCAGCAATTGCAGGAATGCCAGCAAGGTCACGCCGCCCGCCGCCCATGCCGCCTGCGCGCGGCCGCGCGCAGCAAGATATGCGACCAGCGGGGCGCCTAGAAAAGGGGTGAGGACGGCGAGGAAAAGGCTCATGACGATAGGCGGTGGTGATCAGATCGACCTTGAATCCGCAAGTTCAATGCCTCCGCCGGCGTCGGCATGCGCAACCTCCGCATGCGCAAGAGAGCCGCCAAGCCGCGTCGCACGAGCTTCATTGCCAAGAGAACGGCAGGCAACGGTCGGCGTCCGCAGGTCAGTGCGTCAGGTTGTACTGCAGGATGTAGGCGCCCGCGCCGGCAAAATAGCCGATCAGCGCCAGGCCGCTGATCTTCCTGACGTACCAGAAGAAGTGGATCTTCTCCAGGCCCATCGCCGCCACGCCGGCTGCCGAACCAATGATCAGGATGGAGCCGCCGGTGCCGGCACAGTAGGCCAGGAACTCCCACAGGAAGTGGTCGGTCGGGTACTGTTCCATGCTGTACATGCCCATCGATGCCGCCACCAGCGGCACGTTGTCGACCACGGCACTGGCCAGACCGATGAGGATCACGATGATGTCGAGTCGGCCGACGTTCTGGTCGAGCCAGCCAGCCAGCGAGCTAAGGATGTGGGTGTGCTCCAGCGTGGCGACGGCGAGCAGGATGCCGACGAAGAACACGATCGAACTCATGTCGATCTTTGACAGGGCGTGCACCAGGGTCAGGTGATGCTTGTACTCGTCCTCCTTGCGGCGATGGATCAGGTCGCCGACCAGCCAGAGAATGCCCAAGCCGAACAGGATGCCGATGAAGGGCGGCAGGTGGGTGATGGTCTTGAATGCCGGCACGGCAACGAGGATGCCGAGACCGAGGAAGAACATCAGGTTACGCTCGAAATCAGTGGTCTGAGGACCGTTGTCCATATCGACCTTCGTCGGCGATACAACCGGCTGGCCGCGCAGCATATAGGCTGTCACTGCCAGCGGCACCAGCAGACTGATCACCGAGGGCAGGAAGACCGACTCCATGATGTTCAGCGTGGTGATCTGGCCGCCGATCCAGAGCATCGTCGTGGTCACGTCGCCGATCGGCGTCCATGCCCCGCCCGCATTGGCCGCGATGACAATGATGCCGGCAAAAAACAGGCGCTCGTCGTGCTTGGCGAGAATCTTCTTCATCAACGAGACCATGACAATGGTCGTCGTCAGGTTGTCGAGGATGGCGGAGAGGAAGAAGGTGACGAAGCCGACCAGCCACATCAGTTTTGACAACCGGGACGTGCGGATGTGCTTGGTGATGACCTCGAAGCCGTTGTGCGAGTCCACCACCTCGACGATGGTCATGGCTCCTATCAGGAAGAAGACGATTTGGGCGGTGCCCATCAGCGAGTGGCCCAGCTCGTGGCTGACCTGGTGGTGGTCGCCGGTGGACATCGCATAGATGGTCCACAACACGCCGGCGCCCACCAGCGCCGAGGCGGACTTGTTGATCTTCAGAGGATGTTCAAGGGCAATCGCGGCGTAGGCGAGGATGAAAACGACGACAAGCGCTGTCTGCATGGAGGTTATTCACGAGTGTGGCGTGCGGCGGCCGGACCGGCACGATAAACCTGACCGCAGGACAAGATACGTCCGCGGGCACCCGCCCGGAATCATACCGGAAAGCCCGTCGAATCCGAGCCCTGGGGGTTGACGGGCGTGCGGGAATCGACGCGCGGATCGTGAACCGCCGCAATCCCGCTCACTCACCTCTGGCGGCCGCCGGGCCATCGACGCCGTTGTCCCCGACTTCACGCACCGGGATGCGCCACAGGAAGAACAGCAGGGCCAGTCCCACTCCCGCCAGCATGAGGCGGTGCCAGGGCGATTGCATGAGCAGGATGGAGGTGCCGAAGGACAGGGCCATGAGCGCGTAGGCCAGCCGCTTGGCGTGGCGCGGCATGGCCCGGTATTCGTGCCACTCGCGCAGCAGCGGGCCGGCGATGCGGTGCGTGTGCAGCCAGTCGTGGAAACGCACCGAACTTTTCGCGAAACAGGCCGCCGCCAGCAGCACGAAGGGGGTGGTCGGCAGCACCGGCAGGACGATGCCGACCAGGCCCAGGGCGAGGGCGGCGAAGCCGGCGCCCAGGCAGATCCAGCGCACCAGGCGCGAATCGTGCGGCCGCGCCTCCCTCATGAGCGCGAATCGCGCAGCAGGGCCTTGAGTTCGCCGATTTCCTGACGCAGGGCGCGCACCTCGGCGTGCAGGTCCGCCTCGATGTGCTCCAGCGCCTGCGCCGTCTCCCGCTGTTCGTTTTCGCCAAAGCTCTGCATGGCGTTGACGATGATGGCGATGAACAGGTTGAGCATGGTGAAGGTGGCCACCAGGATGAAGGCGATGAAGAAGATCCAGGCGTAGGGGAACTGCTCCATGACCGGGCGCGAGATGCCCATCGACCAGCTTTCCAGGGTCATGATCTGGAACAGGGTGTAGAGGGAGCGGCCGAGATGGCCGAACCACTCCGGGAAGGCGGCGGCGAACAGGTTGGTGGCGATCACCCCGAACACGTAATAGATCAGCAGCAGCACCAGGCCGATGGACATCAGGCCGGGGATGGCGCCGAGCAGCGCGCCCACCACCCGGCGCATCGACGGCACGATGGTGAGGATGCGCAGCACCCGCAGCACGCGCAGGGCGCGCAGCACCGAGAGCTGGCCGGTCGCCGGCAGCAGGGCGATGCCCACCACCAGGAAGTCGAACACGCTCCAGGGGTCGCGGAAGAAGCGCAGGCGGTGGACGTACAGGCGGATGCCAATCTCCAGCACGAAGACGCCGAGGATGGCCTTGTCGAGCGCCAGGATGAGTTCGCCGTGCACGGCCATGATGGCGGGAGAGGTCTCCAGGCCGAGGGTGACGGCGTTGATCAGGATCAGCGCGAGGATGACGCGCTGGGTCAGGGGGTTCTCGATGAAGGTGGTCAGGCGTGCGCGGACGCCGGGCGCGTGGAGGCTGGAGGGGGCGGTCATGGGGTCGTGGGGAGGGAGGTGGGGGGAAGAGGATCGTCGGATTCCGGCTCGGCCACGCGCACCGCCACCCAGCGCAGCTCGCAGTCCTGGAGCGCGGCGATGGACGGACTGGCCAGGCAATCGCGCAGGGTGGGCGCTTCGGGGCACTCGCAATACAGCCCCTGCACGGGCTCCAGTTCGGCCGCGTTTGGCGCCGGTGCCCCCCGCCAGGCCAGCAGCCGCGCCAGCAGCGGGTCCCTGGTGGAGGCCGCCGCGCGGCCGGGCGGGATGCGCAGGTAATACACCAGGCGCGGCGGATAGCCGTTGCGCATGCGTACCGGGTTCTCGTAGCGCGCCACGGTGCGCGCCTCGCCCAGCGGCAGGCCGGCGCTCCAGGGATCGCCATAGCGGCTGTGGCCGAATTCGTGCGAGAGGATGGCGAAGGGGTCCACCGCCTCGCCACTGATCTGGAACTGGCAGCGGAAACCGGAGTTGCCCATGCGCACGCTGGCCGCCGCCGCCATGGAGCCGGCGCCCTCGTAGGCGTAGATGCGGAACACGGCGGTGTCCTGGGCGAACTGGCCGGCTTCGGACAGCCGCCCGTTGATCAGTTCCGACAGGCGCGGGCGCGGGCCGCCGTCGAGATGCGCGCGCCAGCGCGCCGCGTCGTACTCCAGATAACCCTTGTTGAGCAGGCGCAGGGTGTCGTCCGCGACCTCCCGGAACCAGACGGCGCCGGCGTCGGTGAAGGCGAAGCGCTCCAGCAGTTCGATCTGGGCTTCGACCAACGGCAGGGCGAAGGGCACCACGCGCGGCTGGGTGACCAGATTGAGCTTGCGCGCCAGGGCGAAGTGTTCGGCGCGGCGCGCGCGTTCCTCCTCGGCATCGGCCGGCTGCGTGGTCCGTCGCCCGGCGCGCGGGGCGCCGTCGGGCGCGGCATACAGCACGATCTCGCCGCCCGCCTGCCAGGGTGCGCGCAGTTCGCGTTCCAGGTCCACCGGCTGGCGCGTCTCCGGGGGTGGCGGCACCGGCGCATCTATTGCCGCCGCCGCCAGCGGCCACAGCAGGGTTACCAGCAGGAGTGGCGGGCGCATGGCGGCGGCGCGCTCAGGGATAGGCCTGCGCCAGAGCCTCATCCACCAGATTCTTCAGTTGCTCGTAGCCGAAGCTTTGCAGGGGCTTGCCGTTGACGAAGAACGCGGGCGTCTTGCTTACCTCAAGACTGCGGGCATCCGCGAGATCCTGCGCGATCTGCGCGGCAATGGCGGCATCGGCCATGTCCGCCTTGAGCCTGGCCATGTCCAGGCCGAGCCCATCGACATGGCGCCAGACCTTGTCCACCTGCACCACATGCTGTTCCACCCAGTCGTCCTGGGCGTTGAGCAGAGCCTCCAGGGTTTCCCAGTGCAGGCCCTGCCTGGCCGCCGCCAGCAGCAGCGCCGTCACCTGCTCGGAATTCTCGTGGAAGGGGGCGTATCGCAGGGTCAGGTGGATGCGCTCGGGGTGGGCGATGAGCATGTCCTTGACGAAGGGGTAGAAGCGCTTGCAGGTGCCGCAGGCGGGGTCGAGAAACTCGACGATGCGCACCTTGGCGTTGCTCGGCCCCAGGGTCGGGGCATGCTCCCGCGTCAGGCCGGCACGGTTTTCCAGGGCCAGCCGTTCCGCCTCGCCGGCGCGCTCCGCCTTGAAGTACAGGGTGGCGCCAAGAAAGGCGAGCAGCAGCAGGAGGGCGGCGGAAACAAACAGGGTCTTTTTCATTCGGGCACCTTGAAATGGATCAGCAGCAACAGGACGATGATGCTGGAAAAAGCCAGCACGGAGAGCATCGGCAGGGTGAGAAAGCCGAACCAGACGATGAGTTCCTGGGAACAGGGCACGCCCTGGCTGCAAGGCGTCGCCGCTTCGGGTATGAGGCCGGACGCCACGCCCCAGTGCCACAAGGCCAGGGCCAGGCCAGCCAGCGCCAGGGGCAGGGCGTAGCGCAGTACGCGGCGGTCGAAGGGGAACAGCCCGGCCGCCAGGATCAGCACCAGGGGAAACATGCAGATACGCTGGTACCAGCACAGCACGCAGGGCGTGTAGCCCATCACCTCGCCGAGGAAGAGGGCGCCCAGGGTGGACACGGTGGCCACCAGCCAGGCGAGGAACAGCAGGTTCCAGGCCTGGGCGGGGGAAAAGGACATGGGTGTCGCGGACATGCTTGCTCCTGATGCAGTGCCGCATTATCTCCGGTGTGGGCGCATCCGGCTCACGGCGTCTGCCCGAGATATTCCCGCGCCGCGATCAGCCGCGCCCAGGCCAGCGGGCTCCAAGGGGACTCGGCGAAGATCGCCGCCAGCAGCACCGCCGCGGCGGTGATCAGGGGCGGCCACAGCAGCAGCGCCGAGGTTTCCCTGACTCCATGGCGCGCAATGTGCTCCTCCGGCCAGGTGGCGGCGGCGGGTCGCAACCAGGCGCGCCAGAGGATGGGCAGGAAGTAGGCAGCGTTGAGCAGGCTGGATGCCCACAACACCCAAATCGCCCAGTCCATGCCGGCGGCCTCGGCGCCATCTGTCAGCCAGGCCTTGGATATGGCCCCGGCGGTCAGCGGCGCCCCCATCATGCCCAGTGCGCCGATGCTAAAGGCCAGGGTGGTAAGGGGCATGCGGCGCCCCGCCCCATCCATCTCGCTGACCTTGTGGATGCCCAGGGTCTCGGCGTAATTGCCGGCGCAGAAGAACAGGGTGATCTTCATGACCCCCTGATGCACCAGATGCACCAGCCCCCCCACCGTGCCCAGCGGCCCGAACAGCGCCACGCCGAGGACGATGTAGGAGACCTGGCTGACGGTGGAAAAAGCCAGGCGCTTCTTCAGGTCATCCTGGAACAGCGCGCGCAGGCTGCCCCAGACGATGGTGATGGCTGCCGCCACCGCCAGCGGCGCCAGCAGATCGAGGAACTGGGCGAACTCCACCCCATACACCTCGTAGACGATGCGCACCACGCCGAAGGCCCCCGCCTTCACCACCGCCACCGCGTGCAGCAAGGCCGACACCGGCGCCGGCGCCACCATGGCCTGCGGCAGCCAGCCGTGCAGCGGCACGATGGCCGCCTTGACGCCGACGCCGGCGATGAGCAGCAGGAAGACGATCTTCAACTGGCCCGCGTGCTCCCCGCCGAGGGCGGCGAGATAACCGCCGTGGGCGAAGTCCGCCGAGCCCGCCAGGCCGTGCAGCCAGACGATGCCGGTGAGCAGGACGGCGCCGCCGCCCAGGGTATAGGCCAGATACACGGTGCCGCCGCGCATCGCCTGCGGCGTGCCGCGATGCACCACCAGGGGGAAGGTGGCCAGGGTGAGCAACTCGTAGAACACGAAGAAGGTGAACAGGTTGCCGGCC
Organism: bacterium; assembly: GCA_009772925.1. Classification (GTDB taxonomy): domain Bacteria; phylum Pseudomonadota; class Gammaproteobacteria; order Burkholderiales; family Thiobacillaceae; genus PFJX01. The sequence goes on from WOUQ01000002.1 coordinate 235,707, forward strand.
ATGGCGATGCCCATGGTGGCGGTGACGCACAGGCTGAAGAAGCCGAAGAAGCGGGTGCGGTGGGGCGAGTTCTCCAGATAGCCGATGGCATACAGGGTGGTGAACAGCCACAGCAGGGTGGACAGGGTGACGAACAGCAGGGCCAGGGCGTCGGCCTTGAACACCAGGACGAGGCCCGGCAGCACCGCGTAGCGGAAGACGTAGTCCTCGCCGGCGCTCACCCCGGCCAGCAGCACGCCGACCAGGACCAGCTTGGCGAAGGCGCCGAACAGGTTGAGGGCGGTGCGCAGCCGGATGCGCGATTCCGGCAGGGCGAAGATGATCAGCCCCGGAATCAGCGACGAGGCCAGCACCCCGAGGGGCAGCGCTTCGTTGGCGGTCATGGAGTCCTCATGGCAATACCGGCACGCCAGCCCCGGTCTTTAACGTGAAAGTCGCACGGCGACTTCTCGAAGCCCCCTCTCCCGCGGGCGGAGCGAGAGGGGAATTCGGAATGCATGGCATTCTGACCTCGCAGCCGGCTGGCGTTGCAACGCCAGCCGTGGGGCGCGAAGCGGGGGCTGGGGGGTGAGGCGGGGGTTTCGCGGAGCATGCTCCGCGCCCGCCGAACGGCCCCGGAATGCAGTCCGGGGCGCGCACTGCAAGTGAGGGAGGCGGGTATGACTTTTATGCCCTTCAGGGTATTCATGCTTCGGGGCGTTTTCTCAAAGTCATGTCCGTTAGGGTCGAACGGAATCAGCGCGACCACCGCCGGGATCCGCCAGAGATAAGGTCAACCTGACTCAGGCGGCCTCCCGCAGTGCCACCCTGATATCGATTTCATCAAACGGTGCCACCAGCTTCCCCTCCGCCCGTTCCAGCAGACCCAGTTCTTCCAGCGCCTTCACGTCGGTGTGGACATTCTTGTAGTCGCGACCCAGAACCTGGGCGAGTTGGTGGATATTAAGCACTTCATGGCCGGCGACATGGCGCAGCAATTCCAGGCGCCGGTCGGTGATGGCGGCGAACAACTCCGATGGGGAGCCGAAGCCGATGGATGGCACGATGTCCTGGTCGCCCGCTTCGGCGCGCCGCCAGACCGAAGCCGCGTCCTTCAGCGCCTGGGCCGGCGTGGTGATGATGATTTCAACCTTGCTCATGTGTCCCACTCCCAGCCCGCGAGGCGGGCACAATCGTTGCGGAAATCCTCGATCAACTGCTCCACACCGTTGAAGGCGTAGGGTTCTTCCCGCTCGCCATAGTGGCGGTGGTCGCCCTTGCCGGCCTCGTTGTCGTAGCGGACCAGGCATGTATTGTCGCGGCCGCAGTAGAACCGGTACTTGATGCCGTGGGGCCGATCCGGCGTGGCCTTCGGCAAGCGCCAGAGGACCATTTCAACGACGACATTGCCGCGCAGGAATTTGCGGCGGAACATCTGCATCGCCTTCATTATGGTATGACTCGCCATAATTCACCAGCATCCGCCATCACGCGGCGCTCAGACGCGGCCGCGCCGCCGGAAGGCGGCTTTCTCCAGTTCCACGGCGAAGAACACCAGCAAGCCGAAGATCAGGATGTTGCCCCAGGTGGCGGCGTCCAGGGCGGCGGTGCGGAACAGACCCTGCATCGGCGGCCAGTAGGTGAACAGCGCTTGCAGGCCGAGCAGGATGGCGATGGCCACCAGCACCCAGCGGTTGCCGGTGAAGCCGGAGCGATCCAGCACCGGTGCGATGAGGCGGCGGCAGTTGAACAGATAGAACACCTCGCCCATGAGCAGCAGGTTGACGGCGGCGGTGCGCGCCACCTCCAGCGTCATGCCGCGTTCCAGTTCCCACAGGAACAGTCCCAGGCTGCCCGCCACCAGCAGCGCCGAGACGAACACCACGCGCCAGATCATGAAGCCCGACAGCATGGGCTGGGCCGGGTCGCGCGGCGGCCGTCGCATGATGTCGGCCTCGGCCGGCTCGAAGGCGAGGGCGAGGGCCAGGGTGACGGCGGTGACCATGTTCACCCAGAGGATCTGTACCGGCGTGATCGGCAAGTTCGGCAGGCCCAGCAGGATGGCGGCCACCAGCACACCCGCCTGACCGCCGTTGGTGGGCAGGATGAAGACGATGGCCTTGCGGATGTTGTCGTAGATGGCGCGGCCTTCCTCGACGGCGGCGGCGATGCTGGCGAAGTTGTCGTCCGCCAGCACGATTTCCGCCGCCTCCTTGGCCGCCTCGGTGCCCTTTTGCCCCATGGCCACGCCGACGTCGGCGCGTTTTAGGGCTGGCGCGTCGTTGACCCCGTCGCCGGTCATCGCCACCGCCTCGCCGTTGGCCTGCAGGGCCGCGACCAGACGCAGCTTGTGTTCCGGGCTGGCGCGCGCGAACACGGCGGTGTCCGCCACCGCGCGGCGCAAGTCGGCCTCATCCATGGTCTCGATGTCGGCGCCGGTGAGCGCCCGCACCTCGTCGTCCAGGCGCAACTCGCGGCCGATGGCGCGGGCAGTGGCGACATGGTCGCCGGTGATCATCTTCACCCGGATGCCGGCCGTGCGGCAGGCGGCGACGGCGCGTACCGCTTCCTCGCGCGGCGGGTCGGCCAGGCCCAGCACCGCCAGCAGGGTGAAGCCGCCCATCTCGACGTCGGCGAAGCTCAGCTCCCGTTGGCCGGCTTCGGCCGGCTGCATGGCCACCGCCAACAGGCGCATGCCGCGATCCGCCACCGCCTCCATGGCCGCGTGCCAGTAGGCGGCATCCAAGGGGTGATCGCATCCTTCGCAGCGCTGCGCGGCGCACAACTCCATGACCCGTTCCGGCGCGCCCTTGAGGAGGATGAAGCCATGGCCGGCATGGTCGTGGTGCAGGGTGGCCATGAAGCGATGTTCGGACTCGAAGGGAATCACATCGCTGCGCGGCAGCGCCTCGGCTTCGAACTTCGCGTCCAGCCCCGCCTTCAGGCCCAGGGTGACGAGGGCGCCCTCGGTGGGATCGCCGGTGAGGATCCACTGCTCGTCTTCCCGCGTCAGCACGGCGTCGTTGCTCAACAAGGCGAGGCGGGCAATGTCCACCAGTTCCGGAGCGGTCTGGGGTGTCACCTCGCGCCCATCCAGGCTGAAGCCGCCATCCGGCGCGTAGCCCACACCGGACACCGCGTACACCGCGCCGGCGCCGATCACCGTCTGCACGGTCATCTCGTTGCGCGTCAGGGTGCCGGTCTTGTCCGAGCAGATCACCGTCACCGAGCCCAGCGCCTCCACCGCCGGCAGGCGCCGCACGATGGCGCTGCGCCGCGCCATGGCCTGCACGCCGATGGCCAGGGTGATGGTGAGGATGGCCGGCAGACCCACGGGGATGGCTGCCACCGCCAGGCCGACGGCGGCCAGGAACATCGCGTCGGCGCCATAGCCGCCGAGCAGCACGCCATAGGCGAAGGTGGCGCCGGCCACGGCGAGGATCACCCAGGTCAGCCACTGGCCGAACACCGCCATCTGCCGCAGGAGCGGCGTGGCCAGTTCCTGCACCTCGGACAGCATGCGGCTGATGCGGCCGATCTCGGTCGCCGAGCCGGTGGCCGCCACCACCCCAGCGGCCTGGCCGTAAGTCACCAGGGTGCCGGACCAGGCCATGCTGGCGCGGTCGCCCAGGGGCGCGTCCGCGGGCACGGGCCCCACCTGTTTTTCAACGGGCACCGACTCCCCGGTCAGCGCCGCTTCCTCGATCTTCAGGCTCTTCACCTCGATCAGGCGCAAATCCGCCGGTACGCGGTCGCCGGAGGCGAGGAAGACGATGTCGCCGGGCACCAGTTCGGCCGCGTCGATCTCCTGGCGGCGACCGTCGCGCAGCACCTGGGCATGCGGCGAGAGCATGGCGCGGATGGCCTCCAGCGCCGCCTCGGCCTTGCCTTCCTGGATGAAGCCGATGAGGGCGTTGATCACCACCACCCCCAGGATCACGCCGCTGTCCACCCAGTGGCCGAGCACGGCGGTGCCCACGGCGGCGGCCAGTAGCACGTAGATGAGGACATTGTGGAACTGCAATAGGAAGCGCAGCAGCGGGCCGCGCCGCTTCGGCGGCGGCAGCAGGTTGCGACCATGGCGGGCCAGGCGGGCGGCTGCTTCCAGTGCGGTCAGGCCCCGGCGCGGGCAGTCCAGGACCGACAGTACCGCCTCGGCGGACAAGGCATGGGGGTCGACGGGTTGGGTCATGGCGCGACCTCCACGCCCAGCAGTTCCACCCCTTCCGTCGCCCTCAGGCCAATCAGCACGCTGGCGGCCGCGAGCAGGAAGGCGGTCCACTCCATGACGCGGGGCACCGGGTGGAAATGGGCCGCCGCTGGCGCCAGCAGGAAGGCCTGGCGTAGCACCTTGAACACATAGGCTGCCGCCAGCAGGCCGCCGGCGATGATCACCGCCACCCAGGGCCACTGGCCCTGGGCCAGGGCCGCCTCGATGAGCAGCCACTTGGCGAGGAAGCCGCCGGAGGGTGGCAGGCCCATGAGGGTCACTCCGGCCAAGCCGAACGCGAACAGGGTGACCGGCACCCGTCCCGCCACCCCGGCCAGGCCCTCCAGGGTATCCCGCCCGGTAGACAGCATGAGCACCCCGGCGGCCGCGAACATGGCCGCCTTCGCCAGGCCGTGGGCGACGGCCTGCATGACCCCGGCCTGCAGGGCTTCTCCACCCGGCTGCAGCAAGGGGAAGATGAGGAACAGATAGCCGAGCTGGGCCACCGTGGACCAGGCCACCAGCATCTTGATGTGGTGGGTGGTCAGGGCACGCCAGGAACCCCAGAGGATGGCCGTGGCGCCGAGGACGCCGAGTAGCAGCGCGGCGAGTTCCGCCAGGGGGGCGAACGGTCCCAGGGCAAGACGCAGCACCATGTAGAAGGACGCCTTCACCACCAGGGCGGAGAGCAGCGCCGACACCGGCGCCGCCGCGCCGCCGTGGGCCGGCGGCAGCCAGAAGTGGAAGGGGAACAGGGCGGTCTTGGCCAGCAGTCCGGCCAGCATGAGGCCCGCCGCCAGCCGGGTGATCAGGGGCGGGTCGGGTCCGATGAGGGGCGCCAGGCCTGCCAGGGAAACCGTGCCGTAGGCGCCGTAGATCAGCGCCACCCCCATCAGGTAGGCGCCGGAGGCGGTGAGGCTGACCAGCAGGTAACGCAGCGCCGCCGCCGCCTGCGCCGGCTTGCCGCCCAGCGCCACCAGGCCCACGGCGGCCAGGGACAGCAGTTCCAGGGTGACGTAGAGGTTGAACAGGTCGGCGGACAGGAACAGGGCGTTGAGCGCCGCCAGCAGGAAGCCGGTCAGGGGCCAGAAATGGGTCTGGGCGACCTCGCTGAAATAGGCGCGGGCATAGACCGCCAGGGGCAGGGCCACCGCCTGGGTCAGCAGCAGCATCAACACGGAGAGGCCGTCCGCCAGCAGGTCGATGCCCAGGGGCGCGCCCCAGCCGCCCACGGCATGCACGCGGGCGCCTTCCGCCATGACCTGGGCGGCCAGTATCAGCGCCAGGGCCAGTTGTACGGCCAGCGCCGCGATCGCCAGCCGTCCGCCGCGTCCGTCGCCCCACAGGAAGGCCAGCGAGGCCCAGGCCAGCGGCAGGACGATGAGCCAGGGCAGGGGGTCCAGGAACGCTTCAGCCATCCCCATCTCCGCCGGCCAGGCGCCGCGCCAGGGCCAGGGCGAGGGCGGTGGAGGCCACCGCGACGACGATGCCGGTGAGCACCATGGCCTGCGGCACCGGATCCGCCACGCCCTCGCGCTGGGCCAGCCCCACCAGCACCAGGAAGGCGCCGCTGCCCATCACGTTGAAGGCCAGGATGCGGCGCAGGGCCTGCGCCAGCAGGATCACTCCGGCCAGGCCCAGGGCGAACAGGGCGACGCCGGTCAGGGCATAGATCAGGCCGGGGGTCATGACTTGCTCTCTTCCCCGGCGCTTTCGCTGGGGGATGCGGGGTGCCAGGCCAGGACCAGGAAGAGACCGGCGAGGATGAGGCCGAGCGACAGGGTGAGGCCGGCCTCGATGAGCAGGATCAGCGCGCCGGCATGTTCCAGCGGATAGCGCAGCAAGGCCCCCTCGGAGAGCAGGATGGCGGACACCGCCAGGAAGACCAGGAAGCCGCCGGCCAGGCCCAGGCGCAGCATCCGCTTGGGGGAAGCCCAGGCCGGCAGGCGGCCCGCGAGATGCAGCAGCACCGCCGCCGCCGCCAGCACTGCGCCGGCCTGGAAGGCGCCGCCGGGACGATGCGCGCCGGCCCACAGCAGGTAGCCGGCGGCCAGGATCATGAGCGGCACGGCCACGCCGGCGAGGGTGCGCAACATGGGGTCGGCGGCGGCCGGCGGCGACCCGCCGGACTCCGGCTTCGCCACCGCCAGCATGCCCAGCAGGGCGAGCAGCAGCACGGCGATCTCCAGCAGGGTGTCGTAACCGCGGAAGTTGAGCAGGACGGCGGTGACCGGATGCTCGACGCCGCTGGCGGACAGGTTCATCGCCACCGCCCCGCGCAGGTCCACGGCGGCGCTCGGCAGATCGAGGATGGCCGCCGCCAGGGCGCCGGCCAAGGCCACGGCGAGCCCCCCCACGGCCAGACGCGCCGGGCCGTTCATGGCTTGTCTCCCGCGCGGCGCTTGCCGAAGGCGCCGAGGGCATCCAGCAGCAGGGCGCCGGTCAGTCCGGCGCCGATGGCCGCCTCGGCGAGGGCGATGTCGGGGGCGTCCAGGCGCGCCCAGGCCAGCGCCATGAGCAGGCCGAAGACGATGAACATGACCACCGCCCGCGTCAGGTCCGGCGTGGCCAGGCTGCGCCAGGCGCTCCACAACAGGGCCAGGGCCAGCAGCGCGTCGAAGGCCAGGTTCATGGCCCACCCCGCTGATCGACGCCACCCGCCGGCTGCACCGGCGAAGCCGCCCCCGCCGGCGCGATGCCCAGCTCGTGCGCGCGCCGGGCGATGGCGAAGCTGACCGCCGCGCTGGCCACCAGGACCAGAGGCCAAACCAGCAGGATCTTCAGGCCCGCGGCCAGGTTCTCCGCCTGGAGAGCGAGGCCCAGGGCGATCAGGCCGAGGCCCAGGTTGTCCGCCTTGGTGAGGGCGTGCAGGCGGGCATAGACGTCGGGAAAGCGCAGCAGGCCGACGGTGCCGGCCAGGTAGAAGCCGGCACCGGCCAGCAGCAACAGGGCGCTGAGCGCCTCAAGCGGGGTCATCGTCCCTCCCCGCCGCGTGCCAGGCCCGCCGCGCGAAGGCCACTCCGGTGATGGCGGCGAGCAGGGCAAGGACCAGCGCGGTGTCGACCAGGGGCATGGCCACCGTCTCCCGCGCATGCGCCATGAGGAGCAGCACCCCCACCCCGGTGGTGCCGAACAGCAGGGCGGCCAGCATGCGGTCCGCCGGTGTCGGCCCGCGCGCCGCGCGGATCAGCGCCACCAGCAGGTTGAGCAGCAGGAACAGGGCCAGGTAGCCCTCCAGGCCGGTCATGCCGCCACCCTCAGCATGCGCGCGATGTGGGCCTCCGTTTGCCGCACCTCCTCGGCGACGGGCAGGCGATGGTCGAGCACATGCAGGCACAAGCGGTTCCCGCGCAGCTCGACGCTGACGGTACCGGGCATCAGATTCAGGGTGTTGAGCAACAGGATCCGCGCCATGCCTGCCGGCAGGGTGACGGGCAGATCCACCAGGGCGGGCGCCAGGTCCATGCGCGAGCGGAAAGCCCGAGCCGCCACCTGGGCGCCACCCCAGGCGGATTGGACCAGGAAGAAGGCGGCGAAACCGAGCAGGCCGGGGAATGAGACACGTCCCTGGCCGGGCGGAGCCAGGCGCAGGCTGGCGGTCGTGGCCAGGGCGACGGTGACTGCGCCGATGCCCCAGGAATCGGCGCGCCCTTCCGCCAGGATCCACCAGATCAGGGCGAAGGCGCCGCCGCGCCAGAGGGTCGCGCTCAGGCTGAAACGGGGCAGCGGGGAACGATCAGGACGGGCATGCATGGCTCAGTTGTTCTTCGCCGGGCCGATGAGCAAGGGTCGGCAGGGAGGTGGCGGGGTGCACTGGCGGATACCGCATAGAGTTGTATGTCTGGGCGCGCACGATGGTTTCAACCCTGGTTGCCGGCATGAAGGTAGAGCCATGAAGGACCGTGAAATACTAGCCAAGTTCTCGGCATGGCGTCGCTGTGGAGCCGGTCTCGACCCGCTTCTCCCCACCGCGAGGCGAACGCGCGGGCACCGTCGACGATCAGGGCGTCTGTTGTGGTGCCGCACCCGGCTGCCCAAAGCGCAAGGTATCCGGCGCATTGGTGCCGCCGGTCATGACAAAGGCCATGGCCTCCTCGACGCTCCAGTCGGTCTGCACCACGTCGTCCATGGGCACGATCTCGATGTAGCCCGAGGTGGGGTTGGGCGAGGTCGGCACGTAGACCGCCGCCAGCTGGCGGCCGCTGTCCGGGTCGGTCATCACCTTGGTGACGAAGCCCAGCGCCTTCATGTCCGGCGAGGGAAAGGCGATCAGCACCACGCGCTGGCCGGACACCGGTGGCTTGCGCAGGGTTTCCAGGAATTTCTTGGTGGCGCCGTAGATGGTCTGCACCAGCGGCAGCCGGGCGAGCAGGCCTTCCGTGTAGGCGATCAGCCGGCGGCCGAGCACCAGGGAGGTGAGCACGCCCACCGCGTACAGCCCTGCCAGGGTGAACAGGGCGGCCAGCACGTACTGCACGCCGGGATGCAACAGCCAGTCGGCGAGGATCTCGGAGACGGGCCGCAGCCCGTGCGCCAGGCCGCGCAGGAAAGGCGCGCCGATGCGCGCCAGCAGATTGAACAGGAAGTCCAGCACCAGCCAGGTCACCCACAGCGGCGCCAGGGTGAAGAAGCCGATGAGGATGTAGCGCGCGACATGCGGGCGTCGCTGGGCTTGCCCGGCTGCGGGGGGGCTGGAATAGGCGGGCATGATGAGAATCAGGGGGGCGGTGCGCGGCATATTCAACCAGGAGACCCCGCCGGGTCCAGCCCTGAAAGCGCGCATGGCGCGCCGGCGCCGGTCAGTCGAGATGCGTGGGAATGCGCAGGCCGACCTGCTGGATGCGCCCCCCGTCGACTTCGCGCACCACGAATTCGAGCTTGCCCAGGCGCACCCGGTCGCCCGCCACGGGCAGGCCGCGCAGCTTGCCCGCGAGGAATTCCGCCAGCGTCACCCCCGCCGGCAGTTCAGGCAAGGCGAAGCCGTAGTGCTCGGCCAGGGCGTCGAGGCCGGCGTCGCCATGGACGATGAAGTCGCCGTAGAACTGGCGTTTTTGCAGAAAGCTGGGCGTGGCCGCGGGGGCCAGCAAATCCGCGAGCAGGGTATTGTCGGATTCGCGCGCCATCAAATACAGCCAGTCGCCGGCGCGCAGCTTGCCCGCCTGCTGCGGACGCAGGGGAGCGCCGTCGCGCAGCACCGTCAGCGGCCAGGCGTCCGCCGGCAGGCGCAGTTCCTCCAGGCTATGGTGCACGGCCGGCGCGGAGGCGGCGAGACGGTAACCGAGCACGGCATGTTCGCCGCCGCCGCCGCCCGCCAGTTGCAGGTGCTCGCCGGGCTCCGGCGCGGCCGGCACTTCCAGGCGCAGGCGGCGCGCCAGGCCGGGAATGGTCCAGCCTTGCAGGGTGAGGGAGATGAGCACCACGAAGAAGGCCACCTCCAGGATCAGGGGGGCTTCCGGCAGGCCCGCCAGCAGCGGGAACAGGGCCAGGATGATGGGTACCGCGCCACGCAGCCCGACCCAGGCGATGAAGACCTGTTCCCGCCTGGGGAAGTTGAACGGCAACAGACACAGCCAGACCGCCAGCGGCCGCGCCAGGAACATGAGGGCGAGGGCGATGGCCAGCGCCGGCAGGGCGTGCTCCAGGAGCTTGCTGGGGGTCGCCAGCAGGCCCAGCATGAGGAACATGCCGAGCTGCGCCAGCCAGGCCAGGCCGTTGTGCACCTGCAGGATGGTGCCGAACTTGCGTGGCGCCCGGTGGCGGAATACCACGCCGGCCAGATAGATGGCCAGGAAGCCGCTGCCGCCGAGTACCGTGGTGACCCCGTACAGGGCCAGGCCGCCGGCCAGCACCAGCATGGGATACATGCCCGCCTCCAGCGGCAGGCGATTGGTCAGCCAGGCCAGCAGGCGGCCGCCGGCCAGGCCCGCCAGCAGGCCCATCCCCATCTGCACGGTGAACAGCTCGAGCATGCCGAGGTCCGGCGCGCTCTTGCCCGCCAGCAGCAGTTCCAGGATGGCGATGGTGAGGAATACCGCCATGGGGTCGTTGCTGCCGGATTCGATTTCCAGGGTGGCGGATACCCGCTGCTTGAGGTTGAGTCCCTTGGCGCGCAGCAGCGCGAACACGGCGGCCGCGTCGGTGGAACCGACCACGGCCCCCACCAGGAGCCCCTCCAGCAGGCCGAAGTCCAGCAGCCAGGCGGCGAACAGGCCGGTGACCAGGCAGGTCAGCAGCACGCCCGCGGTGGCCAGCACGAAGGCGGGCCGCAGGCCGGCGCGGAAGCTGTCGGTGCGGGTGTTGAGGCCGCCGTCCAGCAGGATCACCGCCAGCGCGACGCTGCCGACCGTGTAAGCGATGCCGGCGTCGTTGAAGACGATGCCGCCCGGCCCGTCCTCGCCGGCCAGCATGCCCACCGCCAGGAATACCAGCAGCAGGGGCATGCCGATACGGTAGGACAGGGCGCTGGCGAGGATGGCGAGCAGGAGCAGGGCGGCGCCCGCCAATACCAGCTGGTTGATCAGGTCCATGCGGCCATTCTACCGGCGCGCCGGGCGTGCACGGCGCGAGCCTGACCGGGCCCGGTCAGGGGGCGGGGTTCGGCGCGCTGGCGACGAGCACGTCGCAGGTGGCTTCCGCCAGCACGTGCTTGGTGACACTGCCCAGCAGCAGTTCCTCCATCACCCCCTGGCCATGCTTGCCGAGGATGACCAGGTCACAGTCCAGTTCCTGTTCCTGGCTCAGGATGACGCGGGGCGCTTCGCCGTGGCGCACCTCGAAGCGGGCGTCGCCGGGGCCCAGGCCGGCCTCCTCGGCCACCTCGTGCAGGCGTCGCAGGGCCTCGCGGCCGGTTTCGGCGCTGTAGCGGGCGATGTCTTCCTCGGCGACGCCGGCGAAGCGCAGCTTGGCCTCGAACGGCGCCTCGAAGGCGTGCAGCAGCACCAGTTCCACGTTCGGGGCGACGGCCCGTGCCAGGCGCAGGGCGGGCACCGACCAGGGCGAGAAATCCACCGGCACCAGGATTCGGCGGTAAGCCTCGTGCGGCGTCTGCCGCACCATGAGGACCGACCGGCGGGTGCGGCGCAACAGGCGTTCGGCGGTGGTGCCCAGCAGCAGGTGGCCCAGGTAGCCCTCGCCGTGCGCGCCCAACACCAGCAGATCGGCGTCGAGGGCGTCGGCGCGATCGAGGATGGCGCTGAGGGTGGTGCCGGTGGTGAGGTGGGTGCTGGCGGCCACGCCGTGCGCGGGACCCAGCGTCTCGGCCAGCGCGCGCAGTGCGTCGCGCGCCTGCTCGAGGATGCGTTGTTCCACCGGTTCCGCGCCCAGGCCCAGCAGGCGGCGCAGGGCGTCCACCGCGCCCTGCGGGATCACATGCACCAGTTCCAGCGCGGCGTCGCGCCCGGCGGCCAGAAGAAACGCGCGGGCGACGGCGCGGTGGGCCGGGGCGGACAGATCGGTGGCGGCGACGATGGTCTTGCAGGGGGTCATGGCGGAAGCCTCCGTGGGCCGAAGCACTTGCTTGGAAAGCCGTGTCGGCGCTGGATGACACGCCCCGCCCCCGCGGGAGGCGGAGAGGCGGGGGTAAGGTCGAGTTGCACGCGTGTTCTGCCCGAAGTCGTGCCGGTCAGGGCACCAGCAGGACGTCGCAAGGCGCGTGGTGCAACAGGTTGAGGGCGACGCTGCCGAGCAGGCGCTCGTCCAGGGCGGAGCGGCCGTGCCGGCCGACCACCAGGAGGTCGGCGCCGGTGCGCGTAACCTCTTCCAGCAGCGCGCCGGCGGCGTTGCCTTCACGCAGGATGCTGTCGATGTCGAGGGCGGCGCGGTAGTCGGCGTCGGCGACGAAGGCGGCCAGGTTTCGCGCCGCCGCCTCGCGTTCCCGCTCGAGATGGAGGGCGGCCTCGCGTTGCGCCACCGCCGGCAGGTGCCGCAGGCGCTCCGCGTGGGTGGCGCCGAGGGCGTGCGCCACGCCCAGGCTGGCGGCGGGGAACCACTCCAGGGCGGCGCGCAGGGCGCGCGACGCGGCTTCCGAGAAATCGGTGCCGACCAGCACCCGGCGATAGGGCCGTTGCGGATCACCGCGCGCCACCAGCACCGGGCAGGGGCTGGCGCGCAGCACCTTGATGGCGGTGCCGCCCAGCGCCAGTTCGCTGGCCAGACCCTCGCCGTGCGCGCCCAGCACCACCAGACCGGCTTCGATTTCGCGCGCCCGCGCGATGATGCCGGCGGCGGCGCGGCCGAACAGCACGGCGCTGTCCGCCCCCGGCGCGCCGGGCTCGGCCAGGGCCTCGGCGGCGGCGCGCAGGCGCGCGGCCAGATCGGCGCGCAGGTCGAATCCCGGCGGTTGCGCCAGCAGGGTGCGCAGGCTGGTCCAGGTGAATTCGTTGCAGACGTGCAGCAGTTGCAGCGGGCGTTCCAGTTCACGCGCCAGATAGGCTGCGCGGCGCAGGGCGCGTTCGGAGGCGGCGGAGAAATCGGTGCTGGCGAGGATGGGGGGGTGTGTGCTCATGTCGTCTCCTTTTCCGAGCGGATCAGGCCCGCCAGGTGTTCCACTGTGAAATCCACCGCGTCTTGGAACGGATACACCACGGTGGGGGCGCCGGCCCGCTTGAGGGCGGCGCCCTGGCCGTCGTCGCGGGCGACCACCGCCACCTCGCCGGCGAAGCGGCACGCCGCCAGGGCGTGCAGCAGGGCCATCATGGCGATGACCACGGCGATGTCCTGGACGATGAAGAAGCCGAACAGGATGGTGAAGGCCAGTTGTCCCAGGCCGGTGGCCAGGGCCACCGGGCCGATGTGGCGGACGTGCTGGAGATCCAGCTTGAGGCCGACCAGGAACAGCAGCACCGCCACGCCGATCTGGGCGAGCAGGTCGATCTGGTCGTGCGCCTGCACCAACCCGAACACCGCCGGCCCCACCAGGATGCCGACGACGATGTAGGCGATCAGCACCGGCTGCTTCAGGCGCGTGGCCAGGGCTCCGGCGGCGGCGGTGATGCCCAGCAGCAGGGCCATTTCGGCGAAGGGCGCGGCGTGCGTGGCGTCAGGGCTCATAGGAGCTCCGTTTGCGGCGGCGTTTCCAGTTCCAGGCGGTGCGCAGGCGCCAGAGCAGCATGATGCCCCAGTAGGTGAGCAGGCCGGCGACCACGGCGAAGATGGTCAGACCCAGCAGCAGGGGGCGGCCCAGACCGAGCAGGCCGTCCCAGGCGGCACGCCACCAGCCGAGGGCGCGGATGGCTTCCGGATCGCTGCCGGGCGGGGCCTGCACGGGCGGCGACTTGTCCTCGCCGAGCAGGCTGGCGCCGACGCGATGGGCGAGGACGTAGATCGGCGCGAAGGTCACCGGGTTGGTCACCAGGGTGCTGCCCACCGCCGCCGGCACGTTGGCGCGCAGCAGGATGGCCATGCCGGCGGCGAAGGGAATCTGGGCGATGGGGATGAGCAGGCCGAAGAACACGCCGAGCGAGACACCCACGGCCACCCCGCGCCGGCTGAAATGCCACAGGCGGGGATGCGACAGGTACGGGGCCAGCCAGCGCAGCCAGCGACTGCCGTGGATGTGTTCGCGGCTGGGCAGGAGTCGGCGGAATCGGGCAAGCATGCCCAATCTTACCAACGCGGCGAGGCGGCCGCATGCGCGCCCATGAACGGGGCGGACGGCACTCTATTTCTCTTCGCTCCAGTCGCGGATGCGCGCCACCGCCCTGGTACAACGTCGGCGCCGAGAGGAAACGCTCAGTCCGTCCCGACCCCGGCTTCCAGACAGGCGCGCACCAGTTCCGGCACGCTGCGCGCCTGCATCTTCTCCATCATGCGGGCCTTGAACACCTCCACCGTGCGCGGGCTGATGCCCAGTTCGCCGGCGATCTCGCGGTTGGGCAGGCCGGCCACCACCAGGTCCATGACCTGGCGTTCGCGCTCCGACAGGCGCTCCATGCGCGCGGCGATCTCGGCGGCGCGCGACTGCGTCGCGTGCTGGCGGCTGTCGCGTTCGACGGCCTCGGCGACGGCGGCCAGCAGCGCCTCCTCCTCGTAGGGCTTTTCCAGGAAATCCACGGCGCCCGCCTTCAAGGCCGCGCGCGCCTGCGGCAGGTCGCCATGGCCGGTGAGGAAGACGATGGGCAGGGTGTTGCCGCGCTCGGCCAGGGCGCGTTGCAGGGCCAGGCCGTCCATGCCGCCCATGCGCAGGTCGAGCAGCAGACAGCCGCGCCAGTCCGGCCGCCAGTCCATAAGAAAGGCCTCGGCGCTGGGGAAGGCGCGCGTCCGGTAGCCCCGGAAGTTGAGCAGCAGGGCCAGGGAGTCGCGCACGGCTTCGTCGTCGTCGACGATGATGATGTGGCTGTCGGTCATGGCGGCACGGCGGAGAGGCTGGCCGCATGATCGCCGATGTCGCCGTCAGCATCCAGCCAGTGCGTGCGTCCGTCGCAGAACGCCAGGGCAAGGCGCACCGGCTTGTCGGGGAAGAGGGCGCGCGCGGCGGCGCCGTAGGTGGCCATCTGCGCCAGGTGGGGGGCGGCGCGGCGGGCCAGGTCGGGCATTTCCAGGTCGCCGGTCTTGTAATCCAGTACCCACACCTCGCCGGCGAACTCGACCAGACGGTCGATGCGGGCGACGCGTCCGTCCGGGTCGAGGAACTCCAGTTCGTTGTGCGCGCGCAGATGCAGGGAGGAATCGAAGGCGGGTGCCAGTTCGGGGATGGCGAGGATGCGCCTGGCCAGGGCGGCGACCTCGGCCGCCCGCGCCGCTTCGAGGTCGAGGCGGGCGCGCAGGGTGTCGGCGTCCAAGCCCTGGGTGATGCCCTCCAGCCAGGCATGGACCTGGATGCCCAGTTCCGCGTCGGGGCCGGCGGGCTCGATGCGGGTGCCGATGGCCGGCACCTCCCCCCTTTGCAAAACCCCCCTCTCGCTCCCCTCGATCCCGCCGGGGAGTCCTTGGGAAAGTGGAGAGGATGCTGGCCAGACCATCTCCGGCAGCCCTGCCATGTCCGCCCTTTCCAGCGCTTCCCGCGCCAGCCCCAGCCAGCTCTCCGGCTTGCCGTCGTCGACGCCGCTGACGAACAGGGCCTGGCGCGCCCGCGTCATCGCCACGTAGAGCAGGTTGAGGCGTTCGCGCGCGGCCTGTTCCCGCTCGCGCTGGAACAGGCCGTCGCGCCCCGGGCCGCGCCAGGCGGCGGCGCCGTGCAGGGAGAAATGCGCGGGGCGGTCGCTTTCCGGCGGCCAGTCGAGCAGCACGCCGCAGGTGTCGTCACGGCCCGTGCCCTGGTCGGCCTTGACGAGGAACACCACCGGCGCCTCCAGGCCCTTGGCGCCGTGGATGGTGAGCAGGCGGACGGCGTCGCCGGCGGCGGCGGGCGGCTCGTCGGGCGCATCCTGGCCGGCGCGCTCGCGCAACTGGCGGAGTTCTTCGAGGAAGCGCGGCAGGCTGGGATAACGTCCGCCCGAGAGGGACAGGGACAGGTTGAGTAGGCCCTCCAGGTTGGCCAGCACGCCGGCGCGCAGATGCTCGGGCACGGCGGCGGCATAGGCGGCCGGCACGTCGGCCTGGTGATAGACGCGGTCGAGCAGGTCGTGCACCGGCAGGCGTCCCACCTGCCGGCGCCAGTCGGCAAGCAGGCGGACGGCGCGCGTCACCTGCGGCGGCGCGTCGGCGGCTGCCGCCCACTCCCGCAGGCGTGCCCACCAGGGCCCTTCGCCGCCGGCCAGCCGGCGCAGATCCTCGTCGTCGAGGCCGAACACCGGCGAGCGCAGGGCGTGCGCCAGGGCCAGGTCGTCCAGGGGCGACACCAGGACCTCCAGCAGGGCGGCGAGGTCGCGCGCCTCCAGGGTGTCGAGCAGGCCGCCGCGGCGGTCGCCCAGATACGGAATGCCGGCGCGTCGCAGGGCGTCCTCGAACACCTCCAGGTCGCCGCGCGAGGCATAGAGCAGCAGGATGTCGGCATAGCGCGCCGGGCGTTCGGCACCCCCCTCGCGCACGCGCAGCCGTCCCACCACTTCACGGATGCGCGCCGCCACCCAGGCCGCCTCGGCCGCGCGTTTGTGGGACTGGACGGGAGGCGGGTCGCGCAGGGGATTGCGGAAGGGCATGGGCGCGGCCGCGGCCTCCTCCGCCGGCGCGGTGTATAGCTCGCACCAGCCGGGCAGGCCGGCCTGATGCGCACCGTGGCTACGGAAGCCGGCATAGTCGGCGCGCTCCGCGAACAGGGCGTTGACCCAGGCCACCACGCGCGGCGCGCAACGGCGCGTCTCGTCGTGCGGGTAATGCGCGGCGCCGTAACGCTGGCGCAGCCAGTCGCAGGCGGCGGCGAACAGGCGCGGTTCGGCGCGGCGGAAGCGGTAGATGGATTGCTTGGGGTCGCCCACCATGAACACCGTGGGCCGCGCCGCGTCCTCGCCGTAGGCCTCCAGCCAGGCGCGCAGGATGCGCCATTGCAGCGGGTTGGTGTCCTGGAACTCGTCCAGCAGCACGTGTTTCCAGCGGCAGTCCAGCTTCATCAGCACGGCCGCGGCGGCCGTGTCGTCGTCCAGCAGGCGGGCCGTCTCCAGCTCGGCGTCGGCGAAATCGAGGCCGCCGCGCGTCGCCTTCGCCTCCGCGTAGGCGTGTAGATACGATTCACCGGCCAGCAGGCCGAGGCGGTTGAGGCGCAGGGCGCGCTGTTCGGCAAGGCGTTCAATGGCGCGCAGCACCTGTTCGCCCAGGCGCTGGTGCAGTTCGAGGTAGCGGGCGGCGCCATCGGCGCCCAAGCGCCTTTCCTGTTCGCCGCCGGCGCGGGGTGCCCGGACGGTGTTCGTTTGCGTGAGGAATACGGATCGCAAGCGCGCCAGCCCCTCGCTTTTCTCCCTCTCCCTCTCTTGGGAGAGGGTGGGGGTGAGGGGAATTCCCTCGATCCCCCTAAGCGCCCGTTCCAGTTCCAGAGCCCGCTGCGCGTCGGTTTTAAGACCACGGGCGCCGTTTTCCGCCAGCAGCGCCCAATATTCCCGGCTTTCCGCGACGAACCCCGGCGCGGCATAAAAGCCGCCGAGCACGTCTTCGTCCTCGCTCACCCCCAGCATACGTTGCAGCTCTGCGCACGCCGCCAGCACCGCATCCTCGCTGCCGAGGCCCGCCGCCCACCACTCCGCGCGCCGCGCCAGCAGGCCGTCCAGCAACTGGCGCAGGCTGGCCAGCGGCAGTTCCGCCGCCAGCGCGGCAAAGGCGGACTCCAGCGGCCCGCCGCGTTCCCGCCCGAGCCGCTCGACGAAGGCATGCCAGGCTTCCTCGCGCAGCAGGGCGGCGTCCTCGATGATCTCGCCGGGCACGCGCAGGGCCAGGGGCGCGCGCGCCAGCAGGTGGAAGAACCAGCCGTGGAAGGTGGTGATCATCGGCCCGGGCCGCGCGGCCAGCACCTGTTCCAGCAGCCCCCGCGCCGCCGGCAGCGCCGCCCGCGCCTGCGCCTCGCCGAGACCGCGCTGGACCAGGAAATCCACCGCCGCCTCGGCCGGCAGCAGGGCCAGATCCTGCAGCCAGGCATCCAGCCGTTCGCGCATCTCCGCCGCCGCCTTGCGCGTGAAGGTGATGGCCAGCAGCTCCGACGGCTCCGCCCCCGCCAGCAGCAGGCGCAACATGCGCGACACCAGCAGCCAGGTCTTGCCGCTGCCGGCGCAGGCTTCCACCACCGTGCTGCGGGCGGGGTCGAGGGCGTGCAGGAGATTGTGTTCGGAAGCAGTCGGGGGCATGAGGTTTGAAGGGAATCACCGTTCCAACACGGATTGTCCATGAGCATGGAGTGGAAGGGAGCGGCCCGGGCAGACTTTGGCCTGGCGCCATTGTTGATGGACCCCATTCCGCCTGATTTTGCGATTGTTGCACCAAGCGTATCGATCTAAAATTCGTTCAACGATTATGAGATCGATATATGAATACCCTCACCCTGTCTCCCAAGTTCCAGGTTGTCATCCCCAAACACATCCGCGAGGCCATGAACCTGAAGGCGGGCACGCCCATGCAGGTGCTCCAGTATGGCGACCGCATCGAGTTCATCCCGGTCAAGCCCATGCAAGCCGCGCGCGGCATGTGCAAGGGCATGGACACCCAATTCGAGCGTGAAGACGATCGCCCATGAACATCGTGGACACCTCCGGCTGGCTGGAATACTTCGCGGACACGCCCCAGGCGCGACACTTCGCCGCCGCCATCGAGGACACCGGCGCGCTGCTGGTGCCCAGCATCGTGCTGTACGAGGTCTTCAAGAAAATCCGGCTCGCCTTCGACGAGGACAAGGCTTTTCAAGCCGTGGCCCAGCTCAAGCAAGGGCGGGTGGTGGATGTGGACGAGGCCGTCGCCTTGTATGCGGGCAAGATCAGCATCGAGAAAAAGCTGCCGATGGCCGACGCCCTGATTTACGCCACGGCCATCTTGCACGGCGCCACGGTTTACACCCAGGATGCTCATTTCCGAGGCTTGCCCCAAGCGCGGGTTTTCACGCAGGCGGGCTGAAACGCCGCTGTGCCTGATTTTCCAGAAAGTAATGCCAGGGGGCGCCTTGTGAGTTCCTTGTGACCCCGTTTCTACGCCGCCTCTCATCTCGTTGACAAGTTGTCCTTTATCCGACAGCATGATTCCACAAGCTTAGGAGGCGCATGATGCAAACAGTCCAGGTTGCCGAATTCAAAGCGCGGTTTTCTGAAATCATCGAAGCCGTTCGCGCGGGCGAGACCGTCGTCGTGAGTTACGGGAAGAGTCGTAAAAATGTCGCCGCGCTTGTTCCCTACGACCAACTCCCGGCGGCGGCGCCGCGACGCTTGGGCATTCTCTCCGGGCAAGCCAGCGTGTCGTTCGCATCGGACTTTGAAATCTCCGAAGAGGAGTTCCTGCGCGCATGAAGTGCCTGCTGGACACCCACACTTTTCTATGGGCCTTGATCTCACCCGACAGGCTTTCCGAGACCGCGCGCTCGGCCATCACACACCCGGATAACCCCGTGAGCGTCAGCGCGGTGACCTTCTGGGAAATCGCCCTCAAGTTTCGACTTGGAAAACTCGATTTACGTGGGGTTACTCCAGAGGCCCTGCCCGATGCGGCCATACGGCAAGGATTTGGCCTGATCCCCCTCGATGCGCGCCTGGCCGCCGGATTTGCGTCCTTGCCGGCCCTGCCCAACCAGCGCGATCCGTTCGATCGCATGCTGATATGGCAAGCGCTTTCAATGGATCATGTCCTGGTGAGACGTGACCGCAAGATAGAAAGTGATGCACTGCCTGGTCTGAGGGTCTTGTGGTGAGGTATATCGATGTGGCGCGGTCGCCCTCATGGCGGGGCAGGATAATAATCGTGTCTGACCCCGTTGCTCTGTAGGTCAGGATAATGGGGGTCTGTCGACGAAGTTCAATCTGGGAAATCGCCATCAAGCAGGCGCTCGGGCGTCGCGACACGCCAATCAGCGGTACGCGCGCCGCCGAACTGTGCGCGCTGGCCGGCTATCACGACCTGCCGGTGACCTGGCGTCAAGCCGCCGGGGTGGATGCCTATTGCATGAGATCCACACCATTCCATGCGAAAGTCGGCGCGGGCGTGACGCTGCCGGGTTTCCCGGATGCCGGAATGCCTGACGTTGCGCGGCATCGGGCTGACGAAAAACGTCACTTTCAGGTTTAACGCGCATTCCGCATTCGGCTGTACCGGAATGGGTGGGCTGGCTTCCTCCACCCCTGTAGTGCCGCTAGAGGCCGCAGGCAGCGGCGCTGCGCGGCGCGTAGTGACTAAAGTTTTTTTCGGGGTGGTCGATAACCGGCCTGCGCGTGCAGGTATCGGGGAGTTGGCACGGATCTCGCATAGAGTCCCTCGCCGCCAGATGGCGCGAATTTTCAACCACATAGGAGTGTGAAATGAAAGCGATGCAACTGCGTTCCGGCCAAGCCGGTTTTACCCTGATTGAACTGCTGATCGTGATTGCGATTATCGGTATCCTGGCGGCGATTGCGGTGCCGGCGTATCAGACCTATACGTTGAAAGCCCGTTTCTCTGAGGTGGTCTCGGCTGCCGCGCCCTACAAGTTGGGGGTGGAAATCTGTTTCCAAGAACAAGGCTCATTGACTAACTGCGGTAACGGTAGCAATGGCGTGCCCCCTGTCACTTCTGGCGTGCAAGGCTTTGTAGCCTCCGGTTCGGGGGCTGTCACTAACCTGGGCGCTGCTTCGGCAACCATTACCATGACCGCCGGCACTACCGGCGGCCTGAATGGCCAGACCTTCACCTTGGCAACCACCACTGCCACGGTAGGTCAGCCTATCGTATGGACACGCGGCGGCACCTGCCAGGGTGCGGCGATTTGCTGATCCTGTGCGGGGGCGCGGCATGCCCCATCGAATGCGAGCCCCTCTTCGGAGGGGCTTTTTATTAAGTGCCGCCAGCCGTGGTCGCGCATTGCCAATAATCCGGAAGTATCGATAGTCCATGGTCTATTTGCTGCTCGCGTTCTGCGCCGCTCTGATTACGCCGCTTACTGCCCTTGCCGGGCTGCTCCTGCTAGTTGGCGCCACGTTGGCGGTTTACAGAAACCGATGCGACTTGTGCGCTTCTGGGCGTCTGGGATTCATCCTCCTAGGCTGGTTACTCTGGCTTCCCTTGTCCATGACATGGAGCCTGTCGCCAGGCACGGCTCTCGTATATATCGCGGTACTGTTGTGCCTCCCCCTCGCATGGATTGTTGGAATGCAAGCACGGGAGAGTTTGTCTAGATGGCTGAACTGGCTGATTCCTTTGACGCTGGCCGGCATGATCGTTTGGGCGGTGAGCCAAGGCCCCAATACCTTTACGGCCAAGCCGCAGGGGCCCTTCAACGATCCCAATGCCTTCGCCGCGCTGCTGAACTTGTTGATTTTCCCAATACTGGCACGCTGGCTGGCAAAGGATGTTACGCATCTACGTCCATTGTGGCGGGTCTCCCAGCTCGCATTGTTGGCGGGGGCGATGTATGCAGCATTTCTGATCAGTTCTCGTGGCGCCATGCTGGCGCTGGTTCTACTTGCTACGTTGCTGATTTGGCGGGCCAGAAATGTCCCACAGGCGGCGCGCCGGCGCTGGCTCCTGCTTGGCGTCACCACCGTGGCCTTTCTCACGGCCACATACACGTCCAGTGGTCCAAGCATTGCGCATCGGTTGGCTGATACCGTTGTCGAGGGCGACGCTACCCGCATGATGCTGTTTAAGTCGTCTTTGGCGATGATCGCGGACCATCCCTTGCTGGGGAGCGGCATCGGCAGCTTTCAGTTGTTATACGAACAATATCGTCTTGCTGGCGAGGTGGGCACCGCAGGAGGTTGGGTACATAACGACTATCTGCAGCTTTGGCTTGAGGCCGGCCTGCCGATGGTTTTCTTGCTCGCTGCGTTATTCATATGGGTAAGTTCCCGAGTGTATGCAGCGCTGAGGTCCATCGGTTCCGAACAGATCGAGCCGCTGGGTTATCTGCTCGGAACCATGGCCATTCTGTTGCATGCATCGGTAAATTTCTTACTCTATTTCGCGCCGATCACCATACTCATGGGCATCTATTTTGCGATGAGCACGCCATTCAGTGGGGCACACATTACAGAAAGCACTGAGGAGAGAAAAAACCGGTGGGCATGTTTTTTGCTGTCTCATCCTGGCCAAAAAAGTTATGGTGCGTGGCGACTTGCCGTAAGCGGTTATGCTTTTCTGGTGGGCTTGCTGTTACTGGGCCAGGTTGCGGTGGAATATCTACTGGGTGAAAAACAATACGCGCATCGCATCAGTTCCAATCTGAACATGGCGTATTCCCGACATGAGGTGGCCTACTGGTTATCGGTGCTGGCGCCCTTCAGCCCAATCCCTCATCAAGTGATCGCGTTCGATACCGCCGATGCGATGATCATGTCGAATGGAGGAAATGAAATGTTGTCGGAAGCCTTGTCACGCATGGAGATAAGTATCCGACAGGTGCCGTGCTATCGGCCATTCGTCAATGCCGCGTTGTCCATGTTGGTCAAGGAAACGCTCGACGAAGGATTGATGGCACGGGGGCAGGCAATAGTAAAACAAAGTCTGGACTGTAGTCCCAGACATGGCCTGACCTATTACCACGCGGGCATTCTGGACAGCATGAAACAGGGTGGTGATCCCCTGCAACAATGGATCAAAGGCCTCACCATGACGCGAAACTATGGTGAGCAACTCTTGTTGGCAACCGCCATCATGGTGGTTACACAGCCGGGTAAGAGTGAGGTCCTTATGCCCCTTGCAAAGCAAATGTCGCAGGACTTGAGGCGAAGAGAATCGTCACCGGGAGTCTTGTCCGACCAGAATGTCTGGGTGGAGGCACAGTACAAGCTGGAGAACTGCTGCGGCAGGCAGCATTTTGAATTGATCGAGGCTGCGGCAAAACTGCGAAATTAGTAACGGCGGGAAACGCGGGAAACGGGATCCGGAAACTGGGTCAGACACGATTCCTCATTCGATTCATCATTGTTGCGCCGTCATGGTTGGCTTCAGTCCTCGGCCCAACCCATTCTGGCTTCTGGGGGTGAGCAGGCGTCAGGGGGCGGGAAACTCGACGCCTTCGTAGATGGCGGCCAGGGTCAGGTCCAGGCTGGCCAGCGCGAGCTTACCTTCAGGGCCGAAGGATTCCAACACCCAGCGCCCGTCCGCTTCCTGACCGCGATCACGCGGGTCATAGGTGACCATCAGATCCGGGTAGAACACGGCGTCGGCGGCATCCACGCGCCTTCGCCTCGCTGTGGGGGCAGGCTGTTGCGTCCAGCGCGGCATGACACTATTCTCGTGCTACACTGATTTCGTGTTATTCCTTGAGGCTTGCACCATGCGTAATGTGACCATAACCCTGGATGACTCGGTGGCCGATTGGTCCCGCGTTTGGGCGGCGAAGCATCAGACCAGCGTCTCGCGCATGTTGGGGGAGTTGCTGGCGGAAAAGATGGCCGAGGAAGAGAGCTATGCGGCCGCCATGGAGGCTTACCTGTCCGTTCCCGCCATGCCCTTGAGCGACCCCGTCACAGGCCGACCTTATCCCGCTCGGGAAACATCCCATGAGCGATAAGGTTTTCGTGGACACCAACATCCTGCTGTATGCAAGAGATAGCGCCCAGCCCAACAAACAACCGGTAGCACAAGCGTGGATGCGCGCCCTTTGGCTGAACCGCTGCGGATGTCTGAGCTTTCAGGTGTTGCAGGAGTTCTATGTCAACGCCACGCAAAAGCTCAAGCCGGGCTTGCCGGTCGATCTTGCTCGCCAGGATGTGCGCAGTTTGCTGGTCTGGCGACCGATCGCTGCCGACGCCGGCCTGGTCGAGGCGGCGTGGAGACTGGCCGATCGTTATGGCTTTTCGTGGTGGGATGCGCAGATCGTCGCCGCAGCGCGACGCGGCAACTGCCCGATCCTACTGAGCGAGGACCTGCAACACGGGATCGATGTCGAGGGAACCCGGATCATCAATCCCTTCGCGGCCGATGCCCCCCAGCCTGGCTGAAGCCTCCCGGTTGCGGGTGAAAACGGGGTCAGGATAAAAACGGGGTCAGACACGATATAGGCCCAGCTACAGACCTTCTTGGTTTGTCTGCGGCCTGCCCACCCCCAAGGATGCCGCTCTCCTGCTCGTCAACGCCTCAATTTCCGGCCTGAATCGGTTGCCACCCATAGTCCAGCCCTTGTGTGCAGTCTCGAATTTGAGCCCGGATGGCCGAAGAGCCGATAGGTCTTGGTCAGGTTGCGGACCGAGATGGCGATGTCGCTGGAGGACATTTCAGGAAACCTCTAGCAAAGCCCCGGCCAGGCCGGTGACATGGGCATCCGACGTCATCTGGTAAGACTCGCTGCCCGAATACACCACAGACCCGACCGGAATTTTCAAATCTTGAAGTGCAACGTGATAACCCTTGCTCAAGCTTGGGCTGACGCTCAGCTTGGCTTCGTAGGCGTGCAGCCTGCTTGGGGTATCGAGGATCAGGTCAAGTTCCGCCCCCGCCGCGGTGCGGTAGAAATAGGCACTGGCCGTGTCGGGGGCGTGATTGATCAGGTGTTCGAGCACCATGCCTTCCCACGAGGCGCCGACCACCGGATGGGCGAGGAGCGCGTCGAGGTTTTCTATGCCGAGCAAGGCATGCAGCAAGCCGCTGTCCCGCAAATATATCTTGGGCGATTTGACCAGACGTTTGCCCAGGTTGGCGTGATAGGGCGGCAGGATGCGGACCATGAAGGTATCGGCCAGGATGTCGAGATACCGGCGCATGGTGGGCGGAGACAGGTCCAGGCTGGCGGCGATCTGGCTGGCGTTCCATACCTGGCCGTGCAGGTGGGCGAGCATTTTCCAGAAGCGCCTGATCTGGTTTGCCGGTATGCCGATGCCGAGTTGGGGCAGATCCTGCTCCAGGAAAGCGCGGATGAAGGCGTTCCGCCAGCGCAGGCTGGCTTTATCGCTGGGGGCGAGGAAGCTTTCAGGAAAGCCGCCGCGCAGGAGCAGCCTGTGCTGGTTCTCCGGCGTGGCGCCTACCTCGTCCAGGGTCAGGGGCGCGAGTTCCAGATATTCGATGCGTCCGGCCAGTGACTCCGAAGCTTGCCTGCGCAGGGCAGGCGAGGCGGAGCCCAACAGCAGGAAGCGTCCCGGACGGCGCGCTTGATCGATCAGCGCGCGCAGGATCGGCAAGAGTTCCGGCATGCGCTGGATCTCGTCGATGATGACGAGCCGGTCGACGACGGTGCCGAGATAGGTTTCGGCATCGCGCAGGCGGGCGAGGTCGGCCGGACGCTCCAGGTCGAGGAAAACCGTATCGCGCCCTGCGATTGCCTTGGCCAGCGTGGTCTTGCCGACTTGCCGGGGGCCCAGCAGGGCAACGGCCGGGAACTGGGCCAGGGATTCATGCAGCCGTGGGGTGATGTGCCGTTCAATCATTCACGCATATTGAAACTCATGGTTTCAATTGGCAAGGAAGGTTGATGGATCTGCTCGCCCATTGGAAGGTTACGCACGAGAAACGAGAAACGGCACGAGAAACGGGGTCACGAGAAACGGGGTCAGACACGATTGGATTGCGGAGAACATGGATGCTCTTGATTAGCCACAAAGCTCAGCACGTCATTCCGGGGCTGCCCGTCTGGGCAGTACCCGGAATGACGGTTCTTGGGGGTCGCTGAGTTTGATGGCTAATCAGGTGGATGCTTATCGGTACACTTCGCGCCGGTTGCCAATCTTCACGACAACCACGCACAAAGTGTCGTCCTCGATGTTGGCGATCACTCGGTGATCCCCAACGCGGTATTTCCAAAACGCCCCAAGCCGTGAACCCTTGAGGGCTTCGCCAATGCTGCGCGGATCCTCCAGCGGGGCGACTCGTTCATGCAAGAAGGCCAAGATGCGGCGGGCGACTTGCGGATCAAGCTGTTCAAGGGGCGGCCTCAAATCTGAAGTGCAACACCTTGGATGTCGTAAGGTGCACGGATGCAAACACAAAGTTCGTACCGCCAGCTTCAACCTGAAGATCGTA
>WOUQ01000031.1 GCA_009772925.1 bacterium
CCCAGGTCGACAGCCTGATGAAGGAGGTGGACGGGCTGCTCGATGCCGTCAAATCCCTCAAGGGACTCTTCGGGAAATGACCGGTGATGCCACGGCGGGCTCGTTCACAGCAGCGGCCGGTCCGCCGGCGCGTGAACGAACAGGTCCTGGCGACCTGTTTGCCGAGCCTGCTCACTGTGGTACCGCGGCAATACGCTGACTTGGTGTGTGATTTACAAACTAACGGAAGCCCTTAACTGGAGCATGTCATGAACATTCTGAATATTGCCGGCCGCCTGGCAGTTCGAATCACCTTCGCATGCATCGCAACTTGCGCAGTCATCCCTAACGCCTCGGCGGACCGCGCGAACTGGCAGACGCATCCCGATCAGACGCCCGGTTCCGATCTTTCGCAGCCGCAAGGCAACTGGGTACTGATGGAGACCAAGTTGTCCAAGTCGAACCCTTACGATAGTGGCTACTGGAAGCACACCCCGAGTGGTGGTAATGGCAACGCGGCGTTCACGGTGCGCGGGGCGAAAAATGAATACACCCGAACATCCGCCTCCTGGTCCGAACCGCCAGCCCGCCCCAAGGCCGGGGAACGCTTCCACATCAACCTGACAGCGAAGGTCGAGGCCCTCACCAATCGACCAGGCGCCCACGTCGTGGTCGATGCCTACATCGATGTTCCCGGCCTGGCCTTGGGCCACAGAACCAGAGGTGCGCAACGCTTGGTCACCACCGAGGGTAAACAGAGCTGCGAGGCCTACACGGAGTCGACGCAATGCAGTGTCGTCGGGGCACTCCCAACTGGGGTGTCCTCGACCGACAAGCAGTCCCTCTATGTCAGCGCCTACAACGAAGGCATGTTGGTCATCAACGAATATGTGTATGCCTGGCTGCCGGCACCACCACCGATCAAGCCATCAGCGTTCGGTGGAGGAGACTCAGCCGTCCGCTTCGCCTCCATCAGCGGTACCGTCGAGGTCGCCTACTCAATCGAAGATGTCGCTGCCGATCGCTGGCATTTTGCAAAAATGGGCATGGTCATACCCAACGGCTTGTACATCCGCACAGGCGAGGAGAGTGGCTGCATTCTTAGCTTTTCGGACATGAGCACATTCGTGTTGGCGCCGGAATCGATGATTGTTATCACACGTCAAGAAGACCCCTCCAAATTGGCTCTCGTTGCGGGAAGGGTCTGGAACAATTTCAAGAGAATGCTGAAAGATGGCAGTATGGAGATCGAAACGTCCCAAGCGGCCATGAGCATCAAGGGCACGACCCTGGTGCTTGAGGATACCGGCTCAACCTCCACGCTCAAGGTCATCGAGGGCGCCGTCGAATTCAAACCAAGAAAAGGCGGCGTGAGTACGCTGGTCACCGGTGGCAACATGATCAGCGCCACGGCGCGTGGCGCGGATGCGATGCGCCGCTTCGATGTCGCCGCCGAGAATCGCTACTGGGCGACGCTGACTGACGACATCCGCAATGGCCGCCTGCGCGGTAAGCCAGGCAGACTGGGGAAGGGTAGCGCGAGCGTGCCGAGCCTGCTCGGCACATGGAACTGGACATGCTGTCGAGGCAGACACCGGGACACCTTTACCATTACAGAACACAGGGCCGACGGCACCATTCGCGGCATTTTCGGCGCCCAGGACGGTAACTCCACGCCTCTCCAGGGCACCTTCAAGGCTGGTGTCATGCAGTTCACTCGCCATCTCGATATTGCTGGCCGCAAAGAAACCCAGGAGTGGCGGGCCCAAATCCAAGTCCAAGGTGACGTAACCCAAACCGTGGATGGACGTTGGAGCGGGTTTGCCGCTAGCGCGGACAATACCGATTTCCATGCGCGCCTGAGCACGGGCCAGAGCACGTTAGGTGCCGGCGCCGTCAACCTGGCACGCGGCAAGCCGGCCAGCCAGAGCAGTACCTCGGAATGGTCGCGCCGCGATGACGCCCAGGGCGCTGTGGATGGCGTCATCAACGGCAGCTACGCGTTCCATACTAGCAACCAGGCCAACCCCTGGTGGCAGGTGGACCTCGGCGGCCAGGCCAGCATCGATGAAGTGCGCATCTTCAACCGCCTGGACTGCTGTGGGGAACGGGCGCGCACCCTCCAGGTCATGCTGAGCGACGACGCTCGCCAGTGGCGCACGGTCTACCGCCACGGCGGCGGTCTCTTCGGCGGCAAGGATGGCAAGCCCCTGAAAGTTACCCTGAGCGGCGCCTCGGCCCGATATGTCCGTCTTCAGCTCAACGAGGCCAACTGGTTCCATCTCGACGAAGTCGAGGTCTACGGCCGGATGGGCGACAGTGTCAGCATGCCCGGCGGCCGCGACTACACCGGCCATGACAGCCCCATCGCGACACCGGACAGTCGTCCCGGATCGGGCTACCTGCGCATCGAAGCCTGCGTCGACGGCAGCGACTGGATCAGCCTCGACAACGGCAGGCTGAACCACCAGCACCGCGCCTTCGACCAGATCGGCACCCATGGC
>WOUQ01000072.1 GCA_009772925.1 bacterium
TTCCATGGGTGATGCCCTGGACCACCTTGCGGGCTACTGCGTGGTCGTGGTCCCGTACCGGCTCCTCCAACTCCATCTCGCCGCCTGTGCCCAGGATGTAGCCGGCCTGGAAGCCCAGGTACGGCTCCTCCAGGAGCATGCCAATCGGCAGGCCAACCCCCCGAGCTCCAGCGGAGCCGACACCCAGGAGCCTGACTGGGACGCCAACGCCAACACTAGCCAGGACCCCCAGGCTGAGGCTGACCCCGCCGACGCCGAGCCCGACTGGTTCGACCAGGCCGATCCAAACTCCAACCCACCCGCTCGTATGCCCTACCCCCCACCCTTCCCTGCGGCGCTTCTTCCGCGCACCTACCAAGCCCGTGCTCCCCCAGCCCCTGCCGCTGTCCCCGCGGACACCCTTGCCGACGCCGATATGGAAATCGATGCGGGCGTAATCTCCTCGGATGAGGAGTCTGTCGTCGTGGAGCCCATTGCTCCTGCCCCCACTACCTCGACGACTTGGCCCCCACGGGCTGCCACCTTGGCCGCCACGTCTAAGCGGACCCCCAGCGAGAAGTCGCGGAAAACTTCGTCGCAACCCCCAGATATCGCTCGAGCCACCCCGTCCTCGGCTCCGATGCACTCGTCCCTCCCCACGGGCCTGCTGGTCCCTGCTGCCCGTTCCGGCCCTGCGTCCCTGCCGGCCTCCGTGGCCGTGGCACTGACCGTCCCCGCTACTCCGGTTGCCTGCCTTCCCGCGGCAACTGCTGCCCAGCGCGGCTACCCCCTATCCTCTGGGCAGTGTCGCTCGCCGTCCCCGCATTGGGCCCATGCTGGAGACGAGCTCCACCACTCCCCAGACCCCGTCAGCTGCTCCCCCCCTGAGCGCTGGCCTCGCCCGAGTGTCTCTGCAGGTCACTCCGGTCGTTCCGACCGTGCCCGCAACCCCCTTTCCCGCCTCGGCTGGTCCCCAAGCCGTTGGCCTCGTTTGCGCCACCCTGACCGCCCCCCAGGTCACGGTGTATGCCAGCTCTGCCTCACACCCTCCCCCAGCGGATAGCCCCCAATCGTCCCTGAACCCTTTCCCAGCCGAGACGGCTCCCCCCGCCAAAAAGCGGCACCGTCGCCTTTCCTCCG
>WOUQ01000028.1 GCA_009772925.1 bacterium
CAGCGCCATGCCGGGCTTCAGCAGGCCAGCCATCACCGCCACACTCACCGCGGTGGTGGCGCCGGCTCCCTTCAGTACGTTCCTGCGCAGATTGTTCATGCAAATCTCCATAAACGTTAGTTCCAGGTTATGCCCGTTCCGGTCTCGCGACCGGCTACGATGACATTCAACGAGCGCTTAATTAAACGCCAATCAGACGCCCCGGGTGTACATGTACGCCTGATATTTTATGACTAGCGCGTCCCTGTAATAAGGACGTCCGTCGAATTCGAACAATGACACGAACAAACAGGTTTTGTCATGAGGCAAATCATGTTTCCGGGCTATATAAGAAGCCCCTAATTCAGTTGCAGGCGGACGCCGAAAGGCACCGGGGCCTTGCCCTTGACCAGCCACACCACCGGGATGCCCGGATCCCGTTCGGGGAACTCGCCTTCCGCGTCGGTGAAATAGACCACCAGATCGGGCCCCAGGTTCTCACGCCGCAACCATTCGAATACCGGACGGAAATCCGTGCCGCCACCACCCGACAAGGCCTCCGGCAGCTCCAGGGTTTGCCACATGGCGTAACGCCAGGGCCCGGCCGGATCGAGCTTGTCGTCGCAGGCATGCAGCGTCACCTCGGCGCGCACCTGGGCCTTGAGGGCATCGACCTCGCCGAGGAATTCCTGCAGTTCTTCCCGCGTCACCGAGCCGCTGGTGTCGAGGGCCACCACCACGTTGACGCCCTGACTGTACAGGCGCGGCATCAGGGCATCGCCCTCGCGCCGCGAAGTGCGCTGGAAACTGTAGTCATCGCGGGCCACGTTCATCATGTAGCGGGCCAGCAGGGCGCGCCAGGGCAGTTGCGGCGACAGCAGGTCGTCCACCATCCTCTGCATGGACGGCGACAGCTTGCCGGCCTGCCGCGCGGCCTGGGCGGCGGCGGCCAGCCGGCTTTTCCACTGCTCATCGAGCTTGTCCGGGTTGGCGGGAGGCGGCGGCGGTTCCCGCTTCTCGGCGGACTGCCCGGTCTCACCCTGCTCTTCGGCGGAGTTCGCGCCGGCTTCCCGGCCTTCGCTCGATGCGCCCTCGGACTCGCCCTGCTTGCCCTCTCCGTCACTTTGTTCGCGTTCCTCGGGCTCGCCCTCGCCGCCCTCGCTGGGGCTGTTGTCGAACAGGTGGGTATCCTGGGTTTCCTCCGGCGGGTCCTCGTGCAGCAGCGGGTAGATCTCCTCCGCCGTCAGGCCCCGGTAGCTGGCGCTCATCAGGGCGTTGTCCGGCGGCTGCATGCGCTCCTCATCGAGGATCATGTTCACCGCGTAGTCGCAGGCCACGTCCCAGCGGTGCTTCTGCCGGTGGTTGCGGCGGGCGAAGTGGGACAGGGCGCAATGCATGGCCTCGTGCGCCAGCACGAACTGGGTCTGCTCCAGGGTCAGGCGGGCGATGTAGGCCGGGTTGAAATAGAAGTTGCGGGCGTCGGTGGCGGTGGTCTTGCACCACTGGGCGTCCGCGGCCTTCAGCGGCAGATGCATGACCAGTGAACCCAGGAATGGCTTTTCCAGGATCAGCCGGGTGCGCGCGGCGGCGAGCTTGGTTTCGAGGGACTTGAGGTCGTGGCTCATGGGAGGGAAACGGGAAACGGAAAACGGGATACGCGCGAATCCACCGGCCAACAAGCGGCGAGGCACTTGCTTTTCCCGTTTCTCATTTCCCTTTTCACGCTTTGTCTATCGGCTTGAAGTCGTAGAGCATCAGCTCCGCCACGCTGTTGGCCCAATCGACGAACTCGGGCACGGCGAACAGGGGCTTGCCCACCGCCCGGTGCAGGTCGGTGACCAGCATGACGCCCATCTCCCGCTGCGGATAACGGCGGGCGTACTTGAGGATGTTGGACAGCTTGCCCACATCCCCCGCGGATTCCTTGGCCCGTCGCACCAGCGCCGCGGCGACGCCGTATTGCAGGTCGATGCCCTTGGGCACGTCGCCGACCGTGCCGTCGAGGATGCCGTCGATGTCCGGCAGGTTCTCCAGGTTATCGATGAAGGCCTTCAGCTCGACGCCGCAGGCCTGGCCGACGCAGGCTTGCAGGGCATCGCCGAGCAGGTCCGGGCGCTCGCCGAACTTCCGCAGGGCGCGGTGCGCGTATTCCCAGGAACGCGGACTGGGAAAGGCCACCGGATTGTGGGCCGCGTCATAGTGGAACAGGAGGTCGGGGCGGAAACGCAGGAAGCCGAGGATGCGCGCGTCCATGCCGGCATTCAGCGCCCAGCTGACCCAGTCGTCCAGGTTGGGCTCCACCTCGTAGTGGGTGAAACGGTTGGCCAGCGGCGCCGGCATGGCGTAGGTGACGCCGCGGTCGCCCTGGCGGTTGCCGGCGGCGAAGATGGCCCAGCCGTCGGGAATGACGTACTCGCCCAGGCGCCGGTCCAGGATGAGCTGGTAGGCGGCGGCGGACACCGTGGGCGGGGCGGCGTTGATCTCGTCGAGGAAGAGGATGCCGGCCGGACCGTGGCGCTTCGCGTCCGGCAACATGGCGGGCACCGACCATTCGACGTTGTCGCCCTTGCGGAAGGGAATGCCGCGCAGATCGGTGGGTTCCATCTGCGACAGGCGCAGGTCGATGAGCGGCGCGCCATGACGCCGGGCGATGCCGGCGATGATCTGCGACTTGCCCACCCCCGGCGACCCCCAAAGCATGACCGGTGTGTGTTGTCCGTCCGCGCAGCTCATGAACTCACGGTCGAGGATGGTTTCGATATGGGAGGGACGCATGATTCGGTGTCTTCTTCAGGTTATACAAGCTCATCCTGGTAGGCGTCGCCGCCAGCCAGGGCTTCTTCCATGCGCGCCGCCACCAGGGCGGCCTGGATGCGTTCCGCCTCCAGCGCGGGCGGCAGCAGATAGCGCACCCGCGCCAGCCAGTGCGGCTTCTCGCAGGCCTGCAGTTCCAGCCGGCGCCGGGTTGCCTCGCTCAGGCGCGGCCATAACAGCAGCAGCGGCGCGAGCCAGCGATGATAATCGTTGATAACCGACTGTTCCAGTCGACTATTCCATTTTTCCCGCACCAGCAGTTCCGGAAACGCCTCCGCCGCGACCGCTCGGCTTCGCCACTCGTAGGGCAGGCGCAACCCCGCCGCGCCGTGCCCGACGCCGTCCTGGCCGCGGCGGAACCACTGCGCCATGGCGAAGGGCCGGGCGGTGTGATTCACCATCTTCGCCAGCATGTCGCGATGACCGCCGCCCGCGTCCGGAGCGACCGCGTCGCGCTGCGCCAGGGCCGCAGCGCGAAAACCCGTGTAGGTCAGGGTAAAGGGCAACCACTCGGTTTCGATACCCCCGCCGCCGCGCGGCGCGACCCTTGCCGTCGACAGCAGCGCCAGCGGCATGCCCTCTTCCCGGTCCAGCAGCCAGAGTTCCCAGATATCGAAGATGGGGAAAGGCAGGGCGGGACAAGTCTCCAGGGCCGCCAGCAGGTCCTCCAGTCCGCGCGGCTGGCCGATCTTCAGGCCGCGCCCCGCTTCCCAGACCCCCACCGGCCGTACCAAGCCATAGCCGTCGTCGGCGCGCAGATGCCAGACGAGGCCGTCGTGGCTGGAGGCGATGGCGCCGCCCACATCGACATGCTGCACCACACCCCGGTAGGGATTGACGCGGCGCAAAGCGTAGTAGCTGGGGTACAAGTCTTCCGTTTCCGGGGCGGCTTCAACACCCCGTCCATTCTATAAGTTTGCGGCACCGCTATCGCGCTCAGCCAAGACTGCGCAAGCGGCGCCGGCCCTCGTCGAGGAGTTGGTCGATGAGTTCCTGGCCCGGCCCGGAAAACGCGTCGTAGTGGTCCTCCAGGCGTTCCAGGACATCCATCAGCGCGCTCCGGCTGCGCGCTTCGCGCAGGTCGCGCACCAGGTTCAGCAGCCATTCGTCGTCGACCATGGGCTATGCCTCCTCGCGGTGTTGCTGCAAACTTCGCGCAATCCTTCCCCCGCGTCAAACATGAATTTCTGTTCCCACTGCGGCGGCCCGGTGCGCCTGGAAGTTCCCGCCGGCGACAACCGCCCGCGCCACGTCTGCGAGCGCTGCGGCGCCATCCACTACCACAACCCCAAGGTGGTGGTGGGCTGCATTCCGGAATGGGAAGACAGAATCCTGCTCTGCCGGCGCGCCATCGAGCCGAAGTATGGCCTGTGGACCCTGCCCGCCGGCTTCATGGAGAACGGTGAGACCACCGCCGAGGGCGCCGCGCGCGAGACCCTGGAGGAGGCCGGCGCGCGCGTGGAAATCCTCGGCCTGTACAGCATGATCAGCCTGCCGGACATCAACCAGGTCTATCTGGTGTTCCGCGCTAAACTCCTGCACCTCGATTTCACGCACGGCGAGGAAAGCCTGGAGGCGCGGCTGTTCGCGGAACAGGAGATTCCCTGGGAGGACATGGCCTTTCGCACCATCCACCGCACCCTCATGCATTACTACGCCGACCGGCGCAATGGCAGCTATGCGCTGCATGTCAGCGACATCTTCCACAAACCCAGGTAGGGGTGCCGCCGCCGCAAGGCGGCGCGCCCTCGCCGTGCTGGTCGCCGCTCTGGCCCTGGCATCGGCGCCCGCCATCGCGGCCGCCGGCATCGACAAGGCGGCCGCCGTGCCGCACCTCGGCGCGCGCGGCCAGGCGGGCTACCGTGATTTCCTGGCCGCCGAGCCGCATCGCGCCTTCGCCATCGCTCCCGGCGGCGGCTGGGGCTGGAGCCAGGGCGCGGTGAGCCCGGACGCCGCCCTGGAGCAGGCCCTGCTGGCCTGCCAGCAACACACCCGGCAGCGCTGCGTGCCTTACGCGCTGAATGCCGACAAGGTCTTCGACGCCCGCGCCTGGCCGCGCCAGTGGCGTCCCTACGCCACCACCGCCGAGGCGCGGCGGGCAAGCGTGGGCACGGAGCGCGGCCAGCGCTTTCCCGACCTGCTGCTCACCGCTCCCGCTGGCAAGCCGCTGAAGCTGTCCGAGTTGCGCGGCAAGGTAGTGGTGCTGCATTTCTGGGCCACCTGGTGCCCGACCTGCCGCCTCGAACTGCCCCAGTTCGAGACCCTGCGGCGCAGCTTCGCTGGCCGGCGCGACATCGTTTTCCTGTTCACCCAGGCGCGCGAGCCGGCGGAAGAGTCCCGCAAATGGCTCAAGCAGCAGGGGCTCGGGCTGGTCCTGCACGATTCCGGCGCGCGCGGCAGCCGCGACGAGCGTTTCCGCCTGGCCGACGGGCAGACCCTGGCGGATCGGCAGGTGGCCGCTGTCTTCCCCACCACCTACGTGCTGGACCGGCACGGCGTGGTGGTGTTCGGCATGAAAGGCTCGGCGGAGGACTGGGGCGAGTACGTCCCCTTCCTCAAGGATCTGCTGAGCCACGCGAAGTAAGCCCTTCCCTCGCGGGAAGGGTCAGTCCACTTTCTCCCAGCCGGTGATCATGGCCTTGATGTGCGCCAGCGGCGTGTGGCCGGTGGTGGTGAGATAGACATGGGCGATGACGAAGAGCAGGAACACGAAGGCGGCCAGGGTATGGAAGAAGGCCACCCATTCCAGCGACAGGAAGGCATCCCAGCCCCATTCGTTCCACTTGTCGTAGAACAGGTAGAACCAGCCCGTCACCCAGATCAGGGGGCCGGCCACCGCCAGAATGCCCAGATAGGCCAGGCGCTGCAGGGGGTTGTGCTTGCGTTGGGGATTGACGTGGTAGGGGTGCGGCGCCTGCGTGAAGATGCCGATCGCGTAGAACTTGATCATGTCCGTCACCTTATCGAAGGTGGGGATGTATTGCCGCCATTCGCCGGTGGTGAAATGCCAGAAGATGGCAAAACACCACAGGCCCACCAGGGTCCAGGCGGCGATGGTGTGGTAGTCCACCGCGTTCTCAAAGCCGAACAGCTTGTAGGAGCCGTGCACCTCGAAGCCGGTGACCAGCATGAACAGGATCAGGCCGGCCTGGGCCCAGTGCCAGAAGCGCTCGAAGCCCTTGAAGATGTAGATGCGTTCGCTCATTTGCCTTCTCCTTCATGCGGCTTGGCCTTGCGGCTGGCGAAGATGCGGCCGGCGCCGTGGCCGAGCACGCCCAGCAGGGTGAGTCCCGCCAGGCTCCAGCCGAGGGTGTCCATCAGGGCGTTGCCGTGGCGGCCGGGGATGTACAGGCCCGGCACGTTGTCCAGGCGGCCCGGCGGGGTGTGGCACTGGCGGCAGGCCAGCGCGTCGGCCTTGGGCGCCACCATGTGGGTGATGGGCCAGGACATCTCGGTGCTGACGAAAGCGAACTTGCCGCTGTACTCGGCGCCGATCTCGCGCATGCCGTACTCGATGGCCTTGTCCCAGTTGAAGTTGCTCCACAGCGCGCTGTCGTCCTGGCCGTAGGTGTGGAACACCACCAGCTGGTTGTTGCCGATGTCGTAGGGCTGCTTGCCGACGAAGCGCTTGATCGGCCAGACCTTCGACTTGCCGTCGTCCGGGCTGCCCTCGAAGCGGTTGATCTCCACCACCTTGCTCGGGTCCAGCCTGGTTTCGCGCAGGGTGTACTGCACCTCGCCGTTGAACCACACATAGGTGGGAATGACGTTGGATTCGTAGCTGAAGTCGCCCTTGCGGCTGTCGTAGGATTCGTGCCCGCTGCTGTCCTTCAGCTTGAACGGCTTGCCCTTCTCATCCATCTTGCCGGCGGTGGACCAGTCCCACTTCATCTTGGTGGGCTGCGCGCGCGCGAACTCCGGGATGTGGCAGGTCTGGCAGGCCAGCTTGGTCGCATGGCTGTTCAGGCGGTCGGCCTGGCGCGCCTTGTGCGGCTTGTCGCCGTGGCAGGATTCGCAGGTGGCGGGGTTGCCCTCCGCGCGGCCGCGCATGTGCATGCGGGCGGCGTCGGACTTGGCGACGGTGACACCGTAGCGGCTGCCGGGCACATCGTGGCCGGAGGTCATGTGGCAGGTGCCGCAGGTGAAGTTGAGGCCGTCCTTGGCCATGTGCACGTCCAGGTACTTGCCTGGCTTCTTCAGCGAGGTGTCGAGATCGCCGTGCTTCACCGCGTCGCCGCCGCCGCCGAGGAAGTGGCAGGCGCCGCAGGTGTCGCGGCTGCTCTTGCCCACCGCGCGCGCCACCTTGCCGAGATCCGTCGCCTTGGCGATCCGCCCCGACTTCGGCGGGAACTCCATGTCCTGGTAGGGCGGATGACCGGCGAGGCCGGGAATCTTGCGGTAGGTGCCGGTGGTGTCATGGCAGACAAGACAGTCCACGTTCTCCTGGGCGGTGAAGTCGAATTTCTCGTCCTTCCAGCCGTAGCCGACGTGGCAGGCGGTGCAGAACTCGTAATTGGAGGGCACCGCCGTGCAGAAGTTGTTGATGACGTGCTTCTTGCCCAGGCGCTGCTGCGTCTCGGGATTGAGGAACTCCCAGGTCCAGTGCTTGCTCTTGTGCACCTGCTTGGCCGCCTCGGTATGGCAGGTCAGACAGGCCCGCGTCACTTCCGGGCCGGATTTGAACGGCTGTTGCAGGACCTTGAAGGCGGCGTGGTCGGCGGTGGATTTCGCCGTGGCCCGCGCGGCGGACGCGGCTTCGGCATCGGTGGCGGCCCCGGCCAGCGGGGCGAGAGCAAGCGTCAGCGCCAGCAGGGCGCCCAGGAAGGGATTGCGCATGATTCCTCCGTGCAGGGATGGCAGGAACGAGGGATGAAGGTGAGGTGACGGATCAGCAACCGCCGCCGCCACCACCGCCGCCGGTCGCCGGTCCGGCCGCCGCGGGCAGGATCATGGGCGGCGCCGGGGTGGAGGGATCGAACAACAGGAATTTCTTCTGGTCTTCCGCCACCTGGCTCATCACGTCGCCCACCAGCGGGCCGAACATCTTGCCCATCAGGCCGGCGTTCATGGTGCCGATGTAGATCTTGCCGTCATCCTTCTTGTACACGGAGACCTTGCAGGGCATGAGGATGGACAGGAAGCGCACCGTGTCCTCCTTGAGAATGGGCTTGGAGTACTTGGTACTGCACGCCTCGATCATCATCACCGGCAGCACGTTACCGCCGTCCTTCTGCACCGCCTTGGCGGGGTTGCGCAAACCGGACAACTCCCAGCCGTTGCCGGTCTTCTGGATGTTGTGCTGGATGCGGGCGACGGTTTCCTCCATGCCGAAGGGACTCTGCGTCTCCGTGAACATCAGGCGGCTCATCATGCTGTAGGCGAGGCCCGCGGCCAGCAACAGGCCGAGTATTACGCCACCGAGTACTTTCCACATGCTGTTCTCCTCTTCGCGCTGTTGTGCAACCGCCCGGATGGACGTGCGCACATTTTGAATTAAATACATCTATATCGCAATATTATTGATTACTGATATGCCTACAGACTGCGGAAGTACTCCAACGCCTCCGCCAGGCTGCCCACTCCCTTCACCTCCATGCCGGCGATGCGCCCCTTGGGCAGGTTGCCGCGCGGACACAGGGCCTGGGTGAAGCCCAGCTTCGCCGCTTCCTTCAACCTTTCCTGGCCCCGCTGCACCGGGCGGATCTCCCCGGCCAGGCCGATCTCGCCGAACACCGCCAGCTTGTGCGGCAGGGGCTGGTTGCGCAGCGAGGAGACCACGGCCATGGCCACCGCCAGGTCCACCGCGGGCTCGGTGATCTTCACCCCGCCCACGGCATTCACGAACACGTCCTGGTCGTAGCAGGGCACGCCGCCGTGCCGGTGCAGCACCGCCAGCAGCATGGCCAGGCGGTTGCCGTCCAGGCCGACGGTGAGGCGGCGCGGGTTGGGGGCGTGGGCGGCGTCGACCAGGGCCTGGATTTCCACGAGCAGGGGGCGGGTGCCTTCCAGCGCGACCACCACGCAGGAACCCGGCGCCTCGCGTTCGTCCCGCTGCAGGAACAGGGCGGAAGGGTTGGCCACGCCCTTCAGGCCCTTGTCGGTCATGGCGAACACGCCCAGCTCGTTGACCGCGCCGTAACGGTTCTTGAAGGCGCGGATCAGGCGGAAGCTGGAACCAGTGTCGCCCTCGAAATACAGCACCGTGTCGACGATGTGCTCCAGCACGCGCGGGCCGGCCAGGGTGCCTTCCTTGGTGACGTGGCCCACCAGCAGGATGGTGATGCCCATCTGCTTGGCCTGGCGGGTGAGTTCCTGGGCGCACTCGCGCACCTGGGCGACGCTGCCGGGGGCGGATTGCAGCTGATCCGTATAGACAGTCTGGATGGAGTCGATGACCGCCACCTGGGGCTGCTCGGCTTTGAGCGTGGCGAGGATGGCCTCCAGGCGGATTTCCGTGAGCAGCGGGATGTCGGCCGACAGGCCCAGGCGGTTGCCGCGCAGGGCGATCTGCGCGGCGGATTCCTCGCCGCTGACGTACAGGGTTTTCGCGCGTGCGTGGATGTCGGCCAGGGCCTGCAACAGCAGGGTGGATTTGCCGATGCCGGGATCGCCCCCCAGCAATACCACGCCACCGCCGACCAGGCCGCCGCCCAGTACCCGGTCGAACTCGGCCAGCCCGGTGGCCAGGCGCGGCGTCTCCACCGCCTGCACTGTCGACAGGCGCACCACCTCGCCGCTCGCGGCGAGGGCCTGGAAGCGCCGGGGCTTGGCCTCCTGGACCGATTCGGAAAGGGTGTTCCAGGCCAGACAATGCGGACACTGGCCCTGCCATTTGCTGGTCTGGCCGCCGCACTGGCCGCAGACGTAGAGGGTGGTCGCTTTCGCCATGCGCGGATTAGAACCCAGCCCCCGGGCAAAAACAAAAAAGCCCGGCGAACCGGGCTTGTTTCAACGCGGCGAGGACCTCAGTCCATGGCGCGGATGTTGGAGGCCTGCTTGCCCTTGGGGCCTTGTACCACCTCGAAGGAAACCTTCTGGTTTTCCTTCAGGGTCTTGAAGCCGGAGGACTGGATCGCGGAGAAGTGCGCGAAGAGATCTTCGCCGCCGCCATCGGGGGAAATGAAGCCGAAACCTTTGGTCTCGTTGAACCACTTAACGGTGCCTGTAGCCATGATGAATATCCAAAAAAAAGAAAAAGGTCACGCGAACCGCGGAACAGTTTGGAGACAGGCAGGTATCGGCAAACGACGACTGACGGAAACGCACTGGCAGGTTCAACGCGCGCGCATCATCTTTGTCACGGCGATGCGCGTCAAGCGGAATTTGAAGTGACACAGCCTCGACCCTTCTCTTGCCGCCATTGCAAAGATCGCAGCGACGCGGCAATCCAGCGACCACCTTCGCGCCCGAGACCCCCTGTAGGGATCGCCACGCTGCGCCGGCGATGACGGCGTTGCCCGACTGCGGTCGGCGTGGGCCACCTCGCCGCTCAATCCGCCTTGTCCAACGTCAAGGAAGGGCGCCGGACGCGGGCGGAGCATGCGCCCCGTCCCATATACTGAAAGCGCGACATGAGCACCCTAGGCACCTACCTCACGCATGACCACCATGCCTGCGACGATCGCTTCGCCGCCGCCGAGAACGCGGTGGCGGCCGGCGACTGGCCGCGCGCTCAGCAGGAGTTCGAGCGTTTCGACGCCGGCATGCGCCGACATTTCAGCATGGAGGAGGATGTCCTCTTCCCCGCCTTCGAAGCGCGCACCGGCATGAGCGGCGGCCCCACCTTCGTCATGCGCGAGGAACACCGGCAGATGAACAACCTGCTGGCGGAAATGGTCGCCGCCCTGGCCAGGCGCGACGGCCAGGCCTATCTCGGCCAGTCGGAAACCCTGCTGATGCTCATGCGCCAGCACAACATGAAGGAGGAGAACATCCTCTATCCCATGTCCGACCAGGCCCTGGCCGACCGGCAGAGCGAACTGTTGGCCGCCATGGAGGCCGTCACCGCGCCATGAGGAGGCGTGTCCGGGCATGAAGCAGGAGGTGCTGGTCGACGCCCGCTGGCTGCCGCCACCCGAACCCATGGAAAGGGTGCTGCTGGCCCTCGACGCGCTGCGGCCCGGCCAGCGCATCCGCCTGCTGCTGCACCGGGAGCCCTACCCCCTCTATGGCATGCTGGAAAACATGGGTTACCTGCACCGCACCCACATGATCGCCGACGGCTGCTTCGAGATCCTCATCGAAGCGCGCGAGGCTTGATGCCGGGATGATCGCGCCCGGCCTCTCCCTGGAGCAGGCGCCGCCGTTTTCCGCGCCGTTGCGTTTCTTTCTCACGGCCCCCCTGTTCCTCGCCGCCACCGGCCTGCTCGCGGCCTGGCAACCCGACTGGAGCGCCGATGTCCACGTGCCCTTCGGGCTCGCGCTGACCCATCTGCTCACCCTGGGCTTCCTCGGCATGGTGATGCTGGGCGCCCTCACCCAGATGCTGCCGGTGGTCGCCGGCGCGCCCATGCCGGGCGTGCGCCGCGTCGCCGGCCTCGGTCACCTGGCCTTGCTGCTGGGCACGCCCCTGCTGGCCTGCGGTCTCGCAGGCGGCGGCGAGTTTGCCCTGCTGGCGGCCGGCGCCGTGCTTGCTGCCGGCCTGCTGCCGTTTCTGGGCGCGGCCAGCCTCAGCCTGCTGCGCGGCCGCGCCCTCGACACCCTGCGCGCCATGGCCCTGGCCCTGGCGGCCCTCGCCGCCGCCCTGGCCTGCGGCCTGGCACTGCTGGGCTGGCTGGCCGGCCTCTGGCTGCCGGCCGACCCGGCAGCCTGGCTGAACGTCCACGTGCTGGCCGGACTGGCCGGCTGGATCGGCATCCTCATCCTGGGCGTGGCCTGGCAGGTGGTGCCCATGCTGCAACTCACCCCCGCCTACCCGCCCCGCCTGACGCGATTTCTCCTCGTCGCCGCCGGCGCGGGCCTGCTGGCGTCATGGCTACCGGCGGAATCGGTGCGCCTCGCCGGCAAACTCGTCCTTGCCCTGGCCGCCATCGTCTTCGCCGTCGCCACGCTGGGCCTGCAACAGCAGCGCAAGCGCAAGGTTGCCGACGTTGCGCTGTCCTATTGGCGCCTGGGCATGGCCAGCCTGATCCTGGCGGCGGCGCTGCTGCCGCTGGCCAACTCGCCGGCGCTGCTGGGCCTGGCCGGCCTGCTGTTCCTGCTCGGCTTCGCGGTGTCGGTGGTGAACGGCATGCTCTGCAAGATCGTGCCCTTCCTGGCCTGGTTCCATCTGCAAGGCCAACGCGGCATGCTGGCCAGCGGCCTGCCGAGCATGAAGGACTATCTGCCCGACGCCGCCTGCCGCGCGCAGTTCCGCCTGCACCTGGCGGCCCTCGCCTGCCTGCTGCCGGCGCCCTTCCTGCCCATCCTGGCGGTGCCGGGCGGCCTGCTGCTGGCCGCCTCCGCCATCCGCCTGGGCTGGAACCTGAGCCGCGCCGCGCAACGCTTCCACGCGCACGGCGGCCGTTTCTGATCACCCCGCCGCATCCGCCCCGCACAGCCAAGCTGGCTGGCCCCGATTGAAAGGCTTATCATCCGGTTCCCGATTCACCTGCTGGGTTGCCACCCGCCTCCTGCCTTGATTCCCGTCCGATTCCCCGGATCGCCCCTCGCCAAGGCACTACTCCCTGGAATGCCATGAAATGCGTGGATGATTTTCGCCTCCGTTTAGGCCGGCACGAGTTGGTACCCATTGTCATCGGCGGCATGGGTGTCGACATCTCCACCGTCGAACTGGCCCTGGAGGCCGCCCGCCTGGGCGGCGTCGGCCACATCTCCGATGCCATGGTGCCCACCGTCATCGACCGGCATTTCAAGACCCGTTTCGTCAAGGACAAGCTCAAGCTGTACAAGGCCAACGTCACCAACCTGGCCGACAAGTCCCTGGTCAAGTTCCATCTCGGCGAGCTCGAGGAAGCCACCCGCATGCACGTGCGCCGGGCCATGGACGCCAAGCACGGCAGCGGCATGGTGTTCATCAACTGCATGGAAAAGCTCACCATGAACGCGCCGAAAGAGACGCTCAAGGTGAGGCTCAACGCCGCCCTGGACGCCGGCATCGACGGCATCACCCTGGCCGCCGGCCTGCACCTGGGTTCCTTCGGCCTGATGGAGGAACATCCCCGCTTCCGCGACGCCCAGCTCGGCATCATCGTCTCCAGCCTGCGCGCCCTGCAGCTCTTCCTGCGCAAGAACGGCCGCACCGGGCGCCTGCCCGACTACGTCGTGGTGGAAGGCCCGCTGGCCGGTGGCCACCTCGGCTTCGGCATGGACTGGGCGCAATACGACCTCGCCAGCATCGTGGCCGAGATCCAGGCCTGGCTGAAGGCCGAGCAACTCGAAATCCCCCTCATCCCCGCCGGCGGCATCTTCACCGGCAGCGACGCCACCGCTTTCCTGGAACAGGGCGCCGGCGCCGTGCAGGTCGCCACCCGCTTCACCGTCACCCGTGAATGCGGCCTGCCCGATCCGGTCAAGCAGGAATATTTCAAGGCCGACGAGGACGACATCGAGGTCAACGGCATCTCCCCCACCGGCTATCCGATGCGCATGATCAAGAGCAGTCCGGGCATCGGCGCCGGCACCCATCCCAACTGCGAATCCTTCGGCTACCTGCTCGACGCCAACGGCCGTTGCGCCTACATCGACGCCTACAACCGCGAGGTGGCGGCACATCCCGAGGCCAAGAAAATCAAGGTGATGGACAAGACCTGCCTGTGCACCCACATGCGCGACTTCGACATCTGGACCTGCGGCCAGTACACCTGGCGCCTCAAGGACACCTCGGTGAAGCAGGCCGACGGCGGCTACGCACTGCTCAGCGCCGAACACGTGTTCCACGACTATCAGTTCAGCAAGGACGGCAAGATCCGGCTGCCCGGCTGAAGCCCACGGATCCGGTGAACCCGACGCCGTCCTGCTTCCTTCCTTGTACCACGCCGCCCGGCCGGGGCCTGCGCGCGCTCCTCGCCCGCCTGGCCGTCCTGCTGCTCATCGCCGTCCCCGCCGTCGTCCCCCAGGCCGCTGCCGCCGATGTGGGCAAGACGGAGGCGGCCCGCGAGGAGGCTCAGGCCGACGCGGCCGAGTGGCTGGCGCGCGCCCGCCTGCTGGAAAAGCGGCGCGACTGGCCCGGCCTGCTGCTGCTGGGCATGCATTGGACGCGGGCGGACATCGACAACCCGCTGGCCTGGTTCGTGCGCGGCCGCGCCCACCAGGAACTCCGCCAGCACGCCGAGGCCATCGCCGCCTACCAGCGCAACCTGCGCCTCGACCCGGGCGATTTCCACGCCCGCAACAACCTGGGCAACGTGCTGCGCGAAAGCCTGCGCCATCGCGACGCCCTGCTCGCCTACCGCGAGGCGGTGCGCGCCAATCCCCAGTATTTCCCGGCCTGGCAGAACATGGGCCGCACCTATTACGTGCTGAAGGGGCAGGCCGGCATCTTCGACGCGGTCGAACAGGTGCGACGCGTCAATCCCGAACTGGCGAGGGCCTGGTACAGCCTGGTGTTGAATCACTATCGCGGTCGCGAAGACGTCGCCTCGCGCGAGGCGCTGGAGTACCTGTCCCGCCTCAGCCCGGC
The DNA here is from genome assembly GCA_009772925.1 of bacterium. Classification (GTDB taxonomy): domain Bacteria; phylum Pseudomonadota; class Gammaproteobacteria; order Burkholderiales; family Thiobacillaceae; genus PFJX01. The sequence goes on from WOUQ01000028.1 coordinate 14,414, forward strand.
TGAAGTCGATCAACTCTTCACCCTGCTGCTCGAACGGCTGCATTAACGTGAAAGTCGCGCGGCGACTTCTCGACGCTCCCCTCGCCCGCGGGCGGGAGAGGGGTTGGGGGTGAGGGAAACGGACATGACTTTCATGTTTCGCGGCGTCTTCTCAAAGTCATGTCCGTTAGCAGGCCGTTGAAATACCGTTCATGACCACGTGCTTTCCCATCCCGATGAGTCCTTGCCGGGTTACGCCGAGCGTCCTGGGAGGACGACGAACCAG
>WOUQ01000032.1 GCA_009772925.1 bacterium
GCGCTGCTGGAGGCCTATGACCGGTACAAGGAAGTGCGGGCGCTGCTCGACTACGACGATCTGATCCTCACCAGCCGCCGCCTGCTGGACGATCAGGCGGGGTGGGTGCTGTATAAGCTCGACGGCGGCCTTGATCACCTGCTGATCGACGAGGCACAGGACACCAGCGCCGAACAATGGGCCATCGCCCGCAGCCTGACGGCGGAATTTTTCGCGGGCCTGAGCCGTCGGGACGAACAGGAACCGGAATGCATCCGGACGGTGTTCGCCGTTGGCGATCGCAAGCAGTCCATCTACAGTTTCCAGGGCGCGGCGCCCGATCATTTCGACTCCATGCGCGCCCTTTTGCGCAATAGGGCGACGGCCGTTGGGCGGTCATGGGCCGATGTGCCGCTCAACATCTCGTTTCGTTCGACACCGGCGGTGCTAGCCGCGGTGGATGCCGTTTTCGCCCGCGATCCGGCCCGCGACGGCGTGGTTCTCGCGGGGGAGGAGATGTCCCATATCGCCTTTCGCACCGGCGCGGCGGGTCTTGTCGAGATCTGGCCGCCGGTGGAACCGGCCCTGGAAAACCCCCAACCGCCCTGGAAGCCCCCCATCGAACGCATCACCGGCGATGCGCCCAGTACCCGGCTGGCCCAGGCGCTGGCGCGCCGCATCGCCGCCATGGTGGGCGCCAGCCCCGGAGAACGAGTGGGCGCCAGCCCCGGAGAAGGCGACTGGCTGGCCTCGCGCCAGCGTCCGGTGCGGGCGGGCGATATCATGGTGTTGGTGCGCCGCCGCGGCAGCTTCGTCGAAGACCTCGTGCGGCTTTTAAAAAGCCTGAACGTTCCGGTTGCGGGCGTCGATCGCATGGTCCTGAAAGAACAAATGGCGGTCATGGACCTGATGGCGCTAGGCGCTTTCCTGTTGCTGCCCGAAGACGATCTGACCCTTGCCGTAGTGCTGAAAAGCCCCCTGATCGGCCTTGAGGAAGACGATCTGTTCGCGCTCGCCCATCCCCGCGGACACAAAAGCCTGTGGCGGGCGCTGCAAAATCATGCCGGAGCGTCAACTCCATTTGGGCAGGCCCATGCCCTGCTGGCGGAGCTGCTCGCCATGGTGGATTACCGCCGGCCTCACGAACTGTACGCCACGGTGCTGGGGCCGCTCGATGGTCGGCGACGCCTGGTGGCCCGGCTGGGACCGGATGCCGAGGATGCCCTGGACGAGTTCCTGACCCTGACCCTACGCTATGAAACCCACCACACGCCATCGCTGCAAGGATTTCTGCACTGGCTTGAAACCACCCGGGCCGAGGTCAAGCGCAATCTGGACCAGAGCGGCGTTGACGCCGTGCGCATTCTCACCGTGCATAACGCCAAAGGGCTTCAGGCCCCCATCGTGTTCCTGCCCGACACCCTACAGGCCCCCGACCGCACCCCCTCCCTTTTGTGGGAAGAAGGCGAAGAGGGCCTGATGTTCTGGCCACCATCACACCAGGCGCCGGAAAACCCCTGGTGCGCCTCCTTGCGGGAAGCCGCAAAGCATGCCCGCGATCGCGAATATCGCCGGCTGTTGTACGTGGCGATGACCCGGGCGGAAGACCGCCTGTATGTGTGCGGCTGGCATACCCAGAAAGCCCCGCCCCCGGCCTGCTGGTACACCCTGATCCGGACCGCCCTCGAACCTTTGGGAACGGTGGAGACGGACCCCCTTCTGGCCGCCCTGACGCCATCGCTGCTGCCCGCGGCGGAGGTGCTGCGACTGCGCAGCACCTCCGATGAAAGCACCGGCGCTGCAGCTCGCGAACTGCCGCTCGCACCGGTCCGCCTGCCACCGCCGCCGTGGGCCGTCATGCCCCCCCCCCGCGAACCGGCGCCGCCGCGTCCGCTCGCCCCCTCACGGCCGGACGACAGAGAGCCGCCGGTACACGCGCCCGCGCGGTCGGAGGCCCGTTTCCGACGGGGCCGGCTGGTCCACCGGCTTTTGCAAAGCCTGCCCCTTGTCCCGGCGGAACAGCGTGAAGCCGCCGCCCGGCGTTATCTGGACCATGCGGGCGCCGATCTGACATCCTTGGCACGGGCCGCCCTTGCCAAGGAAGTGCTGGCGGTGCTTGACCATCCGGCCATGGCGCCCCTGTTTGGTCTCAACGCCCAGGCTGAGGTGCCGGTGGTGGGGCTGGTGGGCGCGCGCGTCGTCTCGGGCCAGGTGGACCGGCTGGTGGTGACGGAGAATGCCGTCATCATCGCCGACTACAAGACAAACCGCCCGCCCCCCCAAAGGACCGAAGATGTGGCCAGGTTCTACCTTCAGCAGATGGCGGCCTACCGGGCGGTGTTGGAGACGATCTATCCGGGCCGCCGCGTCGATTGCGTGCTGGTGTGGACCGATCGCTTGCCTGATGAAAACCTTTCCGTTTCCTTTGTTTCGAGGTACACTAAGGAAACTTATCGTCGATTCTGGATGATCATGAGTGCTGATTCACGTGCGTTCTGCAGGGCCATGGCCTGTTTCGCCTCGGGTGTAACGGTGATGACGACGACCGCGGCCAATGGACAGGAACGGGGGATGACCGTCAGCGCCTTCAGCGCCCTGTCACTTGACCCACCCCTGGTGTTGGTCTGTCTCGACAGGCAAACGCTTCACTTGCAAGACTTCCTCACGGGGACGTTCGCCGTGAACATTCTGAGGGAAAACCAGAAAGAAGTATCGATTCAGTTCGCCACCCGCAATGGCGACAGGTGGGGCGAAACGGGCCATACAATCGGAGAGACCGGTGCCCCGTTGCTGAACGGGTGCCTTGCCACCATCGAATGCGATGTCGAAACCACGTACCCAGGGGGCGACCACGTGATCGTCGTCGGGCGGGTGCGGGTGCTGTCTTCCACTCAAGGGGGGCAGCCGCTGGTCTATTTCCGCTCGGCCTATGCCGAGTTGGGCAGGGCGTTGTAGGCCCCGCGCGCGCATCTTCCGTCGCGGGAGAGAACAGCGCGGGAATGTGATACCTCATTGGTATGATGAAGTGCCCGTCAGAATCAGGAACGGTGCGTTTCGATCAATCCGGACGGATCTTCGTGAATGATGATATCGGCCAGGGGAAAGGCGTCCCGCAGATGCTCCTCGACACGATCGGCTATGGCGTGGGCACGCCACAGGGGAAGGTTGCGGTCAAGCTCAAGATGCAACTGGATGAAATCCCGCGGTCCGGCGGAACGGGTGCGCAGTTCATGCATGTCGATGACTTCCGCTTCTGTGGCCACGAT
>WOUQ01000029.1 GCA_009772925.1 bacterium
CCCATGATCGGTAACCTCCTTTCCGCCGGTTACCTTCAATTTGAAGCAACGTTCCTTCCTGACTACCTCCTTCGGTTACATTCTTTGTGAGTCAATTCGCAGCGCGCGCCCGGCTAGGAGCCCCCCGGGCTTTTCGCTATACTGCGCGCCGGATTCAAGTCAGGGCCGATAGCTCAGCTGGGAGAGCGCCGCGTTCGCAATGCGGAGGTCGAGGGTTCGATCCCCTTTCGGTCCACCACTAATCGAAGGCCAGACGTTGCTCTGGCCTTTTTCACGTCTGCCCGAAACGCCAGTTCTGACGCGGGCTCCCGGTTTTGTGCGAAAGGCGGCATCGGCCCGAAAACCCTGGTATTGGTGGTTTTCCTGCTCTCTGTGCTCTCCGTTCTCTGTTTCTGCGAAAGGCGCCTTTCGCACGAACCCCTGTGTTTAGGCGGGTTTCTGGGCGCGAGTCTGAACAGTCGATTGGGTGTCGGAGGCGAAAAACTTCGACCGGCCAGAGAGAACCGTTCAACATTGATCGCTATTCAGATTCCCGGCCATACCTTGGTCTCCAATACCGGCTCGGACGACGGAATTCGTCTACTTTGACATTGATCGGCTGGTTCGATAAAAAGTTGGTTCGGACGTGCCAGTCTAAGTGAAACACTGCTTATGGCGTATCTCGCCGACGTAGATCGGGTTGCGCAGCGCCTTGGACAGGCACTTCTTGTCCATCGGCGTGCCGTTGCGGACGTTGCCGTCTGCGGTTTTCCACGCCTTGGTGGTAATGCCATCGACTGCCAGTTCCCGACACAGGTCAGTGGCTGACTGCAGTTCCGCGAAACGCTGAAAGATGCGGCGCACGGTGGTTGCCTTGGCTTCGTTGATGACCAACTGGCGATCCTTCACGTCATAGCCGAGCGCGGGGTAACCCCCCATCCAGATCCCTTTGCGCTTGCTGGCCGCAATCTTGTCGCGGATGCATTCGCCAGTACCTGCTCGCGCACCCGGCAACTAAAGCTGGAATCCTACGACCGGCTGTTCCCGAACCAGGACACGATGCCCAAAGGAGGCTTTGGCAACCTGATCGCCTTGCCGTTGCAGAAATGGCCACGCTAGAGTGGTCATAGCGTATTCGTCGATTCCGATCTGCGCCCGTATCCCGAACCCATTGATGCCTCCTTCGTCGGCACTTTGCGTCTGGACCAGGAGGCCGCAGATTCCGGAATGCTGCATCACGACAACGGCGTGCTGTGCGCTCCAACGGCCTTTGGCAAAACGGTCACTGCCGCAGCAATGATCGCGCGCCGGGGTGTGAACACACTGGTGCTGGTGCATCGAACGGAACTGCTCAAGCAATGGCAGGAACGTCTGCAGGCTTTTCTGGGCGTTGGCAAAGGCGTGGTCGGCACCATCGGCGGTGGCAAGGCCAAGCTCACGGGCAAGATCGACATCGCCGTAATGCAGTCCGTCTCTCGGCAGGGCGAGGTGAACCCTCTGGTAGAAAACTACGGTCAGGTGATCGTGGACGAATGCCACCACGTTGGCGCTGTGTCGTTCGACGCGATCCTGAAACGGACCAAGGCCAAGTACGTGCTGGGCCTGACGGCGACGCCCATCCGCCGTGATGGGCAGCAGCCAATCATCTTCATGCAGTGCGGGCCGATCCGATACACGGCCGCCAAGCCAGCCGGTGCCCCGCATGATCTGGAAGTGCTGCCTCGTTCACGCTTAACCCGGATCGACGTGCCGACCGATGCAGGCATCCAGGACGTTTTTCGGCATCTCGCCAATGACCAGGCCAGAACGGAAGCCATCGCCGCCGAGGTGCGTGATGCAGTCGGGCAGGGACGCAAGGTGCTGGTGCTGACCGAACGCACGGAACACCTCGATGCGATCAAAGCGGCACTCGATGGGGTGGAACCTGTGCCTTTCGTTTTGCGCGGTCGAATGTCCAGGAAGCAGCGAGCGGCGCTGGTCGCTGACCTGGATGCATTGCCGCCCGACGCGGCGCGCGTTCTACTGTCGACCGGCAAGTTGGTTGGCGAGGGCTTCGATCACCCGCCGTTGGACACGCTGGTGCTGGCCATGCCTGTGTCCTGGAAGGGTACGCTGCAGCAGTACGCGGGGCGCCTGCACCGCGAGCACGCCAGCAAGACCGACGTGCGGATCATCGACTTCGTAGACACCGGTCATCCGGCGTTGCTACGGATGTGGGACAAGCGGCAGCGTGGCTACCGGGCGATGGGGTACAGGGTGGGTTCTGATGTGCCTGCGGAATGATGACGAATTCTCCTGAGGCCATTTCCACACTTTGCCGCGAGACCATAAAAAGACTATATTAAGTCTTATTCAAGTCCGGAGCACCGCCATGCGCTACTCATCACAAGTCAAGCCCATCAGCTATCTCAAAGCCAACGCTGCCGAGGTTTTGACGCACCTCGCGGAGCAGCGTGAACCTATGGTCATCACCCAAAATGGTGAAGCCAAGGCTGTCCTGCAGGACGTCGCCTCGTTCGAGGAGACGCAAGAAACACTGGCCTTGCTAAAAATCCTTGCGCTGGGCAATCAGGATGTGGCCGCTGGCAAGGTCAAGCCTGTGGCTGACGTCGTTGCGCGGCTCCGCGCCAAGCGAGCCTCCGCCTGATGGCAGACACATCTGCCAAGTTTGAAGTCCTGCTCACCGAGGGTGCGGAGCAGGACTTAGAGGCCATCCACGACTACATCTCCGAATTCGACTGCGTGGCCAATGCCAACTATGTGTTGGATGAGTTGATGGACACTGTGGAGAGTCTGTCGAGATTCCCAGAACGCGGTAGCTATCCGAAGGAACTGGTCGGCCTTGGCATCAAAGAATACCGCCAGACCTTCTTCAAGCCTTACCGCGTGATCTACCGTGTCACAGGCAGCCAAGTCATCATTTACCTGATTGCTGATGGACGCCGTGACATGCAAACCGTGCTTGCTCGCCGCCTGCTGGGCGCTTGACCCGCAGCAACCCGCGCCAGTACTCATAAGCTCGGGAGGCCAGTCAGCACGTGGTCAACCGTCCGCCACCAATTTCCCCGCCCGTCTGTTCTTCGCGCTCCTCCGGAAACCGGAGGGAGCGGACATGCTATTGGGGTTGCTGCGTAGCCCCGCCAGTCTCCAGGGCGTATCCCCCTCAATGGTCCCGGCCCGGGGCAAGCGCGTACAGCTCGCGTAGCTCCAGCCAGTCCGCGTCCGGCATCAAGCCGCGATGCCGGCCAAGTTGGGCCATATCCCGCCGCGAAGCGAGAGACGCGCAGAGTCTGCGCCGCGCCTTTTCCAGGTCGAGCAACGCGACGTTCGCTCCGGCTGGATCGAAGGTCTTGCGCACGAAAATGTGTTTGGCATAGAGGCAGCCGTGCTGCCAGCGGGCCCGGTGCATGCGGGCGAGCAGGCCGGCGAGTTCCCGCAACATGTTCCGTCGCGCTGCTGCGGTCGGAGCGGCGGCGTACCAGGCGTCCAGGTTCAGGTATCCGTCCAGGGCGCGTGTCACCAAGAGCGCGTGCCAGCCAGAGCGATCCTTGCGCGCCCCGGAGTAGGCAAGGCCGGGAACCGGGATGCGCAGGGCGGCGAGGGCGAGCAGGGCTTCCGCCTCGCGCAGGGCGGTTGGTCTGCCCAGGGGGTGCCGCAGGGAGCGGTGGATGTGCCCGGCCTGGCGCTTGATGTAAACGATGTGTCCGGACGGGTCGCACAGGCATTGCACGCCACTCTCGCCACCCCGCCGCAGGTTGGGCGCTTCCACCCATTCTCCCCGGGCGGACCACCACATTTCGACCTGCCGGTCCATCTCGGCTGCGGACGACATGGCTAGGCGGCCTTGCGCAGGACGTAGACCCGCCACATCGCGTACCCCGGCAGGAAGTCCAGGTGGCTCTGGACGGTGAAACCGGCCTGGGCGAATTCCTGTTCGATCACCGCGCGGGGCACCACGAAGCGGTTGGCGTTGGTGCCCACCTTGCCCGACCCGGCCCGGCGCCGTTCCAGGCGGGCGCGCTTCCAGGCCTTGTAGTTGCCGTCGACCCACAGCGAGACGATGACGCTGTCCTCGGTGACCCGATGGAATTCACGCAGCATCGCCAGGCGGTGTGCGCTGTCGCGGACGTGGTGCAGCAGACGCATGCAAAAGATGCTGTCGACCGACCGGTCGGGTAATTCGATGGCGAAGGCGGAAGTGCGAAAGGCCCGAACACGCGAAACGATGTGCGCCGGCTGTTGGGCTAGCGCGATCCCGATCATGTCGCTGGAATTGTCCGCCGCGAGGATTTCGCGATCCTCCCGCTCCGCCAGCAGCGGCCAGAATCTGCCTGCGCCGCAGGGCAGGTCGAGCACCCGCCCGGGATTGCCCGCCAGTACCAGGGCCTTGCGCGCCAGCCGTGTGTCCCACAAGTGGGACAGGCGCCTGGCCAGCCCGTCCCGATGCTTGCGGTAATACCGTGCCGAGTGTGCGTGGTCGTATTTACGTGAAAATTCCAGTTCGATTGTGTTCTTGCCGGTCATAGGTGTTCGCCTCTTGCGCTCCGGTCATGCGGGGCAATGCGCAGCAGTTTACGCGGGGGTACTTAAAGCAAGCTTAATGCCCATCCGAACCGCTCCCCGGCCTGCCGCCGCGAGTCGCTTTCGGCGGGGCGGATATTCCGCGAGGAACCATCTATGCTACGGACAGGTATCAAACTTCACCCCCCCTGGAGCACTTCATGAGCGACGCACTCAACTATCTGATCGCCGTGCGCGGCGACGCCCTCGGCCACTATTTCAAGTTCCTCAAGGACACCGGCAAGCACCTGGATCCGAAGACGCGGGATCTGATTTCGGTGATTACCAAGGTCCACTCGCAGACCGAAAGCGGCTTCAAGCAATACCTGATGCGCGCTCTGCGCGACGGCTGCACGCCGATGGAGATCATCGATGCCCTGCTCATGGCCTTTCCCGCCCTGGGCCTGGCGAAGATCGTCTGGGCGACGGAAATCCTGCTGGAAATGGACATGCCGGAGTTCAAGCCGGAACTCATCAACAGCCTGCCGCAGTGGCGCGATGTCATGGCCGTGGCGGACATCGCCGACGGCGAGGTGAAGCGGGTGGGCTGCGGCGCGCGCACGGTGTTCGTCTACCGGGAAGGCGAACGCTACAAAGTGTATGACTCGCACTGTCCGCACCAGGTGACCAACATCCCCCACCTGGCGCTGGAGGGAAAAACCCTGACCTGCCCCAAGCATCACTGGAAGTTCGACATCGCCACCGGCGCCTGCGTCGCGGTGGGCAAGCATCCCCTGAAGGCTTTCGAGACCAAGGTCGAGGGCGGCCGGCTGCTGGCCCTCTGGTGATCGCGCCACGCCGCCGTCAGGCCTCGCGCCGGCGGCGGTGTGAGCATCAGTAAATACGTTTTGACAGATGTATGTAAGCAGTAATAGGCTGCACATACCTTACATAGCATTTGTACAGACGAATACATGTGTGATCCCCAAGCCTTCTTCGAGGCGCTCAGCGACCCCATCCGCCGCCGCATCCTGGCCCTGCTGCTGATCCACGACGAGCGCTGCGTCTGCGATCTGAACGCGGTGCTGGAAGCGCCGCAGCCCAAGGTCTCCCGCCACCTCGCCGTGCTGCGCGAGGCCGGCCTGGTCTCCACCCGGCGCGCGGGGGTGTGGATGCACTACCGCCTGCATCCCGAACTGCCCGCCTGGGCCCTGCGCGTGCTCTGGCACATGAAGGAGGGCATGCCGGCGGAAGCGGCGGTGCCCGACCAGAGCTGCCAGACCTCCGTAGCCTGATCGCCGAGCTTTCACCCCAAGGAACCCCGCCCCATGAAAACCGTATTGATCCTGTGCACCGGCAACTCCTGTCGTTCCCAGATGGCCGAAGTCCTGGTCAACCACGACCTGGCCGGCCAGGTCCGCGCCCTCTCCGCCGGCACCCGGCCGCAACCCAAGGTCGCCGACGGCGCCATCGCCGCGCTCAAGGATGCCGGTCTGAACACCGACGGCCTGCATCCCAAGGACGTGGACGCGGTCATGCACGAGGCCATCGACCTGGTGGTCACCGTCTGCGACAACGCCAAGGAAACCTGCCCGGTGTTCCCGCGACCGGTGAAGGCCATCCACCTGCCCTTCCACGATCCCCACGGCGAGCCGCTGGAAAGTTTCCTGAAGGTGCGCGACGACATCCGCGCTCGCCTGCTGCCGGCGATCAAACAGCATCTCGGACTGTAAGTCGTGTCTGTCCAATGTGACGCCACCGCCAAGCGCGCCGCCGGCGCGCCGATGAGCGTGTTCGAGCGCTGGCTCACCCTGTGGGTGGCGCTGTGCATCGTCGCCGGGGTGGCCCTCGGCCAGTTCTTCCCCGCGCCCTTCCATGCCCTGGGCCGGATGGAGGTGGCCCAGGTCAACATCCCGGTGGGCCTGCTCATCTGGGTGATGATCATCCCCATGCTGATGAAGATCGACTTCGGCGCGCTGCATCAGGTTAAGTCGCACTGGAAGGGCATCGGCGTCACCCTGTTCGTGAACTGGGCGGTGAAGCCCTTCTCCATGGCCCTGCTGGCCTGGATCTTCATCCGCCAGCTATTCGCGCCGTATCTGCCTGCGGAACAGCTCGACAGCTACGTGGCGGGCCTCATCCTGCTCGCCGCCGCGCCCTGCACCGCCATGGTCTTCGTGTGGAGCCGGCTGACCAACGGCGACCCGTATTTCACCCTGAGCCAGGTGGCGTTGAACGACACCATCATGATCTTCGCCTTCGCCCCCATCGTCGGCCTGCTGCTGGGGCTGTCGGCGATCGTCGTGCCCTGGGACACGCTGTTCATCTCCGTACTGTTGTACATCGTCATCCCGGTCATCCTCGCCCAGCTTTGGCGCAAGCGCTTGCTGCAACAGGGACAGGCGAAGTTCGACGCCACCCTGGCGACCCTGGGCCATCTTTCCATCCTGGCCCTGCTCGCCACGCTGGTGCTGCTGTTCGCCTTCCAGGGCGAAGCGATCCTCGACCAGCCGCTGATCATCGCCCTGCTGGCGGTGCCCATCCTCATCCAGGTGTTGTTCAACTCCGGTCTGGCCTACTGGCTGAACCGCAAGGTCGGCGAGAAGCACAGCGTGGCCTGTCCCTCGGCCCTCATCGGCGCCTCCAACTTCTTCGAACTGGCGGTGGCCGCCGCCATCGCCCTGTTCGGTTTCCAGTCCGGGGCGGCCCTGGCGACGGTGGTGGGGGTGCTCATCGAGGTGCCGGTGATGCTGCTGGTGGTGAAGATCGTCAACCGCAGCAAGGGCTGGTACGAACGGGGTCTGGCGGGCTGAGTCCGGCGCGCGCGACACTGTCAGGCCCTGCATAGATATTGTGGAATCGCCCATGCTCCCTCGCCTGCTCCTCCTCCTCGCGCTGTGCTTTCCCTTCGTGGCCCACGCCTACACGCCCAAGGCTGAAAAGGTGGTGGACAACGTCTACGCCATCGTCGGCCCGCTCGGCCAGCGCAGCGCCGACAACGACGGACTGAACGCCAACTACGGTTTCATCGTCACCCCAGCCGGGGTGATCCTGGTCGATTCGGGCGCCAGCAAACTCGGCGCGGAAAAGCTGGAGACGGCCATCCGCGCGGTGACCGACAGGCCGGTGCGCTGGGTGATCAACACCGGCGGCCAGGACCACCGCTGGCTGGGCAACGACCACTTCGCCGCGCGCGGCGCCGAGCTCATCGCCCTGTCCCGCACCGCCGCCGGCCAGGCCGAGAACGCCGCGCGGCAACTGGAAGGGATGCGGCGTTTCCTGGGTGACCGCCTGGACGGCACCATGCCGCGGCCGGCCCAGCGGCTGCTCGAAGGCGATCGCGCGCGCCTGGAACTGGGCGGTGAAACACTGGAACTGACCTACACCCATGCCCACTATCCCGGCGACGCCATGATCTGGATGCCGCGCACCCGCGTGGCCTTCACCGGCGACCTGGTGTACGTGGATCGGCTGCTGGGGGTGCTGCCCTGGTCCAGCGTGAAGCATGGCCGCAAGGCCTTCCAGGCGCTGGAGGCCCTGGCCCCGGAGCGCATCGTCCCTGGCCACGGCCGGGTCTGCAACCTGGCCCAGGCCAAACGGGAAAGCGGCGACTACTACGATTTCCTGGCCGACACCATTGGCGCCGCCGCCAAGGACATGGAACCCATGGACGCCACCCTGGCGAAACACGCGGACGAGCCCCGCTTCCGGCACCTGCAGAACTACGGCGACCTGCATCGCGCCAACATGAACCGGGCCTTCCTGGAGTTCGAGGCGCAGTGATGCGAAGACCCGTCATGCCGGCGCAGGCGGGCATCCAGATGCTTTGTCTGGGTTCCCGCCTGCGCGGGAAAGACGAGCCTATTAGCCGCCACCCCTGATGTTCGACGCCCTCGCCACCCTCCTGGTCTTCGACCTGGCCGGGCTGACGCCCGGGTCGCCCACGGGCGCGGCCCTGCACTTCTTCGTCATGGACGTGGTGAAGATCCTGGTGCTGCTCACCACGGTGATCTACCTCATGGGCTGGCTGCGCGCCCTGCTCACGCCGGAACGGGTGCGCGCCATGATGAAGGGCCGCTCCGGCCCCGGCGCGCGGCTGATGGCCGTCGGCCTGGGGGCGGTGACGCCGTTCTGTTCCTGCTCCTCCATCCCCTTGTTCATCGGCTTCGTCGAGGCCGGCATTCCCCTGGGCGTGACCCTGTCCTTCCTCATCGCCAGTCCCATGGTCAACCAGGTGGCCGTGGTGGTGCTGGCCGGCGTCATCGGCTGGCAGATGACGGTGATCTACGTGCTCACCGGCCTGACCATCGCCTTCGTCGGTGGCTACGTCCTGCAAGCCTTCAGGCTGGAACGCTGGGTGGAGGCCTACGTCTGGCAGATCCGCATGGGCGAAGCCCAGGCCGAGGCCCCGGACACCAGCCTGCTCGCACGCCACGACTACGCCTGGAACGAGGTGCGGCAGATCGTCGGCCGTATCTGGAAATACGTGCTGATCGGCGTTGGCATCGGCGCCCTGATCCACGGCTATGTGCCCGAGGATTTCGTTGCCAGGATCGCCGGCGATGGCTCCGTGCTGTCGGTCATCGTCGCCGTGCTGGCTGGCATCCCCATGTACTCCGACGCGGTGGGCATCATCCCGGTGGCCGAGGCCCTGCTCGGCAAGGGCGTGCCGTTGGGCACCGTGCTGGCCTTCATGATGGCCGTCGTCGCCCTCTCCCTGCCGGAGATGCTGATCCTGCGCAAGGTGGTCAAATGGCCCCTGCTCGGCATCTTCGCCGCCTACCTGGCCGTGTCCTTCGTACTGGTCGGTGTCACCTTCAACGCCTTGAGGAGTGTCCTGTGAGCGAGTCGAACCCAACCCCCCTGCACCCTTCCATCGTCGCCCTGGTTTCCCTGGCCGCCAACATCGCCGCCAACCACCCGAAACAGGGCCTGTGCCAGGTCGACAAGCTGAAGGAATACGGCGTGGCGAAGGAACAGATCGACACCGTCATCGAGATCGCCCGCCACATCCGCGACGAAGCGGCCCAGGCCCTGGACGCGAAGTTCGACGAGGCCTACTCGGAAGGCTTCCAGCCGGCCAAGCCTAGGTTCAAGGTCGATCCCTTCGCCAATATCGCCGTGGTGGAGGGCGGCGCCTGCTGCACGCCCACCAAGTCAGGGCAGTCATGCTGCTGATACCCTAAACGTCCATCATGCAAGACACCAAACACGACCACATCCGCCAACAAGTCCGCATCGCCTACGCCCAGGTCGCCCACACCGGCGATTCGTGCTGCGCGGCCGCGCCGGCCCAGTCGGGCGGCTGCTGCGCCCCCTCCGAGCAATCCGTGGCCGAACTGCTGTCGCGCGGCATCGGCTACAGCGCCGAGGAACTGGCCTCCGCGCCTGAGGGGGCCAACCTGGGCCTGGGCTGCGGTAATCCCCAGGCCATTGCCGCCCTCAAGGCGGGTGAAACCGTGCTGGACCTGGGCAGCGGCGCCGGCTTCGACGCCTTTCTGGCCGCGCGCCAGGTGGGCGAGTCGGGTAGCGTCATCGGCGTCGACATGACTCCGGACATGCTGTCGAAAGCCCGCGCCAACGCAGCCAAGGGGAGCTTCGCCAACGTGGAATTCCGCCTGGGCGAGATCGAGCACCTGCCGGTGGCCGATGCCAGCGTGGATGTGATCATTTCCAACTGCGTCATCAACCTCTCCCCCGACAAGGCCCAGGTGTTCCGCGACGCTTTCCGCGTGCTGAAGCCCGGCGGTCGCCTGGCGATTTCCGACATCGTCCTTACCGCCGCATTGCCGCCGGAGATGCAGGCGGAAGTGGCCCTGCACACCGCCTGCGTGGCCGGCGCCGTGAGCATCGAAGCACTCGCCGCCGTCATGGCGGCGGCGGGTTTCACCGACATCCGCATCGTCCCCAAGGACACCAGCCGGGAATACATCCGGCATTGGGCGCCGGGGCGGGGCGTGGAAGACTACATCGCCTCGGCCAGCATCGAGGCCGTCAAACCGGAGTAACCCCATGAAAAACATCAAGGTTCTCGGCACTGGCTGCCGCAACTGCGAGTCCACCGCCAAGCTCATCGAGGAAATCGCCGCCGCCAAGGGCGCCGCCATCCAGCTGGAAAAAGTCACCGACATGGCCGCCATCCTCGGCTATGGCGTCATGAGCACCCCCGGCGTGGTCATCGACGGCAAGGTGGTGCACGCCGGCGGCGTGCCGGACAGGAAGAAGATCGAGGACTGGCTAAGCTGACCCCTGGCCGCTCACCGGGTTTATGCAAACTGAAGAAATTTTCCTCAATTTGCATATTTTGAAAGAGTCGAATCAGCCCAACCCGGTGCGAGGCGCTTATCCACGATGTTCCCGCGAGTTCTCCTTTTCCTGTGGCTGGCCCTGTGCGCCCTCGCCGGCCGCGCCGATGACCCGTGGCTGCGCACCGGCGCCAACGGAGGCGCGGAAGTGCAACTCTATTTCTTCTGGGCGCTGACCTGCCCGCACTGCACCGAGGCCCACCCCCACGTCGAGGCCTTGCCGCGCGAGCGGCCCTGGCTGCGGTTGCACGACCTCGAACTGACCCGGCACTCGGACCACGCGCGCCTCTACCAGGCCCTTGCCGCGCAAGTCGGCGGCGAGGCGGTGTCGGTACCGGCCTTCCTGTTCTGCGGCGAGATGGTGGTGGGCTGGGAGAGCGACGCCACCACCGGCGCCTATCTGCGCCAGCGGCTCGACGCCTGCCACGCGCGGGCGGCCGCCGGCGCGGAGGTGACGCCGCCGGCGACGGCGCCGCCGCCCCTGCGTCTGCCGCTGCTGGGCGAACTCGACCCGGCCGGCCTGTCGCTGCCGGCCCTCACCCTGATCCTGGCCGGGCTCGACGCCTTCAACCCCTGCGCCTTCTTCGTGCTGCTGTTCCTGCTGTCGATGATGGCCCATCAGAAAAGCCGCGCCCGCATGCTGGCGATCGGTGGTGTCTTCGTGCTGGTCTCGGGGCTCATGTACTTCGCCTTCATGGCGGCCTGGCTCAACGTCTTCCAGCTCTTCGGCCACCTCGCCTGGGTGACCTTAGCCGCCGGTGCCCTGGCGGTGTTCGTCGGCCTGGTGAACGTCAAGGATTTCTTCCTGTTCGAACAGGGCTTGACCCTGTCCATCCCCGCATCGCGCAAGCCGGACCTGTTCCGCCGCGCCCGCGCCATCCTCAACGCCGAGCACCTGCCGGCCATGCTGGGCGCGACCCTGTTCCTGGCGATCGCCGCGAATTTCTACGAACTGCTGTGCACCGCCGGCTTCCCCATGGTCTACACGCGGCTGCTGACCCTCGCGGATCTGCCGGCCACCGCGCGCTACGGCTATCTGGCCGCCTACAACCTGATCTACGTGGTGCCGCTGGCGCTGATCGTCGTGCTGTTCGCCCGCACCCTGGGGGCACGCAAGCTCACCGAGCGGGAAGGGCGGTTGCTGAAGCTGATGTCGGGCCTGATGATGCTGGGCCTGGGCGCCCTGTTGCTGTTCGCCCCGCAGCTCGTCAGCCGGGTGGGCATTGCCTTTGGCCTGATGGCGGTGGCGGTGGGACTGACCTGGCTGGCGGCGCGGCTGACGCGCGAAGCTTCCGCCTGAAACTGTCGCGCTGCCCCGCAACGCCTCGGTAACACTTGCTTACACACTGATACATCCATACCTCCCGCATGACCTTGAATGGAATCAGGAGATAAAAGTCCGCAAGGCACTTTCTCCCTTCGCCAATCTTCAAGGAGATGATGATGGAAAGCCTGCAATGCAAACTTCTCGTCGCCGCCGCCGTGCTGGCGACGATGCTGGGCGGCGTTGTCGCCGAGGCCGGCCCCTGCCGTTATCGCTTCCAGCAGGACAACACCCCAGGCTGGACCCTGATGACCCCCGCCGAACGCACGGAATTCCAGAACAGGATGTGGGCCGCGAAGACCTATGATGAATGCAAGGCCTTGCGCGCCGAACATCGGGCCACTCTGGAGGCCCGCGCCAAGGAACAGGGCGTCATCCTCAACGAACCGCGCCGCGATGCCTGCGGGCAGATGCGCGCGCGCGGCGATGTGAAGTGAGCCGCATGGTCGGCCGGGAGACCGGCCGCTCGCCGGAGTGAAGATGGAAACCGCAAGCCGCCTCGGCCGGCGCCGATTCCTCAAGTTCTGCGCCATCACCGCCTCGTTGCTGGCGCTGCCGCCGGGGGCGGCCCGCCTGCTGGCGGAGGGCTTGCGCGCGGGGCCGCGCCTGCCGGTGATCTGGCTGTCCTTCCAGGCCTGCACGGGCTGCACCGAATCCCTCACCCGTTCCTCGGCGCCGTCCATGGAAAGCCTGTTGTTCGAATGGCTGTCGCTGGACTATCACCACACCCTGCAGGCCGCCTCCGGCGCGGCGGCGGAGGCGGCGCGGGAGGCGACGCTGAGGGCGCATGCCGGCGAATTGCTGCTGGTGGTCGACGGCTCCGTGCCCACCGCCTTGGCGGGCGCCTGTTCCAGCATCGCCGGCGAGGACAACCTGAGTCTGCTGCGGCGCTGCCTGGAGGCGTCTGCGGCGGTCATCGCGGTGGGCACCTGCGCCGCGTTCGGCGGTTTGCCCGCCGCCGCGCCGAATCCAACCGGCGCACTTGGAGTGGGCGAAATGATGGAGCGGGGGCTGGTACCGCGCCGGCCGCTGGTGAACCTGCCCGGCTGTCCGCCCATCCCGGAAGTGATGAGCGCGGTCCTGGCGCATCGTGTCGTCTTTGGCGGATTCCCGCCTCTGGACGCGCAAGGCCGGCCGCTGGCCTTCTACGGTGAAACCGTGCATGACCGCTGTTCCCGCCGGGGTCATTACGAGGCCGGCCGCTTCGCCCGCAGCTTCGACGACGCCGGCGCGCGCGCCGGTTGGTGCCTGCTGGATCTGGGCTGCAAGGGGCCGGTGACGCGCAACGCCTGTTCAAGCGTGCGCTGGAACGGCGTCGGCAATCCGGTCGAGTCTGGCCACCCCTGCCTGGGCTGCGCCGAGCCGGGCTTCTGGGACCGTGGTGGTATCTACCAGGCCCTGGCGCCCGCAAGCTTGCCCGTCGTCGACAAGCATGCTTCCAGCGTCGAACGTGGCGCCCGGGTCTACGACAGCCAGTGCGTGTACTGCCACGACGCCGATTCCGCGCAACTGCGCACCCTCCCCGACCAGGTGCCGGAACTGCTGCGCTCCGATCACATCCGCGCCCACCGCTTTCCCCTGGAGGAGGCCGACCTGCGCGCCCTGGTGGATTATCTGAAGGAGAAGCGATGAAGCGTCTGCTGGCGTGGGTTGTCCTGATGGTCGCCGCCGGACTGGCCGGTGCCACCTCCCCAAACATATTCTCGGTGCACGATATGGATCGCGACGGCGCCCTCAGCCGCGCCGAATACGAGGCATTGCGCGCGCACTGCGGCGAACGCCGGGGAGAACGCTGCAAGGCGGCACTGCTGCCGTTCGAAACACTGGATGCCGACCAGGACGGACGCATCGACGAGGCTGAACTGCTGGAGGCCCTGGGCCGCCGCCATCGCGGCGGGCGGGGTGGATAAGCCTGTGAACAACCGGTGCGCTGTGCGCCCGGTCCGGAAAAACATGGGTCGCCCGGACCGCGGAGGCGGATTATCGCGGGGTGTGCCGCGACCGCAGATTCCTCACGCGCCGCTCTCGCGAGTAAACCAGTCCATCTCCACATCCACGGCGGGGGCCGCGTTGACTCATAATAAAAGGTAACCGGAGGTCAGATACGTTGCCTCACATTGGTGGTAACCGAGACCAATGAGAAGACGACTTTCAATTTAGCCT
>WOUQ01000009.1 GCA_009772925.1 bacterium
CGGCCTCGGCCGCGGCACCGGCGCCATGCGCCCGGCCCTGGCGGCGTTCGGCGCGCGCCTGGCGGCGGTGTGGCTGGACAAGCGCGATTTCCTGTCGGGATACGACGTCTATGCCGCTTTCAGCGACGACGGCGGCGCCAGCTACGGCAAGGACACCAAGGCGCAGGACAGTTTCGGCGACGCCATCGCGCAGTGGCACGCGGCCGTGGCCGGCAACCGGCGCGGCGACCTGGTGGTGGCCTTCGACGACGAGCGCGACAGCAGCGCGGATGTCTGGCTGACACGCTGGACGGCGTCCGGCTGGGGCGGCGACTTCAGCCCGGCGGACGCCTCCGGCGCGGGAAGGCAGGGCGATCCCGCCATCGCCCTGGACGATACCGGCCACCTGCATCTGGCCTGGATCGAGCGCGACGCGGTCGGCACCACCCGGCTGCGCTACACGATGTTGCCGCCGCCCTGAGCGGCGACTGGCTCAGGCCACCCCCCAGGCCGCGAACAGCGGATCGGCCTGGGCGCGTTGCGCGGCGTATTTGTCGTCTTCGGGGCGCTTCAGGCCGCGCAGGGTTTGCGTGTGCGCATCGCCGAAGCCGGCGGCAGCCAGCAGGCCCAGCACCATGCCCAGGCGCTCGAAGGGATGCAGTTCGCTCCACACGCGGATGGCCTTGTCGGGAAACCAGCGGTCGGAAAAGGCGAGCACGCAGACACCGCCGGGCCGCAGCACCCGGCGCGCCTCGCGCAGCACCTCGAGCGGCCGCAACAGATACTCGACGGAAGCGGTGCACAGCACCAGGTCGAAGACCGCGTCGCCCCAGGGCAGGTCGGCGCGCTGGTTGAGATCCTTCACCACGCGCTCGCTCAGGCGGGGATTGGCCATGAGTTCGTCGCGGTTCATGCCCAGGCCAGCCACGTGCAGATCACTCGGCTCGTCCGGCAGATGCGATTCCCAACTGCTCATGAAATCGAGTACGCGCAGGCCGGGCCGCAGAAAGCGTGCGTAGAGGCCGGCGATCTCGCGGCGGCAAACGGCGTCGAGGTGGTGCACCAGACGCGGCCGCCCGTAGAACAGGCCATCCTCCGTCTCGTCGCGGCGGCCGAAGCCGTCCAGCCCGAGGTAGGCGGCGGCCGTATCGGCAGGCGGCGCCTGCAGGCCGGGGCCGTCGAACAACTCCTGCAGGCGGGTGCCCGGAGCCGCCTCGCCGGCGTGGGAGCGCAGGCTGAAGGTGATCTCGCGGCCGGCCAGGGCATGGTTGGCATCCACCCGCAGGGTGTCCTCCGCCACCTCCAGCAGACGCACCGGCCGCAGATCGCGCGGACCCTGCGCCAGATCGGGGAAAGCGACACGCGGATAAAAACGGCCGGCGACGGGCGCGCCGGGCAGACGCCAGCGCTGCGCGGGGATCCGCGCCGGATCGAGGCCGCGCGGCTGCAACCAGGGGGTCGCATCCAGTTCAACCAGCTGCCGTCCGCCGCACAGGGCTTCCGCCGCCCGCATCCAGCGCCCGTCGGCCTGGCAGGCGCGCGTGTCGACAATCAGACGATCGCTGTGGCTCGCCCCCGCACTGCGCCAGTCCAGACGGGCTTCGAGGGCGGACATGCAGCAATGCGATGCCGCGCCGGACGTCATTCCTCCATGCGAGACTCGACGTAGGCCCGGTCGCGGGCCTGACGCACCCAGTCTTCGAAAGCTTCCTCGGTCTTGCGCTCGCGGATCACGCGGCGCGCTTCCAGGCGCTTGCGTTCCTCGGTCACGTCCTGATCGCGACGTTCCTGCACCTGGATGAGGTGCCAGCCGAAGGGCGACTGCACCGGCTCGGAGACCTCGCCCGGGCTGAGAGCGTCCATGGCGCGCTCGAACTGTGGCACGGTGTCGCCCGGATTGAGCCAGTTCAGATCGCCGCCGCGGCTTGCGGAAAGATCGTCGGAGTGCTGCTTGGCCAGGGCCGCGAAATCGCCGCCGTGCTCGATGCGCTCCTTGAGTTGCAGCAGCCGGTTGCGGGCGTCGGCGTCGCCGACGATCTCGTTCGTCTTCACCAGGATGTGGCGGGCGCGCGTCTGCCGCACCACCGTCTGCGCGTCGCGGCCGCGCTTGTCCAGCAGCTTGAACAGGTGGAAGCCATTGCCGCTGCGCAGGATGTCGGAGACATCGCCGACCTTCTGGTTGGCGAGGGCCCGCAAAAACAGCTCGGGCAACTGGCCCTCGTTGCGCCAGCCCAGCACGCCGCCCTGCAGGGCGTTCTGGGCATCGGAGTAGGCCGCCGAAACCTGTGCGAAATCGGCGCCCGCCCGCAGTTCAGCCAGTGCCGCCGCGGCCTTGGCGCGCAACTGAGCGAGTTTTTCCGGGCTGGCGCCCTCCGGGGTGAGGATGAGGATGTGCGCCAGCCGGTACTCGTTGCGCTGGTCCGACTGGGCCTGGCCGGCGAGGAAGTTGTCGATTTCCGCGTCGGTCACCACCACCTTGTTCTCCGCCTCGCGTTCGCGCAGGCGGGAGATGGTCATCTCCGTACGGATCTGCTCGCGGAACGCCCTGAAGTCGACGCCATCGGCCTCCAGGGCCTTGCGGAAGGCCTCGGGGCTGAGGTTGTTGTTCTGCGCGATGCGGGCTATGGCGCGGTCCAGCACCGGACCGTCGAAACGGATGTTGCTGTCCTCGGCGATCTGCATGACGGCCCTCTCGGTGATCATGCGTTCGAGGACCTGCCGAGTCAGTTGCCGGCGCGGCGGCGCCTGCGTCTTCTGCGTAGCCATCTGGCGCAGGACCTGATCGACGCGCCGATTCAGTTCGATCTCGGTGATGACGCCACTGTTGACCACGGCGACGATGCGGTCCACCTCCACCGGCGCGGCCGTTGCCGGGCCGCAAAGGAGGAGGCCGGCGCACAGCACCGCCTTATTCAGCCAAATCGAATTCATCGCTTTTCGCATAGCCGGAAATGCTCCGTGACAGGACATCGAGGGGATTCGGCCCCAGCTTGGTGAGCCCTCTCAGTTCGAGTTGCAGGTAGAAGGCATTGGAGGATTTCTCCTCGGTGGTGACCAGACGCTGCAGCACGCCACGCAACGACCAGCAGCCGGCGTTGTATTCGAGGCCGGCCAGGCCTTCCACCAGGCGGCTGTCCTGCAGGGAGTAATTCAGGCGGCCAACGCCATACCACCTCCGCGCCAGCGGCCACTGCGCCGACAGATCGAGCTGGTTGACGGAATTGTCGTCGTTGGTGAGGTCCTTGTAGTAGCGGTAATCGATGTTGAACACCCGCCCCGGACCGTCCCGATAGGCGCCGCCGATATTGCCCCTGACCAGATCACTGTCGCTGGTGTTGTACTGGATGCCGGACTGCACGCGCCACTGCCGGGTAAGCTGGCCGCTGATACTGGCGATGACGTCCGAGGTATTGGCGCTGTTCACGTCCGTGGTCGGCGTCAGGCCGACGCGCTGGTCCTCGAAGTAACGCACCTGGCCCAGAGTGACCTGCAGGCGCTCGATGCCGTTTTCCCGGTCGAGGAAACGCGAGGTCAGGGCCAGGGTGAGCTGGTTGGCGTCGTTGACGCGGTCGCCGCCGGAAAACTTGTTCTCGCTGAACATCTCGTCGAGGGACAGATCCTTGAGGGCGCTGTCGAACACGGGCATGCGGTCCTGATTCTTGTAGGGAATGTTGACGTAGAACAGGCGGGGTTCCAGGGTCTGGGTGTACTTGCCCTCGCCCAGCAACCAGTCCCGCTCCAGCAGGAGATTGGCGTCCAGGCTGAACACCGGCAGGCTGCGGCTGGCATCGGTATAGCCGCGGGCCGGCGCCGCGGCCGCAACGGAATCGGGATCGTTGACCGTGTCACTGTCGAGGAAATAACGGGTGTAATGCCAGCCCAGCCGCGGGGTGATGGTGGAATAGGTGGTCTTCAGCGGCATGCGCACGCTGGGATAGGCCTGCAGACGACCGCCCTGCACGAAATCGCCGCCACGATGATCGAACTGCACGAATTCGCCGGCGAAATCGAACAGGGCCCAGGACTGGCCCGGCACCTGCCGGTTGGCGGTGAGCAGGAGCTGGGGCACGCGGTGATAGGGTTCGGTGACGGGGGCGTCCGGGTCCTGCAGGGTCTGGTAGCGCTGGTACAGGCCGCTGGCCCGCCACCAGCCGCCGTCATAGCTCAGGCTGCCCTGCTGCGGCAGGTTGACGCGCGAGGTCTGGCTGATCAGGCTGGACAGGTCGGCGAAGTAATCGTCGTCGGACACCCGCTCATAGTGCAGGCTGCCCGACCAGCGCTCGCGGAAGCGATGCTCGTGTTGCAGCACGACGTTGTAGCGGTTGCGCTCCGCCTGTTGGTCGTCGGGCAGGTATTCCCAGCGCAGGTCGCCCTTGTATTCGTGCTCCTGGTCTTTCTCGAGGTAGCGAAAATCGGTGGCCAACTGCGTGCCGCGCTTGCTCATGTAGCGCGGCGAAAGGGTGAGGTCGCGGTTGGGCGCGATGTTCCAGTACCACGGCACCACCAGTTCGACGCCGCGTTCGTCGGAGGCGCCGTAGGACGGCGCCAGGAATCCGGTCTTGCGACTGTTGTCCAGGGAGAAGTCCATCCACGGCGCATAGAGGATGGGCACATCCAGGAACTCGACGCTGACGTGGCGGGCAGTGCCGACGTTGCGGGTGTAATCGAGGTCGAGATCGCGCATTTTCAGCAACCAGTCGTCGTTGCCGGCGGCACAGCTGGTGTAGGTGGCGTCTTCCAGTTCGTAACGGTCCACGCCGGCGAAATTGAGGGTGTCGGCGCCGCCGCGCGAACGCCGTCCGTCCGGGGCATAGACCTCGTAGCGCACTGCACGCGCGCTGCCCAGGCGGGATTCGAGCTTGAGCCGCAGATCGCCGCTCTCGATGCGGTCGCGGTTCTGGCTGTAGACCACGCGACCGCGCGCCTCGACCTCATCCTCGACCTGGTCGTAGCGCAGCCAGTCGGCCTCGATGCGCTCGCGCAGATTGCGCACGACCACCTTGCCCTCCGCCACCACCTCGCGGCCCTCCTGGCCGGCGATGTGGTCGGCCTCCAGGTGGGTCGGCCCGGGCGCCGGCAAGACCTTGACGGCGGGACCGCTCAGCTTGCCGCTCGACTTCAGCAGCAGCGGCGGAACAGCGGCCAGCGTCGCCGTATGCCATCCCGCGATGGCCGTTGCCAGGCACAGGAAGAGAAACGGGCGCGCGAAAGGCGGCACGGCGGACTGCATGGGTGGAATGTTAGAATCTGGGCGCTTTTTTGACCGCCGGATTATAGCTTTGGAACGCTTCGCCCGTTTGCGGGAATGGATCCAATCCGTCCTGCCCGATCCCCTCCTGAGCCTGGAACCGGCCTCCGCCGACGCCAGCTTCCGTCGCTATTTCCGCGCCACCACGGCATCCGGCAGCCGCGTGGTGATGGACGCGCCGCCCGACCACGAAGACTGCCGGCCCTACGTGCACGTGGCCCGCCTGTTCCGCGAAGCCGGCGCCAACACCCCGGAAATCCTGGCGGAAAATCTGGAAGAGGGTTTCCTGCTGCTCAGCGACTTCGGCGACACCACCTACCTGGCCGCCCTCGACGAGACCAATGCCGACCGCCTCTACCGCGACGCCAACAGCGCCCTGATCAGGATCCAGGCCGCCAGCCGACCCCTGGAACTGCCGGAATACGACCGGGCTCTGCTGCTGCGTGAACTGCAACTGTTTCCGGACTGGTATCTGGCCAGGCATCTGCGGGTGGAACTGGACGCGGCGCAGCGGGCAGTCCTGGACAACACCTTCGCCGCCATCCTCGCCAACAATCTGGCCCAACCCCAGGTCTATGTGCATCGCGACTGGCACTCCCGCAACCTGATGGTCACCGAGCAGGACAACCCGGGCGTGCTGGATTTCCAGGACGCGGTCTACGGCCCCATCACCTACGATCTGGTGTCCATCTACAAGGACGCCTATATCCAGTGGAACGAAGAGCGCGTACTGGACTGGCTGGTGCGCTACTGGGAATCCGCCCGCCAGGCCGACCTGCCGGTGGATCGGGACTTCGGTGCCTTCTACCGGGATTTCGAGTGGATGGGCGTGCAGCGCCACATCAAGGTGCTCGGCATTTTCGCCCGCCTCTGCCACCGCGACGGCAAGGACGGCTACCTGAAGGACATGCCGCTGGTCATGCACTACCTGCGCCGGGCCTGCGGCCGCTACAACGGCCTGGGCGACTTCCTGCGCCTGCTCGACGCCATCGAGGGCAAGGCGGCGCAAGTGGCCTACAGCTTCTGACATGCCCCCGCCGCACGCCTCACGCCTCACGCCTCACCCACCCAAGGCGATGATCCTGGCCGCCGGCCTGGGCGAACGCATGCGCCCCCTCACCGACCATACCCCCAAGCCCCTGCTGGTGGCGGGCGGCAAGCCGCTCATCGTCTGGCAGATCGAGCGCCTCAGGGCGGCCGGCTTTCGCGAACTGGTCATCAACCACGCCCATCTCGGCCAGCAGATCGAGGACTACCTGGGCGACGGCGCCGAACTCGGCGTGCGCATCGCCTGGTCGCGGGAACCGGAGCCCCTGGAGAGCGCCGGCGGCATCGCCACCGCCCTGCCGCATCTCGGCGACGCGCCCTTCCTGGTCACCAACGGCGACGTCTACACCGAATTCGACTACACCCGGCTGGCGCGGGCCCTCGCCGAAATGGCCGCGAACCCGGAGCATCTGGCGCATCTGGTGCTGGTGGACAACCCGCCACACCACCCCGACGGGGATTTCATGCTCGCGTCCGACAGGGTGAGCACCCTCCCCCTCGCGCCGCACGCCGCACGCCTCACCTTTTCAGGCATTGGCTGCTACCGGCCGCAACTCTTCGCCGGCATTCCCCCCGGCGACAAGGCCAGGCTCGCCCCCCTGTTGCGCGCCGCCATGGAGCAGGGCCGGGTCACCGGCGAGCATTTCAAAGGTCGCTGGGAGGACATCGGCACGCCCGCGCGCCTGGCGGCCCTGGATCGCGAACTGACGCACGCGGGGGCGCGCGAGGAGAAGACATGCAGCCCGACCTGAAAGTCCATCGCGCGCGCCGCAACCGGCTCCTGAAAACCCTCGGCGAAGGCGTGCTCATCCTGGCCACGGCGCCGGAAGCGATCCGCAACCGCGACGCCCACTATCCCTACCGCTTCGACAGCCACTTCTACTACCTGAGCGGTTTTCCCGAGCCCGAGGCGGTGCTGGTGCTGGTGGCCGGCAAGCGTCCGCGGCAGTACCTGTTCTGTCGCGAGAAGAACGAGGAACGGGAAATCTGGGACGGCTTCCGTTACGGTCCGCGCGCGGCGAAGGAGACTTTCGGCTTCGACGCCGCCTATCCGGTCACGGAACTGGACCGGCGTCTGCCCGCGCTGCTGGAGAACGAAACCCGCGTCTGTTACGCCTTCGGCGCCGACCCCGCCTGGGACGCCCGCGTCATGGGCTGGATCAACGCCGTGCGCGGCAAGGCGCGCGCCGGCGTGACGGCGCCCGCCAGCCTGCTCGACGCGCACGTGCTGATCGACGCCATGCGCCTGCTCAAGGACACCCACGAGGTGGAGCTCATGCAACGCGCCGCCGACCTCTCCGCCGCCGCCCATCGCGCGGCGATGCGCGCCTGCAGGCCGGGCATGGGGGAATGGGAAATCGAGGCGGAACTGACGCGCGTCCTGCGCGCCGGTGGCTGCCAGGCGCCGGCCTACACCCCCATCGTCGCCGGCGGCGCCAACGCCTGCGTGCTGCACTACGTGAGCAACGACCAGGCGCTGCGCGACGGCGACCTGCTGCTCATCGACGCGGCCGGCGAATACCACGGCTACGCCGCCGACATCACCCGCAGCTTCCCGGTCAACGGCCGCTTCAGCGCCGTCCAGAAGGAGGTCTACGAAATCGTGCTGGCGGCGCAGGCCGCGGCCATCGACGCGGCGCGACCGGGCCTCAGCTTCAACGCCCCGCACGAGGCCGCCCTGCGCGTGCTCACGCAAGGCCTGGTTGACCTCAAGCTGCTCGCGGGCGAAATCGACGGCCTCGTCGAGGCTGAGGCCTACAAGCCCTGGTACATGCACCGTACCGGCCACTGGCTCGGCCTCGACGTGCACGACGCCGGCGAATACAAGCGCGACGGGATCTGGCGGGCGCTGGAACCCGGCATGACCCTCACCGTCGAACCCGGCCTGTATTTCCGTCCCGGCAAGGACGTGCCCGCGCATCTGGAGAACCTCGGCATCCGCATCGAGGACGACGTTCTGGTGACCACCGACGCGCCCCGCGTCCTCACCGCGGCGGCGCCGAAATCGGTGGCCGCCATCGAAGAGGCCATGCGTGAATGCTGACCGCCTGATGCCTCACGCCTCACGTCTCAGCCATGTCGATCTCGCCATCGTCGGTGGCGGCCCGGTCGGCATGTCGCTGGCGCTGGCCCTGCGCCACTCCGGCCTGTCCGTGGCCCTGCTCGAAGCCCGCGATCGCCTCGCGGTCACCGATCCCCGCGCCCTGGCCCTGTCCCAGGGCACGCGCCTGATCCTGGAGCGCCTGGACGCCTGGGACGGCCTCGCGGCCACGGCCATCGACAGCATCCACGTCTCCCACCGCGGCGGCCTGGGCCGCGCCGAGCTGCGCGCCGCCGACGCCGGCGTGCCCGCCCTCGGCTACGTCGCGGAATACGGCGACCTCTACGCGGCCCTCGCCACGCGCCTGCCGGATTGCGGCGCCACCCTGCTGACCGGCGCCCGCGTCGTCTCGGTGCGGGCCACCTCCGGCTACGGCGCCGTGGGCTTCCGCCGCGGCGACGACGAGCATCTGCTCACCGCCGGCCTGGTGGTGCTTTCGGAAGGCGGCGGCAGCCTGCCCGCCGAGCTGCGCCGCGACAAGGACTACGGCCAGTCGGCGGTGGTCGCCAGCGTCGACAGCGAACGTCCGCATGCCGGCCGCGCCTACGAGCGCTTCACCCCGGAAGGTCCCATCGCCCTGCTGCCCCTGGGCGAGCCGGGTGGACATCGCTACGCGCTGGTGTGGACCACCCCCGGCGACCAGGTGGAGGCCCGCCTGGCGCTCTCCGACGCCGATTTCCTCGCCAGCCTGCAAGCCGCCTTCGGCGACCGCCAGGGGCGCTTCCTCGCCAGCGGCGCGCGCGCCGCCTTCCCCCTGAAACTGCACCTCGCCGCGCCCTCCACCTCGCCGCGCCTGCTGCGCATCGGCAATGCCGCCCACGTCCTGCATCCGGTGGCGGGCCAGGGCTTCAACCTGGGCGTGCGGGATGCCTGGAAGCTGGCCGAGGCCATCCTCGACACGCCGCCCGCGCGCCTCGGCGAGGCCGACCTGGCGCGCCGCTACGCACAAAGCCGCCGCCTCGACGTGGCCGGCGGCAGCCTGATGACCGACCTGCTGGTGGAGGCCTTCTCCAACGACCACTTCGTCGCGCGGCACGCGCGTGGCGCCGCGCTGGCCCTGCTCGACCTGACGCCGCCGCTGAAGACCCTGTTCGCGCGCAAGATGATGTTCGGGGCGCGGACATGGTGAAAATCCCGACGGCGGCAGGCTGATGGCCAGACAACAGTTCGACGTGCTGATCGTCGGCGGCGGCCTCAATGGCGCCGCCCTGGCCTGCGCCCTGGCGCGCGGCCCGCACTCGGTCGCCCTGCTGGAAGCGCGCCCCCCCGCACCGCCCGGCGAGGCCTGGGACAGCCGCGTCTACGCCTACAGTCCGGGCAACGTCGACTGGCTGCGTGGGCTGGGCGGCTGGGACGAGTCGGTGCGCACCCAGGCCGTCCAGCAGATGCGCATCCACGGCGACGCCGGCGGCCGACTGACCTTCGACGCGCTCGACGCGGGCCTGCCCGAACTCGCCTGGATCGGCGAGAACAACCGCGTGCAGGCCAGCCTCTGGCGGGCCGCGCGGGCCGCCGCCAACGTCAGGCTGGTCGCCGCCCGCGCCGAGGCGGTGAGCTGGCACGATCAGGGCCGCCACAGCCTGCATCTGCAAGACGGCGACACCCTGTCCGCTCGCCTGCTGGTGGCGGCCGACGGCGCCGATTCCTGGCTGCGCGCTCAGGCCGGCATCGGCATTCGCGCCGAGGATTACCGGCATGTCGGGGTGGTGGCCAATTTCGCCACCGAGAAGCCGCATCGCGGCATCGCCCGCCAATGGTTCCGCGCCGACGGCGTGCTGGCCTGGCTACCCCTGCCGGGCCGGCACATGTCCATGGTCTGGTCGACGCCCCCCGCACACGCGGAGGCCCTCAAGGCCCTGTCCGGCGAGGCGCTGGCGGAAACGGTGGCGGCCGCCGGCGGCCACGCGCTGGGACAACTCCAGTGCATCACCCCCGCCGCCGGCTTCCCTTTGGTGCGCCGCCGCGCCGAGCAATGGGTGCGTCCCGGCCTGGTGCTGCTGGGCGACGCCGCCCACACCGTGCATCCCCTGGCCGGCCAGGGCGTCAACCTCGGTTTCCGCGATTCCCGCCTGCTCGCCGAGATGCTCGCCGGCGGCGGTGACCCCGGCGAGATCGGCCGCCTCACCGCCTATGCCGCCCGGCGCATGGAGGACGTGGCTGGCATGCAGTTCACCACCGGCGGCCTGAAGAAACTTTTCGCGCGTCCGGACACACTCAGCCAAACCCTGCGCAACTGGGGGATGAACCTGGTCGGCGACTGCGATCCGCTGAACCAGGCCCTCACCCGCCACGCCATCCTCTAACCCCTTCCACTCCCGGAGTCCCCATGCTTGCTCGCCACGCCAGTCTGTTCGCCACCTGCGTCATCGCCTCTCTGCTCGCCGCCTCCGCCGCGCGCGCCGGCGAGGCCGAAATCCGCCAGGCGGTGCGCGCCCTCGCGCCGGAACTGCGCGTCACCAGCATCAGCAAGAGTGGCCCGCCCGGCTTCATGGAAGTGGTGGTGGAAGGTCCGCGCGGCCCCATGGTGGTGTACGCCGACGACAAGGGCGAGTACCTGCTGATCGGCGACCTGCTGGAGGTGAAGAGCCGCCGCAACATGACGCAGGAGCGCATGGACAAGCTCACCGAGGTGAAGTGGGACAGCCTGCCGCTGCAGCAGGCGGTAAAGGTGGTGCGCGGCAACGGCCAGCGCAAGCTGGCGGTGTTCTCCGACCCCGACTGCCCCTATTGCCGCAAGGCCGAGCAGGAGTTCATCAAGCTCGACAACGTCACCATCTACACCTTCATGTATCCCCTGGAGAGCCACCCCGACGCGCCGCGCAAGTCGAGGCTGGTGTGGTGCAGCAAGGACCGCGGCCAGGCCTGGCTGGACCTGATGCTGCGCGGCAAGCTGCCCGCCGGCAAGGACGACTGCAAGAACCCCATCGACGACAACATCGCGCTGGCCGCCCGTCTGCGCATCGACGGCACGCCGGCCATGCTGTTTCCCAACGGCAAGCGGGTGCCAGGCTTCGCCGAGGCGACCCGGCTGGAAGGCTTGCTGAACGCCTCGCAGACCGTCGCCAGGTAAGCGCCAGTTCGCCGCGCCGCGCCGGCACTCAGCGGCAGCGGCCCAGGTCTATCCAGCGCTTGAGCCAGGCCTCCGCGCGCTGGCGGGCGTGACGGGCGGCGATCTTCTCCTCCGGGCCCTGGTCGGCGCGAAAATCGAAGGCGCGCCGGGCCAGCGGATAGACCTGGTACTCCACCGGCACACCGCGCTCCCAGAGGGCGTAGAAAGCGCGCCCGCCGTTGATGCGACGCAGTTCGAAATCCTGTTCGCCGATCAGGAACAACATGGGCGTGGTGATGCGCGTGATCTCGGGCGCGACGCGGAACAACTGGTCGGGCTCCGACGCGTTGGGATTCTGCATGTGGCCGTAGTAGCTGACGATGGCGGCGATGTCGGCGCCGCGCTTGTCGGCCAGGCGGATGGCGTAGTAGGGACCGCGCGACTGGGCGACGATGCCGACCGGCGTCTTGCAGGCCTCGGGCAGGGCGCGCAGGTAGTCGAGGGCCGCCTCGACGTCGCCTTCCGTGGCGGGATCATGCTCGGAAGGCCAGCGCTCGATCATGCGCCCGCTCTGCCAATCCGGCATCACCACCAGGAACCCTTGCCCCGCCAGTTCCTGGATGTGCCGGCGCTCATTCTCGTCGATGCCGCGCTTGGCGTGGATGAACAGCACCGGCGGGAACGGCCCCTTGCCTTCCGGCACGGCGATCTGCAGGGGCACGTCGACGTCGCCGGAGCGCAGGGTCACCTCGCGCACCACCACCTCGGCGGCGGCAATGGGCGCGACCAGCGCCGCCAGCAGCAGGACCAGCTTCTTCATGGGCAACCTCCTTCGCGAACGGGCATGAATTTGAGAAGACGCCCCGCATCATGAAAATCATGCCCGTTTCCCTCACCCCCATCCCCTCTCCCGCCTGCGGGCGAGGGGAGCTTCGAGAGTCGCTGGCGCGACTTTCACGTTAACGAGGCAGCAAGCATAACCTCAAGCCGCGCGGGCGGCATGCGCTGAGGCGCGCGGCGACAGGCC
This sequence comes from bacterium, assembly GCA_009772925.1. Taxonomy (GTDB): domain Bacteria; phylum Pseudomonadota; class Gammaproteobacteria; order Burkholderiales; family Thiobacillaceae; genus PFJX01. The sequence continues at coordinate 12,452 of WOUQ01000009.1, forward strand.
CTTTTATACTGCCGGGATGATGGCATCGCCCCCCACCGAACCGCGCGACCCGCGCCTGGCGCCGATGGCGCGCGCGTTGCTGCTGTCCGCGTGCCTGCATGGGGCTGCCATCGCCCTGATCCAACCGAGCCCGGCGACCGACAGGCCGCGCATGCTGGTAATCAGTGCCCGCCTGCAGCCGCCGCGCGTCGAGCCCACGGCAACCGTGACTCCGGCGCCGGCCGAGCCAGCGCCGGAAATCGCCGAACCCGTCGCGACCGCGCCGGTTCCGCTGGCCATCGCCGAGCGGGAGAGCACGCCCGCGCCAACGCTCCCGCCGCCGCCTGCCATGCCCGCGCAGGTGCCCCCTGCCCCGCCTGTTGCCTACACCGCGCCCGTTCCCGCGCCAGCAGCCGCCGCCGAGGTCGAGACACGGGAGGAAACGCCACTGTCAGCGCGGGCCGGCCCACCCGGCGCCTCGCCCCTGCCCAGCCTGCCGCTGGGCATCGACAACACCTGGTATCTGGCACGGCAGGTGGATACCCACCCCAAGGCCGTCGGCCGCATCGAGCCCGCCTATCCCGAGGACGCGCGGCGCGGCAACATGGAAGGCACCCTGAAGATCCGCGTCCGCATCGACGAGTTGGGCCGTGTGGTCGAGGCGGAGGTGGTGGAGGCGAGGCCGCCGCGCGTGTTCGACCGCGTCACCCTGGACGCCTTCCGCGACGCGCGCTTCCACCCGGCGCTGCGCGACGGCCGGCCGGTGCGCTACGAGGCGTACATCCGGGTCGACTTCAGGCTGGAGAATTAGCCCGGGGCATGTCCCGCCCGGCTTCGTACCAGGGCGAGCTCAGGGCGTGGCGCCGCGCGCGTTGCCGCCGTTGCCGACGGGGCCGGTAGCGACCGGGAAATCTTTGGGCAACAGCACCCACATGCGCCCCTTCTGCTTCATCGCGCCGGCCTGGCGGCCGGCCTCGTCACCAAATCCCCAGAAGAAATCGGCGCGCACGTTGCCGCGAATGGCGCCGCCGGTGTCCTGCGCCAGCATCAGACGGTTGAGCGGCTCGCTGGAATAAGGGCGCGTGGTGGCCAGCCAGACCGGCGCCCCCAGCGGCATGCCGCGCGGATCGACGGCAATGCTGCGCTCGGCAGTGAGGGGCACGCCCAGGGCACCCAGGGGGCCGGCCAGATGATTGGGCAGTTCACGGAAGAACACATAGCTGGGATTGGCGTTGAGCAGTTCCGGCAGGCGCTCCGGATTGCGCCGACCCCACTCCTTGATGCTCTGCATGGAAGCCTTGTCCAGCGTCAGCTCACCGCGATCCACCAGCCATCTGCCGATGGAACGGTAGGGGTGGCCGTTCTGGTCGGCATAGCCAATGCGCATGACCTCGCCGTTCTCCAGCTGCACCCGGCCGGAGCCCTGCACCTGCAGGAAGAACAGCTCCACCACATCGTCCACCCACGCCAGTTCCTTGCCGCGCATGGGCGCCGAACCCGCCTCGATCTCCGCCCGGCTGAAATAGGGCACCACGCGGTTGCCCTGCAGGCGGCCGCGCAGCCGCAGGCTCTTGAGTTCCGGATAGAGGGTGGAGAGGTCCACCACCAGCAGGTCGTCCGGCGCGGCGTGGATGGGGAAGCGGTACTTCGCGCTGAAGCCGCGGCTTCCACGCAGCAGCGGCTCGTAATAGCCGGTGACCAGGCCCTCGGCGCCACCCTCGGCCTGCTGGATCTGCCAGGGCTGGAAAAGCTGTTCGAAGTAGGCCCGCGCCGCGGCGCTGTCCGGCGTCGCCGGCAGCCGCGCAGCCGCCTGGCAGACGCCTTGCCAGGCGGGATTGCTGCGCAGGCCGTTACAGGATTGCAGCAGGGCCGGCCAGGCCTGGGCCGGATCGTCCTCGCGCCAGCCGGGCAACTGCGCCCAGGTTGCGGGTTTCAGCCAGGGCATCACGCTGACCACCGGCTTGGCGGGCTCAGGGGGGGCAGGAGGCGGGACCGGTTGCGGCGGGCTGGGCGGGCTCGGCACCACCGGGACGTGGACGGGCTCCGATACCGGGGGGACGACCGCTTCCGGCTGCGCCGGCTGGGTGGGCGGCATCGGCGGCACCTGCGGCCGCGAGGGTGGCGTGGCCGCGCAGCCGGCCAGCAGGGCTGCCAGACAGAGCAGCGCGCAGCCGCGACGCGGCCCGCTCATGGCGGTGATGGGCTGCGCACGCCGCTTGCTCAATGCAGAACCCTGGGTACCGCCAGGATGAATTCCGGAATCTCCGCCTCGAACGCGGTGCCATCCTCGGCCACCATCTGATAGCTGCCCTTCATCGCGCCCACCGGCGTGGCGATGGCGGTGCCGCTGGTGTATTCGAAGCTTTCCCCCGGTTTCAGGAAGGGCTGCTCGCCCACCACGCCGAGGCCGCGCACCTCCTGCACCTTGTCATGCGCATCGGTGATGCGCCAGTGGCGGGAGATGAGCTGCGCCGCGACCTGGCCGGTATTGGCGATGGTGATGGTGTAGGAGAACACGTAGCGGTTGGCGGAGTCGTCGGACTGCTCGGGAATGAAATTCGTCCTGGCGCTAACCGTGATGTGATATTTCCTGACTTCTGCCATGGTATTGCTGTCCGCAACCTGCTTTGGCCCGGCATTGCACACGAATCACGCAAGCCTGTCTAGCAGCCTGTCGGATTTTCCCCGTGGGTGCGCCGGGGGCGATTTTGGTCCAGGGCAAGGCGCGGCGAAGCGCCGTTTGGTCATTCCAAATAAGCGAGCCGCAACACCGCCCTGGGCCAAAAGCGCCCCCGGCCCTTCGGGTTGGGCGTCCGGGCGGCGTCTGCGGCGTTGCAACGCTTGCCCATGGAATGACCATGGGCCGCGCGACGCGCCTTGCATCCATCCGCCCGGACGCCCAACGCATCCCACGGGGAAAATCCGACAGGCTGCTAATGCGCGCGGCGGCCGGGTAAAATGCGCGGGTTTCCATCCCACGAGATGACCATCATGGCCGACTATCAGATCGCTCCCTCCATCCTCTCCGCCAACTTCGCCAAGCTGGGCGCGGAGGTCGACAACGTCCTCGCCGCCGGCGCCGACATCGTCCACTTCGACGTAATGGACAACCACTACGTGCCCAACCTGACCATCGGCCCGCTGGTCTGCGAGGCGCTGCGCAAGCACGGCGTCACCGCCCCCATCGACTGCCACCTGATGGTCAAGCCGGTGGACCGCATCATCCCCGACTTCGCCAAGGCCGGCGCCACCTACATCACCTTCCATCCGGAAGCGTCCGAGCACATCGACCGCACCATCGGCCTGATCAAGGAATCCGGCTGCAAGGCCGGCCTGGTGTTCAACCCCGCCACCCCGCTGGACGTGCTGGAATACACCCTGCCGAAGCTGGACATGGTGCTGCTGATGTCGGTCAACCCCGGCTTCGGCGGCCAGAAATTCATCCCCTACGTGCTCGACAAGGCCAAGAAGGTGCGCGCCATGATCGATGCCGGCGGCCATAACTGCCGCCTGGAGATCGACGGCGGCGTCGGCCCCGGCAACATCGCCGAAGTCGCCCGCGCCGGCGTCGACACCTTCGTCGCCGGCTCCGCCATCTTCGGCGCCGGCAAGGACGGCGACCCGCACCGCTACGACAGCGTGGTCGCGGCCATGCGCGCGGAGTTGGCGAAAGTCTGATTCGGGACACGGGACACGGGAAACGGGAAATGGGAAACGCTCGGACGCGGTAGCTATTGGCGTTTCCCTTTTCCCGTTTCTCATTTCCCCACAAACAACATGCCGATCCAATTCCCACTCCCCGTCAAAGCCGTCGTCATCGACCTGGACGGCACCCTGCTGGACACCGCCGGCGACCTCGCCGACGCGGCCGAGGCGATGCTGCGCGAGCTGGGCATGCCGCACGTGGACCTGGCCGAGATCAAGACCTACATCGGCAACGGCGTTTCCCGCCTGGTCAAGCGCTGCCTCACCCGCGACATGCAGGCGGAGCCCGAGCCGGCCCTGTTCGAACTGGCCCTGGCCAGCTACGAGAAGCACTACGGCGCCCATGTCTCCCGTCGCAGTCGGCCCTTCCCCGGTGTGGTCGACGGGCTGGAGGCGATGCGGGCGGAGGGCTACCGGCTCGCCTGCATCACCAACAAGGCGGCCCGCTTCACCCACCCGCTGCTGAAGGACACCGGCCTGTTCGACTACTTCGAGCTGATCCTGTCCGGCGACACCCTGCCGAGGAAGAAGCCGGACCCACTGCCCCTGCTGCACGCCTGCCAAGTGTTCGACGTCGAACCCGCCGACCTGCTGCTCATCGGCGACTCGCTGAACGACACCCAGGCCGCCCGCGCCGCCGGCTGCCACGTGTTCTGCGTGCCGTACGGCTACAACCGCGGCCGCCCGGTGGAAGAGCTCGATCTGGACGCGGTGGTGCCCTCCCTGGCCGAGGCGGCCAGGATGATCGTCAGGAAATGATCTTGGGGAAAAGGGAAACGGGAAACGGGAAACGCCAGAGCGCGCGTGAACCCGACCCTTGCCCATTTCTCCTCTGCCACAACACCTTGGCGGAAAACGCCGGGAAACGATGGTGCCGCTGCACGCGTTTCCCGTTTCCCTTTTCCCGTTTCCCGCTTTCAAGGTGCTGACCCATGTTCAACGAAGAGAAATTCAACAACCTCGCCCGCCAGGGCTACAACCGCATACCGGTCATCCGCCAGTTCCCGGCGGACCTCGACACGCCGCTGTCGATCTACCTGAAACTGGCCAACGGCCCCTATTCCTACCTGCTGGAATCGGTGGTGGGCGGCGAGCGCTTCGGCCGCTATTCCTTCGTCGGCCTGCCGGCCAGGACCGTCTTGCGGGTACACGGCCATTTCGCCAGCATCGAGACCAACGGCCTGCCGGTGGAGCAATGCAACTGCGATGACCCGCTGGATTTCGTCGAGAAATACCTGGCCCGCTTCAAGGCCGCTCCGGTGCCCGGCATGCCCCGCTTTCCCGGCGGCCTGGGCGGCTACTTCGGCTACGACACCATCCGCTACATCGAGAAGAAGCTGGCCCGCGCCCACAAGCCGGACAGCATCAACACCCCGGACATCCTGCTCATGCTCACCGACGAGCTGGCGGTGATCGACAACCTGTCCGGCAAGCTCACCCTCATCGTCTACGCCGATCCCCTGGAAGACCAGTCCTACCTGAAGGCCCACCGGCGCCTGGCGGAACTGGCCAAGCAACTGCGCAGACCGGCGATTCCACCCCGCGACGGCAACGGCGAAGCACACGAGGCGGAATCGGAATTCGGCGAGGACGCCTTCAAGGCCGCGGTGGCCCGCGCCAAGCAATACATCCTGGACGGCGACATCATGCAGGTGGTGCTGTCCCAGCGCATGCGCCGGCCCTTCGCCGCCCATCCCCTGTCCCTCTACCGGGCCCTGCGCGGCCTCAACCCGTCGCCCTACATGTTCTATTACGACATGGGCGGCTTCCACGTCGTGGGCTCGTCACCGGAAATCCTGGTACGCCTGGAAGGCCAGGGCGAAGACAAGCGCGTCACCGTGCGCCCCATCGCCGGCACCCGGCCACGCGGCGCCAGCCGTGACGAGGACCTGCGCCTGGAAGCCGAACTGCTCGCCGACCCCAAGGAGCGCGCCGAGCACGTGCAGCTCATGGACCTGGGCCGCAACGACACCGGCCGCGTCGCCGTGGTGGGCAGCGTCAAGGTCACCGAGAACATGAGCATCGAGCGCTACTCCCACGTCATGCACATCGTTTCCAACGTGGAAGGCCGGCTCAAGCCCGGCCTCAGCGCCATGGACGTGCTGCGCGCCACCTTCCCCGCCGGCACCGTCTCCGGCGCCCCCAAGATCCGCGCCATGGAGATCATCGACGAGCTGGAACCATCCAAGCGCGGCGTCTACGCCGGCGCGGTCGGCTACGTCGGCTTCAACGGCGACATGGACGTGGCCATCGCCATCCGCACCGCCGTGATCAAGGACAATATGCTCTACGTCCAGGCCGGTGCCGGCATCGTCGCCGACTCGCTGCCCGAGAACGAATGGCAGGAAACCCGCAACAAGGCCCGCGCCCTGCTGAAGGCCGCGGAACTGGCCCAGGCGGGTTTCGAGGGCGAGGCGGATTAGCCTCGCGCCTCGAGAGCGCGGTGCGCGTCAGGCCTTGCCGATGAGCGCGTCGATTTCCTGCTCCGCGTCGAACCAGTCCTGCATCTCGTAGCCCGGCGCAAAACCGCGTTTTTCGGCACGGTGATAGGCCGCCGTGGCGATCCAGCGCTGGCGCTCCTCGGCGGAAGGCGCCGCGGGTTTGTCGACGAGCTTCTTCGCGGTCGCCTTCCTGGCCCCCCCGCTGGCCGACTTCGCGGTGCTCGGCTTGGCCGTTGCCTTGGCGGCTGGTTTCTTTGCCGGCTTGCTGGCGGCGGCCTCGGCGACCGCCGCCTTGACCGGTTTGGCGGCGGCCGGGGCCTTCGCGACCTTCGCGGTCTTGTCGCTCTTTTCGGCCTTGGTGGTCTTCTCCGCCTTCGTGGTCTTCGCGGCCTTCGCGGATTTTGCCTCCGGCGCCTTCACGGATGCCGATTTCGCGGCCTTCACCGATTTTTCGGGCGTGCCGCCCGTCGCCTTGGTGACCTTGGTCTTCGTTACCTTCACTTCACTCATGCAACTCCCCCAATGAATGGAAATAGTCCGGCGACAGCCGGATGGTCCGGCCTGGATATCGGCAGATCGCGTCCGATCTTGAAGCACCGGCGCCGCCGCGCATTGTATGCCGGGGCGGCGCCGCGCGCCGCCAACCTGTGCGCGGCGGCCGGGATTAGACCTTGACGTATACCCAGCCCTGGCCCATGCGGGTCATGATGGCGTTGATGGCGGACGAGGCGGTGTGGGCCACCGGCAGCAGATTCACGCGCACACCTTCGCGCTTCAGGCGCGCGACGGTCTGGCCGCAGGCCACGAAGCTGAGGTTGGCGTGGCGTCGCGCCATGTTTTCGATGCGATCGCGCAGGGGCGTGACGTCGGCACGCAACAGATCCAGGCCATAGCTGTTGGCGACGATTTCGATGCGCGCCGAGGGTTGTCGGTCGAGCAGCGTATCAGCCAGGTCGAGCACCTGCGCCAGCCGTCCCGGCTCGCCGGAATCCAGGTGCAGGATGACCTTGTCGCGATCCACCCGCTCGCTCAGGGCGATGGCCTGGTAGCCGTCGGGCAGGCCGGCCAGGCGGTCGTAGCCGGCCGGGGCGGCGCTGAAGTCCCGTGCCATCCAGCCCGCGCCCAGGCCCAGGACCAGCAGCACGCCCGCCGCCAGGGCCTGGGGAACGCCGTGCAAAGCGGGCCGCCGGGTCCGCGCCGGCGCCGCGGGTACCTCGCCGTAGGCACCCCGGACCATTTCCTTCAGGGTGCGCATTTCGCAGGCGCGCGCCTTGAAGGCGGGATCCGATTCCAGCAGGGTCATCACGTGGGCGCGTTCGTCGGCGGTCAGTTCGCCGTCGAGGAAGGCGTTGAGATATTCCGGGGTCGGGCTGATACCGCCGGCGTCGCGCGTGTCCGATTCCTTCATTTGATCCTCCTGATGACGGTTCGCCCGTCGGTGCGCTCGGCCGGCGCGGTCTGATCCGTCGAGAGATGTTGTTTCAGGGCCTGCCGGGCCCGCGACAAACGGCTCATGATCGTCCCCACCGGCACCTCCAGGATGCGGGCCACATCGGCGTAGCCGCATTCCTCGATATCCACCAGGGTGATGACCTGGCGCTGGCCGATGGGTAGGCGCGCGATGGCCCGGCGCACCCGCTGGACGGCCTGGCGGCTGGCGTAGTGCTGCTCCGGGCCGGGTTCCTCGGAATAGATGGCTTCATCCAGCTCCGACACATCCACGAAATCCCGCCGCGCGCGCAGATGGTCGCGCCAGCAGTTGTTGAGGATGGAGAACAGCCAGCTCTCCAAAGCCTGCTCGTCGCGCAGCTGCTCGCTCCGCGTCAGCGCCTTGGCCAGGGTGTCCTGCACCAGGTCGTCCGCCAGCGCGGCATCGTGGCACCAGGCATAGGCCAGGCGATGCAGGCGCGGACGCAGAACCTCCAGCCGGCGACGGGCGGGAAAGTTCAGTAGGGAAAACAGGTTGCGCATCAGGCGAGCCGATCGGCGTGAGGCATTAAGAACCTATTTCAGTAGGAATCATGCCCCGCGCCGTTGGTGTGCGGGATGCAGTGCAAGGCGCGGGGGGCGCGGTTTGGTCGTTCCAAACAAGCCACCCGCAACGCGGCAATGCGCCCGCACACCAACGGCCCTTTGGGTTGAGGCCAGGAACGGCGTCTGCGGCGTTGCGGCGCTTGGCCATGGAATGACCATGGCCGGCGCGTCGCGCCTTGCATCCATCCGTTCCTGGTCTCAACGCGGGGCATGATTCCTACTGAAATAGGTTCTAAGTTTAGGACGGGCCGGGTAGTCAGAATATTCCATGCCGGGACATGGAATACATCGCCCGCCCGTTGCGTCTTATCACGGTGGACCCTACCACCCACATGACCAATCACCCCTCTGGAGAAGACCATGCATCGCATCCCCCTGTTCGCCGCCCTGTTGAGCGCCGCCCTGATCCTGCCCGCCGCCCAGGCCTCGACGCCCGCCAAATCCGCCAAACCGGCCTCCGAAGCCGCCGCGCCCCAGGAAAAGGTGGTCTACCACATCAATGATTCCAGCGTCGCCCGCGTCGCCCTGCGCAACGCCGAGAACCATCTGGTTGCCAGCCCCGGCGTGAAGATCGTGGTGGTCACCCACGGCAAGGGCATCGACTTCCTGCTCAACGACGCCAAGGACGACAAGGGCGCCTACGCGCCCCAGGTGGCCGGCCTGAAGGAGAAGGGCGTGGAGTTTCGCGTCTGCCGCAACACCCTCAAGGGCCGCAACCTGGACGACAACGCCGTGATCCTGGAAGCCCAGGTGGTTCCCGCGGGTGTCGCCGAGATCGGCCGTCTGCAAGCCCGGGAAGGCTACGTTTACCTCAAACCCTGAGGAATTACGGACGACAGGCGTCCCGTTTTGCGCCGGCGGCCCGAGGCTGGCGGATAATCGCGTTTTTCAAACCGCCACCCCGCGTCCGCTCGCGGGATCGCCTGTCATGCACATACTTTTCGCCACCTCGGAGGCCACGCCGCTCATCAAGACCGGCGGCCTGGCCGATGTCTCCGGCGCGCTGCCGCCGGCCCTGCGGGAAATCGGCCTGGATTGCCGCATGCTGCTGCCCGGCTACTCCAGCGTCCTCGACAAACTGGGCACGGCGGTGGTGGTGGCGCGCCTCTCCGGCATGGTGGGCGGCTTCGACGCCCGCCTGTTGCTGGGCACCCTGCCCGGCTCCGATACCCCGCTCTACGTACTCGACGCACCGCGCGCCTTCATCCGCCAGGGCGGGCCCTACGCCGACGCGGAGGGCCAGGATTACCAGGACAACGCCCTGCGTTTCGCCCTGCTGAGTCAGACCGCCGCGCGTCTGGCCTCGCCGGATTCGCCGCTGGAATGGCGCGCCGACATCGTCCACTGCAACGACTGGCAGACCGGCCTGGCGCCGGCCTATCTGCACTACCTGGGACGTCCCGCCGCCAGCGTCATGACCGTGCACAACCTGGCCTACCAGGGCATTTTTCCGCCGCGTACCCTCGATCAACTGGATCTGCCCGCGGACAGCTTCTCCGTCTCCGGGCTGGAGTATTACGGCAATCTCTCCTTCCTCAAGGCCGGCCTGTTCTACGCCGACCGTCTCACCACCGTCTCCCCCAGCTATGCCGTGGAGATCGGCCAAGAACCCCTGGGCATGGGCATGCAGGGCCTGCTCACCGCGCGCGGCGCGGATTTGCGCGGCATCCTCAACGGCATCGATAGCGGCGAGTGGAATCCCTCCTCCGACCTGCACCTGCCCGGCGCCTATTCACAGCGCGCGCCCGCCGGCAAGAAGCGCTGCAAGCAGAAACTGCAGGAGGAAATGGGCCTGGACGCGGACGCCGAGGCGCCCCTGTTCGGCGTCATCGCCCGCATGACCCACCAGAAGGGTCTGGATCTGGTGCTGGCGGTGGCGGAAGGCATCATCCACCGCGGTGGGCAACTGGTCATGCTGGGTACCGGCGACAAGGCCATCGAACAGGCGGTGCGCGCCACCGTCGCCGCCCACCCCGGCCGCGCGGCCTGCTTCATCGGCTATGACGAGGGACTATCGCACCGCATCGAGGCCGGCGCCGACAGCTTCCTGATGCCGTCCCGCTTCGAACCCTGCGGCCTCAACCAGATGTACAGCCTGCGCTACGGCACCCCGCCGATCGTCCACGCCACCGGCGGCCTGCGCGACACCGTCGAGGATGGCGTCACCGGTTTCGTCTTCGAGGAGGCCACGCCGCACGCCCTCTGGCTGGCCGTCGAGCGCGCCCTCGATCTCTACGCCGACAAGGCCGCCTGGAAAAAGATGATGCTGGCCGGCATGAGCCGCGATTTCAGCTGGGAGCACAGCGCCAAGTCCTACGCCGCCCTCTACGCCGAGATACTGCCCGGGCGGGCGACCTGAACTTCAGGGCGCCTACTGCACCGCTTCGGCGACGATCTCGGCGAGCAACTTGTCGATGTTGCGCAGCGCCTGCCGGGTCGCCTCGCCGGCGCCGGGGGCAAGCGGCCGGCGGTAGGCCACGTGGACCCTGGCCGGATCCGCCGGAGTGGTGTAGACGGAGATGATGTAGGGGCAGAACACCATGTTGCCCGGGTCCGCCTCCATCTGCGCGCGCGACAGGTCGGACTTGCAGAATTCGACCTGTTCGCCCTGCACGTACACCCGCCTGGTGGCGCCCAGATCCTTGCCCGTGCGCTCCAGCATGTCGGCGATATAGTTGAAATGGTTGATCTTGATGCCGCGCGATTCGATGGCGTTCACGAGATCGTCGCGCACATCCTCGAAACGGCCCTGCTTGGTCTTCACCACCAGATAGTCGCCGCCGGCGTGCGCGGCCAGGCTGAACAGCAGGGCGGAAAGCAACGCGAAGCACTTGCGCATGTCGGGCTCCTCTTCACTGAAGTGGCTACTGTAGTCCGCCGGCGCGGCGAACGCATTGGTATGGATGGCCGGGGTCGGCGGGGCGACACGCGAAGCCCCGCCGCGGTCACGCCCCTCAGCCGAACAGCAGGCCGTTCACCCGTCTGACGAAGCCGGCCGGATCGACCAGCTGGCCGCCGTCGAGCAGCACCGCCTGGTCCAGGAGCAGGCCGGCGAGTTCGTCGAAACGCTCACCGTCCTCGCCTTCCAGGCGTTTCAGCAAGGGATGGGACAGGTTCACTTCCAGAATGGGCTGGGTATCCGGCACTTGCTGGCCCATCTGCTTCAGCATGCGCGCCAGGTTGGCGTTCATGTCGCCCTCGTCGGCCACCAGGCAGGCGGGGGATTCGACCAGGCGGTGGCTGGCTCGCACGTCCTTGGCGCGGCTTTCCAGCGACTTCTTCAGCCGTTCCAGCAAAGGCTTAGCGGCATCCTCGGACTGCGCCTCTTCTTCCGCTTGCGCATCCCCCTCGGCCTTGACCGCGGCGAGATCGACCTGGCCCTTGGCCACGGAGGCCAGGGATTTGCCGTCGAACTCGAACAGGTTGGACACCAGCCATTCGTCCACCCGGTCGGTGAGCAGCAGCACCTCCACGCCCTTCTTGCGGAACACCTCCAGGTGGGGGCTGGCCTGGGCGGCGGCCAGGGTGTCGGCGGTCAGGTAGTAGATCTTGTCCTGGCCTTCCTTCATGCGGCCCAGGTAGTCGGCCAGGGAGACGCTTTCCTCGTCGGCCTGGGTGGAGCGGAAGCGCAGCAGCCTGGCGATGCGTTCCTTGTTGGCGTGGTCCTCGCCGACACCTTCCTTGAGCACCTTGCCGAAGTGTTCCCAGACCTTGGTGTAATCGTCCTTGCGGTTCTCCGCGATGTCGTCGAGCAGGTCCAGGGTCTTGCGCACGCAGCCGCCGCGGATCATCTCCATGTCACGGGTTTCCTGCAGGATTTCCCGCGAGACGTTGAGCGGCAGCTCGGCCGCGTCGATGACGCCGCGCACGAAGCGCAGGTAGGCGGGCATCAACTTGCGCGCGTCCTCCATGATGAAGACGCGTTTGACGTAGAGCTTCACGCCGGTCTTGGCGTCGCGATCCCACAGGTCGAAGGGAGCGTGGGCGGGCACATAGAGCAGGGCGGTGTAGTCCTGGCGGCCTTCCACCTTGACGTGGGTCCAGGCCAGGGGATCCTCGTAGTCGTGGCCGACGTGCTTGTAGAAGGCCTTGTACTCGTCTTCCGTGATGTCGCTTTTGGACCTGGCCCAGAGGGCGTTGGCACGGTTGACGGTCTCCGTCTCGCCCTTCTCGTTGGTGAATTCGACCGGGATGGCGATGTGGTCGGAGTATTCGCGGATGACGGACTTCACCCGCCAGTCATCGAGGAATTCCGCTTCGTCGGCCTTGAGGTGGAGGACGATCTCGGTGCCCCGCTCCGCCTTCTCCACGGTTTCCAGGGTGTAGTCGCCGCTGCCTGCCGACTCCCAGCGTACGCCGTGTTCCTGGGTGAGGCCGGCGCGGCGGGTGGTGAGGGTGACCCGCTCGGCGACGATGAAGCTGGAATAGAAGCCGACGCCGAACTGGCCGATGAGCTGGGCATCCTTCTGCTGGTCACCGGTGAGCTTGCCGAAGAACTCGCGGGTGCCGGACTTGGCGATGGTACCGATGTGCTCGATCACCTCCTGGCGGCTCATGCCGATGCCGTTGTCGCGCAGGGTGATGGTTTTGGCTTCCTTGTCGATGCTCACCCGGATCTTCAGTTCCGGGTCGGATTCGTACAGGGCGGCATCGCTGAGGGCCTCGAAGCGCAGCTTGTCGGCCGCGTCGGAGGCGTTGGAGATCAACTCTCGCAGGAAGATCTCCTTGTGGCTGTAGAGCGAATGGATCATCAGGTGAAGCAACTGCTTCACCTCGGCCTGGAAGCCCAGGGTTTCCTTGGTCATGGTATCGGTCATGGCGCATGCATCCCGGTTGAAAACGTCCCCGTAGATGGGGGTGGGAGCGGGCACTTCAAGGGCAGGCCTCGCCGACAAGCCGGCACACAGCGGGAGCACCCAGGCGCAGCCCGCATCGGGGCGGACGCCCACCCACCTGCTACTTCAGGCCCAGCACATCCTGCATGTCGAACAGGCCGGTCTTCCGGCCTGCCAGGAAACGTGCCGCGCGCAGCGCGCCGAGGGCGAAAGTCATGCGACTGCTGGCCTTGTGGGTAATCTCCAGGCGCTCGCCGACGCCGGCGAAGAGGACGGTGTGATCGCCGACGATGTCGCCACCGCGCACCGTGGCAAAGCCGATGGTCGAGGCATCGCGTTCGCCGGTGACACCCTCGCGGCCATACACGGCGCAGGACTTGAGATCACGGCCCAGGGCGGCAGCGACCACCTCGCCCATGCGCAGCGCGGTGCCGGAGGGAGCGTCCACCTTGTGGCGATGGTGGGCCTCGACGATCTCGATGTCGAAGCCCTCGTTCAGCACGCGCGCGGCGGTGTCCAGCAGGCGCAGGGCCAGGTTGACGCCGACACTCATGTTGGGGGCGAAGACGATGGGGATGGTGTTCGCCGCCGCGGCGATGGCCGCCTTGCCGGCGGCGTCGAAACCCGTGGTGCCGATGACCAGGCCGACTCCCTTGCGCGCGCAGATGTCCAGGTGGCGCAGGGTCGCCTCCGGCCGCGTGAAGTCGATGAGCACGTCGGCGCTGTCGAGCGCCTCGGCGACATCCTCGCGGATGTTCGCGCCAAGATGCACGCCGATCAGTTCACCGGCGTCGCGCCCCAGGTAGGGACTGCCCGTCCGTTCCAGGGCGGCGGCGAGGCGCAGATCGCCGGCGCCGGCCACCGCCTCCAGCAAAGCCTTGCCCATGCGGCCGGAAGCCCCGGCGATGCATACCTTGATCAATTCCCGCTCCCTTCCGCCGGCGGCCGGGTCCCGAACTGGGCGGCCACGACATCGCCCTCCAGGGCCTTCAGCCGGTCATTCTCGAAAATCACCGTGATGCGCCGCGCCTGTTCCAGCTTGCCACCCTTTTCCAGACGGTAGACGTAATCCCAGCGATTGGCGCGGAACGGATCGACAATCAGCGGCGTACCCATGATGAAGCGCACCTGCGAGGGCGTCATGCCCGGCTTGAGCTTGTCCAGCATCGCCTGGGTGACGGCATTGCCCTGCTGGATGTCGATGCGGTGGGTGGGAAAGACGCGCTCCAGGGGGTTCGACCAACTGCCGCAGCCGGACAGCGAAAGCAGCGCGACCGCCAGGAAAGCAATGCGGAGGGAGGGAGGCATGGAACTGGGCGTTGGCTATGGGGACGGAAAGCCGCGCTATGATAGCGGCATCTGCCTATTCCGTCATAAGCACCATGACCAGCACGGATCAACTCCGGACCATGGGCCTGAAAGTCACCGGCCCGCGTCTCAAGATACTCAACCTGTTCGAGCAGACCGAGCGTCGGCATCTCACCGCCGAGGACGTCTACCGCCTGCTCATGGCCGAGAACATCGACGTCGGGCTGGCCACGGTGTACCGCGTGCTCACGCAGTTCGAGCACGCCGGCCTGCTGATGCGCCACCACTTCGACAACGACAAGGCAGTCTACGAACTCAACCGCGGCAGCCATCATGACCACCTGCTCTGCCTGCAGTGCGGCAAGGTGGAGGAGTTCTTCGACCCGGCCATCGAGAAACGCCAGCAGGCCATCGCCGCCGAACGCGGCTTCCGCCTGGCCGAGCACGCCCTGCATCTGTACGTTGAGTGCATCAAGGAGAACTGCCCGAACCGCAAGGCCGGCAAGTCCGGAGGCAGGGCGGATTAGCCGCTTGGCGGCGTAATCCGCCGGGGATTGTCAGCCTTTTCTCTCACGCCGGTGGTCGTATCCACGCCGGCCAGCATTTCCGCCGCGTGCGCCCGGGTGGCGGGGGTGAGGGTGACGCCGCCGAGCATGCGCGCCACTTCCTCCACCCGCGTCTCCCCGTCCAGCCGGTCCACCCGCGACACCGCCCGGCCGTCGCGGGTGGACTTGCTGACGCGGTAGTGGCCGGCCGCGCGGGCGGCGACCTGGGCGAGGTGGGTAACGCACAGCACCTGCCGGGAGCGGCCCAGATCGGCGAGCAGACGGCCGACGATTTCCGCGACGCCGCCGCCGATGCCGGCATCCACCTCGTCGAAGACCAGGGTGGCGGCGCCGGAGACACCGGACAACACCGTTTGCAGGGCCAGCCCCACCCGCGACAGTTCGCCGCCGGAAGCGGTCTTCGCCAGCGCCTTCAAACCCTGGCCGGCATGGGGAGCCACCTGGAATTCCACGTCTTCGAGGCCGTGCGCGGCGGCTTCCCCGGCGGGGAGTTCCACCGCGAAGCGGCCTCCCGGCATGGCAAGCTGTTGCATGGCCGCGGTCACCGCCTTGGCGAGCTTGCCGGCGGCTTTGCCGCGCTGCCGGGAGAGGGCCTCGGCCTGCTTGCGGTAGGCCGCCTCGGCTTCCGCCTCGGCGCGGGCCAGGGCCTCGGGATCGGCGACGGCGCCGAGTTCCGCCAGGCGGGCGCGGGTGGTGGCCAGGCGCTCGGGAATCTCCTCGGGCTTGACGCGAAACTTGCGGGCGGCGGACTGGATCGCGGCCAGTCGCAGTTCCGCCTCGTTCAGGGCCTCCGGGTCCAGGTCCACCCGCTCGGCATAGCGAGCCAGTTCCCGCTCGGCTTCATGCAGGGCCTCGCCCGCGCTTTCCAGCAGGGCCAGGGGTCCGGCCAGGGCCGGGTCGATACCGGCCAGGTCGGCAAGCTGGTGACGCAGGGCGCGCAGGCGGTCGAGCAGGCCGGTATCGTCGCCGTCCAGGACTTCCCCCGCGGCGCGGGCCCCGGCCAGCAGATCGGCGGCGTGGGCCAAACGGCGGTGGTCTTCCTGCAAGCCTTGCCAGCCCTCGGCGGTAAAGGCCAGGCTGGCCAGTTCCCGTTCCGTCCAGGCCAGGCGCTCGCGTTCCGCGTCCAGTTCGCCGGCCTGGCGTTCGGCGACCTCCCGGCGGGCGCTGGCGGCGCGCCAGAGCCGGTGGCGTTCCGCTGTGGCGGCGGCGAGATCGGCGCAGCCGGCATAGGCGTCCAGCAACCGGCGCTGCTCGGCGGCCTTGAGCAGGGAGTAGTGGGCGTGCTGGCCGTGGATGTCGACCAGGAATTCGCCGGCCTCCTTGAGCTGCTGGGCGGTGGCCGGGCGGCCGTTGACGAAGGCGCGGGAACGGCCGCCGGCCTCGACCACACGGCGCAGCAGCAGCACGCCGTCGTCGCCGGCCAGTTCGTATTCCTCCAGCCAGGCGGCAAGCCCGGGCACCTCGCCGGTGGCGAACTCGGCGGCCACCTCGGCCCGCTCGGCGCCCTCCCGCACCACGCCCGCATCCGCCCGCTCCCCCAGCACCAGGGCCAGGGCGCCCAGCAGAATGGACTTGCCGGCGCCGGTCTCGCCGGTGAGCACGGCGAAGCCCGGCCGAAACTCAAGATCCAGGTGATCCACCAGGACGAAATCGGTGATCGACAGGCTCAGCAGCATGGAGTTGAGGTGTGGGAGGTGGGGCGTGGGAAGTGGGCAACGGGCAGGCTTTCGGGCAGGGCGCTGCCGCTCGCCAACCCCCACTCCCCACTCACAGCTTCTCTCCCCAGTGCAGCTTCTGCCTGAGGGTGTCGTAATAGTTGTGGCCTTCCGGATGCAGCAGGCGTACGGTCCTGCGGGCGCGGCGGATCACCACCCGGTCGCCCACCATCAGGTCGGAGTGGAGCTGGCCGTCGAAGTGGACGCGGGCGTCGCTGGCGTGGATCAGGTTGATCTCGATCTCCGAATTGCTGTGCACGGCGATGGGCCGGGCGGAAAGGGTGTGCGGGCAGATCGGCGCCATCACCACCGCTTCCAGGGTGGGGTGCAGGATGGGGCCGCCGGCGGACAGCGCGTAGGCGGTGGAACCGGTCGGGGAAGCCACCACCAGGCCGTCGGCGCGCTGGCTGTAGACGAACTGGTTGTCGATGTAGACCTCGAACTCGATGAGCCGGCCCATGGTGCTCTTGCTCACCACCACGTCGTTGAAGGCGTAGGAGGCGATGAGCACGTCCTCGTGCCGCTCCACGCTGGCTTCCAGCATGATGCGGTCCTCGGCCACGTACTGGCCGGAGAGCATATCGTCGAGGGTGGTGAACATGGTGTCGATGGATACGTCGGCAAGGAAGCCCAGGCGCCCCTGGTTGACGCCGATCAGCGGCACCTGGCTGTCGGCCAGGCTGCGCGCGATGTTGAGCAGGGTGCCGTCGCCGCCCATGACGATGGCCAGGTCCACCTGGCCACCGATTTCCTTCAGGCTGGCCACCGGATATTCGCGCAGGTCGCAGGAATCGGCGGTATGCGCGGTGAGCATCACGACATGGCCACGCTTGCCGAGAAAGTCCGCCAGACGCAGCAGCGAACCGGTGCAGGCCGGGGTGTTGAACTTGCCCACCAGGGCGATGGTCTTGAAATCGGCTTTCATGGCGTGAAATTATAGCCATCCCCTTCCATGGCCAACCCGGCAGGATTCATGCCCAACACGCCCGACCTCAACGACCGCGCCCGGCTCCTGCTGAAGTTCCTCGTCGAACGCTACATCGAGGATGGACAGCCGGTGGGCTCACGTACCCTTTCCAAGTATGCCGAGCTCAACCTGTCGCCCGCCTCCATCCGCAACATCATGGCGGACCTGGAGGAGTTCGGCTTCATCGCCAGCCCGCATACCTCGGCCGGACGCGTGCCGACGCCGCGCGGCTACCGCTTGTTCGTCGACACCCTGCTCACCGTCAAGCCCCTGCATCAGGGCGAGGTGCGCCAGATCGAGGCCACCCTGGCGCCGGCCGACCCGCAGCGCCTGCTCAACGCCGCCTCGCACCTGCTGGCCGAACTCACGACTCACGCCGGCGTGGTGCTGATCCCCAAGCGGCGCCACCAGAACCTGCGGCAGATCGAATTCCTCGGCCTGTCGGACAAACGCATCCTGCTCATCATGGTCACCGCCGAGGGCGAGGTGCAGAATCGTGTCATCCTCACCGAGCGCGCTTACGACGCGGCCCAACTGGTGCGCGCCGCCAACTACTTCAACGCGCATTTCGCCGGGCTTTCCTTCGAGCAGGTACAGCCCCGCCTGGCCGATGAACTGGCGGCGCTTAAATCCGACATCAGCCAGCTCATGGAACTGGTGGTGGCCGCCGGCACCGACGCCTTCAGCGGCGCCGGCAAGGAATACGTGCTGTCCGGCGAGCGCAACCTGCTGGGCGCGCCGGAACTGTCGGCGAACATGGACCGCCTGCGCGAACTGTTCGGCCTCTTCGAGCAGCGGACCGAACTCATGCAACTGCTGGACGTGAGCCACACCGCCAGCGGCATCCAGTTGTTCATTGGCGCCGAATCGGGCGTCGCCCCCCTGGACGAATGCAGCGTCATCGCCGCCCCCTACGAGGTCAACGGCGAGGTGGTCGGCACCCTTGGTGTCATCGGCCCGACGCGCATGGCCTACGAACGGGTCATCCCCATCGTCGACATCACCGCCCGACTGCTGTCGAACGCGCTTTCGTATCATTGACTCGGGAAACGGGAAAAGGGAAAAGAGAAACGGACAGACCCAAACCGCCCCTCCCCCCGCGTTTCCCGTTTCCCTTTTCCCTTTTCCCTTTTCCCGTTTACCCCCCCATGCCCTTCTACCTCCCCGAACCCTCCTTCCGCCACGACCAGCCAGCACGCGTCGGCGTCCTGCTCATCAACCTGGGCACGCCGGAGGCGCCCACGGCGCAGGCCGTGCGCCCCTATCTCAAGGAATTCCTGTGGGACCGGCGCGTGGTGGAAATCCCCCGGCCTTTGTGGTGGCTGATCCTGAACGGCGTCATCCTCAACACCCGGCCCGCGAAATCGGCGGAAAAGTACGCCTCCATCTGGCGGCCCGAGGGCTCGCCGCTGAAGCACTTCACCGCACGGCAAAGCGCCCTGCTCGCCGAGGAACTGGCGCGCCGCCTGCCCGAGGCGCCGGTGGTGGACTACGCCATGCGTTACGGCAAGCCTTCCGTGGCCGAGAAGATCGCGGCCCTGCGCGCCCAGGGCGTCGACCGCCTGCTGGTGCTGCCGCTCTACCCCCAGTACGCCGCCAGCAGCACCGGCTCCGCCCTGGACGCGGTCTGGCAGCTCATGCTGCGTACCCGCAATCCGCCCGAACTCCGCGCGCTGCGCCATTTCCACGACCACCCCGCCTACATCGTCGCCCTGCGCCAGAGCATCGAAAGCTACTGGGCCGAGCATGGCCGTCCCGACACCCTGGTCATGAGCTTTCACGGCGTGCCGCGCCGCAGCCTCGACCTGGGCGACCCCTACCACTGCGAGTGCCGCAAGACCGGCCGCCTGCTGGCGGAGAGCCTGGGGCTGTCCGCCGAGCAGTACCGGGTCACCTTCCAGTCCCGCTTCGGCCGCGCCGAGTGGTTGCAGCCCTATACCGACAAGACCCTGGAAGAACTCGGGCGGGCGAAGACCCGGCGGGTGGACATCGCCTGTCCCGGCTTTGTCGCGGATTGCCTGGAAACCCTGGAAGAAATCGCCATGGAGGGCAAGGCGACCTTCCTCAATGCCGGCGGTGGCGAGTTCCACCACATCCCCGCCCTCAACGACCGGCCGGTCTGGATCCACGCCCTGGCCGATGTGCTGCTGCCGCATCTCGCCGGCTGGCTGCCCGCCCAGGGCGGCGAACAGAACCCCGGCGAGGATCTCCAGGCCAGACTGCGGCGCGCCCGCGAACTCGGCGCGGCAGGCTGAACCGCAGGTCCCGGTCCAGGACCGTGCTGGCGACCGCCGCCAAGCCCGGCGCGCGACCCCGCCTATCGGCCGGGAAGCCGCGCCAATATTAGAGTTTGCTTGTTGACTCGCAAATAACCCGCTGACACCATGCCGGCCTCGACTTCCTTGATCTTTGTCAAGGCAGCCAGGTTTCTGGTTCTGCCGCATCGCGGCCAGGTTCAGATCGGCAGGCGGGCAACCGCCCTTTTTTGTCAACTGGAGGAGCTCATGAAGAAAACCCTCGCTCTCACCCTGCTGTTCGCGGGCACCCTGGGCGCCGTCACCGTCGCCCAGGCATCGGATGTGCGCGCCCGTTTCATGTCCGCGAACTGCGCCTACTGCCATGGTCCCGATGGCAAGAGCCGCGGCGCCATTCCCAGCCTGGCCGGCCTCGAGAAAGGCTATTTCGTCCAGCAAATGAAGGACTTCCGTGACGGCAAGCGCGATGCCACGGTCATGCAGAAGCACGCCATGGGGTACACCGACGCCGAATACGAGGCCATGGCCGCCTGGTTCGCCGCCATCAAGTAACCCCATTCAAGGAGAAGACACATGGCATTTGATCGTCGCGATTTTCTGAAAGTCTCCGCCGGGGTTGCCGGCGCGGCCTCCCTCGGCACCCTCGCCGGCTGCGCCGGCACCGGCCCCGCCGCCGGCGGCGCCCGTCCCAAGGTGGTCATCGTCGGCGCCGGCTTCGGCGGCGCCACCTGCGCCCGTTACCTGAAGATGTGGGAGCCCAAGATCGAGGTCACCGTCATCGAACCCAATGACGCGTTCACTTCCTGCCCTTACTCCAACACCGTACTGGCCGGCATCAACACCATGCAGGACATCACCTTCGGCTACGACAACGTCAAGAAGGTGGTGGACAAATGGGTCAAGGACACGGTTACCGGCATCGACACCGCCGGCCGCACCGTGAAGACCGCAGGCGGCGCCACCTTCGCCTATGACCGCCTGGTCCTGGCCGGCGGTATCGAACTGATGTTCAACGCGGTGCAGGGCTACGACGCCGAAGCGCAGAAGAGCGTCATGCACGCCTGGAAGGCCGGCCCGCAGACCGCCACCCTGCGCAAGCAACTGGAAGCCATGCCCGACGGCGGCGTCTTCGTCATGTCGGTGCCGCGCGCCCCCTACCGCTGCCCGCCCGGACCTTACGAGCGCGCCTGCACCGTGGCCAGCTACTTCAAGCGGGCCAAGCCCAAGTCGAAGATCATCGTGCTCGACGGCAACGAGGACATCGCCTCCAAGAAGGGCCTGTTCCTGGCCGCCTGGAAGAAGCACTTCGGCTTCGGCACGCCGGACAGCATGATCGACTACCGTCCCAACAACATGCCGCGCGCGGTGGACCCCAAGAAGATGATGGTGGGCACCGAGTTCGACGACGTGAAGGGCGACGTCATCAACGTCGTGCCGCCGATGCGCGCCGCCGAGGTCTGCGGCATGGCCGGCGTGCGCCTGGGCCTGGACGGCAAGGAAGGCCCGTGGTGCGCCATCGACTTCCGCACCTTCGAGTCCCTGCACGTGAAGAACGTGCACATCCTCGGCGACTCCACCCTGACCAACTTCCCCAAGTCCGGCTCGGTGGCCAACAACACCGCCAAGATGGCCGCCTCGGCGATCGTCGAAATGGTCAACGGACGCGAGCCCGACGCCGCACCGGTGGTCACCAACACCTGCTACTCGGCCACCGGCATGGGCACCGCCTTCCACGTGGCGACGGTGTTCCGCTACCAGGCGGCGAAGAAGGAGGCCGACGGCAAGGTGACGCCGCCCGCCATGATCGCCCAGAAGGGTGGCGGCGTCTCCAAGGAGGAAAGCGAACTGGAGTTCGCCTACATGGACGCCTGGGCGAAGAACGTCTGGGCCGACACCCTGGGCCTGCCGGAGAACTTCAACTTCACCGTGAAGATGGGCTGAAGCCCGCCAGCCTTGGCAAGAGGGGCCGCGAGGCCCCTCTTTTTTTTGCCTGGCCCTCAGGCGTCCGCGTGCAGCCGACGCCGCAGCAGATCGCGCAACTCGGCGAGCAGGCCGAGTTCCTCGCGGGTGAGTTTGACATCCTCGCGCTGCTGGCCGAACACCAGGCCCATGGGGTCGCCCGCCGGATCGGTAATGGGCAGCAGGAAGAAGGGATGCGTGCCGTGGCTGCCGATCCAGGCCGGCAACCGCGGGGCGATCTTCTCGTCGCGCGGATTGTCGATGTAGACATCCAGCTTTCTGGCCAGGGCCAGGTGGACAAGGTCCGCGCCGGTGCCGGACGGGATCAATACCTCGGCCAGGCGATCGCT
Organism: bacterium; assembly: GCA_009772925.1. Classification (GTDB taxonomy): domain Bacteria; phylum Pseudomonadota; class Gammaproteobacteria; order Burkholderiales; family Thiobacillaceae; genus PFJX01. The sequence goes on from WOUQ01000009.1 coordinate 34,566, forward strand.
TTCGCGCTCGCGCAGACAGGCGCTTACCCGATAGGCCCGCCGCTGGGCATCCAGCAGGAGGATGGCGGCGCGGCTCAGTTGCAGACCATCGAAGAGCGTGGCAAGGGCCGCTTGCTCGATGCCTCGCCTATCCTCCTGCCCGGCCACAGCCTGCCGCAACGCGGCGATGCCGGCCTGCAGGCGGCTGACCTTCGTCTGCGCGGGTGCGGATGCGGGAGCCGGCACTGGAGCGGGTGCCGGTGTGGGTACCCTGGAGGGCGCGGCCGCGGCAGCGGACCGTGGTGGCGCGGTCTTATGTTCCAGCAGGATGCCCGCCAACAGCGGTTCCGCGGTCGCCTCGTCGGTGGCCGCGCCCACCGCCGCGACCAGATCACCCGGCGGCACGCCCAGGAGCGGCGCGAAGGTGGCGACGAGCTCGTCCATGGCAGGCGCCGGTGTTTTGCCGGCGCTGGCGGTGATCAGATCCGCCGAGCGGTGGGAGAAATGCGTCAACGCGTGCAGCCAGGCGTCCTCCTCGCTCTCGCCGGGCGGCGTGGTATCGCCCAGGGTCGCCAGGATGCGCGCCGGCAGGCGCCATTGCCCGGCGATATAGGTGCCCAGCTCATCCAGGCTCATGCCGAGCACGGCGCGCGCGGCCTCCTTCTCGTCCTGTCCGGCCTCGACCGCGCCCTGGATGCGTGCCCACTCGTCCGGCAGATAGAAAGCGGTCAGCAACTGGCCGAGCCGATGCAGCAGGGTGCAGACCATGCCCATTTCGCCGTTCTTCACCGCCGTCTGCGCGACCACGGAACCGGCGACGGAACCCGCCACCAGGCTTTGCGCCAGTTCCCGCTCGGCCGAACGCGAGTCGGGGCGCATCTGGCCGAGGGAACCGATGAGCTTGACGCCCAGGGCCAGGTGGCCGACGGCCTCGAAGCCGAGCACCTTCATGGCGTGCGACACCGTCGAGACGCTGCCGCCGATGGGCGCGTACATGGCCGAATTGGCCAGGCGCAGCACCTTCTGGGTCAGCGAGACGTCGGCGAGAACGGCATCCACCAGGGGGGAGGTATCCTCCTCGCCGATTTCCAGGGCCTCGACGATGCGGGCCACGGAATGGTCCAGGGCGGGAAAGCCGCCGCTTTCATTCATGCGCCGCAGAATGCGTGCCGGCAAGCTTTCCGTCGGGTCGGGGCCTGGGCGGCCTGAAGGAGGTTGTCCCTGGATTGCATTCATTGCGCTAGCCGCCATTCGCCGCTTTCCACCTTGTGTGTCAACTCCGCCGCCGAAACCGGCCGCCCCAACAGATAACCCTGCACCTGATCGCAACCCTTGCCGGCCAGGATTGCCAGTTGGCGCTCGCTCTCGACGCCTTCGGCGACCACGCGCAGCCCCAGTTCCTTGGCCAGGCCGAAGATGGCGGAGACGATCGCGAGATCGTTGGCGTCGGTTTCCAGATCGCGCACGAAGGAGCGATCGATCTTCAGGCAGGACAGGGGAAAGCGCTTGAGGTAGGCGAGCGAGGAATAGCCGGTGCCGAAATCGTCCACTGAAATGCTCACGCCCAGGCCGCGCAGTTCGTTGAGCACCTCCTCGACCTCGCCGGGATCGTGCATGAGGGTGCCCTCGGTGATTTCCAGAGACAGGCAATCGGCGCGCAAGGCGGACTCGCCCAGCACCTCGCGCACGCGGCTGACGATGTTGCCCTGGCGGAACTGCACCGGCGACAGATTCACGGAAGCGCGCAGGCGGGTGCCCCAGGCCGCGTTCCAGCGCGCGACCTGGTGGCAACTGGCGCGCAGCGACCAGGTACCGAGGAAACCGATGAGCCCGTTTCTTTCCGCCAGGGGAATGAATTCAGCCGGCGAGATGCCGCCCTCTTCCGGCCTGTGCCAGCGCATCAGCGCTTCCACCGCCTCGATCTCGCCGGTCGCGGCGCGGCAGATGGGCTGGTAATGCATCTCGAATTCGCCGTTCTGGATGGCGTCGTACATGTGCTCTTCCAGCACCACGCGCCGGCTGGATTGCGCCGCCCCCTCCGCCAGATAGACCGACCAGCGGTTGCGCCCGGCATGCTTGGCGGCGGTCAGGGCGATGTCGGCGCAGCGGAACAGTTGCTGACCGTCGGCGGCATGCTCGGGATAGAGGGCGATGCCGATGCTGGCGCTCAGGTGCAGGCGACTGTCGCCGAGAATGTAGGGCCTCTGCATGGCCGCCAGCACCTTGCGCGCCACCGGCAAGACCGCGTCCAGATTGGCCGCACCCGGCAGGATCAGGGCGAACTCGTCGCTGCCGGAGCGGATCACGCTGTCGGAAGCGCGCAAGACCGCGACCAGGCGCCCCGCCGCTTCCGCCAGCAGACGGTCGCCAACCGCATGGCCAAGGGCGTCATTGACCTTCTGGAAACCGTCCAGATCCATGTGCAACAGGGCAAACGCATGCTCCGGCCGGCGCGCCAGTTCTTCCAGTTGCTCCAGCAGGTGGGGCCGCGTCGGCAAGCCGGTGACGGGATCGGCGGCGATGCTCGGGGCGGCGGTCTCGCCGGCGCGGACAAGCTCCCCCAGCTCCCAGGCAGCGAACAGCAACTCCGCGCGCTCCCCCGCGCCGGCCAGATGCAGTACGCGACAGGTCACCGCCAGGGAAACCCCGTCCGCGCGCAGCAGGCGCACATTCAGCGCCTGGCGGCCAAGCTTGCCGGCCTGCGCCAGGACGGCGCGCAGGGCCGGCTGATCTTCCTCCGCGACCATGCTGAGCAGGTCATCGCCACGCCGGAAGTGCTCCGCGTCATAGCCCAGCCAGGCCGCGCCCGCATGCGAGACGAAGCGCACCGCGCCGCGCGGCGAGACGCGCGAGAGGAAATCCGCCAGGCGGTCGGCCAGACGTTCCCCGGAGGCGGGCGCGACGGACGGATCGGAGTGGCTGCTGGGTAATGCGGCTGAGTTCAAGTGACGTAACCGTGTTCCGGCATGGATGGTTTATCGGCCGTTTGCCCGGGAACTTGACGGCCGGGCCTGTGAAGCGTGTCACATCCTATGGCAGGCGTCGTAAAAACCGACGCAGCCGCGAAAATCGAAGCGCAATCCCGTCCGCATCGTCCCTGCGCGGCCGGAGCCGGGAGAATCAGATTTCCAGCACCTGGCCCTGGCTGAGGGCGGTGACAGGGCGCGCTGTCGCCGCCGCCAGTTCGGCGAGGATGCCGGCCTCGCCGCCGGGCTTGAGATGGCTGATCCACACCTCCGGGCCGGACCGCAAACGCGCCAGATCGGCCGCCAGGCTGGCCGGATGGTAATGGCGGGCGGCATGGGCGATGTGCGCCTGGGCGTTCTCGAAGGAGCATTCCACCACCAGATGGCGCAGGTCGGCGGCTTCGGCGGCCGCCTGCCACAGCGCGTCGTGGCTGTCGGTATCGCCGGAGAACAGCAGGCTGCCGGCCGCGCCGCGCAGCAGGTAGCCGGTGGCCGGCACCACGTGGTGCGCATCGATGGCGGTGAATTCGCGCGCGCCCAGGCGCAGCGGCCGTCCCACGGCAAGCGGGGCGTAGCGCAGGAACGGCGCTTCCGCCGAAGGGATGCGCGAGAAATCGGGCCAGATGCGCCAGTTGAACAGGTGGTCCTTGAGGATCTCCAGCACTTCGGGAATGGCGTGCAGCGTCAGCGGCTGCGCCCGCTCGCCGGCGACGCTGTCGAGCAGCAGGGGCAGACTGAGGATGTGGTCGAGATGGCTGTGCGTGAGCAGGACGTGGTCGATGCGCAGCAGCGCTTGGCGCGACAGGCGGGTGACGCCACTGCCGGCGTCGAGCAGGATGTCGTCGTCGACGAGGAAGGAGGTGGTGTGGCGCCCGTCGCCGATGCCGCCGGAGCAGCCGAGAACCTCGATGCGCATGCGCCGGCTCCTATTTGCTGGTGAAGGTGAACACCCCGTCCCAGTCGGCGGCGGGCGGATTGAAGCGGAAATGGGTGACGCGATCGAGGTAGACCTGGTACAGCTTGCGCGGCTGCCGGCGGCTCAGTTCCATCAGCTTGATCTCCGCCTCGTCCCAGCGCCGCGCCTCGTAATCGGCGAAGGCGGCGGCGAAGTCCTCGACCTCCCTGGCGCGCTCGGGCGACAGCTCAGCGGCGTGTCCGAGGGGCTCGTAGATGGACACTGGCTGATCCTTGCCCTTGACCCGCACGCGATCGATCAACTGGCAGGCGATGTCGGCGCAGGCCTCGCGCGTTGCCTCGCCCACCAGCACGCCGACGCCATACTGGCGGGTCAGGCTCTCCAGACGCGAGGCCAGATTCACCGCGTCGGCCATGACGGTGTAGGCCATGCGGAACTCGGAACCCATGTTGCCGACGCTCATGCGGCCGGTGTTGACGCCCACGCCGATCTTCACCGGCGGCCAGCCGCGCGCCTCCAGAACCGGGTTCAGCCGCTCCAGCTCGGCCTGCATGGCCAGCGCCGCGAGCACCGCGTCGCGGGCATGCTGTGCGTCGCTCATGGGCGCGCCCCAGAAGGCCATGATGGCGTCGCCGATGTACTTGTCGATGGTGCCGCGCCCTTCCTGCACCACCCGCGTCATCGCCGACAGGTAGACGTTGAGCATCTCCGCCAACTGGGCGGCTTCCAGCTTTTCCGAGATGCCGGTGAAGCCGACGATGTCGGAGAACAGCACGCTCATCACGCGGGACTCGCCGCGCAGGCTGTAGCGCGCGGGATCCCGCGCCATCTCGTCGACCAGTTCCTGCGGCACGTACTGGCCGAACAGGCGGGTGATCTGCGCCTTCGAGCGGGCCTCGACGAAGAAGCCCCAGCTCATGTTGAGCACGAACAGGCCCCACACCGTCAGCAGCGGCGCGGCCAGAGGCAGTTGCGCGTGCGCGGCGGTCCAGGCGTAAAAGTTGCCGGCGACCAGCAGGATGCTCAGCAGCAGCGCGGCCAGCGCCGCCCACAGCGGCGTGGCGAGCGGTAGCAGTGCCGCCAGCAGCAGGCCGAAGACGACAATGACGGTCACTTGCAGGCCGGTGCTGCCCACCGGCTCCCATTTCACCGTGCCGTCGAGGATGCCGGCGATCAGGTTGGCGTGGATCTCCACGCCCGGGAAGACCTTGGAAACCGGCGTCACGCGCAGGTCCATGATGCCGGGGGCGGTGGAACCGATGAGGACGATGCGCCCTTCCAGCAGGGCGGTGGGGGCGCGCGCGTGGATGACATCGGTGGCGGGCAGGTAGGGAAAGGCCTGCTCGGCGCGATAGGGCACCAGGGCGCGGCCAGCCCCGTCCAGGGGGATGCGCAGGCCGTCCAGGTCGAGAGCGGGTGGCCGGTAGCCCGCCCCCGGCCGCGGCCGCGCGGCATCGATGCCCATGCCGGCCTGGGTGGTGACGAGGGACAGCGAGCCGTAGCAGTGGCCCGCGTGCTCGATGACCATGGGCATGCGCCGTGCCACGCCGTCGAAATCCGCCTCCATGTTGAAGAACGCGGCGCCGGCGGCGCGCGCCTGCAGGCGCGGCAGGTTGGCGTTGTAGCCTTCCGCCCGCACGGGGGTCACACCCAGGCCGCGGAGCTCGGCGCAGTCCAGCACGGGCGCCGGCAACTGGCCGACGCGCTGCGCCGGCGGCAGGACATTGAAGTAGAAACCCAATACCGACGGACCCGCCGCCAGCGCCTCGGCGAGCATGCCGTCATAGTCCAGGCCGGAGCGGATGCGCGCCAGGCTGGCGGCGAAACCGGCGTCTCCGGCCAGCGCGCCGCGCGCCAGCTGCTCCAGCACCGGCAGGCCGGAACTCTGGTCGGCCTCGGCGAACACCACGTCGAAGCCCACCGCGGCGACGCCGTACTGCTCGAACAGATTGCGCGTCAGGCGGGCAGTCTGCTCCCTGGGCCAGGGCCAGCGGCCGATCTCCTTGAGGCTTTTCTCGTCGATGTCGACGATGACCACGCGATCATCCCCGCTGCGGTCCTGGAACAGCAGCACCTTCAGGTCGTACAGGGCGGCATCCAGGCGATCGACGAAACCCAGACGAAAAAGCCCTCCGGCATGGAAGGCCAACAGCAACAGCAGCACCAGGCTGGCGATGAACTGGCCGAGGACGCGGCGACCGCGCAGGTTCACACGCCGTCCCCGCAAACGGGATCAGCGCAGGCGATAAAAACGCTTTTCACCGCTCTGTCCTTCGGGCACGCCCTCCAGCCGCTCGCCCACCGCCTCCGCCAGATGTTCCAGGCGATCCGCCGGCGGCGGATGGGTCTTGAACAACAGGGAGACGCTCTTGTCGTTCCTCGGCACATGGCCGATCTCCGCCAGCACCGCCGGCAGGGCGTAGACGTCGTAGCCGGCGCGCGCCGTCAGCACCATGCCGATGCGGTCGGCCTCGTATTCCGCATCCTTGTCCAGACCGCGCGCGACGATCTCGGCGCCATTGCCGATGAGGTTCTGCACCAGTTCGCTTTCGTCCTTCACCTTGCGGCCGAGAAAACCGCCGAGGGCGGCGATGCCCTGCGACTGCCGCAGCAGCTTGAGGTGATGCTGGCGGAGGACATGGCCGATCTCATGGCCCAGCACGCCGGCCAGTTCCGCCTCGTTGCGCAGCTTGCGATACAGCCCCTTGGTAAGGAAAACGTAGCCTCCCGGCGCGGCGAAGGCGTTGATGGCGTCGCTGTCGATGACGCCGAAATGCCAGGGCAGGTCGGGCCGCTCGCTCTGCAGGGCAACCCAGAGCCCGACCCGGTTGACGTAGCGTTGCAGGGCTTCGTCGCGCACCAGCGGCGCGGCGCCGAGCAGATTGCCGGCGATCTGCTGGCCGATGCGCACTTCCTCTTCCTGCGTGGTGGCGCCGCCCAGCAAAGCCTTGAGCAGTTGATCGCGCGGCTTCTCGGGGGCGGCCGCGGGCGCCACGGGCGGTGCTGGCCGGGTGGGGACGGCGGGCGGTGCGGGCGGGACCGGCTGTGTGGGGGCCGGCTGCGCGGGCGCCGACTGGCCCCGCATCATTTGCTTCAGGATCTCCTCCAGGTCGCCGGCCTGGGCGAAGCCCGCACCCAGCACGATGGCAACGAGCAGGGTCGGCAGGGTTTTGCGCATCACGCGGACCCTGTTCATAGGCCCCCCTCGTTCCAGGGAAAAGCGGAACCATTCTGTTTGGGCTGGTTGGACTGCCGCTTGGGATTGGGCAGATAGGCCAGCTTGGCGGGGCGCAGGCCCACCTCGCGCGCATACGCTTCCGCTTCCGCCCGGCTGCTGGCGTAGCCGCTCAGGCGTTGCAGTTCCGCCGCGTTGAAGCGGGCCAGCTTCAACTCCTCCTCGTCAAGGCCGCGCACTCCGGCCACCGCCACCACCTTGCCCGGATCGCGCCGGGCGGTGCCCGCCTCCACCGCGCCGAGCACGTCACCGAGGCCGGTTGCCGGGGCGGTGGTGCGGACCGACAGGATGCGCACCCAGCCGCTTCGGCCGCCGCCGGAAATGCGCGTCCAGCCGCCCTGACGGGCGACGATGTCGACCGTGGCGCCCTTGGCGACGCGGCCGACGGCGGCGGCGTTGGCGGCGGGCGCGGTCCTCAGGTCATCGTCGCGCAGCATGACACCCGGAGCGGCGAAAGCCGGGGCGGACAACAGGCAGACGGACAACAGGGCAAGGGTGGCTTTCATGGCGGGATCTCGTCAGACGTTCACATGATACAACCGCCTTAACCGGGAATTGGTTGACCGCCACCGGTAGTACCATTCCGCCATGGCCTTCCTGACTCCCTTACTCACCCGCCGGGGCGCCGGGCTGCTCGGCACCTGGCGCATCTGGCGCGACACCCTGCGCTTCGCCGGGCGCGCCATCGTCTTCGCCTGCGCGCCGTCGGCCTACAACAGCGCCACCCGCGACGTGGTGATGAAGCAGATCTATTTCACCGCCTGGCAGATCCTGCCCCTCTTCACGCTGTTCGCCGCGCTGCTCTCCTACATGCTGATCCAGATCGTGGTGTCCACGGCGGCGCAGTTCGGCTATTCCGAATACGCCCTGGAACTGTCCGTGCGCATGCTGGTGCTGGAAATCCTGCCCCTGCTCACCGCCCTGTTCGTGGCCCTGCGTTCCAGTTCCGCCATCAACACCGAGGTGGCGCTGATGAAGATCCAAGGCGAGATCGAGGCCCTGGAGGATGCCGGCGTCGATACCCTGCGTCTGGAATTCATGCCGCGCGTCATCGGCGGCGTGGTCTCCGTGCTGGCCCTGGTCACCGTCAGTTCGGCGCTCACCCTGGTGCTGGCCTATGTCGCCGTGTACGGCCCGCAACCCTGGAGCCTGCCCGATTTCTCGCGCGTCATGGCCAAGGTGTTCGACGCGCAAATCATGCTCGGACTGCTGCTGAAGACCCTGGCCTTCGGCCTCGCCGTCACCGTCATTCCGGTGGCCGAGGGCCTGGCCACGCCGCGCAAGCTGTTCATGGCGCCGGTTTCCGTGCTGCGCGGCATGGTCAGGCTGTTCTTCGTGCTGATGCTGATCGAGATGCTCTCGCTGGCCTACAAATACACATGAAACCCGTCATGCAATGGCTGGACGATGACGCCGGCCGCCGCGCCCTCATCGCCGCGCATCCGGAGTCCATCCTGGTTTCTCCCGACCTGCCTTTGCGCGCCAACCTGTCGGTGCTCGACAACATCGCCATGATTCCCCAGTACCGCGAGAACCTGGCCTACGACGCCGCTGCCGACCGGGCCTGGGCGTTGTTGGGCCGGGCCGGCCACACGGACATTGCCTTCCGGCGGGATCCGGACCTGAACCATGAGGAGCGCTTCGTCGCCAAGCTGCTGCGCGCCCTCATCGCCGCCCCCCCTGTCATTCTGGTGGATCGTCCGGGTATGCTGTTGCCGGACCTGCATTACCCGCCTTATCTCGAAAACCTGCTGGCTCGACTGGAAGACCTCCCCAACGACTGCTGGATTCTGGATTACCGATGGAACGCCCCCCTGTACCCGAGCCGGTGAAACGGCCCATCGTGCCCCCCCTGGTGAAGAACCTGGAGCTGAAGATCGGCCTGTTGCTGAGCTTCACCCTGGTGCTCATCGCCGCCTTCGCCCTCTACGTCCTGCACGCGCGCGGCGCCTTCGAGGAGACCCGCAGCCTGGTGCTCATCGCGGAGAACGCCGAGGGGATCAGCGTCGGCATGCCGATGACCTTCTCCGGCTTTCGCATCGGCCAGGTCAAGCGGCTCGACCTCGGCGACAAGGGCGAGGTGCGCATCGAAATTGCGGTGCCGGAACAGGACGCGCGCTGGCTGAAGCAGAGCAGCGTGTTCCTCCTGGAAAGAAACCTGCTGGGCGTGGTCAAGATCAAGGCCTTTAGCACCGACCTCAGCGACGCGCCGCTGCCCGACGGGGAAACGCGCGCTCTCCACACCGGCGACATCGCCCAGGAAATCCCGCTGCTGGTGGAACGCATGAAAGACATCCTCACCAACGTGGAAGCCATGACCACGGGCGAGTCGGCGATCAATCGCACCCTCGGCAGCGTCGCCACCGTCGCCGACCGCATGGCCGGCGAATACGGCATCCTCGAGGGGGTGCTGGGCGGTCCCGAGCAGGCTCGGCAGGTGGTCGGCGTCCTGGAAAAGACCAATTCCCTGCTGGCCCACCTCGACGGCGTCTCCCTCAAGGTCGACGGCATCCTCACCAAGACCGACAGCCAGGTATTCGGCCCCGACGGCGTCATGGACCAGACCCGGCAGTCGGTGGCCAAGGTCAACGCCATCCTGGGCGACGCCCGCGACAGCCTGCGCAAGGTCGATGTCATCCTGGCCAACGCCCAGACCGCCAGCGCCGACATCACCAAGATCACCGGCAACGTCAGCGCAGCCACCGCCGACATGGGCCGCCTGCGCGCGGACGTCGACGACAGCCTGCGCAAGATCAACCACCTGATCAACGAGATCAACCGCAAATGGCCGTTCACCCGCGACGTGGAGATCCGCACGCCATGAGTACCCGCGCCCTGCTTGCCGGCGCGTTCGCGGTGACGGCCTTCCTGCTCGCCGGCTGTGGCGGCAAGCCGCCGCCCGCGAACTGGAAGATGGACGCCGTCAGCCAGTTGGAGTACGCGCAACAGCGCTGGCTGGAGGGTGACGGGCGCGCGGCCGAACAGGCCCTCGGCAAGGCCCGCGCCGACATCGCCCGGTCCGGCCGCGTCGATCTGCTGGCGCGCGCCGAACTGGCTGCCTGCGCCGTCCGCGTCGCCAGCCTGGATTTCTCCCCCTGCGACGGCTACGAGCGGCTGGCGGCGGACGCCGCCGCCGAGGACCGCGCCTATGTCCGTTTTCTCGCGGGAGACTGGAACGGCCTCGACGCCAGGCTGCTGCCCGCGCATTACGCCACCCTGATGGGCGCGAAGGAGGACGCCGCCGCCCGCCGCGCGGTGGCCGAGATCCAGGCGCCGCTGCCGCGTCTTGTCGCCGCCGCGCTCCTCTTCAAGACGAGCCGTGCCGATCCGGCCACCCTCGCGCTCGCCGTCGACACCGCTTCCGAGCGCGGCTGGCGGCGTCCCCTGCTGGCCTGGCTTGAGGTGAGCCTGCGCCGTGCCCAGGCCAGCGCGGACACGGATGCCGCCGCGCGCATCCAGCGCCGCATCGACCTGGTCCTGGCTGGGAACGCCGTGCGCCCCTGAAGCATGGGCAGCCGGCCGGGCATGCCGGGCTGGTTAATTCCGACCAAGGCGCTTGGTTTATTAGTAATTGCTTATATAATCGTGCCGTAAAACCACATTGGAGAAGACCTTGGACTGGCTCATCCATCCCTGGCCCTGGTATGTCGCGGGGCCCATCATCGGTCTGATGGTGCCGCTCATGCTGTTCATCGGCAACCGTTCCTTCGGCATCTCCAACAACCTGCGCCACCTCTGCGCCATCACCCAGCCGCCCATGGTGGAGGTCGACTTCTTTCGCTACAACTGGAAGGAGCACACCTGGAGCCTGGTCTTCGTCATCGGCACGGCCCTCGGCGGCTATCTCGCCGGTGTGGTGTTCGCCGACCCGAATCCGGTGCAGCTCTCGCCGGCCGCCCAGGACATGCTGCTGTCCTGGGGCTTTCTGCTGCCGGAAGGCAAGCTGGTTCCCGACGAACTGTTCCTCACCAGCGTGCGCAATTTCACCTTCCTGTTCGCCTGCGGCGTGCTGGTGGGCTTCGGCACCCGCTATGCCGGTGGCTGCACCTCCGGCCACGCCATCACGGGGCTGTCCACCCTGCAACTGCCCTCCCTCTACGCGGTGCTGGGCATCTTCGGCGGCGGCCTGATCGCCTCCTGGTTCCTGGTTCCCCATATGCTCGTGGGATGACGCCATCATGTTCCGCTATCTGCCCTATCTGCTGGTCGGCATCCTGTTCGGCTTCGTCCTGGTGAAGTCGGAAGCCGCCTCCTGGTACCGCATCCAGGAGATGTTTCATTTCCAGAGCTTCCACATGTTTGGCATCCTGTTCTCGGCCATCATCACCGCCCTTGTCAGCATCCAGATCGTCAAGCGCCTCGGCCACAAGAAAGCCCTGGACGGCCAGGTCATCGACATCCCGGAAAAGGCCCCCGGCACCGTCAGCTATGTGCTGGGCGGACTCATCTTCGGTTTCGGCTGGGGCCTCGTCGGCCTCTGTCCCGGCCCCATGTTCGCCATGGCCGGCACCGGCTCGCTGGGCGCCATGGTGGTGCTGGCCGGCGCCCTGCACGGCACCTGGCTGTACGGCGCCCTCAAGCAGCACCTGCCGCATTGAGAAAATGAACCGACAGATCAAAGGGTTTCTTTGACAGCCCCCCCTGTCGAGGCTAACCTTGCACAGCCATTTACCGCCCGCTTCACGCGGTTTGCATCGCAACGTTCGGAGGAGAACACCATGCGCATCAGCACCATCGCCCTGGCCGCAGCCGGCCTGCTTTCCCTGTCCGCCCAGGCGGCCCCCCTGATGTCCGCCGAGTGGGCGGGCCAGGCCTGCCAGGCCTGGAACAAGAACCCCGTGCTCACCGATGAACTGGCCGAGCGCTGGATCAAGAACGACGGCGGTCGCGGCTACAAGATCATCCATATGTACCGCACCGACTGCGGCGAGAACACCAAGGTGGAATTGGTCATCTCCGGCCAGGGCGGCAAGGCCCTCTGCACCTACGGCGGCCCGATCAAGAACACCAGCCTGAACGATGACATGGACTACGTCATGCACGCCGAGACCAAGCGCTGGCGCGAGATGGGCGCCGGCGAATACGGCCCCATGCGCGCCATGATGTTCGGCCGCCTCAAGTTCCAGGGTCCGAAGGCGGAAGCCATGCGCGTCATGGGCCCCTTCGAGCAGTTCCTGCTGATGCCCGGCAAGGTGCCCGGCGACGACGCCTGCCCGAAATAAGCTGCGCTTCATTCCGCTCAAAGGCCCGCTTCGGCGGGCTTTTTCTTGCCTGCCGCGAACAGCCCGGATGATGCGGCGCAAAAGAAATCAGCCGTTTATCGGATATCGGCCACCCCACGCCGGCACATTACTACCAATCCGACTCTGCGCCTGTTTCCGCCTGCACCCGTGAAAACCAATATCCACGCGGTTTTCAGACCCGCAGATATCAATAAAATTTGATAGGCATCAAGGAATACCCCCCTGGCTTGTTTCTACTATGGGCACCCCTATGGCGGATGGGGGTATTTCCTGTCTGCCGTTACCCATGGAGGAGACGATGCGTAACAAACTGCTGATCGCCCTGGCCAGCCTCGGCCTGGCTTCCCTGACCGCCCAGGCCGGCCCCACCGAAGACCTGGCGCGTACCTGCAATGCCTGCCATGGCCTGAACGGCGTGTCCGTCGGGCCGAACATGCCCAATATCGCCGGGCTGCCCGAGAAGTACCTGAAAACCCTGCTGTTGCAGTGGAAGAGCGGAGAACGCTACGCCGCCACCATGGACCGCCACGTCAAGGGCTACACCGAGGATGAACTGGCCAAGCTGGCCACTTACTTCTCCAAGCTGCCCTACGTCGCCGTGGTGCAGAAGGCCGACGACAAGGTCGTCGCCCAGGGCAAGAGTGCCACGGAGCGTTGCGAGACCTGCCACGGCGCCACCGGCGGCCAGCCGGATGACGACGAGACACCGAAGATCAACGGCCAGTGGGCGCAATACATGGAACTCGAGATGATGAAGTACCGCGTCGAGACCACCAAGATGCCCCACAAGAAGATGCGCGGCAACGTGAAGAGGCTGGCCGAGGAGGATGTGCCCGCCGCCGCCAAGTACTACGCTGCCCAGCCCAAGTAAGGAGACCAGAATGAGCTTCAATCGTCGCGAATTTCTCAAGACCCTGGGCACCACCTCGGTCATCGTTCCCCTCACCGCCTGCGCCTCGCCCTCGGGTGGTGGCAAGAGCGCCGGCAAGGGCGCCGGCAAGGCCCGCGTGGTGGTGGTGGGCGGCGGCTTCGGTGGCGCCACCGCGGCCAAATATCTGAAGATCGGCGACTCCAGCCTGGATGTCACCCTGGTCGAGCGCGAGAAGACCTTCACCTCCTGCCCGCTGTCCAACGAGTTCATCAGCGGCCACGGCACCCTGGACTATCTGCAAGCCGGCTATGACGGCCTCATGAAGCGCGGTGTCAACGTCGTCTTCGACGACGCGGTGGCCATCGACGCCGGCAAGAAAACCGTCAAGCTGAAGAGCGGCAAGAGCCTGAACTACGATTTCCTGGTGCTGTCCCCCGGCATCGACTTCAACTGGAAGGGCGTCGAGGGCTACACCGAGCAGGTCGCCAACACCACCCATCCGCACGCCTACAAGGCCGGCCCCCAGAGCGTCGCCCTGAAGAAGCAGTTGGAAGGCATGAAGGATGGCCAGACCTTCCTCATCACCGTGCCGCCCGGACCCTTCCGCTGCCCGCCCGGACCCTACGAGCGCGCCTCGCAGGTGGCCCACTACTTCAAGAAGAAGGGCATGATGAAGTCGAAAGTGCTCATCGCCGACTCCAACGACTCCTTCTCCAAGAAAGGCCTGTTCGAACAGGCCTGGAAGATGCACTACCCCGGCATGATCGAATGGGTGGCCGGCGCCTCCGGCGGCAAGGTGGTCAAGTTCGATCCCAAGAGCAACACCGCCTCCAGCGACTTCAACGACTTCAAGGGCGACGTCGTCAACATCATCCCGCCGCACCATGCCGGCCTCATCGCCATGAACACCGGCCTCACCAACGACAAGGGCTGGTGCACCGTCGACATGCTGACCATGGAATCCACCGTGCAGAAGGACATCTACGTGGTCGGCGATTCCTGCCTGCACGGCGACCTGCCGGTCTATGGCGCGCCCAAGTCCGCGCACATGGCCAACACCCAGGCCAAGGTCGCGGTCGGCGCCATCCTCGCCAAGATCAACGGCGTACCGGCGCCCGAGCCCTTCTTCGTCAATACCTGCTATAGCGTGGCGGAGAAGGACTGGGGCTTCTCGGTGGTGCACATCTACCGGATCAAGGACGGCAAGCTGGTGTACGACACCAAGGCTGGCGGCATCAGCCCGGTCAACCTGCCCGACGAGGCGCAACTCAAGCTGCAGCGCAAGCTGGAGTCCGAGTATGTGCACGGCTGGTTCAAGAACATCATGGCGGACGCATTCGCCTGATTGCAGCAAGAGCTGACTTCACGCAAGGAAAAGGAGGCTTATGACAGACGCGCAACTCATCACCGCAAGGTAGTGAAACCGGCTGGCCCACGCGTTTGTTGTGTTGCACCGGGCCACCAAACGAGGGTAATTCAAAAGGAGATGGACATGAGTAGATTGAGCATGTGGAGCCGAATGGCGTCAGGCTTGGCCGCCGCGCTATTCGCCTTTGGCGTGCAGGCATCGGTGGCCAAGCCGGTGATGCCGGCGCCGGAGCCCGCCAAAGCACCGCCGCCGAAGATGGTGGACGCCAAGAAGTGTTATTCCTGCCACGAAAATGTGGAGGAATGGCACACCAATGGTCGTCACGCCTCGGTCAACTGCGCCTATTGCCATACCGCAGAGGAGCACCTGAAGACCGCCAAGGGCAGCAACATGGGCACGCGTCCGGGCACCAGCAAGGACCACCGCGCCTGCGCCACCTGCCACACGCAGCAGTACAACGACTTCGTGCAGATCAACTACGAGTCCAAGGCGCGGCATGAAAAGGCCGATCCGAAGAGCGTGTCGCCGAAGTTCGACAAGCTGATCGACGGCTTCGGCTTCTCCAAGGAGCACGCCGAGCCCCGTTCGCACGCCTTCATGCTGGTCGACCAGTGGGCGGTGGATCGCTCCTTCGGCGGCCGCATGCAGTGGAAGGACTGGACCTATCAGTCGAAGGCCGAACTGGCCGCGAACGGCGCCTGGAACGTGATGCGTGACCTGGATCCCAGCACCTCCGACCAGAAGCGCATGATGCGCCAGACCGTGACCGCGGTGAACCCAGTGTGCATGAACTGCAAGACGCAGGATCACATCCTCGACTGGAAGTACATGGGCGATCCGGATCCCAAGGCCAAGTGGGCCCGCACCTCCTCGACGGTGGAGTTCGCGCGCGCCATGAGCCATCCGCTGAACTGCTTCTACTGCCACGACCCGCACTCGACCGGCCCGCGCGTGGTGCGTGATGCGCTGATCAACGCCGTGGTCGACCGCAAGCTCGGCACCTATCCGTACGATCCGGTGAAGAGCGAGCAGACCAAGATGACCAAGGTCGTCTTCCAGCGTGGCGGCGAGGACTTCCGCGCCATCGGCATGCTGTCCAGATCCGACTCCGTGGTGATGTGCGCCCAGTGCCACGTCGAATACACCTGCGGAACCGGCTGGGACTGCTCCGACCCGAAGAACCACACCCCCGTGGGCATGGCTGACCGCCGCACCAACCTGTTCCAGTGGGCGAACGTGTTCGACTACAAGAGCGTCGCGGTGGACCAGTACAAGTTCAAGGACTTCAAGCACACCTTGACCGGCGCCTTCCTGCCCAAGATCCAGCACCCGGAAACGGAAGTGTTCTGGGGCTCGAAGCACGAGCGCGCAGGCGTGGAGTGCAAGGACTGCCACATGCCCAAGCAGAAGGCGGCCAACGGCAAGACCTGGACCTCGCACGCGCAGAAGTCGCCGCGCTACCGCGTCAAGGAAACCTGCCTGACCTGCCACAAGGACTGGAGCGAGAAGGAAGCGCTGTACCAGATCGACTCCATCCAGGCCTACATCCGCGGCAAGGTCATGAAAGCCGAGCACCATCTGTCGGACTTCATCGACTGGATCAACCGCGCCCAGTGGAGCGGAAAGGTCTCCGAGGACATCCTGAACAAGGCCTACGACCTGCAGTATGACGCCAACCTGTATTGGGAATGGTGGACCGCCGAGAACTCCGTCGGCTTCCATAACCCGCAGGATGCGCGCGAGTCGCTGACCCGCTCGGCCGATGCTTCCCTGGAAGGCATCAACATGCTGAAGAAGGCGATGGGCGTGGACGTGATCGCGGCGAAAGTCGGCCGTGAGAATTCCACCACCCCGACGCCGCCGACGCCGAACCAGCTGCCGCCCGGACCGGCCGGCCAGCCGAGCGCCGGCAAGCGTGCCGTCGACGCCCTCGGTGAGAACGCCTGGAAACCGTTCCTGCCGAAGAAGTAAACGAAATCCCCGGGCATCGACCGATGCCCGGCCAGTCTGAGAGGGGAGCGGAGCAATCCGCTCCCCTTTTTATTGAGAGCCCCGTTTTTTGAACGGCTGTTGTCCGTTATGCTCTCGCGATTCCGAAACCAAGCCTCTTGATGCCCGACGACGCACTGCTTTCCGTTCACGACCTGGCCTGCGCCCGCGGCGAGCGGCTGTTGTTCAAGGACATGAATTTCACGGTCGGCGCCGGCGAACTGCTGCTGGTGCAGGGCGGCAACGGCCAGGGCAAGACCAGCCTGCTGCGCCTGCTCACCGGTCTGGCCCGCCCGGAAGCGGGGGAAATCCGCTGGCGCGGCGAACCCATCGGCAAGTGCCGCGACCTGTTCCACGCCGAGATGATCTATCTGGGTCACGCCAACGGCGTCAAGGACGACCTCGACCCCATTGAAAACCTGCGATTCGCCGAGGGCCTGCAAGGCCGCGCCTTCGAGCGCGAGCGCGCCATCGACCTGCTGCAACGCCTGGGCCTGTCGCGCTGCCTGGACCTGCCCTGCCGCGTGCTGTCCTTCGGCCAGCGCCGCCGCGTCGCCCTCTCCGCCCTGCTGCTGGCCGACGCGAAGCTGTGGATCCTCGACGAACCGCTCACCGGCCTGGACGTGCACGCCGTGGCGCTGATGGAAGGCCTCATCCGCGACCACCTGGCCGCCGGCGGCATGGCGGTGGCCACCACGCACCAGGCCCTCAACCTGGAGGGCGTCAAGGTGCAAAGGCTGCTGGTCGGCAACGTGGCGATTCCGGAGATGGCGTGATGGGCCGCTTCCTCCTCGCCGTCCTGCGCCGCGATCTCACCCTGGCCGCCCGCCGTCGCGGCGACTGGCTGATCGCCCAGTTCTTCTTTGTCATGGTCGCCAGCCTGTTCCCCCTGGGCGTCGGCCCGGAACCGAACATGCTGGCCCGCATCGGCCCCGGCGTGCTGTGGGTGGCCGCCACCCTGGCTTCGCTGCTGTCCCTGTCCCGGCTGTTCTCCGACGATCACCATGACGGCAGCCTGGAACACATGGTGCTGTCGCCCGAGCCCACCGTGCTGCTGGTGCTGGGCAAGTCCCTGGCGCACTGGCTGATCTACGGCATTCCCTTGCTGCTCATCGCGCCGGTGCTGGGCATCCAGTTCAACCTGTCCTGGGAAGCCATCTTCATCCTGGAAATCTCCCTGCTGCTGGGCACGCCCATCCTCTCCCTGCTCGGCGGCGTCGGCGCCGCCCTCACCCTGGGCCTGCGCGGCGGCGGCGTGCTGCTGACCCTGCTCATCCTGCCCCTCTACATTCCCGCCCTGATTTTCGGCGCCGGCGCGGTCGATGGGGTCGTCGCGGGAACTGGAGCGCAGGCACACCTGTCATTGTTGGGCGCGTTCCTCGTGCTGTCGCTTATGATCGCGCCCTGGATTGCTGCCGCCGCCTTGCGAGTCTCTCTCGAATGAACCTCTATACCTTCTCCTCTCCGGTCAACTTTTATCAACTGTCCGGCAAACTGATTCCCTGGTTCATGGGCGGCGCCGTTGTGCTCGGCCTGCTCGGCCTCTACATCGGCTTCTTCGTGGCGCCCACGGATTTCCAGCAGAGCGAGGCCTACCGCATCATCTTCATCCACGTGCCGGCGGCCTGGATGGGCATGTTCATCTATCTGGTGATGGCGTTCTGGGGCGCCATCGGCCTCGCCTTCAACACCCGCATGTCCTTCATGATGGCGCGCGCCCTGGCGCCGACCGGCGCGCTGTTCACCTTCGTCGCCCTGTGGACCGGGGCGCTGTGGGGCAAGCCCATGTGGGGCGCCTGGTGGGTGTGGGACGCGCGCCTGACCTCGACGCTGATCCTGCTGTTCCTCTACATCGGCATCATGGCGCTGTGGTCCTCCATCGACGACGTCAAGCGCGGCGATCGCGCCGGTGCCCTGCTCACCCTGATCGGCGCCATCAACGTTCCCATCATCTATTTCTCGGTGCAGTGGTGGAACACCCTGCACCAGGGCGCCTCCATCAGCCTCACCAAGGCGCCCAGCATGGCCGCGACCATGCTCGTCGGCATGCTGGTGATGGCCTTTGCCGCCTGGTTCTACAGCATCGCCGTGGCCTTCATCCGGGTGCGCGGCATCATCCTGGAACGCGAAAGGCAAACCGAGTGGGTCAAAACAATTCTGGAGAACGACTGAATGGAATGGGCAAGCTGGTCTGATTTCTGGAGCATGGGCGGCTACGGCGCCTATGTGTGGGGATCCTATGGCGTCACCGCCCTCTGCATCCTGATCGAAGTCGTGTTGCTGCGGCGATCCGCCGGGGAAACCCGCCGCCGTCTCCGTCGCATGCGGCAATGGGACCTGTCCACGAGTGGAGAGTCGCAATGAAATCACGCCACAAGAAACTTCTGGTCATCGTCCTCGGGGTGGTGGGCCTCGGCATCGCCGCGGCGCTGATCCTCAACGCCTTCCAGAGCAACCTGGTGTTCTTCTTCTCGCCCAGCGACGTGGCGGCGGGCAAGGCGCCCACCAACCGCGCCTTCCGCATCGGCGGCCTGGTCGAGGACGGTAGCGTCAAGCGCGAAGGCGACGGCCTTACCACCCGTTTCATCGTCACCGATACCGCCAAGACCATCCCGGTGATCTACACCGGCATCCTTCCCGACCTGTTCAAGGAGGGCAAGGGCGTGGTGGCGGAGGGCAGGATTGGCGAGGATGGCCTGTTCAACGCCAGCCAGGTGCTGGCCAAGCACGACGAAAATTACATGCCGCCGGAAGCCGCCCATGCATTGGAGCAGGCAGCCAAGGCGCAGCAGACGGTGGTGCCACCGCAATGAAGCGGTTCGCGCGGCGCGCCCCGGAGCGGCCCCGCTTGGCCCAGCCACACATCATCTAATGAATCCCGGGCGCCGGTTCGCCGGCGCCCACAGCCGCAAGGCATCGGCATACACAAGGAGACACCATGATTCCAGAACTCGGCCACTTCGCCATCATCATCGCCCTGCTGCTGGCGATCACCCAGGCCGTGCTACCCCTGGTCGGCGCGCAGCGCGGCAACCTCACCCTCATGGCGGTGGCCAGACCGGCGGCGCAGGGACAGTTCGTCTTCCTGATCATCGCCTATGCCTGTCTGGTCTACTCCTTCCTGGTCAACGACTTCACGGTTGAGAACGTCGCCCGCAACTCCTTCTCGCAACTGCCCGAGGTCTACCGCATCACCGCCTCCTGGGGCTCGCACGAGGGCTCGCTGCTGGTCTGGGTACTGATGCTCGCCTTCTGGGGCGCCGCGGTGTCGGTATTCTCCCGTCACCTGCCGGACGACATGGTAGCGCGCGTGATCGGCGTCATGGGCCTGATCTCCATCGGCTTCATCGCCTTCCTGCTGCTCACCTCCAACCCCTTCGACCGCATGATCCCGCCGCCCCCGGATGGCCGCGACATGAACCCGCTGCTGCAGGACTGGGGCATGATCATCCACCCGCCCATGCTCTACATGGGCTATGTCGGTTTCGCCGTCGCCTTCTCCTTCGCCATCGCCGCCCTCATCTCCGGCCGTCTGGACGCCGCCTGGGCACGCTGGTCGCGGCCCTGGACCACGGTGGCCTGGGCCTTCCTGACCTTAGGGATCGTCCTCGGTTCCTGGTGGGCCTACCGCGAACTGGGCTGGGGCGGCTGGTGGTTCTGGGATCCCACGGAAAACGCCTCCTTCATGCCCTGGCTGGCCGGCACCGCCCTGATCCACTCCCTGGCGGTCTCGGAAAAGCGCGGCGCCTTCAAGGCCTGGACCGTGCTGCTGGCGCTGACCACCTTCTCCCTGTCCCTGCTGGGCACCTTCCTGGTGCGCTCGGGCGTGCTTTCCTCGGTACACGCCTTCGCCACCGATCCGGCGCGCGGCGCCTTCATCCTCGGCTTCCTGGCGGTGGTCATCGGCGGCTCGCTCATCCTCTACGCCTGGCGCGCGCCGAAAATGGTCACCGGCGGCGCCTTCAACTGGTTCTCGCGCGAGGCCATGCTGCTTGCCAACAACGTCGTCCTGCTGGCGGCGATGGGCGCGGTGCTGCTGGGCACCCTCTATCCGCTGCTCATGGACGCCCTCGGCATGGGCAAGATCTCCGTCGGTCCGCCTTACTTCAACGCCGTCTTCGTGCCGCTGATGGCGCCCGCCCTGTTCCTGCTGGGCGTTGGCCCCCTGACCCGCTGGAAGGGTGAGAGCCTGCCGGACATGGTGACCCGCCTGAAGTGGGCGCTGGCGGTGGCGGTAGTCACCGGCTTCGCCTTGCCGTTCACCCTGGAAGGCTTCAATCCCTGGGCCACCCTGGGCTTCTTCCTCGCCATCTGGATCACACTCTCCGTGCTCATCGGCTTCCGCGAGCGCCTGAAGCACGGCGCCCGCCTGTCCAGCCTGCCACGTACCTTCTGGGGCATGCAGCTGGCCCACTTCGGCCTGGCCTGGGGCATTGCCGGCATGACCCTGGTGGCCAATTACGAACAGGAGAAGGATGTGCGCATGAACGTCGGCGACCACACCACGCTGGCCGGCTACACCTTCACCTTCAAGGGCACCACCGAGCATGACGGCCCGAACTATCGCGCCGCCCGCGGCACGGTGGAGGTGAGCCGCGACGGCAAACTGCTCAACACCCTGCATCCGGAAAAGCGCATCTACAACGCCTCCGGCATGCCCATGACAGAGGCCGCCGTCGACTACAGCTTCACCAGCGACATCTACGTCGCCCTCGGCGAGCCCCTCGACGACGAGGCCAAGACCTGGGCCGTGCGGGTCTACCACAAGCCCTTCATCAACTGGATGTGGTACGGCGCGACCTTGA
Source organism: bacterium (assembly GCA_009772925.1). GTDB lineage: Bacteria > Pseudomonadota > Gammaproteobacteria > Burkholderiales > Thiobacillaceae > PFJX01. The sequence goes on from WOUQ01000009.1 coordinate 55,939, forward strand.
TGATCCTGGGCGGTTTCCTGGCGGCGTCCGACCGCCGTTACCGCATCGCCGTGAAGAAGCTGGAGGCGCCTGCCGGCGCCGTTGCGCGGGGAGCCTGAGATGAAGCGCTGGATTCCCCTGGTCCTGTTCGCGGTCCTCGTGGGCTTCTTCGCCAAGGGCCTGTTCCTCAACCCGCGCGAGGTGCCGTCGCCCTTCATCGGCAAGCCGGCGCCCACCTTCACCCTGCCGGTGGTGGGCGCCGCGGAGCGCACCTTCAGTCCCGAAGAAATGAAGGGCAAGGTCTGGCTGCTCAACGTCTGGGCGCCCTGGTGCGTGTCCTGCCGCCAGGAGCACGAGGTGCTGATGAGCCTGGTGCGGGAGCGCGAGTTGGCCATCGTCGGCCTCAACTGGAAGGACAAGAAGCGCGAGGCGGAACAGCTGCTGGACCAGCAAGGCAACCCCTATGTGGCCGTGCCCGACGACCTCAGTGGCAAGACCGGCATCGACTATGGTGTCACCGGCACCCCGGAGACCTATGTCATCGACAAGTCCGGCGTCATCCAGATGAAACACGTGGGTCCCATCACCCCGGAAATCTGGGAAAAGAAATTCGAGCCGAAACTCAAGGAGCTGGGCGCATGAGAACCATACTGTCCTCCCTGTTGCTGTTCCTGAGCCTGTCCGTCCACGCCAACGAGGCCGCGCTCAACGCCGAGGACCCGGTCATCGAGGCGCGTCTCGTCAAGATGGCCGAGGACCTGCGCTGCCTGGTCTGCCAGAACGAATCCCTGGCCGGCTCCAACGCCGAGCTGGCCCAGGATCTGCGCCGGGAAGTGCGCGCGCAGATGAAGGCCGGCAAGAGCGACCAGGAAGTCATCGCCTACCTCACCGAGCGTTACGGCGATTTCGTCCTCTACCGTCCCCCCTTCAAGCCGGTGACCTACCTGCTGTGGCTCGGCCCCCTGCTGTTCCTGGGCATCGGCGTCGGCATCTGGTACCTGACCCTGAAGAAGCGCCGCAACCTGAAAGAGACCCCGGTGGACGAGAAGCAGATCGCCGCCGCCGCCCAACTCCTGGAAGAGAAATAAGCCCTCATGAACGCCCTGAACCCCTTCTGGTCCGTCACCCTGTTCTGGATCGCCGCCGCCGTCTGCGTACTGCTCGCCCTGGCCTTCGTGCTGCCGCCCTTGTTGCGCCGCCGCGAGGCCGCCGCCAAGGCCGCGCGCCGCGACATCAACATTGCCGTCTATCGCGACCAGATGAAGGAAATGGAAGCCGACCACGCCAACGGCCTGCTCTCCGAGGAACAGTTCCAGACCGCCAAGCTGGAACTGGAGGCGCGCCTGGCCGAGGATGCCCTCGCCCAGGCCGACAAGACCATGACACCGGTGGCCAGCCGCCGCCTGGGCTATGGCCTGGCCGGCCTGCTGCCCGTCGCCGCCTTCGGCCTGTATTTCGTGCTCGGCAATCCCACGTCCCTCACCGCCATCGCCGAGGCCCAGGCCAGTGGCGATCAACAGGTCGAGGGTGGCCACGACATCATGAAGCTGATCCAGCAGGTGGAGGAGAAGACCAAGGCCAACCCCAACGACGGCGAAGCCTGGACCATTCTGGCCAAGACCTACGCCGCTGTCGGTCACTGGCCGGAAGCCCTGCACGCCTATGAGAAGGCCATCAAGCTGCGCCCCGACGTGCCCTCGGTGATGACCGGCTACGCCGAGGCCCTGGCCATCAACAACAACCGCGTGCTGGAGGGCAAACCCATCGAGCTGGTGCTCAAGGCGCTGGAGAAAGACCCGCAGGATATAAAGGGCCTGGAACTGGCCGGTATCGCCGCCTTCCAGGAGAAGGGCTTCGCCAAGGCCGCCTTCTACTTCAAGCACCTGTACAAGCAGCTGCCGCCCGAGTCACCCTACGCGCAAGACATCCTGGAAGCGCAGAAGGAAGCCGAGCGCCTTTCCAAGCAGGGCATGACGAGGATGGACAACCTGTCCGACGCGGACGCGGGCAAAGGCAAGGAAAAGGCGGCACCGGCACCCACCATCCAGGGCAAGGTGGATATCGCCCCCGCCCTCAAGGGCAAGCTGGGCGCCAACGACACCATCTTCCTGTTCGCCCGCTCCGCCGAGGGCGGCGCCCCGGCGGCGGCCTTGCGCGCCCCCGCCAGCGTCGGTCTGCCGCTGGAATTCGAGCTCAACGATGCCATGGCCATGAGCCACGACAACCGCCTCTCCAAGTTCAAGGAAGTGACCCTGGTGGCGCGCATCGCCAAGACCGGCGACCCCAAGGGCGCGGCGGGGGATCTGGAAGGCGAACTCAAGGCCGTCAAGGTGGGCGCCAAGGACGTCAGGCTGGTGATCGACAAGGTCAAACCCTGAGCACTTCGCCCCAGCCGTTCCAGGCCCGCCGCGAGCGGGCCTTTTTCATGCATTCCCCGACAGGTGCAGGGCGGATTCCACTGGCGGGCCGGGACGTTACCGGCTAGATTTGCGGGCTGGACCCTACCCCTCCACACGAAGGTTTTCCATGCGCACCCTCATCTGCGGCTCGATGGCCTACGACACCATCATGGTGTTCCACGACCATTTCAAGAACCACATCCTGCCCGACCAGATCCACATCCTGAACGTGGCCTTCCTGGTACCGGACATGCGCCGGGAGTTCGGCGGCTGCGCCGGCAACATCGCCTACACCATGAAGCTGCTGGGCGGCGATCCCCTGATCATGGCGACGGTGGGCGACGACTTCCAGCCCTACCGCGAGCGCCTCAACCAGTTGGGCCTGGACCAGAGCCATGTGCGCGCCGTCGCCGGCAGCTACACCGCCCAGGCCTTCATCACCACCGATCTGGCCGACAACCAGATCACCGCCTTCCACCCCGGCGCGATGAACCATGCCCACGCCAACCGGGTGGGCGACGCGACAGGCATCACCCTGGGCATCGTCGCGCCGGACGGGCGCCAGGGCATGCTGGAGCACGCGCGGCAATTCCACGAGGCCGGCATCCCCTTCATCTTCGATCCGGGCCAGGGCCTGCCCATGTTCTCCGGCGTCGAACTGCAAGGCTTCGTGGAACTCGCCGACTACGTGGCGCTCAACGACTATGAAGCCAAGCTCCTGCAGGAACGCACCGGCCACAAGCTGGAGCGTCTCGCCAAGGAGGTGAAGGCCCTCATCGTCACCCTAGGCGCCCAGGGTTCCGTCATTTATAGCGACGGTGAGGTGCATCACATCGCCGCCGCCCGGCCGAGCGCCATCATGGATCCGACCGGCTGCGGCGACGCCTACCGCGCCGGCCTCATGACCGGCATGCAGAAGGGGCTGGACTGGCCCACCTGCGGCCGCCTGGCGGGCCTCATGGGGGCCGTCAAGATCGGCCACCGCGGCGGCCAGAACCACCGCTTCGGCTGGAACGAGATCGCCGAGCGCTTCAAGGCGGAGTATGGCTACGGCATCGAGTGACACTCCGGCAACGGAACGTCAACATTGACAAGGAGCAGTACATGAAAACGATCTGGATCGCCCTGCTTCCCGCCGTGCTGGCCGGTTGCGCCAGCGGCCTGGGCAGCGGCGACTACGAGCGCAAGGAAGCCCGCCAGGCCTACGAAGTGAAGATGGGCGTGGTGCAGCACGTGCGCAGCGTCCGCCTGGAAGGCACGGACAGCAGCATCGGCACGGTAGCTGGCGGCGCCGTCGGCGGCATCGCCGGCAGCGAGGTGGGCGGCGGCAAGGGCAGCTATGTCGGCGCGGTGCTGGGCGCGGTGGTCGGCGGCCTGGCTGGCGCGGCGGCGGAGGAAGTCGCCACCCGCAAGCCCGGCCTGGAGGTTACCGTACGTCTGGATACCGGCCGCACCCTGGCCGTGGTGCAGGAGGACACCGGCGAGAAATTCGCCGTCGGCGACCGCGTGCGCCTGCTGGAATCCGGCAACCAGGTGCGGGTCACACGCTGAGCCCGAACCCGCTTAAGCCCGCTTGAATAACCACAAGAACGGCAACACGCGGCCACTGCCCTGGCCGCTGGCCCTCTTGCGGCTGTTGCGCTATGCCCTGCACGTGCTGGAAGGTCTGTTCACCATTGCCGTGGTGTTCCCCCGCATCGGCCAGGCCACCCGTCTGCGCCTGACCCTGCGCTGGGCGCGAGGCATCCTGAGCATCTTCCGCGTGCAGCTGGACGTGCGTGGCGAGCCCCCCAGCGAGACGGCGAAGGTGATTTTGGTGGCCAATCATGTCTCCTGGCTGGATCCGGCCCTGATCATGGCCCTGCGCCCGGCCCACTTCGTCGCCAAGGCGGAGATCCGCACCTGGCCGGTGCTGGGCTGGCTGGCGGAACGGGCCGGGACCATCTTCATCGAACGCGGCAGACGCCACGATACGGCGCGCATCAGCCGGACCCTGAGCGAGGGTCTGAGCGCGGGGGACAGCATCGCCCTGTTTCCCGAGGGCACCACCACCGACGGCGCCGGCGTCAAACCCTTCCACACCTCGCTGTTCCAGGCGGCGGTGCACAGCGGCGCCAGCCTCTATCCCGTGGCCCTGCGCTACCATCATGCCGACGGCGGCCTGGACACCGCCCCCGCCTATACCGGTGATCTGAGTTTCAAGGATTCGCTATGGCGGGTGGCCCGTCGCCGGGAGTTGCGCGCGACGCTGGCCTTCGCCGCGCCCATCCCGACCGAGGGCAGGAACCGCCGCGAACTGGCCGCCGCCGCCGAGACCGCTATCCGCGCGGCTCTGGCTGACGCCGCGGCGCGCAGCGCACCTGAAAGCAGCGCTCATCCTCCAGCCTGAAGGCGGTCAGGGCGCCGCCCCACAGGCAGCCTGTATCCAGCGCCACCACATCGGCGCGCAGCAGCAGGCCGAGGGTGGACCAGTGGCCGAAGATCACGCGCGCGTCGGTACCGCGCCGGCCGGGGAAGTCGAACCACGGCGTCAGGCCGCGCGGCGCCGTGTCCGGCGCCAGCTTGTTCTGGAAGTCCAGGCCGCCGTCGGCGTGCAGGTAGCGGCAGCGGGTCAGCACGTTGGCGATGAAGCGCAGGCGTTCCTGCCCGTCCAGGTTGGGATGCCAGCGGCGCGGTTCGTTGCCGTACATATGCTTGAGGAACTGCCGCCATTTCGGGCCGCGCAGGGCGTGCTCCAGTTCGGCCGCGTGCAGGCAGGCCTGGTCCGCGTTCCATTCCGGCGGCAGGCCGGCGTGCAGCATCATCCACGACCCGCGCCGGTGCAGCATGGGGCGGTGGCGCAGCCAGGTCAGCAGGTCGTCCCGGTCCGGGGCGCCCAGGATCATGTCCAGGGTGTCCTTGCGATGCGGCGGCACGAAGCCCTCCGCCACCGCCAGCAGATGCAGGTCGTGGTTGCCCGGCACGGCCACCACGCAGTGCTCGTGCGCCCGCGCCCACCGCAGCACGGCGAGAGAATCCTCGCCGCGGTTGACGAGGTCACCGGTGATCCAGACCTGGTCGCGCGCGGCGTCGAAGGCCACCGCTTGCAGCAGTTCCAGCAAGGCGCCGTGGCAGCCCTGGATGTCGCCGATGACGTAGGTGCTCATGCTTCGTCACCCCGGCCGCTTCGCGGCCCTGGAAGCTCCCCTCCCCCGCTATCGGGGGAGGGGATGGGGGAGAGGGAGGCCGAATCACCCCGCCCCTCCCCCGATGGCGCAGAGGAATCCGTTTGCAGGGCCATCAGCGGCCGCATGGCGGTGAGCAGGCTGGCGAACAGCCTCGGATGCAGTTGCTCCTGCTGCGCCAGCAGACCTTTCATCTGGAAGCGCTGCATGGGCATGGCGAAACAGGCCGGACAGTTCTCGTGCACCACCGGCAGGCCGGCCTGGGCAGCGAAATCCCGCGTCTGCCGCTCGCGCACGTAGGCCAGGGGGCGGATGACGCGCAGGTCGCCGGCGTCGATGCGGTAGTGCGCCTGCATGGTGCGCAGCTTGCCGCCGAAGAAGGCGCTCATCAGGAAGGTTTCCGCCAGGTCGTCGAGGTGCTGGGCCAGGGCCAGCACGTTGTAGCCGTTCTCCCGCGCCACCCGGTAGAGGATGCCGCGGCGCAGGCGGGAGCAGTAGGCGCAGAAGGAATCGCCGCGCATGTGCGCGTCGGCGGAGGCGACGATGGGCTGGGATTCGTAGAAATACGGCACGCCCAGGCGCGCCATGTAAGGCTTGAGCGGGCTCGGATCGTATTCCGGCGACTGCGGGTCGACCGTGCAGGCGGCCAGTTCGAATTTCACCGGCGAGCGCCGTTGCAGGTGCAAGAGCACGTGCAGCAGGGACAGACTGTCCTTGCCGCCGGAGAGGCCGAGCAGAATGCGGTCGCCGGCGCGGATCATGGCATGCTCGCCGATGGCCTTGCCGGCGGCGGCGAGCAGGGCGCGGGATGGCCGCGCCACCCCGGCGGGGAGCGCCGGTTCGGCCGAGGGTAGCGTCTCCACCCCGTTCACAGAGTGCCCCGACGAAGCGTCGTCAGGGGATGGCCTTGTCGAGGCTGGCGAGGAACTTGTCGGCGGGCTCGAAGCCGATCACCCGGTAGGGCAACTCCTTGCCGGACTTGTCGAAGAAGATGATGCCGGGCGGGCCGAACAGGGTGAAGCGGGCCAGCATGGCCTTGTCCTCGACGCTGTTGGCGGTGACGTCGACCTTCAGCAGCAGGACGTCCTTGAGGCGGGCATGCACGCGCGGATCGCTGAAGGTGAAGCGCTCCAGTTCCTTGCAGGACACGCACCAGTCCGCGTAGAAATCCAGCATCACGTAGCGTCCGCCGGCGCCGCGCACGGCGGCATCAAGCTCCTCCAGGTTGCGCACGCGCTGGAACGGCAGCTTGGTACTTTCCGCCGCGCCGGCGACGCCGCCCTTGTACACCGACAGCGGCTGCAACAGGTCGCGGCTGCCACCCAGGGCACCCAGCAGCAGGGCGATGCCGGCCACCAGGGAAATGATGCCGACGCCCTTCCAGAAGCGGGTGAAGCCGCGCGCGTTGACCGCCAGCGGCTCCAGGGCGTGCAGGTACATGGCGGAGATGATGAGCAGGGCGGACCACAGGAACATCAGGGTGATTTCCGACAGCAGCGGCGAGACCAGCCAGATCGCCACCGCCAGCAGGGCGACGCCGAAGAAGCGCTTGACCGCGTCCATCCAGCCACCCGCCCGCGGCAGCAGGGCACCGGCGGAAAGGCCGATCAAGAGCAGCGGCACGCCCATGCCGAGGGCCAGGAAGAACAGGGAGACGCCGCCCAGCACCACGTCGCCGGTCTGGCTGATGTAGAGCAGGGCGCCGGCCAGGGGCGCGGCGACGCAGGGGCCGACGATGAGCGCGGAGATCGCGCCCATGACGAAGACGCTGGTGAAACGCCCGCCCTTGATGCGGTTGCTGGCCTCGGTGAAACGGCTCTGCAGGAAGCTGGGCAATTGCAGTTCGTAGAAGCCGAACATGGACATCGCCAGGCCGACGAAGATGGCGGCGCCAAAGCCCAATGCCCAGGGGTTCTGCAGGGCGTTGGAGATGAGGGTGCCGGACAGGCCGGCGGCGATGCCGGCCAGGGCGTAGGTCATCGCCATGCCCAGCACGTAGGCGAGGGAGAGCACGAAACCCTTGCGCTTGGTGATGTGCTGGCCCTGGCCAACGATGATGCCGGACAGGATGGGGATCATCGGGAAGACGCAGGGCGTCAGCGACAGCAACAAGCCGAAGCCGAAGAAACTCGCCACCACCAGCCAGTAGTTGCCGCCCGCGAGGATGGCGGTGACGCGGCCGGTATCGGAGGTATCCGCGGCCACCGGGGCTGGCGCGGGGGTCGCGGCCGCGACCGGCGCGGCGGTCAGATCGACCGTCAGGGTCTCGTCCTGGGGCGGGTAGCAGATTCCACTCTTGGCGCAGCCCTGGTGCGTGGCGTCCACCTGCAGGGTGGTGGTTCCCGGGGGCACGCCGGCCAGGCGCACAAGCACCTCGAAATCCTGGTAATAGACATGCATCTTGCCGAAGTTGGGATCGTCGATGATCTCCGCCGGCGGCAGATCCAGGCCGGTCACCTGGACCCCGGCGGGATCGCTGATCTTGAAGCCGATCTTGTCCCGATACAGGTAGTAGTTCTTGGCCACGCTGAAGCGGGCCAGCAGGTTGCCGCCAGTGGCCGGCACCAGGGTCAGCCCGAAGGCCTCCTCGGCTGGCAGGAATTCGGGCTCGGCCTGGCCGCCGAAGTCGCCGGCGAGGGATTTCAGGCGGGCCAGCACGTCGGCGCTTTGCTGCTGTTGCGGCGCGGCGGCGGGTGTCGCGGGGGCGGGTGTCGCCGCAGCGGCCACCGGCGTGAATTCGCCGAGCTTCGCCACGCCTTCCTGGGGCGGATAACACACACCGATGTCGGCGCAACCCTGGAAGCTCGCCTTCAGATTGAAAGGCTTGCCGGCGGCGGCGGGCCGGGACACCGGGATACGCACCAGCACCTCGCCGCGGTAGGTCTCCGTCTTGCCGAACAGCGGGTCCTGCAACACCTTGCCGGCGGGCAGCACCGGCGTGCCCAGAGTGACGCCGCCATCGGCGCTGAACTTGAGCTTGTCCTTATAGAGGTAGTAGCCGCCGGCGATCTGGAAGCGGGCCTCGACATTGGCCGCGTCGAGCATCCGGGCGGAGTAGCGGAAGGCCTTGTCGGGTTCCAGCAGATCCGTTTCCGCGTGGGCCAGCGAGGCGAGTAACAGCAACAGGGCGGTGAAAAAACGCATGCAAGCTCCGCTCAGGCTCGGGTCGTCGGTGTGGCCGACGCGTTGTCGGCGGACCCGGTGGATGTGGACTGCGCCAGCCACTGGAGATAGTCGGGCAGGCCATCCGCCAACTCCAGGGCCACGATCTCCGGCAATTCGTAGGGGTGCCGGCTACGCAGGTAGGTTTCCAGGGCGGGATAAAGTTCCGCCGTGGTCTTGATGAACAGGGGAACCTCCCCATCTTCCTGGACGTCTCCCCGCCAGCGGTACACAGAACGACAGGGAGAGAGGATGTTCACGCACGCCGCCAGGCCCGATTCCACCATGCCTCGGGCCAGTTCTCCGGCGATGTCGGCGTTGGGCAGGGTGGTGAGGACGAGGCGGAAGGCAGGCACGGAGCGCGCGCATGAGGTTGGGGTTTTTCGGGATTATAGCCGTGGCCTTTCTGGCCCTGGAAATAGTGGGGATATACCTGATCGGAAAACAGGTGGGCGGGCTGGCCACGGCCATCTGGTTGCTGCTCGATGGCATCCTCGGTGTGCTGGTGATCCGCCGCGCCGGCGCGGTTTTCCCGGCCCTGCTGCGCGACGCCATGCAGCGCGGCCATGCCCCACTGGCTCTGCTGTGGGCCACCGGCCGCCGCTTCCTGGGTGGCGCCCTATTGATCCTGCCGGGCCCCATCAGCGATCTCATCGCCCTGCCCCTGTTGCTGTGGCCGTCGCCGCCAACGCCACCGGCGCGGCACACGGCGGCCAACGACGACGTCATCGAGGGCGAGTTCCGCCGCGAGGAGTAAGCACCGCTCCCCGCGATGCGGCCCGGCATCCGGGCTAGAATACGGGGCCCTGTCCCACTCGGCCCGCGCCGGGCCCATCGCACCGTGACCTCGCACCCTTCCCTGTCCTATCGTGATGCCGGCGTCGACATCGATGCCGGCGATTCCCTGGTGGAGCGCATCAAGCCCCACGCCAGGCGCACCATGCGCCCCGAAGTGCTGGCCGGCATCGGCGGCTTCGGCGCCCTCATGGAACTGCCCAAGAATTACCGGGAGCCGGTGCTCATCTCCGGCACCGACGGCGTCGGCACCAAGCTGAAGCTGGCTTTCCACATGAACAAGCACGACACCATCGGCCAGGACCTGGTGGCGATGAGCGTCAACGACATCCTGGTGCAGGGCGCCGAGCCCCTGTTCTTCCTCGATTATTTCGCCTGCGGCCACCTCGACGTGGACGTGGCGGAGCAGGTGGTGGCGGGCATCGCCAGGGGCTGCGAGCTGTCCGGCTGCGCGCTGATCGGCGGCGAGACCGCCGAGATGCCGGGCATGTACCCGGCCGGCGAGTACGACCTGGCCGGCTTCGCGGTGGGCGTCGCGGAAAAATCCAAAGTCATCACCGGCCACGACATCAAGCCCGGCGACGCGGTGCTCGGCCTGGCCTCCAGCGGCCCGCATTCCAACGGCTACTCCCTCATCCGCAAGATCATCGAGGTCACCGGCGCCGACCTCGCCGCGCCCTTCGACGGCCGCAGCCTGGGCGAGACCCTGCTGGAACCCACGCGCATCTACGTCAAGCCGCTGCTGGCGCTGATGAAGGCAATGCGCGTGAAGGGCCTGGCCCACATCACCGGCGGCGGGATCACCGGCAACGTGCCGCGCGTGCTGCCGGAGAACGTCGCCGCCGTCATCGAGTCCGGCGCCTGGACCTTGCCCGCAGTCTTCCAGTGGTTGCAGGCCCAGGGCAACGTGGCGCGCGACGAGATGTACCGCACCTTCAACTGCGGCATCGGCATGGTGCTGGTGGTGGACGCCGGCGATGCCGAGGCCGCCGGCAACTTCCTGCAGGCGCGTGGCGAAACCGTTTACCTGCTCGGCGAAATCCGCGCCCGCGAAGCAGGGCAGGAACAGGCCATCATCGTCTGACGACGGGCTGGAAGAGTCCGAGTCCCTGGTTTATGTGGCACCCAGCCCGTTCCCTCACTTGCAGTGCGCGCCCCGGACTGCAATCCGGGGCCGTTCGGCGAGCGCGGAGCATGCTCCACGAAACCCCCGCCTCACCCCCCAGCCCCTCTCCCAGGGGGCGAGGGGAGCGTCGCGCGACGCTAACGCGTCGTCCATGACCATGCGCGCCGTCATCCTCATCTCCGGCCGCGGCAGCAACATGCAGGCGCTGCTGGAAGCCGGCCTGCCGGTGGATTTCGCCTGCGTCATCAGCAACCGGCCGGAGGCCGCCGGCCTGGCCATTGCCGCGCGGCATGGCGTTCCCACCACCGTCATCGACCATCGCCGGCATGATGGGCGGGCGGCTTTCGACGCCGCGCTGGCGGCCGAGATCGACCGCCACGCCCCCGATCTGGTCATCCTCGCCGGCTTCATGCGTGTGCTCACCGAGGACTTCGTGCGCCACTACGCCAACCGGCTGGTGAACATCCATCCCGCCCTGCTGCCCGCCTTCCCCGGCCTCGACACCCATGCCCGTGCCCTCGCGGCGGGCGTCAAGCTGCACGGCTGCACGGTGCACTTCGTCACCCCCGAGGTGGACGCCGGCCCCATCATCGCGCAAGCGGCGGTGCCGGTGCTGGCGGACGACACGCCCGAGACCCTGGCGGCACGGGTGCTGCGCCAGGAACACCGCCTCTTCCCGCTGGCCGTGCGCTGGCTGGCCGAGGGCCGCGTGCGCCTGCGCGAGGGCGGCAGCACGGCGCTGTTGCCGGCACCGCGGGACGGCGCCGCGGACGACGCGCTGATCTCGCCGACCGGGTAGACAGGCATGCGCGGCGGACGGCGTGTCTTCGTCTGGGCCCTGCTGCTTTCCCTGGGGGTACACCTGCTGCTGGCCGGCCATGCGCGCATGCCGTGGCACGGCCCGGCGGCAGAAATTGCTTTTCCCATCGAAGCCCTGCTCTCCCCCGCCACCGCCGCGACCGCGCCTCCGCCCCGTGCGCTGTCGACACCCGCACGCGCACCGGTCCCCGTGCAGCCGGATTCAGCGCCGCCGGTGAACCCGGCAGCGGGGGGGCCCGATGCCGCCGCGCCAGTCCAGCTATCCGCGCCGGAGAAAGCCGTCGCCATCGCCCAGGAGGCGGTGCGGGAAGGACCCCCGGCAGCCGCCTCCGAAACCTCCACGCCGAGCGAGCCGCCCGCGCGGGAAGCGGAATCCACGCCGATGCGCACAGTGCGCAAGCTGCCGGAAAAACTGGTGCTGCGCTACGAGGTGCGCTCCGGCGAGGATGGCTTCAGCCTGGGCCAGGCCACCTATACCTGGCGCGTCACCGGCGACCGCTACGCCCTCGACAGCATGGCCGAGGCCACCGGGCTGGCCGCGCTCTTCACCCAGGCGCGCATCGTCCAGTCCAGCGAGGGGCGCCTCGGCCCGACGGGCTTGATGCCCGAGCGTTTTTCCATGGAGCGGAACCGCAAGCGCCACTACTCGGCGCGCTTCGACTGGGAAGGCAGGCGCCTGCTGCTGCCCAAAGACGAAGTGGTTCCCCTTCCCGACCACACCCAGGACCTGCTCAGCTTCCCCTTCCACCTGGCCATGACCATCGCGGAGGAGGACACGGCCTGGATGCAACCGGTCACCAACGGCCGCATGCTGAAAGGCTACCGTTTCGTCCAGGTCGGACGGGAAACCCTGGAACAGAACGGGAAGGCGCTGCAAACCCTGCATCTGCGCGGTACCCGCGCCTCCGAGGGCAGCCTGGAAGTGTGGCTGGCGCCCGAGCTGCACTGGCTGCCGGTGCGCATTCGCACCGAGGACACCAAGGGCCGGGTGACCGACCTTAAGCTGACGCGTCTGGAAAACTGATCAGTCGGGGTCGATGCCGAGGGCGGCGCGGGTGGTCTCGGCGAGGGCCAGGGCTGCCTCCGGCGTCTCCGCCAGGCAGTTGTAATGTCCCATCTTGCGGCCGGGCCGCGCCTCGGCCTTGCCATACAGGTGCAGTTGCACGCCGGCATGGCGCAGCAGTTCCAGCCAGTTCGGCTCGGGCCGCCAGACGTCGCCCAGCAGGTTGACCATCACCACCGGCGAGAGCAGACGCGGATCGCCCAGGGGCAGGCCGCAGAGGGCGCGCACCTGCTGCTGGAACTGGTCGGTGGCGCAGGCATCCAGGGTGTAATGGCCGCTGTTGTGCGGGCGCGGCGCCATCTCGTTGAACACCACGCGGCCGTCGGCCAGCACGAAGAACTCCACCGCCATCACGCCGATGTACTCCAGGCCGCGCGCCAGGCCGGCGGCCATGCGGCGGGCGGCGGCGGTGACGCTGTCGGCGACGCCGGCCGGCACGATGCTGAGGTCGAGGATACCGTTGCGGTGCCGGTTCTCGGCCAGGGGGAAGAAGGCGATCTCGTCCGCCGGGTTGCGCGCCAGCACCACCGAAACCTCCCATTGCAAAGGCAGGAAGCCTTCCAGCAGGCAGGGCACGCGGCCCAGCCGGTCGAACGCGGCGGCCAGATCGTCGAGGCTGTCCACCCGCGCCTGTCCCTTGCCGTCGTAGCCCAGGCGGCGCGTCTTCAGCAGGGCGGGGGCGCCCACCGCCTGCCAGGCCGTGGCGAGATCGCCCTCCGCCTCGATGTTGGCGAAGGGCGCGGTCTCGCAACCATGTTCGCGCGCGCGCGTCTTTTCCGTCAGCCGGTCCTGGGCCACCGCCAGGGCGTCTGCGCCGGGCGCGACGCGGCAATGCTTGGCCAGGGTGCGCAGGCTTTCCGCCGGCACGTTCTCGAACTCCGTGGTGACCGCCTGGCAGAGGCCGCCCATGCGCAAGAGGGCGACGGCGTCCCGGTAATCGGCCTTCAGGTGGGTGTCGGCGACCTGACCGGCGGGGCTGAGCGGGTCCGGGTCGAGCACCACCACACGGTAGCCCATGACCTTGGCGGCCAGGGTGAACATGCGGCCCAGTTGGCCACCGCCCAGCACGCCGAGGGTGGCGCCGGGCAGCAGCGGCGCAGCGATACTCATGGCTGCTCGGGCAGAGTCATGGCCAGCACGGATTCGGTCTGCGCCTGGCGGAAGGTGATCAGCCGCTCGCGCACCCGCGGCAGCTCGTTGGCCAACAGGGCGGCCGCGAACAAGGCGGCGTTGGCGGCGCCGGCGGGTCCGACGGCGAAGGTGGCCACGGGGACGCCCTTGGGCATCTGCGCGATGGACAACAGGGAATCCAGGCCGGTCATGAACTTCGACATCACCGGCACGCCCAGCACCGGCAGCGTGGTCTTCGCAGCCACCATGCCGGGCAGATGGGCGGCGCCGCCGGCGCCGGCGATGATGCAGCGCAGGCCGCGGTCGGTGGCGGAGCCGGCATACTCGAACAGCAGATCCGGCGTGCGGTGGGCGGAGACCACGCGCTGCTCGTAGGGGATGGCGAACTGGTCGAGCAGTTCGGCGGCGTGGCGCATGGTCTCCCAATCGCTCACGCTGCCCATGATGAGGCCGACCAGGGGGGGATTCACGCCCTTCAGGGTAGTCATGGCTGCGATCCTGTGGCAACAGAGGCTCGCATGATAAGGGGGCGGCAACGGCAACAAAAGGATGCCGGCATCCGCCGTGTCCCGGATTCCTCAGAACGGCAGGCGCAGATCCGGAGCGTGGGCCAGCAGGAGGCGCCGGAAATCCTCCTGGATGCGGCGCAGGGCGGGCGCGTCGTCGGCCTCGAAACGCAGCACCAGGCTGGGCGTGGTATTCGAGGCGCGCAGCAGGCCGAAGCCGTCGGCGTATTCCACGCGCAGGCCGTCCAGGCTGACGACCCGCAGCGCCTCCGGGAAACGGGCGAAGCGCACCAGTTCCTCCATGCAGCGGCGCGGCTCGCCCTCGCGCAGGGGAATGTGCAGTTCCGGCGTGCACAGGGAATCCGGCAGCGCGCGCAGAGTGGCCTGGCAATCGGCCTGGCGGGAGAGGATCTCCAGCAGGCGCGCGCCGGCATAGACGCCGTCGTCGAAGCCGTACCAGCGGTCGCGAAAGAACACGTGGCCGCTCATCTCGCCGGCCAGCACGGCGCCGGTCTCGCGCATGCGCGCCTTGATCACGGAATGGCCGGTCTTCCACAACATCGGGTGGCCGCCGCGCGCACGAATCCAGTCATCCAGGTTGCGGCTGGATTTCACGTCGAAGATCACGACGCCGCCGGGATTGCGCGCCAGCACCTCGTCGGCGAACAGCATGAGCTGGCGGTCCGGGTAGATGACGCGGCCGTCCTTGGCCACCACCCCCAGGCGATCACCGTCGCCGTCGAAGGCGAGGCCGATCTCCGCGTCCGACGCGCGCACGCGCTCGATCAGCGCGGCGAGGTTGGCGGGCACCGAGGGATCCGGATGATGGTGCGGAAAGCGGCCGTCCACCTCGCAGTACAGCTCTTCGACGCGGCAGCCTAGGGCGCGGTAGAGCGCGGGCGCCACGGCCCCGGCGACGCCGTTGCCGGCATCGACGACGACCGACATGGGGCGGGCCAGGTGCACATCGCCGGTGATGCGCGCCAGATAGTCGGCGCCGATGTCGCGACGGCTGATGCGGCCGGCCGCCTCCGCGCGCGTCTCGTCCTTCGGTGTTGCCGGCGGCGCGTTGTCCAGGCGGCGCCGGATGGCCTGGATGTCCTCGCCACACAGGGCCTCGCCTGCGAGGACGATCTTCAGGCCGTTGTATTCGGGCGGATTGTGCGAGCCGGTGACCATGACCGCGTTGCCGCAGCCCAGATGGTGGGCGGCGAAGTAGGCCATGGGCGTGGTGACGCGGCCGATGTCGACGACACGCATGCCGGCATGCGCAAGGCCGCCCACCACCGCGTCGGCGAGGCCGGGGGAGGAAAGCCGCCCGTCGCGACCGACGACGATTTCCTCCTGTCCCCGCGCGCGCGCCTCGGCGCCGATCGCCGCGCCGATCCGGCGAACACTCGCGGAGTCGAGGCCGGCGCCGACCACGCCGCGGATGTCATAGGCCTTGAAGATCTCTGCGGGGATGTCTGGCATGGCGGCTCCGGGGGACGCCGGCGATTATCGGCGATCGCGGCGCGGGCCGGTGACGCATTGCACAAAAAAAGAGCGGCATCGGAAACCGATGCCGCTTCAAAAACCGCCATTGCGGCGGTCAGGGAGGTTGGATGGGGAGAGCGTGCTCCCGATCGACAGGACTCCAGCGGGTTGTCCGCGCCGATCTCTATGACGAAAGATATATCAACATGCCGGATATTGCATCCTGTTTTTTTCATCCGGACCTAGTCTTTTAGGCCCATGCGGCTCCTCCGACACGGACTTGACCGCGATCAGGTTGCGTCCTTGCCCGGTTTTTCGCGGCCCGCCTACAATGCGCAACCCCTCCGAGATCGAGACCATGTCCGCATTCACCGCCCTTCTGGAGAAATACAGCAAGCCGGGGCCGCGCTATACCTCCTACCCCACCGCGCCCTATTTCCACACCGGTTTCAAGGAAGCGGACTGGCGCGAGGAGCTGCGGGCCTCGCAATCGCCGGAACGCGGCCTCTCCCTCTACGTCCACATCCCCTTCTGCGACACCCTTTGCTACTACTGCGGCTGCAACATGGTGGCCACCGGCGAGTACGGCAAGGCGACCCAGTACCTGGGCTATCTCGAACAGGAGATGTCGCGCACCGCCGAACTCACCGACCCGCGCCGCCAGGTGAAGCAACTCCACTGGGGCGGCGGCACGCCCACCTATCTCAAGCCCGACGACATCCGCAAGCTGATGGCCATGATCCGGGCCCGCTTCAACATCGCGCCGGATGCGGAGATGGGCTGCGAAGCCGACCCGCGAGAACTCACCCGGGAACACCTGGTCGCCCTGCGCGAATCCGGCTTCAACCGGCTTTCCCTGGGCGTCCAGGACCTGGACGAACAAGTCCAGAAGTCGGTCAACCGGGTGCAGCCCGAGGCGATGATCGCGCAGGTCTACGGCTGGGCGCGGGAACTGGGTTTCCAGAGCATCAACATGGACCTCATCGTCGGCCTGCCGCACCAGAACACCGCCAGCTTCGCCCATACCCTGGACAAGGTGCTGGTCTGGGCGCCGGACCGCTTCGCCATCTTCGCCTACGCCCACGTGCCCTGGATGAAGAAGCACCAGAAGCTGATCAACGAGGCCGACCTGCCCGCCTTCGCCACCCGCCTCGACCTGCAACAGCTCATCCACGAGCGCCTCGGCGCGGCCGGCTATCTGAACATCGGCATGGACCACTATGCCAAGCCGGAAGACGAGATGGTGAAGGCCCAGCGCAACAAGACCCTGTGGCGCAACTTCCAGGGCTACACCACGCACAAGGCATGCGACATCTACGCCTTCGGCGCTTCCAGCATCAGCCAGACGCCGGAGGTGTACATGCAGAACGAGAAGAACCTGAAGAAGTACCAGGAACTCGTCGGCGCCGGCCATCTGCCGGTGGAACGGGGCCTGCGCCTGACGCGCGAGGACCACATCCGTCGGGAGGCAATCACCCGCATCATGTGCGATCTGGAAATGGATACGGCCGCCTTCGGCAGGGAATTCGGCATCGACTTCGACAGCCATTTCGCCGACGGCCTGGCCGATCTGCCGCCCCTCGCCGCCGACGGCCTGATCCGCCTGGAACCCGGCAGGATCGTGGTCACCGACCTGGGCCGGCTGTTCCTGCGCAACATCGCCATGTGCTTCGATGCCTATCTGAAGCAGCAATCCACCGATCAGCCGCGCTATTCGCGCACGGCATAAAAAACGCCGGCATCGCCGGCGTTTCTGACTGGCGCGGTCAGTGCGTCACTCGGTGAAGTCCTTGTAGAGGGCTTCCTCTTCCGCCGCCACCTCGGCCATCACCTTCGCCACCTCCCCCTGCAGGGTCTTCGCCACGTTGGCGAGGTTCATGCGCATCACATACACCTTCTTGTCCTTGCCGTCGAACACCGTGGCGCGGCAGGGCAAGGCCGGCACCTTGCCGGCGCCGGCCTTGGCGACCTTCTCGGCGGCCCCGGCCGGACACAGGGAGATCACCTTCATGCGCGCCGCGTCCTTGGCGCCGGCCTCCTTCATGGCCGCGCCCATGTCCTGGGTCTCGCCCAGCTTCCAACCACGCTTCTGCGCGCCGGCGCGGATGGCGCTGACGGTCTCGTCGAAACCCAGTTTGGATTTCTTCAGGTCGAACATCACCGACATCATCTGCATCTGCCGGGCCATCGCCGCCTGCATCTGCAGGGCCTGTTCGGGCGTGGGCACGGCAATCGGCTGCTGGGCGTGGGCGGTGAACGCAAGGAACGACAACAGCAAGGGCAAGACGGACTTATTCACGGATTCACTCCCTCAATGACCACGACGAGGCTGGCCATTCCAGCCCTTGAGCTTGTACAAGGTACCGCAGTAGGGACACAGCGCCTCTCCCTTTTCCTCCACATCGAGAAACACCCGCGGATGCGAACACCAGGCCTGTTGCCCCGGCATGGGGCAATGCAGGGGGAGATCGGCCGCGCTGACCTCGACAATGCGCTGGTTGTTGCTCATGGCCGCCTCAGACATGGGTGAGCCAGCCCGCGTGGGCGGCGGAACGGCCCTGCACACAGTCGAAGTACAGGGCTTGCAGCTTCTCGGTGATGGGCCCGCGCCTGCCCGTGCCGATGACACGGTTGTCGAGTTCGCGGATGGGCGTCACTTCGGCGGCGGTGCCGGTGAAGAAGGCCTCGTCGGCGATGTACACCTCGTCGCGGGTGATGCGCTTCTCGATGACCGGGATGCCGAGTTCCCCCGCGAGCTGGATGATGGTGTCGCGGGTCAGGCCGATCAGCGCCGAGCTGGGGTCGGGCGTGTAGAGCTTGCCGTCGCGCACGATGAACACGTTCTCGCCGGAACCCTCGGCGACGAAGCCGTCCACGTCCAGCAGCAGGGCCTCGTCGTAACCGTCCATCTCGGCCTCGCGGTGGGCCAGGATGGAGTTCATGTAGTTGCCGTTGGCCTTGGCCCGGCACATGGTGACGTTGGAATGATGGCGGGCAAAGGACGAGGTCTTCACACGGATGCCGTTTTCCAGGGCTTCCTTGCCCAAGTAAGCGCCCCAGGGCCAGGCCGCGACGATGACGTGAACATTCAGGGTCTTCGCCGAGATGCCCATGGCCTCGGCGCCGTAGAAGGCCATCGGCCGGATGTAGCCGGACTTGAGGCTGTTCTCGCGCACTGCCGCGATTTGGGCGGCAACGAGGGTGGCCTTGTCGAAGGGCATCTTCATGCCCAGGATATGGGCCGAGTTGAACAGCCGGTCGGTATGCTCGCGCAGGCGGAAAATGGCCGTGCCCTGAGGAGTTTCGTAGGCGCGCACGCCCTCGAACACACCCATGCTGTAGTGCAGGGTATGGGTGAGGACGTGGGTAGTGGCTTCCCGCCAGGGAACCATTTTGCCGTCGTACCAGATGACACCGTCGCGGTCGGCCATGGACATGTTGCGAACTCCGGAATGCGCTGAAAAGAAGCGTATTTTATCCCAGCGGCGGCGCGGACTGGCTATATCGGCAACGTGCAAGCGGTATCCGGGAATGTGCCGGTCCTGGGCGAGTCCGGCGGTTGCACCAGCGTGACGGACTGACGATTTCGGAGATCGAGCGCAGCGAGACCGCACAGGCGGCACACATCGGCGTGGACGCCGAGTCGGGACTGCCCCCTGCGGGGGTGACTACGGCGGCCCCGCCGCGTTACGCCTTGCCCACAACCAGCCCCTCCCACTCGCTCGTATACCCGGGTGTCAGCCTCTCCCTGCGCATTGCCCAGGATGGCCTGCTCCCCTCGGCCGCGAAGAGCAAGGAGCCCTTCCCCATCCGCGCGTTGATGCTATCCAGCGCGGCGAGTAGTCGATTCCGCCGGTCGTCGTCCGGCGCCGATTCCAGCCCGAACAACTCTCCCTGCCGTACCGTCTGCGGCACCAGCTCCACCAGCATCACGCCCGCCTTCTTGTAGCGGAAGCCGACCTTGAAGATCCGGTTCAGCCCGCTTCTGGCCGCCTGGATCAGCCGCGCCGTGTCATGCGTGGGGCTGGAGAAGCTCACCAGCACCGCCGGGTGGTATTGCGGCTCGTCGGGAATGAAGTGGTTCGTGGAAAGGAAGACCTGGATCCCCCCGGCCGCCTGCCCCTCGTGCCGCAGCTTCACCGCCGCCCGCGCCGCATAGGTGGACACCGCCTCCAGCAGGTCCGCCCTGGTCGTGAGCAAGTGGCCGAAGCTGCGCGAGGAGACGATCTGCTTCTTTGGCGGCGGCGCTTCTTCCAGGGGGATGCAGGCGATGCCGTTCAGCTCCCGGATGGTCCGCTCCAGCACCACGCTGAAGCGCTGTCTCAGCGTCTGGGCATCCGCCATCTTCAGGTCCTGGGCGGAACGGATGCCCAGTTCCCGCAGCTGCGCCGCCCAGCGCGGGCCGATGCCCCAGACATCCTGCACGTCCACCTCGCTGAAGTAACGCACCTGCCGCCACGGGGGGAGGTCCTCCAGGTTGCACACACCGAAGGCCTTGAAGTCGGGATGCTTCTTCGCCAGCCGGTTGGCGAGCTTGGCCAGGGTCTTGGTGGGGCCGATGCCCACCCCCACCGGAATGCCGGTCCACTGCCTGACCTGGTTGCGCATGCGCATGCCGTGCTCGGTCAGGTCCCAATGCCTGAAGCCGTTGAAGCGCAGGAAGGACTCGTCGATCGAGTACACCTCCTGCTCCGGGCTGTAGCCGGCGATGACGCTCATCATGCGCCGGCTCATGTCGGCATAGAGGGTGTAGTTGGAGGACAGCGCCAGCCCCCCGTGGCGCTTGAGCAGGTCGCGGATCTGGAAGTGGGGCTCTCCCATCTTGATGCCCAGCGCCTTGGCCTCGTCGCTCCTCGCCACGGCGCAGCCGTCGTTGTTGGACAGCACCACCACCGGCCGGCCCTCGAGCGTGGGATCGAACACCCGCTCGCAGGAGACGTAGAAGTTGTTGCCGTCCACCAGGGCATACAGGTGGGGCGTGCGGGCCATGGCAGAGCCTTCAGCGCAGCTTGCGTACCACGCCCTTCACCACCCCCCAGATGGTGAGTTCCTGGCCGGTCTTGAAGTCGATGGGCGGATAGTCGGGGTGATGGGGCAGCAGACGCACCCAGCCGTTGTCGATGGCCAGTTGCTTGACCGTGAGTTCGCCGTCGATCACCGCCAGCACGATGTCGCCATGGCGGGCCTCCAGGGCACGGTCGACGGCGATGATGTCGCCGTCGAGGATGCCGGCCCCGGTCATGGAGTGGCCCTTCACCCGCACGTAGAAAGTGGCCGCCTCGTGCTCCACCAGATACTGGTTGAGATCCAGGCTGCCCTCGGCATAGTCCTCGGCGGGGCTGGGGAAACCGGCGGGCACGCTGCCGTCGAACAGGGGCAGGGCCAGCTTCATCCGCCTGTCCGGCACCCCCACCGGCTCGATGTCGCCCCAGGCGCGGATGCGGGACTGCGTCAGGTAAGCCCTGACCTCGTTCACCCGGCTCACCGGGATGCGGACGACCTTGCTGGGTTCCGGCCCGGGCTTGCGACCGGCACCGGGACGTTTGCCACCGTGGCTCGACATGGCGCGCTCCTGATATCTGTTACGTAATTCAAGATACCACCCGCCAGCGGTGGGAGGCAAAAGTCTCAACCGGACTTGCCGCCCTGCAAAATCAGGAGGTACTTATACACAACAGACCCCTTGACAGGCCACAAAACCGGGCGTAGGCCACACATCCGGAGCATGCCTCCTAACCCATTGTTTTATCGAGTGTAATGATCTGCATAAATTCTAGGCGGGCGCGACAAGCCCGTGTCGCGTAAGCGTTTATGACGGTTTCGTGCCGATTTGTTCACAGACTTATCCACAGCTCTCGTGGACAACCCGGAAAGTCCGTTTCGGCTAAAGTAGTTCATGCCGACACGTGTGAAAGCACTTTAAGAGATACGCATATTTCGGCCATTGGCGCCCCGCGTGGGCATCCTGCTGGACGGGCGACCGGCCGGATAACCGGTCACGTTTTTGTCACACCGCACAAAAAAAATGGCCTAGCAGAACGCTAAGCCATTGAATTTTTGGTGGTGGATTCTACCACTCTGTCGAACTTTCCTCAATAACGCCTGCGGGTTGGTGCGGAAGCGCACGGAGTCATGCGGCCTCATCACGCTTCGCAAGCATCTCATGAAGCCAGGCGCCAAAACGCCGCTCGCACTCGTGCAGTAAAACATCAGACAGTCGCTGTAGCGCTTCGGCACCCGCCTTTGTCAGGGAGTCCGTTCCTGTCGGCGTGAAACTTCCGTGGGCCACCATGACGCGTAAAGCTGTGGCAGGAATGCGGATGTCAATATCACCGTCCATGAACAGCTGGAGCTTTTTTCGCAACCCTTCTTGTGCGAACAGTCCTGTGGAATCCGCAGAAGGTCGAAGCAGGACTTTTCGCAACGCTGCCGCCAAGGCGGAATCGGGGATCTTCCAAGATGTGACGTTGCTCCCAATGGCTTCGCCAAGCAGTTCGGCGGCACTGTAAGCCGCCAGCAAACGCAGTCCAGCGGTGTAGCCGCGCAAGGCCTTGTCGCTGTACCCATATGCATGCACGGCTTCAAAGTGCGCAGCCAAGCGATACCTTGCGTAAAAGCGGTTGAGTTGCCTTCTGGTAGCTGCCGGGCAAAACCTGTCCTCCCCCTCGCGACACTTCGCGCAAAACAACTTCCAACCAACCAAGTGATGAACATTGGTCTTCATGCAATCGCCTTTGCTTCAGCCTCTTGCTCCAAGTACACCCAGTCGACAATGTCGTCGCTGGGGATGTAGCCGGCCACCAGTTGCTGCATCATCAGGCGGATCACGCCCACGTCGTTCACATTCAGGGCCATTTCCAGGGCGGTGAGCTTGGCCTCGAACTCGGCCCAGGGGATGAAATCCTCATGGGCCTTCATAATGCGGGGGTGTACGGTGGGCTTGGGGTTGTCGCCGATCAGCAGTTCTTCGTAGAGCTTTTCGCCGGGGCGCAGGCCGGTCACGGCGATCTCGATGTCGCCGTCGGGGTGTTGCTCGTCTTTTACCGTCAGGCCCGAGAGTTCGACCATGCGCCGCGCCAGGTCCATGATTTTCACGGGCTGGCCCATGTCGAGCACGAACACGTCTCCGCCTTTTGCCATGGCGCCGGCCTGGATGACGAGCTGAGCCGCTTCCGGGATGGTCATGAAGTAGCGCGTGACTTCCGGGTGCGTCAGGGTGATGGGCCCGCCGTCGCGGATCTGCTGGCGGAATTTGGGCACCACCGAGCCGGACGACCCCAGTACATTGCCAAAGCGCACCATGCTGAACCTCGTGCTGCCCGTCACGCCCATGCCGCCGGCCTGGGTGGCAGCAAGGGCCTGCAGCGCCATTTCGGCCAGGCGCTTGCTGGCGCCCATCACGTTGGTAGGGCGCACGGCCTTGTCGGTGCTGATGAGCACAAAGTCGCTCACGCCGTTTTCTGCGGCCGCCTGGGCGGTGCGCAGCGTACCCAGAACGTTGTTCTTGATGCCGGCGGCCGGGTTGTGCTCTACCAGCGGCACGTGCTTGTAGGCGGCGGCGTGGTACACCGTGTCCGGGTGCCAGGTGGACATGATCTCGCGCATACGGTCGTCGTCCTGCACCGAGGCCAGCAGGGGCACCAGCACCGGTGGCGTGGCACCGTCCAGCCCAGCCAGTTTCTCTTCCAGCTCCTGGTGAATCGCGTACAGGGCGAACTCGCTCTGTTCGATCAGCAACAGCTTGGCGGGGTTCGCCGCCAGGATCTGGCGGCACAGCTCGCTACCAATGGAGCCGCCCGCTCCGGTCACCAGCACCACTTTGCCGGTGATGTTTTTGGCCAGCAGGATGTGGTTGGGTGCCACCGGCTCGCGGCCGAGCAGGTCGTCGATATCCAGCTCGTGCAAGTCCGAAATGCTCACCTTGCCCTGGGCCAGGTCGGTCACACTGGGCAAGGTGCGCACCGCTACTTGTGCGTTGCGAATCTGGCTCAGGATCTCGTTACGGCGGCGGCGCGAGACACTGGGCATGGCCAGCAACACAGTGCGCACGCCCTGCGTCTCAACCAGCCCCTGCAAGTCCATCGGGCTGTGTATCGGCAAACCATTCAGTACATGCCCATGCAGGCGATCGTCGTCATCCAAAAAGGCCACGACCCGCATCTCATGGCCGTGGGCCATCGCCTGTGCCAATTGCCGGCCTGCTTGTCCCGCACCGTAGATCACCGCCTTGGGCAAGTTCATTCGCTGAAAAATGTTCTGGTACAGGCCGCCCAACCAATAGCGCGCCAGCGCGCGCGAGGCGCCTACTGCCAACAGCAGAAGCAAGGGTTGGATGATGCCCACACTACGCGGCACACCAGGCAGCCCTATGGCCGTCACCACCGACGCATACAGCAGACCATACAGGGCAAAGGCCCGCAGCACCATCTGCATCGCCGCCGTGCCCGAGTAACGGAAGATCACCCGGTAAAACCCATGCGTGATGAACAGCGGCAAGGCGATGAGCCACGACGCTGCTATCGCCCACATGGGCTGGAATAAGCCTTCGCCTGATAAACGCACCCACTCATCCAGACGCAGGTAAAACGCAATCCACACCGTCAGGACGATCAAGCTGACATCCACGGCCAGCGCTACCGCGCGCTTGGCGGAGCGTGGCAGGGCCAGCATGGGAAGCGCCAGTTTTGTCAGCGGCATGTATTAGCTCCTCACACGCCGATCGCCAGACCAAGAGTCGGGCCTGCCGGCACCCAACCACAACGCCGCCAACACCAACGGCAAATAGGCAGCCACCACAAACGCCACCGACACGGCCGGCCATTGCACACACGCCCAGGCCCAAGGCGCGAGCCACAGCCCGTTGACTGCAACCACGAGCAAGGTCACCGCGCGATGCCCCGCCTTGCGGCCACCATGCCACCGCCGGGACAAACGTTGGTAGGCATGGCTGCGATGCGCTTCGTACCAACGTTCCCCGCGCAGCATGCGGGTGAGCAGCGTGACGGTTGCATCGGTCACAAAAACAGCCGCCAGCACCAGCCAGGCCGCGTAACTCAACCAACCGGCCTGAACACAAAGCAGCGCCAGCGCGAACACCATGAACGCCAGCCAGGTGCTGCCCACATCGCCCATGAAGATTTTGGCGGGCGGCCAATTAAGCAGCAAAAAACCAGCCGTTGCTGCTGCCACGCACAGCATCCACATCCAAACGGGACTGTGAACCGCCTGCGGCTCGGCCCACAGCACCAGCACCGCACCGGCCAGCAACATGAAGATCGCCTGCACCCCGGCAATGCCGTCAATACCGTCCATGAAATTGAACAGGTTGATCCACCACACGCCAGCCAACAGCAACAGCCCAAACAGCACCCAGCCAGTCACCTGAAACGCCAGCCCACCGCTCAAGGCCATTGCTGGCAAATCACCCAGCGCAATCAGCCCCCCTGCGCAAACCACCACCTGCACGCCGAAGCGCACCCGAGCCGGCAGGTGCGCCATATCGTCGCGCAACCCCACGGCAGCCAGCACGGCAGCGAGCCCGAGCAACAACCCACCGACCATCCAGCCAGAGAGCAGCACCAAGGCGATACCGGCAAGGCTGCCAGCCACCACAATGCCCAGACCGCCGCCATTCGGGGTTGGATGGTCATGCGATGAGCGGTGATTGGGCATTTGCACTAGGAGCAGCGCCTCGGCACGGCGAAGCACCCACGCCGCCACGCCCCAGGCCAGCAGGGCGGTCGTCGCGAGCAAGACCAACAGGGTCACCAACAGGCTCATCGCGGCAAATCCTCCGCTACCAGCGCAAAACCCCTGGGCTTGAAGCCAAAATCCCGTGCTGCCTCTGCGTGGTCGAACACCAGGTCCCGGTTCATGCGCTCGGCCATGGCCGCCGACCAGTGCCGATAACGCGGCAAGCGCCGCAGCACGGCTACCGCCAGGCGGAAGGCCCACAGCGGCACAGTCACCAAACGCGCCGGGCGGCCCAGCGCCGCAAACACGCGCGCCACCATCTCGCGGTAAGTCAGCGTTTCGCCACCCGATAGGTTATAGGCCCGGTTTGCCGCCCCCGGCGCCTGCAAAGCGGCCACGCAAGCCGCCGCCACATCCTCGGCATGGATGGGTTGGCGCAGGCCCTGGGCGGAACCGAACAATGGAAAAAAAGCAAAGCGGCGGATAAAGCGCGCCATCTCGCTGATGTTTTTGTCCCGCCCCTGGCCATAAATCAGCGTGGGCCGCAAAACCACCCACTCGATGCCTCGGCTCTCAGCCCACGCCTGCACTCGCGCCTCCGCATCAATCAGCTTTGCCGCGATGGCATTTTCTGCCGTATCGCCAGAGCCGACTTTCGTGAAACGGCTGGTGGAAGACAGCGCCACCACCCGCCGCGCGCCACTCGCCTCGATGAGCGGAAAATATTCCGGCAACACCCAGATGGGGGCCACGCAAATCCAGCACCCCATTCCCCTCACCCCTTGCGGCGAGTTTGGCAAATGAGGGGCTGGGGGAGAGGGGAAAAGCTCCCGCCACTCCACGCCATCCGTGCTTTCCACCGGCTTGCGAGAAAATGCCACCACCTGCCGCCTGGCGGCGCGCAACTGCGGTAGCACACACCGGCCCACCAAACTGCTTGCGCCCAGCAGGCCAACGCGCAACTCAGCCACGCTTCAACCCCACCCCTGCGAGCAAACGCCGCACGGTCAGATACGCCGCAGCCAAGCCAAAGCGCAGCCACACCCCAAGTGTTACCAGCCACATCAACGCGCCCGGATACTGATGGCGAAAAAACTTGCCATAGAACCGCACCATGCCCTTGTGCTTGTGCCACTCGACAAACACACGGCGCGACCGGCTACACGCCCCCAGTGCGTGATAAATGCGCGCATCGGGCACAAACAAAATCGTCCAGCCCTTTTGCCGAAAGCGCATGCACCAGTCCAGGTCCTCGCAGTGCAGAAAAAACCCTTCATCCCAAGGGCCAACATCCTCCACGGCCTCGCGCTTCACCAATATGCAGGCGCCGGAAATAGCCTCGACTTCAATCGGCTCTTCAGGCAAGGGTTGCTTGTGCAGATGAAAATCGTAAAACAGCTTAGGCCAGCGATTGGCGAAACGATGTAAGCCAAAGGCCCGCACAAACGAACGCCATGGCGTGGGCACCGCTCGTCGCCCACCACCCTGTTCGGTTCCATCCTCATTCACCAGCAAGCCCCCCACCATGCCCACGCGGTCGTCAGACTGCAAGCCGGCTAACAAGGTTGCCACGGCACCGGGCTCAAAAAAGCAGTCGGGGTTCAAAAACAACAAGAACGGCGCAGAAGATGCCTGCATCCCGATGTTGCAAGCCGCTGCAAAGCCTACATTGGTCGTGTTGCGAATAACGCGAATGCGCGGTGAGTCAGGCAGGCCATCCAGGCTGCCGTCATGCGAAGCGTTATCCACCACAATCACCTCGACAGCCAAAGGACAGGCCAGCAAGGAATCCACGCAGCCGCGCAACAAAGTGCCCGCGTTGTAATTGACGATGATTGCCGAGAGAGCGGGCGTTTTTGCGATAGCCTGGGGGGCTACATGCCCAGCACCGAATTTGATATCAGCATTCATGCAATCGGCACCGGCTTTGGTTTCAATCGCTTCATAAGTGGCTGCTCGAAGAAGTGCCATGACACGGACGCAAAGACACAAGTAAGCCCAACCCCCAAAGCCAAGGCCACACTTGGGTTAATCCACGCCAACCTTTTCAAAGACAATAAAACAGGCAAATGCCAGAGATAGATGCCGTACGAAATCGTCCCAAGGTAGAAAAGAGGGGAGAGTATTTTTCTTGGCACTCCTGTCACTTTAATTGAGATCGCGAATAGCAGAACCAATGCAAAAGACAGCGCCAAGAGGGAACGCCACATCGTCACCATCAGGGGATAATTCCAGAAACTCTCATAGCGCCAGTAAATCGCCATAGTCACAGACAGCACGATCACTGCCAGCGCCAAGAAAACGACTTGAACAGATACCCCCCCCCGAGCAACTTCTTACCTAATTCCGATCTCACCAGCCTGGCCAGCAGCAAGCCCGCGACGAATTCATCCAACATACCAGGTAGTTGAGTGGCGGCGACAAAAACAGGAAATGGACCCAACTGTGAAGATTGCTGCACAAACAAAGTAACGCCATATCGCCATGCCCATGCCGTGCCAATAAATACCGCTGCTATTGCCCACCACCTGCCGGTTCGTATCCATGGTGCAACCAGAAGCATAAGCACGTAAAACTGCATTTCTGTGGCAAGAGACCAGTTGCTGCCATTAATTGCGCCGTGCAAATTGACGTTTAGATTATGGACAAACAAGAGGTGTGAACCAAAATTTGTCCAAAAATTAGTGAACAAAAGCTCTGGAGAAATAAATACAACAAACACAAACATGGTCAAGTAGTGCAACGGTACGATTCGAGCCACTCTTCGAGAAAAAAACGCACCCTGAAAATTCCACGCACCGCGTTTATCAATTTCAGCGAAGGCCGAAAGCCCAATAACGAAACCGGAAATCACGAAAAACAAGTCCACACCCATCCATCCAGCCCTGAACCACAACAACGGGCCAGCGGACGGAAAGCTCTTCCAGTCAAAGAGTTCGATAACGTGATAAACGACAACCGATAACGCGGCAAAACCGCGCAGGACGTCAACCGTCTCAAAGTAAGACGGCGGCGTGGATTGTTTTCGAACGGGGTCCCGATTTTCAGCAGGGCTGATATCGGGGGGGGGATTCAGGCTCATGTCAGGATTAGATGGTGCTATCGTGCATCGGGCTACGGCTCAGCGAACGCTTGACTGTGCGTTTGAAATTGTACGGAACCGCTGAACTGACCCAGCGCAGCGTCGGATGTGTATTCAACCACCACAAACCGCGCAGCGCAGCACGGCGCCAGCCAGTCTTGTTCAATGGTCCGCTGACAATCTGTGACTCGTCGAATCCGAATGACAGTTTGCCGCATCGAGGCGGCTTGAGCGCACTTTCCAGCAGGGGCAGGTAATCGCGGTCGTAGAATCCTGGCTGCGATTTATCGTCAGGGAAAACTGGCGCGCAAACGGCGGTACCGGATTCAAGTGCGCCGATGAAATCACCGATGCGACGATAGAGTTCGGACACCGGTTCCATGTGATCGAACAGCGTGGCGCAGGCGCGACCCGATAGGCGCTCAGGAAAGGCGCCCAGGTTTGGCGCAATGATCGGCAAGCCCGATGCCAGTGCATGGCTCAGCGTATAGCTATAGGTTTCCGGGCACTGGGCGGGGAACAAGATGAGGTCAACCTCATGCTGTTCGATTAGTGCCATTAAATTCTCGACCTTGTAGGGGCCCGTGGTTTCTACTGCGCTCAATTGCCGGTAGGAGTAGCCGATCAACTTGAAGGAAAAGCGCGCGCGCTCGCTGAGTGCCATTGTTGCCAACTTCTCGAGGACGTCCGCTCCCTTTTCACGACCAAGTGCACCCAGTACACCAACCACATAGTGTTGCTTAACGACCAGTGGGCGCGGCGCTTGCCGCACGTTCAGGTACGGCTCTACATGCGGTGCCACGACTTCATGCTTGAACCGGTACATTTCGCCGAACAGGGCTCTGGTGGCATTGCTAGGGAAGATCACGCAGTCCGCCTGCTCGATCAGCGGCCGCAGTTTTTCACGCCACTGCGCTGCCGTGACGCCTGTCGGCAGCGGATACAGCGGATTTTGCAGATCATCCACGTATTGCCCTGGAAAACGGCCGTCAACATCAGTCAGCGTTGGATTCGCGTTGAGCCAAAAGTAATCGTGTGCTGTCAACAGCGTTATCGCGTGCAGCTCGCGGGACAGGTTTTGCAGCACTGGATCGAGGTTATAGGTATGGTGGTAATGCACCGCACAGATACCCACCTGCTCCAGTAAATTGCGCAGCCTGGCATAATCGTCAGGCATCTTGAACAGCAGCTTGTCGGTCGGCTTGCACGCTCGCAGGCTGAGGCTCACCACGTTGGGACCGTCTTGTGGCGCCAGCACTAGATGAGCCGCGCCTTGGTCGAAATAGCCAGCCAATTCTTCGATGTGCTGGCCAACACCGCCGCCGAGACCGTGCGACACATGCAGCACTTTCGGCAACGTCAGCTTCGCCAACAATTGCAGGTAGCGTTCGACGCGCGCCAAGCGTAAGGGGTCGCGCTGGATGAAGGCCTGAACATCGGCGTGATAGTTAGGGTGCAGGCTGTCGAGCACGCCCATGGCACGATCAATCAGGGCTTGCTTGTCAGTGGAGAAGCTTACGCCGCCCTCATGGAACACATACATATTGGGCGACAGGATGTTGAGCCAGCCCGCCTTGATCGCGCGCTGGCACAGATCGTTCTCCTCACCGTAGCCACGGCCAAATTTCTCGGAGTTCAAGTAGCCAATTTGGTCTAGACAGGCACGACGGATATACATGCAGAAGCCGACGCCAGTCGGCGCTGAGACACACGGCAAATGCGACAGGCGGAACACGGCGTCGATTGTGTGGACGTCGAGATTGAACGCTAGCGGATTCTCTTCTAGGAAGTTAGGGAAACTGCAGACGGTGGCGTTGTTGGAGAATGGCGTTACGGTAGCGATACGCGGGTGGGAGTATGCCTCCACCTGCAAGCGCCTCAGCCAGTCGTCAGGCACGATTACATCGCTGTTCAGCAACACCACGTCTTGCGACAGGAGGTGCGCCATGCCGCGGTTGACGGTGCCCACGAAGCCCAGGTTCACCGGGTTTTCGAGCACTTCGAAGCGTCCTGGCCAAATTTCCACCAGCGATTCGAGCATGGCTTGCATACCCTGCTCTGGACTAGCGTCATTAATGGCCAACAGCACCGCGTCTTTCATCCCCAGCACTCCCGGCATGGCGGCCTCGATGCAGCGGCGCGTCATGTCGATGCCGCGATATACCGGCAGGATCACCGACACAGTATGGGTAGGTGCAATCGGGTCAGGAACGACGATGTCTGCTGACGCCGCAGCTGCGGGCGACTGACCATCCTTTTTCATGCTCAGCAACTTCTTGAACGGGGCGGCCGCGCCTGCAATGTCCCCGCGCAGCATGCGCCCCACCCAACGGTAGGGTTTAGTCAACCGCCAGGAGCGGGAGTTGATGATGCTCATGAACGCGGCTTCGCGCTCGGTCACCGCTTGGCTCAAGCTGGCGATCTGCCCGTCGCGCTCGGTCACCGCTTGGTTGAGGCTGGCGATCTGCCCATCCCGCTCGGCCACCGCTTGGCTCAAGCTGGCGATCTGCCCGTCGCGCTCGGTCACCGCTTGGCTCAAGCTGGCGATCTGTCCGTCACGCTCGGTCACCGCTTGGCTGTAGCTGGCGATCTGTCCGTTACGCTCAGCCACCGCCTGATTGAGGCTTGCGATATTATCGAGCACTTTAGTACCGCCCAACACCTCATGGATATACTGCGGCTTGTGAAGCAGCAATAGCGCTAGGTCATCAATCGTTTTAATAGTATGCAACTGCAAAGTCGATAGCGTTTCCTGCCATGTGCCCAAGTGATTTCGATGAATGAGCAGCAGCCCGCACTCCCTTGCTTCGCCAAACATGTTGGTTGTTGACCGATTGAAGTTTTCGGGATTAAAGGCGCGACTGACATGACCAAAAACCACATAATCCATTCCATGCGCCAAATCTATGATCCGGCCGGCAGCCTGTAGAGAATTGGCCTCCAGAAATATTACTGGTGCATGTTGACGAATTGCCCTTATTCCGCCAACGACTACGTCATACTCCATGCCTTCGACATCAATCTTGATGAAGTCAATTCGGGGCAGTTCGAGGTTTTCCAGCGATTCTTGCTCGATCACCGTAGTGCTTGCATCACGATCGTCCTCTAATACTTGAGAAGCTCCAAGATTCCCAAGTAAATCTCCCTGCAGCAGGAATTGCGTCTGCTTCCGAGCACCCAGCGCAACTTGGTAGGTTTTTATATTTGAGTAAGGCGCAAGTTGAGCATTCTTGAATAATTCGCGATAAATTCGCTCGTTCGGTTCGAAGGCATGTACGATCCCTTGTGCGCCGACCATTTGCGAAAAGGCCCTGGCATGCGTGCCGATAAAGGCACCAATATCGAGAACCGTATCGCCGGGACGCACAAAGCGGCTCAGCATGTCGAGTTCCTCTTGTGCCCATTCCCCGTACTCACGCAAGGCATTGAAGATGAGATCATTCTGATCAGGGACAGAAAATTCCCCGTAGCGGCAGTGCAGGGTTGTCATGTTCAGTTCTCTCTATGAATTCACCCGGATGGACATGGCCATGTCGTTCATTCCGCAATAACCATGCACTAAGCGGCTACTAATGACGTCGACTTGAATCGCATCGTGCATCCAGCAGTGTTGAATATGTTCATCGCCCAGCCCCTCCGCAAATGCGACGTTGACAAAGTATCTGCCTCGGATCAGATGCGGCATGGTGAACTCAAAAATCGCGGTAGCGACGTCGCCTTCAGCAAGTTCAAGTTCGTAGTGCCTGAAGTGCATATCCGTACCCTCCGCATAGACGTATTCGCCAAGGCTATTTTTGATCATGAAGCCGAAGGCAGGCCTCTGGATTCGCTTATGTGAAAGCACCCGGATAAAGAAACGTACGGACTGGTCGCCCTTGACGGTCGTTTCGACGTTTTCATGCTTACCAAGAAAGCCCGAATCAATGATTGAGGCGCCGCCGTTGCCAAAGCTCTCGGCTTCAGGTCTGAACGCCGAGACGGCATAAATCGTCTCAACTTTCATCTCGCCATCATAGAAGCGCTGGCTCCGACCAGCATCCCCAGTTGCGCGGATTTCTTCCGAATTTGCACTGCCCACGGTAGCAGTCGTCGTTCCCAACTCTATTTGCCGTATCGGGTCCGCGTACAGGTGCTCAAGGTAGAGCTTGCAAATAGTCTCGGCGTCGCCGAGATGCATTGCCGAGGCATTGGGCATCAACAGTACCGCCTTGTCGCAAAGGCTGAGTACGGAGCCCGTGTCGTGCGATACAAACAATACTGTCCCTTGTTTTTCCTGGAATGCACGCAGAAACCTCATGCACTTTTGTTGAAAGAAGGCGTCGCCGACTGCGAGCGCCTCATCAATGATCAATATGTCCGCATCCACATGGGCTATCACGGCAAAAGCCAATCGAACATACATTCCGCTTGAATAGGTCTTCACCGGCTGGTCGATGTGCCGACCAATATCGGCAAAGGCGGCAATGTCCTCAAATCGGGCGTCAATTTTGTCTTTGGTCAATCCAAGAACCGACCCATTCAGGTACACGTTTTCACGCCCTGTGAAATCCGGGTTGAAGCCTGAGCCGAGTTCCAACAGCGCTGCAATGCGCCCATGCGTGACGATGCTGCCGGTGGTTGGGCTGAGCGTGCCGCATATCATTTGCAACAAAGTGGATTTGCCGCTGCCATTGCGACCGATGATGCCGACGGTTTCGCCTTTTTTGACCTCGAACGAAACATCTTTCAGCGCCCAGAATTCGCGGTAATACTGTTTTGGCGACAAGCCAACGAAACGCCGGAGCCGTGGTAGCAAGAACTGTTTTAGCCTATCCCGTGGTTGGTCATAGATCTGGTAGCACTTGCTGAGGTTCTCGACCTTGATAGCGATTTCAGAGGACATCGGCAAACCCTCTCCTCGTCTTCTGGAACCACGCAAAGCCCAGCCAGGCAATTCCCAAAGTCACCACACAGTAAATTCCTAGCATGTACAAATCCGGCGTCTTGCCCCAGAACAGCACGTCGCGCGTTTGTTCGACCACGGTGGTCAGCGGGTTGAGGTAGAGAATGCGGCGGTAGTCCTCAGGCAACGCGGTGGCGGGGTAGAAAATGGGGCTGAGGAACATCAAGGCGGTTGTCAGCAAGCCGATGAACTGCGACACGTCGCGCAGGAACACCCCAAGCGATGCCAAGGCCCAACTCAGGCCCATCAGGAAAAGGCAGAACGGCAGCAGCACCAGCGGCAGATAGAACACGGTGAGGTGCGGAATGCCGAAGAAGAGGGTGTAGGCAATCAGCCAAACGCCAAGGCTGATCAGGGTGTGAAACAGGGCCGACAGCAGCGCGACAAAGGGAAGAATTTCGAGCGGGAAGACGACCTTCTTCACGTAGTTGGTGTTGGAGAGAATCAAGCCCGGCGCCCGGTTGATGCACTCGGCAAACAGGTTGAAGACAAGCAGGCCGGCGAAGAGCACCAGCGCAAATTCGGTTTTCGAGCCACTGCCCCCGCCCCAGCGCGCCTGGAAAACGACGCTGAAAACGAAGGTGTAAACCGCAAGCATGAAGAGCGGATTGAAGAACGACCAGAGCACGCCGAGGAAGGAGCCGCGGTAGCGGCCCAGCACTTCGCGCTTGGCCGAGGCCTTGATGAGGTCGCGATGGCGCCAGAGGTTGGCGAACATCTCAATGGGGGAAGCGGAAAAATGACGCATCAAGCAAAAACCTCCGCGTCAACAAATGCTTTCCCTTGGGCGTCTTTTGCCGAGAGGATGGGCTGGATGCCGGCGGGCCAATGAATCGCGAGTGTCTCGTCATTCCAGAGAATGCAGCGCTCATGGGCGGGTGCGTAGTAGTCCGTGGTTTTGTAGAGGAACTCGGCGGTATCGCTCAGCACCACAAAACCGTGGGCAAAGCCTTCGGGAATCCAGAGCTGGCGCTTATTCTCTGCGGAGAGGATCTCGCCCACCCACTGACCGAACGTTTTGCTGCGTTTTCTGAGGTCGACCGCAACATCGAAGACTTCGCCCTGCACTACGCGAACCAGTTTGCCTTGAGGCTGCTGGATTTGGTAGTGCAGGCCGCGCAGCACGTGTTTGGCGCTGCGGCTGTGGTTGTCTTGCACGAACTGCACGGATTTGCCGATGGCTTGTTCAAATTGCGCTTGGTTGAAGCTCTCGAAAAAGAAACCGCGTTCGTCTCCGAACACCTTGGGTTCGATGAGGATGACATCGGGGATGGCAAGGGGTGCTGCCTTCATCAGAATACGTTTTCCTTGAGGATTCTCAGCAGATACTGGCCATAACCGTTTTTGGTCAGGGGCTGGGCGAGTGCCTGGAGTTGCTCGGCGTTGATCCAGCCCTGGCGGAAGGCGATTTCTTCCGGACAGGCCACTTTGAGGCCCTGGCGGTTTTCCAGGGTGGCAATGAACTGGCTGGCATCGAGCAGGGATTCGTGGGTGCCGGTATCCAGCCAGGCGTAGCCCCGGCCCATGATCTCTACATTGAGTCGGCCCTGTTCGAGATACAAGAGGTTGAGGTCGGTGATTTCCAGCTCGCCGCGCGTCGATGGCTTGAGCGTTTTGGCCAGTCCGACCACGCGGTTGTCGTAGAAATAGAGCCCGGTAACGGCATAGCTGGATTTGGGCTGCTCGGGTTTTTCTTCCAGCGACAAGACTTTGCCTTGCGAATCGAACTCGGCCACGCCGTAGCGTTCGGGATCGTGCACGTGGTAGGCGAACACGCTGGCGCCGTCGGTGCGGGCCATGGCGCTGGCCAGCAGGTGGTGAAAATCGTGGCCGTAGAAGATGTTGTCGCCCAGTACCAGCGCCGAGGGTTGGTTGCCGATGAATTCCTCGCCGATCAGGAAGGCTTGCGCCAGGCCGTCCGGGCTGGGCTGCACGGCGTATTGCAGGTTAAGGCCCCACTGACTACCGTCCCCGAGCAACTGCTGGAAACGCGGCGTGTCTTGCGGCGTGCTGATGATGAGCACGTCGCGAATGCCCGCCAGCATTAAGGTGCTGAGCGGGTAGTAGATCATGGGCTTATCGAACACCGGCAGCAGTTGTTTGCTGATAGCGAGCGTAGCCGGGTGCAGGCGGGTGCCGGAACCGCCGGCGAGGATGATGCCTTTGCGGGTCATGCGTTTCGCCCTGTGTAGTTCTTTTCAAGCCATTCGCGATAGGTGCCGGATTGGACGTTGCTCACCCAGGCCTGATTGTCCAGATACCACTGCACCGTCTTGCTGATGCCGGTCTCGAAGGTTTCGGCCGGCTTCCAGCCCAGTTCGCTTTCGAGCTTGCGGGCGTCGATGGCGTAGCGGCGATCATGGCCAGGGCGATCGGCGACGTAGGTGATCTGTTCCTTGTACGGCTTGCCGTCGGCGCGGGGGCGGAGTTCGTCGAGCAGGGCGCAAACGGTGTGGACGATCTCGAGGTTGGGCTTTTCATTCCAGCCGCCGATGTTGTAGACCTCGCCTATGTGGCCTGCATCCAATACGCGGCGGATGGCGCTGCAATGGTCTTTGACGTAGAGCCAGTCGCGGATTTGCTGGCCGTCGCCATACACGGGCAGGGGCTTGCCTGCCAGGGCGTTGACGATCATCAGCGGGATGAGCTTTTCGGGGAAGTGGTAGGGGCCGTAGTTGTTGCTGCAGTTTGTCGTGAGTACCGGCAAGCCGTAGGTGTGGTGGTAGGCACGAACCAGATGGTCGCTGGCGGCCTTGCTGGCGGAATACGGGCTATTCGGTTCGTAACGGTGTGCTTCGGTGAAGGCGGGGTCGTCCTTGCCGAGCGAGCCGTAAACTTCATCGGTGGAAACGTGCAGGAAGCGGAAGGATTGCCTGGCGTCGCTTTGCAGACCACCCCAGTAGGCACGGACTGCTTCCAGCAAACGGAAGGTGCCGACGATGTTGGTCTGGATGAAGTCTTCCGGGCCGTGGATGCTGCGATCGACGTGGCTTTCGGCAGCAAAATTGACGATAGCGCGCGGCTGGTGTTTCGCAAGCAGGTCTGCTACCAGCGCTGAATCTCCGATATCACCCTGCACGAAGACATGACGGGGATCACCATTGAGGCTTTGCAGGTTTTCGCGATTGCCTGCATAGGTGAGCTTGTCGAGATTGATGACCGGCTCATCGGACTGTGCCAGCCAGTCGAGCACGAAGTTGCTGCCAATGAAGCCGGCACCGCCCGTTACAAGGATGCTCATACGCGCCCTCCGGCTTGGGCTGCCGACAGCATGGCTACCGCAGTCTGTGTGTTCGTATCGAAACCAGAGTCCTTACCTGCGAAGCACGCTAAATCTTTGCCAGTTGCTACCTTTTTGAGTTGATTCATCAACCCGCCTCCACCTGTGAAAACCCCCCGCTCGCAACGCCCAGACAGCCATCTGAGGCGCCCGAATTCGGGGGGGGGGGGGGGAAAACAAAATTATTATGACAATTATACCTTCCTCATTGCTTACCGACAATGTTTACTGGTAGATGCTGGCTGGTTCGCACAAACGACAAAAGACCCCGCCTTCACCAGCCACCCATAAGGGAAGCGGATGAAGACGGGGTCAATGATTTACGTTTGCAGACGCTGGCGATCAATCGCCTGTCAATATGCCTACCTGGGCACGCCGCGCCACTTGTCGAAACTGCGCGCGCCGGTGTAGCCGAGGTAGCCAGCACCGAAGAGCCACCACAAGCTCTCGGGCACCGCGTTGAGCAGCTTGGAGAGGTTTTCAGCGGCCTGGAACACCTCGGCGGGCCACCAGATGCCGATGACGCTGCCGATCACCGACAGCAGGATCACGCCGTAGATCACATACAGAAAGGTTGGGCGGGCCCGGCTGGTCCACGGATCGGCCGAGTTGGCTTCGGCCAGAATGGCCGAGAGGCTGACCTGCATTTCCTGCAGGGCTTGTTGCCCCTCAGCCTGGAACAAGGCGAGCTTGGCTTGCTCACGCTGGGCCGGATCGGGAATCAGGCGATCGATCAGTTTGGCGCCGGCTTCGAAGAGGCCGGGGGCCAAGGTGGTGAAGATTGGGCTCATTGAGGGCCTCCGAACAGTTTGATTTTGACGATGGTGCCGGCGAGCAAGGCCAGCACCAGACCTGTGACCAGCATCTTGACCAGCGTGAGACCGGCGGTTTTCTTGGCCTCGTTGAAGGCGTCGAGCAGACTCCTGAGCTCGCGAATGTCGTTTGCAGCATCCGGGCCATCCAGACCGACATCGGACAAGGCGTGACGCGCCCCACGCTCGGCGGCGCGCTCCAGCAGGGTTTCAAATTCGTCATGGGGCATGACCACCATGCCATCCATCAGGTGGGGTTCGTTCATCTTCTTTCCTTTCAGATTGGAGCGGTGCTGCTGTCGACACTGCCATCGGCGCTATGCACTGCCGGGTGCTCGGCCACACAGGTGATCTCCACCTGCTCGCCACGCGGGCGCACCGCGATCACCCGGGCCAGCAGGCTCCATTGCTCGGCCATCCCAAAGGCGAAATGGGTGCGCTCGGCCGACAGGCCGGTTTCGATGGGGATGTCGGGCAGGCCTGCAAAGACCACCTGCTGCGCATCGCTGCCCGGCATCACCGCATGCGGGCCGCTGACACCACCATCGCGTCGGCGCAGCGCCATGACATGTTCTTGCCCATCGACAAATGCGATCGGCTCGGACAGCTTGGCGGTTTTTGTGTCGGCATCCCAGGCGACGATTTCGCCGCCCGCGCCCCAACTGGGCATGTCATGGGCAATGGCGATCAGATCGCCGTAGGTCGGAATCAGGCCTTCGAGCTCGGTGCGCAAGGTGATGATGCGGCGGCGATAGCGATTGGCCGCCGCCAGATACAGCCCCTCGCGCACCGCATGGGCCTCGGTGGTGCAACCAAAGAGCCGCAGCTTGGCCGGATTGGTGCTGCTGGAGCCCGGCAGGCTCACCGTCACTTCATCGGGCTTCCAGGTGCGACTGCTGAAGAACTCCACCGTCACCGCGTCCGCCGTCTCTTCGCCTGGCATCACATACTGGATCTTGAGGCTGTTCTTGACGATGTTGCGCGGACTGAAGAGCGCCACGGGCAGTAGCCGGGCTTCGTCACGCACCAAGCGCACAATGCCGCCTTGCAGGAAGGGCACCGCTCGCCCACAGCGGGCCACCCGGGTCAGGGCTTCCCATACTGTGACCTGCTGGTCGAACACGCCATCGAACTGGTCGCCCCGGCTGGCCCAAACCTGATCGAGTTGCGCCAGGGCGGCGAGATCGATCCGGGCATTCGGCAGTTTGGCGCCGTAACTGGCGCGCAGGATGTCGGCAAAGGCCCAGGCGATCGAACGCGTGGGCAATGGAGCAGACCAGCCAGAGTCCACCGACCAGACCGGCAGCTTGCGCGTGACAATGCAGTTGATGAGCCGGCTGGAGCGCTGCGACAGGTTGTCGGTGGCGCGCATGCGGATGGCGAGCAGCGTGACGTTGTCAGGGAAAGTGACGCCGCCGGCCAGATAGCCCCGGGCCTCACCCCAGCGCACTTCGTGACCGGCACGGGAACTGGTGCTTTTCGTGTCCAGGCGCGTGGCACGCACTTCGTATCGCCCTGCAGCGACGGGATAAAGGTAGGTGCGCCGCTGTGGCGTGGTGGTGGCAGCGGTCAGGCTCTCACTGCCCAGCGTGAACCAGTCGTTCAGTGGATCGCCCTCGGCATCGATGGCCCGGGCTTCGACCTTCCAGCTGGCACTGCGGCTGTCCAGGCCGCCAGCGTCATTGGCGTAATACAGCCCGCGCGGCAGCAGGATGTCGATGCCGATGTACGTCACTTCACTGTCAGCCGGGTTGATGGCAAAGCCTCCGGTCCAGGTGCCAGCCAGCAGTTCCTGCCCGGCGACCTCTGGCGCGGTCACCACATCCGGGTTGAAGAGTGTGACCGGACTGCCGGGTGGCACGATCTGGTAGGTCACTTCCTCGAACGAGGCAATCGGCGTGTCCTCGATGCGAATCTGCTCGATGTCGTATTCGCCCAGGCCGATACAATGCAGTTGGTGCAGGAACTGTTCATTGCCCTGATATTCGCCATAGGGGGTTGCGGCCAAGTCCGGATAGACCAGATGGCGGCCGTAGACGACCGGTATGGGTTGGGCCAGCCGCGCATAGTTGCCCTGGCCTTGCAGGCTGTAGGTGGGCGACGGCTGCGCCAGACCCCCGCCCGAGCCGGCAAAGGACGGCATGTTGGGCGTGGGCAGCGGCACCAGAGCGCTGACCAGAGCAGAGCCTGCCGTCATGATGATGGCCGAACCAACGGCTGTGGCCAGGTTGCCGCTAAAGCCCAGGCTCGCGCCCAAGGGGCCGCCATAGACGGTGGCGACCACCATCACCGCGATCATCAGGACCGTGCGCAACGGGTTCTTGCCACCGCCTCCACCTCCCCCGCCCTGCGGCAGGGAGATGAAGAGCACCACACCATCGATCGGTGTGACTGCCCAATCGGCACGCAACACGGGCGCGCCGTTCTTGATGCAGACGGTGGGTTGGTCGAACTCGGCAATGCCCTGGTTGTCCAGCCACTGGCGGATGGTCTGGCCGGGGTGGGCCACCATCACTTCGCGCTGGGTGGGCTGGAAGGGGTTGCGCAGCAGAATCACCGCGCTCTGGTTGGCTTCGCTCACGACGACTCCACAAATCGGTAATAGCCCTCGACCCGCCAGCCGTGCAGCAGGAGTTCCGGCAGCTTCTGGAACACGACGCCTGCGTCCTTGACCGCGTGGAGCACACCACCGCCGTCGACGGACAGCCACACGCCGACATGCACCGGGTGGCGGGACTGGCGCAGCAGCACAGCATCTC
The DNA here is from genome assembly GCA_009772925.1 of bacterium. Classification (GTDB taxonomy): domain Bacteria; phylum Pseudomonadota; class Gammaproteobacteria; order Burkholderiales; family Thiobacillaceae; genus PFJX01. Next base: position 96,127 of record WOUQ01000009.1, read on the forward strand.
CTTCGGAGGGTTGCGCCACCACTGCCCAGCGTTGCCGCTCGGGGTGGTCGCGGAAGGTGCTGACCACGGTGCGCAGGTCGTTGGCGTCCACCGGGATTTCGGGCAGGTCTCGGCCAAAGTGCTCGCGCTGAATGGCAAGGAACAGCCCCCAGCAATCGAACGCGTTCGGGCCACGTGCACCGGCGTGCCAGGGCCGACCGATGTACTCGGCCGCCCAATGGGGTGTGGGGCTCATCGGGTCAAGCCCGGGAAGGTCTTGGCGGTATAGCTGATGCCGGGGAAAGCCTTGTTGCCCACATCCAGCATGCGCGCCCGACCCGTCACCCGAAAGATGTCAGCCTCCACTTCCGTGAGCACCAAGTGGATGGGTGGGTCCATCTGTGGCCCTTCCAGATCGGTCGAGAGGTAAGGCCGATAGGTCACCTCGATCACCGACTGCGACTCGGCCGCCGCGTCCAGGTGGCGCACGATTTCTCGCGAAACGTTGTCGAGCGTCACGGTGATTTCCGGCACAGGCATGGTGTCCACGGGCGGCAAATCCAGCTCAAAGCCCATGGCCACGAATTGCACGCGCTCGCCGGCTTGCAGCGGGGCTTGCGATTCCAGTCTGGCCCACAGATCACCCGTGTCGCGCACCACCCGAATGGCCACCAACTGACCTGCGTCGTCGACGAAGGCCGGATGGCGCAATTCCAGCGTATGCAGGATGATCTGTTCAGAGGGAGCGCTGGCGTAGGCCTCCTTGATGGCTTCTGATAATGCAGCGTTGGGCATCAGAGATCACCGCTCACAGGATGACGGGGTAAGGCACGTAGCTGGTTTCGCTGTCGTCCTCGGGCAACTGCGCTTCACCGGCATAACCACTGGCCAGCACCTGGCCATCGTCGAGCAGAAACACCAGGCCCTGCTCGGAACTCGAGCCGTAGGATGAGATGTCGACCACGCGGCGCTGTGCAATGCGCACCAGTTCCACACTGCTGCGGTTGGTGGCATCCCCCAGTCCCAGCGCCCCGTTGCCGTTGTAGCCCCAGGCGTAGACCGTTCCATCCTCCATCAAGGCAGCGCCGTAGTTGAAGGAACCGGTGCCGCCATGCACAGCCTTGACCACGGTATTGCCCACCGGCACTTGCACAAAGTTGCCGCTGTTGCTGCCGTTGGCGTTGCCCCAATAGGCGCCCGCGCCACAGGCCCACAGGGTCTTGTCGGTTTTTTTTAGGTAGGTGAGCGGTTGATCGTGGCTGCCAGCGTAGACATCCACGACATTGGTCACCACCTGCACCGGGGTGAACTGGTTGGCCAGATTGCCATTGCCCAATTGCCCGAAGTCGTTGGTGCCCCAGGCATGCAGGGCGCCGGTGCTGTCCAAGGCAAAGGCGTGCACGTAAGCCCCGAACACCTTGACGATGGTTTTGCCAGCGAGACTGCCGCCCGCGCGCGGCATGGCGACGTTGGCCTGATTGGTGGTGCCGTCGCCCAACTGGCCGTTGGCGTTGTAACCCCAAGAGTACAGGGTGCCGTCGTTCTTGACGGCGTAGTAAGCCGTATAGCGCTCACGCCCCGCAGCGATCTGGGTGATGCCTGAGAGCACCGGCAACTGCACAAAGTTGTTGCGCTGGGTCACATCACCCAAGCCCAGCTGGCCATGGGCGTTGTAGCCGCAGGCGTGCACGGTGCCATCGCTGCACAGCACCAGGGTACTGTTGAACCCCTCGACGCCACAGTTTTGTGCGACCTGCACCACGGCTTTTCCAGCGATCGAGTTGCTGGCATTGGCGCTCATGTTGTACGGCACCGGCTGATTGGTTGTGTTGCCGGTACCGAGCTGGCCATAGCCATTGAACCCCCAACCCCAGAGCTGGCCGTTCTTGTCGATGCAGTAGCCGTTGGTATCGTGGCTGTAATAGAGCTTGTCTGCCCCAGGGAAGCCCGGTGGGAAGGCCGTGCGTGCCGGGTAGGAGCGCGCGAAGGTGGTGCCGTCCCCCAGCTTGAAGTTGACGTTGCGTCCCCAGGCGCGGATGCTGCCATCGGTCATGATGAGGCCGAACTGGCGGTAACTGTTGGGTTGCGTGTTGCTGGCGTTTTCTGGCAACTTCTGCGCCTTGGTGCCGGAGCGCACATCAGGCGTTGCCCAGACCGGCACACCCTGCGCGCCGATGGTGAGCACCTGCCCGGATTGACCTGCGGGCAAGGCGACCAGCCGGTGGCCATCGAAGTAGATGACCTCGCCCGGCAGGTTCGAGACCCCTTGCGTGCCTTGGGCAAACAGATCCCATGCCGGCGAGTTGGCGTGCGGCGCCACGCCCGTGGTGGCATCCGCCAGGCACACAAAGCTGTCGCCGTGGTGGCCGACCACGTCCTGGCGGGCGTAGGTGGCGCTGGCGTCATACGCGCCGCGCCAGGTAAAGGCAATCTTGCCCAAAGAAACGGTTCCCATGAACAGTCCTTGAAGAGTGGAGATTGAAATCGGTGGGATTCAGAACAGGATGGGCGACGGCGCGTAGCGGTGGTCGTGGTCGTCATCGCCCGTTTGCGCATAGCTGCCGTTGCCAGTGCTCATCACCTGACCATCGACCGTGAGGAAGTGGTAGGCGCCGTTGTGGTACTCGCCACCCTCGCCGCAGCCCATCGTCCCGGAGCGAGAGAAGTCGACGATGGGCCGGTCGATGAGCACGAAGCGCGAGGGGGCGTTGGACGTGTCGGCATACCCATGGCCGCACTGCCCCGTTGCCCCCATGCCCCAGCCCACCGCCTTGCCGTCGGATCGGAGTGCCATGGCCGACGACCCATAGCTGCTGCCGTACACCCGCAGCTTGGTGACCTGTGTGAGGAAGTCGCCACCGATGGTGGCCCAGGTGGTGCGGTCACTGCCGCCGCCGATGCTGTAGCCGTTGTACCCGGTGTGGCGCACCGTGCCGTCTTGCATGAGCGCGAGCGTCCTGCCATAACCGCCGGAGATGGCGTAGGCGTCGGCCACGCCGTCGAGCACCTTGTACGGGAACAGCGCGTGTCCGGTCCAGATATCGCCTGTGAAACCCGTGCCCCAACTGCCCCCGATTTGACCGCTGTCATGCCCCCAGCGGTAGAGTGATCCGTCTTCGAGCACCACGCCGTAGGCGCGGTAGTACTGGGCGCCAGCCACCCAATGCCCGTCGGACTCGGAGCAGAAGACTTTTTTGACGCGCTTGTCGCTGCCCCAGGGCATGAGCAGGCGGTGGACAGATTGGTCGCTGCCAAAGCCACAGGCGTTGGCTTCGCCGGCCACCCACAACTTACCCTGGGTGTCCACCAGGTAGCTCGCAGCATGAAAGCCGCCCGACAGAAAGACCTCGCGGATCGGGGTGTCGAGCGTGAACGGCACGAGCGTGGGCGTGGTGACGGTAGTGCTGTGCCCCAGCCCTAGGCTGCCATAGCGGTTGTTGCCCCAGACATAGACGCGGCCGGCGTCATCCAGGCAAGCGAACATGCGATAGCCGTACCAGTCGTGGCCGCTGAAGACCCGCCTGACCACGGCAGCAGCAGGCAACTGGCCCACCCCATTGACGCGTCGAGGCACCGGATTGGCGGTGGCCGTGGGCGAGCCCCCGTCGCTGTTGGCCCCGGCGTGCCACAAGCCGCCACTGGCATCGATGAAGAAGGTCTCGTCCCACATGCAGTTGATGGACGCGATGCGAGGCGTACCCGGTGGAAATGCCACCCGCGCGGGGAAGGTGCGGCTGATGTCACCGGTGTTGCCGGTGCCCTGCTGGCCGGTGAGCGCCCGGCCCCAGGCACGCACCGAGCCGTCGTTCATGAGCGCGGCCATGAAGAAGTTGGCGCTGTGGTAGTCGGCCGCCGCGCGGTCGGTGTTCATCAGCGCCGTGGCCACCGTGCCGTTGCGATCGGCCATGAAGCGGAATTGCACACTGTCCACCCCATTGGCGCCATTCGCGTGCAGCACCATGCTGCCGATGCCACCCACCGACACCCCTCCGGTGAGCAAGTGGCCTTTGAGGGTTGCATCCTGCTGGCCCAGCGCAAAGGGCTGCGGCTGGCCGTGGCGCATCACCCAGGCGCCACCTTCCTTGAAGACCACATCCCCATCCCGATAGCCCAGGTAGGGCGAGTAGAGGCCGCACCAGCGGTAGCCCAGCGCCGATATATCCAGGTTCACAGTTGCACCTCCAGGGCGTTTTGATGGAGGGCAAAGGTCACCCCTTCGGCCAGAGTCCAAGCCAGGAAGTCTTGCGCATTGAAGTTGGCATCTCGTCCCTCCGTCACCAGCAGTTCAGATCCGTCGCTGGAAAGCGCGAAACCATAGAAGCGAGGCAAAGCCGCGGTGTGGACCAGCTCGTAGCCGGATTCATCGACCTTGACCTTCAGCAGCATCCCGCGTGCGCCAATCAAGGAGTCCGGCAGTCCCACTGCGAGCACCCGGGCGATGACCTGCTGCAGCACGGCTTCAGCGTCCACCAGGATCTGGTTGCCGCTGGACTGCACCTGATGGAGCACGGCAGTGGTGTCCGCCACGCCTTGGTCGGCCGAGGCTTGGGCACGGTCGGCTTCGCTGGCGGCGAGTTCGGCCGAGGTGAGCGCGTCTTGCGCGGCGGCCTGGCTCTGAGCCAGTAGGCCGTCGGCGGCGAGGTTGATGCGGGTATCGGCATCCGCCAGCAGCTTGGCCACCGTCGCAACCGCGCCACCCTCGGTGGTCACGGTCTGCGCGGCGGTGCCGTGCACGATGGTGTGCAACAAGGCACTGTCGGCCGTGACCTGCGCGACCGCTTGATGCAGATCGGTTTGCAGACTCATAGAAGTTGTTCCGTGTATGCGATGAATGGATGAATCAGGTATTGCTAGGCCGGCCAGCGAACTGGCAGAGTGCCGTGCACCAGTTGGTGCAGCTCGCTGCCCATGGCAAAGAGGTCGTCGGCGGAGAGCTCCAGCATCAGGTTGAGCGCGCCCTCGTCGAGCGTGGGCCGCTCGCGGATTTCCAGTTCGCCCTTGACGTCCCAGCGCCGGGCCGAACGCAACTGGGCTTCGAACTGGCGGGTGAAACGGGCTTCATGGGGCAAGAGCCCGAGGCCGCCGAGCAAGGTGATCTCGAACCACTGCCCGCCCTCATCGGCGTGGTACTTGTACCAAGCCTCGAACAGCGCAAACTCGAACTCGCTGAACAGCCAGCGCACGGTGATGCGCGTGGGCGTTTGCCTAAAGCGGCGGCGCTGGCGCGCCGGGCCGGATTCCATGTCAGTGCGCAGTACGGCCTCTTGCGGCGTGAGGCCATAGCCTTCGACCGAGGGCAGCGGCAGCGTGTTGGGCCAGGTGATGTTCATACACACCTCCTCATCGCATGGCTCCGGCTGCAGGATTGAGCCCGTAGCGACGCTCCAGCGTCGGCGCCAAGCCGGAACCTTGGGAGATCGACCGGGCCATGCGCGCTTCCATTTGCTCGACGATGACATCGAGCCGCGTGCTGCCATCGGGCTGCTGTTGCTGCTCGACGCGGGTTTCAACCCCACTGGCGCGGTTGATCACGTTCACTTCCACATTCACCTGGGGTTTGGTGGCAACTGCCCCACCCAGTGCCCGCAATTGCCCCGGCGTGAACACCGCCTCCCCCTGTCGGGCGATGATGGGCACTTCACCCGACACCAGACCGCCGGTGTGGAAGCAGCGCGCACCGGCGAACAGGGTGGCACTGACCTGACGCGATGGCAGGCCATCGGCACCCAAGAGACCACCGCTGTGCGCGATGTTGGCGTTCACGCCCATCAGGTCACCCGAGCCCAGGGGCAACGCGGCACTGGCCGCCGGCGCAAACAGGCTCATCGCAAAGTTCGCCAGCGGCAAGGTGATCGCGCGCTGGATCTGGATGCGGATCAGGTCGCTGATGATGGAGTTGGCCAGGCTGTTGAAGTCCAGCTTGCCGGTCATCACAAACTGGGTGAGCGCGTCCTCCATGGATTTGAAGGCGCCCGTCACCGCGCGTTCGGCCTGCTTGGCGGCGTTGGTGGCGTCCTCGATATAGGTGCGCAAGGCCGCCTTGGCCCCGAACTCGGTGCTGCGCTGGTACTCGGCGTTGGCCCGAATCAGGCTCTCCACAATGGGCAGCTGACGCGCCAGGGCGTCGTTGATGGCCTCGATGGTCTGGGCACGCAGATCGGCGTCCTGGATCTGGCTGGCTTCCTTGCGCGCGGCGGTGGCGGATTTTTCGAGTTCGTTGCGGGCTTGCAGGACGGCACGTTCGCTCGCTGACAGATCCAGCATTTCGCGCTGCAGCTGCAAGGCCTCGATGCGCTGACGGTTGCCGCCGATCAGCCCTTCGGTGATCTTGCGGGCGGCCGCTTCTTCTTTTTCGTAAGCGTCGAAGGCCTGGTTGGCGGCTTTCTGCCGCTCAATGGCTTCGAGCACCTGGATGTACTGCTCGGCTTGCGCCGCCACCCCCTGGTAGCCCTTGGCCTCGATCTGCAAGGCACGCGCACGCAGCTCGGCCGATTCGCCTTCCTGGGTGCGCAAGAGCCGGGTGCGCAGCTGGTTGAGGAAGGCCTCGCCCTCATCAGGTTTGGCGGCAGCAGTCGGCCTGGCAAAGGCGCTGAGGTCCAGATTGGCGGGTGGCCGGGGCGCACGGGGCAGGGTCGGCAGGAAGCGGTCGTAGATGGCCTGAACTTCCCGGGCCTGTGCTTCGGTGTCGAGCACGAACCGCTGGCCCATGACGCGCACCGTGCGGCGCTGCTCGTCAAAGAACTTGGCAACCCGGTCGGTATAGCCCGGGTTCTGGTTGATATTGAAGAGCCGGTCGTTGGCGGCACGCACATAGTCGTCACGTGCCGTTTGCAGTTTGGCGATTTCGGCATCGATGGCCTGTGCATCGAACCCATAGTTCTTGTAGAAGGTCAGCAGTTCGGTCTTGAACCAGGTCTCGATGTCCTTGCCCACCACCGACAGGCTGTCAAAGGGTTGGGCGATCACACGCTTCAAGAGCACCGCCGACTCGGCGATGAAGGCCAGACCGGAAGCGACAGACTCCAGAAACGCCAGCGTGGCCTCCCGGTTGGACGTGATGCGCTGCAGCTCGTTGCTGAAGCTGCCCGTCTCCGTCTGCGCCAGGATCACCTGCTCGGTGAAGTCGGCCAGCACCGGAATGACGGCCGCGCCGATCTGGCGCTGCACGCCCTCGAAGATGGCCGACAGGCGCGTGAGGTTGTCGTTGAAGACTTCCGATGCGCGTGCCACGTCTTCGGACATCACGAGGCCTAAGCGCTGCGCTTCTTCCATCAGCGCGGTGATGCCCTCTCGCCCCTGGTTGAGGAAGGGGATCAGGTTGAGCCCCTCTCGGCCAAAGAGCTTGATGGCCAAGGCCGCCTTGTCTGCGCCGTCGGGCATATCGGCGAACTTCTCGGCCAGATCCAGCAAGACCTGCTCGGTTGGCCGGATCTGCCCATGGGCGTCTGTGGCCGCCACACCCAGCGCCTGCAAGGCCTTGCTGCCTTCGGCGCCCTCGAAGCGACTGTCAAACAACGCGACAGACAGGCGCTGCAGCCCCTTGGTCAGCCCTTCGGTGCTGACGTCCGAGAGCTTGGCGGCGTAGTCGAGCGCCGTGAGCGCTTCAACCGAGACACCGGTCTTCTGCGAGAGCTTGAAGAACTCATCGCCCACACGGGCCACGGGCATGACCAGGGCAGTGATGCCCACACCCAAGGCGGCAATGCTGGCACCGGCCATCAAACCGGCGGGGCCGAGTTTGCCCAGGACCGAGCCAAGCACGCCAAGCCGGTCGGTGGCGGCCTGCAGTTGGAACTTGGCGTCGTTGGCGGCAGACGACAGCAGTTTCAGGCCCCCAGTCGCAGGTGTGGCCGCCGCCTCGATTTTCTTGAGCGAGCGCTCCCCCTTCTCACCAATCTCGGACAGCTCGGCTTTGACCTTGCCGCCGTCGACCACGGACAGGCGGATGGAGAGGTTGCGTTCGGCCATGGGAAGAAGAAATCCGATATCGGGTGAATCGTGGGTCTATGTGTCTTGTTGCAATGTGCTCATCAGGCCCGCCTCGACTGCTGGAAAGAGATCGATTGCCGTCGCGCGATCGAGCCCCGTGCACTCGCAAGCCAGCATCCAGGCATTGAGGTCGAGCCCCACCACGCGGCCCTGCGCCATGCGCAATTGGCTGGCACAGATGTCAATCGCACTGGCGGCTTGCCAGCCTTCCAGGCTCTCGGGCGCGTTCATGGTGTAGGGGCACTCGGGACATGATTCAGGGCAGGCGCTGCAATAGCTCGGCCCGCCACCGAAGTGCCACGCGGTGCGGGCCTTCAGGCGTTTTTTTCGGAGTCCAGCGCATAGAGGCCGGCGAGGTATTCGCGCTCGAAGGCATCGGCCAGGAGCCAGTGCTCCATCAGCGCTGCCACACCCTCGGGGGTGACGGCAGCGGGTTTGCCCTTGTCGTCGGCCACACCTTCCCAGGCCAAGACAGCCAGCTTGGCGAGTTCCGTGATGAGCGTCGCGGTGCGCTCTCCGGCCGCAGCGGTATCGGTGCCGGCGACTTTGGAGGCGGCATGGCGTGCGGCCATGACGAGGGCGGTGGTGGCGGGACGCACCTGCAGGCGCACGCCGGCGGCCAGCGTGATCCAGTGCGGTTCACGCGGGAGATTGAGTTTGATCATGAGAAACCTCGGTCAGGTGATCAGTAGGAAGAGACGTCGTTCACCAGCTCGACGGTGAACATGCGCGCCACGCTGGTGGCCTTGGCGGCTTGCCATTCGAAGGTGGCCTGGATGCCGCCGGGGCCCGAGATGGAGAGCTTGGGCTTGGGTAGATAGACCTCATGGGCGATGAAGGTCAGCCGGTGATCGGCATCGATCGCGTAGCCAAAGGTCAATTCGAGCGGGGTGTTGTTCGTGGCGGCATCGATCAGCGTGGTGTCGGCAAAGCGCACTTCCAGATTGCCGGTGAGACTGGCCACCGTCGGATCCGCACCGTCGATCTTGCCGTCGGAGCGGATGGTCTCGATGCGTTCCAGGTTGTTGGCATAGGTCAGCTGCGCCGAGACCACATTGCCCAGGGCCTGTCCCTCGCGCAGGATTTGGCCTTGAAACTGGTTGAAGCGCTGCAATTCGCGAGTGGCCGGGGTGTCATCCAGCGTGGCGGTGCGCCGCACCTCGCCCTGAGCCACCAGACCCACCGTGGCATTCGCAGCTCCCGAGCGGGCAAAACCCACCTGCAGGCTGTTGACCATGACGCCGGAAGCCACGAACCAGGCCGGGATGTCCGGCAGACCCGTTTCCAGGGTGAGGCTGGGCAGGCTCGGTTTGCCTGAAGCAAAGGTGTGGGTCACCACGCCCGTGCCCACCGAGGTGGGCTCGCCCAGCAAGGCCTTGAGCCACAGGCCGATGTGGTGCACGTCCAGCGGCACGACCATGTCGCCCTCGACCTTGATCACGTCGCGGATCGGCGCACTCGGGTCGCGCCCGAGGCCGATCAGGTCATTGGCAATCAGCCCCTGTTCGGAGCCGAGTGAGGTGGAGACAAAGGGCAGCTGCCAGTAGCCATCTACCGGGGTGCTGGCATAGGTGGATTCGAACGCGGCCAAGAGGCTGGCGTTCGCGCCGTAGGCACGGGCCATAGGTTTTTCTCCTTGGGAAGTGGGTTCAGTTCAGTGGCCCGGCACTGCTGTAGCGCAGGACCACGGGCAGTAGGCAGGCCTTGATGCCGCTCGTGCCCTCGGGGGCCAGTTCATCGAACTTCGGTTGACCGATTTCGGCGTACTCGACGACACCGGCGAGTGTCCGGTCGGCTTCGATCAGGGAAGCCAACTCGGTGAGCAGCCCATCCATGCGTGAATCGCGCGTACTGGCATCCGGATCAGCCACAAACAGTTCGATGGCTACCTGGTGCTGCCAGTGGTAAGTCAGTGGCGAGAGCGATACCTCGGGCTCGCCCATCTCGCCATCGCGCAGGATCGCCATGGCGTGGTCCGCGATACGCTCGGGCAAGGCGGCGTTGCGCTTGACCGTTGTTCCCAAGGACAACTGGCCGAGGACCGCGAACAAAGCACCGATGGCGTTCTCTCTTTGGCTCATGACGTTGCCCCTTTGCGGTCGGCTTCATCGAAACGGTTGGCAATGCGCTGGGCCAGCGTGCTGATCCAGCGACGCGTGCTGCGGTCGATGTCGAATTTCTTCTTCAGGGTCACTTGGGGCACCAGCAGGAACATCGGGACTGTCACGAGCCCTCGGCCAGTGGCCTGGGCCTTTTGCGAGGCAGCGGAGAAGCCGCCGCGTTGGCCTTGGCGGGCGCGCTGGTTTTCTGCGACGAGCAGCGACGGTTTGCCTCGACGGTAGATGAAGCGCAGGCGCTGGCCCCGGAGCTTCTCCCAAAGACCGGGGGTCATGCGCTTGCCGCGCGGGCCCTTGCCGGCAGCCGGCAAGGGAATGGCCAGCCAGAATCCATCCTTGGAACGGATGGTGGCCCCCTGGTCATGCGCACCGACGATGACGGGTGCGCGGCTGTAGACCAGGCCTGCGGCCTTGATGCTCAGTTTGCCTTTGGGATAGACCTCAGCGCGCCAGGTGTTGGCCAAGCGCTGGCCGAGGCCCACGCCGGTGACCTGGCTGCGCAACTCGGTCTTGAGGCCATCGGTGGCTTCACGGATGGAATGCGTGACCGCCTGTTCAGCAATGCGCACTTCATCGGCCAGCATCTGATCCAGATTGCCAGCAAGTGCCGCTATGAGCTTCATAGCGGTGCTCCAGTCAGCGTCCAGATCAAGCGGTCCCGATCCGCCAGGGGCTCACCCACCACCTGGTAGGTCTGGCCGGCAACAGTGAAGCGCTCGCCCTCGCGGGGAGATGCAACGTCACGAGCCATCACATCGAAGCGGTGGGTGGCCAGTGCCAACCGGGTGTCGCCGAAGGACTCGACCACATCGGCCTGTTTGGCGATGAATCGCGTGGCGATCTCGCGACCATCGGCCAGCCGGTAGGTGCCGGGCACCCCCAGCCGGGCGAACAGGCGCAAGACCGCCCGCTCAAATGCAACTTGCATCGGATCAGGCGGTCAGCTTGATCAGCACGCCCGGGCGGTGGCACATGGGCAGCGGGTTGCTCTGGGTGTGCAGGTCGGTGCCACGGTCGAACTGGCGAGGAGCCTGCTTGGCGTACAGCGACTGGCCCAGCGTGTTGACCGTCTCGTTGAAGTCGGCCGGGGCGAAGTAGGTGCCGAAGGTATCGACCGTGCCGAGCGGAAAGGCATGGGCTTCGCCCGCAGCAATGAAGCGGCGGGTACCCAGATCCCCATTGGCCTGCAGGTAGGCGGCTTGGCCCCGGTATTCCTCGAAGGTGACCCCGGCGTAGGTGAAGCCCGAACGCACATCGTTGATCAGCACCGCACCTTGCTGCCAGTTGGTGTAGGCGGTCTTGACCTCCTTGTGGGTGGTCAGTGCCCGGAAGAATTCTGGTGAGCACAGCACATGCACACCGGTCATGAATTCACCCTGCAGGGCGTCTTCAATCTTGGTCAGCAGGTCGTAGCAGTGGCCCTTGACCTCGCTGTTGGCATTGGCCAGATCGAAGTTGACCGATTGCGGCGTGATCTGGAATTCGGTGAACAGGTTGCTGATGACGCTGCCATCGGCATCCAGGATTTCACCCTTCAATGCACCCATACGCAGATGCTCGAGCGTGATGGCGTGCTTGTTGCGCATGGTCTCCAGGTGACGAGCGAGCACGCCGGAGATGGCCTCCATCTCGGTCTCGGAGCCGAAGGCACGGATGCCCTGGACTTCTTCGGGCAGGACCACATCGTCGTGCGGGATGTGCGGAATGACGAAGGAGCGCAGTTTGCGTTTGCCACGTTCACCGACCGTGCCGGGCGAGCCAGGCGGCTTGGTGGGCAGCAGGTTGAGCTTACCGGCGTACTCCTCGACGATGATCTGACGGGTGCGCACCGGCTTGGCCGGGAACAGGTTCAAAGCCTCCAGGCGGCCATAGCGGTTGGGGATGAGGTTGATGGCGGCGGTGAGGCTGGCCATCGAGAATCCAGGGTTCAGAAACGGGTTGTTCATTCGAGGCTCCAGAAATGACGAAACCCGCGCAAGCCAGACGGCCAGGCGGGTTCGGGGATGAAAGACGGGCAGGTTTAGGACGTAGGTCAGGCGGATTCACGCACCAGCACACCGCGCTCGGCCAGCTGCTGCTCGTAGGCCATGCGCTGGGCGCCGGTGAGGGAAATCGGCCAGATCAGCGCGGTCTTGGCCACGATGGCGTGGCGGGCGATCAGGATGGCGTCGCTGCGGTCGGCATTGGTGGCATCGATCGCGTTGGCCAGCACCCCGATGGCGTCCTCAGTGCCGTCGGTGGCGGCGGGGTCGATGGCGTAGTGCTTGCCATCGCTGGCATTGCGGCCGAGTACCGTGCCCAAGGGCAGGTTCTGGCCAGCGGCGATGGTGGCGACGTCCCGCGAATAGCGGTTGGGGGCTTCGTACTTCAACAGGTCGCCGAGGTTGTTTTGTTCGGTGATGGAGGTCATGGGTCAGTCCTTTCTGGGTCTGGTGCGTCAGGCCTGGGCCGTGAGTTTTTTGACGGCGGCCACTATGGGTGAGGCTTCTGGGCGGTCGATGTTTTGCGTGCCAGCATCCACGGTGATGGTCGAGCGGATGTCATCGGCCTCAGACCGTGCCGCACGGGCGTCAATCAGGACGCGCCGGACGTCAGCTTCGGTCTTGCCGACGGCGATGAACTCGGCCGCGCGGTCGGGGCAGCCGGCCAGCAGACAAACCTCGGCGATGGCCTGGGCAGCCTGAGTCACTTCGCGACGGGCTTCAGCCACCAGCACGGCGGCTTCGTCGGTGCTGATGGTGTCGGCGGTCTCGATCACTTTCTCTTCTTCATTCATGGTCATTTCCTTCTTCAAGGGTGCCGCCTCAGCACGGATGACGCCCCGCACCTGAGACGGCGGATGGTTACGGGCGTTGAGATACGAGTGGAATTCGCTGAGGGTGACCTCCAACGTCTGGAGGCCATCAGCCAGTCCTTGGGCCACAGCATTGCTGCCGAAGAAGAGTCCAGCCTCGGTGGCGCGCACGGCATCAACGTCCAGGTCTCGCATCGCAGCCACGTGCTCGGTGAAGATGGAATACAGCCGATCCACTTCGCCTTGCAGCTCGCTCTTGGCGGTATCCGATAAGGGCTCGTGAGGCGAGTAGTCGTTCTTGTGGGCGCCCGCCGTGATGGCGGTGAACCGATAGCCGTCCTTGGCATCCTTGACCGATTGGTCGACATGCAAGGCGATGACGCCGATCGAGCCGACCCCACCGGTTTCGGTTACGAACAGGCGCTGGGCACTGGCGGCAATCGCATAGGCCGCTGAATACGCGGCATCGTTGGCCACCGCCCAGACGGGTTTCATGGCTGCCACCTCGCGCACACGGCGGGCCAACTCGAAACTGCCCGAGGCTTCGCCGCCCGGGGAGTCGATGTCGAGCAAGATGCCGATGACATGGGGATCAGCCAAGGCAGCATCCAACATCGCGGCGATCTCGCCGTAGGACGTCAGGCCTGAGGCGGCTTCCATGCCCAGCGAGCGCTTGACCAGCGAGCCGTGGATCGGTATCACTGCGATGCCGTCGGGGGTTGCGGCTGCAGGCGGCCGTTGGTAAACGGCCATGTCCATGGAAGGCAGCGTGGGGACAACGGCCATACCGATGCGCTGCCCGACCACGGAGAGAATCACGTCCAGCTTGGGTCGGTGAATCAGCAGGGGCGTCCCGAACAGGCGGGAGGCAAGGTAAGTCATGGTTGGGTGTCCTGGTTGTTGGGTGACGCACCGCCAGACTCAGCAGTCTGTGATTCGTCAGTCTGTGGATCGCTTGGCTCTGTCGACACTGCAGCCAGCGCTTGGTCATGCCGGGCATCGGAGTCAAAGACCAAGCCCAGTGCATCGGCCCGGGCGTTATCGGCTGCGATCTCACGATCCACGTCTTCAGCGTCGTAGCCGTTGCCGGAGATGGCCTCGGATCGGCTCATGAGGCCCGCACGGATAGCCAACTTCATGGCGTTGAATTCCTTCTGCGGATCGACCCAGCTCCAACCCTGCGGAATCCACTTGGCGGCCTGGTAGGTGCGGCGGTCTTTGCGGTAGCCGGGAATATCCAGTGCCCCTTCCAACACCGCCTGATCCATCCAGGCCCGCCAGATCGGCCGGCACAGCTGGTGCACGATCACACCGTGCTGAAAGGCTTCACACCGACGCCTGAACTCCAGCAGACCCGCCCGGATCGAGGAGTAGTTCACCTGCGTCAGGTCCCCAGTGAGCATCTCGTAGGTGATGCCCATGGCAGCGGCCACCGCGCGGAACTGCTGGCGCATGAACTCGGCATACGACGAGCCCACATCGGCAGGCGCTGAGAACTTGATGTCTTCGCCTGGCTCCAGGATCTGCAGCGTGCCGGGCTCCATGCCCGCGAGCGCCACCCCGTTGCCATCGGCCGCCGACTCACCCATCAGGTTGTCTTCGGGCGCCATGCGGGTGATGAAGCCAGCGAACATGGCGGCGGTTTTCTTGCGGACCAGCTCGGCGTCGTCGTACTGGTCCAGCTCGTTGAGCTTCACGAGCGCCCGGGTCAACCACGGCTCGCCCCGGATCTGGCCGGGACGCAAGGGGCGAAACAGGTGGATGACTTCACTCGCATCCACCCGCACCGTGTCCATGCCACCGCCGCCGGCACTGCTGGACATCGGTGCCAGCAGTCCATCATTGGGGTGCGAGCGATACAGGTGATAAGCCACCCGGCGACCTAGCCGGTCGAACTCGATGCCAGCGCGAATGACGTTGCCGCCGGGCAGATCGCGGTTCATGGTGGTTGGCAGGTGCTCTGCTTCCAGCACCTGGATCTGCAGCGCCACCGGCAGACCATCTTCGGTGCGGCGATAGCGCAGTCGCACCAGGGCTTCGCCGCCTTCGAGCATGGCGCGGGTGGCCAGTGCCTGCAGACCGTAGAAGTCGGTAAGGCCTGCGGCATCGGCCTCTTCGCACCAGTCCCACCACAGGCTGTGAATCGCCTCTCGCGTAGCCTGGTCCTGGACCATGCTTTGGGGCTTGATGCCTGTGCCGATGGCGTTGGCCACAAAGGCTTCGATACCAGCGGCGGCCCAGGCGTTACGCCTAACCAGATCACGGCTTTTGGCACGCAGTTCGTCTTGGGCCAGCGACAGGGCTGCCACCGCACCGGGATTGCTGGGCATCCAGGCCAGTGCGCGCCGCCCGCCGCCGGTGCCGTCATAGACCGGCGTGCCACCGAACATGCGGCGACGCAGACTTTTGAACCAGGCCATCAGAGTGCCTTGCTCGTGGCGACACGGATCTGGCGCGATTTGGGTGCGCCGGATTCACGGGCCATGGTGGCTTCGACCTCTGCAATCGCCGCCTTCAGATCGGCCACGCTGCGGTACTCGATGCTTTTGCCCTCGTAGGTCACGCGGTGTTCGCCGCTGGCCAGAGCTTCGCGCAGGGCCTGCAGGTGTTCTGGTGTGTAGGTCATGCTTATTTGTTCACTCAAGTCATCCATCGGCTGCGCACCACGCGCCGAGCGGGCGCTGGCGTGCTGCCAGAAGTGCTGAGGCCACCGTCGAATCGCTGTTCTTGGGTGGCCTCGGGGGTTGTGATTTGTTGGGCAACGACTGGTGGGTCGGTGCCGAGTTGTTTTTCGAGTTCTTGCCAGTGGCGGTCTTCGAACCGGTCCAGACCAGCGGCCGCTGCCGCCGCCCGGGCATAGACGTAGCAATCCAAGGCCTCGTTGCGTTCGCGCATCTTTTGCCATTCGCGGTGGGCAAAGCCGTTGCGGTCACGCCGGGTGATCAACTGCTCGGCGCACAGCTGTTGCAGGTATTCCGCATCGACCTTGGGCAGGTGCACAAAGCCAGCCGGGTAGATCGGCGTGATGCCGTCTTCGGCCACCTCGGCGCTTTTGCGCAGGTTGTTGTAGAACTCCAGCTTGGCGATGCCGCCAGCCACCGGGAACACCTTGATGCCTCGACGCAGCTTCTTTCCGCTGGCAGTCGCATCCACCGCCGTGGGCGTGCCGATCAGCGCCGCGCCACCAGCAATGCCCTTGATCGGCATGAGCCGGGCATCGCGCACCCCACGCACGAAGGCGTAGGCCTCCTGGGTGGCGTAGCCGGTGTCCAGCGCCAGGCGCGCCAGACTCAGTTGGCAACCACCGCTGTGGGTCCAGGTCTCACCCATGAGCTTGGCGAGAGCCGACCAGACCTCGGTGCGAGCGGTGTCACCCATCAAGATCCGGTGCTCCACCAACCAGGCGGCCTTGCCCCGCCCGAACGCCCAGACCGAAACTTCGATGCGGTCCTTCTGGACGTCGGCACCGGCGGTGAGCAACAAACCGCCCGCGGGCACTGTGCCGATGCGATAGTCCTCCCGGCGCTCCAGCAGGCGCTGCCAATCCGGCGCCTCGCCCTCTTCGACCCAGGTCTCACCCAGTTCGGTGTTCTTGAAGGTCTTGATGGCCGACGCCGACCGACTGTCTGACATCGCAGCCGATTCCCAGGCCCGCGCGATCTCGATCCAGCTGCGCCAGCCCACCGGGCTGTACAGGCTAGAGAGGTGAAACCCGGCCGTACGGCCCGCTTGTTCTGGTGCGCAGGCCTGCCACTGGCCGTTGTCCAGCATCCAGGTCTTGTGGTGCTCGGCGATCGGCTGGCTGCAAGATTCACAGATGTAGGCCGCCGTTTCCGGCTGGCCCCGCTCCCAGCGCAGTTGCTCAAACCGCAGCCACTGGCGGTGGTCGCAATGCGGGCACGGCACAAAGTAGCGGCGTTGGTCGGATGCATCGAACTCCCGTTCGACCGCACTGGCCCCGGCAATCGTTGGGGTCGAGACGATCAGGATCTTGCGCCGGGCAAACGTTCGCGTGCGCGCCTCGGCCAGCGAGATCGCATCGCCTTCACCTTCCACATCCAGCGGGTAGCCATCGACCTCATCGAGGAACAGGTAGCGCACCGGCATCGAGCGCAGGCCCACCGCGCTGTTGGCACCGGTCATCACCAGCACGCCGCCATGGAACTCCTTGGCGAGAATCGTATTGCCCGAATCGCGGCTGCGCGCCGGGGCGATGCGCTCCTGGATGGCGGGGCTTTCCTCGATCAGCGCGTCGATGCGCTGCTTGGAGGCCCGTTTGGCCATCTCGACCGTGGGCCACACCGCCATCATCGGTCCCGGGGCGTGG
This sequence comes from bacterium, assembly GCA_009772925.1. Taxonomy (GTDB): domain Bacteria; phylum Pseudomonadota; class Gammaproteobacteria; order Burkholderiales; family Thiobacillaceae; genus PFJX01. The sequence continues at coordinate 113,333 of WOUQ01000009.1, forward strand.
TGGATCACGTAACCCACCCAGTTCAGGCCCAGTTCGGTGCCGCCCACCTGGGCACCTTTCATGAACACCACCCGCTCGATCGGGGACATGGGAGACAAGGCATCCATGATCTCGCGCAGGTAGGGTGTGCGACTGGTGCGCCAGCGGCCAGGTTCGGAGGCGGCCTTGCTGGAGAGCACCCGGTGCTTGTCGGCCCATTCGGAGACCGTGAGCAGCGGATCGGGTGTGAGGCCTTCACGCCAGGCGCGCTCGATGGCGTCCCAGCCTTCGTAGTAAAGCTCTTCCATCATCAATCCACTCATCAGTCCACCTTGGGCTGCAAGTCGCCCAGGTCCTGCAGTTGCTGGCGCACGGCGGCGTCCAGCGCCACATGCAAGACATGCGCATCGACGCCCAGCCCAGCGGCCATCTGCGACGAGATGCGTGCCGGCCAGTTGAGCCAGGCATCGCGCTCAGCACGGGCCAGCTTGAACACATGGGCCACGGCCTGTGACCGATCGACCAGTTCACCCTTCAGTCGGGCCAGGCGCACTTTGTTGGTTTGCGCCTTGACCACCTCGTTGACGGTGCGGGCCTGGAGCAGCGAAGTGCCGCCGGACGACAGCGCCGGAGATGGTGGCTCTGGCGCGTCACGCAGAACCCTTGCGGAAGCCTGCGGAATCTCGCGGGCAGATACGGAAACCTGCGGGGCCGGTTTGTCACTGGCGACATCTGCCACCGACCGTCGGGTCGGTGTGGTGTTGGCTGCCCACTGGGCATCGGCCACCACCGGATCGATGGTGCCATCCGGCAACTGGCTGATGCGCCCGGTATCGATGGCCTTCTTGACGGCCACGTGCGACACGCCGCGATGGCGCGCGTAGGCGCGAATGGACAGTCCCATGGTGTTGATCTACTCAGTGCAAGTGGGTGGCCTCCTGGAGGTATGGGTCAGGCAAAGGCGAGTGAATCACCCGGGATTAAAAAGCGCTTGGCTTCTGTTGCGCACAGCGCGTGAATGCGGATGTCGATTGACAAGCAACCCACCAAGGAGCCCCACATGGCCAAACCCAAGCAACCCACCGCACTCTCCCCTGACGAGATCGAGCTCTTGCTCGAATCGATTGCCCTGGACCACCTGTTCATCGAAACGCTGGTGACCCAGCACAGTGACCGCCTGGACTTCCACGACGTGAGCGTCTGGGGTGTCAAAAGCGCCCTGCAAGCCGCGTTTGATGCTGGATTGCGTGCCGCCGGCGGCGCGCCGAAGCAGACCGTGCACCGCGTGCGCAAAGTCCATCCTGGCAACGGCAGCGCCGCCGCCCTGCAAGCGTGAGGGCACCATGACCAGCGCACTCAACCCCAATCAGCAAGTCATCCTGGAGCACGCCGTACAACACAGCGGCGGCAAGATCGTCTGGTTTCCCGAGCACATCAAGGGCGGCGCCCGCGCCAAGGTGCTCGAGGCTTTGTTCAAACGCGCCCTGATCACGCCCGACGGCGATGACTGGGTGGTGGCCGCCGAGGGCTACGACGCCTTGGGCCTGCCCCGACCGGGCGCATTGCCACCAACCATCACGCTGGATGATCCGGAACTGGAGGCCGATGTCGCCAGTGCCGAGGCCAGTTGGCAACAACCTGCCAAAGACAAGCCGGTGCGCACCCGCGCCGACAGCAAACAGGCTCTGGTCATTGGCCTGCTTCAGCGCCCTGAGGGCGCCACCATCGCGCAGATCATGGAGGCCACGGGGTGGCAACAGCACACCGTGCGCGGGACCCTGGCCGGCACGCTCAAGAAGCGTTTGGGGCTGACCATCACATCAGCCAAGGAGGCCGGTGGTCAGCGCGTTTACCGCATCGAGTCCGCGTCCGCGGGCACCGCTACCGCTATCAATTCGGAGGCTGCATGAACGCCCGCCCCAACTTGGCGCGCCTCGATGAACTCGGGCAGCGCCTGGCCGACCAGGCGTTTCGCACCCTGATCAGCCTGTGCCCCGAAATCCGCAGCGCCAGCCCTGCGCGCCAGGAGGCGGTGTGTGCCGCGATGCGCGCCAAGGTGGCACCAAGCATCGATAGCCTACTCGAAGACGCGCGGCTCGCGCCCTGTTTGGCCGAGGCGGCGTTTCATAACGCTGTGCTCACCCTGGCGCTGGCTGGCGTCGAAGCCTTGCAGGCCAAGACCCCCGGCCCCAAGTACCAATCCACTAGCCAAACTACATATCAAACCAGAAAGGCCCGTCATGCCCAGCATGTCCATCACCATTGAACGCACCCCGCTGACCCTCCAGTGGGAGGGCCAGGAGATTCAAGTCGAGCAGCTTGGCATCCGTCTGCCCTTTGCGCGCAAGCCCGAGAACCTCAAGGACATGAGCGCCAGCGGCGACTACCTCGTCTACGTCACCGAGACCCGGACCATGACGCCCGAGGAGTTCGATGGCTTTGCCGCCAACCTGCTGGTCTCGCGCGAATGGCTGGCGGGCAAGGGTGGCTATGTTGGCCAGGGACGTTTGTGCGTGGAAGTCCATGCTCCCGGTCGCCCGTACCTCTATGTCGACCCGTCTGGCGGCGACTACGCCCGCTACGCGGCCCGGCTGGGCTAGTGGCTGCGCCGCCACGCTGTTCATCTTCTTGCATCAAAGCCTTCGCTTTGCATCGCAGCAGCGCGTCAATGGGGTCGTCGCCCAACGATTGAAGGAGCCCCACCATGACCCTAGACATTGACACCCTGATGCGCCAGATGACCGAACAAAAGGCCAAAGACGCCTTGCTCACCGCCCGGTCCACCCTGGAGCGCAGCCTGCGCGAGTTGGATCACTACATCGAGCGGCTCGACACGGCCGAGACGCCGCACGACAAATCACAGGTGATGAACTGGGCGCTCAACGCCCTGGCCTGCAACATCACGCCCAATCTGCGCCTGGACCTGATCGCCAACGCACAGGCCGAACTGGCCAGCGTCGCGAAATGATCACGCTCTCGAAAAATGATCGAGAAAGCCTTGGCTTCCATGCCCTACAGCGCGTCAATGGAGTCATCGCCCACACAGACACGGAGCCGACGATGACCACCACCCAGCAAGCAAAAATCCCCGCAACGCAAAATGAGTCGTGGGGCCTATTTGGGACCCTCGGCGAGCACGCCGAAGCCGCCTGGCCGATCGCGATGACGGCGATTTCGGACGCCACCTTCCAGCCCCTCGAATCGGTGCGCGCCTTCCTGGACAGCCGCCACGGTCGACACTTTGCCGACGATGTGTTGAACGGCCTGCACGCCGGATCGGACCTGCCTGATGCGATCCACGCCGCCACCCAGCGCTGGATGGGCTGGACCATCGGCCGCCTGACCAGCAAGCAGCACGGGATTCCCAAGGGGCTGCCCTACCTGACGGGCTTTGTGATTCACTGCGAGATCGTCGAAGAGGCCCTGGCCGACTGACGCACCCGCAGGGCTTCAAAGCCCCGGCGCAGCGCGTAGCTGCGCACGATCGAGACGGCCGTGAAGATCAAGCCGATCAGCAGGTTTTCGGTGACGGTAACGGCCAGGCCGAACAGCGGGAACACCGCCATCTGCGTGGCCACCGCCACGACATAACCCACCAGCACATTGGCCAGCGACTCCACCATGGACATCAGGCGCGACTGCTTCATGCGTCGGCCTCCGCTGCATCAGTCGTGACAGCCACACCTGCCAAAGCCGCCAAGTCGTTGAACTTCACTGCGTCAGCTTCCCGGTAGGCTTCTTGCCCGCTCCAGTCCTGCCAACGGCGCACGATCACGTCCACGTACTTGGGGTCGAGCTCGATCAGCCAGCCGATGCGGCCGGATTTTTCAGCGGCGATGAGGGTGGTGCCAGAACCGCCAAACGGGTCCAGCACGATGTCCCCTGGACGGCTGGAATTGCGAATCGCGCGCTCGACCAATTCCACCGGCTTCATGGTCGGGTGCAAGTCGTTCTTCTGCGGCTTCTTGATGTTCCAGACATCGCCCTGGTCGCGATCCCCGCACCAGTGGCGATTCTCTCCTTCGGGCCAGCCGTAGAGGATGGGCTCGTACTGGCGCTGGTAGTCGGCGCGGCCAAGTGTGAAGGTGTTCTTGGCCCAGATGATGAAGGTAGACCACTTGCCCCCGGCAGCACGGAAAGCCTGCTGCAGCGTGTCCAGTTCGCTGGACGACATGGCGATGTAGGTGGCGCCTGCACAACGCTCCAGCATCGGCGTCAATGCCGCCAGCAAGAAATCGTAGAAACCATCACCCAGGTTGTCGTTCAGGATCGGACGGTCCTTGCCACGCATCTTGTCCTTCGCACTGTTGGCGTAGTCCACGTTGTACGGTGGATCGGTGAAGACCATGTCGGCCTGGGCATCGGCCATCAGCAGCTCGTAACTCTTGGGGTCAGTGGCATCGCCACACACCAGGCGGTGATTGCCCAGCTCCCAAACATCGCCAGGGCGGGAGATCAGGGTGGCCGACACATCGGGAACGGCATCGTCATCCGTCTGGCCATCGACCGTGGTCTCCTCGCCAGCCATGATTTCGGCCAGCGTGTCGGCATCGAAGCCGGTGATGTCCAGGTTGAAGCCATCTTCCTGCAAGGACTGCAGTTCGATGCGCAGCATGGCGTCGTCCCACCCAGCGTTCTCGGCGATGCGGTTGTCCGCAATGATGAGGGCACGTCGCTGGGTGGGCGTCAGGTGATCGAGCACGACCACTGGCACGGTATCCAGACCGAGCTTTTGTGCAGCGGCCAGCCGTCCGTGACCGGCGACAATCACGCCATCGGATCCCGCCAGGATGGGATTGGTAAAGCCGAACTCGACGATGGATGCCGCGATCTGTGCCACCTGCTCTTCGGAGTGGGTCCGGGCGTTGCGGGCGTAGGGCACGAGCTTGGCAGTCGGCCAGCGTTCGATGTGGGTAGAGAGCCAGGGTTCAGACATGGACCAGCCCCGCTTCGTAGATGGTCTTGCCCTGCGCCAGCTTGGCCGTGAGCAACTGGGTGCGCTCATTTGAGATCGCCACTGCCAGATGGGTCCAACGTCCGAACTCGTGAATGATCTGCACGCAGGGCAGCTTCAACTGGTGGGCGGCCTGGCATACGAGCAACGGCTTCATGCCTGGCACGATGAGGTCCGCCGCACGCCCTTGCATGTGGTGGCTGGTCGGACTGCCGCCGATCGCGCGGTTCAATGCCGGCGAGCGGTAGCCGGAGGTGATCACCACCGGACGCTTGAGGTGAACGCGCAGCGGCTGCAGTACCGACTGACACAGCCGACGCAAGTTCTCGATGACCTCGGGTGTGGGCTCGTTGGCAATGCCACGGCGAGCCGCCGTTTCTGAGACCAGAAACTCGGCCAGTTCGAAATGTTCAGACAGTTGCATGTTCGATCTCTTGTCGATGCTCGGCTTTGCGTTGTTGAGCAACAACCTCAAAGGGTTCTCCGGTGGCGGCCAGGGTGACCGGCACGCCAGGGAAGTTCTGTTGGAAACGGAGCAGCGCCACGTCGACGTACTCGGGTGCGATCTCCACCGCGCGGCCCATGCGACCGGTGCGTTGGGCGGCCATCAGCGTGGTGCCGCTGCCGCCAAAGGGCTCAAACACGATCTCGCCTTCATCGGTGTACGCCTCAATGACCTGCACCGGCAACGTCACCGGAAAGACGGCCGGGTGATCGATGTCCTTGCCGATCTTTCCCTTGTGGCGCATGACCCGGATGACCGAGTCGGGGATGCGGTGGTCCTGGGTCGGTTGACCGGCAGCGGTCCAGCCGTTGACCTGGCCATCCTTGCCGCGCATCGCAGTCGAGGATCCGTCAGCGCGCAGGTGCGTTTCCTGGCCGGCGAACTTGCAGGGCACCGTCTTGTTGGGTTTGCGCGTTTGCCGGTTGAAGTGGAAGATGAATTCAAAGCTCGGCGCCAGACGCCCCTGCCAGTCGCCGGGCATCCCTGGCCCCTGGTCCCAGACGTACCAGGCAAACCGCCGCCAGCCTTGGCTGCGCATCCAGTCGAGCCATGCGTCCCAATACGGGATGAACTCGTTGTCGCGGTGGATCAGCCCGAGGTTGACCAGCACTTGGCCATCGGCGGCCATGGGCACTTGCGCGAACACGCCGCGCATCAGGCCATCCCAGTCGGCAATGCCGCCAGAGGTGTAGTCGCGCTGGTTGCCGTAAGGGGGCGAGGTGAAACACAGGCTGGCCTGCTCGCCCTGCATCAAGGTGGCGACCACGGATGGGTCGCTGGCATCGCCGCAGATCAGGCGGTGCTGGCCCAGTTGCCAGACATCCCCTGGTCGGGAGATCGGCTGCTTGGGTGGTTCGGGAACGTCGCTTTCCTCATCGGCATCCGACTCATCTCCAGACTCGCTGCCTTCACCATCACCCAAGTCGGCCAGCATCTTGGCCAGCTCATCATCGTCGAATCCGGTGAGCAGCAGGTCGTATCCGGCCTCGGATAACTCGGCCAGTTCAAGCGCCAGCAACTCGTCGTCCCACCCGGCGTCCAGCGCCAGGCGGTTGTCGGCGATCACGTAGGCGCGCTTTTGTGCCGGGGTGAGGTGGCCCAGTTCAATGACCGGGACCTCGGGCAACTCCAGCTTACGCGCAGCGGCCAAGCGACCGTGACCGGCGATGATGCCGTTGTCGCCATCGACCAGGATGGGTTGCGTCCAGCCAAACTCCACGATGCTGGCCGCGATCTTGGCGATCTGGACTGGCGAATGCGTGCGCGGATTGCGCGCGTAAGGCAGCAGCGCATCGATCGGCCGGTATTCGATCTGCAGGTTTGGCGTCATGGAATTGAAAAACCCGCCGAGCGTTGCCGCCGGGCGGGTTGGAAATATTCAGGGGGTGGTAACTGTCTGGGGTGGTGGTAACCACAGGCCGGTAACCTGGCCGGGTGGTAACCTGTTTTTCAGGGCAGACGCTATCGAAATCTCGCGCTGTTGCCCCCCGCATACCGTTTTGGCCAGGAAGGACCCGTCGATTGGCCGCAGGACTCCACATTCATCTTATTGGCATCAGCCATCAGGCGTTTGCATCACTTCGCATCTGTCGGGGTGCAAGGTTGCAGTCGGAAGATCACGCCCGCTGCTCACACCGCTGTCCTGACCATAGCTGAAACTGTAGGCCGAAACCGGGCAAAACGCGACAGGGGGTGTTTTGGCATCTGTCATCACCATCCCGCACCACCCCGCCCCCGCCATCGATTTGCCGCGACTTCACTCAGTGCCCCTTGTTCAGGTGCAAGGTGACCAGATGGATGGCTGCGTCGTACCGCCGCTGCGCAGTGCGAGCCGCGCAGGCAAAGCGCCGACCGATCTGCTCCCAGCGATACCGGTTCGAACGCATCCACACCAGATGCCGCTGCTCCACCTCCAGCCACTGCACCCAGCGCATGGTCTCGAGCATCCGCTCCACGGCTTGGGGACTGGGGGGCATGGGCCGGTACAGCCGCTCGGGATCGGGGTAGCGCTCGGGCACCTGCATGGCCAAGGTCATCCACGGGTTGAAGTAGCCGCCCGGTCTGACCCGGGGCAGCTTGTGTGCAATCTCGGCAGCCTCAGCAAACCGGGCGGCCACATCGTCCACAGTCCATTCGGTTCTGGCCTCAGTCATGGCGCTTGCCTCCCTCGCCGTACAGACGTCCCCCCAGACGGCGCACGAATTCCTTCTCAACCCAGTCGAGCCGTTCGTCGTGCTCGCTGACCACCAGGATGTGATCCGTGCGCCAGCCCTCGCGTTTGACCGCGTCCAGATCCGGCGTGGTGGGCTGCAGATTACCCAGGGGGCAGCGGTAGCGGTATTGCGGCACTTTCATGTCACACCCCCTCCGTGGCCATCTCACGGGCCAGGTACAGCAAGGCGATGGCGTCAGCCTCGTTGTCGTCGGTCGGGGCATGTCCACGCGCACGGACAGATGCCACCATTTCGTCCTTGCTGGCGTTACCTTTACCCGTGGCGTGCTTCTTGATCGTGCCGACCGGAATGCCCTGGTAGGGAATCTGGTGGTGCTCGCACCAGGCAGTGAGCTGTCCCATGAATCCGCCGTAGGCATGGGCCGCGTCAACACCAACGTGGCGGCGGACCTCTTCGAAGACGACTTGGTCGATGCCGTCATTGCACTGCTTGATGTCGGTGAGCCAGCGCTTGAACCGCAGAAAGCGCATGCCGCCGCCTTCGAAGCGTTGGGGTTTGAAGGATTGGCTGCCACTGGTGATGCTGCCGTCACGGCTGGTCAGTGCCCAGCCGGTTTGTGTGCCCAGATCAAGGGCGAAGATGGTCATTGTGTTCATTGGTCACTCCATGCGTTTTTGGCATCTGGTGACCGAAGGTGACCCGTTTCTCGTTATCCGCTCGCGCCTGCGCACGTACACGTGTAGAGAGATAACGATATGCCGGTCACTTTCGGTCACCCACTGGGGTCTGTCGATTCGGTCAGTCGTCGCGATAGGGCATGTAGCCGCCCGGCTCGCGGGGTTTGAGCGACAGGCCTGACAGGGCTTTTGCCCCGCCATGCAGGCGTGTGCGCGCGAACCCACGGTTGATGAGTTGCTGGGTCAGCCAGCGGCTGGTGCCCACGTACTCGCCACGCCGCTCAGCGCGCTCACGCCAGCGCTGGTAGATTGCGGAGATCGCTTCCCGCGCCACGGGCGATTGCTGGCAGTCCTCGTCCAGGAACTCACCGATCGCGTCCTCTTCTTCGAAATACTCATCGGTGGCATCGAGCACCTGCTGGGGCGGGTCGAGCCGGCCCTGACGCTGCCACTCCAGACAGCCTTGAACCGCCCAAGCCAAGATCCCATCCCGTTCGGCCAGCAGTTTTTGCTGTAGGTGCTTGTCGCGCCTTTCCGGTGGGACGGTGATCGTGAACGGGATCAGGTGGAGGCGCCGCTTCATCGCTTCGTCGATGTTGCGGATGGCTGGCTTGTGATTGCCGGCCACGATCAGCTTGAACTGCGGCATGAACTCGAAAAAATCCTGGCGCATGAAGCGCGCAGAGATCTTGTCGCCACCGGTCAAGCTCTTCACCTTGGACTCGGCCCAGCGTCGCCCTTGCTCGGTTTCGATAGCAGCGACAAACCGGGCCCCACGCAAGCTGGCCATATCGGTCGGGTGCCGGTCCGTGCGGGTTTCCATGAACGTGTCCATGGGCGCGTTGGTGGCGTAGTCCCCCAGGATGGTGGCCAGGGTGTTCACGAACACCGATTTGCCGTTTGCACCCGTGCCGTACAGGAAGAACAGCGCGTGCTCGCGTGTCGATCCAGTCAGCGCATACCCTGCCATCCGGGCAAGATAGGCTTGCAGTGCCTGATCACCGCCCGTGACCTCATGGATGAACTGCCGCCAGGTGGGGCAATCACCCGCGGGGGTGGCTGTCGTGATCTTGGTCAGTCGGTCCAGACGGTCGTGGGAGCGCAGCACGCCATTCTTGAGATTCACCACGCCGCCTGGCGTGTTGAGAAGCCAGGGGTCGGCATCCCACTCGTCGGCGGTGGCGGCATGACGCCGATCGGAGCGTGCGAGCCGCTCCAAGCCAGCCACCGTGCCACTGCTCGCGAGTTTGGCGGCCACCCGATGAGAATCGGCCTTGAGGGCGGCCTCCCGACAGATCTGGCGCATGAGGTGGTGCGCCGCCAGAGTCTCCTCGGTTTGCCAGCGCTTGCCAGTCCAGAACACCCACTTTCCCCACAACGCGACATAGCGCCAGTCCTGGGCGTACCGACCCGAGAAGGTCAGCGCCAGTGCGTCTTCAGTGGCCCACACCGATTGCTCGGTCGGATCTGCTGCCTGCGTGATGTCTGGCGTTGAAGGCTGGAACTGGATGCGCTCACCGTGGGCAAGGAAAGCCTCCACATCAAAGCCCTCAGCAATGGCGTCGGCTGCGTCCCAGCCATCCGCACTCCCTTGGGGGCCTTGCGCCGTAGGATTGGACGGCGGCATCAACACCGCGCAGTGCTGGGCACCTGCTGCCATGACCGCCTCGGCGGCATTCATGGCGTACTCCCAGCCGGGTTTGTCGCGGTCAGGCCAAATCAGGACATGCTTGCCATGGAGAGGCGACCAGTCTGTCTTGTCGATGGGCGCGTTGGCACCGTGCATCGCGGTGGTCGCGCAATGGCCAGCGTCGATCAAGGCCTGGGCGCATTTTTCGCCCTCGACCAGAATCACCCGGTCGGCATGAGCAATGCCAGGTTGGTTGAACAACGGCCTCGGATCGGGCGGCGCCATTTTGCGACGCTTGGCGTCCCAAGGGCGGAATTCCTTACGTCCAGGACTGGGCTCATAGCGATACACGCAGGCAATCAGACTGCCGTCAGCGGCCAGGTAGTCCCACTTGGCGGTGGCCGGTCCCAAGTCATCCACTGGCGCACTTGCCTTGCGTTTGGCGGGTGACACGACGGGTGCACGGCCAAGCAGCTCCCGGGCGAAACCGAGGACGGCCGCGAAATCACGATGCGTGTCCAAATGGCGGTGCGCAGCGATGAGCGCAAAGACATCGCCACCATTACCCGTGGCGCGGTCGATCCACAGGCCCGCCCGTTCACCATCCAGCTCGATCTCCAGACTGCGACCTGGACTGCCCAGCACATCACCAACGACGAATTTGCCATGTGTCACCTTGCCAGCCGGGAACAAGGCAAACAGCACGCCCTCGAGCCGTGCCATCAAGGCCGATCGCAGTTCATCCCGCTCGGAATTTCCGCTGTGTGATGGAGCTGCGGGTTCTTGGTCGTTGAAATCAAGCATGGACACCTCCTTCATCGGTGTCTGCCGGATTCAAGTAGCCAGCCTTGGTCGCGATCTCTCGCATGAAGTTGGGGGACAGACCGACCTGGTCGCACCACAGCTCCAGGCGTCCGTCTCGAAAGAAACGTCTGGCCTCAGTGCGCAGATGTTTCGAGGGCGAGCACAGGTCAATGAACGCCTGTTTGATGACAGCTACGACCAGTCGCGACTCCGGACACACCACAGCCACATGGCGCAGCAGCAGACGCTCCAGCAGGGATGCACCGATCAAGGGTTTCTGGCGACGGGCGGTCACCGTCAATGCCTCGATGACGGGTTGAGGAAGACGCGCATTCATGACTGCACCCCCGATGCGCTCACACCCTGCTCGCGCCAACACCGACGCGCCCAGGCGCAGTACTTGCACTCGTAGAAACTCGGCTCAGACGCCACGCGCGGCAGCAATTCACCAGCCTCGGACGCCTGGATGACTTTGACAGCGCGATCAGACATGCGCTGCGCAAGCGCTGCATCAAACGGCACCAGCTCCAACCAAAGCTCCTGGGTGTCCTTGTTGATGGCGGTGAACAACGCAGGCTGAGACGCGATGCCAGGAATGCTCGGCTCCATGTACGCCTGATAGATCGCCATTTGCGCGGCGTAGATCGGCTTGGTCACGGTCACGCCATTTTTAGCGGTGTCGCGCCAGTGTTTGTCGTTCATGGTCTTGCACTCCCAGAGCATGGGATACGACAAATCCAGGTCGGCAGGAGCACCAGCGATCACGCCGTCGATATGCCCCTGGATACGGCCACCCGCGACGGAGAAGCCAAATTGCTCGCCATCCTGCTTGCGGGTGTAGAGGTCGAAGCCAGCCAGGCGCAGCCAGCGAATGGCCAGGTCCTCCATGACATGGCCGACTTCAAAGATCCGCAGCGTGCGACCAGGCAGCTCGGCACCGTCGTCCACCGGCGCGTCGACGTACTCGTATTGCAGGGCGCGCTCGCAGGGCACACCGAGGCGTGAGGCGCCCAGATAGCGCCGGCGGGCCTGCTGGCTGCGCTCGGCTTGCAAGGCTGCATCCAGCAACATTGACACCTGCTCGTGAAATTTGGGTTGATGGTTCAGGTCGATCATCAAAATGGAATCCTGTGGTGATCGCCACCCGTGCTGGCAATGGCCTTACGGCTGGCGAGTTGTTCAAAGAAAGTGCGATCGCGCTCGACCATGCGTTCGTGCTCGGCCAACATGTGGGCCTGATAGGCGTCGACCACGACCTCCACCAGGCGCAGAACTTCGTCCTTGCCGTAGTCGGCTAAAGGGCGATCCATGCCGATGGAGGCGACGTACTCGCCTAAGGGGCCGAGTGCCGATCGCATAGCGGCGATCTCCATGTCGCTGGGGTCAATCACGGCGTCCTCCTGAAACGAGGTCAGGCGCTCCATCAGTCGGGAGAAGGCGTTCTGGCACCGCATGGAGCAGAACACCCACCGGTCGTTGCAGCGGCGGGGGTCGGAACGCCGTAAGCGTGGGTTGAAATACCCCAGGCCTTTGGCTTGACGGGAACACACAGCACATCTCACGCAGCCTCCCGAAACTCGGCCATCACCGCATCGTTGGCTGCGGCAACCAGGCGCTGAATGGCCGCCTTGTTGAACTGGAAGGTCAACAGCGCTGAGACCTGATAGCGGGTCAGGCTGAAATCCGCGCGCAGCGATGCAGGCAGGTAACGCAGTTGCCCAGGTGTGGGCGACTCCTGCAACCAGCGGCGGGTCTTGTGAGCGGCATCGTCAACTTCCTGGTCGTTGAGCCAGTCATTGGCCTGGGCCAAACACACCGTGCGCTCCCCTGCACCCAGCAAGCGGGTGGGCAATTTTTCGGCACCACCCACCGCGTACCAACGCCCACCCAGGAAGAAGACACCCGCCCAGGCTTTGAAACCGGTGGCCAGCAGCGCGCAGTCGTCGCCGAAAAGGTCGCACCAGGCGAAGTTGGAGCGCTTGAGCAGATCGATTTCGGTCATCACGAAATCGCTGATTTGGTGACGCGCCTCCTCGATCGCCTTGGCAAAGCTGTGGCCACAGAGCGGACACTCGCGACTGGCCATCGGCACTTCTGCATCGCACTGCGGGCAGCGCTTGGTCGGCGCCTCGCCATCACCGGCAAAACCATCCAGATCGACTTCCTGCTCCAGACTGCCATGGCGCAGGGAGGCGGTGCCGAAGTCCAGGACCACGCAATCGGTCTTGATGACGCCAGGGTGCTCGGCAGGGTCGACCACGCGCAGGCCGCGTCCGACCATCTGGATCAGCGTGGACTTGTAGGAGCTGGGGCGCAGCAGCACGATGCAGGAGGTGGGCGTGTAGTCGTACCCTTCTGTGAGCACGGCGACATTGACCAGCACCGTTACATCGCCGGATTCATAGGACCTCAGCGTGGACTGACGTTCTGCAGGGGTCATCTCGCCATGAACCACGGAGGCCTTCACCCCTGCTGCAATGAATGCATGGCGAACCGCATAGGCGTGATCGACGGTGGCGGCAAAGGCAATGGTCTTGCGACGGGCGGCATGCGCCTGCCAATGCTGGACCACCGCCGCATTGACAGGCGTGGTGTTCATGATGGATGCCACGGCATTCATGTCGTAGTCATCGGTCAGTTTGCGAACGCCGTCGAGTGCGTCACGCGTTCCGACATCGACCACGAAGGTGCGCGGTGGCACCAAATGCCCAGAGCGGATCAGCTCGCCCAACCTGATCTGGTCTGCGACATTGGAGAACACCTCACGCAGGCCCTTGCCATCCCCGCGATTGGGCGTAGCAGTCACGCCGTAAATCAGCGCATGCGGGTTCTTGGCCAAGACCGAGTCGATGACCTGTCGGTAGGTGGGCGCCGCGCAGTGGTGAGCCTCGTCGATCACCAGCATGTCCAGCGTGGGCATCTGGCCCAGGTTGCGTGCCAAGGTTTGCACCATGGCAAAAGTGGCCTGACCCGACCACGATTTCTGGTGAGCATCGAAGACCGAGGTGCTGACGTGCGGATTGACGCGGCCAAACTTCGCCAGGTTTTGCGCGGTCAATTCGTCGCGGTGCGCCAAGATGCAGGCCTTGGCGTCCGGATGTTGAAGAAACTCCCCGGCGGTGCCGGACAGGCAGATCGTCTTGCCTGCACCGGTCGGCGCCACACCGAGGGTGTTGCCATGGGCCTTGAGAGCCGTGACGCAGCGGGTAACGAATTCCCGCTGCCGAGGACGCAGCATCATGGGTAGTCCTCCTTATTGCGCCCAGGCAGGACGGGTGGGAACGGCCGGCGCCGATGTCATAGGGGGCGTACCGGTGGGAGCCGAAGGCGCTTGGCTTGGGGTGCGCATCGGCTGCCCCATCAGCACGGCATACTCTTTGTGATCCGGCTGAATGGCGGCCTTGATCACGTTCTTGTCGTCGCCGTTCTGATCCTTCTCGACATCAATGCGGGCGACAAACTCCACACCATCCAGATCGGCAAAGCCCTTGATGCGGCGCGCACTCTGCGCCTGTGGCGAGTTGTCTGCCGGATGGATGCCTCGTGCCGAGTTCAGGATGGCGCGCAGGAAGCTACGCCCGATATGGGTCCACTCCGGGCCCTTGGGACTGGACAGGCCAATCAGCCCGAACACCACACGTTTGGCAAACGGTCCTTCCAGAATGGTGAACTTGGCGTTGAGATAGATCGCACCGGTCTTGTCGGAACGGGTCGCGTAACCGCCAGTCCAGCCTTGGCTTGGATCGTCATACCCACCCGGGCGAATGGCCATGATGACCTTGGCCAGGGTTTTGGGTGGGATTAGGGCGTACTCGCGCTGGTCTTCGGCATCGTTGAAGTCATTCCAGGCGGCGTTATTGCTGTAGCTGTTCATGAATACTCTCCTGCTTATTGCGCGCGCGGCGCAGTGATCTTGGAAATGAGGCGGCCCAGATGCGGCTCCTCGACGACTTCCAGTCGTCCGGAACGGTCTTTGGCGGGGTAGCCCCAGGGGTTGATGTGCTGGCAGACGAAGGCGCGATAAGGGGTGCCGTCATCCGACTTGAGCACCACCATCGAGATGACCTGATCGACAATGCCGGGCAGTTCCAGCGCGGCTTTGGAGCCTTCGATCTGAGGGCTGAACACCTTGCGGTTGAAGTCATCGAGCTTTTCGTCGAGGATCCCGACCAGCCAGATGTCCTTGTCACGGACATGCTGCAACTGGGTGAGCCACCCGACCAGTTCGCTGGCATGCAGGCCATAAGCACCACGCGTGTCGGGCTTGCCGGTTTTTTCGGAGAAGGCCTGCGGCTGCCCCTTGGCCCACTGCAGACACAGGCGCCCCGCAACCGTGATCGAGTCCACAAAGATCAGCGAGTACTTGGCCAGCATGGCGGGATCGCCATACAAGGCACACACTTGGTCGTAATGCGCCTGGCTGTAGGACTGGTCGTCACGCAGCGCGGGGTTCGGGCCGCCGATGTAGCAGGCAAGATCGCGGCATTCCTGCCAGGTGCGTGGCCGCACGCTGTCGCCAGGCCAATCCAGCACGGCCAGATCGCCAGCCTCCAGGTCAATGAACAGGGTGCGGGTCGCATCGGCGGTTTTGAGCAGCGTGGTTTTGCCCACACCTGACGGCCCAAGAATGACGCCCTTGGAGCCACGCTTTTCTGCGAGGCGCTGCTCGGCGGTGATGAAGGGAAAGCTCATATCAGACCTCCCCACCAAAGATCTCTGTGACCTTGTCCGTGCCGAGCGCGCCCCGGGCGCGGGCCAGATCGTGCAGGCGGCGCAAGGAATGCAACTGGCAGGAGATCTCAGACGAGCGGGCTTCCAGGCCCTGGATAGCGAAGGCCAGGTCATCGACGGATGCCTGGTCGAGGGGAAGGCGGTCGATGTCGGTCTGCCCGGCGTGACCCGGGACGCGGATGGTTTCCGGCAGGTCCGACAGGGACAAGGTTTTTTTGCGTAGGGATTCGATGAGGTTTTTGAACATGGTGATTACTCCGAAAGCAGGGCGAGACGGAAGCTGGGCTTGCCCACCTTCACGGTTCGCGCGGGGATGAATTGCTCGCGCAGGGCACTGGCCCAGGCGGAGAACTTGGTCTCTGAGACGCGATAACTGACGTCGATGAATTCACGCGGGTTGTCGCCGTTGGCGGCAATGCGCGCATCCAGGTTGGCCAGCAGCGCCTGATCCCACTCGACCTTCTTGGGCAGGTCAGCCGTGATACGCACGTCGCCGTCATCGAAATGGACGACACCGCTGTCTTTGCCGGCGACCTGGCGAAGGTGCTTGGCGCGCTCGGCATACTTCAAGTTCAGGGCGTGTTCGATGTGATCGACTTCAGCCTTGGCAGTGGCCAGACGGTCGGCGGCCAGCGTCTTCAGCTGGAACAGGCTGCGGGCATCGAATGCGGCCAGGTCGGTCGCAGGGATGGACAGAAAATCCTCGTGTGGAGGGGGTGGATGGCGTTGGCTCATGCAACACCTCCTGCCATCACACGCGACGACGTGCTGCTGTGCAGACTCCTCGCTTCGTACTCCTCAATGTCCTCGACGCGGTAGAGGACACGGCCCTGCAATTTCAGGTACACAGGCCCGATACCGGCGGATCGCCAGCGCTCGAGCGTGGCCTCCGCGACATTCCAGCGCTCAGCCAGTTGGCGCTGATTCAGGTGTTTGACACTCACGTTCTTCTCCTTTCAGGTGATTGCGAAAACGTGACTGCCCGTGCCAGCATCCAGATGAAAAAAACGCCTGCAGTGGGCGCAGGCGGACAGATGAGGAGCCGAAGGTGAAGAGAACCTGTTTCTGCCGCGATCAGGCCATCGGCCGAAACCCCAGCAACCGTCGCTGCTCCTCCCAGTCCACAGGCACGTCCGCCTGCCGGCCCCGGATCGCGTGAAGATTGAGGTGGCGCGGCTGCCGCCCATCCAGAATGGCCTGCACGATGTCGGGGGCGAGGCGCGTGAGCCGCAGCACCTCGGCGACCCAGCCTGGCTCCAGCTTCAATTGCCGCGCCAGTTCGGTGGCATTGGCGACCTCACCGCTGTCGAGCAGCTTTTGCCAGTAGAAAGCCTTGCCGATCGTGCGGATCATGGGCAGGTCAAATGATGAGCGGACCTTGGCATCTTCCTGGCCAGGCGGCGCAATCAGCAGTTTGCGGGTGTGACGACGCTTGATGGTCAGGGGGACGAAGGTCACCGCCGAGCCCTGGCTCTGGTATTCACGCGACGGACCCGATACGGATATCTCAATCTTGCAACGTTGCGGGGTGGATTGGCTCATGCCATCACATCTTCATCATGGCCGAGGCGCCCCATGGCGGGCGCATCTTTCTGCTCCACCACAAAGGGGTGCTGGGCCAGTTCACGCCGGAATCGGTGCCATCCGTCTTCACGCCAGACAATGTCGAGGCCATTCGGGTGCAGTTGCACACGCTCGATCAGCAGCCGCATGATGCGGTGCTGCTCCACCGGGAACATCTGCGCCCAGATGTCACCGATACGGCGCATGGCCACCACGATCATGGCTTCATCGAGTCCGGGTTGCTCCTGCATTGCCAGCACTTCGCGCCACACGCCGATGATCATCTCGGGCTCCTGCAACACGCGCAGGACCTGCATCAGCACAGCTGATTCGATTTCAGCGGCTGGCATGGGCCCCATGCTACGCTGGCCAGGGATGCGTGATGCACCGGCGGTCTGGCGCTTTTCCAGGTAGGGAACGTAGTAGTGGTATCGCTTGCCGTTTTTCTTCTGCGTGTATGTAGGCAGCATGCGCTGGCCGTCGGGGGCATAGAGGAATCCCGCCAGCAGCGCCGGCGTCTCGTTGTAGCGGTCACGGGTCGTGCTGCGCTTGCGTTGCGCAATGATGGCGTCGACCGCCTCCCATTGCGCCGCCGAGATGATGGGCTGGTGTTGGCCTTTGAAAACCTCGCCCTTGTGCGTGATCTCACCCAGGTACAGGCGATTGCGCAGCAGCTTGAACAGGTACTGCTGATCAATGATCCGACCGTGGTGAAACTTTCCGGTCTGGGTCTCCCAGGACTTGGTGGTGTGCCCTTCGACCTGCAACTCGCGCACCAGTCGTGCGGCCGATCCATGCTCGGCGTAACGCATGAAAATCTCGCGTACCAGTACCGCCTCCCTTTCGTTGACGACCAGCTTGCGATCCTTGACGTCATAGCCCAAGGGAGGCACGCCGCCCATCCACATCCCCTTGGCCTTGCTGGCGGCAATCTTGTCGCGGATGCGCTCGCCGGTGACCTCACGTTCAAACTGGGCAAAGGACAGCAGAATGTTGAGCGTCAGGCGTCCCATCGACGTCGTGGTGTTGAACTGCTGGGTCACAGACACGAACGAGACTCCGTGCCGATCAAAGACTTCCACCAGTCGCGCGAAGTCCGGCAAGCTGCGCGTGAGGCGGTCGATTTTGTAGACCACGACGATGTCGATCTTTCCGTCCTCGATATCGTCCATCAATCGGCGCAGCGCGGGCCGCTCCATATTGCCACCCGAGAAGCCGCCATCGTCATAACCATCGGCCACAGCGATCCAGCCTTCATGGCGCTGGCTGGCAATGTAGGCAAGCCCCGCATCACGCTGCGCCTCCAGGCTGTTGTATTCCATGTCCAAGCCTTCATCGGTGGACTTTCGGGTGTAGACCGCACAGCGCCGCTTGGGCGTGATCGCTGGTGCTTGCGTATTGGGATAAAGGGCGGGTTTTTTCATGCGGACGCCCCCCGCTTGGACGGCTGGCGCAATCCGAAGAAGGCCGGCCCGGACCAGGCTGTGCCAGTAATGGCCTTGGCCACTCCAGACAAGCTTTTGTAGGCACGGGCCTGGTATTCGAAACGCCCATCGTTCAGGACTTTGACCTGATGGGCAATGCCGCTGTATTCGCGGATCAGGGTGGCACCCGGCGCCAGCTGATTTTCTGCTCGGCGCTTCTGGTTCGGTACCTCGCCAGTCTCACCGATTTTTTCCAGGCGGCGCTTGAGCGAAGAGGACATGGCACCAAACGCCTCTTCCTGAATCTTGTAAGCCAGCCGACTTTCAAGCCAGGTGCGGTGATGGTGGCCAGGGCGACGATCAAAATACTGATCCCAGAGCGCCCAGAGGTTTTCCATTGGCAGGTAGGGCAATTGCGCCAGGCGCGCGGCGACCGTTTCTTTGCTTGCGTGTGTCGTCATACGAAAACTCCTTCTTGTTGAGACGGGTTCGTATGAACGCGCTGGTGGCCAGTAAAGCCAAGCGGAATGTCGCCAGCCGTGGCGTCATGCTGACATGAGCTCGCCAGCGCTGCGCCTGTACGTGCCCGGAGAATGCCGGCGGCCAGCAGCTGCGCGATTTCCTGACAAGGGGATCGGCCAAGCTCACGGGTATCGCGGCTGGTAGATTTGGAGTGATGTTCGATATGTGACATGGCAGGCTTTCGTGATGAAAAACTGCCACCATTTCACCGGCAGGTCGCCGGAATTCCGAGCAGGAAATTACGGCCCGTTGCGGGCAGTTGTGAACAAGGGCGAATGTTTTCCGAAGGTCGCGTGCTGGTGACAAAAGTCAGTCAGCTCGGCTGGCATGTCGTCAGCGCACTGGCGGCTGACCGTTACGCACGAAACGATCGAAGGTGTTTTCAAGGCCATCGTCGTCATCGTCCATCTTGTCTCGCTCCCAGGGCTTGACCTCGGGCGGCAGGATAAGCAGCGTCATCGTTTGACGGTAGAGATCAGACGCGATGCGCATCTCCCGCGCCACCATGCCATCGGGCTCCTGTGGGAACCAGATGCGTGCATCGATCGGGGTGCCTAGTCGATCGACATTGGTATCGGTGTCCAAGCGGGTGGCACTCCTTGCGGGAAGTGGCCGTCGCTGACCATTGGCCAGCCGTTTGTTCAGAGAGATGGAGAGCCACTTGCCGGACCCGCTGCCGGAAGCCCACTGGACGATCCCGTTCTGGGACATGACCAGCACCGCACGGTGGGGCGTGAGCTCGAGCCACTTCAGTATGGCCGACGTCATGGACACGCCATACCGATCCGCGCATGCACCGAGCACGTCCAGATCGATGGTTGCCCCGTGGATCTGCCGACGGAAATCATCCGCAGGCATCAGCAGGTAGGACGCAAACGTGTTCGCCTCAAATTCAATCTGGCGCTCTTCGCTGTCCCACTGGGTAGTGTCGACTTCGCTGCAGTTGAAGGACGGCTGCAGATGGCGATGCACCAGGTAATGCCCGAGCTCGTGTGCCAGCGTGAACCGGATCCGCCCAGGGGAGCTGATCGCCTGGTTGTAGATGATGGCCCAGTTGCCCTTGCCGGGCTCATCGGCATTCAGATTGAACAGCGCCCCTTCGAACTCCGGGTCCATCACTTCGCCCCGAATGCTGATCGGCTCCCCAGTCTGAAAGGTTGCCGGCACTTCACGAATCAGCGCTTCAACATCAACCGGAAAACGGTCGCCGCCATGGACGGCATGGAACTGGTCCAGGAGTTTGTTCAGCCGGTTGGCCCAAGGCGCCGGCTTGTTGGGCGGCGCACTCATCCTTGGGTCTTCTTGAGGGTCTTCAGAATTTCGAGCAACTGATGCTTGGTCTCGGGTTTGAGCGTCTTGTAGTTGCGGAAGAACGCCTTGTCGAAGGCGTCCTCGGGCTGATCGGCCTGTTCGTTGTGCGCCAGAAACTCAGGTGTGACGTTCAAGACGGCGGCGATGCTGGCCAGTTTTTCCATGGTGGGGTTGGCATCGTCGTTGTTCTCCAACTCCCACAGATAGCTCTTGCTCATGCCGGCTGCGGCGGCTAGTGCGTCGAGACTCAACTTCTGCTCACGGCGCAGCCTGCGAATTTTGTCACCCAGTGGGGTTGCCACGGTTTCTCCTGTGTTCTCTCAGCCCCACGCGAACAGGGGGACGGGTAGCGTTTTGCACAGACCGAGATATTACGTTATTTCGAACGAATCCGCACCGGCTTGACAACACAATCATCCACCGTTAAATTCCATCAAACACCCGATATAGCGAACAAATACATTTTGCTTTGTTGTGCGATACGGTGTTGAGAACAGTGTAACCAACCCAGGCCTCTCGCGCACACAAGAAGTCATCGGCACGGCGGCCCAGCAAAAAGGAAAAACAAGATGGCCGCCTTCAACTACCGCCAACTCATCCGCCAAATCCCTGCACGGACTTGGGAGTTTTACTTTCAGTCTCGCAAGCTGGAACTGCCTGACCAGCTTGCCGGTGACAATCTGATCAGCAGCGTCATCGACATCATCGATGCCTTGCCTGCGGCACAGGGTGAGCCCGTCTATGCCGAATTGCGGCGCGTGCACGACTTGGCCAACGGGCGTGGTGTCGATGCCCTTCGTAACACCGCACCGCCAGACTCCACGATCCATGAGGATTTCACGAAGTTCTCCAGCGATGCCGAGCGTGCCTTGTGGGTCATGGCCAACTGGCCTGACCTGTTCGCCACGGCCGAGGCCATCTACGCGGTGAGCCTGCGCATTGGCAAGCGTGGGTGGAAACGCTTGCAGGTGCCGCCCGTCGATGCGCTGTTCCGTGGCCAGGAAGACATTCGCGCCCTCGAGGTGGCACTGGCCACCGCATTCACGCCGCGCAAGGGGACGCCGCGCGCCTGTCAGATCGACACCCTGGACCGGCATCTGGATGGTGGCGTGCAACTGGGCATCCTCATTGAGGACAACGCCCAGCGTCAGCTGGAATTTGGCGACGACAACCGGGCACACTGGCGTGACGTCCGACCACCCATGGCCATGGATGTCGTCATCTACCCGGCCAGCGGGGTGATTGATGTGCTGGCGCCCGGTGGTGCAAAGACACAGCAGACCTTGCTGGAGCACCTCGGCAAGCATGTATTCAAGCAGGTGCTGCAGCCCCAGGACATCGAGAAGCCGATGTTTTTACTGAACCGTCTGCGGGATGGCTTCGAGCTTTTCGATGACAGCGAATGTGACCTGGCGGCACACCGGGTTGAGCGCATCCGTTTGTCACAGGCGAAAGTGCGGGCCATCCATCCCCCGATCTGCGACTACCAGATCAAGCCGCCGGGGGAGAAAGATGCGCCCGACGTACTGGCCTGTCTTGCTGCACAGCAAATCAGTCCCATCCTGATGGGACAAGGTTTCAACATCATCGACGCCGTGGTCTCGCTGTACTTCGAGCCGTTGCAGCCCGGCAAAGCCAGCCGGGTGCTGCACATCGATCTCAAGCAAAGTGGGATCAGCAATCTGCGCGACATGGAAGAGGCTGATGCCCGCCTGGTGGAATCGCTGCTGCGCGCACTGGGTGTCATGCAGTCACCCGCGACGGCCAAGCTGGCGGAGGAAGCCGAAGGAGTCATGCATGAATGAGGCGGTCGCGGTCATGAACGACCAGGGGCTGGCCGAGATCTGCCGCCTGCTCGAGCGTGAAGACATGCTGATCTCCCCCGACGCGGTCTGGCTTTCCAGCCGGCCCGGGTTCTATGGCCATCTGCTGGCCCTGGACGCCATCGCCGTTAGCCGCGAGCGGGCACTGGACATCCTCTGCCCGGAGTGCGGCACCGAGGCCATGCGGCCGCAGCCACACGCCGCGCCAGATTCGCAACCCTATCGCGGCTACTGCCCGGAATGCGGTTGGGTCGGACTGGCGAATCAACAGGCGCATTATTGGCACGTGCAACCGCAGAAGCTGGCCAAGTGGTTGTCAGCAGGATTGGGGCTGGCACCGCGCTATGCCGTCGAGCCGATCGTCGACAACGTCTTGTGGCGGCTGGGTGAGTTCGAACATCGGCGCCGGCGGCACACGGTTTTCTTTGGACGTCGCCTGAGCGCGATGTCCGATCCAGTGGCCGCCAAGCTGGCGCAATTGGTGGCGCCCGGCGCTGAGGTGATCATCACGGCGGGAGAGCCTGCGTCCTTGCTCGGTACCGCCTTGGGCGATCGCCTGTTGGTGCCGCTGCGGGCCATTGCCCACATCCGCAAATCCGGCCTGGTGATCGAGAACCTTGAAGCATATCTGACCCGCCCAGCACCGGTGCAGGAATCGACGGAGACGTCCCTGCGACTGATGCACACCCAGCGCGTGGCACTGATCGATGGTAAGCCGATCAATCTCTCACCGCAGGTGTATCTCTTCCTGAAGATACTGGAAGACGCCGATGGCGACGAAGTGCACAAACGGCACATTGCCGTGGGGCTGGGCCTTGAACCTGGTGCCAGCTTCCGGACGGCAGAAATTTTCAAACGCCACAAGCAGGTCTACGCCACCTTTGTCGACAAGGACGCCAAGGGGCACTACTGGCTCAAAGACGAGTTTCTGATTTTGGAAAGGGGGTGACTCGACAGCCAATACCCCGACTTCCAGCATCCAACCAACCTTGAAAGGATATTGAAATGGCCGGTAAAAACCAACATGTAGTGAAGCGCGACGACGGCTGGGCTGTGCGCGGCGCAGGCAACCAGCGAGACACCTCGCATCACCGTACCCAGTCCGAGGCCGAGAGGGTCGCCCGTGACATTGCCATCAACCAGCGCAGCGAGGTGTTGATTCATGGCGAGAACGGTCGTATCCGTGAGCGCAACAGCTACGGCAACGATCCACACCCGCCCAAGGGCTGACGATCGCTGACCCTGAAATCATCGGGTTCGACTATTGCAGTAAGCGGTCCATGCGTCGAACCCGATGCGGCGCATCAATGGCAACCACTTGTCACGAAAGGGTTTCTGCGTGTGCTCGGCTGGCGAAGTTCTGGCCGATTTTTTGAGAACAGAGACCAGAAAAGAGTCAAACTTGCCGGGTCGGTGGGCGCTTTCTCGCCGGCGCGATATGGCCCGTGGCACACGCAAAATCGGCGGAATCCCCGCACAGCGTGGGGAAAGCACAGATGTGAAAAAGCCCAACCGAGAAGGGTTGGGCTTTGAAAGTGGTGGCCAGGGGCGGAATCGAACCGTCGACACGCGGATTTTCAATCCGCTGCTCTACCAACTGAGCTACCTGGCCTGATTGAGCGGTCGGGGATGCCGACCGAAAGAAGGCGCGCATTTAAGCGTGAAAGCCTGCGGCGCGTCAAGGCGGAGGCGAGTCGGCGCGCGGGAGGGCGGATCGGGCAGGAAGCCCGCCGGGTAATACCCGACTATTTAACTAGGTCTTGTGTGGCCGCGTGGCGGCTGGCACACTAGCGCTCCATTACTGAACGCTAATAAAGGAGTTGCCATGGGCGGCCTGACGCCAGACACCCCGATCCCCACCGAGATCAAGCTGCACAAGCAATCCCGCATCCTGGAAGTGGCTTTCAACGATGGCAGCCATTTCAACCTGCCCTGCGAATACCTGCGGGTTTTCTCGCCCTCGGCCGAGGTGCGCGGCCACGGCCCCGGCCAGGAAGTCCTGCAGGTCGGCAAGAAATACGTGGAGATCAACGCCATCGAGCCGGTCGGCCAGTACGCGGTGGTGCTGGTGTTTTCCGACGGCCATGATTCCGGCATCTTTTCCTGGGACTACCTCTACGACCTCGGCCGCAAGCAGGATTTCTACTGGCAGGCCTACCTGCGCCGCATGGAGGAGGCGGGGGAATCCCGCGAGCCCAAGTCGCTGGTGTGAGCCACGCCGCGCTGGCCTCGGCCATCGCCGCGGCCACCGGCCGAGGCTTCGAGGCGGCGCGTGCGACGGCTGTAGGCGGTGGCTGCATCAACCGCGGCCTGGTGCTGGAAGGCCGCGATGGCCGGCGCTTTTTCGCCAAGCTTAACGATGCCCGTCACGCCGAAATGTTTGCCGCCGAGGCGGAAGGCCTGCGCGAACTGGAGGCGGCGGCGGCCATCCGCGTGCCGCGCGCGATCACGCACGGGGTGGCGGGGGCGGAGGCCTATCTGGTGCTGGAATGGCTGCAACTGGGCGGCACGGGAAGCGGCGCCGAGCTCGGCCGCAGGCTGGCCGCCCTGCATCGCGTCAGCGGACACAGCCATGGCTGGCGGCGCGACAACACCATCGGCGCCACGCCACAGCACAATGCGCCGGATTCCGACTGGGTGGCCTTTTTCCGAGAGCATCGCCTGGGTTTCCAGTTGCGGCTCGCGCGCGAACGGCAGGCGCCGGGCGAACTGATCGACCTGGGTGAGCGGCTGCTGGCGGACATGCATGTCTTCTTCGCCGCGCATCGGCCGACGCCCAGCCTGCTGCACGGCGATCTCTGGGGGGGCAATTACGGATACGCCGACGGCGAGCCGGTACTGTTCGATCCGGCGGTGTATTTCGGAGACCGCGAGGCCGACCTGGCCATGACCGAACTGTTCGGCGGCTTCCCAGGTGATTTCCGGGAGGCCTACCGAGAGGCCTGGCCACTGGACGCGGGATACGCGACACGCAGAACGCTGTACAACCTGTATCACGTGCTCAACCACTTCAACCTGTTCGGCGGCGGTTATGCCGGACAGGCGCGGGCAATGATGGCAAGCCTGCTGGCGGAGACGCGCTGACAGCAGGCATGTGGATGCATCGCGGTTCATCCACGCAGATCGGACAGGGTTTGCCCGATCGGACATTTTTGTGGATAATCGCCCGCTTTCCAGGTTTCCTTTCCAGGTAACGCATCATGAAAGCCGGCATCCATCCCGATTACCACGACATTACCGTGACCTGCAGTTGCGGTAATACCTTCACCACCCGCTCGACCATGAACAAGGCGCTGCACGTGGAAGTCTGCTCCGCTTGCCACCCTTTCTATACCGGCAAGCAGAAGATCGTCGACACCGCCGGCCGCGTCGAGAAGTTCCGCCAGAAGTACGGAATCGCCAAGAAGTGAGGCGGTACCCGCGCATCCCTGAGAGGCAGCCGCGCGCTGCCTTTTTTGTTTCAGCCCAGCGCCCATGAACCCCACGCCCCGCGCCAACCAGTTCTGGCTCATCGTCCTGGCCGCGCTCTGGGCGTTTTACGGTCTGGTGGGCCGCGATGCCTGGAAGGGCGAGGAGGCGCTGGCGCTGGCCGCGGTGCTGGACTGGCTGGCCGGCACCTCCAGCGCCTGGGCCACGCCCGCTCCCCTGTACACCCTAGTCGCCGGGTTGACGGCGCAACTCGCCACCGGTCATTGGGATGTCCAGGACGGCGCCCGCCTGGCCAGCGGCGTGTTCACCCTGCTGGCGCTGCTGTTCGCGGGCATGACCGCCCGTTCCCTGCACGGACCCGGCCATGGCGCCGCCGCCGTGCTCGCCCTGATCGGCTGCATGGGCCTGATGCTGCGCGTGCACGCGCTGTTGCCGGAAACCGCCCTGCTGGCCGGCTGGTCGGCCCTGCTCTACGGCGTCGCGGTGGCCCGTCAGCACGCGCGGCGAGGCGCCGTGGTCATCGCCCTGGCCCTGGTCGTCCTCACCCTCGGCCTGCGCGGCGTGCTGGACCTCGTCGCCGGCCTGCTGGTGGTCGGCCTGCCCCTGCTGTCGGCGCCCTGGCGCACCCGCGAGTACCGGCGCGCCGCCCTCGCCGGCGTCGGCCTGGCCCTGGCCATCATCGCCGTCTGCCTGGGCTTGCTGGCCAGCCTCGACCTGCTGCGCGACTGGCTGCATTTCCATGGGCCGGGCCGCTACGCGCTGACGGAACTGCCGACCGGCCCTTATTCCCAACTGGCCTGGTTCGCCTGGCCGCTGTGGCCGCTGGCGGCCTGGGCGGTGTGGCACGCGCACCGCAAACTGGCGAGGACGCCGGAACTGCACCCCAGTCTCATCGCCCTCGCCGTGCTGCTGCTCACCGTGCCTTTTCCCATTGCCTCGCGCGATGGCGCGCTGCTGCTGGTGATGCTGCCCCTGGCCGCGCTGGCGGCGTTCGCGGTGAACAACCTGCGGCGCGGCGCGGCCCAAGCCTTCTACTGGTTCGGCGTGCTCTGCCTGCTGTTCTTCAGCCTGGCCGCCTGGGCCTACTTCTTCGCCATCGAGTGGGGCATGCCGACCCGACTCGCCCAGCATCTCGCCAAGCTTGCGCCCGGCTATGCGGCCGGCTCGGTGGAAACCGGCGCCTTGCTGTTCGCCCTGGCCATCAGTCTGCTCTGGCTGATCGCCATTCCCCTGTTTCCGCGCGCGAAAACGCGCCCCCTCCTGGTCTGGGCGACAGGCATGGCGCTGCTCTGGATCCTCCTCGCTGCCCTGTTCCGCCCCTGGGCGGAGTACAACTGGGGCTACCGGCCGCTGATCGCCGACATGGCCCGCCATCTGCCCCAGGGCGCCTGCCTGGACGCGCGCGTGGATGCCCCCATGCAGGTGATGCTGCGCTATCACCTGGCGCCGCCTGCTCAAGCGGATTGCGCCTGGACCCTGCGCCTGGTGGAACGCCGCGCCACGCGTGCCGAGGCGGCCGAGGCGGAGGCTGCGCAAGTGGTCTGGGAAGGCTTCAGGCCGCGCCACAAGTCGCAGGTCTACCGTCTGCAGAAACATGGCGGCGAATGACCTTGCGCCGGTCACCGGCATCGTCCTCGCGGGCGGTCTGGCGCGCCGCTTCAGGGGTGAGGACAAGGGCCTCATCGAGCTCGCCGGGCGTCCGCTGGCGGGCTGGGTCGCGGACGGCCTGCGCGGACGCGTCGCCGAAATCGTCGTCAGCGCCAACCGCAATCTGCCTGGCTATGCCCGCCTGGGCCACACCGTGGTGCCGGACCGTTTGCCGGATTACCCCGGCCCGCTCGCCGGCCTGTTGTCCGCCGCCGCCACCGCCCAGCGGGAGTGGCTGCTCACGGTGCCCTGCGACGCGCCTTTCCTGCCGCTGAACCTGGTCAGCCATCTGCTGGAGCATGCGCGCGCCGCCTCCGTTCCGCTGGCGCGGGCCGCGGACGAGACCGGCACGCATTACGCCATCATGCTGGCGCACCGCGACCTGATGGACGACCTGCGCGACTACGTCGACGAGGGCGGCCGGCGGGTACAGGCCTGGCAGCAGCGGCATGCCTGTGAAAGCGTGTATTTCGGCGACGATGCCTACGCCTTCCTCAACGTGAACACTCCGGAAGACCTGAGAACCGCAGAGCGGGTCGCGCATCGCTATCCCCGCTGAACCGGAACCCGTCATGAATCCCGCGCAACGCATCCTGGTCGCCCTCATCCGCTTCTATCAGCTGGCACTGTCGCCCTTCGTCGGCAACCAGTGCCGCTTCACCCCCACCTGCTCGCAATACGCGCGCGAAGCCGTGGAACGGCACGGCGCCCTGCGCGGCAGCTGGCTCGCCGTGCGCCGCGTCTTCCGCTGCCATCCCTGGCACCCGGGCGGGCACGATCCGGTACCATGACGTAGTGAGATGCTTCACCATTTCAGGCGCCGGCTTCTGGTATGCTGAAGCGCTGATAACGATTTAGGGCAAGGTGGTGTTCTCCTTTTTCCGCAAGGACAAACTGGATGATCTGAAGGCCTTTCTGCGCGAGGCTCAGCCCGAGTTCGGCCCGGGCACGGAGTACACCCAGGCCAAGCCACCCGCGAAGGACCTCAGCTCCGGTATCGAGGTGCAGGAGGCCATGGGTGGCCTCGCTCCGGAACTGGAGGAAGCCGCCGTCCTTTATGCCAACGGCAAGATCGGCGAAACCGCCGCCCTGCTGAACCGCTACCTGCTCGACTATCCGGACAACCGCGACCCCCTGCCCTGGTACATGCTGTTCGACCTCTACGAGGCCAGCGGCCAGGCCGAGCCGTTCGAAGACGCCGCCGTCGATTTCGCGGTCAAGTTCGAGCGCTCCCCTCCCACCTGGTCGCCGCGCAACCGTCCGCAGGTCGCCAGCCAGCCGGCGCCGGTCATGGTCTACGGGGAGAAATACGGCAGCCTGGAACGGGTCAAGCAGGCCCGCTTCATGCAGGACGCCGAGAAGGCGCCCTACGTCAGGCTGGATTTCTCCAAGACCCAGGCGCCGGACGAGGACACCGCGCATGCACTGCTCGACGACATCGTGCGCCTCAACGACCTGAAGAAGCCCATCGAACTGATCGGCGGGCCCGGTTTCTCCGTGCGTCTCGACGCCGCCCGCCAGGGCGGCCGGCTGACCGAGGCGGGCTGGTTCCTGCTGCTGGCGATCCTGCAACTGCTGGGCCGGCAGGACGACTTCGAGAATATCGCCGTGGACTACGCCGTCGCCTTCGAGGTCTCGCCGCCGTCCTACACGCCACCGCGCGACGTTCCGACGCGCTCCGGCGGCGCCCCGGCGGCGGCGGAAGCGAGCGAGGATTGCTTCGCGCTGAGCGGCAGCATCGTCCCCGGCAACGAGGGACAATTCCTCGCCCTGAAAAAGTTCGCCAGCGGGCGGCAGCGCGTGGAAATCGATTTGTCCCAGGTCATCCGCATCGACTTCGCGGTCATCGGCATGCTGCTGGAAACCCTGATCGAACTCTCCCAGGCCGGCTGCAAGGTCCTGTTCAAGAACGGCAACGAGCTGATCAACACCCTGCTGCAGATCGTCGGCGTCAACCAGTTCGCCATGATCCTCGGCCGCACCCGCGCCTGATCTCGGCCGACTCCCGCGCATGGAACAATTCCACGGCACCACCATCCTCTCGGTCCGGCGCGGCGAGGCGGTCGCCATGGGCGGCGACGGCCAGGTCACCCTCGGCAACATCGTCATCAAGGCCGGCGCGCGCAAGGTCCGCCGCCTCTACCAGGACCGCATCCTGGCCGGCTTCGCGGGCGGCACGGCGGACGCCTTCACTCTGTTCGAACGTTTCGAGGCCAAGCTGGAGAAGCACCAGGGCCATCTGGTGCGCAGCGCGGTGGAACTGGCCAAGGACTGGCGCACCGATCGCATGCTGCGCCGCCTGGAAGCCATGCTGGCGGTGGCCGACCGCGCCAGCACCCTGATCATCACCGGCGCCGGCGACGTGCTGGAACCGGAACTGGGCATCGCCGCCATCGGCAGCGGCGGCGCCTACGCGCAATCCGCCGCGCGGGCCTTGCTGGAGCATACCGACCTGGACCCGGAAAGCATCGTCCGGGAAGCCATCGGCATCGCCGCCGACGTCTGCATCTACACCAACCGCAACCTCACGCTGGAAACGCTCACGCCCTGACCGGGCGTTTCGCCAGCTTGCGCTGCAGGGTCCTGCGGTGCATTTTCAGCGCCCGCGCCGTGGCCGACAGGTTGCCGTCGTGTTCCGCCAGCACCTTCTGGATGTGCTCCCATTCCAGCCGGTCCACCGACATCGGTTCCTCCGGCGCGGCGGTGTCCGGATCGCCCTCGATCCGGCCCAGGGCCTGAAGGATTTCATCGACGCCCGCCGGCTTCGGCAGATAGTGGACCGCCCCCAGCTTGATCGCCTCCACCGCCGTGGCGATGCTGGCATAGCCGGTCAGCAGGAGGATGCGGACGCCGGCATGTGCCGCGATCAGCGGCGGGATCAGGCGCAGGCCGGAATCGGCGGCCAGGCGCAGGTCCAGGACGGCGGCGTCGAAGCGCCGTGGCCGCGGCGCCAGGGCCGCCTCGCCATCGGCCGCGACGGCCACCTCGTGGCCGCGCCTGGCCAGGGCGCGGGCCAGGGTTTCGGCAAATACCGCATCGTCGTCCACCACCAGGATATGCCAGGCCTTCATGCGCCGGCCTCGCGGACGGGTATGCGGATGCTGGAGACGACGCCACCGCCCGGTCTGGGCGCCACCTCCAGGCCGCCGCCCAGGCGCTCCAGCCCGGCCCGGGCGAGATCCAGCCCGACGCCCCAACCGGGCGTGGTCGCTTCGGCGTCGAGTCCGCCGCCCCGGTCGGCGACGCGCAGCACGAGACGGTCCGCTGCCATGCCGGCTTCCACTTCGATGTCGGTGCCGCCGGCCTGGGCGGCGTTGTTGAGCAGGGTCACCAGGGCCGCTTCCAGCGCGTCATCGGCGCGCATCTCGGGCAAATCCGCGGCCACGTCGAGCCGCACCCGGACCCGGGGCCACATCAGGCCCCAGTGTTCCAGCACACCGGCGAGCCAGTCCGCCACCCGGACCCGCGCGGCGCCGCCCTCCCGGTTCCTGGCGGACTGGGCAAGCCGGGCCAAGACGCTTTCCATGCGGTTCAACTGGCCGGACAACAGGGTGAGGGAAGGATCCAGTTCGTCGTCGCCGGCATAGTCGCGGCGCAACTCGTCGAGTGTGATGCGGGCGGAGGCCAGCGGCGTGGCCAGATCGTGCGCCGCCGCGGCGGCCTGCAAGCCGAGGGCGAACAGATGCTCGTCGCGCAGGCGCCGCTCGCGAGCCTCGGCCAGTTCGGCGTCGCGCCGCCGCAGGGTGGCCGCCAGGCGCCCGGCGAAGGCCGCCACCAGGGCGGCGGTGAGCAGGAAATTGAGCCACATGCCGGTCAGGTGCAGGTCCACCGCGTCGGCCGACGACACCGGGATATCCAGTGGCACGTAATAGCGCATGAGCAGGGTATAGAGCGCGCCCACCCAGGCGGCCATGCCCCAGGCGTGCGGCGCGGGCAGGCTGACTGCGGCGAGGATGAGGGGGACCAGCAGCAGCGAAATGAAGGGATTGGCATAGCCGCCGGTGAGGTAGACCAGGGCGGCGATCACCGCCGCGTCCACCGCCAGGTGCAGCAGCACCTCCGGCGTGGCGCCGCCGCCCGCGCGCAGCCGCCAGACAGCGACGGCGTTGAGCATGGCATGCAGGGCGACGATGAGGCCCAGCGCGGCAAGCGGCGGACTCGCCTGCAGCCCCCCCACCAGCAGGCCGATGCCCGCCGCCTCGGCCAGCACCAGCGCGGCGCGGGTGACGATCAGGCGGCGTTGCGCGCTGACGGGCAGCGCGTCGCGGCCCGGGGCGGATTCAGGAAAGACCGGCATGGCCGGATTTTACGGCAGCGACGCCACACCCCCCCGCGACAACATGTCGCATTCCCCAGCGCCGGCGATTCTTCTATGCTGCGCGGGCTTCCATACGTTCAAACGTATAGGTTCGGGCTCGCCGCGGCGAGCCCATTTTTTTGTGCCAGGCCAGTGGGATGACATCCCGCGAATCCACCTGATGGGCCTGCGCATGCGGCGATATGCCACATTCCCGATGCCGTAGACGCTGCCTAACATGCGCGCTTTTTTGCCAGCGTGCACCCATGCAAACCCGCCTCAAGCCCCTCGCCGCCCTGCTCGCGCTGAGCGCCAGCCAGGCCCCCGCCGCGGACATTCCCACCCTCGACAGCATCGTCGTCACCGCAACCCGTGCCGTACCCGATCCGCTCATGCTCCTGCGCCTCGACGACGCGGACATCGCCGCGCGACGCGCCACCACCAGCGACAGCGCCAGCCTGCTGCGCGATATTCCCGGCGTCAGCCTGTACGGCGCCGGCGGCGTCTCCAGCCTGCCGGCGATGCACGGCCTGGCGGACGACCGCCTGCGCATCAAGGTGGACGGCATGGATTTGATCGCCGCCTGCCCCAATCACATGAATTCCCCGCTCTCGTACATCGATCCCAGCGCGCTGAGCAACGTCAAGGTCTATGCGGGCGTCAGTCCGGTCAGCGCGGGAGGCGACAGCATCGGCGGCAGCATCATCGTGGAATCCGCCCCGGCGGAATTCGCCGGCCCTGGCCAGGGCAAGCTCCTGAAGGGGGAAGCGGGCACCTTCTATCGCAGCAACGGCGATGCCCGCGGCGCCAATCTGGCCATCACCCTGGCCAGCGAAAGCCTCAGCCTGGGCTACACCGGCGCCTACGCCAAGGCCGGCAATTACTCCGCCGGCGACGATTTCAAGACCTACACCTTCAGCGGCCGCGCGGGGCACACCCTGGATCGCGACGAGGTCGGCTCGACGGCTTACGAAACCATCAACCAGGCTCTGAAACTGGCCTGGAGGAACGACGATCACCAGTTCGACTTCAAGGTTGGCCGCCAGCATATTCCCGACGAGAACTACCCCAACCAGCGCATGGACATGACGGACAACATCAGCGACCAGTTCAACCTGGCTTACACGGGCAAGCAGGATTGGGGCGTCCTCAAGGCGCGCGCCTATTACGAACATACGGAACACGAGATGGATTTCGGCGATGACAAGCGTTACTGGTATGGCGCGAACTCGGGCGGCAACAATCCCCCCGGCGGCAATGCCAGCCCCTGCGCGCCCATCGGCCCCAACTGTGCCGCCGGCATGCCCATGTACACGGACGGCAAGAACACCGGTCTCAGCCTCGGCGCCGATATCCGCCTGGCGGCCGATGACCTCCTGCGCGTGGGTGCCGAATACCAGGCCTATCGCCTGGATGACTGGTGGACCCCTTCCGGCGCGGGGATGTGGCCCAACACCTTCTGGAACATCAACGGCGGCCAGCGTGATCGCTACGCCGTGTTCGGCGAGTGGGAAGCGCGCCTTACGCCGGAGTGGACCAGCCTGCTGGGCGTTCGCCATGAAACCGTGAAAATGGACGCCGACAATGTGCAGGGCTACAACTCCACCACCGATGGCATGCCCCCCATGCAGCATTTCCAGATGCGGGACGCCGTGGCTTTCAACAACGCGGACCGCAGCAAGACCGACCACAACTGGGATTTGACCTGGCTGGCGCGCTACAGGCCTGACGCCACGCGAACTATTGAGCTGGGCCTGGCACAAAAGACGCGTTCCCCCAACCTGTACGAGCGCTATAGCTGGTCTACCTGGCAGATGGCGGCGCTGATGAACAACTTCGTCGGCGATGGCAACGGCTATTTCGGCAATCCCGATCTCCAGCCGGAAAAGGCGTATACCGTCTCGACCAGCTTTGCCTGGCATGCCGCCGACCGCAGCTGGGAGTTCAAGGCCACGCCCTATTACACCCATGTCGAGGACTACATCGACGCGATCCAGTGGGACGCCACCACCAACGCGCCACGCGCGGTCCCGCTCAGCAACCAGTTCAGCGTCCTGCGCTACGCCAACGCGTCGGCTCGCCTGTATGGCATCGACCTTTCCGGCAAGATGCCGCTGGGCAGCACCAGGGCCGGCGATTTCGGCCTCATGGGCCTGCTCAACTACACCCATGGCAAGAACCGCGATACGGGCGACTACCTCTACAACATCATGCCCCTCACCGCCCGCCTGACGCTGACCCAAAAGCTCGGTGCCTGGCGCAACAGCATCGAAGGCGAGTTCGTGTCCAGCAAGAACAAGGTTTCCGAAGTACGCAACGAAATGGAAACCGCCGGCTACGGCCTGATTCATCTGCGCGCCCGTTACGAACAGAAAGGCTACAGCATCGACTTCGGCATCGAAAACCTGTTCGACCGCATGTATGACCTGCCCCTGGGTGGGGCCTATGTGGGTCAGGGCACGACCATGACGAATCCGCCCCTGCCCAATTATCCGCAGTGGGGCACCCCCGTACCCGGCCCAGGTCGATCGATCTATGCCGGTTTGAACGTAAAATTCTAAGTCTCATCACGCGTTCTTCCCGGAGAAAGGAAACCCATGTACCGCATCCCGCTCGCAGTCCTCCTGAGCATCACCCTGGCCAGCCCGGTGCTGGCCGACGCCCTCAAGGTGGAGGCGCCCTGGATGCGCGCCACCGCGCCTGGCCAGAAGGTCGCGGCGGGCTTCATGACCCTCACCGCCGACAGCGCCATGACCCTGGTGGGCGGCTCCAGCCCCACATGCGGTGATGTCGAGCTGCATTACATGAAGATGGAAAACGGCGTCATGGAAATGCGCGAGATGCAGGAAATCCCGCTGCCCGCCGGCCAGGCCGTGCACCTCGAACCGGGCGGCCTGCACGTGATGTGCATCGGCCTCAAGAAGCCCGTCGTCGCCGGGCAGAAGGTGCCCCTTACCCTGCACCTGCGGGGAAGCGACGGCAAGACGCGGAAACGCGCCGTGGATCTGCAGGCGCGCAAGACCAGCGGCCACTGAACAGCCGCGAGGACGGGACATGCCCACCCGCCGCATCGACAAAAAAGCCGGCAAGAGCCGGCTTTTTTGCGCGGGATGCCAGGCGCCTATTGCAGTTGGCGCTCGAGTTCCTCGATGGTGGTGTGACGCACGTCCTTGCCCTTGACCATGAACACCACGTACTCGGACATGTTCTTGGCGTGGTCGCCGATGCGCTCGATGGCCTTCACCACGAACAGCAGGTCGATGAAGGTGGAAATGGTGCGCGGATCTTCCATCATGTAGGTGATGAGGTGCCGCGTGATGAGGTGGAACTCCTCGTCCACCTCCATGTCCTGGCGCGCCACGCCGGCGGCGCCCGAGGCATCCAGGCGGGCGAAGGCGTCGAGGGATTCGCGCAGCATCTTGGTGGCCATGCCGGCCATGTATTTGATTTCGTTGTAGCGCGGCATGACGATGCGATCGTGGTCGTAGACCCTGATGGCGAAACGCGCGATCTTGCTGGCCTCGTCGCCGACGCGCTCCAGGTCGGTGATGGTCTTGATGATGGTCAGGATCATGCGCAGGTCGCCGGCGGTAGGCTGGCGCAGAGCGATGATCTGGGTGCAGGCCTCGTCGGCGGCCACTTCCAGGGCGTTGACTTGATGGTCCTGGCTGATGACCCGCTCGGCCAGCTTGGTATCGCCGGTCACCAGCGCCTCGACGGCCTGGGTCACCTGTTCCTCCACCATGCCGCCCATTTCCAGGACGCGGGCGCGCACCGCCTCAAGGTCGGCATCGAATTGCTTGTAAATGTGTTCGCTGGGCATCGCCCCTCCTCGATCTCTCGGCTTCGCCGGTAGCGACGCATTATATGCGCGCAGATAGCGGCTTTTATTACAAGTTGGTGACAAAGGGCACGCTCAGGCGCGTCCCGTCCAAGTCCAGGGTCATCAACCACTCACGCGAGCCGCTGACGCATACCGGCAGCGTCACCGTGGCGCGCAGCACGCCATCGGGGCCGGGGCGCAGGACGTAGAGGTTGAAGCCCATGTCCATGTCCGGCATCGTGAAGCGGACTTCTGCCCTGGCCACGCCCGGCGCCTCCAACCATAGCCCGAACGGTTGCAGCACGCGGATTTCGCGATCGACCCCCAGGCGGATGGCGCGACCCTCGACGCTCAGCGCGCAACCGCGCGTGAGCTCGGCGCAGTCTGCGCGCGTCGCCGGAGGCTCCTGACGCACCGGGTTGAACCAGAGCACCGCGCCCACCAGCGCGGCCAGCAGCAACGGGGCGAGCACGCCCATCCAGCGGGACGCCTTCATGGCGCGCGCCATGCCCGGCTCTTCAAAGCCACACCATGGGCACCGTGGGTGCGGGCGATTTCCAGGCCATCCAGACCGAGGCCGCCCAGGGCGAACACCGGTAGCGGGTAGTCCGCCACCCACTCGGCAAAGCGCGGCCAGCCTAGGGTTTCCGCGCCGGGGTGGCTGGCGGTGGGCAGCACCGGCGACAGCACGACCAGGTCGAGCTCCAGTTCGGCGGCGCGACCCAGTTCCGCGGGGTTGTGGCAGGAAGCGCCCACCCACTCCAGGTCCGGCCGCGACGTGGCCGCCATGAGCTGGCCGGAAGCGAGATGCACGCCCGCGCCGAGTTGCGCCGCCAGGGCGGTGTCGCCGTTCAGCAGCAGGCGGGCGCCGAATTCGCGGCAGCGCGCCGCCACCTCGCGCGCGAGGCGGCGCCAGTTTTCCGTGTCGAGCTGCTTCTCGCGCAGTTGCAGCAGCCGCAGCCCGCCTCGCAGGCGTGCGTCGAGGGCGCGCAGGAAAGCCGCCTCGCCGAGCGCGGCGAGATCGGAAACCGCATATTCCAGGGGCAGGCCGAGACCACGCAGGATGGGCCCGTTGGCGGGCAGGATGGGGGCCACCTCGGCTTGCTCGGCGCGCGTCCAGGCCAGCGCCTGGCCTTCATGCGGATGCGGCTCGCCGTGCCAGCCGGTGACGCGGAAGAAACGCAGCAGCACATGCGCGTGCGGATAGACGAAGGCGCGGTTGAGCCAGGGAAAGGCCTGCGTCACCTCGATGCCCAGTTCCTCCCGCAACTCCCGCCGCAGCGCCTCGCGCGCGGTTTCGCCCGCCTCCAGCTTGCCGCCGGGAAACTCCCACCAGCCGGCATAGGCCTTGCCCTCGGGGCGGCGAGCCATGAGGAAGCTGCCGTCGGCGCGCTCGATGACCGCGGCGGCCACCTCGATCGGACGCGTGCTCATGGCGCCAGGCGGGCCAGGGCCTGTTCGGCCTGGCGCGGCAAATCGATACCGTTGCAAAGATCGGCAAGCAGGCTCTTGCAGTGGGTTTCCTTGAAGCGGGCGAGTTCTGCGGCGCGCCGGTAATACTCGCTGGCCACCGGCAGGCCGAGGCCTTCCGCGGCGGCGCCCAGGTAGTACCAGCTGATGTCCTGCGCGTAGCCGACCTCCAGCACATCCCGCGCCAGGATTTCCCAGGCCCGGCCCTCGTGATAGGCGCGCAGCTTGTCCTTGCGCCGGAAGAAGGCCATGCCGCAGTCCTCGCAAGGCAGCAGCGCATCGCCACGCTTGAAGGCCTGCACGGCCGGATTGAGCAAGCTGAGCGGACGCGGATCCGGCGCCGGCGCGGCCTCGGCCTCGGCACCCGGAGTCACGTCGCGCACGTTGGCGGCCAGGCGGGTGGGCAGGCTGGCCGGATGGGCGGCGGCCTCGGCATACAGCGGGCGCATGTGCGGCACCAACTCGTTCAGGGTTTCCATGCGGCTGTCGGAAGCGGGGTGGGTGGAGAGCAGATCGAAACGCCCCTTCTCGCCCGATGCCTTCATCATCTTTCGCCACAACGACGGTGCGGCGGCGGGGTCGAAGCCGGCGCGCGCGGCGAGTTCGATGCCGATGCGGTCGGCCTCGGTTTCCGCGCCCCGGCTGTTGGGCAGCTGCCACAGCAGCAGGCTGGCGATATCGGCGCTCTGCCGGGTACCCGGATTGTTTCCCGCCACCGCGGCAACCAGGACGTCGGAGAGCAGGCCGACGGACATCTTCTCGCTGCCGTGGTTGGCCAGTGCGTGGCCGATCTCGTGCGCCATGACCTGGGCGATTTCGTCGTCCGTAGCCTGTATTTTCTCGATCAGACCGGAATAGATCGCCATCTTGCCGCCGGGCATGCAGAACGCGTTGATGGTCTTGGGGTCGTCGATGACGTTGACCTCCCAGGCCCAGTTGGCAGTGTCGGGCCGGTAGCGCACCGCCTGCGCCACCAACCGGTTGGTGATGCCGCGCACCCGCTCGACCATGGCGGCATGCGCATTCAGCCGGTTCTTCTTCGCATACGGCGCCAGTTCCGCCTTGTAGGCGCTGGCGGAGCGGGCAATCACCGTGTTCTCCGGCAACAGCGAGAACTGACTGCGTCCGGTCATCGGATTGCTGGAACAGGCGACCAGCAAGGCACCAGCCAGCACCACGGCGGCGCCGCGCGCGCGGGTCATCCCGGCTGATCCCCTTCCAGGCGTGCCAGGCGGGTCTCCAATTCGCGCAACTGTTCGCGCGTGCGGGCCAGCACCTCGGTCTGCACGTCGAACTCCTCGCGGCTGACCAGATCCAGTTTGGCCAGCCAGGCCGACAGCGCGGCCTTCAGGTTTTTTTCCATGTCGCGCGCCGGGCTCGCGGCCAGCACTTCGGACACCTTGCCGGCCATTTCCGTAACCAGGTTCTGCTTGAGCATCTCGTCATCCTTTTCGTTTGTGGCCAAGTGTAGCAAGGGTAAACCGCCTCCCGCCGGGCGCAAGTGCCAAGAAGGTGCATGACCCTGCCACGCATGCACCAATATCAGGCATCGGTGCGCACCATGTCCGCAATAAATACATAACACATTGTTTATTAAAGTTTATTTTTCTGGCACGGAGCATGCTATACAAGGCTGTGCACTACCGCACCATTCCTTGGAGAACGTCATGAAAAAAATCTCTACCGCCCTGCTGTTGACCGGACTGGCGAGCGCGCCCGGCCTCGCCCTGGCTGCTGAGGAAAGCCCGCACACCATCACCGGCAACCTGACCCTGGTCAGCGACTATCAGTTCCGCGGCGTGTCGCAGACCGACGAGGATCCGGCCATCCAGGGCGGCTTCGACTACGCCCACAAGAGCGGCTTCTACCTGGGGGTCTGGGCCTCCAACGTGGAATTCGGCGATGCCAATTCCGAGTGGGACGTCTATGGCGGCTATGCCGGCAGCGTCGGCGACCTGGGCTACAACGTTGGCCTGCTGCAGTACATCTACCCCGACCTGGGCGACGCCAACACCCTCGAAGCCTACGCCGGCATCACCTACAAGGGTTTCGGTCTGAAGGCCTCCTACACCCTCTCCGACGAGTATTTCGGCTTCGACGACAGCGACGGCACCATCTACTGGGATGCCACCTACAACTACACCTTCTCCAACGGCTGGAGCCTGGGCCTGCACTATGGCTACACTGCGGGCGAAGGCGACCAGGAAGACTACGCCGACTGGAAGGTCGGTCTTACCGTGCCGGTCGGCAAGTTCAACTTCGGCATCGCCTATGTCGCCACCGACAGCGATGGCGAAGACTTCTACGGCAAGTGGGCGGACGATCGATTCATTCTTTCCGTCGGCACCACTTTCTAACCGCATTGCCGGGGCGCATTCGCCGCCCCGGCCCACACAAGGAGACGGACCGTGAAATTCGTTACCGCCATCATCAAGCCCTTCAAGCTCGACGAGGTTCGTGAAGCCTTGTCCGGCCTGGGGGTGTCCGGCATCACCGTGACTGAAGTCAAGGGCTTTGGCCGCCAGAAGGGCCACACCGAGCTCTACCGCGGCGCGGAGTACGTCGTGGACTTTCTACCCAAGGTGAAAATCGAGATCGCCATCAAGACCGAGCTCCTGGAACAGGCCATCGAGGCCATTTCCAAGGCCGCGCAGACCGGCAAGATCGGCGACGGCAAGATTTTCGTCTGGGACCTCGAACAGGTAGTCCGCATCCGCACCGGCGAAGCCGGTGACGCGGCGATCTAAGGAGAAGCAATCATGAAACGCCTATTCGCGACCTTGATGTTGCTGGGCTCGCTGGGATTGTCCAGCGTCGCCCTGTCAGAGCAACCTGTGCCGGCGGTGGCCCCTGCCGCAACCGCCGAGGCGGTTCCAGCCGCCGCCCCCGAAACGGCACCGCCGCTGGAAGCCGCGCCGGCAGCGGCAACCGACGCGCCCGCAGAGGCCGCGGCGGCTCCCGTGCCGGACAAGGGTGATACGACCTGGATGCTGGTTTCGACCCTGCTGGTCATCCTCATGACCATTCCGGGCCTGGCCCTGTTCTACGGCGGCCTGGTGCGCGCCAAGAACATGCTGTCTGTGCTCACCCAGGTCTTCGCCATCTTCTGCGTGATCTCGGTGCTGTGGGTGGTGTATGGCTACTCCCTGGCCTTCACGCCGGGTGGTGACCTGAACAGCTTCATCGGCGGCTTGTCCAAGATGTTCCTGGCCGGTGTGGACCCCAGCGTCAACGTGGAGACCTTCTCCAAGGGCGTGGTGATCCCCGAAATGGTGTTCATGGTGTTCCAGCTCACCTTCGCGGCCATCACCGTGGCGCTGATCGTCGGCGGCTTCGCCGAACGCATCAAGTTCTCCGCGCTGCTGGTGTTCTCCGTGCTGTGGTTCACCTTCTCGTACTTGCCGATGGCGCACATGGTCTGGTTCTGGGGCGGCCCGTCCGCCTATGGCGACCCGGCCGGCTTCCTGTTCGCCAAGGGTGCGTTGGACTTTGCGGGCGGTACCGTGGTGCACATCAACGCCGCGATGGCCGCGCTGATGGGGGCCATCGTCATCGGCAAGCGGGTGGGCTACGGCCGCGACGCCATGGCTCCGCACAACCTGATGGCCACCATGATCGGCGCTTCGCTGCTGTGGGTGGGCTGGTTCGGCTTCAACGCCGGCTCCAACCTGGAAGCCACCGGTACCGCTGTCCTGGCGATGGTCAACACGGTGGTGGCAACTGCTGCGGCGGCGATGTCCTGGATGTTCGCGGAATGGATGATCAAGGGCAAGCCCTCCATGCTGGGCATCGCCTCCGGTGCGGTAGCGGGTCTGGTGGCCGTCACCCCGGCGGCTGGCTTCGCCGGTCCCATGGGTGCCATCGTCCTCGGCATGGTCGCTGGCGTCGCCTGTCTGTGGGGCGTCACTGGCCTGAAGCACGCCCTCGGCTACGACGACTCCCTGGACGTGTTCGGCATCCACGGTATCGCTGGCATCCTCGGCGCCATCGGCACCGGCATCCTGGTCAACCCGGCCCTGGGCGGCACTGGCGTGTTCGACTACGCCACCAATGCCGTCGCCGAGTACAGCTCCGCACAGGTAATCAGCCAGCTTTGGGGCGTGGGCACGGTCGTCGTGTGGTCCGGCGTGGTCAGCTTCGTGCTGTTCAAGCTGATCGACATGACCATGGGCCTACGGGTACCGGAAGAACAGGAACGCGAAGGTCTGGACACCGCCACCCACGGCGAGCGGGCCTACAACCTCTGACCCGGTTCACGAATCCATCTCACACCACGTGAGTTCAAGGGCGCTGCAAGGCGCCCTTTTTTTCTTCTACGCACCCCGGCGTTCCGATGTCACGAAACCTTCACGAAACCGTCATAACATGGTGTCGATTTCATCTCATTGGAGGCGCGCATGTCCGCCACCATACTCGTCATCGAAGACGAACCGGGCATCCAGGAAGTCCTCAAGTTCAGCCTGGGCCAGCATGGCCATGACGTCCTCGTCGCCGACGACGCCGAGTCGGCCATGGGCCAGTTGCGCGGCGCCCTGCCGGATCTGATCCTGCTGGACTGGATGCTGCCGGGCATGTCGGGCATCGAACTGGCCCGGCGCATCCGCGGCGACGCCCGCCTGAAGGAAGTGCCCATCATCATGCTCACCGCGCGTACCCTGGAGAACGACAAGATACTGGGCCTGGAGACGGGCGCCGACGACTACATCACCAAACCCTTCTCGCCGCGCGAGCTGATGGCCCGCATCAAGGCGGTGCTGCGCCGACGCGCGCCGCAAATGACCGAGGATCCCGTGGCGATTCGCGGCCTCAGGCTGGATCCCCGCTCGCACCGCGTATTCGCTGCGGAAAAACCGGTCGAACTGGGCCCCACCGAGTTCCGCCTGCTGCATTTCCTGATGACCCATCCGGAGCGGGTCTATTCGCGTTCACAACTGCTCGACCAGGTCTGGGGCGATCATGTCTTCGTCGAGGAACGCACCGTCGACGTGCATATCCGACGCCTGCGCGCCGCCCTCGAGGCGGACGGCCACGACAGCCTGATCCAGACCGTGCGCGGCGCCGGCTACCGCCTGTCCGCCACCCCGGATTGAGCGTGGCCGCGTCCGGCCGGGCTCGAATCGGCGGCCACGCGTGCGGAGTAGAATGACCGTCCCGTTCCCCCGCCGCTTCCGCTGATGCCGTCGTTCTGGTGGCGCCCCCTCGGTCTCGTCCTTGGCCTGGCCGTGCTTTCCGCCCTGCTCTCGACCGGCTCGGAGCCGGGTACCGGCTGGGCCCTGTTCGCCGGCGGACTGGGCCTTTATCTGCTCTATCACCTGCGCCAGTTGCGCAAGCTTTTGGACTGGCTGGCCAGCGATCAACAGGCACCGCCTTCCGCCGACGGTCTCTGGGGCGACGTCCTATACCGCCTGGCAAAGCTGTTGCGCGCGCGGCAGGGCGCCCAGCAGAAGGTCACCGCCGACCTCGAGCAGATGCTGGAGGCCACCCGTAATCTGCCCGACGGCGTGGTCATCCTCGGCGAGGACAACCGCATCGACTGGCTGAACCAGGCCGCGGAAAGCCTGCTTGGCATCTCGCCGGCCCGCGACCTTGGCCAGTTCGTGCATTACCTGATGCGCCAGGCGCGCTTCTCCGCCTGGCTGTCGGCCGAGGATTACGGACAGACCCTGAACATGACCTCGCCCACCGCGCCAGGGAAAACCCTGTCCCTGCAACTGGTGCCCCTGCCGCGCCGGCAGAAAATGCTGCTGGTGCGCGACATCACCGAAATCGCGCGGGTGGAGGCCATGCGCCGGGATTTCGTGGCCGACGTCTCGCACGAGCTGCGCACCCCGGTCACCGTCATCGTCGGCTTCCTGGAAGCCTTCGAGGACATGCAGGAACCCGATCCGGCGCAGTTCCGCAAACACATCCCCCTGATGCGCGAGCAGTCCGACCGCATCCGCCGACTGGTGGACGATCTGCTTACCCTGGCACGCCTGGAAAGCGAACCGGACACCCGCGACGAAAGTGTCGACGTGCCGGCCCTGGGCCGGCGCCTCGCCGAGGAAGCGCGCGCCATGAGCCAGGGCCGGCAGCACATCGTGCTGCGCGAGGACAGCGCGGCCCGCCTCATCGGCAACAGCCAGGAGTTGTACGGGGCGCTGGCCAACCTGGTCTCCAACGCCGTGCGCTATACCCCGGCGGGAGGACGCATCGAACTGCGCTGGGCGGACGCGGAGCACGGCGGCGCGGTGTTCTCGGTGCAGGATACCGGCGAGGGTATCGAGCCCCAGCACATCCCGCGCCTGACCGAGCGCTTCTACCGGGTGGACCGCGGCCGCTCCCGCGCCACCGGCGGCACCGGCCTCGGCCTGGCCATCGTCAAACACGTGTTGCAGCGCCACCAGGCCCGGCTGCGCATCGACAGTACCGTGGGCAAGGGCAGCACCTTCACGGCCGTGTTCCCTGCCGAGCGGGTCATTCCTGCGGCGGCCCCAGACGCTGGCGCAGCAGCGCCTCACACTGCGACCTGAAGTCGGCCGCCGGCAGACGCGGCGAGAAGGCCTCGCGCCGGGGCGGCGCCCAGATCGCGTCGGGGTAATGGCGGTCGTCGGCGAAGCGCGGAATCACATGCCAATGCAGGTGCGGCACCAGGTTGCCCAGGCTGGCCAGGTTGATCTTGGCCGGATCGAACACGGTGCGCACCACCGCCTCGACGGCGAACACCACGTCCATCAGCCGGCGCCGGTCCGCCGCCGGGAGATCGGTCATTTCCCGGACGTGGGCGTTCAGGATGACGCGGCAGAAACCGGGATAGTCGGCATCGTCCACCCAGATCACGCGGCAGAAGGCGTCGGACCAGAGGACGTCGCCGGCGTCGGCCAGGCACAGGGGGCAGTTGGGGTCTCTCACAACAGCACCCGCTCGATACCGTCCCGACCGGCCCGATCCAGGAATTTCGCCATCCAGTCCTCGCCCAGCAGTTTCTTCGCCAGTTCCACCACGATGTAGTCGGCATCCATGCCGTTGTCGTCGGTATAGCGCGACAGGCCTTGCAGGCAGGCGGGGCAGGAGGTGAGTACCTTGACCTCGCCGGCGCCGGCCGCCTTCTGGGCGTCGCGGCCCTTGTCCAGTTCCTCGGCCTTGCGGAATTTGACCTGGGTGGCGATGTCCGGGCGGGAGGTGGCGAAGGTGCCGGCCTCACCGCAGCAGCGTTCCGTCAGGCGGGCGCCCTCGCCCACCAGGCCGCGCACCGTGGCGATGGGGCTCCGGAGTTTCATGGGGGTGTGGCAGGGGTCGTGGTAGAGGTACTGGGTGCCCTTCACGCCTTCGAGCTTCACGCCCTTCTCCGCCAGGTACTCGTGGATGTCGAGGATGCGGCAGCCGGGGAAGATCTTGTCGAACTGGTACTCCTGCAACTGGTCCAGGCAGGTGCCGCAGGACACCAGCACGGTTTTGATGTCCAGATAGTTCAGCGTGTTGGCGACGCGGTGGAACAGCACCCGGTTCTGCATGGTGATGGCCTCGCCCTTGACCCGGTCGCCGCCGGAAGTCTGCGGATAGCCGCAGCACAGATAGGTGGGCGGCAGCACGGTCTGCGCGCCCAGCTCGTACAGCCAGGCGAGTGTCGCCAGGCCGACCTGGGAGAACTGGCGTTCGGATCCGCAGCCGGGGAAGTAGAACACCGCGTCCGAGTCCTCGCCGACCTTGGCCGCGTCGCGCAGCACCGGCACCACCTTGGGGTCGGTGAGGCCCAGCATCTGCCGCGTGGTCTTCGCCGGCAGGCCGCCGGGCAGGCGGCGGTTGAAGAAGTGGATGACCTGGGCCTGCGGCGAGGGCTTGCCCACCGTCGCCGGCGGCTTCTGCATGGCCTCGCGCACCGCGGGCAGGGCGCGCATGACCGCCGCGCCCAGGCGCTGGCCGGCGACGCCGCCGAGGATCGCGGTCTTGCGCAGGAAATGGATGGCGTCCGCATCGGTGCTGTTGAGGAAGGCCATGGCCAGTTTCGTCGCCGGCGGCTTCTTCAGGTGTCCGGAGGCGCGCAGGAAATTGCGCATGGCGGTAGTGACGTCGCCGAAGTCGATGTCCACCGGGCAGGGGTTGACGCACTTGTGGCAGA
Organism: bacterium; assembly: GCA_009772925.1. Taxonomy (GTDB): domain Bacteria; phylum Pseudomonadota; class Gammaproteobacteria; order Burkholderiales; family Thiobacillaceae; genus PFJX01. Next base: position 158,194 of record WOUQ01000009.1, read on the forward strand.
CCGTGCAGTGGTCGGCCACGTCGTCGAACTCGGCGAAGTGCGCCAGGGAGACGCCGCGCCGGGTCTGCTCCTCGTAGAGGAAGGCCTCGATCAGCAACGAGGTGGCGAGGATCTTGTTGCGCGGGGAATAGAGCAGGTTGGCGCGCGGCACGTGGGTGTTGCACACCGGCTTGCACTTGCCGCAGCGCAGGCAGTCCTTGATCGAGTCGGCGATGGCACCGATCTCCGACTGCTCCATGATCAGGGATTCCAGTTCCAGCAGGCCGAAGGAGGGGGTGTAGGCGTTGGCCAGGTCCGCCCCCTGCATGAGCTTGCCCTTGTTGAAGCGGCCTTCCGGATCGACCCGGTTCTTGTAGGCGGCGAACTCGGACAACACCTTCTCGGAGAGGAACTCCAGCTTGGTGATGCCGATGCCGTGCTCGCCGGAGATGACCCCGCCCAGCGACTCGGCCAGCTTCATGATGCGTTCCACCGCGCGGGTGGCGGTCTGCAGCATGGCGTAGTCGTCCGAGTTGACCGGGATGTTGGTGTGCACGTTGCCGTCGCCGGCGTGCATGTGCAGGGCGACGAACACCCGGCTCTTGAGGATGCGTTTGTGCAGCGCGTCGCATTCCGCCAGCACCGGCTCGTATTCGCGGCCGGTGAAGATCTGGCGCAGTTCGGCGCGCACCTCGCGCTTCCAGGACACACGCAGGGTATGGTCCTGCAGGGCGCGGAAGACGCTCTTGCTCTCGGCTTGCGGCGCGTGGTCGGCGACATTGCACAGGCTGGGCGGCAGGGAGGCGTCGAGGTCGGCGAGATAGCCGCTCCAGCGGCCGCGCACCTCGGCCAGCATGGCCAGTGCCTTGTCCCGGCGGGCGGCGGTGAGCTCGGGGTCGGCGACGCCGTCGTCGTCCTCGAACAGGGGCAGCTCACCGCGCAGGAAAGTTTCCAGCTCGTCCAGCAGGACCAGCTTGTTGGCGATGGACAGCTCGATGTTGATGCGCTCGATGCCGTCGGAATAGTCCCCCAGCCGGTGCAGGGGGATGACCACGTCCTCGTTCACCTTGAAGGCGTTGGTGTGAGCGGCGATGGCGGCGGTGCGGGAACGGTCCAGCCAGAATTTCTTGCGCGCTTCCGGGCTCACCGCGACGAAGCCCTCGCCGCCGCGGGCGCGGGCGAACTCGACGATCTTCGCGGCGGCGGCGTCGGCGGCGGCCGCGTCGTCGCCGGCGATGTCGGCGAGCAGCACCATGTTGGGCCGGCCGATGCGGTCCGCCTTGGTGGCATAGCCCACCGCCTTGATGTAGCGGGCGTCCATGTGTTCCAGGCCGGCCAATACCGGTAAGGCGCCAGGTCTGAGGGGTGAGGCGCGTTTGAAGTAGTCGGTGATCTCGACGATGGCGGGCACGGCGTCCGCGACAGGGCCGAAGAACTCCAGGCAGACCGTGCGGATCTGGGGCGGCATGCGGTGCAGCACGAAGGTAGCCTGGGTGATGAGGCCGTCGCAGCCTTCCTTCTGGATGCCGGGCAGGCCGGCCAGGAACTTGTCGGTGACGTCCTTGCCCAGGCCCTGCTTGCGGAATGTGGCGCCGGGAATGGCGAGCACTTCCGCACTCCCCTTCTGGCTGCCGTCGGCGTTGAAGCGGGCAACCCGGAAACGGGCGACATCGACGTCGTGGATCTTGCCCAGGTTGTGGTCCAGGCGGGTCACCTCCAGCCAGTCCGCGTCCGGCGTCACCATCTTCCAGGACACCAGGTTGTCCACCGCCGTGCCCCACAACACGGCCTTCTTGCCGCCGGCGTTCATGGCAACGTTGCCACCGATGCAGGAAGCATCGGCGCTGGTGGGATCGACGGCGAAGGCCAGGCCGCGGGCCTCGGCCGCCTCCATGACGCGGCGCGTGACCACGCCGGCGCCGCAGACGACGACCGCAGTGGGCTGGCTATGGCCGGGCAACACGCGCGACTCGATGGCCGACATGCGGTCGAGCTTTTCCGTGTTGATGACGGCGGACAGCCGGGTCAGCGGCACGGCGCCACCGGTATAGCCGGTGCCGCCGCCACGCGGGATGATGGTGAGGCCCAGTTCGACGCAGCCGGCGACCAGGGCGGGAATCTCCTCCTCGCTGTCCGGGTGCAGCACCACGAAGGGGTATTCCACCCGCCAGTCGGTGGCGTCGGTGACGTGGCTGACCCGGCTCATGCCGTCGAAGGCGATGTTGTCCTTGCGGGTGTGGGGCAGCAGCCGGCGCAGGAGGTCGCGGCGCAGGCGTTCGGTTTCGCCGAAGCCGGCGGCGAAGCGTTCCACGGCCTGGTTCGACAACACCAGCAGCTTGCCGACCCGCTCGTTGCCCTGGCGGCGCTTCTCGATCTCCGCCAGGCGGTGGCGCAGGGCCTGGATCAGCAGGTCGCGGCGCCGGGGATTGGAGAGCAGGTCGTCTTCCAGGTAGGGGTTGCGGGTCACCACCCAGATGTCGCCCAGCACTTCGAACAGCATGCGCGCGGAGCGGCCGGTGCGGCGCTCGGCGCGCAGTTCCTCCACCAGTTTCCAGCCCGCGCCGCCGAGCAGGCGGAGGATGATCTCGCGGTCGGAAAACGAGGTGTAGTTGTAGGGGATCTCGCGGATGCGCTGGGGGGACATGAAGGGAAGCGCCGGGGTGAAGACCGGGGATTCTACCGGCCGGAATGCGTGTGGCTCAAATTCAACCTTTTACATCAAAGGGATACCCGAATGCTGCGAGGCAACATTGTAACCGTGGTGCGGGGCGTAGAATTCGGCTGTTTCCGTATTTCCTTCCACCATGATCGCCCTGCTCATCGTCGCCCACGGCAATCTGGGCGACAGCCTCATCCAGTGCGCCACCCACGTGCTCGGCCAACGTCCGGAGGCGCTGGATAACGTGGACCTATCGGCCTGCGCCGATCCCGCCGAGATGCTGGAACGCGCCCGCGCCAGCCTGGCCGCTGTCGATCGCGGCGACGGCGTGCTCATCCTCACCGACGTGTACGGCGCCACGCCCTGCAACACCGTCTGCAAGATCCTGCACGCCGAGCGGGTCGAAGCCGTCGCCGGCGTCAACCTGCCCATGCTGCTGAAGGCTCTCACCTACCGCGAACAAGGCATGGCGGTGCTGCTGGAGAAGGCGGTGGCCGGCGGCCGCACCGGTATCTTCAGCATCAACCCGGAGTCGGCCTGTGCCTGAGCGCGAAGTCGAAATCATCAACCGCCTGGGCCTGCACGCTCGCGCCTCGGCCAAGCTGACGCAGACCGCCGGCCGGTTCGCCTGCGAGGTCTGGCTGTCGCGCAATGGCCGCCGCGTCAACGGCAAGAGCATCATGGGCGTGATGATGCTGGCCGCCGCGCGCGGCACGCAAATCCGCCTGGAAACCCACGGCCCCGACGAGGACGCGGCGATGTCCGCGCTGGTCGAGCTGATCGAGGACAAGTTCGGGGAGGGGGAGTGAGCTTCTCCCTGCACGGCATCGGCGTCTCCGGCGGCTACGCCATCGGCCGCGCCCAGCTCTATTCGCACGAGCGCCTGGAAGCGCCGCACTACATCCTGCGGCCGCAACACGTCGAGGCGGAGGTGGCCCGCTTCGCGGCGGCGGTGGAGAGCGTGCGCGAGGAATTGCAGGGCCTGCAGACGCACATTCCGGAAGGGGCGCCCGCCGAGCTGTCGGCCTTCATCGAGGTGCACACCCTCATCCTCTCCGATTCCATGCTGTCGGAACTGCCCAAGCGCCTGATCCGCGCCGAACAGTGCAACGCGGAGTGGGCGCTGGCGCGGCAGACCGAAGCGCTGATCGCCCAGTTCGAGTCGATCGACGACGACTACCTGCGCGAGCGCCGGCACGACGTGCGGCAGGTGGCGGACAAGGTGCTCAAGGTGCTCATGGGCCATCCCGGCCACGCCCCGCTGCGCGCCGCCGACGAGGGCGAGAGCATCCTGGTCGCGCACGACCTGTCGCCCAGCGACATGGTGCTGTTCAAGCGCCACGCCTTCGCCGGCTTCATCACCGACCTCGGCGGCACCACCTCGCACACCGCCATCCTGGCGCGCAGCCTCAACCTGCCATCGGTGATGGCGCTGCACAACGCGCGCGCCATGATCCGCGAGGGCGACTGGCTGATCGTCGACGGCGTCGCCGGCGTGGTCATCGTCGATCCCGATCCGGCCATCCTCGATGAATACCGGCTGCGCCACAACCAGTGGCGGCTCGAACAGAAGAAGCTGCGCCGCATCAAGTCCAGCCCCTCGACCACCCTGGACGGCGGCCATGTCGAACTGATGGCCAACATCGACCTGCCTTCGGACGTGAAGCAGGCGCTCGGCGAGGGCGCCGCCGGCATCGGCCTGTTCCGCAGCGAGTTCCTCTTCCTCAACCGCGCCGACCTGCCCGGCGAGGACGAGCAGTTCGAGGCCTATCGCAGCGTCGCGCGCGGCATGAACGGCCGCCCTGTGGTGATCCGCACGCTGGACGTCGGCGCCGACAAGTCGGTGCGCTGGATGGAGGACAGCAGCGTCAACCCGGCCCTCGGCCTGCGCGCCATCCGCCTCTGCCTGGCCGAGCCGCAGATCTTCCTGACGCAGATCCGCGCCCTCTATCGCGCCAGCCATTACGGCAAGGTGCAGATCCTGCTGCCCATGTTGGCCAGCCTCAGCGAACTCGACCAGGCCCTGGCCCTGATCGGCGCCGCCCGCGGCAGCCTGCGCGTGGCCGGCATCCCCTTCGACCCCGACACCCCCATCGGCGGCATGATCGAGATTCCCGCCGCCGCCCTGGCCGCCGAATGGTTCGCGCGCAAGCTGGACTTCCTGTCGCTGGGCACCAACGACCTGATCCAGTACACCCTCGCCATCGACCGCACCGACGACGCGGTGGCCCATCTCTACGACCCGCTCAACCCGGGGGTGCTCAGCCTCATCGACCACACCTTGCGCGTCGGCCGCAAGCTCGGCAAGCCGGTTTCGGTGTGCGGCGAGATGGCCGGCGACACGCGCCTCACCCGCCTGCTGCTGGGGTTGGGCCTCACCCGCTTCTCCATGCATCCGGCGCATCTGCTCGCGGTCAAGCAGCAGGTCATGCGCAGCCACGTCGGCGAACTGACCCCCATGGCGCGCAAGCTGCTGCGCGCGGGCCGGCCCGAACGTATCCAGGAAATCCTGGCGCGCATCAACGCCTGAACTCCGGCAAGCGAGTGAGCGGGGCAGCCGCCTCAAGATCGGCGGCGGCAGGCCGATATGACATTCGGTATAACCCCCCCCGCGCGCGCGTATGCCAGGTAACGGAATGACCAACAACACGCGGCCGGCCCCCGGCAAGCTGCTCTACCTGTGTCCGGCCGACACGCCGGACGCGCGCGAGAGCGCACGCCAACTGCACCATTTCGGCTACGAGGCGCGTCTGCTGGCGGATATCCCGTCGCTGTTGGCGGCCGTGGAGGCGGCACCACCGGCCGGCGTGCTGCTCGATTGCGGCGCCCTCTGCCGCCAGGGCGAGCAGGCCGAGCGCGCGCTGCGGGAGATGTCGGCGCGCGCGCCGCTCGCCTGCATTTCCCCGCATGGCGACATGCAGGCGCGCCTGCGCGCCGTGCGCATGGGCTGCCAGGCCTACCTGACACGTCCGCTGGACATCGCCACCCTGCTGGACACCCTGGACCGGCTCACGGCGCCGCCGCGGGCCGACGCCGGCAAGGTCCTGATCATCGACGATTCGCCCGCCATGGTGGCCTTCTATGCCGCCCACCTGGGCGCCGCCGGCTTCGTCACGCAGGCCCTGACCGACCCCATGCAGGCCCTGGAGGCGCTGGCCGACTCGCCGCCGGAACTCATCCTGCTGGACATGAACATGCCCGGCGCCAGCGGCCAGGAACTGGCGCGGGTGATCCGCCAGCAGGACGCCTATCTGTCCATCCCCATCGTCTTCCTCTCGGCGGAGAGCGACGTCGGCCGCCAACGCGAGGCGATGAGCACCGGCGGCGACGAGTTCCTGCAGAAACCCATCGAGCCCGAGCACCTGATCTCGGCGGTGAAGAGCCGCGTCATCCGCTACCGCGCGCTGCGCGCGCTGATGGTGCGCGACAGCCTGACCGGCCTGCTCAACCACACCAGCTTCAAGGAACGTCTGCGCGCCGAGGTGGCGCGCGCCCGGCGACTGGGCAAGACGCTGTCGGTGGGCCTCATCGACATCGACCATTTCAAGCGCGTCAACGACAGCCACGGCCACCCGGCCGGGGACCGCGTCATCCGCAACCTGTCCCGCCTGCTCAGGCAGCGCCTGCGCGGCGCCGACGTGATCGGCCGCTATGGCGGCGAGGAATTCGCCGTGGCGCTGGTCGATACTTCACTGGAATCCGCGCGCGGCGTGCTCGACGCCATCCGGGAAAGCTTCGCCGCCGTCGAGCAGCAGGCCGGTACCCAGCTGTTTCGCTGCAGTTTCTCCGCCGGCCTGGCCCAGTTGCCGCCCTGCGAGGATGCCGATTCCCTCATCCAGAGCGCCGACGAGGCGCTCTACCGGGCCAAGCGCGGCGGCCGCAACCGGGTCGAGACGGCGTAGCGCATTCGGCGCAATGCCCTTCGGTTATTGCGCCCTACCCGGCTCCACGGCTAGAGCAGATAGCGCGCCCAGACCCGGTTGCCGGCGCCGGGAAACTTCAGGTCCGCGCACAGGCCGCGTACCAGGGCGAGACCGCGGCCGTGCGTGCGGTTCTCGTCGGCCGCCGACTCCAGGCGTTGCCGCCAGGCCTCGTGGTCGAAGCCCGGCCCGCTGTCGGCGACGTCGATGTCCAGCACCGCCCGGTCCTCTTCCTCGTGCACCAGGAAGGACAGGTTGATGCTGCCGTTGTCCAGCCCGGCCAGGCGCTCGGCACGGTGCTGCATGTAGATCTCCCAGCCGCCGATGAGGTTCTTGGTGCTGGAATCCAGGCCCAGCAAGCCATGATCCAGGGCGTTGTTGAAGAGTTCGGAGATCACCAGGAACAGGCTGCCCTGATGCGGCTTGAGGGCTTGCACCTGCGTCATGATGCCGACCACGGCCGGCACCACGTCGATGTAGCGCAACTCCGACGCGCTGAACGTCAGGCCCAGCCGCCATTCCTCGACATGGCCGCGATGCACCGGCGCCGGTGCCGCGATGCGCACCGCACGGCGGCGCTCGATGGGCACCTGCACCAGCATGCAGGAGATGTCGTCGCGCCCCGGCCGGCCGGACAGATGCCGCTCCAGCCCCGCGCGCAAGGCGGCGAAACGCAGCGTCGGGTCGGCGGCTCCCAGCAGCAGATCGAGGCTGCCGGCGAGTCCCAGCCAGCGGCCATCGGGGTTCTCGGCTTCGACCAGACCGTCGGAACACAAGACCAGTTGCCCCGGTTCGTGAAACACCACGGTTTCGCTGACACCCGAGAACAGGGCTGGCGGCAGGATGCCCAGGGGAGGATGGCTGGAAGCCCACTGCATGGACACCTTGCCATCGACCGTGAGGAAGGCGGCGTCCGGATTGCCGCCGTTCCACACCTCCACGGTCTGGTTGCGCACATCGACGCTGGCCAATGTCGCGGCGACGAAACGGTCGGCCGGCAGGATGGCCTTCAGCTTGCGATTGAGCTCCTCGGCGATGGAGGTCAGCGGAAAGCCCTTCGCCGTCATGCTGTAGAAAGCCTGCGTCAGCGGCATCGCCGAAAGCGCCGCGGAGAGGCCGTGGCCGGCGGCGTCCGCCAGCATCACGTTGAGCACCTCGCCCGGCCCGCGCGCGGCGCACAACAGGTCGCCGCTGAAAGTTTCCGCGGGCAGGTTGAAGGACTCCACCATGGGGTCGCACAGTCCCTCCGCATCGGTCAGCCGGGCCATCACGTGGGCGCCCAGTCGCGCCTGCTCCTCGGCCTCCTGGCGCCAGGACTTGAGTTCCTCGATGTAGCCCAGTTCCTTCTGCTGCAGGGTGAGCAGGCGCGCGTAGGCATTCAGCTTGGCCTGCAGCAACTGGGTCGAGGCCGGTTTCACCAGGTAGTCGTCGCCGCCGGCCTGCAGGCCGCGCAGGATGTCCTGCATGCTGTCGAGGGCCGAATAGAAGACGATGGGCGTCCACTTCTCGGTGGGCAGGGCGCGGATGCGCTGCACGGCCTCGATGCCATCCATGCCCGGCATCATGATGTCCATGAACACCAGATCGGGCGACTCCGACTGATAGAGCGCCACGGCGGTTTCGCCATCGGCCGCCAGGATGGGCTGGTGGCCGGCGCGCCGGCTTACGATCTCCAGTTGCTTGAGGTTGGTGGGGGTGTCGTCGGCGATGAGGATTTTCAGACTGGCGCCGTCCACCGCCCTCAACCCTTCACGGAAAACAGCTTGCCGAAGTTGGCGATGTCCAGCACCTGCTTGACCGTGCCGTGGCAGCCGGAGAGGGCGACGTTCTTGCCGGTGGATTCGGCTTTTTCGCGCAGCAGCAGCAGCATGCCGAGGGCCGAACTGTCGAGATAATCGACGCCGCGGAAATTGACCTCGATTTCGCGCACGCCGGCCTGTTCCAGCAGGCTTTCATAGGCGGCGCGGAAGTCCCGGTGGGAGTGGAAATCGAAACGGCCGTTGAGGCTCAGCGTGGCCCTGTTGTCCGCCACCGCGCTTGCGATCTGCATGGCTTGCTCCGTGCTTGCTGTATTGATGCCAATATCGGCCAGTTCGGCGAACTCTTTAACGTGAAAGTCGCGCAGCGACTTCTCGACACTCCCCTCGCCCGTAGGCGGGAGAGGGGATGGGGGTGAGGGAAACGGGCATGGCTTTTATGCCCTTCAGGGCATTCATACTCAGGGGCGTCTTATAAAGACATGCCCGTTAGTGCCGATGCACACTCTGGCGGCGGAGAGATCTCGCGAAACACGCCCTGCATCCCGGGTGTTTCCCGCCCCCGTCGGCGGGCCTCAATTGCGGCGTCCCAGACAATCGAGAATGCGCCTGGCGATGTCATGCAGCGGCAGCACGTCCATCGCCGCGCCGAGTTCCACGGCCGCCTTGGGCATGCCATAGACGACACAGCTGGCTTCGTCCTGGGCGATGGTGTGGGCTCCGGCCGCGCGCATCGCCAGCAGGCCCTGGGCGCCATCCTTGCCCATGCCGGTCAGGATCGCGCCCACCGCGTTCGGCCCCAGCACGCGCGCGGCGCTGTCGAACAGCACATCGACGGAGGGCCGGTGCCGGTTCACCGGCTCCCCCTTGGACAGCTCGGTGTAGTAGTAGGCGCCGCTCTTGCGTACCAGCAGATGGGAATGGCCCGGCGCCACGTAGGCGTGGCCCGGCAGGATGCGTTCGTTGTGCTCCGCCTCCTTCACGGTCATCGCCGAGAGGCCGTTCAGGCGGGCGGCGAAGGATGCGGTGAAGGTTTCCGGCATGTGCTGGGTGATGAGCGTGCCGGGCGCGGAGGCCGGCATGCGCGTGAGGACTTCCTTCAGGGCCTCGGTACCGCCTGTCGAGGAACCCAGGCAAACGAGCTTTTCCGTGGTGTGCAGGAACTGGCCCGCCAGCGGCCTCGGCGTATCGGGCACAGGCGCGTTGAGGGCATGGCGGCGGATGCGGGCGCGCGCGGCGGCGCGAATCTTCTCGCCGATTTCCGCGCTCAGTTCGTTGAGGCCGTCGGACAGACCGACGCGTGGCTTGGTGACGAAATCCACGGCGCCCAGTTCCAGCGCCCGCAGTGTCACCTCGTTGCCCCGCTCGGTCAGGGAGGAGACCATCACCACCGGCATCGGACGCAGGCGCATGAGTTTCTCCAGGAACTCCAGGCCGTTCATGCGCGGCATTTCCACGTCGAGCGTCAGCACATCCGGATTGACCTGCTTGATGAGCTCGCGCCCGCTCACCGGATCCGGCGCCTGGCCCACCACCTCCATGTCCGGCTGCGCATTGATGAGTTCTTTCATGATGCCGCGAATGAGCGCGGAATCGTCGATGATCAACACCCTGATACGGCTCATGCCGCCTCTCCCGATTGGCTCCCCGGGCGCATTAGCTGAACAGTTCCACGTCGCCGGCGATGGGCGCGGCCTTGAGGCGCTGGCCGTAATCGCGCTCGCGGTCGAGGATGGTGTTGTTGTGCACCGACTTGAGCTTGCGCACCATGACCCGGCCTGTAGCGGGGAAGAAGTAGACCTTGCGCGGGTATTCGCCCTGGAGATCCTCCGCCACCACGCGGATGCGCTCGGTGTGCAGGTAATCGAGCACGAACTCGCTGTTCATCGCGCCCACGTGCACGGTGGTGAAGCCGCGCAGCACCGCGGCCCCGCCGAACACCTTGGCCTCCAGTCGCTTGCGGCTGGCGCCGAGCTTGACCAGCTGGTTGACCAGCACCTCCATGGCGTAACTGCCGTAGCGCGCGGAGCTCGACAGCAGGTCGTGCTGGTCGCCGCCGCCTTCCGGCAGCATGAAGTGATTCATGCCGCCGATGCCGCTGCCCGGATCGCGGATGCAGGCGGCGACGCAGGAGCCCAGCACCGTCACCAGCAGCATGTCGCGGGCGGTGACGTAGTACTCGCCGGGCAGGATCTTCGCCGCCTCGATGTTGAAGTTGCGATCGAAGTAGTGGTTCGGGGCGAGGATTTCCTCGTAGCCGGATTGGCTCACCTGCCGCCCTTCGCTTCGGCGTGCTCGTACACCGTCTGGCCGCGCAGGCGGAACAGGTCGGTGGCGTGGTAGAGCGCCTCGGAATGGCCGACGAACAGCAGGCCGTCCGGCTTCAGCAGCGGTTTCATCTTCTTCAGGATGGCGTACTGCGTGGGCTTGTCGAAATAGATCATGACATTGCGACAGAAGATCGCATCCAGCGGCTGGCGGATGGACCAGATGCTGTCGAGCAGGTTGAGCCGGAAGTACTTCACCATGGCCTGCAGCTCGGGCTTGACCTTGGCCATGCCCGCCTTGTCGCCGGTTCCCCTGAAGAAGAACTGGCGCTGCTGGGCCTCGGACAGCTTGCCCAGGCGTTCCAGCGGATAGATGCCGTCGGCGGCCTTTTTCAGCACGTTCGTATCCAGGTCGGACGCCAGCACTTCCACGGGCGCGTGGCTGCCCAGGGCTTCCACCGCGGTCATGGCGATGGAATAGGGTTCCTCGCCGGTGCTGGAGGCGGAACTCCAGATGGTGATGGGGCGCTCGCGCCGGGTTTTCAGGAACTCCCGCAGGATGTGGAAGTGGTGCATCTCGCGGAAGAAGTCGGTCAGGTTGGTGGTGAGGGAATTGACGAAAGCCTCCCACTCCTCGTTGTGGCCGGCGCGGATCAGGGCCAGGTAATCCTGGAAGCTGCGCTTGCCGGTGGCGCGCAGACGCCGCGCCAGACGGCTGTAGACCATATCCTCCTTGGCGTCGGACAGGGCGATGCCGGCGTGGTCATAGATCATCTTGCGGACTTCCTCGAAGTCCTTTTTGGAAAAAATGAACTCCCGATGGGGCGCGCTGGTTTCCAGCATGCTCAAAACTCCTCCCACTCATCCTCCGCGCCCGCGTTGGCGCTGGAGGACAGCCTGCGCATGGCGCGCTCGGGTCCGGGCAGGGAAGGCGCGCGCTCGCGCCGGGCCGGCAGGGCCGGCGCCTGCGCCAGGCGGCCACCGCCGCCATCCAGCTTGAACACCGACACCGCCTCGGCCAGGCTGCCGGCCTGGTCCTGCAGGGATTCGGCGGCGGCGGCCGCCTCCTCGACCAGC
>WOUQ01000073.1 GCA_009772925.1 bacterium
ACTAGTTTTTCATCCTGATCACGAATCCGATGCCAGATCCGAGCCCCGATGCTGCTCTGAGGCACTACACCCACTTCTATATGTGTGAGTATAGATGGAAGCAGTAACCACTCCAACTCGCGTGCCGCTGCCGGTCGAGCCGAAGGCGCCATCGAAGCGCAAGCTGGCGCAGCGCGTGTTCGGCAATCGCCCGATCGTGCTGAACATGAGCGGACGCAAGCGGCCGATCCCGGGCGAGGTGCGCGGCCGGCAGAAGGAGAGGGCGCTGAAGCAGATCGCGGCGGGCAAGGCGATGCTGCGCCGCCTTGACGCGAGCGAGGCGCGTCAGCAACGCCGAAATGAAGAGCGCGGGCAGGCGATGCGTCGCGCCAACCCCCGCTACACGCTCGCTGCCTGCTCGAGGGCGGAGAAGGTGCCGCCGATGGGGTACCCGGCGAAGGAGAAGGCGCCCGTGCGCATCCGGCTCGAGAAGATCCTGCTCGAGAAGGGGCCGCGGTCAAGAGTATCGCCGCCAGAAGGAGGGCAACACTGATGGCATGCTTTATTCATTAGGACTAGACCTTAAACCACTCTACTTACTAATACATAGTCTCTATGTCTTTGCAGAGGAGAGGCAGGCGTTCGCAGACGGGCTCGCTGGCGTGCAACGCGAGTTCGACGACGAGGTGGTGAAGGAGCGTGAGGGCGAGCTCGTCCGTTGCTTCAACGACGACCCGGCTTACGTGGCCTACGAAGAGGGGAAGACGTACCGCCTCACGCACGAGTGGTTCTTCTGCCCGGGCGCTGGGTGGGACCTCATGCCTGACCACGAAGGCATGCGCGAGTTCCACCTGTCGCTGGCGGCGCAGGGGCAGGCAGCGTCGACGCCACTCACGGAGCCGCAGCGCCGCACGTTCGACTTCAACGCCTGCCTCCTGCTGGGCCCGGACCAGCAGGACCTTCCCATCGTCCACCCGATACTGCTGACGCGCTACCTGGAAGGGCTGACCGGCGTGCTGTACCCGGGCCAGTACAAGACGCATGCGGAGAACGCGGCCTACTCGGTCGGCGAAGAGAGTCGCCAATTTCTTGGCGGCGAGAGTAGCGGTATGGATGCCTTTACTTTGGGTCAAGTGGCTATGATTTTGTGCTCACAGAGGGGCGCAAGGCGTTCCACAAAGGCCTGTTCGGGGTGCCGCTGGAGGAGGACGCCGCCAAGCGCTACACGGCGCTCCGCTTCCAGACGGAGCACGCGTACGAGGCCGGACGCGAGCTCGGCAAGAAGTACGAGGGCTTCTTCGCCATGATGGCTGCGACGACGGGGCTGACCTACGCTGACTAGAATGCACGCCTGCTTAACTCTGGCCCATTTCATAACAGTGTCCCGTTGTCATGCGAGCTGAAGCGATGTCGCTCTGTCTTGTGGGCCATGAACATGTGTGTCATGGAAATAAAATGCCTGTGAGTACATTGTTGATGTAAAACACATGTAAGTACATTGTTGATGTAAACTACAGCAGCGGCAACTCAACGTAAGGACCCTTCACATCTAGTAAAGTCGGCCGCCTCTACAAAGAAGACAGGTATGTGGTATCCTAGACAGCTAACCTCCTCGTGGTGGATACTGGAAACACA
>WOUQ01000074.1 GCA_009772925.1 bacterium
GGCGCCGCTGTCCATGCAACCACAAGGACTAGCAGCGCCAGTACCTGTTCAGTGGCCACCACAAGGACAACAGCCACCAGTGCAGCATCCACAGCCACTCCAGAACCCTCCACCGCAACAGCCGCCCTATCAACAACCTCCCCCTGGATATCCGGGACAGAATCCAGGTGGAGCGCCAGGTGGAGCGCCAGGAGCGCCAGGTGGCGCTCCGGGAGCGCCGGGAGCGCCAGGTGGCGCTCCAGGAGCGCCGGGAGCGCCAGGTGGATGGCCTGGAGCACCAGGCGGGCCAGGACCTCCGGCACCAGCACCAGGAGCCCCAGGAGCACCAGCCCCAGCACCAGGAGCACCAGGAGGCCACGGACAGCAGCAGGCAGGCATGCGGATAGTGAACGTCCCACCTTGCAAGGTAGAGAAGTTCAAGAGGGGAGGTGATACCACCATCCAGAACTGGTTTTTCCAGATGGAATATTACTTCCTCTCATTCGAAATCCCTCCTGAGCGCAGAGTATCGTGCTGTATGACGATGTTCTACGGCGCTCACTTCGAGGAGGTCGAGCCATACAGGAATCTCGACTATGCCGCTTTCAAGGCAGCGGTCATCGAACTCTACCAGAAACCCGTGCTTACACAATACAAACAGCAACAACTCATCGACATTCACCAGGGCGAGAGAGAGACGCCGGAACAAGGACCGCCGTCAGCGACGAGAACGCAATCTCGCAGTCCTACCTGCTGAAACAGAACAGGAACAGGACAACGACTACAACAACGAATACTACAACTACAATCAGGAGGGAGAGGGCGACGACTCGTACTATACAGAGCAGTACGAGGAAGAAGAGTACACGGAGGAAGGAGCAGAAGACGACACGTGCATGTATGGAGCGACAGCTGGCGCTCCCAGTACCAACACAGAATTCCGCGGACGTACTCAGTTCCGCGGGAGAGCTCGAGGTCGTGGATTTCGCGGCCGAGGCGGATACCCACCTCGAGGCCGCGGAAACGGAAACGGAGTCCGGCCTGCGTCGACTAGCTCAGGACCCATGCAATGTTACAATTGCCGCGGATTTGGGCACCGATCAGCTGTGTGCCCATCTCCGCGCAACAGCAGTTGTTCAGCAAGCCCGACCCAACATCTCTACGGCCCCGTCTACGTCAACGGCGAGCGGCAACAGTTCAGTCGCCGCTACAGCCACAACACGGCGAACGCCAACTGATAGAGTACGAGAACTACTCTCCTTGGCATCGCAGCTGTCGCTTGATGAGCAACAGCCAGAGTTCCTCGGCATGCTGCCGACGAGGACTACTGGCGCTACTTCTCCTGTCCATATCACCCTTCCTTCCCACATTCCTTCATCTAACGATACCGGTTGGTTGTTGAAACCTACACAACCTTCCACCCCTAGCGCCACTTCTAGTACTAGCGCCACTTCTAGCTCTAGTACCACTATTCCTTCTGTTGCATGTACTGACAATTCAC
>WOUQ01000010.1 GCA_009772925.1 bacterium
GGTCGGCTCCTCGCATGGATCCCCGTCTCCTCGTCGTCCTCGCGTTCGATACTCGCTCAGGTGCGGGAGCGCGTCGACCGGTTTTTCAACAGCCTGCTAACCGTCCGCCCCAGCGCCATGCCATCCGCCCTCGAACTCGCCCTCATCCTGCTGGGCTCCGGTGTTCTCGCCGTCGCCGCGCTGAAGGCCGCCGGCTTGCCGGCGCTGCTTGGCTACGTGCTCATCGGCATCGGCCTCGGGCCGTTCCTGCCGCCCATCGACGCCGCGTCGCCGGCGCATCACCTGGCCGAACTGGGGGTGGTGTTCCTGATGTTCTCCATCGGCCTGGAATTTTCCCTGACCCGCCTGAAATCGATGCGCCAGGCGGTATTCGGCCTGGGCGGCCTGCAGGTGGCGATCACCATGTTCATCATCATGATCGTCGGACAGACCCTGGGCTTCTCCTGGGAAGCCGGCCTGGCTTTGGGCGGCGCCCTGGCGATGTCGTCCACCGCGATTGTCAGCAAGCTGCTGGCCGAGCGCGGCGAACTCGACAGCGAACACGGCCGGCTGATCCTCGGCATCCTGCTGTTCCAGGATCTGGCGGTGGCGCCACTCATCATCTTCGTGCCCGCCCTGGCCCAGAGCGCTGGACTCGGCGAGGCGCTGGGCTACGCCGCCCTGAAGGCAGCCCTGGCCCTGGTGCTCATCCTGGTGCTGGGGCAGAAACTGATGCGGCCCTGGTTCCATCTCGTCGCCCGCGCCAAGTCCGAGGAGCTGTTCATGCTCAACGTGCTGCTGGTGACTCTGGGTCTCGCCTACCTCACCGACCGGGCCGGCCTGTCCATGGCCCTCGGCGCCTTCCTGGCCGGCGTGCTGATCGCCGAGACCGAATACCGTTATCAGGTGGAGGCGGACATCCGGCCATTCCGCGACGTCTTGATGGGGCTGTTCTTCGTTTCCGTGGGCCTGATGCTCGACCTCGGCGTGGTGGCGACGCGCTGGCCCGAGGTGTTGGGCATCCTCGTCGCACTGGTGCTCGGCAAGTTCCTGGTCATCGCCTTGCTGGCGGGCCTGTTCACCCAGGTCTGGGCGGTGGTAATGCGGGTTGGCGCCGGCCTCGCCCAGGCCGGCGAGTTCGGTTTCGTCCTGCTGGCCCTGGCCCTGGCGAATCATCTGCTGTCCGGTGAGGAATATCAGACGGTACTGGCCGCCATGGTCCTGTCCATGCTGGCCTCGCCTCTGCTGTTCATGGCCGGCATGCGCGCCGCGCGCCTGATCGAGGGCGGCGCCTGGATGGAACAGGCACGCGGTGTGCACGAGATCGCCGCGCGCGCCTTCGGCATCCAGCGGCACGTCATCCTCTGCGGCTATGGCCGCAGCGGCCAGAGCCTGGCGCGCTTGCTGGAATCGGAACACATCCCCTTCATCGCCCTCGATCACGACCCGCGCCGGGTGCAGGCCGCCTCTCGGGCGGGCGACGCGGTGGTGTTCGGGGATTCGACCCGCGACGAGGTGCTGATGGCGGCCGGCGTGCATCGCGCGCGCGCGGTGGTGATCAGCTTCGCCAGCACCGCCGCCGCCCTCAAGATCCTGGCGAGTGTGCACCGCCTGAAGCCGGACGCGCCGGTCATCGTGCGCACCGTGGATGACAACGACATCGACCGTCTGCGCGACGCCGGCGCCAGCGAGGTGGTGCCGGAGGTGATGGAGGGCGCTCTCATGCTGGGCACGCAGACCATGCTCATGGTTGGCGTGCCCCTGGCGCGGGTACTCAAGCGCATCCGCCAGACGCGGGAAGCGCGCTATGGCACCATGCGCGGCTATTTCCGCGGCCTCACCGACGACGAGGAAAGCGAGGGCGGCGAGCGCCTCATCTCCCTCTCCCTGTCCGCGCATCACGGCGCCGTGGGCCGGCCGCTAAGCGAGTTGCGCCTGGAGGATCTGCACGTCACCCTGGTCAGCCTGCGCCGTCCCGGCAGCGGTCGCATCGAACACGACGCCGGAACCCTTATGCAGGCAGGCGATATCCTCCTGCTGCGCGGCACGGCCGAGGCTCTGGCGGCGGCGGAACTGAAGCTGGGCGCTTAGCCGCAGTCAGAACAGCATGCTGGCGCCGCAATTCGCCTCGTTCTCGGCCGCACCCCAGAGTCCGCTGCGGGGATCGTAGCAGCGCGCCTCGATGGGCGCGCCGCCGCCGCCGTCATAGGCGCTGAAGCGGAACTGGCCTGAATTGGCGCGGCCGTCGTCGATCTTGCGGTCGATTTCGGCGAGGATCCGCGCCGGGATCCGGTTGCCCGTCTTCAGATTGAGGCGAGGCGAGCCGCCGGAACCGGCGAACTGCGCGTCATTCTGCATGTGCAAGGTGGCGCCGTACGGGTTGCGCGGCCACTCGCCGCGGGCGTCGGGCTGGCCGCCGCTGGCCTGGTAATTGCCGGAAATCAGGTTGGCGTGCGACAGATGCACCCAGACCAGGAGGCTTTCCCGCGCCAGCGGCGTGTCGCGGATGACGCCGTCGCCGTTGCCGCCCACCGAGGCGTTGGCCATGCCGGGCAGATTGGCCTGGGCCAGGGCGCCGGGGTAATCGCCCGGTTGCGCCTGGTATTTGTCCTGGAAGGCGTAATAAGCCGCGCGGATGCTGTCCAGTTGGGAGATCAGGTTACGCGCCCGCGCGCTCTCGATGAGTTCCTGACCCTTGAGGATGCCGCCCAGCAGCAGGCCGATCACCACCAGCACGATGGCGAGTTCGATCAGGGTGAAACCGCGTGTTGCTTCGCTCATGCGAGGACGACAAGCAACAAACGGGCCGAGTCGGACACGGGATGGGCTGGCGGATACGCGCAAGGACATGGTCGCGGGTGACGGATTGCCGACATACTTGCCGAACTGGCGAGCAGGTCGAAGTGTAACCGAGGCGCCATTCAGGCAAGGTTCAATTTAGGTTTCTTCTGGCCGATATCCGGAGCATGTCCGAAGCGAACGCGGGGCCTCTCGCCAATCCCTCCACACAGCCGCCGCGCGGCCTGGTCGCCGCCATTGGCGGCTATTTGCGCCGGCACGGCCAGGGCAACCGCGTCCTCGCCCTGCTGCTGATCTGCCTGCACGCGGCCATGGTCTGGGGCCAGGGCAAGGCCTGGGGCCAGGGCATGATATTGGCCCACTACGGCCTGTTCCTGCTCTGGCAGCCGTTCTTCAGCGGCCAACTGAATCTGCCCTGGCCGCGGGCGCTGGGGGTCCTCGCCGTGGGTTTGGGACTGGCTTTCCTCGGCAACATCTGGGCCTCCGCCCTGTGGGCGGTGTTGCTGGCGGGGCTGCTGGGTGGGGTGGCGGTGGGGGTGAAGTCCCTGCGCGAGCGCCTGGGCCTCTGGCTGGGGGTGCTCTACCTGCTGTTGCTGCTGTTCACCTGGATGCTGCCGCAAGGCTTCGGTCTGGCCGTGCTGGACGGCGGCCAGCCCTCCCTGCTGCGCGACGGCCTGTTGTTGCTCCCCCTCTGCCTGGCATTGCTGCCGCCGCCTCGCTACGAGCAGAGGGCCGGCGTCCTGGACCTGCTCTATACCCTGCTGTTCGTGCTGGTCATCGGCGTGCTCGCCCTGGGCAGCTATACCGCCATGCAGTTGAGCCACACCAGCTACGCACAAGGGGTGGCGATCAGCGTCGGCACCCTGCTGGTCTCCCTGTTGATCGTCGCCTGGTTGTGGCAGCCGCGCGGCGAGACCCCGGGTCTGCGCCATCTGTTTTCCCGCTATGTGCTGTCGCTCGGCCTGCCCCTGGAACAATGGCTGAAGGAGCTTTCGGACGCGGCGGAGCGGGAGGCCGACCCGGACCTGTTCCTGCGCACGGCCATGGCGGGGTTCACGCATCTGCCGTGGTCCACCGGAGTCACCTGGCATACCTCGCACACGCGCGGTGAGTTCGGCAGTCCCAGCCAGTATGCGGTGGCGTTTTCCCACCTGGGGGTGGAAGTGACCTTCTACACCGACGCGCCGGTGAACCCGGCCTTCGCCCTGCATCTGCGCCTGCTCACCGAAATCATCGGCTACTTCCATGCCGCCAAGACGCGCGAGCGGGCGCTGCAGGCCAACGCCTATACGCAGGCCATCTACGAAACCGGTTCGCGTCTCACGCACGACGTGAAGAACCTGCTGCAATCCCTCAAGACCCTGTGCTCCGCCGCCGAGCACAGCCTGCCGTCACAGGCCATGTCCCTGCAGACCCTCATGCAGCGGCAGTTGCCGCAGATCGCCAAGCGCCTGGAAATCACCCTGGACAAGCTGAAGTCGCCGGAGAAGACGGCGGATCGGCGCGAAATCCTGGCGCGTGAGTGGTGGCACAACCTGAAACTGCGCTATGCCCGCGACAACCTGAATTTCCGCATCGACGAGGCGGACACCCTGCTGTGGCTGCCGCAGGAACTGTTCGAGAGCGTCGCCGACAACCTCATCCAGAACGCCCTGCGCAAGCGGGTGGGACAGCCGGAGGTGAACATCCGCGTGGAACTGCGTACCGAGCCGGTGCCCAGCCTGATCGTCTGCGACAGCGGCGAGGCAGCGGCGCCCGAGGTGGTGGAGAAACTGTTTCATGCGCCGGTCTCCACCCACGACGGCTTGGGCATCGGCCTCTACCAGGCCGCCAAGCAGGCCGGAGAGCTGGGCTACGGCCTGGAATTGTCGCGCAACAATGACGGCGAGGTGTGTTTCACGCTCTGGCAGGAACGGCTCTGAGGGCGACGCGGGCGCGGCACGTCCGCGCTGAATAGGTGCTTAGGGCGCCGCCGCGAGCATCAGGTGCTTCATTTCCCGCACCGCGTTCTCCCAGCCCGAGAAGATCGCGCGGGCGACGATGGCGTGGCCGATGTTGAGTTCCTCGATGCCGGCCAGGGCGGCCACGGCCTGCACGTTGTGATAATTGAGGCCATGCCCGGCGTTGACCGCCAGGCCCAGGGCGCGGCCCTTTTCCACGGCGGCGCGGATGCGCGCCAGTTCCCGGGCCGCTTGCCGCTCGTCCTCGGCGTCGGCGAAGCGGCCGGTGTGGATTTCCACCACCGGCGCGCCGGCCGATTTCGCCGCTTCCAGCTGGTCGATCTCCGGGTCGATGAACAACGAAACGCGGATGCCGGCCTCGCCCAGGATGTCGCAGGCGGCGCGGGTCTTGTCGAGTTGCCCGGCCACGTCGAGGCCGCCCTCGGTGGTGAGTTCCTCGCGCCGCTCGGGTACCAGGCAGACGTCCTCGGGCGCCAGCTCGCGAGCGATGTTGAGCATCTCGTCGGTGATGGCCATCTCCAGGTTCATCCTGGTTTGCAGGATGTGGCGCAGGATGTAGACGTCGGCGTCCTGGATGTGGCGGCGGTCCTCGCGCAGGTGCAGGGTGATGGAGTCGGCGCCGGCGCCCTCCGCCATCAGCGCGGCCTGCACCGGGCTGGGATAGGGGGTGCCGCGGGCCTGGCGCAGGGTGGCCACGTGATCGATGTTGACGCCGAGTTTGATCATAGCTTTTGCAGATCGATGAGCAGTTGTCGGGTGGCAAGGGGCCTGTCGCCCAGGTAGTGGGCGAGCAGGCCGCGCATGAGGAGTTTACCTTCCGCCAGGGTGGCCGGGTCGGACAAATCGCCCCGGGAAAGATCGAGCAGGGTCTTGCCCTGGTAGCCGGTCTCGTCCCGACCCAGGGGGAGGACGCCCTCGCCGACGCGGTAGCCGTAGCGGCGCCCGGGTTCGAGCGCGCCGCCGTCGGCGAGGTGGCCCAGGGGCTGGGCGTAGCCCAGCTCCGACAGCAGATCCAGTTCGAAGCGGCGCAGGATGGGCTCGACGTCGCCGCCGCCATTCAGGGCATCCAGGGTGTTCACATAACGGTCGAACAGCGCCTCATGGGCATCCGCTTCCGGCAGCAGGCGTAGCAGCAGTTCGTTGAGGTAGAAGCCGCACATGAGGGCGTGGCCGCGCAGCATGAGGCCGCCGCCCTGCCATTCCGCAGCGTGCAGGGTGCGCAACTGGCCCTTGCCGAACCAGGACAGGGCCAGGGGCTGGAAGGGGATCAGGCGGGCCTTCAGGCCCGAGGTCTGGCGCCGGGCGCCGCGCGCCACCAGACCCTGGCGGCCATGGTGGCGGGAGAGGACATCGACGATGAGGCTGGTTTCGCGCCAGGGCCGGCTGTGCAGGACGAAGGCGGCTTCGTCGTCGATCCGCTCACTCATATCCGAACTGCTTGATGAGCCGGGCATCGTCGGCCCAGCCACCCTTCACCTTGACCCACAGGTTGAGGAAGACCTTGTGGCCGAACAGCTTTTCCATGTCCTGGCGGGCTTCCGTGGCGATGCGTTTGATGTGCTCGCCGCCCTTGCCGAGGACGATGGGTTTATGGGTGTCCCGTTCCACCCAGATGACGGCGCCGATGCGGAACAGCTCGCCGTCCTCCTCGAAGCTTTCCACCGTCACCGCCACGGCGTAGGGGATCTCGTCGCCGGTGAGGCGGAACACCTTCTCGCGCACGATCTCGGCGGCGAGGAAGCGGGAACTGCGGTCGGTGACGTCGTCCTCGGTGAACCAGGCCTCGCCCTCGGGCAGGTAGGGCTTGAGGATGGGCGGCAGGCGCGCGGCGTCCTTCTCGCTTTCGGCGCTGAGGGGCACGATCTCGGCGAAATCGAAGCGGCCTGAGACGGATTGCAGATAGGGCAGCAGGGCGCTCTTGTCGGCCACCGTGTCGACCTTGTTCACCACCAGGATCACCGGCTTGTCCCGCGGCAGCAGGGGCAGCACGCGGGCGTCGGCGGCGGTGAACTTCATCGCCTCGACGAGCCAGAGCACCACATCCACCTCGGCCAGAGCCTGGGTCACCGTCCGGTTCATGGCCTGGTTGAGGGCATTCCTGTACTGGGTCTGGAAGCCGGGGGTGTCGGCGAAGATGAACTGGGCGTCGGCTTCCGTGCGCACCCCCAGGATGCGGTGGCGGGTGGTCTGCGGCTTCGAGGAGACAATGCTGACCTTGGCTCCCACCAGGGTGTTGACCAGGGTGGACTTGCCCACGTTGGGGCGGCCCACCACGGCGATCAGGCCGGCGCGGAAAGACGGGTTCACGCCTGGTTATCCGGAGTTCGGCGGCGCCCGGCCGATTCCTCGAGGGCGCGCAGGGCCGCCTCCGCCGCCATCTGCTCGGCCGCCTTGCGGCTCGCGCCCTGGCCGCGGGTGACCAGCTTGAGCGGATCGATGCGGCATTCCACGTGGAAGGTCTGGGCGTGGGCCTGGCCGGCGGTGTCCGTCAGCGTGTAGGCGGGCAGGCCCAGTCGGCGCGGCTGCAGCCATTCCTGCAGGCGGGTTTTCGCATCCTTGCCCTGCTGCTCGGGATCGATGGCGTCCAGCGCGTCGTCGAACAGGCGCTCGACCA
The DNA here is from genome assembly GCA_009772925.1 of bacterium. GTDB lineage: Bacteria > Pseudomonadota > Gammaproteobacteria > Burkholderiales > Thiobacillaceae > PFJX01. Next base: position 7,354 of record WOUQ01000010.1, read on the forward strand.
TGCCCTGTGCCGCGCCGAACCCGGCGTCCAGCAAGGCGGCGCCAAGCAGGGCCTCGAGGGCGTCGGCGAGGATCGAGGGGCGCTGGGCGCCGCCGCTCTTCAGTTCGCCCTCGCCCAGGCGCAGATGGCGTCCCAGGTCGAGGTCGTGGGCGATGGCGTGCAGGGAATCCTGGTTCACGAGGTTCGCGCGCAGGCGCGACAGGCGGCCTTCGGGCAGCTCGGGAAAACGCCGGTAGAGCATCAGCCCCACCACGCAGTTCAGCACTCCGTCGCCCAGGAACTCCAGGCGCTCGTAATTGCGAGCGCCGAAACTGCGGTGGGTGAGGGCCTGCAGCAGAAGCTCGCGCTTCGCCCAGGAGTGCCCCAGAAGGGCTTCCAGGCCCTCAATATCCGCCGGCATGTTAACGTGAAAGTCGCCTCGGCGACTCTCGAAGCTCCCCTCTCCCGCAGGCGGGAGAGGGGCTGGGGGTGAGGGAAACAGACATGACTTTTATGCTTCGGGGCGTCTTACAAACTCATGTCCGTTTACTGGGAACTGGCCTCGGCGCGGAAATCCATGCACAGGCTGATCGGGCCCATGAACGCTTCCTTGATGGAGTAGCTGGCGGATAGCCGCAGGCCGTTCGGAATGGGATCGATGACCAGGTCGTCGACGCTGACCACCTTGACGTTGTTGAGGTTGAGTTCCTTGGCGAACTTCAGGCGCAGGTCGCCCTCCTTGAGGTTGGCGAGGTCGGGCTGCTCCAGCACGTTGCGCATGATGCGCTTGACCACCCAGTAATCCATGTAGGCCGGCACGACGCGGGCGGCCGTGTAGGCAGCGAAGCCCAGCAGGAACATGAGGAAGAAGACGCCGCTCAGGGTAATGCCACGCTGTCGCTTCATGGTTTGCCTCACTCGATGGATGACCCGATGCGGGCCGGTTTGGAGAAGGATTTCAGCATGTTGAGGAAATCATCGAAATTCCACCAGATGAAAAATGCGCGGCCGACGATGTTCTCGTCCGGGACAAAGCCCCAGTAACGGGAGTCGTTGGAGGCGTCGCGGTTGTCCCCCAGCGTGAAGTAATGGCCGGCGGGCACGGTGCATTTGAAGCCGGATTCGCTGTAGCCGCAATTGTCGCGGTATGGGAAGGCGCCTTCGACCTGATGCGGGATGACCGGCGGCATGTCGGCCTGCACCATGGCGATGTGCGCGTGCTCGCCCAGTTGTTCCCGCCAGGTCTCGCCCTGCACGAAGTTGAGACCCTGGGCGGTGTACTCGTACTTGCCTGCCCGGGTGTAGCGCACCGGCTGGCCATTGATGACGAGGCGCTTGTCGACATACTCCACCACGTCGCCGGGCACGCCGACGACGCGCTTGATGTAGTCCAGGGAGGGGTCGCTGGGGAAGCGGAAGACCATGACGTCGCCGCGCTGGGGACTGGAGAGCTCGATGACCTTCTTGTTGATGACCGGCAGGCGGATGCCGTACTCGTACTTGTTGACCAGGATGAAGTCGCCGATGAGCAGGGTGGGCAGCATGGAGCCGGAGGGAATCTTGAACGGCTCCACCAGGAAGGAGCGCAGCAGGAAGACGATGAGGATGACCGGGAAGAAGCTCTTCGAGTAGTCCACCAGAACCGGCAGCTTGGCGTCGGCGGGCCGCTTCTTGGCGTTGAACAGGTGGTCGAACAGCCAGATGGCGCCGGTGATGACCAGGGCGAGGAAGAGGATGAGGGCAAAGTTCATTGTTTTTCGTGGGAAGGTTGAAGGTTATTTATCACTGACCTGGAGGATGGCGAGGAAGGCTTCCTGGGGGATTTCCACGTTACCCACCTGTTTCATGCGTTTCTTGCCTTCCTTCTGCTTTTCGAGCAGCTTCTTCTTGCGGGTGATGTCGCCTCCGTAACATTTCGCCAGCACGTTCTTGCGCAACGCCTTCACCGTCTCGCGGGCGATGATGTGCGAGCCGATGGCGGCCTGCACCGCCACGTCGAACATCTGCCGCGGGATCAGTTGTCGCATCTTCTCCGCCAGTTGCCGGCCCCGGTATTGGGAAGTGGAGCGGTGCACGATGAGGGAGAGGGCGTCCACCTTCTCGCCGTTCACCAGCACGTCCAGCTTGACCAGGTCGTCGGCGCGGAATTCCTTGAAGTCGTAGTCGAGGGAGGCGTAGCCGCGGCTGGTGGATTTCAGCCTGTCGAAGAAATCGAGCACCACCTCGTTCAGTGGCAGGTCGTACTTGAGCAGCACCTGGCGGCCCATGTACTTCATGTCCACCTGGGCGCCGCGCTTCTGGTTGCACAGGGTCATGACGTTGCCGAGGAATTCCTCCGGCACCAGGATGGTGGCGGTGATGATGGGCTCGCGGATCTCCTCGATCTTCGAGGGGTCGGGCAGACGCGATGGGTTTTCGATGTCGAGCAGGCTGCCGTCCTTCATGGCCACCAGGTATTCCACCGAGGGCGCGGTGGTGATCAGGTGCTGGCCGTATTCGCGCTCCAGGCGTTCCTGCACGATGTCCATGTGCAGGAGGCCGAGGAAGCCGCAGCGGAAGCCGAAGCCCAGGGCCTGCGAGGTTTCCGGCTCGAAGTGCAGGGCCGAGTCGTTGAGCTGCAGCTTGGTCAGGGCGTCGCGCAGGCTGTCGTATTCGTGCGATTCCACCGGATACAGGCCGGCGAACACCTGCGGCTTGATCTCCTTGAAACCGGGCAAAGGCTCGGTGGCGGGATTCGCGGCCAGGGTCAGGGTGTCGCCCACCTTGGCGTGCTTGAGTTCCTTGATGCCGGCAATGACAAAGCCGACCTGGCCGGCGCGCAGTTCGCTGCGGGGCAACGACTTGGGCGTGAACACCCCGACGTTTTCCACCAGGTAGTCGGCGCCGATGGACATGAGCCGGATCTTTTCCTTCTGCTTCAAGACGCCGTCGACGACGCGCACCAGCATGACCACGCCCACGTAGTTGTCGAACCAGGAATCGATGACCAGGGCCTTCAGCGGCGCATTCTCGTCGCCGCGGGGTGGCGGCACGTGGGTCACCACGGCCTCCAGCACGTCCTCCACGCCTAGGCCGGTCTTCGCCGAGCATCGCACGGCATGGTCGGCGGGAATGCCGACGATGTCCTCGATCTCGTGGATGACCCGCTCCGGGTCCGCCGAAGGCAGGTCGATCTTGTTCAGCACCGGGAACACTTCGACGCCAAGCTCGATGGCCGTGTAGCAGTTGGCGACGGTCTGCGCTTCCACGCCCTGCGAGGCGTCCACCACCAGGAGCGCCCCCTCGCAGGCCGAGAGCGAACGCGATACCTCGTAGGAGAAGTCGACGTGGCCGGGGGTGTCGATGAGGTTGATCTGGTATTCCTTGCCGTCGCGCGCCTTGTACAGGAGGGCGGCGGTCTGGGCCTTGATGGTGATGCCCCGCTCCCGCTCCAGGGCCATCGAGTCGAGCACCTGTTCCTCCATCTCCCGTTCCTCCAGGCCGCCGCAGCTATGGATGATGCGGTCCGCCAGGGTGGACTTGCCGTGGTCGATGTGAGCGATGATGGAGAAGTTGCGGATGTGGGCTTGCATCAAAAAACACGAGGCACGAAAGCGTGCCTCTGAAAGAAGGGTGGACGCGGATTTTACCTGAAACGACAGGGGCTTAGCCCGTTTCCCCGGCGCTTTCCAATGCCCGGCGCAAAGCGGTGGGATCCAGGTGGTAATGGCAGATTTCCCGGCTGCCCACGACCAGCACCGGAATCAGGGTGCCGTAGCGGGCCGCCAGGTCCGGGTCGGCATCGATGTCGACCTCGCGCAGGCTGAAACCGAGTTCGTCGCGGAACTCCTCCAGCGCCGCCCGCATGTCCGCGCACAGGTGACAGCCGCGGCGGCCATAGAGGGAGAGTTCCTTCACCCCGAATTGTCCATTGGGAAATACGCCCCAGGCAGATCAAGCCCGGCAGGTTGGGCTCCCCCTGCGGGGGGCAAGTTCAGGCCGACCTGCCGTCCAGTCCTCAATCCGGGTTCACTTCTCCAGGCGCAGGGAGACGTAATGCGCGCTTTCCCCGCGCTTCACCAGCAGGGCGACGCTCTTGCGCGCGGGGTCGTCGAGCAGCTTGGCGAGTTCCTCGACGCTGTTCACTTCCTGGTTGTTCACCGCGACGATCACGTCGCCCGACTGGATGCCGGCGCGGGCGGCGGGCCCGGTGGTGTCCTCCACCAGCACGCCGCCGGTGATCTTGAGGATGGCCTTCTGCTCCTTGCTCAGATTGGTGGCGGCAATGCCGGCCCGATTCGGCGGCCGGCTTTCCGTTGCCTTGGCAACGGCCGTCTTTTCCTCGCTCAGTTCGCCGACGACCACCATCAGTTCACGCTGCGCGCCCTTGCGCCAGATGGTCAGGCTGGAGCGGGTGCCGGGCTTGGTGGCGCCCACCAGGCGGGGCAGGTCGATGGAAGCGTTGACCGGCTTGCCGTCGAACTTGAGGACGATGTCGGAGACCTGCACGCCGGCCTTGTCCGCCGGGCTGCCGGCTTCCACGTCGGAAACCAGGGCGCCCTGCGGGGACTTGAGGCCGAAGGTATCGGCCAGGTCGGCGGTGACGTCCTGGATGACGATGCCAAGACGGCCGCGGCTGACCTTGCCGCGTGACTTGAGTTGTTCGGCCACGTCCATGGCGACGTCGATGGGGATGGCGAAGGCCAGGCCCATGTTGCCGCCGCTACGCGAGATGATCTGCGAGTTCATGCCCACCACCTCGCCCTTCAGGTTGAACAGCGGACCGCCGGAATTGCCGGGGTTGATCGCCGCGTCGGTCTGGATGAAGGGTACGTAGTTCTCCTGAGGCAGGCTGCGGCCCTTGGCGGAGACGATGCCGGCGGTGACCGAGTTTTCGAAGCCGAAGGGGGCGCCGATGGCCAGCACCCATTCCCCCACCTTGAGCCGGTTCGGGTCGCCAATGGTCACGCGGGGCAGCTTGTCGGCGTTGATCTTGATGAGGGCGACATCGGTGCGGGCGTCACTGCCGATCACCTTGGCGCGGAATTCACGCTTGTCGTGCAGCTTGACCACGACCTCGTCGACGTCGTCCACCACGTGGGCGTTGGTCATGATGTAACCGTCCGCGGAGATGAGGAAGCCGGAGCCGTTGCCTCTGCGCGGCGGCATGAAACGTTCGCCCTCCGGCGGCATGAAGCGGCGGAAGAATTCCATCATGTCGTCCGGGTCGGGCATGCGATGCGGGCGCTTGGCCTGCTTCCCATCCTGGGTGGTGGTGATGTTGACCACGGCGGGTGAATGCTGCTCCGCCAGTTCGGTGAAGTCCGGCAACTGGGCCAAGGCGCCGCCCGCCACGAAGCCGAGTGAAATGCCCAGAAGGGCCAGCCATTTCTTCATGTCATACCTCGATTGGTGAAAACCATACTCATGTCCGGACGATGCCCGGATGCCTCACGCGCCCGCGTCGCCAGCGCGCGCGCCGCAGACCCGAGCCTCCGCATCGCGCCGCAGAATGACCGGCACGCCGCGCGGATCGCGTCGAAACGCCAGCCAGACGGCGGCCAGCGCCAGCCCCAACAGACCGCCGGCGATGGCGCCGGGTTCCCCGCCCGCGAAACTGCCGAGGATGGCGCAGAGCAGCAGAAAGGCCAGTGGCGCGATGTAGCTGGCCAGTGCGGCACGCCAGAGGGCGCCATCCGGCACCCCGATGACGACCCGTTCGCCCGGGCCGGCGCCGATGGGGTTGTCGACCTGGTACTCGGGCTCGTCGGGATGCCAGAAGCGGCTGAACACCGATGAACCGCAGCCGCGGCCGCCGCAGGCGCCGCAACTGGAGGGGGCGGCGCTGGTGACCCAGGCGGAGTCGCCGCGCACGCGGGTAATGCGGGCGGGTGTCTCGGTCAACGCGGAGCTCCGGAGGGACGCGCTTCCAGGCTCATGGCGATGGCCTCGACGGCGGGCCAGGGGGCATCCCCCAGCACCGTGGTCCGCATGGGCCCGACCTGGCGCGTCAGCATGTTGATCATGCCCAGCTTGCTCTGGCCACGCACGGATTCAACGGGCTGCCGGGCGGGTTCGATGAACAGCGAGATATGCGTGAGCCCGTCGCTGAACACCCAATGTTCGACCTCGTCGCCACGGTTCGGCAGTTTGCGTTTGACCGCGGTGATGCGCGTGAAGCCGGGCGGCAGGCTGCGCACGCCGACGCTCTCGGTGGCCACCGGGCGGGCGGTGGCCGGTATCTCGGGCAGGGGCGCGGCGACATTCTTCGGCGGAGCGCCCAGGCGGATTTCGGCAAAGCGATATTGCATCAGGGTGTGGCCGGCCTCGTTGACCATGACGGCCTTGAGCGGCAGAGCGGTGTTTTTCTCCGCGCAGAGCAGATAGCCCCAGCGGTATGCGTCACGCGGTTCGAGCTGGACTTCCTGGCAATCGAGGCCGGCAACCCGACTGGCCTCGCCCAGGCGCACGGAATACCAGTTGGCCAGCGCGGCGGCATTGGCGGGCAGGAGATCGGGGAAATGCCGGCTGTTGAGGCGGCGTTCCGCCCGCACCTGGCCGCCCTCGGTGAGCAGGCTCAGGGAGCCGCCCTGGGTGCAACGTACTTCCCGCTGCAGACCGTCCATGGCGGTAAGGCGGCTGTCCTTGCCTGAAGCCACCGGGCGGTTGGCGACACGCAACGACTGCATGGCGGAATCGCCGTGCTGAAACACGAACACACCTTCATACGCCAGGCGCCGCGAGGCGTCCGCCATGCGTTGCAACCAGGCGGCGGCCTCGGCCGGCGGCAACGGCTCGGCGGCCTGTGCGCCCAGGCTGGCCAGGCACAGCAGCCAGGCGGCTCTTACAAGAAACCCGCCGCGTCGCTCCAAGCCGTGGCGAGGCAGCGACCGAGGGGAGGCGCCGGGTCCGGCGCTCACCGACCCGCCTTCGCCAGAGTGACCGGCGTGAAGCGCATCTCCGAGGGCGCCACCACGGCCTGGGCGAAGTCCTGGTGCGCGGCCAGATAGGGCACCATCCTGTCGTCGTGGGCCGACTGGGCGAGGCGCGCCTGCTCGTTGGCGGCCATGCGGGCATGGTCTTCCTGGCGCGGCGCCATGCTCCAGAGACCCCAGGTGATGGCGGCGACGGTGGCTGCCGCGAGCCAAAGCGCGGGTTGTCGAGTGGCGGCCTTGGGCATGGGGGCCAGCAGCGTGGGTTCTTCCTCCAGGGCGGCCATCACGCGCCCGCGCAGTCGGACTGAGTCGTGGCCGTGGCCGCGCAGGGCGTCACCGATGCGGCAATACTCACTAAACTGCTCGCGTTGCGCCGCGTTTGCGACCACTTCGCGCAGCATCGCGCGCGCCGCGTCATCGTCGAGCTCGCCATCGAGCAGGGCGGATAACCGGGTTTCGCGCGGCGGGGTGTCGGCCTGTGCCGCCAGGTTGTGCAGAGCTGTCATCTTTACCACCTTCTGTCTTCCGGGGTGTCCAGGATGGGCCGCAGCTTCGCGGCGATGGCCTCGCGCGCCCGGAAAATCCGGGACCGCACGGTGCCGATGGGACAATCCATGGCCTCGGCAATTTCCTCGTAACTCATGCCTTCCATCTCGCGCAGGGTGATGGCCTGACGCAATTCCTCAGGCAACGCATCCACCGCCTCGTTCACCGCAATGACCATTTGTTTCGACAGCAGTTCCGATTCCGGTGTGCCAATATCCTTGACGACCAGGCGCTCGTCGGGTTCGTCGTCCTCGTCCAGGGCCTGCTCCGACAGCGTCGGCATGGTCCTGTGGCGGCTGGCCAGGTAGTTTTTGGCGGTGTTCACGCCGATGCGGTAGAGCCAAGTGTAGAAGGCCGCGTCGCCGCGGAACTGGGGCAGCGCCCGGTAGGCCTTGATGAAGGTTTCCTGAGCGATGTCCTCGACTTCGTCGGGGTCGCGCACCATGCGCGACAGCAGGCGCAGCAGCTTGCGCTGATACTTCTCCACCAGCAGGCCGAAAGCCTGCTTGTCGCCGGCGCGCACGCGCTCCACCAACTGGAGATCGATTTCGCGGTCGCTCATGGGGTTGCTTGCATCCTGGTCACGTTGTTCTGCTTGCCCTGCTAGGCATTGTTCGCCGTGGCGAGTATAACTTCCCGTGCCGGGACTCGCCGCGAGAGCGTGGCGCGTTCGCGCGCGTTTCCCTTCTGTTTGCGTTCATGCCCCATCACGACGTCCTCATCATTGGTTCCGGTCTTTCCGCCGCCACCCTCGCCCTGTCGCTGCCGGAGTCCCTACGCGTGGCCGTGGCGACCAAGAAGCGGGCCGAGGACAGTTCCAGTTTCTGGGCGCAAGGCGGCATCGCCGCGGTGATGGGGCGGGACGACAGTTTCGACGAGCATGTGCGCGACACCCTGGTGGCCGGCGCCGGGCTGTGCGACGAAGCCGTGGTGCGCCACGTGGTGGAGTCGGCGCCCGCGGCGGTGCGCTGGCTGATCGGACAGGGCGCGCCGTTCGACATGGAGGGGGCGTCGTATCACCTCACGCGGGAGGGCGGACATTCCCATCGCCGCGTCCTGCACGCGGCCGACGCCACCGGACGGGCGGTGCAGGAGATCCTGCTGTCGCGCATGGCGGCGCGCCCCAACATCACCCTGTTGCGCCAGCACATCGCCGTGGATCTCATCACCGACCGGCGCCTGGGGCGGGATGGGCGCGCAGTGCACGGCGCCTATGTGCTGGATACCGCCTCGGGCAGGGTGGAAACCTTCCAGGCCGGGGCCACGGTGCTGGCCACCGGCGGCGCCGGCAAGGCCTTCCTGTACACCACCAATCCGGACACCGCCACCGGCGACGGCGTCGCCATGGCCTGGCGGGCGGGTTGCCGCGTGGCTAACCTGGAATTCATCCAGTTCCATCCCACCTGTCTGTATCACCCGCACGCGAAATCCTTCCTCATCACCGAGGCGATGCGCGGCGAGGGCGCGATCCTGCGCCTGCCGGACGGCAGCCGCTTCATGTCCGAGCACGACGAACGCGGGGAACTCGCGCCCAGGGATGTGGTGGCCCGCGCCATCGACTTCGAGATGAAGAAGCGCGGCCTGGATTGCGTCTATCTCGACATCACGCACAAGCCCGCAAAATTCATTGTCGGCCATTTCCCCACCATTCACGCGCGCTGCCTGGAACTGGGCATCGACATCACGCGGGAGTGGATTCCGGTGGCGCCGGCCGCCCATTACACCTGCGGTGGCGTGCGCGTGGACCGGCATGGCCGCACCGACGCGGAACGTCTCTACGCCATTGGAGAAACCGCCTGCACCGGCCTGCACGGCGCCAATCGCCTGGCCAGCAATTCGCTGCTGGAATGCCTGGTGTACGGCCGCGCCGCGGCGGCGCACATCGCCGAACTGCCGAGCCGGCCGGCGGAAGCGCTGCCGGACTGGGACGAGAGCCGGGTGACGGACGCCGACGAGGAAATCGTCATCGCCCACAACTGGCATGAACTGCGCCGCTTCATGTGGGACTACGTCGGCATCGTGCGCACCACCAAGCGCCTGGAGCGGGCCGCGCACCGGTTGCGGCTGCTCAACGAGGAAATATCCGAGTACTACAGCAATTTCCGGGTGAGCAACGACCTCGTCGAATTGCGCAACCTGGTGCTCACCGCCGACCTCATCGTGCGCTGCGCCCGCGCCCGCCACGAGAGCCGCGGGCTGCACAGCTCGCGCGACTACCCGGACTTGTTGCCCGAGGCGCGCGACACGCTGCTCAGTCCGGGCTAGCCGGCAGCGGGCCTGGCAGCCCTGGCAGCGAGGAAATGCACCAGCAGCGGCACTGGCCGGCCGGTGCCGCCCTTGTCCTTGCCGGATTTCCAGGCGGTGCCGGCGATGTCCAGATGCGCCCAGTCGTACTTGCTCGTGAATTTTCCCAGGAACGCGGCGGCGGTGATGGTGCCGCCGGGGCGGCCGCCGATGTTGGCCATGTCGGCGAAGTTGCTCTTCAGCTGTTCCGCGTATTCGTCCCACAGCGGCAGCTGCCAGCAGCGGTCATGGGACGACTCGCCGGCGTGCAGCAGTTCCCGCGCCAGCGCGTCGTTGTTCGCCAGCAGGCCGCTGGCCACATGGCCCAGGGCGATGACGCATGCGCCGGTGAGGGTGGCGATGTCCACCACGCAGGCCGGCTCCAGCCTTTCGGCGTAGGTGAGGGCGTCGCACAGGATGAGACGGCCCTCGGCATCGGTGTTGAGCACCTCGATGGTCTGCCCGGACATGGAGGTGACCACGTCGCCCGGCTTGTTGGCGCGCCCCGATGGCAGGTTCTCGCAGGTCGGGATGAGGCCCGTCACGTTGAGCGGCAGCTTCAGCTCGGCCGCCGCGCGCAGCGCGCCCAGCACCGAGGCGGCGCCGCACATGTCGTATTTCATTTCGTCCATTTCGGCGGCCGGCTTGATGGAAATGCCGCCCGAATCGAAGGTGATGCCCTTGCCCACCAGCACCACGGGCTTGTCCTTTTTCCCTCCACCCCGGTAATCCAGGACGATGAAGCGCGGCGGTTCGTCGCTGCCCTTGGCCACGGAAAGGAAGGAGCCCATGCCGAGCTTTTCGATCTCGGCTTGTTCCAGCACGCGGATGCCGATGCCCATTTCCTTCGCCATGGCCCTGGCCTGATCGGCCAGGTAGGTGGGTGTGCAGACGTTGCCGGGCAGGTTGCCGAGATCCTTGGCCAGATTCATGCCGGCGGCGATGGCCGTGCCGCGCGCGGCGGCGGCTTCGCCGATGGCCAGTTCGCCGCGGCGCGGCACGGCCAGGGTCAGCTTGCGCAAGGTCTTGCGGGCCGCCTCGGGCTTGCTCTTGAGCCGGTCGAAGCGGTACACGGCCTCCTCGGCGACAACGACGGCCTGTTCGACATTCCAGGCCAGATCGCGTTTGCGCACCGGCAGTTCGGTCAGATACAGCGTGGCCTCGGCGATGCCCAGGCCGGCCAGGGTCTTGATGGTGTCGCGCACGGCGTCACGGTAGGCCCGCTCGCGGAATTCCCGTTCCTTGCCCAAGCCAACCAGCAGGACGCGTTCGCAGAGCAGGCCGGGCACGTTGTGCAGCAGCAGCGAACCGCCCGGCTTGCCGTCCATGTCGCCGCGCCGGAGAATGTCGGCCAGATAACCCTCCGAAGCGGTGTCCAGAATCTCCGCGGCGAAGCTCGGCTTGCGATGTTCGAAGACGCCCACGACCACGCAAGCGCTACGCTGTTTTTCCGGACTGCCGCTCTTGATGCCGATTTCCATGTGAACTCCTGAAATGCTTGCTCGAACCTGGTTCCCCGCGCGGTCGATGCCGACCGCATCCGCAGCGGATTATCCGCAGCCCGGTCGGCGCTAGTCAAAAGCATGCAGCGCTACGAACGCGCCGTCACCCGCGAAATGGTCGCCAGCGCCGCCATGGCCTTCGCCGCCATGAGCGCCATCATGGTGGTGGTGCTGCTGGTCCGCGTGCTGGGTAAAGCGGCGTTGGGCGACATCGCCGGCGAGGCCGTGCTGCCGATGCTGGGCTTCGGTTTTCTGCGCTTTCTGCCGGTGTTGTTGTCCCTTTCCCTGTTCATCGGCGTCTTCGTCTGTCTTACCCGGCTCTGGCGCGACAGCGAGGCGGTGATCTGGATGAACGGCGGTGTCGGCCCCCTGGGCTGGATACGGCCGGTGCTGCGCTTTTGTCTGCCGGTGGTGCTGATCATCGCCCTGGTCAGCCTGGAAGGCGTGCCCTGGGGGGTGCGCATGCAGGCGGAATACGAGCAGATTCTGCAAGCGCGGGAGCGGGTCACCACCCTCACCCCGGGTGTCTTCGTCGAAGACAGGCAGGGCAGTCGCGTGGTGTTTGTCGAACGCCTGGATTCCGACCGAAAACAGGTCGGCAACGTTTTCATCTACTCTCACGATCGCGGTCGCATGGGGGTGACGGTGGCCCGCCAGGGCAACGTCCAGAGCATGGACAACGGCGACAGCTTCCTCGTGCTGGAGCAGGGCAAGCGCTACGAGGGTGTGCCCGGCGAGGCCGATTTCTGGATGGTGGCCTATGAACGCTATGGCCTGCGCATCCCGCCCCAGGAGGTGATCGAGCGCGGTACGCTGCCGCGCATGATGGGCGTCGCCCAGTTATGGCAGAACCCGGTTCCACGCCACATGGGGGAGTGGGTGTCGCGTCTGGGCTATCCCCTCATCGCCCTGATCCTTTGCGTGCTGGCGATCCCCCTCAGTTACGTGAATCCGCGCGCGGGACGCTCCCTCAACGTGGTGTTCGCCATTCTCATTTATGCCGCCTATGCCAACGTGGTGGGCCTGTCGCAGGGCTGGGTGTCGCGCTCGGTCATGAGCGCCGGCCAGAGCCTGGTCCTGGTGCACGGTGCCATGTTGCTTCTGGTGGCGGCCTTCTTCTGGTATCGGTTCAAGGGACCCTGGGCGAAATGAGCACCCTGTTTCGCTATGTGACGCGGGAAATCCTGGCTTCCACGGTGGTCGCCCTGCTCGCCCTGACCGCCCTGTTCACCTTTTTCGATTTCATCGCCGAGCTGAAGGACGCCCATACAGAGGCCTACACGCCGGCCACGGCCACCCTGTATGTGGTCATGAACATTCCCGGGCAGATCTACGAACTGCTGCCCATCGCCATGCTGGTGGGCGCCCTGTTCGCCTGGAACCGGATGGCGCTGGCGTCCGAATTCACCGTCATGCGGGCTTCCGGCCTGGCCACGCCGCGCCTCGCCCTCTGGATGGTGTGGCTGGGCCTGTTGCTGGGAACGGCCACCCTGCTGTTCGGTGAGTTCGTTACGCCCTATGCCGACCGCGCCGCACAGCAGGTGAAGGTGCGCGCGAGCAAGGGTGTGGTCGCGCAGGATTTCCGCACCGGCCTGTGGGCCAAGGATGGCCGCACCTTCATCAACATCCGGGAAATTTCCCCTGATGCCGCCCTGGTAGGGGTCCGTCTGTTCGAGTTCGACGAGGATTTTCGCCTGCGCGCCCTGCGCCAGGCGGAGCGCGCAAATTGGCGGGACGGCCACTGGATGCTGCAGGGGGTGTCCCAGACCGTCATCGGCGAGCGCAGCACCCGCACGGCGCTGGAGCCGGATCAACGCTGGGACAGTGCAGTGACCCCGGATCTGCTGACGGTCCTGATGGTGGCGCCGCAGCAAATGTCCATCACCGCCCTGCATGCCTACGTCGACCATCTCCTCGAGAACAAGCAGGACGCCGAACGTTATCGCATCGCGCTGTGGGGCAAGCTGGCCTATCCGCTGGCGGCACCGGCCATGTTGCTGCTGGCCCTGGCCTTCGCTTTCCGTCCGCCCCGCGTGGGCGGCGCCGGCGGCCGCCTGCTGCTGGGTATTCTGCTCGGGCTCGGTTTCCATCTCGCCAATCGCATGGCGTCCCAGCTTGCCCAGCTGCAGGACTGGCCGGCCCCGGCGGCCGCGCTCACCCCCATCCTCAGCATCACTCTGGCCGCGATGCTGGCGCTATGGTGGGTGGAAAAGCGGGTCTAGGTGCGCAGCAGGCGTGTGCCGGCCAGACGATCCTGAAGGAACTGGCGGTCGCGGGTGAACCAGGCCGCCCACCAGCCGATTCCCAACAGCAGCAGGTTCAGGCCGGCGAACAGGAAGCGCGTCCAGGCCTGGCGCCAGGTCGGTGGGCCACCGCTGGCCGATTCGATGCGGATGCGCCAGGTCTTCATCGCCAGGGTCTGGCCCTTGTGCCAGAACAGCGCGAAATAGAAACCGGCGACGAGGAACACGTAGACGCGCAGCAGGACGATCATCGCTTCGCGCGGCAGGCTCGTGCCGAGGGCCGCCAGCGGCAACGCCGCGAGCAGACACACGGCCGTCAGCAGAAAGGCGTCGTAGAGAGCGCTGGCCAGCCGGCGCGGGACGCCGGGGACGGCTGCGCCCGGATCCGCGTCGAGCGACGTCATCGGCGCGGCGAGTCGGTTTCGGCCCAAAGCCGTTTCACCTCTTCCTGTTCGCGCGGCGGCAATTCGCTCAGCTTGCGGTAATTCTCCCGCGCCCGCTCGCGCTGCTCGCGCGTCAACTGGGTCCATGGACGCAGGCGGGAATAGAACACGTCTTTCTGCGCGGCGGACAGGCGCGAGAATTCCCGCGCGAGCTGGCGCAGCTTCACGCGCTGCTCGGCGGGAAGCTGGTTCCAGTCATAGGCGATGGGAGCCAGCGCCGTGCGTTCCTGCACCGAGAGCTGCTCCCAGGTGGGCGTCTCCGCGGCCCGCGCAAGGATCGGCGAGCAGGCGCAGGCGAGGGCCAGGATCAGCGCCGGTAGCCTTGCAGCCATGGCGCGAAAACGCGGTCGGCATAGACCCCTGGCGGCAGTTCGCCGGTCAACAGCAGCAGATCGGTATCCACGCCGCTGGCGAGTTCCTGCTTGTGCATATAGGTCCAGCCGGCGAACAGCAGGAGGATCACCAGCAGCCCTGAGATCCATGTGTGCCGCTGGGTCCACGCCAGGGTGCCGCTGCCGCCGCGGATGGGGGTGTCGGCATGCGTCACGGCATGGTGACGCAGCGCACTCAGGCGGGCGACGGTGGCTGCATCCAGCTCGCGTGTGCCGCGATGCAACGCACGGGTTACAGAGCCGATGATTTCCTGCTCGTTCACGGTGAGATACCTTTTATTTTCAGCTTCTCCGCCAGCGCGGCGACGGCGCGGAAACAGTGCGTCTTCACGCTGCCCTCGCTGCAACCCATGGCTTCGGCGGTCTCCGCCACATCGAGTTCCTCCCAATAACGTAACAGAAACGCCTCGCGTTGACGCGCCGGCAGTTCCGATATGGCTGCCTCGATGATCGCCAGCTCCTCGTTGCCCGAGGAGCGTTGTTCCGGCCCGTCCCGCTGTGGTGATTCCAGGTGGCCGGCGAGGGATTCCAGGGTTTCCCCGTGTTCGTCGTCCTTGTCGCGCAGGGGGGAGACCAGGCGCACCCAGAAATCGCGCACGCGGGCACGACGGAAATGGTCGTGGATGGCGTTGCGCAGGATGCGCTGGAACAGGAGTGGCAACTGTTCCGGCGGCTTCTCGCGGTATCGTTCGACCAGGCTGAGCATGGCGTTCTGCACGATGTCCAGGGCATGATGGTGATCCCGCACGGCGTATACCGCCTGCTTGAAGGCGCGGCGCTCGGCGCCGGCGAGAAAGGCATCGATCTCCTGGGGGGAAGCCACGCGTGTTTCCGGAGTTGCGGCTCCGCCACTATAGCAATTCGTCGAGCGGGTAGCTCTTTGATTTGCAATGGGATGGGGTTTCCGCTAACATGCCGCGTTTTCCGGATCGACCCAGTTTTGGAGACAGGCATGTACGCGGTGATCAAGACCGGTGGCAAGCAATACAAGGTGGCCGCTGGCGGCAAACTGAAAGTGGAAAGCCTTCCCGTGGAAGTGGGCGGCGAGGTGGAAATCAAGGACGTCCTGATGGTGGCCGACGGTGCCGACATCAAGGTGGGCACCCCCATGCTGGCGGGCGCTTCCGTGAAGGCCACGGTGCTGTCCCACGGCCGCCACGACAAGGTCATGATTTTCAAGATGCGCCGCCGCAAGCACTACCGCAAGACCCAGGGGCATCGTCAGAACTATACGGAAATCCGCATCGACGGCATCGCCGTTGCGTAACTCCGCCTGAACGAGGACAACAGACATGGCACACAAAAAAGCAGGCGGCAGCTCCCGCAACGGCCGCGAATCCGAATCCAAGCGCCTGGGCGTGAAGCGTTACGGCGGCCAGTTCGTGCCCGCCGGCAACATCCTGGTGCGCCAGCGCGGTACCCAGTTCCATCCCGGCCTGAATGTGGGCGTGGGCAAGGACTACACCCTGTTCGCCAAGGTGGACGGCGTCGTCGAATTCAGCGTCAAGGGCCCGCACAAGCGCCGCACCGTCAGCGTGGTGCCCGTCGCCGCCTGACCCTCCCGCCGGGAACGAGAAGAGCCCTATCCCCGGATAGGGCTTTTTTGTTTCGACGGCCCCCAACCAGACCAAGTCCATGAAATTCATCGACGAAGCCCTGATCGACGTCGCCGCCGGCAACGGTGGCAACGGCTGTGCTTCCTTCCGCCGGGAAAAGTTCATTCCCATGGGCGGCCCGGATGGCGGCGACGGCGGCCGCGGCGGCAGCATCTGGGCCCAGGCCGACCGCAATCTGAACACCCTGGTGGAATATCGCTACACCCGCGCCTTCAAGGCGAAGAACGGCGAACAGGGACGCGGCAGCGACTGCTACGGCAAGGGCGGCGACGACCTGATTCTGAAAGTGCCGGTGGGCACGGTCTTCCAGGACGCGGACAGCGGCGAAGTCATTGCCGACTTGGCCAAGGACGGGCAGAAGGCCCTCATCGCAAAGGGTGGCAAGGGTGGCCTCGGCAACCTGCACTTCAAGTCCAGCACCAACCGGGCGCCGCGCCAGTGCACCTCGGGGGAGCCCGGCGAGGAACGCCGCCTGCGCCTGGAACTCAAGGTGCTGGCGGACGTCGGCCTGCTGGGCATGCCCAACGCCGGCAAGTCCACCCTGATCCGCTCCATCTCCGCCGCCAAGCCCAAGGTGGCTGACTATCCCTTCACCACCCTGCACCCCAACCTGGGCGTGGTGCGGGTGGACGCCGACCGCAGTTTCGTGGTGGCCGACATCCCCGGTCTCATCGAGGGCGCCGCCGAGGGCGCCGGCCTGGGCCATCAGTTCCTGCGTCATCTTGCGCGCACCCGCCTGCTGCTGCACCTGGTCGATCTGGCGCCCTTCGATCCGGACACCGACCCGGTGCGCGAGGCGCGGGCCATCGTCGAGGAACTGCGCAAGTACGACGAGTCCCTGTACCGCAAACCCCGCTGGCTGGTGCTGAACAAGACCGACCTGGTGCCCGAGGCGGAGCGTTCCGCGCGCATCGCCGACTTCGTCCGTGCCTTCGGCTGGGATGGTCCTGTCTTCGCCATCTCCGCCATATCGGGTGAAGGTTGCCAGCCCCTGGTTTACGCCATCATGGATGATCTGGAACAAAGCCGGCGCGACATCGAGCGCGCGCCGGGCGAAACGCCGGAGGAGGAGGACGCATGAATCCTTCCGTCATCGCCGAGGCCCGCCGCCTGGTGGTCAAGGTCGGCAGCAGCCTCGTCACCAACGAGGGCCGTGGCCTGGACCACGCCCGCCTGGCCCTGTGGGCGGCACAGATCGCCGCCCTCATGGAGATGGGCAGGGAAGTGGTCCTGGTCAGCAGCGGCGCCATCGCCGAGGGTATCCAGCGCCTGGGCTGGAAGAAGCGGCCCAAGGCCATCAACGAGCTGCAGGCCGCTGCCGCCGTCGGCCAGATGGGCCTGATCGAGGCCTACGAGCGCAGTTTCCGCGCCCATCACCTGCATACCGCACAGATCCTCCTCACCCACGCCGACCTGGCCGACCGGGAGCGTTACCTGAACGCCCGTTCGACACTGCGCACGCTTCTCGAACTGAAGGTCATCCCCATCATCAACGAGAACGACACGGTTACCACCGAGGAAATCAAGGTCGGCGACAACGACACCCTGGGGGCGCTGGTTGCCAACCTGATCGAGGCCGATGCCCTCATCATCCTTACCGATCAACCCGGCCTCTACACCGCCGATCCGCGCAAGCACCCGGACGCGGAATTCGTGCACGAGGCCGTCGCCGGCGATGCGGCCCTGGAGGAGATGGCCGGCGGCGCCGGTTCCAACGTCGGCACCGGCGGCATGATCACCAAGATCCTGGCGGCCAAGCGGGCGGCTCGTAGCGGTGCCCACACCGTCATCGTCAGCGGCCGTGAGCCGGACGTGTTGGCCCGGTTGGCGCGGGGCGAAGCCCTGGGCACCCAGCTGGTCACCCGCCAGGCGCCGCTGGCTGCGCGCCGCCAGTGGCTGGCCGACCATGTCCAGGTGGAGGGCAAGCTGGTGTTGGACGCCGGAGCCGCCAAGGCCCTGCGCAAACAGGGCAAGAGCCTGCTGCCGATCGGTGTGGTCGAGGTGCGCGGCGAATTCCACCGGGGCGCGGTGGTGGCCTGCCTGGACGAGTCCGGGCGCGACTTCGCGCGGGGTCTGGCCAATTACAGTGCTGACGAGGCGAGGCGCATCGCCCGCAAGACCACCACGGAGATCGAAGCCATCCTCGGCTACGTCGACGAGCCGGAGCTGATCCATCGGGATAACCTGGCCCTGCTCTGAGATCGCATTCCCCCTTTTGGTCAAGGCGGGCGCGGGGGGAAAGCCTCAATCCACCAGCGCCCTCGGCAACGGGAAGTTCACGTTTTCCTCGATGCCCGCCAGCGGCACCACGGTGCTGGCGCCCAGTTCCCGCAGTCGCGCGACCACCCCTTCGACCAGCACTTCCGGCGCGGAAGCCCCGGCGGTGACGCCGATACGGGACTTACCCGCGAACCAGGCCTCCTGCAACTGCCCGGCGTTGTCCACCATGTAGGCGTCGAGCCCCATGTTGCGGGCCACTTCCCGCAGGCGGTTGGAGTTGGAGGAATTGGGCGAGCCCACCACGATGACCAGGTCGCATTCGGCGGCGAGTTTTTTCACCGCGTCCTGGCGGTTCTGGGTGGCGTAGCAGATGTCGTCCTTCTTGGGCCCGCGGATGTGGGGGAAGCGGGCCTTGAGGGCCTCCACCATGCGCGCCGCGTCGTCCACCGACAGGGTGGTCTGGGTGACGTAGGCCAGCTTCTCCGGGTCGGCGACGCGGAGCTTGGCCACATCCGCGATGCCATCGACCAGGTACATGCCGGATTCGGATTGGCCCATGGTGCCTTCCACCTCCGGATGGCCCTTGTGGCCGATCATGATGATTTCCAGGCCCGCCTCCCGCATCTTCTTCACTTCCACGTGCACCTTGGTGACCAGGGGGCAGGTGGCGTCGAATACCCGCAGGCCCCGATCTTCGGCTTCCTTGCGCACCGACAGGGGCACGCCGTGAGCGCTGTAGATGAGGGTGGCGCCGCGGGGCACCTCGTTCATTGCCTCGATGAAGACGGCGCCCTTGGCTTTCAGGTCCTCCACCACGAACTTGTTGTGCACCACTTCGTGACGCACATAGATGGGGGCGCCGAACTTCTTCAGGGCCTGTTCGACGATGGCGATGGCGCGGTCGACGCCGGCGCAGAAGCCGCGGGGATTGGCGAGGAGGATGGTGGGTGGCATGGGATCACTCGACAGCAAGAATCTTCACCTCGAACTCCACCGGCAGGCCGGCGAGGGGATGGTTGAAATCCACCGTCACGGTCTCGTCGCCGATGGCGCGCAGGATCCCGTTCATGGACTGGCCGTTGGGCAGGTCGAAGGCCATTTGCAGGCCTTCCCGCAATTCGTTTTGCGTCGGGAAGTCGGCGCGGGGCAGGGAGTGCACCAGGGCGGGGTCGGGCAGGCCGAAGGCTTCGCGGGCATCGAGTTGCCAGGCACGGTGGTCGCCTGGCCGCAGGTCCAGCAGCAGGATCTCCAGACGGCCGTCGATTTCGCCACGGCCCAGGCTGAAGGTTTCCGGTTCGTCATCGGCAAAGGTATCGACGATCGCCTCGCCCTGGCAGGCCAGTCGGTAGTGCAGGGTGACCCGGGCGCCGGGGCGGATGCCCGGGTTCATGGGTTCTCCTTCTTGCGGAAGCTGTCCAGCACCAGCAGCACCGCCCCCACGGTGATGCCCGCGTCCGCCACGTTGAAGGCGGGCCAGTGCCAGCCGGCCACGTGGAAATCGAGGAAATCGATGACGTGGCCGTACAGGGCCCGGTCGATGACGTTGCCGACGGCGCCGCCCAGGATCAGGGCCAGGGCCAGGCAGAACAGGGGCTGCCCCCTTGTCTTGCGCAGCAGGTACAGAATGAAGACGGCAGCCACCAGGCCCACCGCCATGAAAAACCCCCGCTGCCAGCCGGGTTGGTCGGCGAGCAGGGAAAAGGCGGCGCCTGGGTTGTGGACGTGGACCAGGTTGAAGAAGCCGGTGAGGCGAATGACGTCCTGGTAGGCGGCGAGGTGGTGCATCACGACCACTTTGCTGATCTGGTCCAAGACCAGCACCAGGACCGCGAGCCAGAGCCAGGCGAGGCCGCTTTTCCCCTCGCCCTCTCTCCCAGTTCCTCCCGCGCCCGCGGGGGAGGGGTGTTCAGGCGTGTTCACGTTGCTCGCCCTCGCCATGCAGATTGCTTACACAACGCCCGCACAGGCCGGGGTGGGCTGCGAGGTTGCCAACACTCGCGTTCACGTCGGCGCGCACGTGCCAGCAGCGCTCGCATTTCTCGTGGGCCAGGGCGGCGACTTCGACACGGGTGTCGCCGCCGGCCTTCACCACCTGCGCGGCGGAGGTGATGAGCACGAAACGCAGGTCGTCGCCCAGGCCGGCAAGCAGGTCGAAGTCGTTGCCGTCGGCATGGAAGGTGACATCGGCCTGCAGGGAGGAACCGACCTTGCCCTCCACCCGCAGTTCCTCGATGCGCTTCAGGGCCTGGCCGCGCAGTTCCCGCAGGCGGCTCCAGCGGGCCAGCAGGTTTTCCTCTTGAGCTTGCCTGGGCAGTTCGTGCCAAAGACCCAGGAACACGCTGTCCGACTTGCATTGCAGGGCCCAGATTTCCTCGGCGGTGAAGGACAGGATGGGGGCCATGAGCCGGGTCAGCGTATGCAGGATGTGCCACAGGGCGCTTTGCGCGGCTTTGCGCGGACTGCCGTCCTTGGCGGTGGTGTAGAGCCGGTCCTTGAGGATGTCCAGGTAGAAGGCACCCAGATCCTCGGAGCAGAAGTTGTGCAGCCTCTGCACGGCGGTGTGGAAACTGTAGACCCGGTAATCGGCCAGGGTGGCTTCCTGCATCTCCCGGGTCAGAGCCAGGGCGTAGCGGTCGATCTCCAGCCACTGGTCCGGCGCCAGCAGGTTGGCCGGGTCGAAGTCGGCGGTGTTGGCGAGCAGGAAGCGCAGGGTGTTGCGGATGCGCCGGTAGTTGTCCACCGCCCGCTTGAGGATTTCGTCGGAGATGGTGAGCTCGCCGGAATAGTCGGTGCTGGCCACCCACAGGCGCAGGATGTCGGCGCCGTAAGTATCCATGACCTTCTGTGGGGCGATGACGTTGCCCTTGGACTTGGACATCTTCATGCCTTTGCCGTCCACCACGAAGCCGTGGGTGAGCAGTGCGGCGTAAGGCGCGTGGCCATCGGTGGCGCAGCCGGTGAGCAGGGACGACTGGAACCAGCCGCGATGCTGGTCGGAACCTTCCAGGTAGAGGTCGGCCGGGTGCTTGAGGCCTTCCCGTTCCTTGAGCAGGCAGGCGTGGGTGACGCCGGAGTCGAACCACACGTCCAGGGTGTCCCGGTTCTTCACGTAGTGTTCCGCGTCGTCGCCGAGCAGTTCCTTCGGGTCCAGGCTGAACCAGGCCTCGATGCCGGCCTGCTCGACCTTCTTCGCCACGGTCTCCAGCAGCTCCTGGGTGCGCGGATGCAGCTCGCCCGAGGTCTTGTGCACGAAGAAGGGCATGGGCACACCCCAGTTGCGCTGGCGCGAGACGCACCAGTCCGGGCGGGACTTCATCATGGCTTCCAGGCGGGCGCGGCCCCAGGCGGGGAAGAATTCGGTCTCGTCGACGGCTTTCATCGCCCGGTCGCGCAGGCCGGCCTTGTCCATGCCGATGAACCACTGCCGCGTGGCGCGGAAGATGATGGGGGTCTTGTGGCGCCAGCAGTGGGGGTAGCTATGCTTGAGCGGGGCCTGGGCCAGCAGGCGGCCGTTTTCGGTCAGGGCCTGGGTCACCGTCTTGTTACCGGCCCAGATGCTCTGGCCGCCTACCAGGGGTACGTCGGCGTAGAACTTGCCGTCGTCGCCCACCGGGTTGTCCACCTTGAGGCCGTACTTCTGGCCGGCGATGTAGTCGTCATGGCCATGGCCGGGGGCGATGTGGACCAGGCCGACACCGGCTTCCAGGGTGACGAAGTCGGCCAGGATCACCGGTACCTGGCGGTCGTAGAAGGGGTGGTGCAGCTTCAGGCCTTCCAGGTTCGCACCCTTGATCTGGGCGATGGTTTCCACGGTTTCGAAGCCGTAGCGCCGGATCGCGGATTCAGCCAGGTCCCGCGCCAGGATCAGCAGGCCCTTGGGGGTGCGGATCAGGTCGTAGACGAAGTCGGGATGCACCGCCACCGCCTGGTTGGCGGGCAGGGTCCAGGGCGTGGTGGTCCAGATCACCGCGTAGGCCGGGCAGTCGCCCTCGGCAGGCATGCCCAGGCGCCTGGCCAGGTCGGCGCAGTCGGCCACCGGGAAGGCCACGTCGATGGCTGGGGAGGTCTTGTCCTCGTATTCCACTTCCGCTTCCGCCAGGGCGGAGCCGCAGTCCACGCACCAGTGCACCGGCTTGGCGCCCAGGTAGAGGTGGCCGTTGGCCTGGATCTTGCCCAGTTCCCGGATGATGTCCGCCTCGAAGCGGTAATCCATGGTCAGGTAGGGATTGTCCCAGTCGCCCAGCACGCCCAGGCGGATGAAGTCGGTCTTCTGCCGTTCCACCTGGCTCGCCGCGTATTCCCGGCAGAGCTCGCGGAAGCGGGCCGGCGGTGTGTCCTTGCCGTGGGTCTTCTCCACCTGTAGTTCGATGGGCAGGCCGTGGCAGTCCCAGCCCGGCACGTAGGGGGCGTCGAAGCCCTCCAGGTTCTTGGTCTTGACGATGATGTCCTTGAGGATCTTGTTCACCGCGTGGCCGATGTGGATGTCGCCGTTGGCGTAGGGCGGGCCGTCGTGCAGCACCCAGAGCGGCCGGCCCTTGGCGTTGGCGCGCAGCTTTTCGTAGAGCTTCTTCTCCTGCCAGGACTTGACCCAGGCCGGTTCCCGCTTGGCCAGGTCGCCGCGCATGGGGAAGGGGGTGTCGGGGAGGTTGAGGGTGTCTTTGTAGTCGGGCATTTTGGGTTTGCTGCCTGGATTCAGTGTTGCGGGTACGCAAGCGGTGTTTGGCCGGGGGTTGCCCGGCGGCAAGTTACTTTTCTTGCTTGGCCAAGAAAAGTAACCAAAAGAAGGCCACCCCACTTCGCCGCCCTTCGGGTTCCCTCGCCTGGACGAAAGCTTCGGGCGGCTGCGTAACTCGCTCCTGCGGGGCTCAGACATACTCGCCGAAAGCCCCCGAAGCTTTCGCCCAGGCGAGGCGGCTCAGAGGGGGACAAACCGTCGCGTACTGACGCCTTTCTCCCTTCTGACGACGCCGGCTGGTGCCCGAATCCACGGGGGAAGTCGGCGAGCGTGTTTGAGCCCGTAGGGCGAGTTTGCGAGCCGCCCGTGGATTCGGGCGCCAGCCGGGGATTTCGGCGGAAGCAGGGTGTGCTTTCTTTGATTACTTTCTTTGCACAAGCAAAGAAAGTAATGCGCCGCCGGGCGCCCCCCCCGGCCATCAACGCTGAATTACACATTCAACATCTCCCGTGCCTGCCGCGCATCCTCATCGATCTGCGCGATCAGCGCCTCCAGACTCGGAAACTTGGCTTCATCCCGCAGCTTGTGCAGAAACTCCACTCGCAAATGCCGCCGGTAAATGGATTGGTCGAAGTTGAACAGATGCACTTCCAGCGTTGGCCGTCCGTTGGTATGCACCGTCGGCCGGGTGCCCAGGCTGGCGACGCCGGGCCAGTCGGGCTGGCCCAACCCCTGCACGCGCACGGCGAAGATGCCGGTGAGCGGCGGGCGGTTGTGCTTGAGCTGGATGTTGGCGGTGGGATAGCCGATCTTGCGACCCAGTTGGTCGCCGCCCACGACGCGGCCGGAGATGGAATAGGGCCGGCCCAGCAACTGGGCGGCGGTGGCCATGTCGCCGGCGGCCAAGGCTTCGCGCACGGCGGTGCTGGAGGCGCGTTGGCCGGCGGCTTCCACCGTGTGCAGGGATTCCGCCTCGAAGCCGTACTTTTCGCCGAGTTGCTTGAGCAGGGCGAAATCCCCGGCCCGCTTCGCGCCGAAGCGAAAATCATCGCCCACCAGCACGTAGCGGGCGCGCAAGCCCTCGACCAGGATGCGGCGCACGAAGTCCTCGGCGGACAGGGCCGCGAAGGGTTTGCTGAAGCGGCAGACATGCACGCGGGCCACACCCAGCCCGCGCAGGATTTCCAGTTTCTCGCGCAGGGAGGTCAGGCGGCTGGGGGCGGAATCCGGCGTAAAGATTTCACGCGGATGCGGTTCGAAGGTCAGCACCGTGGGCGCGCCGCCCACCGAGGCGGAACGGGCGGTGAGTCGGGCCAGCATGGCCTGATGGCCGAGGTGCACACCGTCGAAATTGCCGATGGTGACGGCGCCGGGGCGTTGCTGCGTATGCGGTTCGCCGAAGCAGCCATGGGTCATCCGCATGATGAGGATATCTCGTTGAAAAAACGTGAATTTTAGCCGCCGGAGGGGGGGGGAGTCTATTCGGCGGCGCGGCGTTTGAAGTCGGCGGGACGGAAGCCGAGCAGGCCCAGGGTGGCGAAATAGATGAGGATGCCCCCCGCCACCAGGGCGCCGAGATGGAGGATGCGCTGGCTGAAGCCATAAGCCAGCCAGCGCGCTTCTTCGGTCATGGCGAACCAGAGGAACAGGCCCATGGCGATCAGGCCCAGGCCTAGCTTGCCCAGAAAGGCGCGCCAGCCTGGTTGCGGCTGGTAGATGCCGAACTGGCGCAATTTGTAATAGAGGATGCCCGCATTCAGGCAGGCGCCCAGACCGATGGCCAGGGCCAGACCCGCATGCTTCAGATGCCAGATGAAGGCAAGGTTCATGGCCTGGGTGGCGAGCAGGGTGAGGAGGGCGATCTTCACCGGGGTCTTGATGTTCTGGCGGGCATAGAAGCCCGGCGCCAGCACCTTTACCAGGATCAGGCCCAGCAGGCCGACGCTGTAGGCGACCAGGGCGAGGCGGGTCATCTGCACATCGTGGGCGGTGAATTCCCCGTAGAAGAACAGGGTGGCAATGAGCGGCACGGCGAGGATGCCGAGGGCCACGGCGGCGGGCGCGGCCAGCAGCAGGGTCATGCGCAGGCCCCAGTCGAGCAGTTTCGAGTACTGGCCGGTGTCGTTGTCGGCGTAATGCCGGGCCAGGGAGGGCAGCAGGATGGTGCCGAGGGCGGCGCCCAGCAGCCCCGCGGGAAACTCCATGAGACGGTCGGCGTAGTAGAGCCAGGAGACGCTGCCGGTGTCCAGGAAGGAGGCGAACAGGATGTTGATGAGCAGGCTGATCTGGGCGACGGACACGCCCAGGGCGGCGGGCAACATGAGCGTGAGGATGCGGCGCATGCCTTCGTCCCGCGGCGCCCAGTCCCAGCGCGGCAGCATGCCCAGGCGCATGAGTGCCGGGATTTGCAGGGAGAGCTGCAGGATGCCGCCCAGGAAGGCGCCCCAGCCCAGGGCCAGGATGGGCGGGTCGAACCAGGGCGCGGCGACCGCGGCGGCGAGGATCATCGCCACGTTGAGCAGCACCGGCGTGAAGGCCGGCACCATGAACCGGCTGAAGGTGTTGAGCACGCCGCCGGCGAGGGAGACCAGGGAAATGAACAGGATGTAGGGGAAGACGATGCGGGTGAGCTCCACGGTCAGCTCGAATTTGTCGGGCGTGGCCGTGAAGCCGGGGGCGAACACCAGGATGATGAGGGGCGCGCCGAGCACGCCCAGGGCGGTCACCACGGTCAGGACTACGAACAGTATGGTGGCTACCCGCGCGACCAGCAGGCGGGTGGCGTCCTCGCCTCGCTTGGCCTTGTATTCCGCCAGGATGGGGACGAAGGCCTGGGAAAAGGCGCCTTCGGCGAACAGCCTGCGCAGTAGGTTGGGCAGCTTGAAGGCGACGAAGAAGGCGTCGGTGGCCATGCCGGCGCCGAACGTCCGGGCGATGATGGCGTCGCGCACGAAGCCCAGGATGCGGGACAGCAGGGTCATCGAGCTGACCGCGGCAAGGGCGCGCAGAAGGTTCATGGATACAGGGGCCGGGGCGGGATGGTGCGGCATGGTAGCGAATGGCCGCCGGCCCGGATAGTTTTACGCATGCCGGCGCAGCGGACTTGCCCAGGCTACTGGCGCTTGCCTGAACAGGGCGGCACCGGTATGATGCGCGTTTTTCCGAATACCCCCAGATCAAGGAGTTTCCGCATGGCTAACAGCGCACAGGCGAAAAAACGCGCGCGTCAGGCCGCCGCGCAACGGCTGAGCAACATGGCCCAGCGCTCGGCCTACCGGACCGCGGTGAAGAAAGTCCGCAAGGCCATCGAGGCGGGCGACAAGGCCGCGGCCCAGGCCGCGCTCAACGAGAACATGGCCGTCATGGACAGCCTGGCCGACAAGAGAATCGTGCACAAGAACAAGGCAGCGCGGCACAAGAGCCGGCTGTCGGGCGCCATCAAGGCCATGGCCTGAAGCCGGACCTTCCGCTCGCGCACCAGCCGCCCGGTTCATCCGGGCGGTTTTGTTTTCAGCGCCTCGTCGGCGCACGCCGGCAGCGCGCCGTCCCGCGGGATTTGACGCCCGTCGACGATTTCCAGGTCGTTCTGCCGTGCGAAATCGAGCAGGAAACGGAACAGGCGGGTCTCGCGCTGTTCGAGGGCGCGCTGGATCACCACGCAGCGCACGCCCTGGCGGGTGACCGGGCAGACCATGGGGGAATAGCGCAGACGATGGTCCGAGCCGACGCAGGAGGCCACCCCGGCCAGGCGTTCCGCCCAGTCGCTGGGGCGAAAGGGTCGTCCCGCGCGGGTCAGGCCGCGTATCACGATCTCGCCCTGGAATTCGTCATTGCCGGCAGCGCTCATGGAACAGCCCGTGGCGGAAATTTGCTGCATTGTAGCAAAAGGGTCGCCAGGCCCCTTTATAATCATCCACTTCAACGTCGGAGACGCACATGAACCTGGATCGAGTCAGCACGGGTGCCAAGGCGCCGGAAGAAATCAACGTCATCATCGAGATCCCGGCGCATTCGGATCCGGTGAAGTACGAGGTGGATCATGAAACCGGAGCCCTGTTCGTGGACCGTTTCATGATCACCGCCATGCACTACCCCTGCAATTACGGCTACATCCCCCACACCCTGTCCAACGACGGCGACCCCTGCGACGTGCTGGTGGTGACCCCCATCCCGCTGATCTCGGGTTCGGTCATCCGCTGCCGGCCTGTGGCCCTGCTGCGCATGACGGACGAATCCGGCGACGACGCCAAGGTGCTGGCGGTGCCGGTCGACAAGCTGACCAAGCGCTGGGCCTCGGCCAAGGGCCCGCAGGACATGCCCGAGGAATTGATGCAGCGCATCGCCCACTTCTTCGAGCACTACAAGGATCTGGACGAGGGCAAGTGGGTGCGCGTCGGTGGCTGGGAGGATGCCGAGGCAGCGAAGCGCGAAATCCTGTCCAGCATCGCGATGTACAACGCGGCCCCCGAAAAGCCGATGTTCTGAGTCCCGCGCCGGCCGCTTCGGCCGTTGGCGCGGCGATCTGGCCGCGCCGCCCGCGCGCATGCCGAGAATGGCCCCGTGAAGATCTGCATCGTTTCCGACAGCCACGACAACCGCCGTCTGCTCGAGCACGCGGCCGAGGACGCCAAGGCGCGCGGGGCGCAGGCCATCCTGCATTGCGGTGACGTGGTGGCGCCCACCACCCTGCGCGTACTGAAGAAGTTCGCGCTGCCGGTGCATGCGATTCATGGCAACAACACCGGCGATGTCCACGCCATGCACCAGCTCGCCCAGGAACCCGACAGCCCGGTGCGCTACCACGGTCAGGATGCCATCCTGCATCTGGGCGGCCGCAGCCTGTTCCTGGTGCACTATCCGCATTACGCGCTGGGCATGGCCCTCACCGGCGACTACGACCTGGTCTGCTGCGGACATGACCACCGGGCCGGCGTGCGCGCGGTCGCTAATATCAAGGGTGCCACCACCTGGCTGGTGAATCCCGGCACGGTGGGGGGGGTGGGCAAGGAGCCCACCTACATCCTGGCGGATCTCGAGCGGCTCAGCTTCTCCATCCAGCCGGTGCCCACCGAACAGGGCGAAGCCTGCAACGTGCCGCCCGCCAGCACGCATCCCTGATCAGGGCGGCGGGGGCCGGAAGACCGCGCGGTTGTCGTAGAACTCCGGCGCCTCGTTAGCCGCCCACCAGCCCGGTATGCCCAGCACGGGCAGGGGAAACAGTTGTTTCGGGTCCGCCACCCGCCCTTCCAGCCAGACTCGCGCGACAGCCTCGTCCAGCCAGGCTGGCGCCCCAGCGTCGGCGGGGAGCGCGGGCGCCGGCACGAACAGGCATTTCGCGGTGATGCCCGGCCAGGGCGCGAGCAGCTTCTCCAGCACGGCGTGGCCGATCAGGAAGGCGCGCGTGTCCTGCCAGGCCCGCCGATGCGTGACGAAAGCCTCGCGCCAGCGCCGTTGCGCCAGCAGCTCCGCCAGGGCCGGGTCGCAACCCGTCAGCACCAGCCCGCTTTCGTCGAACAGCGTGGCGGCATCCGCCACCCGGCCACGTTCCCGGCCGGTCTCCAGGTGGCGGCATTGCACCGCGTTCAGCGCCGCCTTGGCGCGCGGAAAGGCGAGCCAGATGAGGGCGTTCAGCAGATCGTGCCAGTTGTCCCGGCGCGTCGGCACGCAGCCGCTGGCGAGGATGCCGGCCTCGTAATCGACTTGGCCGCAACGCCGCTCCTGGGTCTGGAATCGGATGGACAGGCCGCGCGCGTTGACGACGCCGGCCCGGCGCGCCAGCTCGTCGAGTTGCTCCAGCGCAGGCCAGCCCGCACCGGCCAATGCCCCCGCCCAGGCAGTCAGATGGGCGAACGGCGGCGTCGCCGCGAAATCGTCGCGCCAGTCGCCGCTCACGACCCGAGCGCGGCCAGCCGCGCCCGGAAGCGCCGCGTCAGGGCGTGTTCCGGGCCGAGCATGCCGAACAGCGCCAGCAGGGCGCGGCGGCCGATGTCGTCGCGGTAGCTCGGCGCCTGCGCGGCCAAGTCCAGCAGCGACTCCATGGCGCTTTCCGGGTCGTCGTCGAACAGGGCGCGCGCGGCCTGGTTCAGCCGGTATGCCGGTTCCCGCTCGGCCAGTGTGGAAGCCGCCGCGTCGTCGCGCGCGGCGTCGATCAATTCCAGGTGCGCCAGCAGGGGGGCGACGCCTGCATCGGCGCGCGCGGCCGCGGGCAGCGCGGCGAGCAGGGCAAGCGCCTCGTCGGGGCGCCCGGCCAGGGTCAGCAGCTTGGCCAGGTCGGTGGCCACCGCCAGGTCTTGCGGATGTTCCACGGCCAGACGCGCCAGCATGGCGATGGCTGCCTCGCTGTCGCCGGCCTGGTGCAGGGCGAGGGCGGCCAGTCGCGGTTCTTCCCGTGGGTCGGCGAGAAAGCGGCGCAGGGCGGTGCGAAAGACGTCCTCCGATTCGGCGCCGTGGATGGTGTGCGCCACTTTTCCGCCGAGAAAGAATTTCACCGTGGGCACGCTGGTGACGCCGAGGTCGCGCGCCTGGCGGCCCAGCTCGTCGGTGTTCACCATCACCAGCAGGAAGCGGCCGGTGAATTCCGAGGCCAGCTTCACCAGACGCGGCATGAGCAGCATGCAGGGACCGGCGCGGGGCGACCAGAAATGCGCCAGCACCAGGCCGCGCGCGGAATTGCCCAGGATCAGCCGGTCGAAATTCTCGGCGCTGGCGTCGAACACGAAAGGGGAAAGGGATTCGGACATGTCAGTACCCCCACAGATGACGCCATTCGATGTGCGGCCAGGCCGGGTCTACGCTCAGCGTGCCACGCGGACGATGCGCCCGCGTGCCGAGGTCGCGTTCCCGAGGCGGATCGAAGGGACGCCCGCGGCCGTCCATGAAGCTCACGGCGAAGCGGATGAAGCTGTTGCGGCTGCGCCGCGTGACGCAGGCATGCTCCCGGCTGGCCAGCCGCAGCAGCGTGCCCGGCGGGTACAAGCCCATGCGCCGCAACAGCAGTACCGCGATCTGGTTGTCGATGAGCCCGCGGCGCGGTCCGTACAACTCGCGCAGGGCATAGCGCATGGCCCGGGGCGGCCGATAGTGCCGTCCGGAAATGCGCGTGACGTAGGCGTCCACCACGCGCAGGATGCGCGCCGGCAGGCTGATGTGGGCGCCCTCCCTGCCCTCCGGGTAGCCGCTGCCGTCCATGTTTTCGTGATGCTGGCGCACGGCCTCCAGCCACACCGCGTCGTCGAGGCCCAGCTCGCGCAGGAAGTCGGCCGCGCGTAAGGGATGGGCGATGAGACGAGCGCGCTCGGCCTCGCCGTCGGCGCCGGCGGAGACGATGCGGGCGGCGTGGATGTCGGGGTCCGTCAGATTCATGGTGAGGGCGGCGCCGGCCAGGCCCAGCCGTTCCTCCTCGCTCAATTCGAGTTGGTCGGCCACCAGCAGGCAGGTGAACAGCACCAGCAGGGCGTGGTTGATGTCCGGACGCGCCAGGGGCACCAGGCGGGGATAGCCCAGGCAGGCGTCCGGATGCATGGAGTAGGTCCGCGCCAGTTCCCGGCCGAGTTGGGCCAGCGCCTCGGCGCTCAGCAGTTCCGGCGGGCCGCCCAGCAGGGTGTCCGCTTCGCCGGCCAGTTGCGCGAGACGGTCCAGGCAGTGGCCGGCTTCCGGCGCCGTGCTCTGCTGGCGGTAGAGGGGACGGCCGATGAGGCGGATGTAATGAGCCTCGTCGGCGATGAGCGTGTCGGCGCCGGCTACCAGTACGCCGCTGTCGGAGTACAGGTCCCAGGGCAGGGACTGCCCGATCAGGGAAGGGTCGAGTTGGACGGGATGCAGCACGCTATCGGACTTCTGAAGGCGGGATGCCGGGGAGTATGATGCAAGCGACCGACACGTGGGAGCCCCGACATGACCGTGCACGCGCTGAACAACGAGGAAGTCCGCCTACTGCGGGAGGAGCTCGAAATGCTCATGAGCGAGCGGCAGAAGCTGCTGCAGGTGGTGGGCGCCGCCGCCGTGCTGGTGGCCAATCTGGATTCCGACACCTTGCCGCAGGACCAGGACACCATCGACGCAGCCGAACTGCTGGCCGAGAGCCTCAACGGCCTCAGCGAGGAAAGCCTGAGGGATGCCCTGGAGGTCGTGCGCGCCGAGTTCGACCCCGATGCCCAGCGCGAGATCGCCAACTGAGCGCCAACTGAGCGCCGGCTGAGCGGGTCGCCCCGCCCGGCGGCGAAGGCACGCCTCAGTCGGGCCGGCCCAGCAGGCGCACCTCGCGTTGCGGGAAGGGAATGACGATGCCGTCCGCGCGGAAACGTTCCAGGATGGCCTGATTGAGTTCTCCGGTGGCGGCGTGGAATTCCGCCACCGGCGCCCAGGGCTTGACCGCGATGACCACCCCGGAATCGGCCAGGCTACGCACCTGGATCAGCGCTTCCGGATCGTGCAGCAGGCGCGGGTTGGCGGCCAGGATGGCGCGGATCAGCGCCAGCGCCCGGTTCAGGTCGGTGTCGTAGGCCACTCCCACCGCCACCTCCAGTTGGCGGATCTCCCCGTAGTTGTGCAGGATCTCGCCGACGATCTTGCGGTTGGGGATGACCACGCGGGAGCGGTCGGGGTGGCTCAGCACCGTCTTGAACAGGCTGATCTCCTCGACGCTTCCTTCCTCGCCGACGATGGCGATGTACTCGCCGATGCGGAACGGCCGCGTGAAGATGATGGTGAGGCCCGCCACCAAGTTGCCCAGCACCCCCTGCATGGCCAGGGCGATGCCGGCGCCGGCCACGCCGAGGCCGGCGATGAGGGGCAGCAGTTCCACGCCCAGGTTCTGCAGGGCCATGATCAGGAACAGGCCCAGCACCAGCAGGCGCAGCAGGCGCACCAGCAGTTGGCGCACGGGCGCGTCGATGGCCAGTTTCTCCAGCATCCCCTCCGTCAGCCTGCCCAGCCAGCGGCCGACGAAGAAGCCGACCACCAGGATCAGCAGCGCCACCACCAGTTTGGGGCCGAAGCGGATGGCCAGGTCGATGAGGGTGCTCCTGGCCTGGTCGAGGACGACGAATTGATCGTTCATGCTGGCGCGCTCACGGACTGGCGGGGGTGCCGAGGATCTGGTCGAACAACTCCCAGGACAGACGGGCATCTTCCGGACTCACCCGACGCACCGCCTGGCCCAGACTGACCATGACGAAATCGCCGATTGCGGGGGGCTCATCCCGCAGCATGAACAGGGACACGTCGCGCTCGACGCCGCGCGCCTCGCAATGGGCGGAGAGACCATCGATGGCAGTGATTTGCATGGGGTAGGCTAGGCACATGGGATGAACGATTGAAATATTTGATAGAGATGTTAAGTCATTGAATGCAGATGGGTATGTCCGAAATATTGCAGAAATATTGAGCAATATCAATATGTTGAGTAAATAAGTATATTGTTATTGCTGCATGTGCGAAGTATTCTTCATGGCCATGAAAACCCTGGTTCTCGGTATCGGCAACACCCTGCTTAGCGACGAAGGGGTAGGGATTCATGTCTTGCAGGCCCTCTCCGCAGGGGCGCCTCTGCCCGAAGACGTCGAGTTGATGGACGGCGGCACCCTGTCGTTCACCCTGGCCGGTCCCATCGAGGAAGCGGATGCCCTCATCGTCGTCGACGCCGCCCACATCAAGGCCGAACCCGGTGCGTGGCGTCTGTTCGAAGGCGAGGCCATGGATGCCTTTCTGCTCGGCAACCGCAAGTCCAGCGTGCACGAGGTGGGTCTCACCGACCTGCGCGCCATCGCCATTCTGGCCGGACACTGGCCGGAAAAGCGAGCTCTGCTCGCCATCCAGCCGCAGGTGGTGGATTGGGGCGAGGCCCCCACGCCCGCCGTCGCCGAGGCGATTCCGCCCGTGTGCGCGGCCATCCGTGGCCTGATCGAGGGATGGCGCCATGTCGCTTGAGGACATCCGCGTCGTCGTCGACGCCGGCGAATCTTCCCCGTACCGGGCGGACGCGCTGTCCGGCAACGCCCCCGTGCTGCTGCACGAGCTCGCCGAACATGTCCGCCAGCTTGTGGCGGCGGGCGAGTCCACCGCCATCGATCTGAACGCGCTGCCCCTCACTCCCGCCGACCTGGACTGGCTCAAGGCCACTCTGGGCGAGGGCGAGATCAGCGTCACCCTGCATTCCGACGGCGAATCGACGCTGGCGGAAACGGCTTGCCCCGGAATCTGGTGGGTGAACCACCATAACGAGCAGGGGCACGTCGTGTCGCGCTTCATCGAGGTCGCCTTTGTGCCCGAGCTGGTCAAGGCGCACCCGGAAGATGTGAAAACAGGATTAGAACATCTTGAATCTTTAATTTTTGATCTAAGCTGAATCAGATTCTTCACGTCAGTGTTGGAAGCCAGGAGGCTAAGCATGCAAGGTCCATTGATTGACACCCTAGCGCGGCAAGGCGTGACCCGCCGCACCTTCTTCAAGTACTGCGCCACGTTGGCATCCCTGATGGCGCTGCCCCCTTCGGCGGGCCGAGCCATGGCGGAAGCCATGGCAGCGGCGCCGGCGGCGAGCAGGCGGCCCTCGGTGATCTGGTTGCCCTTCCAGGAATGCACGGGTTGTACCGAGTCCATCACCCGGTCGCACTCGCCTTCCATCGAGGGTCTGATCTTCGATGCCATCTCCCTGGACTACCAGGAGACGCTGATGGCGGCGGCCGGCCACCAGGCCGAGGAAGCTCTGCACAACGCCATGAAGGAAAACGAGGGCAAGTACCTGCTCATCGTCGACGGCTCGGTGCCCCTGGGCCTCGACGGCGCCTATTCCTGCATCGCCGGCAAGACCAACCTGGAATCCCTGAAGGAGGCCGCCAAGGGCGCTGCCGCCATCGTTGCCATGGGTTCCTGCGCGGCCTTCGGCGGCATTCCCAAGGCCAACCCCAATCCCACCGGGGCGGTGGCGGTGTCCGACATCATCAAGGACAAGCCCATCATCAACATCCCCGGCTGTCCGCCCATTCCCGTGGTCATCACCGGCGTGCTGGCCCACTTCCTCACCTTCGGCAGCCTGCCGGAACTGGACAAGCTGGGCCGTCCGAAAGCCTTCTACGGCGAAACCATCCATGACCGCTGCTACCGGCGTCCGTTCTATGACCAGGGCAAGTTCGCCAAGACCTTCGACGACGAGGGCGCGCGCAAGGGCTGGTGCCTGTTCGAGCTCGGCTGCAAGGGCCCGGTCACCTACAACGCGTGTGCCACGGTGAAGTGGAACGGCGGCACATCTTGGCCGGTGGAATCCGGTCACGGCTGCCTGGGCTGCTCCGAGCCCGATTTCTGGGACGGTGGCGGTTTCTACCGCGCCCTGTCGATGCCCGCGGATCCCCTCAAGATGGCGGCGACGGCTGCGGCGGTGGGTGCGGCGGCCGGCGTGGCGATCACCTTCGCCAACCGGGCCAAGAAGAGCTCCGCCAAGGCGGCGCACGAAACCGTGACCCTGGCTGACCTGGAGAAATGATCATGAACGAAATGCAATTCCTGACATGGGTCCGGGGTCCGGCCCTGGACATCGCCATCGGCATCTTCCTGCTCGGCGTGTTGTGGCGGCTGATCGAGATCTATTCGCTTGGCCGCAAGGTTGATGTGGCGCCCGGACGTCATCGTGACGGCGCCTCCGGCCTGCACACGGTGTTCCGCCGCTCGGTGCCGCCGCCCGGCATGGTCAAGCGTTCCCCGGTGACCTACATCGGTGGCTACGTCTTCCACATCGGCCTGGCGATCATCGTCTTCCTGTTTGAGCCGCACATCATCCTCATCCGCGATCTCACCGGGCTGTCCTGGCCGGGTCTGCCCTCGCAGGTGATCGACCTGGTGTCGGTGATCACCCTCGGCGCCATGCTGGTGGTGCTGGCGGACCGCATCAAGAGTCCGGTGAAGCGCTACCTTAGCACCTTCTCGGACTGGTTCACCTGGACCCTGACCTTCCTGCCGGTGCTCACCGGATGGATGGCCGTGCAGCATCTACTGTTGCCCTACACCACCATGCTGGCCCTGCACATCCTGTCCGTCGAACTGCTGTTGATCGTCCTGCCTTTCACCAAGCTGTTCCATGCCTTCACGGTGTTCGGTTCGCGCTGGTACCTCGGCAAGATCAACGGTCATAGGGGAGTCCCTGTATGAGCGCCTCACTGCAAAAGGGCATCAACGCCCTCAAGGAAGTCATCGACGCGCCCGTCGCGAGTTATTTCAACAGCTGCGTGCATTGCGGCCTCTGCGCCGAGGCCTGTCTGTTCTATCTGGAAACCGGCGACGTTAAATACACGCCGATACACAAGCTGGAACCCCTGCGCCGCGTGTATGAGCAGGAATACACCTTGCTCGGCCGCCTGGGGAAAATGGTCGGACTCTCAAAGGCGGTGACCGATGACGAGTTGGAAGAGTGGAAGGAACTGGTCTACGACAGTTGCACCATGTGCGGCCGCTGCTCCATGGTCTGCCCGGTCGGCAACGACATCGTCTACATGGTGCGCAAGCTGCGCGAGGGCATGGCCGTTTCCGGCCACGCGCCGGACGGCATCAAGGGCGCCACCAAGCGCACGGTCGAGATCGGCGGCCCGATGGGCCTGAAGTGGCCGGCGGTGGCGAACGTCATCAAGAAGGCCGAGGCGGCCACCGGCGTCAGCATCAACGTGGACAAGCCGGGCGTCGACTACCTGGTGCTGCTGTCCTCCATGGAGATCGTCAACTATCCGGAGTACCTGGAAGCCCTGGTGAAGATCTTCAAGAAGGCGGGCATCAGCTTTACCCTCGCCTCGGACGCCTTCGAAGCGACCAACGCAGGCATCCAGATCGGCGCCTCCGACATCGCCAAGGTCATCGTTTCGCGCATCATCAACTCCGCCGAGAAGCTGGGCGTGAAGTACGTGCTGTCGCCGGAATGCGGCCACGCCTACATGGCGATCCGCTGGGAAGGCCCCAACCTCATCGGCCGGCCCTACAAGTTCGAGGTCAGGCACGTCCTCGAAGTGCTGGAAGAACTGCGCCAGAAGGGTGTGCTGAAGATGAAGGACAAGTTCAAGGAGCCGCTCATCCTGCACGATCCCTGCCAGATCGTGCGCCGCGGCGGCGTCCTGGAAGCGCCGGAACCCCTCATCCAGACGGTGGCCGAGAACTATATCCCCATCGTCGACAAGCAGAAGTGGAACTGGTGTTGCGGCGGCGGCGGCGGCGCCTCGGCCATCCATACCGAGGAAGCCGAAGCCCTGCGCGCCAAGGCCTTCCGCATCAAGAAGCGGCAGATCGAGGAGAGTGGCGTCAACACCATGGTGACCTTCTGCGCCAACTGCCGCATCGTGATCGAGGAAGGTTTCGACCACTACGAGATGAACACGCAGTTGCTCGGCTTGACCGAACTGCTTGCCGAACACCTGGAGGACTGAACAAATGAACGCACCCCAACGCATCGTCGTTGATCCCGTCACCCGGATCGAGGGTCACCTGCGCATCGAGGCGGAAACGGACGCATCCGGCAAGATCACGCGGGCTTCCTCCGCCGGCACCATGGTGCGCGGCATCGAAATCATCCTGCGCGGCCGCGACCCCCGCGACGCCTGGGCCTTCGCCCAGCGCATCTGCGGCGTCTGCACCCTGGTGCACGGCATGGCCTCCATCCGCTCGGTGGAAGACGCGCTGCATCGCGAGATCCCCAGTTACAGCATCCCGCGCAACGCGGAAATCATCCGCAACCTGATGATCGGCGCGCAGTACGTGCACGACCACGTCATGCACTTCTATCACCTGCACGCCCTCGACTGGGTGGACGTGGTGTCGGCCCTGAAGGCCGATCCCAAGGCCACCTCGGCCTTGGCGCAGAGCATCAGCAACTACTCGAAGTCTTCGCCCGGCTATTTCGCCGACGTGCAGAAGAAGGTGAAGAACTTCGTCGAGCAGGGCCAGTTGGGCATCTTCGCCAACGCCTACTGGGGCCACCCGGCCTACAAGCTGCCGCCCGAGGCCAACCTGATGGCCGTGGCGCACTATCTGGAGGCCCTCGCCTGGCAGCGCGACGTGGTCAAGCTGCACGCCATCTTCGGCGGCAAGAACCCCCACCCCAACTTCGTGGTGGGCGGCACGCCCTCGGCGATTTCCGTGCACACCACCGACGGCCCGGGCAAGCCCCGAGGCGGCCAGGACGGCACGGCGGTCAACATGGTGGGCCTGCAGACCGTGCAGAGCGTTATCAAGCAGATGAAGGACTTCGTCGATCAGGTCTACATCCCCGACCTGCTGGCTATCGCCTCCTTCTACAAGGACTGGGGCGCCATCGGCAGCTCCGGCGGCAACTACCTGTCCTTCGGCGACATGCCCGAGAAGGACATCTGGACGCCGGATTCCTTCCTCATCCCGCGCGGTGTCATCCTCGATGGTGACATCAGCAAGGTGCATCCCATCAACATGGATGACGACGACGAAATCCAGGAATTCGTCAGCCACGCCTGGTACAAGTACCAAGGCGGCGATGACAAGGGCCTGCATCCCTGGAAGGGCGAGACCGAGTTCAACTACACCGGTCCCAAGCCGCCGTATGAGCAGCTCGACGTCGATCAGAAGTATTCCTGGCTGAAGTCGCCGCGGTGGAAAGGCAAGCCCATGGAGGTCGGCCCGCTGGCGCGTGCCCTCATCATGTACGCCACCGGCAACAAGCAGATGAAGGAACTGGTGGACTACACCCTGAAGACCCTGGACGTGCCGATCACCGCCCTGTTCTCCACCCTGGGGCGCACCGCCGCCCGCGGCCTGGAGAGCAAGGTCATCGCCGACGCCATGCAGGGCATGTTCGATAGCCTGATCGCCAACATCAAGGCCGGCGACGTCAAGACCTTCAACGAGCAGTACTGGGATCCGGCCTCCTGGCCCAAGTCCATGAAGGGTGTCGGCCTGATGGAGGCGCCGCGCGGCGGTCTGAGCCACTGGATCGTCATCGAGAACGGCCGCATCGACAACTACCAGGCCATCGTGCCGAGTACCTGGAACGCTGGTCCGCGCGACACCGCCGGCCAGTCCGGTCCCTACGAGGCGTCGCTGCAGCATAACCACGTGCTGCACGATCCCAAGCAACCGCTGGAGATCCTGCGCACCATCCACAGCTACGATCCCTGCCTTGCCTGCGCGGTGCACGTGACCGACCCCGAGGGTGAAGAGCTGATCCAAGTGAAAGTGAAGTAAGGCGCCCCTTCCTCCCCGGAAGGGGCAGGAAAGGAGGTGTGAGATGACAAAAAAGTAGTTGTTGCAACACCAGAAGTTGTAAGCAAGACCTACGGTTGGGGCGGGTGGAAGATGCCGATCTTCCACCCCAACGACCCCGAATACTGTGAATACGGCTGTCCGATATGCACCCGCGCAAGACGGGGAGTGCCGTGGGCCGTGGCCGTGCAGAAGGCCGAACTCGCCCTGACCCTGGGCGGCTGCCCCTGGGGCCGCGCGCGCCGTCGCAAGTACGGGGTGACCCCCGATCAACCGATTCCCGTATCTCCTACTGATGGATCGATATAACCATGGACGATCCTCTCAAGCGTTTGTTGGAAGCCGAAGCCCGCGCGCAAAGCCTCATCGAGGCGGCCAGTCACGAACGTCAACGCCTCCTGGACGAAGCGCTGACCGCCGCGCGCGAGGCCGAGGTGCGTTTCGAGGCCGGGCGAGCCGAGTTGCGCGCCCCCTTCCTGCGCGAGGCCGGCAGCCGCGCCGACCAGGCCGTGGCCGAACTGTCGCGCAAGTACGAGGAGCGCCAGCGCAACCTGCGCGACATGGCCGCCCGCCACGAACAGGAGGCGATCGACGCCGCCCTGAATCTGCTGCTCGATCCCGCCCGCTGAAGGGTGGGGTCGAGCCTTCTTGCCTGCGGGTAAACCCGTGACCGCCTATCTAAATACTCGCGTCAGCCTCTATTCCGGCCGTCTCTGGCAGCCGGCGGACTTCGAAGCCGTGCTCGCCATCCCCGACGCCGAAATGGCGGATGCCCTCGGCAGCCGCGGGCTGCCCCAACTGTCGGCAGGCTTCGACCGGCATCAGGACCACCGTTCCCTCGAACAGCGCATCATCGCCGAGTTGCTGAACGAGACCACGGTGCTCATCCGCCCCCTCACCGGTGCCGCGCGGGCCTTCCTGCTCTATTGGACCGAGCGCTTCGAGGTCAGCAACGTGAAGACCCTGCTGCGCGGCAAGATGACCGGCGAGCGGCCCGCCGCCCTGATCAACCGGCTCACCCCCATGGGCGCCTTCGGCCGCCTGGACGTGCAGGATCTGGCGCACGCCGAGGATCTCGCCGAACTCCTGCGCCGCCTGGAAGCCGGCCCCTACGCCGGCATCGTGCGCCAGGCCCGGCGCGCCTTCGAGGAGGGGCAAGACCCCTTCATCCTCGATGCCGCACTCGACCGCGGCTATTACGAAGGTCTCGCGCGGCGCGCCCAGCCGCTGGAGAACGAGGCGGGCGCCTCCTTCCGCCGCCTCATGGGGACGCTGATCGACCGCATCAACCTGGTGTGGATGCTGCGCTACCGCTTCAACTACAACCTGCCGCCCGCGCAGGTGTATTACCTGCTGGTGGCCTCGCGCTACAACCTGCCCTCCTCACGCCTGCGCGAACTGGCCGCGCTGGGCAGCGCGGAGGCGGTGCTCGACGCCCTGCCCGAGCCCCTGCGCGGCATCCTGCGCGACGCCGCCGGCATCGCCGACGTGTTCGCGCGCATGGAGATGGATGGTGCCGAGGTGGCCGCCAAGGTGCTGCACTCGGGCGCCGCCGCCATTTCCCGCGCCTTCGCCTATCTGATCCTGCGCGAACGCGATCTGCGTTCCGTGCGCGCCATCCTGCGGGGCCGTCATCTGGACCTGCCGACGGCGGACATCCGCCTGGCCATGTTCCAGCCCGAGGCCTCCCCAGCCGTCGCGTCACCGCACTGAATCATGCGCGCGCTGTCACCCACCCCCTTCTCCGCCGCGATCGCCGGCCGGCTTTCGCGACAAAGGAATGCCTGATGTTCCGCGCCGAACCTCTGGTCCGCATCCGCCTGCTCATGCTGGCTTCCGAGGCGGCCGACGCCGCCCTCGAACTGGCCCGCTTCGGCGTCTTCAGTCCGGCCGCGCACACGCCGCCGGAACTCGCCGAGAGCCTCGCCGACCCCTACCGGGAGGCCTGGCTGGAGGCCGAGTCGCGTGTCTCCAAGCTGGTCGAGCGTTGCGGCAACATGGGCGAGCTCATCATCCCCGAGGGCGCCGCCGCCCCCACCCTGGCCGATCTGGATGAACTCAACGCCTGGCTCAAGGGAGTCTGGAATACCTGTCTGTCCGCGCACGAGGGTGAGGCCCGCATCCAGGAGGAAATCCGCCACCTGGACGCCCTCGAGGACACCCTGACCAAGCTGGAGCGCCTGAACGTCGACCTCGCCCAGTTG
Source organism: bacterium (assembly GCA_009772925.1). Taxonomy (GTDB): domain Bacteria; phylum Pseudomonadota; class Gammaproteobacteria; order Burkholderiales; family Thiobacillaceae; genus PFJX01. Next base: position 47,575 of record WOUQ01000010.1, read on the forward strand.
CTGCGTGCCGACGGCCTGCTGGCGGTGAACATCGGCAGCCTGCCGGCCGGCAGCGTCAGGCGGGTGGCGGAAGCCCTGGCCATGACCGGCTCCCTGGTGACCACCTTCGACCAGGTCGGCGGCCAGGCCTACACCGTCATCGCCGGTCCGCGCGATCGTCACGACGAGGTGCGCGGCCTGCTCTCCCAGGCGGGCTGGCGTGAACTGCCGGTGCCTCCGGAACTGCGCATCCACCCGCAGGCCGCCCGTGCCTGGCTGGCGGAGGAACGTCAACGCGTGGAGGCCATGAACGTGCGCGAATGCGCCGCCATGGACAACCTGCGCGGGCAATACCGCACCGGCCTGGAGGAAGCGCGCCTGCGTGTCGCCCTCGGCCGCCCCCTGGCAGAAGCGGCGATGGTCGGTGTGCGCGGGCGCGGCGGACTCGCCGGCCTCGCGGGCTGGGTGCCGCGGCGCCGCGTCGAAGCCTTGAAGACCGCCCTGGAACAACGTTTCCGCGGCCGCTATTGGCTGGCCATCGAACCCCCCCGGCGCGACGAGGCGGCGCAGGTGCCCTCGCTGGTGCGTTATCCGGTCTGGCTGCAACCCTTCGTGCCGCTGGTCAAGAGCTATGGCGTGCCGCGCTACGGCGAGTTCGACCCGACCTTGCCCTTCGCCTTCACCTACCTGCTGCTGTTCGGCGCCATGTTCGGCGACATCGGCCACGGCGCGGTGATCTTGCTGCTGGCGGCGAGCCTCTACAAGAAGCTGGGCAAGCTGGCCTGGATCGGTGTCGCCGCCGGTGCCGTGTCCATGCTCTTTGGCCTGCTTTACGGCAGTATCTTCGGCTACGAGGACATCCTTCATCCACTTTGGATGTCGCCCTTGCACCATCCCACGCAGATGCTGACCCTGGCGGTGTCCTTCGGCGTCGGCTTCATCATCCTTACCCTGCTGGTGAACGCCCGCAACCAGTACACGGCGGGGCATGTGCACGCGGCCCTGTTCGATTCCACCGGCCTCGCCGGCCTGCTCTTCTACCTGGGCGCGGTGGGCGGCGTGGTCAGCCTGGCGGGCGGCGCCGCCCTCGCCACGCCATCCTGGATCCTGGCCGGCATCGGCATCACCATCGTCGCCTTGTTCAAGTGGATCGAGACCCGTGCCAGCCTGGGCGAGCGCGTGCTGGTGACTTCCATCGAGACCCTGGAGACCGGCATCAACCTGTTCGCCAACACCCTGTCCTTCATGCGCGTGGCGGCCTTCAGCCTGAACCACGTCGCCCTGGCCCTGGCCGTGTTCACCCTCGCCAACGGCATGGGCACGGCGGGCCACTGGCTGACCATCGTGCTGGGCAACGTGGTGATCATCGTGCTGGAGGGCGGCATCGTCGCCATCCAGGCCCTGCGTCTCATGTATTACGAAGGCTTCTCCCGCTTCTTCAGCGGGGATGGAACGGAATTCGTGCCCCTGAAACTGGTGGGCGTAAAGTGAAACGGCGTGACTTGTTTGCGTGACTAGGAGAAAAAAATGAGCTGGCTGATCGCATTGATGGGACTTTCCGTGGCCGCCACCATCGCGGCGGGCGTCTGGCTGGAGATGAAGCCGCGCCGGCTGCCTTCGCCGCGCTGGCTGAAGGGGGGCGTGTTCGGGAATTTCCTGGTCTTCGGCTTAGGCTTGGCCGCCTTCCTCTACATGGGCGTCCAGGATGTCATGGCCCAGGAAGCCGTGGCCACCGGCGGCAGTGGCATCTCCATGGCCGTGGGCCTCGCCCTCATCGGCATCGGTTTGCCGACGGGGCTGGCGGCCATCGGCGCCGGCATCGCCCTGGGTCCGGTGGGCGCCGCGGCACTGGCGGTGATCGCCGAGAAACCCGAGATGTTCGGCCGCACCCTGATCTACATGGGCCTGGCGGAAGGTATCGCGATTTACGGTCTGGTCATGTCCATCCTGCTCCTGGGCAAGCTCTGAGGAGATGGCGTGAAACCCGACGCGGACAAACCGCTGAGCGGCGGCCGCCTGGTGGTGCTGGGCAGCGCCGGGCTGACCGAGGGCTTCAGCCTGATCGGCGCCGAGATCCATGCCGACGCCGACGCGGCCAAGGTCGAGGAAGTCCTTGGCCAGCTGGTGCGTGACGGCAGCGAGGCCCTGGTCCTGCTGGAGTCCAGCCTGGCCCACGCCGGCGGACACTGGCTCAACCGCTTGCGCAACGAGGGCGGCCGCATCGTCGTGACCGAGCTGCCTTCGTTGTCCACGCCCCGCGACTACGCCCCGGCGGTGGATGAGGTGGTGCGCGCGGTGCTGGGTCCGGAAGCATTGAAATGAGCCCACCCCGAAAACCTCGCTGCGCTCGGTTCTCCCCTCGAGGGGCAAGAAAACTCGGTGCGGCCCGTCGTTTTCTTGGGAGGCATGAGCGGAGCAGGCTCGGGACGCGCGTCCCGGCCTGATTCCCGGAGAGACACATGGAAGCAGATGCACAAGTCCTGCAACTTGAACAGGCGCTGATCCGCCAGGCCGAGAGCCTGGCGCGCGAACAGCGCGAGCGGGCCGAGTCGGGCAAGGCCCGGATCCTGCTGGAAGCCGGCGAGAAGATTCGTCTGGCCGAGGAACGCGAGGTCCTGGCGGCCAAGGCGGAAGCCGAACGCATCGTGCGGCGGCAGACCCAGGCGGCGGAAACCCGCCTGGCGGCTGAGCTCGATCGGCGGCGCTGGGCCCTCACGGAATCGGTCCTGTCCGGCGTGCGCGCCGCATTCCAGGCGCTGGTCGCCGACGAAACCCGCTACCACGCGGTGCTCGAACAGTGGCTGGCGGCGGCCGCGCGCGACCTGCCTGCGGGTGAACTGGTGGCGGAAGTGCGCGCCGCCGACCACACCCGCCTCGCCCCTGCCTGGGTCACGCTGGCCACCCGCGCCGCGCCCGGCCGCAAGGTGGAACTGGCGACGCATGGTCAGGCCAGCGAAGGCGGCATTCGCGTGCGCCTGGCGGACAATCGGGCGCAACTGGACCAGACCTTCGAGGCGCGCCGCGAACGGCTGGCCGACGAGCTGGCACGCGTCGCCATGGCGCGACTGTTCTCCAGCGCCCCCGACCTCGGCACCCTGGTGCACGGATGATGTTGGGAAATGGGTAATGGGCAGCGGGCAGTCGGGGTTTTCCCGCTACCCGCTCCCGACAAAGGAAAGTAAATGGGCAAAATCCTTGAAATCAACGGCCCCCTGGTGAAGCTGGAACTGCCCGAGACGGTGCTCGGCGAGCAGGTACGGGTGGGCGCGATCGGGCTGGTGGGCGAGGTGATCGGCCGCGACGGCGACACCGCCCTGGCGCAACTGTATGAAGACACGGCGGGCCTCAAGCCCGGCGAGGTGGCGGAAGGACTCGGCTGGCCCTTGTCCGTGGAGCTGGGCCCCGGCCTGCTCAACGCCATTTTCGACGGCGTGCAACGGCCACTCAATGCGGTCTGGGAAAAGAGCGGCGACCGCATCGCCCGGGGTGTCGCTGTCCCTTCCCTGCCCCGGGACCAACGCTGGCATTTCGTGCCCGATCCGGAGCGCCGCGCGGGCGCCCCCGTGGCCGGCGGCGACGTGCTGGGCACGGTGCGGGAGACCGAATCCATCCAGCACCGCATCCTGGTACCGCCCCTCACCCACGGCGAGTTGCTGGAACTGGCCCCGGAGGGTGACTACACGGTGGAAGAGAGCATCGGCCGGGTGAAGATGGCGGATGGCCGCATCGACAAGCTGCGCCTGTTCCACCGCTGGCCGGTGCGCGTGCCGCGCCCGTTCAGGCGGCGTGACCACGCGGTGAAGCCGCTGATCACCGGGCAGCGCATCCTGGATACCTTCTACCCGCTGCTGAAGGGCGGCAAGGCCGCCATCCCCGGCCCCTTCGGCGCCGGCAAGACCATGCTGCAGCAGCAGATCGCGCGCTGGTGCAACGCCGAGATCGTCATCTACGTCGGCTGCGGCGAGCGCGGCAACGAGCTCACCGACGTGCTGGAGTTCATGCCCGAGCTGGTCGATCCACATACCGGCCGGCCGCTGATGGAACGCACGCTGCTGGTCGCCAACACCTCCAACATGCCGGTGGTGGCGCGCGAGGCCTCGGTGTACGTGGGTATCACCCTCGCCGAGTATTTCCGCGACCAGGGCTACGACGTGGTCATGGTGGCCGACTCCACCAGCCGCTGGGCCGAGGCCCTGCGCGAGGTGGCCGGCCGCCTGGGGCAGATGCCGGTGGAGGAGGGCTATCCCGCCTACCTGGGTTCCCGCCTGGCGGCCTTCTACGAGCGCGCCGGCCGGGTGGAAACCCTGTCCGGCGGCCACGGCTCCGTCACCCTCATCGGCGCCGTCTCGCCTCCCGGCGGCGACTTCTCCGAGCCGGTCACCAGCCACACCAAGGAAATCATCCAGACCTTCTGGGCGCTCTCCAAGGAACTGGCCGACGCCCGCCACTACCCGGCGGTGGACTGGCTGGAGAGCTTCTCCGGCTACGTGCCCTCGGCCGCCAAATGGTGGGCGGAGAACGTTGACCCGGGTTGGGAAGCCGCGCGCGGCGAGGCTCTCGACCTGCTCGCCGCCTCCGAGGAGTTGCAGCGCATCGTCAACCTGGTCGGCGTCGAGGCGCTGTCTTCCGAGCAGCGCTGGACCCTGGAAGCGGCCGGCCTGCTCAAGGAAGGCCTGCTGCAACAGGCGGCCACCGACGAGATCGACAGCTTCGCCTCACCGGAGAAGCAGTACGCCCTGCTTGCCGCCCTGCTGGAGATTTACCGCCAGGGCATGAAGCTGGTGAAGCTGGGCGCGCCGGCGCGGCGGCTGATCCAGATGCCGCTGCTGGCCCAGGCACGCCGCTGGAAGAGCCAGCACAAGTCGGAGGAACTGGCCCTGCTGAAGGAGAAGATCGCCCGGATTCCGGCCGACTTCGCGCAGATCGCCCTGGACTACGAGCAATCCGGCCACACCGCGTGATGGCCGGCAAGGACAAGGTAAGACCATGAAAAACGTCGAATTTCGTACCGCCAGTTCCGTGCAGGGCGGCCTCATCGTCATGGGCGGGGTGACCGGCGTTGCCGCCGGCTCCCGCGTGCAGTTGAAGGATCACGCCGGCCGTTTGCGCAACGGCCTGGTGATCCGCAGCGCCGACGATGCCGTGCTGGTGGAGGTGTTCGAGGGTACCGACGATCTGGACCTGGAACGCACCTGGGTGCGCTTCCTCGACGAGCCCTTCAAGCTGCCCGTCTCCCGCGACATCCTCGGCCGGGTGTTCAACGGCGCCGGCCTGCCTCGCGACGGCCGCCCGCCGATCATTTCCGCCGACCGCCGCGACGTCAACGGCGAGCCCCTGAACCCCGCCGCGCGCGCCTATCCGCGCGAGTTCATCCAGACCGGCATCTCCGCCATCGACGGCATGAACTCGCTGACCCGCGGCCAGAAGCTGCCGGTGTTCTCCGGCGGCGGCCTGCCGCACAACCGGGTGGCGGCGCAGATCGTGCGCCAGGCCAAGCTGCTGGGCGAGGAATCCTCGGAATTCGTCGTGGTGTTCGCCGCCTTCGGCGCTTCCAATGCCGACGCCCGCTTCTTCCAGGAGAGCTTCGAGGAATCCGGCGTGCTCAACAAGGTGGTGATGTTCCTCAACCTGGCCGACGAGCCGGTCATCGAACGCCTGCTCACCCCGCGCGCGGCGCTGACCGCAGCCGAATATCTGGCCTTCGACCTGGACTACCACGTGCTGGTGGTGATGACCGACATGACCGCCTACGCCGAGGCCCTGCGCGAAGTGGCCGTGCTGCGCGGCGACGTGCCGGCGCGCAAAGGCTATCCCGGCTACCTCTACTCCGACCTGGCGGAAATCTACGAACGCGCCGGCCGCATCAAGAACCGGCGCGGCTCCATCACCATGATCCCGGTGCTGTCGATGCCTTCCGACGACATCACCCACCCCATCCCCGACCTCACCGGCTACATCACCGAAGGCCAGATCGTGCTGGGTCGGGAACTGGCCAACCAGGGCGTCTATCCGCCGGTCACCGTGCTGCCCTCGCTGTCTCGCCTGATGAAGGACGGCATCGGCAAGAACTTCACCCGTGAAGACCACCCCCACGTTGCCAGCCAGCTCTTCGCCAGCTACGCCAAGGCCCTGGAAGTGCGCGGCCTCGCCGCCATCATCGGCGCCGAGGAATTGTCCGACGCCGACCGCCGCTACCTGCAATTCGCCGAAGCCTTCGAACGCCGCTTCATCGGCCAGGGCGAAGACGAGGACCGCAGCGTCTACGAGACCCTCAACCTGGCCTGGGACCTGCTTTCCATGCTGCCGCCGGAGGCCCTGATCCGGGTCTCCGAGGAAGAACTGGCCAAGTACCACAAGTGGCAGGCGATGGCGGAGGCGGCATGAGGCGAGAAAAGGGAAAAGTGAAACGGGAAACGTGTGAAGCGCCACGCAGCCCGGGGTTTTGCGTTTCCCGTTTCTCGTTTCCCGTTTCCCGGACTCAACCATGAAAAAACGCCTCTCCGTCCCCCCCACCAAGAGCGCCCTCCTGCAGGTCGGCCGCCAGGTCAAGTTCCTGGAACAGGGTCGGGCCATGCTGGAGAAGAAACGAGATCTGCTCACCCGGCTGGTGTACGAGCGCCTGGCCCAGTACCGGCAGTTGCGTGCCGAGACCGCCAAGGAACTGGCCGAGGCCTACCACTGGCTGGGCATCGTGCAGATGCGCATGGGCGGCCAGATGCTGCGCCAGGCCTCGGTCGGCCTGTCCCAGGCGGTGGCCCTGCGCGTGGTGGCGCGTTCCAGCGTCGGCGTCGAGTACCCCAGCGTGTCGGCCTCGCCCCTGCCCCTGCAACCGGTGGGCCTGATGTGGACCGACGTGAGTTTTGACGAGGCGCGCCTGCGCCTGCGGGAACTCACCGTCACCCTGGCCCGTCTAGGCGAAGCGGAAAACGCCCTGTGGCGTCTTCTGGCGGCGAGCCGCAAGACCCAGAAGCGGGTGAATGCGTTGAAATACAACATCATTCCCCGCTACCAGGCCACGGTGCACCACATCCGCGCCGCCCTGGAAGAGGACGAGCGCAACACCCTGTTCCAGATCAAGGTGCTGCGCGCCCGGGCTGAAGCCGCGCCATAGGTCCCTCCGCGTGGGGGACCCGGTTCCACCACCATCTAGGAGAGACCATGAAACGCCTGATCGCCCTATCCCTGCTGAGCGCGCCCCTGCTGGCCCTGGCCGACGCGCCGGTCATCGTCAAGATTCCGCGCCTGACCCTGGAGGCCTCGGAGAAAATCGCCCAGGCCACCGTCGCCGCCTGCCGCAAGCAGGGCATCCAGATCGGCGTCACCGTGGTGGATCGTAGCGGCGATCCCATGGTGACGCTGCGCGACACCCTGGCGCCGCGCATCACCCTCGAAGTCAGCCGCCAGAAGGCCTTCACCGCGGTCAATTTCAACGCGCCGCTGTCCGCCCTGGAAAACCGCTTCACCAAGCCCTTCTCGGTGGGCAAGGTGGATGGCCTGGTGTTCTCCGCCGGCGGCATTCCCATCGAGGCCGCGGGCAACATCGTTGGCGCCGTCGGCGTGTCCGGCGCCGCCACCGGCGAGCAGGACGAGGCCTGCGCGCGGGAAGGTCTGAAGGCCATCGCCTTCGAACTGGAGACCGCCAGCCTGTAAGCGTCCGCCGTGCGCGCGGACATCCCGCGCGCGCCGGGGTCAGCGGCGCTTCAGGGATCGAGTTTCAGGAAGGGCTGCTGCAGCAATTGCAGGAGCTGCAAAGGCCACTGCGGCAGTTGATAGGCTGGTGCTGGCAGAGCCTGCGGAGGAGGGGGGGACAGGGGCGGAACGGCCTGCGGCGCCTGGCCCTGATGCGTGGCCGGGTATGCCGAGGTCGGCGCAGATCCGGGTGGAGCTGCATACCCGGGTGGAGCTGCATACCCGGGTGGAGCTGCATACCCGGGTGGCGGCGCGTAGCCCGGGGGGGAGGGGTATGCCTGAGCCGGTGCGATCTGCGGCAAGGGCAACGGAAATTGCGGCAGGAACAGCGGATAGAGCACCGGCGGCGACAGGGCCGGCGTGGTCTTCGGCGGTTCGGCCATCTTTTCCTGGAGCTTCGGTTTCAGGTTGCGCTCCAGGTCCTTCTCCAGTTGCCGCATCAGGTTGTCCATGTAGTGGCCGCCTTCCCGTTTCATGCGCGCCAGCAGCACCTCCAGCTTGAACGCCAGGTCGGGCGGCAGGCTCACCTCCTCGTCCTTGAAGGCCGCCAGCACCGAATCCCGCATGTACTGGAAGAGCAGGTTCAATTCGTCCTCGGTGAAGTAGCTGCGCAGCGATCGGCCCAAGTCGGACAGGGTGGGGCCGCTCGCCGCCTTGTCGCCGCCGTTGGCGGGCGTCTGCGCCAGCGCGGGCGGCGCCAGCGCCAGCGCGGCGGCCAGCAGAGGTGGGGTCAGGCGGACGATGATGGGAGTCTTATTCATAACGCAGGGCCTCGATCGGCGCCATGCGGGATGCCTTGCGCGCCGGGTACCAGCCGAAGAATACCCCCACCACGCTGGCGGAAGCCACCGCCAGCAGGATGGCCTCGCCGCCGAGGACCACCTGCCAGTCGGCGAAATGCTCCAGGGCCAGGCTGCCGCCGACACCCAGGGCGATGCCGACGAGGGCGCCGCCGAGGGAGAGGATCACCGCCTCGGCCAGGAACTGGGTGAGGATGTCGCGCCGCCGCGCGCCGACCGCCAGGCGGATGCCGATCTCGCGGGTGCGCTCGGTGACCGACACCAGCATGATGTTCATGATGCCGATGCCGCCCACCAGCAGTGATACCGAGGCGACGGCGGCGAGCAGGCCGGACAGCACCCGCGAGGCGGCCTGCTCCGCCTTGACCACCTCGGACAGGTTGCGGATGTTGAAGTCGTCATCCTGGTCCGGTTGCAGGCGGTGGCGCTGGCGCAGCAGTTCGCGCACCTGCGCCTCCGCCTCGAGCATGTCGGCGCCGTCGGCCATTTTCACAGTGACCTGACCCACCGTGCGCAGGCGTCCGGGGGGCTGCCAGAGGATGCGGCCGCGCGCGGTGGACAGCGGGATGAGGACGATGTCGTCCTGGTCGACGCCCTCGGCGTTGCGGCCCTTGGCGTCGAGCAGGCCGACGATGGTGAAGGGCACGAAGCGCACGCGGATGGCCTGGCCGACCGGATCGGTGCCGCCGAACAGCATCTGCGCCACGGTCTGGCCGACCACCGCCACCTTGGCGGACGAGCGCAGGTCGTTCTCGTCGAGGGCGCGGCCGCTGCTCATGCGCCATTCGCGCGCGACCAGAAAGTCGGCGGTGACGCCGTAGATCTGGCTGGGCCAGTTGAGGTTGCCGTGGATGATCTGCCCGGACCCGCGCAGCGCGGGTGCTGCGGCCAGCACGTAGGGCACCTCGTCCTGGATGGCGCGGGCGTCGGCCTCGGTCAGGGTGTTGCGGCCCCAGGCGCTGATGCGCACGCCGCTGCTGGTGACGGTGCCGGGCATCACCATCATCAGGTTGGTGCCCAGGCTGCGGAGTTGTTCGGCGACGGTGCGCTTGGCGCCTTCGCCCACCGCCAGCATGGCGATGACGGCGGCCACGCCGATGATGATGCCCAACGCGGTGAGCAGGCTGCGCAGCTTGTTGGCGCGCAGGCTGCGCAGGGCGGAACGGCCGGTGTCGAGCAGGTTCACGCAGCCTCCGCCAGCATGTCCGCAGCCCGCCGCGGTGCATCCACCTGCCGGTCTTCCACCAGCCGCCCGTCACGGAACACCAGCACCCTTTTCGCGAAGGCGGCGATATCCGGTTCGTGGGTGACCAGCACGAGGGTGATGCCGGCCTCGTTGAGTTCCTGGAACAGGGCCATCAGTTCCAGGCTGGTGCGGGTATCGAGGGCGCCGGTGGGCTCGTCGGCGAGGATCAGCGGCGGGTTGTTGACCAGGGCGCGGGCGATCGCCACCCGCTGTTGCTGCCCGCCGGAAAGCTGCATGGGGCGATGCCCGGCGCGTTCGCCCAGACCCACCCGCGCCAGTTTCTCCAGGGCGCGGCGGTGGCGTTCGGCGGCCGGCACGCGGGCGTAGAGCAGGGGCAGTTCGACGTTTTCCTGGGCGGTTGCGCGCGGCAGCAGATTGAAGTTCTGGAACACGAAACCCAGCCGCCGGTTGCGCAGTTCCGCCTGACGATCCGGGTCGAGGCCGGTGATCTCCTCGCCATCCAGGCTGTAGCGCCCGGCGCTGGGTACATCCAGGCAACCCAGCAGGTTCATGAAGGTGGATTTGCCGGAGCCGGATGGGCCCATGACCGCGACGAATTCGCCGGCTTCGATGCTGAGGCTCACCCCCCGCAAGGCGGGCACGACGATTTCGCCGATGCGGTATTCCCGGGCCAGGTCGGTGGTTTGGATCAGGGGCATGGGGTTTCAGGGTTGAGGACCGAGCAATGGCCTGCTCCACTCGGCACTCAGTCCTCGCTACTCGCCCTACATCCCCATGCCGAAGGGCCGGCTGGGCTTGACGGTCTTCTGCACACTGCCTTCCTCCAGGCCCAGGATGATTTCCTGGCCGGCTTGCAGTTCACCCTTGAGCATCTCGGTGGCCTTGCCGTCGCTGACGCCCAGGCGCACGCTGACCGCGCTTGGTTTGCCTTCCTTCAGCACCCACACGCGGCCGGGAATGCCGGGGCCTTCCTCGCGGCCGCGCACCTCCAGCTTGACCGGGGTGCCGTCGGCCTGCACCGGGCGGAAGCGCAGGGCCTCGTTGGGCAGCTTCAGCGCGTCCTGGCGTTCCTCGGTGAGGATGCGGGCGCTGGCGGTCATGCCGGGCAAGAGCTTGAGCTCCGGGTTGTCGACGCGCGCCATGACGCTGTAGGTGACGACGTTGTTGTTGGTGACCGGGGATTTGCGGATCTGCGTGACCTGGCCGGCGAAGCGCTCGCCGGGGAAGGCGTCCACGGTGAAGCCCAGCTTCTGGCCGGTGGCGACACGGCCCACGTCGGCCTCGTCCACCGCCACGTTGACCTCCATCTGGCGCAGGTCGCGGGCGATGGTGAACAGCACCGGCGCCTGGAAGGAGGCGGCCACGGTCTGGCCGACGTCGATGTTGCGACTGATGACCACGCCGTCCACCGGCGAGCGGATGATGGTGCGGCCCAGGTCGAGGCGCGCCTGTTGCAGTCCCGCCTGGCGCTGCGCCACCTGGGCGCGGGCGCTGCCCACCTGCGCCTGGGTCACCGCCAGGTCGGCGCGGACCAGGTTCAGTTGTTCCCGCGCGGTGTCCAGCACGGCCTGCGCGCCATCCAGCTCGGCGGCGGAAATGAAGTTTTGCGTCACCAGCGCGCGCTTGCGTTCGAGGTTGCGCTCGGCGTCGGCCAGGGCGATCTGCGCCTTGCCGACCTCGGCCTGGCGCACCACCAGGTTGCCGCGTGCCACTTCCGCCGCGCTTTCCGCCGCGCTCAGGTCGGCCTCGGCCTGGACCACGCGGGATGCGAAGGTGTCCGGGTCGAGGCGGGCGATGATCTGGTCCTTCCTCACCTCGCTGTTGAAATCGACGCGGATTTCCTGGATCTGCCCGGAGATTTGCGAACCCACCTGCACGGTGACCAGGGCGGACAGGGTGCCGCTGGCGGAGACCGCGGCGGAAAGCGGTCCGCGCTCGATCTTGGCCAGGCGGTAGCGGGGCCCGCTTTCGTTCGACTGCCAGGGCTGCCAGGCATACAGCAGGCTGGCGGTGGCGAACAGGAAAAGGGCGAACAGTAGCCAGGCGCGGCGGCGGGACATGGTCTTGGGCAAGAGTCAGGCCAGGGGGGGACCCCGGAACAAGCGGGCGAGTTCCGCGCCGGGGTCGGCGGCGCGCATGAAGGCCTCGCCGACCAGGAAGGTATCCACCCGGTTTTCGCGCATCAGGGCCACGTCCGCCGGCGTCAGGATGCCGCTCTCGGTGACCGGGATGCGCTCGCCGGCGGCGCGGATGCGCGGCAGCAGGTCCAGGGTGGTGGAGAGCCGGGTCTCGAAGGTGCGCAGGTTGCGGTTGTTGACGCCCATGAGCGGGGTCCGGAGTTGCAGGGCGGCTTCCAGTTCCGCGCCGTCGTGGCTTTCCACCAGCACCGCCATGCCCAGTGCCAGGGCCAGGTCTTCCAGTTCCCGCATCTGCGCCACGCTCAGGGCGGCGACGATGAGCAGGATGCAGTCGGCGCCCATGGCGCGGGCTTCGTAGACCTGGTAGGGGTCGATCATGAAGTCCTTGCGCAGCACGGGCAGGTCGCAGGCGTCGCGGGCCGCCTTCAGGTAATCGGGGGCGCCCTGGAAATAGTCGCGGTCGGTGAGCACCGACAGGCAGGCGGCGCCACCCGTCGCGTAGCTCGCGGCGATCTCGGCGGGGCGGAAGTCCGGCCGGATCACGCCCTTGCTGGGGCTGGCCTTCTTGATCTCGGCGATGACGGCCGGCTCGCCGGCGGCGATCTTCGCGCGCAGGGCGCCGACGAAATCCCGCGCCGGCGGCATCCATTCGGCGGACTCGCGCAGGGCTTCCATGGGTTCGGACTTCTTTGCGGCGGCGATCTCCTCGCGTTTGGTGGCGAGGATCTTTTCCAGGATGTCGGACATGATGGGTAGCGGGTAGCGGGTAGTGGGTAGTGGGTAGCGGGCAGTTCAGGTTTCCTCGATGCGGACGCGGGGAGCCAATGCGGTGAACAGCTCGTAGGCGATGGTGCCGGCGGCGGCGGCCACGCGTTCCGCGGGCAGGCCTTCGCCCCACAGGGTGACCGGGCTGCCGACGTGGGCGGCGGGCACGCCGGACAGGTCGGCGAACAGCATGTCCATGGACACCCGGCCCAGGGTGCGGGTTTCCCGGCCGGCCACGAGGATGGGCGTGCCGGTGCCGGCGTGGCGGGGATAGCCGTCGGCGTAGCCGCAGGCCACCACGCCCACCTTCATGTCGCGCTCGGCGACATAGGCGGCGCCATAGCCGACGCCTTCCCCCTTGCGCACGAACTGGCTGGCGATGAGCCGGCTTTCCAGGGTCATGGCGGGCAAGAGGCCAAGGTCGGCGCCGCTCTGTGCCGCGAAGGGCGAGGCACCGTACAGCATGATGCCGGGTCGCGCCCAGTCGCCGTGGGTCTCCGCATGGCGCAGCAGGGCGGCGGAGTTGGCCAGGCTGACGGGCAGATCCAGTCCGGCGGTGGTTTCGCGGAACAGCGCGAGCTGGGCGGCGACGCTGGCCGGATCGTCGTCGGCGCGGGCGAAGTGGGTCATGAGGGTGATGCCGCCAACGTGAGGCGCGGCGCGCAGGACCGCCAGGGCGTCCGCCAGGCGTTGCGGCGCCAGGCCCAGGCGATGCATGCCGGTGTCCACCTTGAGGAAGACGTCCACCTTGTGCTCCAGCCGGGCCTTGGCCAGGATTTCCGCCTGGTCCTGGCGGTGGATTACCGGCCGCAGGCGCAGACGGGCGATTTCCGGCAGTTCGTCGGGATGGAAGAAACCTTCCAGCAGGACGATGGGATGGGTGTAGCCCTCGCCGCGCAACTCGGCCGCCTCGTCGATGGAGAGTACGGCGAAACCGTCCGCCGCCCGGAAGGCGCGGGCCACCCGGGCCAGGCCGTGGCCATAACCGTTGGCCTTGATCACCGCGAGAATCTTCGCCTTGGGCGCGGCCGCGCGCGCCAGCCCCAGGTTGTGGGCCAGCGCGGCGCGGTCAATGCGGGCGATCAGGGGGCGGGCCATCAAGCGATGCGTCGTCTACTCGCCATACCCGCCAGCCCCCCCGGCGAAGCTCTCGAAGCGGGTGTACTCGCCCAGGAAGGTGAGCCGCACCATGCCGATGGGGCCGTTGCGCTGCTTGCCGATGATGATCTCGGCAGTGCCCTTGTCCTGGCTGTCCGGGTTGTAGACCTCGTCGCGGTAGATGAACAGGATGACGTCCGCGTCCTGTTCGATGGCGCCCGATTCACGCAGGTCGGACATCACCGGCCGCTTGTTGGGGCGTTGTTCCAGCGAGCGGTTCAACTGCGACAGGGCGATGACCGGCACGTGCAGTTCCTTGGCCAGGCCCTTGAGGGAGCGGGAAATCTCGGAAATCTCCGTGGCCCGGTTCTCGCTCTGGCCGGCGGCGCCGGACATCAGTTGCAGATAGTCGATGACGATCAGGCCCAGCGGTCGGTCGTTCTGGCATTGCCGCGCCAGACGGCGGGCGCGGGCGCGCACCTCCATGGCGGTGAGGCCCGGCGATTCGTCGATGAAGAAGGGGGTCTCGTTGAGCCGGCCGAGGGCGTGCGTCAGGCGCGGCCAGTCGTCCTCGCCGATGCGGCCGGTACGCAGCTTGTGCTGGTCCAGGCGGCCGACCGATCCGAGCATGCGCATGACCAGCTGGCTGGCCCCCATCTCCATGCTGAATACCGCCACCGACAGGTTGGCGTCCAGGGCCACGTTCTCGGCGATGTTCAGGCTGAAGGCCGTTTTGCCCATACTCGGCCGGCCGGCGACGATGATCAGGTCGCCCGGCTGCAGGCCCGAGGTCTTGGTGTCCAGGTCGGTGAAGCCGGTGGGCACGCCGGTGACCTCGCTGGGGTTGTCGCGGTTGTAGAGCTCGTCGATGCGGGTCACCACCTCCATCAGGAGGGGCTGCACGGCCTGGAAGCCCTGGGTGGTCTTGGCGCCCGCCTCCTTGATCTCGAACACCTTGGCTTCCGCCTCGTCGAGGATCTGGGCGGCGGTGCGGCCGGCGGGACTCAAGGCGGAATCGCTGATCTGCGCGCCCACTTCCACCAGCTTCCTGAGCACCGAGCGCTCGCGCACGATCTCGGCGTAACGGCGGATGTTGGCGGCGGAGGGCGTGTTCTGCGCGAGGGCGGCCAGGTAGGAGAGGCCGCCGGCCTGATCGAGCTGCTCGAAGGATTCCAGGGCCTCGGCCACGGTCACCACGTCGGCCGGCTTGTTCTCCTCGATGAGGCGGACGATCTGCTTCCAGATGGCCTTGTGGTCGGCGCGGTAGAAGTCCTGCTCGTTGATGAGGTCCGCGACCCGTTCCCAGGCCGTGTTCTCCAGCATGAGGCCGCCCAGCACGGACTGCTCTGCCTCGACGGAATGAGGCGGCAGCTTGAGGGCGGACAGTTCGGGATCGAAAACGGCGGACATGGGCAGGCTCGGGCGGGGAAGCGGCATTGTAATTCGGGACGGGGTTGCCGGACACCGCGCCGCAATCCGCGCGCGCGGGCTTGCACAAGATCAAGGCGGCAGCCGGGCGATCGCGCTTGAATCCACGCACCCGCATCCGACCGCGAGCAGAGCATGCACTTTCCCGCCTTCTTCCAGGACATTCCCCTCATCACCCTGCGCGACCCCCTGGCCGCGATCCTGGGCGCCGCCACCGACGGCCTCATCGACTACCGCTACGCCGACGTGGTCAAGCTGGCCGGCCATTCCTGCCCGACGGTGGCGGGCGCCTGGCTGATGGCCCGGCGCGGCTTGCGCGCCCTCTACTGCGACGACCTGCCGGAACGCGGCGGACTGCGCGTGGATTTCCGGGCCGCGCGCGAGGCCGGCACCACCGGCGTGGTCGGCAACGTGCTGGGCCTGATCACCGGCGCAGCGGGCGAGGAAGGCTTCAAGGGCCTGGGCGGCAGGCAGAGCCGGCGCGACCTGCTGCGCTTCGCCGTAGAACTGCCCGCCGAGCTGCGCCTCACCCGGCTGGATACGGGCGCCGCGACGCTGCTCGACTACCACCCCGAGCGTGTGCCACCGGCACCGGAGATGGCCCCGCTGATGGCCCGCGTGGTGGGCGGCGTGGCCGATCCCTGGGAACAGATCGAGTTCGCCCGCCTCTGGCAGGACCGGGTGCGGCGCATCCTGCTGGAGCACGCCGACGATCCGGAACTGGTGGCGGCGCGGTGCGGCTGAGTGCCGCGCGGCCAACAAAAAAGGCCGCTTGCGCGGCCTTTTTCGCGGGGGAGGGGAAGACTCAGGCTTCGGCCACCACGGTGACGGTGATGTCGCAGGTCACGTCGGAATGCAGGGCCAGGGTGATGGGGTATTCGCCCACCATCTTGAACGGGCCTTCCGGCAGCCGCACTTCGGCCTTGGCGATTTCCACGCCCTGCGCGGAGAGCGCCTGGGCGATGTCGACGTTGGTCACGGAGCCGAACAGGCGGCCGTCCACGCCTGCCTTCTGGGCGATGGTGACGGTCATGCCGGCGATCTTCTCTGCGCGCGCCTGCGCGGCGGCCAGTTTCTCGCCGGCCAGCTTTTCCAGTTCGGCCTTGCGCTCGGCGAAGGCGGCGATGTTGACCTTGGTGGCCCGCTTGGCCATGCCCTGGGGAATCAGGAAGTTGCGCGCGTAGCCGTCCTTGACCTTGACCACGTCGCCCAGGTTGCCCAGGTTGACCACTTTGTCCATCAGGATGATTTCCATGTTCGCGCTCCTGATCAGCTGTTGTGCTTGTCGGTGTAGGGCAGCAGGGCCAGGAAGCGGGCGCGCTCGATGGCGACCGACAACTGGCGCTGGTAGCGCGCCTTGGTACCGGTGATGCGGGCGGGAATGATCTTGCCCAGCTCGTTGATGAAGTCCTTCAGGACTTCGACGTCCTTATAATCCACTTCCTTGACCTTCTCGGCGGTGAAGCGGCAGAACTTGCGGCGGCGGAACAGAGCGGCGCCGTTGGGGTTCTTGGGACGCGGCTTGCGTTTGATGAAAGGCATTTTCCAACTCCTAGATCGTTGCGGTTCCGGTCAGCCCGGAGCCAGGATTCCAAATTCGGTCACATGCAGTTCGAGACGGGGGTCGCGCGCGCCCTTGCGGTCGACGAAGCCTTGCAGGTGGAGGTCGGTGCCGGGCTGTACCCTGCCCAGTTCCTCCGCCACCGGCCCGAAGGCCACCAGCTCCGTCTCCACCGTCACCGGCCGGGTCCGTTTCGCTTCTTCCTGCGTCGAGGTGTGTTGCACCGTGCAGCGCAGGGTGGCGATACCAGCCGGGGTGCGGCGCGGGCCCGATGTCGCCAGCAGGCGGCCCGTCAGCTCGAACCGGTTCAGGCGGCCTCGGCGGCGGGCTCGCTGGCGGCCTGGGCCAGCAGCAGGTTGCGCGCCTTCTCGCCCTTCATCATCGGCGACGGCGCCGTGACGGCCTCGTCGCGCACCAGGGTCAGGTGGCGGAGGATGGCGTCGTTGAAGCGGAAGCCGTGCTCCAGTTCGTCCAGGGTTTCCTGGTCGCACTCGATGTTCATGAGGACGTAGTGGGCCTTGTGCATCTTCTGGATGGTGTAGGCCAGTTGCAGGCGGCCCCAGTCCTCCAGGCGATGGATGTGGCCGTTCTTGGAGGCAATCAGGGACTTGTAGCGCTCGACCATGGCGGGCACCTGCTCGCTCTGGTCCGGGTGCACGATGAATACGATCTCGTAGTGACGCATTGAAACTCCTTGTGGGCTGAGGCCGCCCCCGTGCGCTCGGGGTGCGGCAAGGCGGGAAAAGCCGAGCCCGGCGGACCGGGCTCGGGGAAGCGCGGAATTCTATTGTGGAATCAGGCGGATAGCAACTGCGTGGAATACCAAGAGGACGTGCTCACGCCACACAATCCACGAAATACCGCGTGGTGCCGTTGGTCTTGTCCTTGACCAGGCCGTGCACGTCGGTTTCGAAGCCGGGGAATTTCTCGTTGAAGTCGCGGGTGAACTTCAAATAACGGACGATGGTGGCGTTGAAGCGCTCGCCGGGGATGAGCAGGGGGATGCCGGGCGGGTAGGGGGTGAGCAGGATGGAGGTAATGCGGCCTTCCAGGTCGTCGATCTCGACCCGCTCGATGTCGCGGTGGGCCATGCGGGCGAAGGCCTCGGCCGGGCGCATGGCAGGGACCATGTCGGAGAGGTACATCTCGGTGGTGAGACGGGCGACGTCGTGGCTCTTGTAGACCTGATGGATTTCGCGGCACAGGTCTTTCAGGCCGACCCGCTCGTAGCGCGGGAACTTGGCGACGAACTCGGGCATGACGCGCCATAGCGGCTGATTGCGGTCGTAGTCGTCCTTGAACTGCTGCAACTCGGTCACCATGGTGTTCCAGCGGCCCTTGGTGATGCCGATGGTGAACATGATGAAGAAGGAATAGAGGCCGGTTTTCTCGACGATGACGCCGTGCTCGGCCAGATACTTGGTGAGCACGGCGGCGGGGATGCCGGAGTCGGCGAAGTCGCCGGTGACGGACAGGCCGGGGGTGATGACCGTGGCCTTGATCGGGTCCAGCAGGTTGAAGCCCTTGGCCAGCTTGCCGAAACCGTGCCACTTGTCGCCGGTCTTCAGTGTCCAGGCGGCGCGCTCTTCGATGCCTTCCTCGGACAGATCCTTGGGCCCCCAGACCTTGAACCACCAGTCGCCGCCGAGTTCGGCGTCCACCTTGCGCATGGCGCGGCGGAAGTCGAGCGCCTCGGCGATGGATTCCTCCACCAGGGCGTGGCCGCCGGGTTCCTCCATCATCGCCGCCGCCACGTCGCAACTGGCGATGATGGCGTACTGCGGCGAGGTGGAGGTGTGCATGAGGAAGGCTTCGTTGAACACGTCCCGGTCCAGCTTCCGCGTCTGCGAGTCCTGCACCAGGATCTGCGAGGCCTGCGAGAGTCCGGCCAGCAGCTTGTGCGTGGACTGGGTGGAGAACACCATGGATTCCTTGCAACGCGGCCGGTCGGCGCCGATGGCGTGGTAGTCGCCGTAGAAATCATGGAAGCCGGCGTGCGGCAGCCAGGCCTCGTCGAAGTGCAGGGTGTCGATCTTGCCGTCCAGCATGTCCTTGATTTCCTCCACGTTGTAGAGGATGCCGTCGTAGGTGGACTGGGTGATGGTCAGCACGCGTGGCTTGGCGTCCTTGTTGGCGAAGGGGTGGTTGGCGATTTTCTTCTGGATGTTCTTCCATTCGAACTCGGATTTGGGGATGGGACCGATGATGCCGAAGTGGTTGCGCGTGGGCATCAGGAACACCGGGATGGCGCCGGTCATGATGATGGCGTGCAGTACCGACTTGTGGCAGTTGCGGTCGACCACCACCACGTCGCCGGGGGCGACGGTGGAGTGCCAGACGATCTTGTTGGAGGTGGAAGTGCCGTTGGTGACGAAGAACAGGTGGTCGGCGTGGAAGATGCGCGCGGCGTTGCGCTCGCTGGCGGCCACCGGGCCGGTGTGGTCGAGCAACTGGCCGAGTTCCTCGACGGCGTTGCAGACGTCGGCGCGCAGCATGTTCTCGCCGAAGAACTGGTGGAACATCTGGCCCACCGGGCTTTTCAGGAAGGCGACGCCGCCGGAATGGCCGGGGCAGTGCCAGGAATAGGAGCCGTCCGCCGCGTAGTGGGTGAGCGCCCGGAAGAAGGGGGGTGGCAGAGAATCCAGGTAGGCCTTGGCCTCGCGCACGATGTAGCGCGCCATGAACTCCGGCGTGTCCTCGAACATGTGCAGGAAACCGTGCAGTTCGCGCAGCACGTCGTTGGGGATGTGCCGGGTGGTGCGCGTCTCGCCATAGAGGAATATGGGGATGTCGGCGTTGCGCAGGCGGATTTCCTTGACGAAGGTACGCAGCTCGGCGATGGTCTGCTCGGCCTCCTTGCCGGCGAACTCCTCGTCGTCCACCGACAGGATGAAGGCCGAGGCGCGGCTTTGCTGCTGGGCGAAGGAGGACAGGTCGCCGTAGCTGGTCACCCCCAGGATCTCCATGCTCTCGTCCTCCAGGGCCTTGGCCAGGGCGCGAATGCCCAAGCCGGAAGCGTTCTCGGAGCGGAAGTCCTCGTCGATGATGATGACCGGGAAATGAAAGCGCATGGCCCCTCCTCGGGATGGGCGGATTAAGGGAAAAACTGGCGCGGATTATAGGAAGGTGGGCTTGCCGGTGTGCGATTTCGGCGCGCTTGCGCCCATTAAATCTTGGGAAGCGTTACACCGGTCTGGCCCTGGTACTTGCCGCCCCGATCGCGGTAGGAGGTCTCGCATACCTCGTCGGACTCGAAGAACAGCATCTGCGCCACGCCCTCGTTGGCGTAGATGCGCGCCGGCAGGGGGGTGGTATTGGAGAACTCCAGGGTCACATGGCCTTCCCACTCGGGTTCAAGCGGGGTGACGTTGACGATGATGCCGCAGCGGGCATAGGTGCTCTTGCCCAGGCAGACGACCAGCACGTTGCGCGGGATGCGGAAGTACTCGATGGTGCGCGCCAGGGCGAAGGAGTTGGGCGGGATGATGCAGGAGGTGCCCTTCACCTCGACGAAGCTGTTGGGGTCGAAGTGCTTGGGGTCCACCAGGGTGTGGTTGAGGTTGGTGAATACCTTGAATTCATCGGAACAGCGCACGTCATAGCCGTAGCTGGAGGTGCCGTAGGACACGATCTTGTGGCCGTTGGATTCCTTGACCTGGCCCGCTTCGAAGGGCTCGATCATGGCGTGTGCCGCCGCCATGCGGCGGATCCACTGGTCGGATTTGATGCTCATAGTGCGGGGAACGGGAAATGAGAAACGGGAAACGCACGATACATCAACACGTTTCCCTTTTCCCGTTTCCCTTTTCCCGCCAGGTTCAGCTGTTCTGAATCACGATGCTGGGGAACTTGGCGGAGTGGTCGACCGCCAGGTCGCCCACCTTCACCGCCACGCGGCGAGCGATCTGCCGGTAGATCTCGGCGACGCGGCTGTTGGGGTCGGCCACCACGGAGGGCTTGCCGGTGTCGGCATCCTCGCGGATGCGGATGTCCAGGGGCAGGCCGCCCAGGAATTCCACGCCGTAGTCCTTGCACATGCGCTCGCCGCCGCCCTCGCCGAAGATGCGCTCCTCGTGGCCGCAGTTGGAGCAGATGTGGATGGACATGTTTTCCACCACGCCGAGGATGGGTACACCCACTTTCTCGAACATCTTCAGGCCCTTGCGCGCGTCGATGAGGGCGATGTCCTGCGGCGTGGTGACGATGACCGCGCCGGTGACCGGCACGCGTTGCGCCAGGGTGAGCTGGATGTCGCCGGTGCCGGGCGGCAGGTCCACCACCAGGTAGTCGAGGTCCTTCCACTTGGTATTGTTGAGCAGTTGCTCCAGGGCCTGGGTGACCATGGGGCCGCGCCAGACCATGGGCGTTTCCACGTCGATGAGGAAGCCGATGGACATGGCCTGCAGGCCATGGCCAAGCATGGGTTCCAGGTTCTGGCCGTCGGGGGATTCCGGGCGGCCGTGGATGCCCAGCATGGTGGGCTGCGAGGGACCGTAGATGTCGGCGTCGAGCATGCCCACCTTGGCGCCCTCGGCGGCCAGGGCCAGGGCCAGGTTCACTGCGGTGGTAGATTTGCCGACGCCGCCCTTGCCGGAGGCGACGGCGATGATGTTCTTGACGCCGGGCACCAGCTTCACGCCCTTCTGCACGCTGTGCGCCACCACTTTCCAGGTGACGCCGGCGCTGGCGCTCTCGACCCCGGGGACGGTCTTGATCTTGGCCTCGATCATGGCCTGGATTTCGCCGGAGACCATTTTCGCCGGATACGGCAGCACCACGTCGAGGCTGACCTTGCCGCCGTCGACCTTGATGTTCTTCGCCGACTTGGTGGTGATGAAGTCCTTCTGGGTATTGGGATCGATGAGTTCTTTCAGTGCCGCTTGCACTTGCTGTTCGGTAACCGACATGTGGGGCCTCGATATAGATATGGATGGGTAGGAAATCTGTTGCCGCGCGGGCGGGCAAGGCGGAGCTTAGATGAAGACGGTGGGCGCGATTTCAAGCCGCCCTTACTTGAGTATTTTGCTCGGAATAAGCCGGGCTGTGGATAACCCGGATGGGTAGCGGGGGCGCATCGCCCACATCAAGGACAGACGTCCAGGCGACCATCCTTCCAGCAGAGCTTGCGCGGTTTGCCGGCTGGCTTGCTCGTTGCGGGTTTGCCGGCCGGTGTTGTGGCGGGCGTTTTCAACCCTTTCGTTGCAGGTTTCGCTGCCGGTTTCGCCGCGACGGCTTCCTGGGAGCCGGGCAGGGGAACGGCTTCCACGGTGGGCAGGGGGGCGGGGGTGACCGTCACGACGGGGGGCTTGCCCGACACGGCGGCTTTCGCCTCCTCGACGGGGGCTGCGGGGATCGGTGCCGGCACGGAGAGCGTTGGAACGCTTGCCGGAACCGGCGCAGGCTCGGCTGTCGGAGCTGGGGCGGTCACGGGTTGAGCGGCCTGGATGGCGGGCGTGGCCGGCGGGACTGCGACGACGGGGTGCGCCGGCGTGGAGGGGGTGTCGACGGGGGCAGCGGAAGGCAGCGCTGGCGCGGGCAGGGGGGCGGGAACAACAGGCTGGATTGGCTTGGATGGCGAGACCTCCGGCACGGGTTCTGGCCTGGGGGCCGCCGCTGGAACTTGGCCGGTCTTGGCATCCGGGGCAGTGGCCGGTACGGGTGCCGCAACGGGAGGTATGGTGACGGGAGGTATGGTGACGGGAGGTATGGTGACGGGAGGTGCGGCCGGCCGGACAGGCGGCGGCATGCCCCAGGGCTGAACCGGCCACAACCAGAAGGGGGTCGGGAAGGGCGCCGGGGTGCCGGGGCCGCTCATGGGCACGGGCACCAGCCAGACGGGGACGACCTGGGGCTGCTGGGCCCAGGCATTGGTCTGGGCGAGAGCGCCCAACAGCGCGCACAGGGCCAGTCTGGAGAAGAGGGAAATGGGCGGCATGCTTATCCGGGTTGCGTGGGCTGATGGGCGACGAGCTTGAATTCCGGCGCTCGGGCGCGCAGGGCGGTGATGATGCGGGCCATGACGCCGGGTTGGTGTTTCAGGGACACCCAGAGGACATTGCACTTGAGGTTGAGGTCGGCGAACACCACCCATTCCTCATGGCGGGTCAGCACATCGCGGATGATGTGGGTCAGCGCCTCGATTTCGGCGGCGGGGCGCTGGTTCAGCCGCGGTGCCAGCATCATGAAGTCGGTATAGGGCCGGCCATCGGCGTCCCGCTTGGGTGCCAGCTTCCACAACGGCTCGCCGCGATCCCACCGGCCGGGATCACCGGGCAATGTGGTGGCGCGGGCGGCCAGGTGCATCGGTGAAGGGCTTATCTGCCGAGCTCGGCGCCCAGCTCGGCGAAGGTATGGGCGACGCCGGCGGTTTCCAGGGTGGCGCCCAGTTGGCGGCTGATTTGCGAGACCGAGAACATACCGCGCAGGACCTGGCTGCGGTCCTCGGCGCGGTCCACCACCAGGGCGTGCTGGCGGCCCTGGGTCTTGAGCGTGTGCACGATGTCGCCGACGCGCGCCTTGCGCACGTCCTCCATGCACAGCACCTCCAGCCTTTCGCGCGGCGTCATGATGTCCTTGACCATCACATCCGCGTGGCGGATGCCCTGGGTCTGCACCACCTGCATCGGCTTCTCGCTGGTCAGATCGGAGGCGGTGATGAGGCCGAGAATGCTGTTCAGATCGTCCACCACCAGCAGCATGCGCACGCCGCGGTGGATCATCTTGGCGCGGGCAGCCTCGATCGTCTCCAGGGGGAAGATGGTGTAGGCGGTGACGACCTTGAAATCGGTCATCACCTCGCTGGCGGCGTTTTCCAGATTGACCCGCTCGGGTAGAACCTGCCGTGGCTTGTTGAAGGTGGCGCCCTTTTGCAGGGGTGAGGTGGCGAGAGCGCTATAGGCTGCGTTCATGGTGTTGCCTCGCGATGGTTCAGGTGTGGCCGGCGCCGTGGGTGCGGCCGGCCAGTTGGTAGGGGTGGCAGACGCGCGCATGGGCGATGCCGACGGCGAGATAGCGTTCCAGTTCCGCCAGGGCGGAACGATAGACTTCACGCTTGAAGTCGACCACGTCCTCGACCGGCGACCAGTAGTCATGCCAGCGCCAGGCATCGAATTCTGGGTGATCGGAAGCGCGCAGGCGGACGTTGCAGTCCTGGCCGGTCAGGCGCAGGAGAAACCAGATCTGCTTCTGGCCGCGATAGTGTCCGCGCCACTCTCGGCGCACCCAGTCGCGCGGCACGTCGTAGCGCAGCCAGTCGCGCGTGCGGCCCAACAGGCGCACGTGCTCTCTGGCCAGACCCACTTCCTCCATGAGTTCCCGATACATCGCCTGTTCGGGGCTCTCGCCCGGCTTGATCCCGCCTTGCGGGAATTGCCAGGAGTTCTGCCGGACGCGCTTGCCCCAGAACACCTCATTGCGCGCGTTGCAGATGACGATGCCCACGTTCGGCCGGTAACCGTCCTTGTCGACCATGGCCGCCTCGATTCAATACTTGACTGAGGTCGATTTTCCCACCCTTCCGGAACGCATGCAAAGCCGCGATGGCCGGCGGCCTGTCCGGAAAACCGCCGGGGGCGCTGCTCAGACGATGAAAGCGTTCTCGGAGACTGGATTCCATTGCCGCATGCGCGCGACGAAAGCGGGAAACTCCAGGCCCAGCAAGGCCTCCAGGCATTCCGCCGAGCGCTCCAAGTGTTCCAGCCGGGTCTCCGGCAGGGGTTTGCGGAAGGCGAAGACGATGACGTTGCCCTTTTTCTCGGCGGGCAGTTGCAGGGTGTGCTCGCCGAAGGCGCGCGTGATGCGGTCGTGGTAACGCGGGTAGTAGGCGTCCGACCCCCACAGGTTGAAGGCCGCGACGCCGCCCGGCCGCAGCATGGCATGGCAGGCGCGATAGAACTCCGGGCTGGCCAGGTCCTCGACGATGCGTTTGGCGTCGTAGCCGTCCACCAGCAGCACGTCCTGGCTGTCCGGGTGCGCCTGCACGAATGCGGAGCCGTCCTCGGTGCGGACGCTGAGACGCTCGTCATCCTGGGGCAGCAGGAAGTAGCCGCGGGCGGCGGCCACCACTTCGGCATGGATTTCGAGGGCGGTCAGCCGGCTGGTGGGCAGATGGCGATGGATGTACTTGGCGAGCGAGCCGCCGCCCAGGCCGATCAGGGCGATGTCGCGCGGCTCCGGCCTGAACAGCAGGAAGGCCAGTATGGCTCGCGTGTATTCCAGTTCCAGGGCGAAGGGGGTCTTCAGGCGCATGGCGCTTTGCACCGCCGGGCCGCCCAGGTGCAGATAGCGGACGCCGTTGCGCTCGCTGATCTCGACCGTGGCGCGCGCGCGGGCATGCCGGCGGGAAAGGAAACTCATGGTGAAGGAAACGGGGTCTGGGGATGGGCTGGCGGATTCTACCCGCGGATTGCGGGACAGGCCTGCCATTGCCGCGCCAGACCGGGTTCGAGCGGGCCGGCCGGGGAGATGGAGTAAAATGCGGACGACGCGGGATATCCGCCGCAAGCAACCGGTTTACACAAGGATGTGGCCCATGAATATCGAACAGGCGCGCTTCAACATGGTGGAACAGCAGATCCGGCCCTGGGAAGTGCTCGACCAGAAGGTGCTGGACCTGCTTTTCAAGATCCGTCGCGAGGACTACGTGCCCCCCGTCTACCGTTCCCTGGCCTTCGTCGACATGGAAATTCCCATCGGTCACAACGAGGTCATGTGGGCGCCGAAGATCGAGGCGCGGGTGCTGCAGGCGCTGCATGTCGGCTCGCACGAGCGCGTGCTGGAAGTGGGCACCGGCAGCGGCTACTTCACCGCCCTGCTGGCCAGCCAGGCGGGCGTGGTGGTGACGGTCGAACTGCATGCCGACCTGAAGGAACAGGCGGAGCAGAAGTTTCGCGCGCATGGGCTCACCAACATCCAGACCCGCCTCGGCGACGCGGCGCGCGATTGGGCCGAGGACGGCGCCTTCGATGTCATCGTCCTCACCGGCTCCTCGCCTCTGCTGCCGGCGGCGTACTTGCAGCGCCTGAACCCGGGTGGGCGCCTGTTCGCGCCGCTGGGTGAGGGGCCCATCATGTCCGCCAGCCTGGTTCACCTGACGGCGGCCGGCACGCACCGCACCGACCGGCTGTTCGAAACCCGCGTGCAACCCCTGCGGCATGCGCTGGAGCCGGAGCGCTTCTCGTTCTGAGCATGCGCCATCTGCACCCGCGCGAACTCAAGGCCTGGCTGGACGATCCGCACAGGGACAACCCCCATTTGCTGGACGTGCGGGAACCCTGGGAGTTCGAACGCTGCCATATCGAAGGCTCGGAACTCCTGCCCATGTCGGGCATTCCCAGCCGCTTCGGCCAGCTCGATCCGGGACGCGAGACGGTGGTGATCTGTCATCATGGCGTGCGCAGCTTCCATGTCGCGCGTTTCCTGGAGCACAACGGTTTCACCGAGGTGATCAACCTGACGGGGGGCGTCGATGCCTGGGCCAAGGAAGTCGATCCCCACATGCCTTTGTACTGAGATGAAGATGCCACGCACCCTCCTCACCGCCCTTGCGCTTGCCGCCGGCACCTTGCTGGTCACCCCGGTGGCGGTCGGCGCGAACCTGGGCGAGGTCTACAACCTGGCCCGGAGCAATGACGCCAAGCTCGCCGCGGCCCGCGAGGCCTATCGGGCGAATCTCGAGAAACTGCCGCAGGGCAAGGCGGGTCTGCTGCCCAACCTGACCCTGACGGCGAGCTATCTGGATACCCGCGCGGATGCCAGCCCGGGCGTGGTGACCAACACCGAGCCTTATGGCTACCGCCTGCTGCTCGTGCAGCCGCTGTATCGCAAGCAGAACCTTGAGGCCTATGAACAGGCCAGGATCCAGCAGTTGCTGGGGGAACAGCAACTGCGCCTGGCCGAACAGGAACTCTTGCTGCGCAGCGCCACCGCCTATTTCGAGGTGTTGCAGGCCGAGGACAACGTCACCAGCGTGCAGGCCCAGAAAACGGCTTTCGCGGAACAGCTGGCGCAGGCGCGCAAGAGCTTCGAGGTGGGCGCCGCCACCATCACCGACACACACGAGGCGCAGGCCCGCTTCGATCTGACCACTTCCCAGGAAATCGCCGCGCTGAATGACCTGGAAATCAAGCGGCGCGCCCTGGAAAAGATCATCGGTGCCGAGGCCCCGCGTCTGGCCAGACTCGCCGAGGGCGTGGCCATGCCCCTGCCGGAGCCGGCCAACATGGAGACCTGGGTCAAGCAGGCCGAGGAGGACAGTCTCGGCGTCGCGAGCTTCCGTTCCGGCCTCGAACTGGCCCGGCGCGAGGTGCAACGGCAGCGCGGCGGTTATCTGCCCACCCTGGACCTGCAGGCAAGCTACGCCGACAACCGCAATGCCTCCACCAACATCATCGGCACCAATATCGATACCAAGATCAGCCAGATCGGCGTGGTGCTGGGCTGGAACCTGTTCGAGGGCGGCGCCACCGACTCGCGCGTGCGGGAGGCGGTTGCCAACCAGGAAAGGGCCCGCTACGACCTCGAGGACGCGCGCCGCCAGTCCCGTCTGGACGCGCGCCAGGGCTTCCTCGGGGTGATGTCCGGCGATGCACAGACGCGCGCTCTCGGGCAGGCCCTGGTGTCCAGCGAGGCGCAACTCAAGTCCACCAAGCTCGGCCTGGAGGTGGGCGTGCGTACGCGGGTCGACCTGCTGAACGCCCAGCAGCAGTACTTCTCCACCCAGCGCGATCTCTCCGCCGCGCGCTACCGTACCGTGCTGTCCGGCCTGCAGCTCAAGGCCGCCGCCGGCATCCTCGGCGAGCACGACGTGAAAGCGGTCGACGCGCTGCTGCGCGAATAAGGCTTTTCTACCCGGGGTATTGCTCAGTCCAGGCGGTTCTCGGGGATGGCACCGTCCAGGGCCGCCTCGATGAGAGCCATCACCCGTCGCGTGGCGCCACGGTTATCCGCGCTGAAGCACAGGCCCGCCGCCGCCATCGCCGCGCGCCGTTCGGGGGAGCGCCGCAGTTCCGCCACCGCCGCGACGAGGTCGTCCACATCGTGCACGCGCCGGGCGCAGCCCGCTGCCACCGCCTGGTCCGCGGCGTCGAGGAAATTCCATGTATGCGGACCGATGAGGGCCGGGCATCCCGCCGCCGCCGCCTCGATCAGGTTCTGTCCACCGAAGGGCAGCAGGCTGCCGCCGACATAGGCGAGATCGGCGGTGGCGTAATAGGCGGCCAGTTCGCCCATGCTGTCGCCGAGGAAGACACGGATATGCTCGGTCGCCATGTCCGGGGCACCGCGCCGCGCCCAGGGCAGCCCGCGTTGCCCGATCATGCGCGCCACTTCCTCGAAGCGTTGCGGATGGCGCGGCACAATCACCAGCAGACCATCTTCCAGGCCAAACCGCTCCAGCGCGTCCAGCAACAGCGCCTCCTCGCCATCCCGCGTACTGGCCGCCAGGAAGACGAAGCGGCCGGCGAACAGGCGGCGCAGGACCTCGGCTTTTTTGACAGTGTCCTCCGGCGGCGTGACGTCGAACTTCACGTTGCCGGTGACCTCGATGTGGGCGCCGCCCAGGGCCGCGAGGCGCGCCTCGTCGTCGGCGGTCTGCGCGGCGATGGCGTATAGGCTGGACAGCGCCGGGCGGACGAGGCGCGCGATGCGCCCGTAGCCCCGCGCGGATTTCTCCGACAGCCGCGCATTGACCAGCAGGACGGGGATGCCCAGGCGCGCGCAGGCCTCAAACAGATTGGGCCAGATCTCCGTCTCCATGACCACGCACAGGCTGGGCTGCGTTCGCGCGAGGAAGAGGCGCACCAGGGGTGGGAAGTCATAGGCCAGATAGGTTTGCGTCACGCGCTCCGCGAAAAGCTCGCGGCCAGTGGCGCGCCCGGTGGGCGTGATGTGGCTGAGCAGGATTTCATGGTCCGGGTAACGGGCAAGCAGCGCCTTTACCAGCGGTTCCGCCGCCCGCGTTTCTCCGACGGAAACGGCGTGCACCAGGATGCGCGGCCGCGCGCCCCGCCTCGGCCCCCAGCCCAGCCGCTCGCGCCAATGCCGCAAATAGTCCGGCTGGCGCAGGGCGCGCCAGACCAGGTAGAGAAACAGAAAGGGCAGGGCGAACAGCCAGGCCGCCGAGTACAGCAGTCGCATTCGTGAATTGTAGCGGCGGGGCGGAGCTTGGCCAGGGCGATAAGATTTGCAACTCAAGAAGTGGTGGAGCAGGGACGTGGTTATTTCTGTAAATTTGCACCACTTAATTCGTTCCAAATTTATGTGACACGGCATGTTTTAGAGAATGAATCGTATTCATCGCGAGCCAGGAAGGCGCTTACTGTGCCCAGTACCTGTTCTACAAGGCTACAAAGCTCACGTCATCAACGTTATCTTGTCCAGTTCGGCCCCCTCTATTTCCGCCCTGCCGAAGTGGAGGCCCTGCAGGGGGGCTCCATCAAGGCCAAGCTTGGCTGGACTCGGACGAGTCCTCTTCGACGAAATGGTCGCCCAAATGGTGTGCGAAGACCTAAAATTCTCCGAGCCTACGAACTGATCAACAAGAAGCTTTGCTACAAGGCAATGACCGCATTGAGTAAGCCCATTGAATGCAACGCAAAGATTTTCATTGCGGGGCATCGCGGCTGGGTGGGCTCCGCCTTGGTGCGTTGCCTAACCTGCACGCGCAGAGCATCGGGAAGAAGTGTCCCATCGAACTCGACCGCAGCAAATCGGATGGAGCACTGCACAAGCTGGTCGACGCTGACTTGCTCCGGTTTGGCCCCGGCGACTATGTATCGCGTTGTGCACTGGCCTGGCCCGCATTTGCGTCGACCTAGCATACGTGCATGACTCGCTCCGCCTTGGCTGCGACCGGCCTTGCAAACGACATCGAACCGAAAGGAATCCGACGGTGAAACAGGTTTTAGTCAGCGGCGGAGCGGTCCGCCTCGAAGACGTGCCGGCGCCAATGGTCGAAGCGGGCACAGTGCTGATCCAGATGGATCACTCGTGCATCTCGATCGGCACCGAGATGTCGGGTGTCAAATCGACCGGCCTGCCGCTTTGGAAGCGCGCGCTGCGGCAGCCGCAACACGTCCGGAAAGTTGTCGACATGGTCCTCGCCGACGGACTGATGGCGACCCGCCGCCTCGTCCAGGAGCGTCTGTCGGTCGAGCTGCCGACCGGTTACTCCGGCGCCGGCGTGGTCGTCGAGGTTGGCGCCGGCGTCGACGAGTTCGCGCCGGGCGACCGCGTCGCCTGCGCCGGCGCGCAGTGCGCCTTCCACGCCGAAGTCGTGCGCGTGCCGAAGAACCTCGTCGTGCCGATCCCGGAGAACGTCGGCTTCGACGAGGCCTCGTCGGTCGCCCTTGGCGCCATTGCGCTGCAGGGCGTCCGCCGCGCGCAGCCGACGCTCGGCGAGACCTTCGTCGTCATCGGCCTGGGCATCCTCGGCCAGCTCACCGTGCAGCTCCTGCGCGCCAACGGCTGCCGCGTCATCGGCGTCGATCTCGATCGCTCGCGCATCGCGCTCGCCGCCCGCCACGGCATGAACTACGGCGTGCACCCCGACGACACCGACGACGTGCGGCAGGTCGCCCGCATCACCGGCGGCGCCGGCGCCGACGGCGTCGTCATCACCGCCGCCGGGCCGTCCGACGCGATCGTCTCGGCAGCCTTCCGCATGTGCCGCAAAAAGGCGCGCGTGGTGCTGGTCGGCGACGTCGGGCTCGACCTGCAACGTGCCGACTTCTACGTCAAGGAACTCGACTTCCTGATCTCGACCTCCTACGGCCCCGGCCGCTACGACGCACAGTACGAGGAAGGCGGGCTCGACTACCCGCTCGCCTACGTGCGCTGGACCGAGGGCCGCAACATGGCCGAGTACCTGCGCCTGATCGCCGACGGCGCCGTCGATCTCAAGCCACTGATCGCCGCCGTGCACCCGATCGACCAGGTCGACGCCGCCTACCGCTCGCTGCAGGGCGGCACCGAGAAACCGCTGATGGTGCTGCTGTCGTATCCGCAGCGAATCGTCGGCCCGGTGCACCGCGTCGAGCTCGCGCCAGCGGTGTCGCGCGTCGCCAGCGAGGTGATCCGCATCGGGCTGATCGGCGCTGGCGGCTTCGCCAAGGGCATGCACCTGCCCAATCTGATGGAGATGCAGGCCGACTTCCGCCTGCGCGCGGTGGCCAGCCGCACCGGCCACAACGCCACCGCCACCGGCAAGCGCTTCGGCGCGGAATACGCCACCACCGACTACCGCGAGGTACTCGCCGACCAGGACATCGACGCGGTGATCGTCGCCACCCGCCACGACTCGCACGGCCGGCTGGCGCTCGAAGCGCTCGCCGCCGGCAAGCACGTGCTGCTCGAGAAGCCGCTGTCGCTCGAGGAAGACGAGCTGCGCGCGATCGAGGACTTCTACGCGAAGGGCAAGGGCCCCAAGCCTGTGCTGCTGACCGGCTTCAACCGCCGCTTCTCGCCGTACGCGCAACGCATCGCCGCACGCATCGCCGCGCGCAGCAACCCGATGATCCTCAACTACCGCATGAACGCCGGCTACATCCCGCTCGACCACTGGGTCCACGGCCCCGAGGGCGGCGGTCGCAACCGCGGCGAGGCCTGCCACATCTACGACCTTTTCACCTTCCTCACCGGCGCGCGCGTCGACCGCATCGAGGCGATGGCGATCCGCCCGGCGACCGGCTATTACGCGGCGAGCGACAACTTCGTCGCGACGCTGTCCTTCGCCGACGGCTCGCTCGCGACGCTGACGTACACGGCGCTGGGGGCCACCGAGTACCCCAAGGAGCGACTCGACGTCTTCGTCGACGGCACGGTGATCTCGCTCGACGACTACCGCAGCCTGACGGTTGCCGGCAGCAAAGAGAAGCCGCTCGCCACGCGCGCTGCCGACAAGGGGCAGAAGGAAGAGCTGCTGGCCTTCGCCCGCGCGATCAAGGGGCAGGCCGAGTGGCCGATTCCGCTGTGGCAGCAGGTGCAGGCGACGCGCATCAGCTTCGACGTCGAGAATTTGATATCTCGTGTAACGCGCTGTGGGTAGTTGCACTTTTTCATTACACGACAGATCAGCAATTATCAAGATTAGGAGAAGCAGTTGGAACTCAATGACGAAGTGCGCGCATTCTGGGAGCAAGGCCCTTGCGGTAGCGGCGAGGTGATCGTTGGCGACCGGCAGCCGCTGACCCTAGAGTGGTTTGAGCAGATCGAGGAGCATCGCTACCGCGTCGAGCCATTCATTCATTCAGTCGCCCAGTTTTCCCGACATCACGGCAAGAAGATTCTTGAGGTTGGTGTGGGCGCTGGCACCGATCACCTGCAGTGGGCGCGTTCTGGCGCCAAATGCCACGGCGTCGATCTGACGGCGGCAGCGATTGCGACGACTCAGGCGCGATTCGCGCTCTACGGATTTTCGTCTGAGCTGCAACGCCTCGATGCCGAATCACTCCCTTTTCCCGATGATTCTTTCGACATCGTCTATTCGTGGGGTGTAATCCATCACTCGGAAAAACCGGAACTGATCATTGACGAGATCAGGCGAGTTCTCAAACCCGGAGGAAGGTTCATCGGCATGCTGTACGGGCGGCGTTCGCCACTCGTCTTCAAATTTTGGGTTAAGCATGCGCTACTCAAGGGAAAGCCTTGGCTCAGTTTTTCGGATGTTGTTTGGGACAAGGTCGAAAGTGTCGGGACCAAGGCTTATACCGAAGGTGAACTCCGGTCGCTGTTTGGGAAATTCGGCAGTACAGAGACAATCCCCCTGATCACCACCTACGACACCGACCACTGGCCCCGCTGGATCAGCAAGTTCTTTCCGGACTCGTGGGGTTGGTTCATCGGTATTCGAGCAACCAAGTAATGTGCGGTATCGCCGGCGTCCTCGCCCTGCAGGACGGCACCTTCCAGGCCACTGAGCAGTTCGTCGCGACGATGCGTGACACGATGGCCCACCGCGGCCCCGACGGCTGCGGCGTCTGGGTGTCGGAAGACGGCCGCGTCGGCCTCGGCCACCGTCGGCTGTCGATCATCGACCTGTCGGACGCCGCCGCGCAGCCGATGGAGAACGAGGACGGCAGCCTGCGCGTGGTGTTCAACGGCGAGATCTACAACCACGCCGAGATCCGCCGCGAACTCGAAGCGCTCGGCGGCCACCGCTGGAAGACCGACCACTCCGACACCGAGGTCATTCTGCACGCCTTCGAGCAGTGGGGCATCGCCTGCCTGCAGCGTTTCCGCGGCATGTTCGCCATCGCGCTGTGGGACGCGCGCAAGCGCGAGTTGTGGTTAATCCGCGACCGCATGGGCGTCAAGCCGCTGTACTACAGCGTGCACCACGGGCGGCTGACCTTCGCCTCGGAAATCAAGGCGCTGCTCACCGACCCCGAGCAGCCGCGCGCCGTCAACGAGGAAGCGCTGCTGCACTACCTGTCCTTCCTCGCCACGCCGGCGCCCGACACGCTGTTCGCCGGCATCCGCAAGCTGCCCTGCGCCAGCTGGCTGCGCATCGACGCCGCCGGCGCGCTGCACGAGGAGCGCTACTGGGACCCGCTCGACAACCCGTTGCCGCTGGCCGACGCCAGTGACGACGAAATCGCCGCGAAGATACTCGCCGAGCTGAAGGTCGCCGTGCGTCTGCGCAAGGTCAGCGACGTGCCGGTCGGCGTCTTCCTCTCCGGCGGCATCGACTCGAGCACCAACGCGGCGCTGTTCTCGGAAGGCCCGGGCGAACGCGTGCGCACCTTCTCGATCGGCTACGCCGGCGAGTACGCCAGCTACCAGAACGAGCTGCACTACGCGAAACGCGTCGCCGACGAAGTCGGCGCCGAGTACCACGAGAAGCTGCTGACCGTAGACGACCTGCTCGGCTTCCTGCCCGAGATGATCCGCCTGCAGGATGAGCCGATCGCCGACCCGGTGTGCTTCCCGGTCTATTTCGTCTCCAAGCTGGCGCGCGACAACGGCGTCATCGTCTGCCAGGTCGGCGAGGGCGCCGACGAACTGTTCTGGGGCTACCCCGGCTGGAAGACCGCGCTGCGCCTGCAGCGCTACAACGAACTGCCGATCCCCGCCATCTTCAAGAAGCTCGGCCTCGCAGTGATGCGCCTCTTCGGCAAGGAGCGCAACTTCTCCTACGAATGGCTGCGCCGCGGCGCCGCCGGATTGCCGGTGTTCTGGGGCGGTGCCGAGGCTTTTACGGAAACGCACAAGCACCGCCTGTTGTCGCCGCGCCTGCGCCGCAAGCTCGCGGGCAAGACTTCGTGGGAAGCGATTGCACCGATCCGCGAACGCTTCGAGCGAAAGGCGCGCGATCCCTCGTGGCTCAACTGGATGAGCTACCTGGACCTCAACCTGCGGCTGCCCGAACTCCTGCTGATGCGCGTCGACAAGATGAGCATGGGGGTGAGCCTCGAAGGTCGCGTGCCCTTCCTCGACCACAAGCTCGTCGAGCTGGCGATGAGCATTCCGGAGGCGACCAAGACGCGGAACGGCACGCTCAAGCACATCCTCAAGAAGGCGGTGCGCGGCGTCATCCCCGACGAGATCATCGACCGGCCCAAGCAGGGCTTCGGCGTGCCGATCCACGAGTGGTTCCTCGACCGCCTGGGCGCCGAGATCCGCAGCGAGCTCGATGCCTTCTGCGCGCAGACCGACTTCTTCGACCGCGACGAGGTGTTCCGCCTGATCGACGAGCGCAAGGCGGCGCAGGTCTGGTATCTGTTCAATTTCGCCTTGTGGTGGAAGGCGTACATCCGTGCTTGAAAACACCTACGGTATTGCCAAGCGATTCGGTTTTGTCGCTGGCGTGATCGACAGACTGCAACCTGATCGCGTCCTCGACATCGGTTGCGGCACCGGCACTAACCTGACCAAGCCGCTGGCCGAGCGCTTCCCCTGTACCACCTTCGTCGGGATGGACAGCGATCCGGCGAGCGTTGACTTCGCCAATCGCGAGGATTGCCCGGCCAACGCCCGCTTCCATCTCGATGGTGAGCTGTCTGACCCCGGTTATTTCGATCTGGTGATTGCCTCAGAAGTTATCGAACATGTCGAGGACCCTG
The DNA here is from genome assembly GCA_009772925.1 of bacterium. Lineage (GTDB taxonomy): Bacteria > Pseudomonadota > Gammaproteobacteria > Burkholderiales > Thiobacillaceae > PFJX01. Next base: position 82,299 of record WOUQ01000010.1, read on the forward strand.
ATGCCTTCCTTGCCTTCCTGCGCGAGCGGCTCACTCCAGGCGGCATGTTGTTGCTGACTTTGCCGAATGGTCTCGGCCCCTTCGAGCTAGCCTCGCTCGCCGAAACGCTTATGCACCTGACAGGGATCTACGCTGTTCTGCGCTGGATCAAGCGACGGTTGCGCGGGCAGGCGATCGCAACCACCGCGGCAGATACGCTCGCGATCAGCCCCCACATCAATTTTTTCAGCCTCCGGAGCATCCGTTCAGCCATAGCATTTGCCGGGTTCGAAATAGTCGAGTCGCGCCCACGAACACTGCTATGCGGGTTCGGCTTCGACCAGCTATTAACGTCTTCACGCATGATCAAGTGGAACACCGAAGTGGCTGACCGCGTACCGATGTCATTCGCAAGCGCTTGGATGTTCTTGCTCAAACCAGCCGCGCCCGCGTCCGCAGAGGCGTATCACCGCGGCGCCTATGCGCAGCTTCGCCGCTTTCTTAATGAGAAGCGCTGGCATCTGCGATGAGAGCGTTCGCCCAAGTATTTTCCTTCGACTTGATCTCTAAGGTGCTGCTGGGTGGACTTGGAATCGTCCTGATCCGCTACATGCCGTCTGGCGAGTATGCAACCTACACCCTGCTCCTCTCACTGGTCGCGTTCGCCACACAGGGCGTCTCGGCCACCTTCAACCGCCTTTACATCCTGACCGGCGGGAAGGGCGGATCCGGGGACGCGTGGCCGGCGCTGGGTCTGCAAGGCATGCTGATCGGTTTGTTGGCGATACTCGGACTGCCCTTGATAGGCACGCTGGGTGTCGGTTACGGACTGGCGTTGGCGCTCGTCCTCGCGAATTGCGCCTCGGAGTTCGCCAAGACCTGTTACCAGCGAGAACTTGCGTTTGCCCGTTTCTCGCTGATCGAAGTCTCCCGCTCGGCACTGTTCGTCGCCATCGCCTTGCTGCTGATCTGGCAATACGGCGACGGCGTCACCGCCTACGCGGTTCTCGGTGTGCAAGCCGCCTCGCTGCTGTTCGTCGCCTGGTTCGCCCTGCGCGGGCGACTCGCCGGTTCGGCGGCAAGCGTTGCGGGAAGCGTACGGTACGCCCGGCGCTTTGCAGACCGGAAGTACTTCGGCTTGTTCGCTTACTTCTTCGTCGTTGGCCTTTTCACGCAGGCCGATATCTTCATGCTGAAGATCGTCGGCGACGAACTGATGCTGGCGACCTACGGCTCCGCGTTTCGCTACTACAGCATCCTGTCGCTGGCACTCGGTGCCGTTCATGTCGTGCTGTTGCCGATGATCCAGCGTGCCGGCGGAGCCGCCGACCTGCTGGCGATCCTGGCTCGCCACCGTCGGCTCCTGCTGTTGTTCGCCACCGGCACCGCATTGGCTGCCTGGCTGTCCGGTTGGCTCATCCCGTGGATCGATGCTGGCAAGTATCCGCAGGCGACCGCGACCTTCCGCGTACTGTGCATCTCGGCGGTCATTTCCTTCGCGTTCAGCCCGCACGCCAACCTGCTCCTGCGCTACGAAGCATTCCGTTTTCTGGCGCTGGCCATCGTTGCCGCGCTGGTCGCCCACGTCGCTCTGTGCCTCTTGTTGATCCCGTCCTACGGCGCCGTCGGTGCGGCGATTTCGACAGCCGTTTCCGCCGCGCTGGCCAACGCGGCTTTCTACCTGCGTGCGCACCGGCTCACGCTCCGGGACGCGACGGCATGACACGGAACCACGATTGCCAACGCCAGCGCCTGCCGGCGATCGACGGCGCCGCCTGCCGATGACAGCTCTCGCCCTGCCGATCCGTGCCCTGCGCCGAGCAAGGCGCGAACTGCGTCACCTCTTCGTGCGCCTGCGTGACCACCGGCAGCCGACCTTCGTCGCCGCCGGCGCGGCTCTCCCCGCGCACGCCCGCTTCGCCTTCCTCGACGGCAACTTCGTCGGCGCGCTTGCCGCCGACTTTCCGGAGTTCCCGGATGTCTTGCGGCAGCAGGCCGCCGACGCACTCGAACACCGCTTCGACCTGCTCGGCTCCGGGCCGACGCTGGTCGCCCACGGTGTGCACTGCCACGGCGTCGAGGGCATCGTCTACGCGATGTCGCAGCCGGTGCACGCCGACCGGGCAGGGAACTGGCTCGCAGGGCGCATCAACGCCGCCAACCTCGCTGAGGCACAGCGCCTGTGGCGCCTCGTCGATGCTGGCTACGTGCCGATCGACTGGCAACTCGATTTCAAGTCCGGCTACCGCTGGCGTGAGGTCTGCTGGCACCGCGACATCCGCTTCGCTCATCGCACCGGCGTTGATATCAAGGTGCCGTGGGAGCTGGCGCGCTGCCAGCACTTGCCGGCGCTGGCACTCGCCTGCCACTTTGCGGCTGCGGGACATGCAGCCTATCTTGCGCCGCAGGTCTATGCCCGCGAATTGCGCAACCAAGCGCTCGACTTCCTCGCCGCCAACCCGCCTGGCTTCGGCGTGAACTGGGCCTGCGCGATGGACATCGCGATCCGCGCCGCCAACCTGCTGCTGGCGCGCGACATCGCGCTGGCCGCCGGCATACGCTTCGACGCCGAGTTCGAGGCCGCCTTCGCGGCGGCGATGCGCGCGCACGGGCGGCACATCGTCGCCAACCTCGAGTGGGCACCGCGTCACCGCGGCAACCATTACCTCGCCGACATTGCCGGGCTGGCCTTCGTCGCCGCTTGGCTGCCGTGCGACGCCGAAGTCGACGCCTGGCTGGCCTTCGCGGCGCAAGAACTGATCGCCGAAATCGACTACCAGTTTCACGCCGACGGCAGCAACTTCGAGGCCTCGGTCTGCTACCACCGGCTATCCGCCGAGACCGTGCTGTGGACCGCCGCGCTGCTCGCCGCCCTGCCGCCGGAGAAGAAGGCCGCGCTGCAGCGGCCGCAGCGCCACCGGGCGCTGCCGCGCCTGCGCGCCGCGGCGCAGCCACTCCACGCGCTGCCCGGGGGCGGCGGCGAGTCGCCGCTGCGCGCCCG
>WOUQ01000033.1 GCA_009772925.1 bacterium
CAGGTTCCGGTGATGCGACGCCTTGGTGAAGAGGTCCATGAGCACGTTGCTCTTGCCTGCCTTGCCCATTTGATCGTCGATGATGAGCAGGTTCCGCTCGGCCCTGCTGAACTTGTCGTAGATGCTCGCATCGAAGCCATGGATGAACTCGGTTGTCGGGTACCACCTCTTCCATTCGGAGTACATGTCTTGCCACTCGGCATAGACAACCACTATGCGGGTGGGCATCGGGTCGAAGAGGCGATGCTGGAGCACCCGGTGCAGGAAGAAGGTCTTGCCGCAGCCCGTAGGCCCGGCCACGATAATGTTGCTCGGGTGCTTGAAACAATAGCCTCTCTTCGGCATCTTCTAATCTGAATACCCCCATCTAAGCTCGGCTAGCGTTATATAGCCATCCGCTTCAAGTAGTTTGTTTCAAGTTCGTTTATTCAACCACCGACATGAGCTCAAACAAGCGTGCAGATTTGATCGATGAGCGAGTGCGCGATTTGCTGCCAGTGCGCGAACGTGGTCGCCTGGGCCTCCGTGCCCATCTCATGCGCCATCTTCTCCACCGCCCACAGATTCGCGCTGTAGAGCATGCGATCGTTCATCGTGTGCGAGTACTGGTGCTCGAAGAGCCTACCATAGATGAACGCGACCATCTCAACGCCTTGCGCGAGCGACATCGACGCCAGATTGAAGGAGAGAGTGACAGAGGTGAGCGACGCGGCGAAGTCAATAGGCGCGAGCGCGGCGTGCGAAGGAGGCGCGAGCGCGGGTGCAACAACAGCGAGCGAAGGTGGCGCGAGCGAAGGAGGCGGCGGTGGCGGCGGCGGCGGCGAAGCTTGCGTGAGCAGAGCAGTGAGGGTGGGCGCCGATTGCGTGAGCGTCTGCGTGCCATGCGTAGCGAGTGCGTGCGTCGCGGGTGCTTGCGTGGGCGCGCGCTTTGGGAAGAAGGGGAACACGGTCGGCGCGGGAGTGTGGCGCGTGTCCGGCGACGCGTCGCCCGAAGGCGAGTTCACGTTCTTCGCACTCTTCTTTTTCAAGCGCCGCAGAAGCGACGTCTGGCGCTTCCGCTCACGCATCTCCTTCGACAACGCCTTCGTCGGCCGCTTCGTCGTCGTCGTCGCCGCCAGCGTCTTCGTTGGCGCGGGCACGTGGCTTCGCGTCAGGCTTGTTCTTGGAGCCGACGGGGCGTCCGCGCTTGGCATCGGAAACGGGTGGGCGCTTGTCGGTCTTCCGTTTGCTCGCGACACCAGCCACTTGTCCAGCGCTTCCAGCTCCGCGTCCGTCATCTCCTGTATGCAGAGAAGACAACAAGTTATGTTCACGTTCACTTGTACACAAGATAAAAAAAAGTTTGTAGTCTTCTCTGCATACCATGGAGGCGCTCGAGCTCCTTGATCAGCACCGACAGATTGCTGCGCAGCTCGCGAAGTTCCTTCAGGCTCGCCGAGAAGGTGAAGTGGCGATCCGTTTGCTCATTCGTCTCCTTGTCAAGCCACGTACGCGTCACCTTCGCGCCGATGAACTTCTTGACAGTGAAGATGTCGGCGTAGACCTTGTAGAACTCCGAACTCGTGCAGAGCGAATACGAACTGAGCACCTTCTCGCCCATTTTATATTGTATTGCTGCAGAGAAATAATAGCGAAAGGCGAATGCATGCGAATTTATATGCGAGCAATCGGCGCCAACGCGCACTCTGATTGGCTGTTGCGCTATGCGTGTCACTATGCATGTCTCGGGTGGCGCCCGTGGCGCGCGCGCCGCCCTCGTCGCTGATTGGCTGATTCAAAAAAAGACGCCATCTTGAAGGCGCCGCGGCGCCTCGGGCGCGCAGCGGCACGCGCCGAGAACAAAGGAGCGCGCTTCTGGGTGGCGCCTGCGTGGGCGGACGCGCGGCGAGAACAATGGAGCGCGAGCAGATGGCGCACGCGATAAGCGCACTCGAGGCGTCTGGGTGGCGCCTGCGTGGGCGGACGCGCGGCGAGAACAAAGGAAGTGCGCGAAGATGGCGACGCGATAAGCGCACTCGAGCGGAAGGCGCCTGTCAATCATGCGCCGCTAATGGGCCGCCATCTTGAATTTCAAAATACGCAAAAGTACATCGCGAGCGGCGGAATTGCCATGAGTCATCATGGATGACGAAATTCTTAAAGTACATCGAGCGGTGGAAATGCCATGAGAGGCAAGCG